>LWTK01000036.1 GCA_003326205.1 Nostoc sp. ATCC 43529
TCTACAGTTAGGGTGAAGGGTACCAAGTTCAAGCGGTCAAAGATGGCTCTACCTTGGGCATCTTTTTGTAAGCGGAAGGTATCCCCGGCAGCCGCAGCACCATTGACTTCGATTACATCGTAGCCAGCATTGCCACTCATTTTGTCGCTGCCATCACCGTTGTTCCAAATCAACCTGTCGTTTCCGGCTCCACCAACGAAGATATCATTACCGCGATCGCCAATTATGGTATCGTTGCCATCACCACCTGATAACCAATCAATCCCATCACCGCCCCGTAACAAGTCGTTACCAATATCGCCCGAAAGACTGTCAGTTCCAGCGCCACCCTTGAGGGTGTCATTGCCTTCGTTGCCATAACCAACTAACGGCGTAGTTGTATCAGCACCATCAAGCAAGTCATTGCCTGCACCACCTGTAAACTGCACGCTTGTAATGCTAGTGCCAACCAAACTGTTAACATCGAAGATGTCATCGCCGCCTTGACCGTTGACTTCAAATTTTTCGGCAGTGTCTACAGTTAGGGTGAATGGTACTAAGTTCAAGCGGTCAAAGATGGCTCTACCTTGGGCATCTTTTTGTAAGCGGAAGGTATCCCCGGCAGCCGCAGCACCATTGACTTCGACTACATCATAGCCAGCATTGCCACTCATTTTGTCGCTGCCATCGCCGTTGTTCCAAATCAACCTGTCGTTTCCGGCTCCACCAACGAAGATATCATTACCGCGATCGCCAATTATGGTATCGTTGCCATCACCACCTGATAACCAATCAATCCCATCACCGCCCCGTAACAAGTCGTTACCACCATCACCCCAAAGGCTGTCATTCCCAGCCGCACCATCTATAATATCGTTGCCTGCCAATCCAGAAATGCGATCGTCGCCATCAGTGCCTGTGAGGGTAGGGTAAAATATACCGTTTTGAATTGTGCCGTTGTCGTTGAAATTAGTACCAAATTTAGTAACCATGTGGATTTTTCCTTACGCTATGAAACCTTACACTTATCCATACGTGGGTTACTAAGGTCTATGCAGGGTACTTTTTACTTAAGCAGTGTTTGTAAAATTTCTTAATACAATCGCATTGCATGGCGATGCAACTCAATTGTGAGGCGACGCAACTCAATTGCATGGCAACGCAACTCAATTGACGTGTATTCGATGTATAGGATTTTGACCTCACCCCCAGCCCCTCTCCTTCAAGGAGAGGGGAGTAAAAAGCCTAATTTTTCCTTACTCCTCCCTCTCCTGGTAGGAGAGGGAGGCTGGGTGGGTGAGGTCTATTCACGTTCAATTGCAGTGAAGCGATCGCCTAAAATAAAAACACGAGTGGAGATGAAAGCGATGGTTTCCCAAATCGAATCTTCTGCACCTGCGGAGATTTTCTATCCAGAATCTGACGATCAGCCAATGGCAAATAATACAGAACATTTTGAAATTATTGTGCTGATTAAAGGTAATTTAGATCTTCTGTTTGCAGGCGATCCAAATGTTTTTGTCGCTGGCGATTTATTCTGGTATCCCATTGAGGGTAATAATAAGATTAAATATGCACCCGATGTGATGGTTGCCATTGGTCGTCCAAAAGGTCGTCGTTCTTCTTATAAACAGTGGGAAGAAGGAAACCAACCGCCCCAAGTAGTGTTTGAAATCCTCTCGCCAGTCAACACATCAGTAGAAATGGCTCGGAAGTTGCTGTTCTACAATCAATACGGTGTAGAGGAATACTATATATACAACCCAGAAAATAATGAACTACAAGTTTGGTTACGCGGTGAATATGGTTTAGACTCGGTAGATTTTGGTCAAAAATGGGTTAGTCCACGGCTGCAAATTAATTTTGATGTCTCTGGCGAACACTGGCAACTTTCCTACCCAGATGGTCAACCTTTTATGACATTTGGGGAATTAATGGCACAGTCTCAAGCTGCACAACAAGAAGCTCAAGCTGCACAACAACGACTCCAACAAGCAGTACCTAAACTACTGAGTATGGGATTAAGCCGAGAACAAGTAGCTGATGCTTTAGGATTGACTGTAGAAGATGTAGAAGCGATCGCGATGAATCTTTAATCTGAAATAGTGTTGAGTGTTGACTGTTAACTGTTGACTGAGGGATTATTCTCCCCACACTTCCCCATCTCCCCATACCCCACTAACTGATGATAAAACTCACCAACTAAGATTGCAGTGGAGCAGCCGAAAAATTTTTCTTAAGTGTCTTATCTGTCCTTGCATCTTAGTTTTATTGCTGAGATTATAGATATGATTTGCCCCGGTCATTTGAGAATAAAAAATTAAAATAGGAAAGTTTGGCTAAAATTATTGCTTTCTAATAGGTTTGTCAAAAAATTCCCAATCAACTGAGCTAGATTACTTAATTAATTCATGAACTTAACACTTTCAGAACAGTACGACTTTGTACCGCGCTTCTTTCGGCTGGCGATCGCTAATATTGTTTCCAATCTGATGATACCTTTAGCGGGTTTAATCAGTGTGGCTTTTTTGGGTCATTTGAAAGACATCGATGCCTTGGCGGGGGTTTCCATCGCTAATATCTTATTTGGCCTTGTCTATTTGATTCTTGAGTTCTTACGCATGGGAACCACTGGTTTGACAGCTCAAGCTGTGGGAGCAGATGACCAAGAAGGTGTGCTGCTAGTGGGGTTACGCAATGCCTTAATCGGCTTGGTTTTGGGTATTGCTGTGGTAATTTTGCAATATCCTTTGCGAGAAATAGGTTTTTCGGTCTTGAGTGGTGAAGTCGCTATCAAAGCTGCTGGTATTGAGTATTATAATGCTCGGATTTGGGGAGCGCCTGCTGTTTTACTTAACTTTGTTCTCATCGGTTGGCTGCTGGGACGAGAGGAGAATAGTAAGGTTTTGGTACTTTCAATTATTGGTAATGCAGCCAATATAATTTTAGATTACGTATTTATTATTCAGTGGGGTTGGAACAGTATGGGGGCTGGAGCATCTCAAGCATCTAGCCAATATTTAATGTTGTTGATTGGCATCATCTTAGCTAGTCAAAAAGTTCAGTGGCAAGAACTACGAGCAGTGATGCCAAAAATTAGGGATTTGTCAGCTTTGAAAAATACTTTATCTC
Source organism: Nostoc sp. ATCC 43529 (assembly GCA_003326205.1). GTDB lineage: Bacteria > Cyanobacteriota > Cyanobacteriia > Cyanobacteriales > Nostocaceae > Nostoc. Next base: position 3,112 of record LWTK01000036.1, read on the forward strand.
TCAATAGAGATATCATGATTAGAACGATCGCTGAGGTATCTGTCTTTGCATTTTTTAGTAATTTGGGTGCAATGATGGGTACAGTAATATTTACCCAAAATTCTTTATTGGGTCAAGTCGCACAACTCAATGTTTACTTAACTAATGGACTAGGATTTGCCACAGAAACCTTGAGCGGAAACTTTAAAGGCAGTGAATCAAAAGGAAAGTTTCTCCCTTTGTTGAGAGTTTCAGTTGCAAGTAGCTTGTTTATAGGAATTAGTATAGCTACAATTTCTGTTTTATTTCCCCAACAAGTCTTTGGAATATTAACCAACCACACTGAAATTACCGGAACTATTGATGCCTATATTTGGTGCTTATGTTTCGTACTTGTGTTCAATTCAATTGCCTCAATGTTGGAAGGATATTACTTAGGTTTAGCAGAGGGAAAAATTGTTCGTAATGTCAGCTTGATTGCTTCTATTTTTGGATTTGTTCCATCAGCTATAGCAGGTTGGTATTTTCACAACAACTATATTTTGTGGCTTGCCATCATATTATTTATGTTTACCAAAATGGTGACAATGCTTGTGTTTTTACCAAAATCTTTGAGTTTTGATGCTGATGTTGATTCGGTTTCTCTGACAGCTGTGGAAAATTAAATATGCTGTCAGAGTTCACAAGGCTTTAACATCCAAGAGGTGCGTTGCGCTTTGCGACAACGCACCCTACTATTGTTTGATCTTTAATTAAGTCGATGGACTTAATTTTCACTTGATTAAAACCTTAAAAAATAAAGATGATTTTTCTAACTTTATTTCTTTATCATATACTGATTAAAGTTTATTCAATCTAACCTGAGATGAGAGAAGCACCAGGGGCTGACATAATTATTCTCAACAGTCAGCAGCAAGTTTTACTTGTACTTCGAGATAATAAAAGTTCTATTCCTTTTCCTAATACTTGGGCACTATTGGGAGGATATATCGAGGAAAATGAATCAAAAGAAGCAGCTATTCGTAGAGAACTAGTTGAGGAAATGGAACTAGAGTTAGGCCAGATTAAATTCTTTAAGTCTTATTTTTGGCAAGAGTGTGACGAACACATTTTTTGGACTCAGTTGGATTTAGATATTTCCCAAATAACGTTGCATGAAGGTCAAAAATTAGCATACTTTAGTCGAGAAGAAATCAACGAACTGGAATTTGCATCTCACTACGACCAAATTCTAGCTGAGTTTTTTGATTTCTTAGCAATGAATTTAGAATTAAGTATGGGTTAAAGGTAATGAAAAGCTCAGTTCAAGAAAATTTAAAAAATACACTGCCAACAGATATCGCTCAGGCATTACAGCGTGCTTTGGATTATTTACCTGGAGGTAAAACAGCAAAAATAGAAAAACCGGAGTCTGAAGGATTATTTAACCATATTTTATTCATTACAATAGCAGGCGATCGCTACGTTTTTCGTGCCAGACGAGATGTTTCCACTGAAGCCGGCGATGCTTATATGCAATATATGTATGAAGCTACTGGTTTTATTCAAAATGGCGGTTCGTTTAAACTCAGAAATATCGCTGATGAAGTTGATTTTCTCAATCGCGCCTTAGCTGCTGGCTTACCAGTTCCGAAATTAATTCATGCAGCTGAAGATTGGATGCTGATTGAATATGTCACAGGCAAAACTTTATATGAATTTTTGGAAGTCGGAGAAGTAAAATTTCTGCCGAAAATTATACAGGAAATGAATTTAGCTCACAGACGCGGAATCATTTATGCAGACCGCTGGGGCGGTAATGAAATGATTGACGCCGAAGGAAACGTGCGGATGATTGATTTCGATATTGAATGGTTTTATCAAGGCGGTAATGATGGCACCCTTGAAGCATTAGAAATGGCATGGACTATTTTTAATTCCATGAGGGTGACAAGCAGACGAGATGATTTATTAAACATCGTCGAAACTGAAGTTTTACCATTATTAAAAGCATGGGGCTATAACATCTTTAAGATGAAAACCTTTATTGAAGGTTTATGCAACTTTTATCTCGATCCCAATAAGCCGAGTAACGCTTGGTCTTTACCAACAAGTTTGTATGTTTCAATGCCTGAACCTGCCAATCGTTTAGTTGCTATGTTTGCGGAAGCTGATTAAGAGTCGCTTTGCTATAGGATTTCCAAGAAATAAATTATCTAATCTTGTGGGGTGGGCATCTTGCCCGCCCGTAATCATGGGCGGGCGAGACGCCCACCCCACAAGAAATAATTGGATATTTTTTATTTGAAAGTTATTTGAAAGCCCCTATATAGGTGCGTTAGGACTAACGTCCATAACACACCCTACGAACCACTGTAAAATCTAATAGCAAGGTTTTACTTAAAGTTAAGTTCCTTCATCACTTTCACGTTATAGTAACGAGAATCTGTGAGAGAATTGGGAAGTTGATTAGCTTTAAATGCTGAAGCTAAATCTTGAATTGCATTTTCAACTGTATGTGAAGGTACAAATCCCAGTTCTTGCTTAATTTTCTCTGAGGAAATATGGTAAGAACGTGTATCATTTGTGGGTGTAGTGACAATTTGTACAGACTCTCCCACAACCTCACGAGTCATCTCTGCAATTTCTGTGACTGTATAATTTTCATACCCAACATTGAAAATTTTACCGTCGATCGCTTCATCAGGCCATTGCAGAGAGTTGAGATAAAGTTGCGCCATATCTTGAATATGAAGACTTGGGCGCTTATTATCACCACCAAAAACAGTAATTTTACCATTATTGATAGCTTGATTAGTAAAAATATTGACTACTAAATCTAGTCGCTGGCGAGGAGAGTAACCGCATATTGAAGCTGGACGAACTATGAAAGTCACAAATCCTGGTTCTCGCTTACTTAATAAGACTTCTTCGCATAAAGCCTTATAACGAGAATAATCTGTTAAAGGCATTAGCGATAATTCTTCCGTGACATTTTCTGTTTCTTTAATACCGTAGACGCTAGCAGAAGAAGCATAGATAAACCGCTTGACTCCCGAATCTTTGGCGACATCTACTAGATCAAAAAAGGCATCGTAATTAATGGAACGTCCTAAATCTGGGTCTAATTCAAAACTCGGATCGTTGGAAATGCAAGCTAAATGAATAACTGCATCACATCCGGGCATAATTTTTTCCAGGAGTTGGCGATCGCGGATGTCGCCTTGAATCTCTTCTAAGTTAGGATTATCTTTAACAGCAGCTAGTACATCTTTGCCATAAAGATACAGGTCTAGCACTTTGACTGCATATCCAGCTTGTAAAAGTTTAGGAACTAAAACAGCGCCCACATAACCAGCACCACCAGTGACTAAAACTTGTTTAATTGAACTCATAAATTAGCTCCTTGAAATTATGAATTATGAATTATGAATTATGAATTATGAATTAATACAAAATTTAGTAAATACAAAAATTTTGCATATGACTCCTAACTCCTAACTCCTAACTCCTAACTCCTCAATTCTGTTTTCCTAAAACGTACAAATTGTTTTGGCAAACTTGAGTAAGCGTCCTTTCTCTACAGGCTTTTCGTTGCCCAAAATATTTGCCGCGATCGCACCTGCTAAATTTCCTAAAAACGATCCCAACTGCACAGGTAAATCTAATTTGGCGCTCAAACTAGCTAGAGCAAAAAAGGCATCTCCCGCACCTGTGGTATCTTTGACTTGTTGTGTCATGGCTGGGGTAATTTCCATCTGTCCATTGGCTTGAATTGCCAAAGAACCCGCAGCACCCAAAGTTAACCAACCTTGTTGCGCTCCCAGATGATATTGCAAACGTTTCAATAACTCATCTCGATTTCCGTGGCGGTTAGAAAAGGCGAGGCGAATTTCTTGCTCGTCTATACAAAAGCTATCGGCTCGTTGATATTTACTAATTAAGTTGTAACCGTAATTAGCACTGTTTGTTTGACAATTCAAAGCGAGAAATGGTGCTTGGTTTTGAATTAATTCAATGGCCGATGCATCAATCAGTCCATGACCGTAATCTGCCAAAATTACTAAATCGCAATTTTTCAGTAACTTCTCCCAAGAATCCAACAATTTTTGGCGTTCTTGAGGTATTAATCCCTCTTCATTCATTGAGTTAATCGCAAATAGTTGCGTATAACCTTTTGTTGCTCCTTGTTGTTCGATATAACGACGCTTGGTGACAGTGGAATAATTCTCTGCACACTGCAAATTCAGATGCAGCGAACCATTCACATGATTGGCAATTAAGCGATGCACATCTGGTTCGCTACCAATGGCGCTAGCTAGAGTGACAGACTTGGCGAAACTGGACAGATGGCGAGCGATCGCAAAAACTCCCCCTAAATGCTGTTCCTTTTTCACAAAGCGAGTCGAAGGCGCTCTGCCTTTGGAAGTTAATCCTTGAACAGTACAGTGAACAAACTCATCAATAATGATATCGCCAAGTACTAAAACATTGAGATGCTGCATTGCATCTACAGCATTTGTAATCTGTTCAAAACTATATTGCTGACTAAAATTGCTGGCGTAATCTTTTAAGCCTGAAGGAAGAACATCAAGGTAATTATTAATTAACCGCGTTGAGCTAAAAGTAATTTCTTGGGTATAGCGAATGTCACCGCCATAAGCTCTAACTTGGGCAATTTCTTTGTCAATATTGTGGGTTACATCTTTTTCGGTCTGTGCATATTCATCACCCTTGCAATAAATATGCGGACGCACTTTTTCAATTACTTCTAAAGCTGTTACCGCTGGGGTTAAAATCACGTAATCAACACAAGCTAAAGCAGCTATGGAACTTACACGTAATTCATCAGAAAATATTGGTCTTCCGGGGCCTCGGTTAATGTAGGGAGTCGCAGTTAAAGAGACTACTAACAAATCTCCCATTGCTTTGGCTGCTTGCAGGTGAGCAATGTGTCCGGGGTGCAGCAAATCAAATACACCATTGCAGAGAACAATTTTGCGCCCCTGTTCTCGGTAGATAGCAAACACCTCTGCACAGGTTTCAAAGTCAAGGCTTTTTTCAGTATCGATCGCTAGTTTCATGGAATCCTAAATTTTGCGGCAATTACATTCAGGTAATTTGTGTATAATTTGCATAAGTTTAAGATGCTTGAATTTCATGAAAACTCAGATAATTATTTGCATCTCTACTAGGTAAAGCACCTTTAACTAAGCCATCTATTATGCAGTGGCAGATACATAAATGCATGATTTCTGCAAAACCATAAGACATAGTTGGAACATAAAAATTCAGATGTCCCATTTGACGCAAAGGATTATTCGCTTGAAAGGCTGAAAGTGTAATTACATGGCAATCCATGTTTATTGCTTGGCGAACACCTGCGAGAATGTTTTCTGATTGCCCAGAACTACTAATTGCAAATAAAATATCTCCAGATTGAGCAAATGTAGAGATTGGTTTGCTGAATACTTGTTCGTAACCAAAGTCATTGCTAATACAGGTGACTAAAGCACTATCGTTAAAAGCGATCGCTGGAATATTACCATTACGCCAGAAGTCAATGGCTTGATGACTAGCTACAGTTGCACTCCCTCCATTTCCAATGAAAATAACTTTTCGCTGCTGTTGATGTTGCTGATTTATTAAATCAGCAGCTAGGTTAATCCCGTGAGAATTTGTAAATGATTTGCCTTGGCAATCTGTTACCTGAAATTTTTCTCCAAGATTAGCTAGTTGGCTAAAGTAATCAGTGGAAAAGGAGTATAGTTGCTGCTGTACTGAAGGCATTGATTTTACCTAGAATTACATTTCTGAGCAATTCTTTTTTATCTTATAAAAATAAAAAAGGTTTTCTTATACTTAGTTCATTTTTTAATAAAAAATTAAACTAATTTTTCACAAGCAAATAATAAAATCAAAATTGCAGCCATTTTTGAATTTACACAAATATTTAACATTTTCAATGGATGGCAACCTATTTAAATCTCAATAAATACTTAGTTTACTGTGGATTTTTATTTGTTAAAATAGACAAATTAAATCTGATAGCCAGACATAAAGCTTGTTTGACATGCCGAAGTTTTCTGCATGAATTTCATTAGCTTTCAATTCATCTCACTTTCAAAAAAGCATTGGACAGAACCATTTTTCAAAACTTAATAAATCACACATACTCTCAAGATTAATTGTACTCATTAATTTTTCTAATGATATATTCTGAGTTTAGCAGTGTTTCCTAATGTGGCAAAGATTGACTTCCATATAATGCAGAAGTTTGGTTGCAAAGTCTACGGTGCTTGAGTATAAGAGCGTTTAAAAAATTAGTGTTTTAATACTATCTTATTTTTGCATTCAAAATGCAATAGCAAATTCGGACAGTTAAGCAGACAGTTAAGACAGTTAAGCGGACAGTTAAGACAGTTAAGACAGTTAAGCGGACAGTTAAGACAGTTAAGACAGTTAAGGCAGTTAAAAAGAGGCATCGCATTGAAATTACCAAGAAAGTTTATGTCATACAAAGTTTTTTTCTAAAATGTAAACAACTTGTAATAGCAATTGCCTTTGACAGATATTTGCAAACAGGTATAATGATGAACCAGAGCATAAAAACAAATTTAAAGCTGATTATTTCGCAGCTTTCTCTAAATAGTTGTTTAAATTAGATAAAGATTTTTCGCCCCTGTTTGCTGACTAAATTTGAGAATTGTTACTGAATTTAAAGATTGATGTGAATAGAATCGGCAACGTCTTCATTCAGGAGTAATAGTGGCAAAATTTCTATTTGTGACCGACTTAGATAGCACCTTAGTCGGTGACGATGTAGCTTTAAATAACTTAAATCAATGGCTACACGAACAACGCCAAAATTACGGTACAGTTATTGCCTATACTACAGGGCGATCGCTACCTCTTTATCAAGAATTAATTGCCCAAAAAGAACTCTTAGAACCTGATGTATTAATGGTGGCGGTTGGTACAGAAATATACTATCCAGGTAGCAGTAACCCCGATAATGAATGGCAAACTAAAATCTCCCAAGCTTGGAATCGAGAAATAATAGTAGAGGTAGCAAAACGATTTCCTTGTCTTGTCCTCCAACCTCCCACAGAACAGACTGACTTCAAAGTTACTTATTACACCTGCCTAGAGGGATTATATGTTACAGTTCCCCATTTAAAGGCAATTCTCCAGAATCAAGGCTTGGCAGTGCAAATGGTAGATTCTTATGATGGCGGATTTTTAGACATATTGCCTGCGTCCGCGAATAAAGCTTCAGCCGCTATTTTTGTGCAACAACGTTTAGGCTTTACCGATGAACAAACTGTGATTTGTGGAGATTCAGGCAACGATTTGTCCATGTTTCAAAATATGCTTTGTCCCGCCATTATCGTCGGTAATGCTCGGTTAGAAATATTAAACTGGCATGAAAATTCACCACCAGGAAAACGCTATCTGGCAAAAGGTAATTTTGCAGCTGGAATTTTAGAAGGATTAGAGTATTTCGGATTTTACAGAGGTTAATTGAAATGAAAACTATTGTTTATCAATCCTATCACGGGAGTGAAACACCAGCTTGGCTAGAAAAGTGTATGCAAACGGTCAAAAATTGGGCTGAATTGAAGGGCTTTGATTACCAAAGAGAAGATAATTTTTTTGACTATGTTCCAGATTGGTATATAGAGAAAGCCCAAGGAAAAATTAACGTCATTGCAGACCTGGCTAGGCTAGAAATAGCTAAAAAATTTCTCGAACAAGGATACGATCGAACTATTTGGATGGATGCTGATATCGTAGTTTTCGATCCCGATAAATTAATAATCGATATTACAGAAGACTATTTACTATGCCGCGAGTTCTGGTTGGATACAGAATATGATAAAAACTTGGGAGAAGGGCCTTTATTCTGCTTAAAAAAAGTAACTAATTCGATGGTGTGTTTTAAAAAAAGAAATGATTTTTTGGATTTTTACATATATGCCTGTAAATCAATCATGAAAAATCATACAGGCAACTTGTCTCGACTAGCCGTTAGCACAAAATTTTTATCTAAGCTTTCTGAAATTATCGAATTGCCCCTTTTTCTAAACATGGGGCTTTTTAGTCCTATTTTGATGCATGGACTTATTGAAGACGAAACATCGATTCTGCAATTGTACGCAGAAGCATTGGAATCGCCTGTTTATGCTGCCAACTTATGTCTATCTTTTAGAAATCAATGTCACAAAGGCATAATGGTGACAGATAAATTCTTTGAAGAAGTTATTGAGAAATTGATACGTACTAAAGGAGAAACGATAAATCGATACTTATCTCCCGCACTCGTAGTTTAAATTAATTAAAAATTAATCTATGCAGATTAAAACACCTGATTGGGTCAAACACGCCGTTTTCTACCAAATATTTCCTGACCGTTTTGCTCGGAGTGTCCCAGCACACCAAAGTTGGCTACTCAATGTACCCTTGGAAGATTGGAATGCTCCGCCTACATTTAATGGTTATAAAGGAGGAAATCTTTGGGGAATAATTGAAAAGCTAGATTATTTACAAGATTTGGGCATTAATGCAATTTATCTCAACCCTATTCTTACCTCCGCGAGTAATCATCGCTATCATACTCTTGATTACTATCAAGTAGATCCCTTATTAGGCGGTGATGAAGCATTTACAAATCTCCTCAAAGAAGTTCATATTCGTAATATTAAAATTGTCTTAGATGGAACTTTTAATCATGCTAGCAGAGGCTTTTATTTTTTCAATGATATTTTAGAGAATGGTCAAAATTCGCCTTGGTTTGATTGGTTTAAAATTGAAGATTGGCCGATCTCACCCTATGATGAATCTCGTCCTGCTAATTATGCTTCGTGGTGCGGTTTTCGTGCTTTACCAGAGTTGAACACCAATAATTCAGGAGTACGCGAATATATTATGCGCGTAGGCGAATATTGGATTCAACGGGGTGCAGATGGCTGGCGTTTAGATTCAGCAGATTACATTAAAACGCCTGGATTTTGGCAAGAGTTTCGGGAAAGAGTAAAAGCAGTTAACCCCGAAGCATATATTGTTGGAGAAATTCCAATGGAAGCCGCTGAATGGTTAGATGGGACACAATTTGATGGTGTGTCGAGTCTGCCTTTTCTTAACGCTACCACAGCTTTTATTGTAGGCGATCGCCAAGTCAAAGGTCATTTAGAATTATATGCACCACCACCACCTTCTGATGCTGCTGAATATGGAGAAAAAATTAATGAATTGCTACAACTTTATCCTTGGGAAATTCAGTTAACCCAACTTAACGGCATCAACAATCACGATACAGCTAGATTAATTGATGTTGCCGGTGGCGATCGCCCCAGTTTATATTTATCAACATTACTATTATTGACTTTCCCCGGCGCACCTTGTATATATTATGGCGATGAAGTTGGTTTGACTGGTGGTTATGACCCTGATTGTCGCAGAGGTTTTCCCGACGAACAACAGTGGGATCGAGATATTTTAGAGTTTCATCGTCAATTAATTAAACTGCGTCTTTCTCATGCAGCATTGCGAATTGGGCAATATCAAACTTTATATGCCCAAGGACAAGTTTACATTTTTGCGCGGATTTTAGAAACAGAAATATTGGTGATTGCGGTTAATGCAGGAAATGAAACAACGCAAGTTAGTATTCAGCCTTCATTATCATCGTCACCTCAGCAAATATTATTCACCTATGGTTCTGGTGTAGCAAATTGGAGTCATGAAACTGCACAAACAACTCTGAATTTTACACTTGCACCGCGCAGTGGATTAATTCTCGGTTAACTTGTAAAACATTGGAAAAATTTTTAATTTTGTATTCAAGATTTGTAAATTTTAAAAGTATGGACAAAAAACCAAAAGTTCTATTCATTTATAGTTTAGTATTTATCATTGTTTTATTTTTTACGGCTGGATTAATTAATATTATTTTACCTGCCTCTAAAACTCCTCCAACTCTTGGCGATGTCAGTGTGAAATTGGAGTATTTTGCCGAGCATAAAGATGATTACGATGTGATTTTTTTGGGGCCTAGTACCACATATCTACAAATTATTCCCAAAGTATTTGATGAATCATTATCAGCAAATGGTAATAGCGTCAAGTCTTTTAATCTGGGAATTCTGTCAGCAAATGTAGCCGAAATGGATTTTTATTTGCAAAAAATATTAGCATTAAAACCAGCAAAATTAAAATGGATATTTTTAGATTGTTTAGTTAACTCCTTCGTGGAGGAAGAACCAACTTTATCTAGAAATGTTTATTGGCATACTCCTACTAAAACCCTAGAAAATTTTCAATTAATTGCTGAATCAACCCTTCCTTGGGAAATCAAAATTAGCGCCTTGTATGCAAATTCCATCAGCTTTTTGCATCGATGGCTAGGAATTGGTTATTTTTCTAATTTTTGGCATCAAAGTTCCGAAGCACTACCAGCAGGAATATCCAGTAAAAAATTGCTACAGGAAGCTGGATATTATGCAAACGATTGGATGAAAAATAGTGAGGCAGAGAAAAAAGTTTTTTACTCAAAGTTAGAAAGTTACCAACAAAAGTTAACACAAGCAAAATTAGGAATTATCGATCAAGAAAATACATATCCAGAAAAATCCTATGCATTGAAAATCATTAAAAGGCTTGTTTCTAGAATTGATGATTTAGAAAAAAGCAGCAATATTCAAGTTGAAACTATATTCTTAATTCCTCCAGCATTAGACAGTTTTATCGAACATTCTCCGATTCTAGAAGCTGTGGATCTAGGATATATTTCAACACTCTTTGCATTTAATAATCCTAATAGTTTTGCCAGTTTGTATGAAGTTTCTCGCCGGAGTGATGAAAGGCATTTAAATTACCAAGGTTCTCAAGAATTTACACTCGCTTTGGCAGAAAAATTTTCTCAGCACCTAAAATTAGCTTCCCAGGAAATACCCTTCATATCTCAAAGCCAAAATTAAAGTTAATTAACACACTAGAATAAATATGGTTTTTACAGAATTTCGTTTTCTCTTTTTTTTCCTGATAATTTTCTGTGTTTACTGGGGTTTGCAGAACAACAATCATCGTAAATTTTGGTTGCTCATCTGTAGTTATATTTTTTATGGTGCTTGGGATTGGCGCTTTCTTTTCTTACTTTTACTCTCTACAGTGGTTGACTACTTTGTAGGTTTGATGCTGTCTAGACCACAGGTCAATTATGCAACAGCAGCACCAGAAATTCCAACACAGGAAGTAGTAGAAAATCCAGAAGCTAAGAAAAACTCATTTTCTTGGGATGCGCTGCTAACTAAACCACTGCATCACAACGAACCACAAGTATGGCTATTAGTCAGCTTAGTTGTAAATCTAGGATTATTAGGATTTTTTAAATACTATAACTTTTTCACTGACTCAGCCGCTAATTTATTAAATTTTTTGGGTTTATCTGTTAATATAAAAACCCTGGAAATTATTTTGCCAGCAGGAATTAGTTTTTATACATTTCAAACCCTCAGCTATTCTATAGATGTGTATTTGGGTAAACTCAAACCTGTTAAAAATTTTTGGGATTTCGCTTTATTTGTAACTTTTTTTCCTCAGTTAGTTGCAGGGCCTATTGTCCGTGCATCTGATTTTTTACCCCAACTGGTAAAGACGAAAAATTTCAACGATGTGAACTTTCGGGGGTGTTTAACGCTTTTTTTGGTGGGATATTTTAAGAAAGCTTGTATTTCAGATAACATCTCTCCTTTAGTAGACCAGTATTTTACAAGTCCAGAAAATTATACTTTCTTGAGTTGTTGGGTTGCTGTTATCTCTTTCGTTATACAAATATATTGCGATTTTTCTGGCTATTCAGATATGGCGATCGCCAGTGCAGGTTTGCTAGGATACAAACTACCTTTAAACTTTAGATTCCCCTACTTTGCCAATAATATTACTGAATTGTGGCAACGTTGGCACATTACCCTCTTCACTTGGCTGCGAGACTATATTTATAGTCCTTTGATGAAAATGCGACCAAGAGAACAACGCACAGAAATCTTTAGGTCAAGAAATCTTCTCATTTTAATGCTTTTTTCTGGACTGTGGCATGGTGCAGCTTGGCATTTTGTCGCTTGGGGAGGATTGAATGGTATTGCTTTAATTGTTCACAAACAATGGTCATCCTGGATTGCTCCTTATAAGCGATTATTGCCACTAAGAAATATGCTAGGCATTCCCCTGACATTCTATTGGTTTTGTGCCTCTGCAATCTTCTTTCGCAGTAATGATATCAGCAGTGCAATGCAAATAGAAAAATCTTTTCTATTTTTAAATTCTCCAGGTTCAGAAAACTTAAATATTCAAATTGGTTGGGTTTTTATACCTTTAGCAATTATGCATTGGGCTGCCTACAAAAATTGGTTAGCGGACTGGTGTCAGAAAATTCCTCAATGGAGTTTTGTCGTTTTTTATGGAGTGTTGGTTGCAATCATATTGAGGTTTATAGCAGTAACTCCTCACCCCTTTGTTTATTTTCAATTTTAGCTCAATGTCAAAGCATTTAAATTTTAGATTATGAACGAAGGGGGAAAAAATTAAGATGAAGTCTTATAATTCATTACTGTTAGCAACTGACTTAGATGGCACTTTTCTAGGTGGCTCGGAACGAGAACGATCGCAATTTTATCAATATATTCACCAACAGCGCGATCGCATTCTTTTAGTATATGTAACCGGCAGAGAACTTGACCGAGTTAGCGAACTATATGAAGATCCAAATATTCCCCAACCCGACTACATTATTGCTGATGTGGGAACCACAATTGTACACGGCGAAACCTTCGAGCCGATTTCTATTTTGCAAGACTGGGTAGCGCAAACTTGGGGAAATGCTAACGAACAAATCAAAACTTTATTAGCCAATGAACCAGGATTAGAATTACAGTCTGTTAATCCTGACTATCGTGTATCCTACTACTATGAACCTGAATCATTGCAACCTCAAACTATCCAAAAAGTAATTGACGCTGGATTTGATACTATCCTTTCCTATGACATCAGACTAGATTACCATTATTTTGATGTCATGCCAAAAGGCGTTTCTAAAGGCCCCACCCTCGTGAGATTTTTGACAGAAATGAGTTTTAATCCTGATGATACAGTTACTTGTGGAGATACTCTCAACGATTTTTCATTATTTGAGACAGGTTTAAAGGGTATTGCTGTAGGAAATTCCGAACCTAAATTAGTGGAGAAAATTCAAACAATGGAAAATGTTTACTACAGTCCCTATCATGGGGTGATGGGTATTTGGGATGGTCTTAAGGTGTATGGCAAAGATTAAAAATAATTAAATGCTTAACTTTGAAATTCAAAAATACAAAATCTCAAACTACATAAGGAATTAAAATCAATGACTGTAACAAAACTCCGTTTTCCCATTGATATACATGCTTACAAACCGTTGAAATTAGACCCCACTAATTCAACTTTAACGAATGAGCAAAGAGAAATCCTCAAAGCAAATATTCAACTTTGTCGAGATACTATTGTTTTCTTTACTTCCATAGCAGCAGCAAAAAATGTAGGTGGTCATACAGGAGGAGCTTATGATACAGTTCCCGAAGTGATGATTTTAGATGCTTTCTTTCGGGGATCGGCAGATAAATTTGTGCCGATTTTCTTCGATGAAGCAGGACACAGAGTCGCCACACAATATTTAATGGCTACTTTACATGGCGATCTTGATGTGGAAGAATTGCTGCATTATCGAGAACCTTATTCTAAACTGCTTGCCCATCCAGAACGGGGACGCACTCCTGGGGTGAAATTTAGCGCCGGTAGATTAGGACACTTATGGCCTTATGTGAATGGAGTTGCGATCGCCAATCCTCAACAAGTAGTATTCTGTTTGGGATCGGATGGTTCGCAACAAGAAGGAAATAACGCCGAAGCCGCACGTTTAGCCGTGGCCAAGAATCTCAATGTCAAAATCATTATTGACGATAACAATTCTACTTGTAGCGGCTATCCTTCAGATTATTTACCAGGCTACGATGTCAGTCAAACCTTAGCAGGACACGGATTAACTGTACTCGCAGGACAAGGCGAAGATTTAGATGATTTGTATAGTCGTCTGTGTCAAGCAGCTACCACAAACGGCCCAGTAGCAGTTGTGAATAAACGTCAGATGTCTCCTGGTATTGCTGGGGTAGAAGGTACGCCATTGGGTCATGATGCATTATCGCCTGATTTGGCGATCGCATATCTGGAAACTCGCGGACACACTCAAGCGGCTAATTATCTCAAAGGAATTGTTCCACTCAAAGCAAGCTACACCTTTACGGGTTCTAGCAGCAAAACTCGCCATATCTTCGATGCTACCGTCGTTTCAATTCTCAGTGGGATGACTCCAGCCGAACGCCAAGAAAAGGTAATGTGCATTGATAGCGATTTAGGAGAATCTTGCGGGATCAACAAAATTAGTCAAGCCTATCCAGAAATTTTCTATCACGGCGGTATCATGGAACGCGGAAACTTCGCGGCGGCGGCGGGGTTTGGGATGGAAGAGGGAAAACAAGGCATTTTCAGCACCTACAGCGCCTTTTTAGAAATGTGCATTTCCGAAATCACAATGGCGCGGCTGAATAAATCTAACGTTCTGTGCCAATTTTCCCACAGTGGCATAGATGAATTAGCAGACAACACCTGCCATTTTGGTCTGAATAACATGTTTGCAGACAACGGTTTAGAAGATGGCTACGAAACCCGTCTGTATTATCCAGCCGATGGCGGACAAATGAAAGCCTGTGTCGAAACTATATTCCATCAACCTGGTTTAAGGTTTCTCTTTTCCAGCCGTTCCCCAGTCCCCGATATCCTCGATACTGAGGGCAAACCTTTGTTTGGAGAAAGCTATACCTTTGTTCCTGGCAAAGATGACGTGATACGCGAAGGTACAGCCGGCTACATCGTCAGTTTTGGTGAAGTGCTTTATCGTGCCCTCAATGTAGTAGAAAACCTCAAACAACAAGGCATCGATGTCGGCTTAATTAACAAGTCAACCCTAAATATGGTTGATGAAGAGATTATAGCCAAGATTGGTTCCACACCTTTTGTCTTGGTTGTAGAATCATTAAATCGTCGCACAGGTTTAGGAATTCGTTTTGGTTCCTGGTTACTAGAGAGAGGTTTCTCTCCCAAATATGCATACATGGGTACCCATCAAGAAGGATGTAGTGGAGTATGGGAACAATTACCGAATCAAGGTATTGATGCTATTGGGATTATGAACCAAGTCAAAAAGCTGCTTGGTTAGATGTTAAGTATTTTTAGATCCCTAACTTCTTGAAGAAGTCAGGGATCTAAATATATCAAGTTACAACTTCCACAACACCAAAAATTACCATCATGATTCGGGTGGTAATAGGCCTGACTTTTCACGACAAGTTCTCAAACCGCGAAACAACGTGATTTTTTCCAGAGGTTAATTCTCAATAGCTCTAAGTTAATGAAAATAGCTAAGGTAAAAATTAGGGTTTGAGAAAAGGTCAAAATGGCATTTTTCAGATGCCGTGAAAAGTTAGGGCAATAGGTCTTGTGGCGCATATACATCGCGGTAGAAGGTTAGTTGTTCGCTCTTGTAGTAACAACCACCCCGATGTCCCCGGCGTATCCAGACAACTAATCCTTTGGAAGCAGTTTCATTTGTCGCATTGTCCACACACTTCCATTCAAAGTGAACAAATTCACGCCAAAAAAAGACAATCGGCCAGCACATTGTCACTCCAGGCTGTGAAAGCAATGCCCACCAATGTGTCTCTCGGTCTTTTTGATCTTCCGTACCAACAAAGGGGCCATCTTGGCATAAATAAACCAAGTTTTTATGATACTCACCACTTAAGATATTGTTTCCTCTTCCTCCTCCTGTTCTCAAAGCTGCACAATGGGTTGGCCACCAATCCTTGTTTTCTTTTTCGATTTGTGCCCAGGTATAATTATTATCTACTGGTGGAACTTCATCTTCTTTCAGACTAACGTAATATTCTCCCTTTTCAAGTAATAGTTCCTGTTGCTCTGGGGAAATAAGTCCAGGTCTTGAAAAGTCTGCCTCTAAGCCCCAATACGTGTAATAATTGATTGGCTTTTGAAGTCTTAATTGTCTTAATTGCTCAAATTGATCGGCCATGTTCTTAATTCCTTCGACGAAAAATATTTAATGCTTAAATTGCAACAGTTTATTCTGGCTAAAAAGCAGAAAGGAGAAAGCTGGCAATAGAAAATTTGCTGTTCTCACCAGCACTAGGAACGAAAGAAAATCAAGGTTATTTAATAACCCTTATTGTTGTTTAAACAAATATTTTTTCCTTAACTAGAATTATGTATGAATACAGATATCAAACAAAAATACTTAAAGTCAAGGACATTTAAGAGAAATCTGCGGACAGTTAAGACAGTTAAGACAGTTAAGACAGTTAAGACCGTTTTTAAGAGAAATACATGCTCTACAATCCTTGTTATATAAAGGATTTAAAAATTTTAGCCACATCAATTTGGTTGTGATTCTAAATAATTCCAGTTGCTAATTAATTGATGGGAGGGATTGGGATAAAATTATTTCAAGGGCTATCGCTACCGCTTAAAGCATTAATTTTTGTGTTTACTTTTCAACAAGCATTTTTAGATAATTTAAATTAAATATAGAAGACTACAATTTACTTAATTTTGGCTCTACTTGGATGCTAATGCAGGTCGTAACAACAATAAAGTTAGTCAAATGATGGAAGTCGCTTTTCTCGATCGCGATGGTGTTATCAATGTTGATTACGGCTATGTTTTTAAACGCGAGCAGTTTGAATTTATTGATGGTCTGTTTACCATCTGTCGTCTATTGCACGATTTAAATTATGAATTGATTGTAATTACTAATCAGTCAGGCATTGCTCGTGGTTATTATTCCGAACAGGATTTTTTAGACCTAACTGCATGGATGTGCGAACAATTTAAAAAACAAGGTGTACCATTGCTTGATGTATTTTATTGCCCACATCACCCGGAAGCTACCATATCTAATTACCGTCAAAACTGCCGATGTCGTAAACCATCCCCAGGAATGATTGAGCAGGCTTGCCAAAAATATCCAATAGACTTGCAAAACTCAATCTTGATTGGTGATAAAACATCCGATATGCAAGCAGCCAAAACCGCAGGGATCGGTAAATTTTATTTGCTTGGTAAAGAAGTTGTTGAAGAACAATTGGTGGTGTCTGCTCGGCTAGATAATTTACTTCAACTAGAGTCTTTCATTTAAATATATCCATTTATTAAACATTCCTAAAATTTATAGCGATCGCTAATAAAAAATAGGAAGATTAATTTGTCGCTGCAATTCAACTAATAAGGTTATCACCAGATGAATAAAGCTTGGCGTTATTTACAAGAGTTTTTAATATTTAAATTAATTTATCCTATTTTATTAAAATATATTAACGAGCATCTCATCGCACTAACTGACGAGATGAAGAAAGATAAAAAGGAGAATAACGTTCCCAAATTAGAACCAGAATATCAACAATTACCCATTCTTCGGTTTATTTATTCAATTTTATTCAACTATCTTCATAAAAATCTAATTCCCAGAGTAGATTTGCTAGAGCAATGTCAAAAACAAAATAATCTTTATCAATTAAAGTATCAAGAAGTTATTCAGATAGAACCAGCTATCAGTTATCAAGAAATTCCGGCTGCATTTAGAGAAAAAGAAGGTAAATTTGAATTTACTAATCCTTTTGCTGCGGTTGTCAGAAATGTAGAATTATTGGGAATTCATGCCATTGGATTTACCCAAGAGAAAAAAATTATCTTAGAAACAGTTTTAGACAGAGTAGATGTTTTAGAACATACTGCCATTTCCACACTGAGACAAGGTTTTAATTTTCAATATCTTACACCAGTTGGGAATATAGAGCATATAGATTTAGCTTGTTCGTTAGTTAATTATTGGAGTCCTTTATATGCTCATTGGATATATGAGGCTTTAACTCGATTAGAAGTCCTTGAATCTTATTCTCAAAAGACAGGCAAAAAACCAAAATTAATTATTGATAAAAACCCGCCAATTTGGGAAATTCGCTCTTTAGAACTGATGGGTTATCGTCCAGAAGATTATATCGAATGGAATGGAACTAGAGCCAAAATTAACGAATTAGTTGTTTGCTCTAAACGCCGTGAGGGAGGACGTATTTCCATCAAAGCCTGTCACTGGGTAAGAGAACGTATTTTGAGCAATATCGATACTTATGCAAACCCAAATCTGCTTTTGAGTCCGAAGATTTTTATTTCCCGGAGAAAAGCAAATGCTCGACGCATTTTGAACGAAGAAGAAGTAATAAATACTTTAGCAAAAATGGATTTTGTTCCTTATGTACTTGAAGATTTAGATTTTGCAGACCAAGTGAAGCTATTTGCTCAAGCTGAATTTATTATTGCTCCTCATGGTGGTGGAGTTACAAATATTATTTTCTCGCAAAATTTAACGTTAATTGAACTATTTGGTGAAAAAATTAGCCATTTTTATTATACAGTTGCTCAGGGATTAAAATTTGATTATGCTTGTATGTTTTGTGAAGCCAAAAATGAAGATATTATTGTCAATTGCGAAGAATTAACTCAGATGGTCTATAGGATGACAAAAACTAGAATCGGATGATGGAAATTAGATAAGTGCAATTATAGCGAGAGACTGGGGACTTGAAAAATAAATCTTAAGTAGGGTGTGTTGTCGCAAAGCGCAACGCACCTCAATTGATATAGTCTATCGAGGTGCGTTAGCCTTCGGCATAACACACCCTACTTAAGATTTACTATTGCTTGAGATTTAGCGATTATAGTTTTAAATTCCCACAATCATTTTTACTGTTACTGGTTCGTCAATTCCAGCAGATTGATTTTCATCTAAATGATATGTATCGGGATCTAAATAAGTTCCAAATAAGCGATCGAAAATAGTTAAACTATCTCCGAAGTTTCTCCCCCTCATGTCATAATGATGTAAGCTATGAAACCGAGGTGTGACATAAATCCACTCTAATATTTTCATCCAAGGCTGCGATTTGACATTGAGATGTATCCAATTATTTTGAAAAGCGCCATGTAAAGATACTATCGTCATCAATTCTAGAGGAATGCCTAGCAATGGGAACCAAATAACTGAAAATGTATATAAAATTTCACTGGTCAAACTCGATCTTTGTGCCGCTAACCACCATACTGACTGACTTGAATGATGCCACTTATGAGTTAACCACGTATACTCATTTGCATGTTGCATTCGATGGATTATGTAATAAACAAGCTCTTTTAGCACAAAAGCAGTAACGAATCTCACCCATAATGGTAAAGAGAAAATTCCAGTTGATTCTACAATTTCCCTTGGGAAAGTTAAGACTTTTGTTAGTACAATCCAAGTAACATAGTTATTGATTAACATATAACAAAATGCTACTGATGCCGCCTGAAATTCTTTGAAAAATTCAGATTTATATTTGACCAAGCGGAGAGGATCTTGTTTTTCCCAAAGCCAGAGTATTACACCTGAACTAAAAGTCATTAGCCAGTATAAAAGTATAGTTTTCATCAGAATTCAATGCACAAGATGTTGTTAGACTGTCAGATTAGCACCTCAAATATTGCGCTTAACCATTGATTTGGGATCTATGATTAAGCACAAGAGTCATCACTGTAATATTCTTAAATGCACAAAGATATCCCAATTAATTTTCATATCACCATCTGTTATCAAGTGAGTAAAAATTATTTCAGATTAACTGTGCTATTTTATTAATGATGTTTTACATCCGTAATATTGTGACTCGATATCGAAGTAGTTAATCTTGAGTTTCAAACTAGTAATTTATCACCAATTGAGCGATGGCACAAGGACAGTTAAGACAGTTAAGACAGTTTATCTCATATTTTTTAGACAGACTACTTACAGGGAAAATGCACTACTTCTAAAATTTTGATGGTTAGAGCTTTTATTCAGTCAGACTTTCAACCTGAGTGTGAATTTCTGTAGGATTGCTAAAAAAACCCTTAGAAGCCGCGTTACTGATTTCATGTGAATCTACTTATAGCATTTCCCGTTATAGTGAGGTACAAGGTAGGGGCACAAAGCTTTGCAACCCTACAAATTTCTGTACCTCATTTGATTGGGAACCGCTATATTAAACATTCATAAAATTTAGATTAAATCATCCTAAAAAAGTGGAAGATTACTTTGTTGCTGCAAATTCACCTATGAAAGTTATAGACAGACGAATCAAACTTAGTAGGATTTACAACAATTAAAATAAATGCTCCGGTTTGGACAACAGAAACGATTCAGCAAGAGACAAAATTGTGGTTTGAGCATCTAGGAAAAGCATAAAAATGACAAACTCATCCCTCAGACTTTACCAACAAGGAATCAAAGTGCAAACCACTGGGAAATCTCTGTGTCAGATTACACCCCAAGTCCAAGCGATCGTTACAGAATCGGGAATTCAAGCAGGGCTTTGTAACCTTTTTATTCGTCATACTTCAGCTAGTTTACTGATTCAGGAAAATGATGCCAAACCCGATGTCGAAGCCTTTTTTGCCAAATTAGTGCCAGAAACAGGTCAATATATCCTACCAGGAGAGGGTTTAGACGATATGCCTGCACATATCCGATGTGCCCTCACCCATACCTCCGAACAAATCCCCATTGCCCAAAGTCTTTTGCAACTGGGTCGTTTACAAGATATTTTTATCTGGGAACATCGCCAGTCTGGTCATAGCCGTGAAGTTCTGATTAATATTTTGGGATATTAAAGTGCAACAACTAACAATTAATCAAATTCCCTACATCAACCTCAAAAGTCAACACGCTGCTTTGAAGTCTGAATTGTTAGCAGCAGTTGGTGAAGTTCTTGATGACGGCAACTTTATTTTAGGCGAACAAGTTGCAGAATTTGAGCATCAGTTTGCTCAATTGTGCGGTGTTCGTTATGCCATCGGAGTCAATTCTGGGACAGATGCGCTAATTTTCGCACTCAAAGCCCTTGGTATTGGTTCTGGCGATGAAGTCATCACTGCGCCGAATTCTTTTGTAGCTTCAGCTAGCTGTATTCGAGTGCTGGGGGCAAAACCTGTATTCGTCGATGTCGGCGATGATTACAACATTGATGTAAGTCAAATTGCAGCTGCCATTACTCCCAAAACCAAAGCAATTATCCCAGTGCATCTGACAGGGCGACCATGCGACATGGAACCAATTTTAGCCCTAGCTCAAGAAAAAAGAATCGCCGTAGTCGAAGATGCAGCCCAAGCAGTACTCGCAGAATATCAAGGCCGACGAGTGGGTTCTTTTGGCACAGTGGGCTGTTTTAGTTTACATGCTTTAAAAAACTTAAATGCTTGTGGAGATGGGGGAGTATTAGTTACAGACGATCGCGATTTGCACGACAAGCTAAAAATCATGCGGAATATTGGCTTGCGTACCCGCGATGACTGTGTTTTGTGGTCGCATAATTCCCGTTTGGATACCCTACAAGCAGCAATTCTTTTAGTCAAATTGCGCTATCTCCACGAATGGACGCAACAACGTCGGCAAAATGCTCGTTATTACCAAACTCAACTCGCCGACATTCCTCAGATCCAAATACCACCAGAACGCGAGTGGGAAAAATGCGTCTACCACACCTTTGTAATCCAAGCAGAACGCCGCGATGAACTGCGTCAATTTTTGAGCGATCGCGGTATTGGTACCGCAATTCATTATCCAGTACCAATTCACTTATCTACAGTAGGTAAAGAATTAGGCTATCCACAAGGAAGTTTCCCTGTTACAGAAATGCAAGCACGCCGAATCCTCAGCTTACCTATTTATCAAGGATTAACCGTTGAAGAACTCCATCAAGTCTGTGAAAACATTAAATTATTCTATCGATATTCGTAACACTTACACAGGCGTTGCAGGATCGATTAGAGACTCCCAAGAAATTAATTACCATCTACTTGTGGGGTGGACATCTTGTCCGCCCATGATTAGGGGCGGGCGAGACGCCCACCCCACAAGAATTAGTTGATTATTTTTTTATTTGCAAGTCCCTTTATATTCCCTTCCTGCTAAAAAAATTAACTATCTCCTGTTTTTCTCTGTGTTTTTTGCGCCTAGAGCGGTTTGTAAAAGCCAAATACAAATTCACAATCCAAAATCCAAAATCTAAAATCCAAAATCCAAATATGCCCAATAACATTACCTCACCAAATATTGGCTGTGCAGCTTGGGGCTGGAGAGAAGTCGAAATACCAGAATATTTTCGCCAGATAAGCAACCAAGGCATTCGCTCAGTAGAAGTTAACGCTCACCCCCAAGCACCCAAACATCTTTTAGATAATGCTGATGATGAATCAGTCTCTAAAATAGCTACTTGGGCACAAGAAGCAGGTGTAGATATTATCTGCATAGCGGGACGAAATAATTTTACAATTCCAGAAGAAGCTGCTTTAGAAAAAGAGATTCAAAGAGTAGAACGTTTCGTTGACATAGCGCAACAACTAGGAGCAAAATTTGTCCGATTATTGTCTGGCGATCACAGAAACGATCATATTCTTGCTGATGTTTTTCCTCGGCTCCACTATGCCTTTAACCGCATTGGTGATTATGCCGAAGCAAGAGGTATTAAAATAACTATTGAAAATCATGGCGGCCCAACAGCAACAGGACAAAGAGTTGCCAGAATTATGGAAGGCATCAAAAGTCCTGCGGTTGGCGTCAACTACGATCCCGCTAACTTTTTGAACCAAGGAACCGATCCCCTGATGGCATTACGCTACATCCTTCCTTGGGTAAACTACAGTCATTGGAAAGATGTCCGATGGGCTAATGGTAGCCCTCAATTTTGTGCTTTTGGCGAAGGAGAAATTGTTTGGCAGCCAATTATCCAAGAACTATTAAATGCAGGTTACCAGGGATATTGGGTAGTTGAGTATGAAGAACCATCAGATGTTGAGCATGGAACCAAAGAAAGCGTAAATAATTTGTGTCAAATGTTAGGAATGTAAGAAATTAGAATTCAGAATTCAGAATTCAGAATTCAGAATTATAAATAGTGTAAAACTACAGATTAATTGAACACAACCTCAACTCCTAACTCCTAACTCCCAACTCCTAACTCCCAACTCCTAACTCCTAACTCCTAACTCCCAACTCCCAACTCCCAACTCCTAACTATTTTTCATCAAAGGTTAGTAATTAAATGTCATTTTCTCTAGATGGACATGTTGCCTTAGTTACAGGAAGTTCTGCTGGTTTGGGAAAAGCGATCGCTCTCAAATTGGGACAAGCCGGTGCTAAGGTAGCAATCAATTACAGCAATAACGAATCGCGGGCTAAACAGGCTTTGGCTGAACTAGAACAGCAAGGTTGCCAAGGAATTTTA
The DNA here is from genome assembly GCA_003326205.1 of Nostoc sp. ATCC 43529. Taxonomy (GTDB): domain Bacteria; phylum Cyanobacteriota; class Cyanobacteriia; order Cyanobacteriales; family Nostocaceae; genus Nostoc. Next base: position 26,520 of record LWTK01000036.1, read on the forward strand.
GTGCGTGGGGATGTTACCGACGAAGCAGACGTGGCAGCTATTTATGAAGCGATCGCCACACAACTTGGCGCTGTAGATATTTTGGTGTTGAATGCAACCGGAAACCAGCCTCAGATACCCTTTGAGGAGTTCACTTGGCAAGATTTCCAAACAATGCTTGATTTTTTTGTCAAGAGTCCCTATTTACTGACTCGTATTTGCTTACCCGTGATGAAGCAGAAACAATGGGGGCGAATTATCAATATCAGTAGTGACGTTTGTTTTCGAGGGGTGAATAACTCTAGTGCTTACGTCACCGCCAAAAGTGGACAACTTGGTTTCACACGCAGCATGGCGACGGAACTTGCACCCTTTGGAATCACAGTTAACGCCGTTGCTCCGGGGTGGATTCCTGTAGAACGCCATGAAAGTGTCCCTCAACAAAAAAAAGATGCTTACCAAATAAGAATTCCTATGCAGCAATGGGGTACTCCACAGGATATTTCTGAAGCTGTGCTTTATTTTGCTAGTCAAGAATCCAAGTTTGTCACGGGACAATATTTATGTATTAATGGTGGCTTTACGCTTATGTAAATATATTTAGTTTTAATCGGACTACTTCCTTCCACCATAAGATTATCTATAACTCTTCCTTTGCGTCCTTGGCGTCCTTGGCGGTAGCCTGCGGCAAGCCGCTGCGCGTCTACGTTAAAAAAATAGGTATTGCTTTAAAAGTCTCACGCAAAGGTAAGGCAGCGACGGGTACGTAGGGGGTTTCCACGCCAGTTGCTTCTCCTGTGGTCGCCGCTGCGCGAACAAGTCGGCAGAGCCGCCCAACGCACTGGCTCCCCATGAGCGACTGCCGCGCAAAGGCGCAAAGAATAAGATACCTGAAAGCGTATGTAAAAATTTGTCTATGGTATGCCTAAAGATACAAGCTTTTAGCAGTAGTTTATGTGATTCTCAATTGGGGAAAGTAGTTATTTTTTAATCAGGGATTATGCCGCAATATTTTGGACAGCTGCACACAGCCGAGCCAGCTTGGTCAATTCTGGGAGCAGTAGAATCAATACAACAAGACGATCGCCATATCTTATTAAAATGCGGCATTCCCTGTCTGAAGATTAGCATTTTAGCACCTAACTTAATTCGGGTACGGATGACCCCGACTGGCGAATTTTTACCCAGGCGATCGTGGGCAGTGGCACAGGCGGATGAAGAATGGTCTAAGGTAACCTTTGAGGTACGAGAAAAAGCAGAGAGTATAGAAATTACAACCGAGCAATTATCTATTGTCGTCTCCCGCGATCCTTGTCGTATCCAGTGCTTCGATTCAGCAGGACAGCCCTTTGCTGAGGATGCAGACATGGGAATGGGGTGGCGCACAGGTGCGATCGCTGGGTGGAAACGAATAGAAACCGACGAACATTTCTATGGTTTTGGCGAACCCACTGGCTTGCTAGATCAGCGATCGAAAGTGAGAACTAATTGGACAACTGATGCGATCGATTTTGGGATCTTGACAGACAGTATGTATCAGTCGATTCCCTTTTTTATCGCCTTGCGTCCGAGTTTGGGCTACGGGCTTTTTTTCAATACTACTTTTTGGAGCCGATTCGATCTAGGTGCCCAGCAGCTTGGAGTCTGGCGGATGGAAACTCAGGGAAGCGAACTAGATTACTACATCATTTATGGGCCGGAACCCGCAAAAATTATCCAGATGTACACCAAGCTAACTGGACGGATGCCTTTACCACCCCGATGGTCGTTAGGTTACCACCAGTGTCGCTGGAGTTATGAATCACAGGATATAGTTCAGAAACTGGCGCAGGAATTTCGGGGGCGGCAAATTCCCTGTGATGTTATCCATTTAGATATTGATTATATGAACGGCTACCGGGTTTTTACCTGGAGTCCCAAGCGATTTGCTAACCCTAAAGAATTAATCCAAAATCTCAAATCAGATGGCTTTAAAGTCGCGACAATTGTTGAACCAGGGGTCAAGTACGATCCAGAAGCAGACTATAAAGTCTTCGATGAAGGATTAAAGAACGATTATTTTGTTCGTAAAACCAATGGCCAGCTATTTCACGGCTATGTTTGGCCTGACAAAGCCGTGTTTCCTGATTACATACGCAAAGAAGTTCGAGATTGGTGGGGAGGTTTACTAAACAGCCTAACTGATATTGGTATTGCCGGCATCTGGAATGACATGAATGAACCCACACTAGACGATCGCCCATTCGGTGACCCTAGTAAAAAAATTGACTTTCCCCTTGATTCTGCACAAGGACCGGCTGATGAAAAAACTACCCACGCTGAAACCCATAACGTATATGGGTTAATGATGGCACAAGCATCTTATCAGGCAGTCCTCAAATCCCGTCCCACGGAACGCACATTTTTCTTGACACGTGCCGGATTTGCGGGCATTCAGCGTTGGTCAGCAGTATGGACGGGAGACAATCAATCTCTGTGGGAACACTTAGAAATGTCCATACCAATGTTGTGTAACTTGGGATTGTCGGGTATTGCCTTTGTGGGTAGTGATATTGGAGGGTTTGCGGGGAATGCCACGGCGGAACTATTTACTCGTTGGATGCAGCTAGGAATGCTTTACCCCTTCATGCGGGGACATTCAGCATTGACCACAGCACAGCATGAACCTTGGACATTTGGCGATCGCGTTGAAAAAATTTGCCGTGAGTACATTGAACTCCGTTACCGACTACTGCCCTACATCTACACACTTTTCTGGGAAGCTGCAACTACAGGCGCACCAATTCTGCGTCCCCTACTCTATAATTTTCCTAACGATCCGCAGACTTTCAGCCTCGCAGACCAAGTAATGCTTGGTTCATCATTACTAGCAGCACCAATTTATCGTCCCGGTGTTCAATATCGTGCTGTATATTTGCCTGAAGGTCAGTGGTATGACTGGTGGAGTGGTGAAGCTTTCACAGGCCCAACCGACATCTTGGCACACGCACCACTTGAGCAAATGCCATTATACGTCCGTGCTGGTTCCATTATTCCCACGATCCCAGTCATGCAATATGTAGATGAACGTCCCATAGACCAGATGAGACTAAAGATTTGGAAGGGGATAGGTGAGTTTACCCTTTACGAAGATGACGGTCACACATTTGAGTACAAAACAGGAGCCTTTTGCACAACAACTTACCGCGTTAATTCGCAAGAACAAAGAACCATTGTTGAGATTGAAGCTAGAGAAGGTGAGTTTTCACCTGCAAAGCGCGACATCATTGTGGAGTTAGTCGGTGTTGGTGAACAAAGCTTTATTGATGATGGCGCTGCACATCAATTAGAGTTTTCTACTAGTGGCCTGTCCCATTAGTTCTGAAAGGTTCGTAGTAAGCACTTTAGTGCTTAAAAATCAAGGACTAAAGTCCTTACTACAAACTTATTTACCTATCATAACTAATGGTTCATCGCATTAGTTCTGAAAGGTTCGTAGTAAGCACTTTAGTGCTTAAAAATCAAGGACTAAAGTCCTTACTACGAACATTTTTACCTAGAAAATTAATGCGATGAACCACTATCTTAACTTATTGAATGAGTGTTTTTAATACAGATAATATTCCTTTAGTGTACTCATTCTTTTCTATTCGAGAATGTAATTTTTTAGCTTCGCTTGTAGCATTTCCTACTAAATAACCATGTTCAACTGCTTGAAGCATTTCAATATCATTGCCACTTTCACCAAAAGCTATAGAGTTTTTGTAGTTAATATTTGTATGTTTTAAAATAAAATTAACTATATCTTTTTTCCCCGTTCCTGAAGGTGTAAAATCCACATCATAACAATTTTCGGGATCTCCGCATAAAGGATTACATTGACTAATATTGACTGCAATACCAGCCTTTTTAGCTATATTTTTTATTTGCAGTAGTGCTTGTGAATCAAGTTCCTTGTTTTGTTGATGATAATAGTAATTTTTTAAGAAGCGAGAATCTTCTATTTGAGGTTGTGGTATCAACTGGATATCATCTACTTTTAAGAGATTAACTAAATTATTAACTAATTTTTGTGAAAATCCAGTTTTTCTCAGATTATTATCCCATATTTGATCTTTTTCACCGTATTGTTTTTGATTAAAATATGTTAGTTCAGTACCCAAACTACTGGCAATAAAATGAGGTAAGACGTTTAAACCATATTTATTTATCTTAGAAAATACTGAAGTTAAACTGCTGCCAGTAACCCAACCTAAAATAATTTGTTTTTCGTAGCTCTGGTTTAATAAATACTCTTCTAGTTCCTTTTGATCCTTTTGATGACACTCTTCGTTTTGGTGAGCCAGATAAGTTTCGTCAAAATCTGTAAAAACAACGTATTTTGGTTGTGGAACATAAGGTAATAGCTTGGTATGATGTTCGTGAAATTTCATATTATTTATCAAGAAAGGCAGAGGGCAGAGGGCAGGAGGCAGAAGGAATACTGCCCTCTGCCGCGACCAAAGCAGGGTGGTTTCATACAAGCAAAGAAAAACTAAAACTGGGTTTCAAAGCCTTTCCCCCGTGGGGGAGAGGTTTGGAAGTGAGGGAAAAAACCTGGACACAAAACGAGAAATCAGGACTTATGTATTTTTCTTTTTTCGTATGAAACCACTCTGCTTTCCCTTTCCCCAGTCCCAATGCCCCATGTCCAATTCCTAAGCTATCGTCACATCTGGCGATAAGTAAACATTTTGAATGGCGTGAAATAGTTTGACGCCTTCTTCAAAGGGACGTTGGAATGTCTTGCGTCCAGAAATTAATCCCGAACCACCAGCGCGTTTGTTAATGACGGCGGTGCGAACTGCTTCGGCCAAGTCATTTTTGCCCGTTGCGCCACCAGAATTAATCAGTCCCGCGCGTCCGGAGTAGCAATTGAGTACTTGATAACGAGCCAAATCAATTGGGTGGTCGGTTGTTAATTCTGTGTAAACCCGTTCGTCGGTTTTGCCGTAACTCTTACCGGTAGCTTTGACAACTGCTCCATAGCCGTTGTTGCATTCGGGTAACTTTTGTTTGATGATGTCGGCTTCAATGGTGACACCCAAATGATTTGCTTGTCCGGTGAGGTCGGCTGCAAGATGATAATCTTTATCTTGTTTAAAAGCGTTGTTCCGCAAATAGCACCAGAGAATAGTTGCCATCCCTAATTCATGGGCGCGTTTAAAAGCTTTGCTGATTTCTTGAATTTGCCTGGTAGACTGGTCTGAACCAAAGTAAATTGTTGCACCAACGGCTGCTGCGCCTAAATTCCAAGCTTGTTCGACATCAGCAAACAATACCTGGTCAAATTGATTGGGGAAGGTCAGCAATTCGTTGTGATTGATTTTGACAATAAAGGGAATTTTATGGGCATATTTTCGTGATACGATACCCAATACTCCCAAAGTGGTGGCAACAGCGTTGCATTCTGCGGCGATCGCTAACTTCACAATATTTTCGGGATCGAAGTAAATCGGATTCGGCGCAAAAGACGCAGCGGCGGAATGTTCAATGCCTTGGTCTACTGGCAGAATAGACAAATAGCCTGTGTTTGCCAACCGACCAGTAGAATAAAGTAACTGAAGATTACGCAATACTTGAGGATTGCGATCGCTATTAATCCAAACTCGATCTATAAAATCTGGCCCCGGTAAATGCAATAAATCCTTAGAAACCTTTGCTTTGTAGGTAAGCAGGTCTTCTGCCTCTTTACCTAGCAATAACTCGATAGAATTAGACTCTATGAGCGTTGTAGTCATAGCGTTTTCCTCAAAACTTGAGCAAATGACCTTGCCTTTAAGATAGCATTTTAGTCAGAATTCAGAATTCAGAACTCAGAATTCAGAATAGTTAAAGAATCAGAGTAATATTTGATAGGCAATAGGCAATAGGCAATAGGCAATAGGCAACAGATTTTTTCACGAATGATTTAGGATTGCTATAGTAATGCCTGTTAACCGCGATCGGTCAAAAGCTAATTATGCTAATAATCATAAATAAAATCAATCAACCATGAGTAAATTTCAAATCAATATCGATTTCAGCAATATAGATTTAGCTGCCTTGGAGACAGAAGACGATTTTCAAAGAGAGGCAAATATATTATTACCAAAGGTACTGATAAAACTAGGAGAAACTGTCGGCGAAAAGACATGGGAAGAATTACAGCAACAACTCAAAGGTTCTGGAGGTAAACTCAAATCTTCTCAAAGCGAAAAACGTCGATTTATTCAAGAAACCGGAAGAACTTATCAACGAAATGCCAGCAACAGAGAAAAGCAAGAGTTACAAGTATATATAGTAGAGCAATTACGCCAGCACAAGCAGCAAACTCATCTTTAATTCCTCAAAGGAATGGGGTGTTAGGAGTGTTGATTGTTGACCCTCCGGCTTACCTCGACTTCTCTACCGGACGCACTCGCGTTCACTACACTAGTTGCGTACTCTGCAAGAAGGCGTTCCGGCAAACCAATGATATTTAAAAAAGTGGGATGCTCGCCTTCCTACTCCCTATTCCTTAAGATATGATAATTTTTAACCTTTAGTAGATGTGGCGATCGCATTTCCCATCAGTTAATAAATTAGTAGGCGCATTATTAATGCCATTGCATAAAATGTATGCATTTTAATACCAAACTTAATACTACATTGTAGTAAAAATAATGCCTAAGAAGTCTATATCTTTAAAGGAACTACGCTTACTGGTTGTGGATCACGACCCTGACACGAGAAAAATACTTACTACTTTGTTTAAATTAGAGGGAGCAGAAGTTATTGCAGCTGCTTGTGCGTCGGAAGCTTTAGAAGTAATGTTAAATTATAAACCAGATATTTTGATTTGTGATATCTGTTTACCAGGTGAAGATGGCTACTCATTGCTGGAGAAAATTAGAACACTGAACAAACAACAAATCCAACAAGAAATTCCAGCGATCGCTTTGACTGCATTCGTTCATGAACAATACCGTATCTATGGATTATTAGCAGGTTTTCAGAGCTATCTATACAAACCAATTGACTTGAAGAAGTTAGTTTTTTTAGTTAGTAATTTAATTAAGGTAAGCAGTTATAACTAATAGAATTTTTGATTTTAAGAGGCAACAGAAAACGATTTTTTGTCATTCCACCCAATGTAGAGACGTAGCATTGCTACTCTACAAACCAATTTGTGGCTCCACTTGCCTACTCCCTGTTCCCTAACTCCTTCTAATTCGTCCAGTCAAAGAAGCAACTACAAATATTAATCTCTCTGGATTGACGGGTTTAGCCAGATGCATTTGGAAACCTGCACTCAAAGCCTCTCTATGCTCATCATCTCTGGTATGGGCGGTTATCGCCACAGCTGGAATTTGTCCTCCTTGCTCAACACTCAGTGCCCTCACCTGGCGAATCAGTGTATAACCGTCTTCCTCTGGCATACTGATATCAGACAAAAGTAGGTCATATCCACCAGGATTTGCTATTAGTGTTGATAATGCTTGCCTTGCAGATGCAACCGCCGTCACTTCAACTCCATAGACCTCAAGTACTGTTGTAAATAACTCGCGTACATATAGTTCGTCATCCACCATAAGTACACGCACATCATCCAGTGATGGTATGTTATCACCTGACGATACTGACTGCTCTGTTAAGAGCAATGGCTCTGTAGGATTGGGCACAGTTTCTTCGAGGTTAGCTGACAGTGGTAATTTGACGATAAATGTTGCTCCTTGTCCCTCGCCTGGGCTATGGGCTTCAACCATACCGCCGTGGAGTTGTATCAAATGACGCACAATCCAAAGCCCTAGTCCCAGTCCAACATTTGAGCGGGTTCTGCCGCTATCTGCTTGGCGGAAGCGATCGAAAACATAGGGCAGAAAGTCAGCTTTGATACCCTGACCTGTGTCGTTGACTTGGATTTGAGCTTCTTCGCCAATGTATTCTAGTAAAATTTCAATTCTGCCACCACTGGGGGTGAATTTAATCGCGTTAGAAAGTAAATTCCAAATTACTTGTTGTAAGCGAACGGCATCACCTAAAATTTTTCTGGTGGAAGGTTCGAGGCGAGATTCAATTTGAATATTTTTCGATTCTGCTGATAAACGTACTAGATTTAGAGATGACTCAACCACAATGTTAAGTTCAATGAGTTCGAGGTTGAGACGTAGCTTACCTGAGGTGATACGTGAGATATCCAAGAGATCGTCAATTAGCTGGGCTTGAATCTTGGCGCTGTTTTCGATCGCTTCTAACCCCTGATTTCTGGTCTGTTCATCCAGCGACTGTATCCGCAGCAGTTGTGCCCATCCTAACAGTGCATTCAGTGGGTTTCGCAGTTCGTGAGAAAGCATGGATAAAAACTCATCTTTGGCGCGATTGGCTGTTTCCGCAGCAGTCCGGGCTAACTGTTCTTGGGCTAATAAATGAGCGCGTTCTGCTTCCCACAGCTTAATTTGGGTTATATCTTCAATAGCCAAGAGAATCAACTGTGCATCGTCTATTTTAGGCATTATTCTTCCATTGAGACGCATAGTTTTCTGCCCAATTAACTCAAAATTATGCTCGACTTCAAAATCTTGAATTTGGGATTTGTTTGTGAGAATCTCTTCTAAGAGCGATCGCAATTGGGGAATATTCCACTGCCCATTGCCAATCTCAAAGATGAAGCGGTTTTCTGTTTGGGCTGGTATAACTTGGAAGGTGTCGTAAAAAGACAAATTGGCGCTAACCACCCGTAACTCTGCATTCAAGACAACTAGGGATTCTCGCACTGTTTCCACAATGGCTTGGGCGTAATTTCCAGATGCCTTAAGTTGATTCGCGGTGCGTTTGAGGTCATCAATATCAACTAACACCAACACTGCACCATCAATTTTATTATCGATTGTCCGATAAGGTCGAATTCGCAGGTCATACCAATAGCCTTGTTGGTCTTGAACTTCCTCAGCTTTCAGGGTGAGAGTATTAATTACCTGTAAGATTTCTTCTTCTAAGTTCGGGACATTGAGATTGTGGTTAATATCACTTAAAGGTCGCCCTACATCTGTGGAAATAAGGTTAAAGATTGTCTCCGCTATTGGTGTAAAGCGGCGAATGCGTAAATCGCCTCCTAACATTAAAATCGGAATATTGATACTGCTGAGAAGATTTTGTAAATCATTGGTGACCTGAGTAGATTCGATATTCCGCCGTTGCAGTTCGTCGTTAATGGTATTGAGTTCTTCATTAGTTGCTTGAATTTCTTCTTTGGCAGTTTCTAGTTCTTCATTGGTACTTTGCAACTCTTCGTTACTGGAGAGGATCTCTTCGTTGGCAGCTCTGAGGTCTTGATTAGTGGCTTGCTGTTCCTCAATAATCGATTGTAAATGTTCTTTGGTGGTCGCCAAGTCCTGTTTGAGTTGAATCGTTTCTTGTTTCTCAACCTTTGACTGCCTGGATGTGAGGCGGCGTTGGCCAGCTGCTTCTGGTGCAGCACCTGGTGAAGAGGATATGTCTTGAAACAAAACTAAAAAGTAGGTTTCTCCTGCTACAGAAGATTTGAACGGAATTACATCAAACTTAACCTGCCTAATTCGCTCGCCTTCTTTGAGTTGTAAACCTTCCTTGGCGATGGGCTGCTGCTGCTTTTTTGCCTGGTGAATTGCGGTGCGTAACTCTAGCCGCAAATCTGCTTTGACCATCTTCAGCAAATTAAAGCTTGGTCTTCCGGGTGCAGGTTCTAAATAGGAACTAGTTTGTCCTCTAAATTGCAGAATATCCAAATCAGTGTTGATAATTACACCGACTGGAGAGTATTGATTCAATACGATCTCGTCAGCCTGTTTTTGGATTTCTAAATCATTGAAGCCATCGTCGCTGAGTGTGGGTTGAGAGTGGATAGTTACTACAGGATTGGGGTTGGGGATCATATCGATACTCAGTCGAGCAGATGCCATTTTCCGTGAATAAATCTTGTACTTTCTGTCTACTAAAGCAAACAAGTCTGTAAACTCACCGACTGTTTCTGAAGTACCCAACATCAAATAGCCTGTTGGGTTGAGACCATAGTGGAAGATGGGTAAGAGTTTCTTTTGAACTGAGCTTCCCAAATAAATCAACACATTTCGACAAGTAATCAAATCCAGCCGTGAAAAAGGTGGGTCGCCGATGAGGTTTTGTCTGGCGAAGACACACAATTCGCGCACTACCTTACTAATTTGGTAACCGTTTTCTACCGGGACAAAGAAGCGCTGTAGACGTTCTGGAGAGATGTCTGCTACTTGGCTGGGTTTGTAAATGCCATTACGTGCTTTGTCGATGGCTAGTTCATTAACATCTGTAGCAAAAATCTGAATGGGTAGATTGATTTGTTGAATTGTTAAATACTCCAGTAAGCAAATTGCAATGGAGTAAGCTTCCTCACCTGTTGAACATCCCGCTACCCAGATCCGCACGGGCAATTCTGGCGTTCGATTCTTGGTAATGATAGGAAATACCTTACTTTTTAAAGCCTCAAAAGCTTCGTTATCGCGGAAAAAGGAGGTAACGGTGATTAGCACATCTTGATACAAAGCATTCACTTCTTCAGGATACTCCTGGAGATATTTGACATAATCTTCCAGGTTTTCCAGCTTGTGCAAAACCATGCGGCGCAACATCCGCCGCTTCAAAGTAGTTTGCTTGTATTGGCTAAAGTCAACTCCACTAGAAATTCGCAGCAGACTAAAGATTGTAGAGAGAGTATCTGTATTTTCCGTCGGCAATACCTCGCTAGGTTTGATTGGGGTGGGGCTAGCGACATAGGGATGACGACTAATTTTTGTCAGTTCTTCGGCGATTTCTTCTGGGGTAAGGATAAAGTCTACGTGACCGGAAGCGATGGCACTGCTGGGCATACTACTGACTTGTGCTGTGTTTTCACACTGGGCAAAGGTAATGCCGCCAGCCCCTTTTATGACTTCCAATCCCCTTGCGCCATCGGCATCGCCTCCTGATAGTACCACTGCGATCGCTTTACTTCCTCGCTCCTCTGCCAAGGAAATAAAGAAAGCATCCACTGTCATAAAATAGCCGCGAGTCTTTTCGCGTGGCGACAGTTTCAATACCCCCTCAGAAATAGTCATCTTGGCATTGGGTGGAATTACATACACATGATTTGGTTCCACCACCATACCATCCTGCACCTCATGTACAGGCATCTGAGTTGTTCTGGAGAGAATTTCACTCAACAAGCTTTTTTGATTGGGGCTTAAGTGTTGAATTATCACAAAGGCCATGCCTGTATCATTTGGCAAATGGCTGAGCAATTGTGTAAACGCCTCTAATCCACCCGCAGAGGCTCCCATTGCCACAATTGGAAATAATACTTTTTCATTTTCTTGTTTTTCTTCGTGATTGCGGCTTTTGTCTGTAGTGGAATTAGATTGAGAGTTTTTGGAAGACCGCCGTGGTGCCATGTTGTCCACTAAAATTTATATTTATATAGTTTGGGGTGCTTTATCTTTAATTAAAATAAATTCCATATCCCTATTTTGACTGTTTTCACATAGCTTTAAGTTAATAGGGCTAATATTATACCTATAGTACTAGAAATCTTCTATTCCAAAAGTAAGAAAATGGTATTAGGCGATGCAACAAAGGTGCAAGGCGATGCAACAAAGGTGCAAGGCGATGCAACAAAGGTGCAAGGCGATGCAATAAAGGTGCAAGGCGATGCAACAAAGGTGCAAGGCGATGCAACAAAGGTGCAAGGCGATGCAACAAAGGTGCAAGGCGATGCAACAAAGGTGCAAGGCGATGCAACAAAGGTGCAAGGCGATGCAACAAAGGTGCAGGTCAAGAGACTTGTGTGTACACCGTAGCCTTCGTGAGAAGGGAGCCAGAGATTTAATTCCCCTTCTCCTGTGGAATACTGTTGGCTAATCAGAGGTGACACCCCTCAGATTGAACAATTTTTCGTCATACCACCAGATGTAGAGACGTAGCAATGCTACGTCTCTACAAATCAATTTGTAAGTAAACGAGGAGTCTGACTTCTATTTGCCAGCTGCATCCTGTGGGAGAAGGGGTTAATCGTGTCTGTACAGGTAGGAAATTTTTGCAAAAATCAAATGCATACTCGTTAACGAATCACAAAGACTTATTAACGAATTTTAATCTATAGGACTCATATTTGATTTTTGAACAAAATTCAGTACCCTTTAATTTTCTATAACCCTCTTGCCTATTGCCTTTTGCCTCTTGCCTACCCACATAGATCGGTTCATAAATAAAATCGGACTTCTATATACCAAATTATGTTTATAAATCATGCTCTCCCCTGCTTGCCAGTCTACCGATAGAAAATATTTGCTAATTATCCATAACAGAGATTGAATAGCTATCATTAGCTAAGTGGTATGGCAGATACACAAACGCTACTACCATTTAGTTAGCGGTCTTTATCAACTGCTGACACTCGCACCCATAAAAATTAGTTCGATCCTCTTTCTATTCCCTACTATCTATTTTGATAAGCGTTACCTAAAAGTATTGTCATTAGTAGTTCGCCAAGAAAACTTGGCAGGGTAAAGGATAAGGAGAAAAGGGTAAAGATTTTTAATAGCTTTCTCTTTCACCTTTTCCCTTTCCCCAGCCCTAACAAGTACATTTTTGACTTGGCACACTAGGTACGGGTGCAAAAAATACAACAAATTCTGCAAGAATCACGTTTAAGGATAAGGCTATGGCGACCGAACAGTTGACTAGAGACAGCGACAATCTCGATTTAAATCAGCTACTTAGAACGCTGACAGCTGTCAAGCACGGTGACTTCTCGACTCGGATGCCCATAGACCATACTGGTGTAGCTGGGAAAATAGCTGATACGCTCAATGATATAATCGATCAAAATCAGCGGATGGCGACGGAGCTTCAGCGAATTGGTAATGTCGTCGGCAAAGAAGGCAAGATTAGCGATCGCGCTTCTTTAGGAGATGTTCGCGGTTCTTGGTCAGATTGTGTAGATTCTGTCAACACTTTAATTACAGATTTAGTCCAACCCACAGCAGAAACAACCCGCGTTATTCGGGCTGTGGCTAACGGTGATTTATCGCAAACCATCGCCACAGAAATTGAAGGCAGACCACTCCAAGGTGAGTTTCTCCAAACTGCCAATATCGTCAACACGATGGTAGACCGCCTCGGTTCCTTTGCTTCGGAAGTTACCAGGGTTGCTAGGGAGGTGGGAACCGAAGGTAAACTCGGCGTGCAAGCCCAAGTGCGCGGCGTGGCTGGCACCTGGAAGGATCTCACCGACAATGTGAACTTGATGGCGGGAAATCTTACCGGGCAAGTCCGCAATATTGCGGAAGTTGCCACAGCGATCGCCAACGGTGACCTATCCAAAAAAATCACTGTGGATGTCAAAGGTGAAATTTTGGAACTCAAAAACACCGTTAACACAATGGTGGATCAATTGAATTCCTTTGCATCAGAAGTCACAAGAGTTGCCCGCGAGGTGGGAACCGAAGGTAAGTTGGGCGTACAAGCCGAAGTTAAAGGAGTTGCCGGGACTTGGAAGGATCTCACAGACAACGTTAACTTAATGGCGGGTAACTTAACCGCCCAAGTCCGCAACATTGCCGAAGTCACAACAGCGGTAGCTAACGGCGACTTGTCGAAGAAAATTACAGTCAACGTCAAAGGCGAAATTTTGGAGTTGAAAAACACCGTTAACATCATGGTGGATCAACTCAATTCCTTTGCATCGGAAGTAACGCGGGTTGCTAGAGAGGTGGGTGCAGAAGGCAAACTCGGCGGTCAAGCAGAAGTGAGAGGCGTGGCGGGTACCTGGAAGGATCTCACCGATAGCGTGAATTTCATGGCGGGAAGCTTAACGGCACAGGTGCGGAACATTGCCGAAGTGACGACGGCGGTAGCTAACGGCGACCTTTCCAAGAAAATCACTGTGGATGTGAAGGGCGAAATTCTGGAGTTGAAAAACACCATTAATACAATGGTGGATCAATTGAATTCCTTTGCATCGGAAGTAACGCGGGTTGCCAGAGAGGTGGGAACCGAAGGAAAACTCGGCGTACAAGCAGAAGTGCGGGGAGTGGCTGGCACTTGGAAAGACTTAACGGACAACGTTAACTTAATGGCGGGGAACCTCACCGGACAGGTGCGAAATATTGCCGAAGTTGCCACAGCGATCGCCAGCGGTGACCTCTCCAAAAAAATCACTGTGGATGTGAAGGGCGAAATTCTGGAGTTGAAAAACACCATCAATATCATGGTGGATCAACTGAGTTCCTTTGCATCGGAAGTAACAAGAGTTGCCCGTGAGGTGGGCAGTGAAGGAAAACTCGGCGTGCAAGCAGATGTGCGCGGTGTAGCTGGCACTTGGAAAGATTTAACTGACAGCGTGAACTTCATGGCAGGCAGTTTAACGGCACAGGTGCGGAACATTGCAGATGTGACCACGGCTGTAGCCAATGGCGACCTCTCCAAGAAAATCACCGTTGATGTGAAGGGTGAAATTTTGGAGTTGAAAAACACCATCAATACAATGGTGGATCAACTGAGTTCCTTTGCATCGGAAGTAACGCGGGTGGCGCGGGAAGTGGGAACCGAAGGTAAGTTGGGCGTACAAGCCGAAGTCCGGGGTGTGGCGGGGACTTGGAAAGACTTAACCGACAATGTAAACTTAATGGCGGGGAACTTGACCGACCAAGTGCGAAACATTGCGGAAGTTGCCACTGCGATCGCTAATGGCGACCTTTCTAAGAAAATTACTGTAGCTGTCAAAGGTGAAATTTTGGAGTTGAAAAACACCATCAATATAATGGTGGATCAACTCAACTCCTTTGCAAGTGAAGTTACGCGGGTTGCACGGGAGGTAGGCAGTGAAGGAAAACTCGGCGTACAAGCAGACGTGCGCGGCGTAGCTGGCACCTGGAAAGACTTAACCGACAGCGTGAACTTCATGGCGGGAAGCTTAACGGCACAGGTGCGAAACATTGCCGCCGTGACAACCGCCGTAGCAAATGGCGACCTCTCAAAGAAAATTTCCGTCGATGTCAAAGGTGAAATTTTGGAGTTGAAAAACACCGTCAACACAATGGTAGATCAACTCAATTCCTTTGCATCGGAAGTCACGCGGGTGGCGCGGGAAGTGGGAACCGAAGGAAAGCTTGGCGTACAAGCCGAAGTTAAAGGAGTTGCCGGGACTTGGAAGGACTTAACCGACAGTGTAAACTTCATGGCGGGAAGCTTGACGGCACAGGTGCGGAACATTGCCGAGGTGACAACGGCAGTAGCTAACGGCGACCTTTCTAAGAAAATCACCGTTGATGTGAAAGGCGAAATTCTGGAGTTGAAGATTACCATCAACACAATGGTGGATCAACTTAATTCCTTTGCATCAGAAGTGACGCGGGTTGCCAGAGAAGTGGGAACCGAAGGAAAACTCGGCGTGCAAGCCTACGTTAGAGGCGTTGCCGGTACCTGGAAAGATTTAACAGACAACGTAAACTCAATGGCGGGGAACCTCACCGGACAAGTCCGCAACATCGCCGAAGTTACCAAGGCGGTGGCGAATGGCGACCTTTCTAAGAAAATTACCGTCGATGCCAAAGGCGAAATTTTAGATTTGAAGAATACCACTAATACAATGGTGGATCAACTGAGTTCCTTTGCAAGTGAAGTAACGCGGGTAGCGCGGGAAGTGGGCACCGAAGGAAAACTCGGCGGACAAGCCCAAGTCCAAGGTGTTGCAGGTACCTGGAAAGATTTAACCGACAACGTAAACTCGATGGCGGGGAACTTAACGGCACAGGTGCGGGGTATTGCAAGAGTTGTAACCGCAGTTGCTAACGGCGACTTGAAACGCAAATTAATGTTAGATGCCAAAGGCGAAATTGAAACTTTGGCAGAAACCATCAACGAAATGATTGATACCCTAGCCACCTTCGCCAACCAGGTAACCACAGTAGCGCGGGAAGTGGGAATCGAAGGAAAATTAGGCGGCCAAGCAAGAGTACCTGGGGCGGCGGGAACTTGGAAAGACTTGACCGATAACGTCAACGAACTCGCTGCTACATTGACAACACAGTTGCGAGCGATCGCGGAAGTTGCTACAGCTGTAACTAAAGGCGATTTAACTCGTTCCATTGCCGTGGAAGCACTAGGGGAAGTTGCCATCCTCAAAGACAACATCAACCAGATGATTGCCAACCTGCGGGAAACAACTCAGAAAAACACCGAACAAGACTGGTTGAAAACTAACCTGGCGAAATTTACTCGAATGCTCCAAGGTCAGCGAGATTTGGAAACCGTATCTAAATTAATTCTCTCAGAACTCGCACCCTTGGTAGGAGCGCAACACGGCGTATTCTATTTGATGGACGCCGCGGACAATAATAGCTCGTTTTTGAAACTAATTAGTAGCTACGCGTATCGCGAACGCAAACATCTAGCCAACCGCTTCCACATGGGTGAAGGTTTGGTGGGACAATGCGCCTTAGAAAAAGAGCGAATTTTGCTGACGGAAGTGCCGACTGACTACATTAAAATTGGCTCTGGTTTAGGAGAAGCCACCCCACTGAATGCCGTAGTTTTACCCGTACTCTTTGAAGGACAAGTCACAGCAGTCATTGAATTAGCATCCTTCCGCCGCTTTAGCGAAATCCACTTGACATTCTTCGACCAGCTTACAGAAAGTATAGCGATCGTCTTGAACACCATCGCCGCTTCCATGCGAACTGAAGAATTACTCAAGCAGTCGCAATCATTGGCTGAAGAACTACAAACCCAGCAAAATGAACTTAGGGAAACCAACAAACGCCTAGAACAGCAAGCGCAATCGCTCAAAGCCTCAGAAGATTTACTCAAAGGACAGCAAGAAGAACTGCAACAAACCAACGCCGAATTAGAAGAAAAAGCAGAATTACTGGCTCAACAAAAGAAAGAAGTCGAGCGCAAAAATCGGGAAATCGAACAAGCCAGAACGTCTTTGGAAGAAAAAGCCGAACAACTCGCCCTCTCTTCAAAATACAAATCAGAGTTTCTTGCCAACATGTCCCACGAATTGCGGACACCGTTGAATAGCTTGTTAATTTTAGCCAAGCTATTAGCAGATAACATAGATGGCAACCTCAATAACAAACAAGTCGAATACAGCCAGACAATTTACTCAGCAGGTACAGATTTATTGGCGTTAATTAACGACATTCTCGACCTCGCCAAAATTGAATCTGGAACCATGTCAATTGAAATGACCCAAATGCTTTTGGTAGAATTGGGCGAACAAATCGAGCGCACCTTCCGGCAAATAGCCAACAGCAAAGGACTTGGTTTCACAATTGAATTTGTTCCGGAATTGCCTTTGAGCATTTATACAGATGTCAAACGCTTACAACAAGTGTTGAAAAATCTCCTTTCCAACGCTTTTAAATTTACAGAACGCGGAGAAGTCCGGTTGCGGGTTGCAGTAGCGCAGCAAGGATGGAGTTCCGACCACGAAATTTTAAATCACGCCCAGTTAGTCATTGCCTTCTCAGTCAGCGATACAGGTATTGGCATTGCCCTCGAAAAACAAAAAGTCATCTTCGAGGCATTCCAGCAAGCCGATGGTTCTACCAGTCGCAAATACGGCGGCACCGGCTTAGGCTTATCAATTAGCCGCGAAATTGCCCGTTTGTTTGGCGGTGAAATCAAATTAGTCAGTCAACCCGGTGAAGGTAGCACCTTTACATTCTATTTACCACAAGGTGGAGGACACGGGGAAATAGGACACGAGGACATGGGGACGCGGGGACGCTCTGACGCGGAGAGAATATTTGAGCGATTCTCTGCGTCTCCCAATCTGCCACTATCTACTTCTTCTTTCTCGGCGTCAGAGCGTCTCCCCCTCCCCGCGTCTTCTTCACCTCCTCACTCCCCACTAATAAATGACGATCGCGGTGTTATCGACCCTGGCGATCGCGTATTATTAATTGTCGAAGATGACGTTAATTTTGCCCGTATCCTTCTAGATATGGCGCAACAGCAAGGATTTAAGGTAATAACTGCCCAAACTGGCACCACAGGCTTGATGCTAGCCCAGCAATTTTTACCTTCAGCCGTTTTACTAGACATCAGATTGCCAGAAATGGATGGATGGACAGTATTAGATCGTCTCAAACACGACCCGAATACTCGTCATATTCCCGTACACATCATGACTGTTGAGGAAGGCAGACAGCGCGGTTTGCAACTAGGAGCGATCGCATATCTGCAAAAACCATTAACTAGTGAGACAATATCGGAAGCGCTGGGTAGAATTAAAGGCTTCGTCGAACGCCAAGTGAAAAATCTCCTAGTAGTGGAAGACGACGACACCCAACGCCACAGCATTGTGGAGTTAATTGGCAACAGCGACGTTGCTACCACCGCCGTTAGCAACGGTGCCGCAGCCTTAGAGGCCATCCGCACCCAACATTTTGATTGTCTCGTCCTCGATTTAGGACTACCAGACATGACCGGGTTTGAACTCATCGAGCAAATCAAGCTGTTACCTAACGGGAAATCTCTACCAATTATTGTCTACACGGGTAGAGAAATTAGCAAAGCTCAAGAAACCGAACTCAGACGCATTGCAGAGACAATCATTATAAAAGATGTGCGATCGCCCGAACGTCTTTTAGATGAAACAGCCTTATTCTTGCACCGAGTCCAAGCAAATTTGCCAGAACCCAAGCGACAAATCCTCGAACAACTCCATTCCAGAGACCACTTACTCGTCGGCAAAAAAGCACTAATTGTAGACGACGATATGCGAAATATCTTCGCCCTCACAAGTATGTTAGAACGCTATCAAATCCAGGTGTTATATGCTGAAAACGGCAGAGAAGGAATTACCTTGTTAGAAAGTACACCAGATATTGATGTGGTTTTAATGGATGTAATGATGCCAGAAATGGACGGTTACGAAACAACACGTCAAATCCGCCAAAACACTCGCTTTCAATCCTTGCCGATTATTGCACTCACCGCCAAAGCCATGCAAGGCGATCGCGAAAAGTGCATTGAAGCAGGAGCATCGGATTATATCACAAAACCCGTAGATACCGAACAATTGCTCTCACTCTTGCGTGTTTGGCTGTATCGGTAAAAGGGCATGGGGAATTGGGAAAGGGGGAAGGGGGAAAGGTTAAAGGGGAAAGGTTAAAGGGGAAAGGTTAAAGGGGAAAGGTTAAATTTATCTCTATTTCCCTTGTCTCTCCCAGTCCCCAATGCCCTTTGCCCTTTGCCCTTTGCCCTTTGCCCTTTGCCCTTTGCCCTTTGCCCTTTGCCCTTTGCCCTTTGCCCTTTGCCCTTTGCCCTTTGCCCTTTGCCCAATGCCCAAGCCCCAGAAATGCACTAAACTAGTTACTTATAGTGTAGTTTTGTAAAATCCTGTCCCCTACTTTTCTTATGGTTACGACACTTTCAGCGAATGTTTACGGGATGGCCACAGCACCAACTGTAGCTCCTGAACGGTCTAATCAAGTTGTCCCTAAGACTTATCCGAATTACAAAGTGATTGTATTAAACGACGATTTTAATACATTCCAACATGTAGCCGAGTGTTTGATGAAATATATTCCAGGAATGAGTGGCGATCGCGCTTGGGATTTAACTAATCAGGTACACTATGAAGGTCAAGCGATCGTCTGGGTTGGTCCCCAAGAACCTGCGGAACTTTATCACCAGCAGCTGCGCCGCGCAGGTTTGACAATGGCACCCCTAGAAGCAGCTTAATCATCATGGGCAAACCCACCGCAGATCCTGACCGGACAGCTTCCCAAAAAACTGCCAGACTAGTCTGGAATCACTCCACACACATTTCTGGTTTGATCCCGATTTTAGAACGTCTGTGTCAACAGGATGGCATCCAAACTGTAACGCCGGGAGTCATCGGGCGGGTAAAAGGTCATTGCCCAAAAATGCAACTTCGTGTCTCAGTACCAATTCGCGGAGGCTATAAAGTCATCGCACGGCAGGGTAAAACGGTGCAAGAGGTGTTTATTTTAACTACTTTGACCCAAGAAGAATTGGAAGCGGCATTAGCGATCGCTATGAAATGATAATTTTGTCATTAGTCATTAGTCATTAGTCATTGGTCATTATGAGTTATCTTCACACTCATGCCCCATGCCCTATGCCCTATGCCCTAATATCTATTCCTCAACACGGTGTACTGCAAATTTGTGTAGCGGCAGACTCACGACGCAAGAAAAAGTTAAGAAATATGACAAAGCGGTAGTTATTCTTAAACTCATCAGCACAGCTTCCCATTCGGGTAAAACTATTTTTTCTATGCCAAAAGCTATACAATAAACCAACCAATAAGAAAAGCTCATTCTAAACAGAATTTGCTCTGTTTCTTGGATATCACTTTTGTGCTGCTTACCGTCCCACAGTAAAGCTAGTCCAATGATGCAAGCCACAAAGGAAACAGCAACTACAAATTCGTGACAGAATATATTTAACGAATGCATTTGTATTTATCCCCAGCTTTTTCATATTGAAATTCAGTCTAAAGGAATATTCCTTTGAGAAATACAAAATATTCACAAACCTCAATAAAACCGTGCAGTTAATGTAAACAAATGCAACAAAATATAAATAAAATGTTGTGCTTACAATGCAGGACATGTTTTTGTGCTGACTGTTGACAGTTAACAGTAAAGAGTCAGCAGTTAAGTAGGTAGACATAATTAAATGTAAGATTGAAGCTTTGTTCGTAGTAAGCGATTTATCGCTCTTAACAGACGTTTTAATGGCTCAAGCCCATACTACGAACTTTAGCGACTTCCAAATAAAAAAACATACAATTTTTCTTGTGGGGTGGGCGTCTCGCCCGCCCAAGGCTTGGGGCGGACAAGATGTCCACCCCACAAAATTGGATAATTTATTTCTTGGTAATCCCTTAGTTTAATTGAGTCCTTCTACTTATAAGTAACTGAGGAATACAAAAGCGTAATACCTTAATCATTAGTCGTTTGTCTTTAGTGATTACAAGTGATAAATGACTATTGACGATCTTGATTTTCACAAGTAATAATACTGAGCCAGTTGGTACAACTATCTTCCTGAGGTTGTTTTTAGGCAAAACAGGAGGGTTATCTGCGATCAAAATTAATATCCGCTAAATGAAAAAACTGAATAAGATAATGCTGTTGATGAATGTTTTTCGGGCTAGCGATCGCCCCAAAAAACGAGTTTTCCCTTATGCTGCTATTATTGCCAGTATTACCGCAGCGTTTGTTGATTGTGCTTTGGGTAGAACCGCGATCGCTATTTCGCCCTAGTAAAGATCCTAACATTACCGACCATGAGGCAGAACTGGAATTTCCTTTACCTAATGCCTTTGAGTCAATTTCAAACAGCTATCAAGATTGGTTTACCCAGCAATTTAAGAGTCGCTACGGTTCATCAAGTAATGCATCAGCCAGCGTTATTAATTACCCGTGGACACAACTAGGATATACTTACGATTGGGGAAATCAAAGTGATTGGCAAAAACTCGACCCCAAGCGATCGCCACACATCGGTTTAAGCGAATTTGTGATTAGAGAATGGTCGCAAATCACCGTCCATTCCACTCAAAGTGCTAAAGATTACTGTAAATGACAACGTTCAAAAGTAGGGATTGGGTAGAGACGCGATTATACTCTTACGATAAGCCGCTCTTCGAGCGTCTACGCGTCTCTACGGAGTGGGGAGACAAATCAATTCAAAATGACGCTCTCTACGAGACGCTGCGCGTAGCTTGCTTCTCCGCAGGAGTAAGCGGACACGGCGAATCGCTGCTCTAACAAAATTCTTGCATTAAAGAACTTCTGCCTTCTGCGTCCTGCCTCCTGCCTCCTCTTTTCCCATACCCAATTCCTAAGAACAATTTACTCCTAACTGTTCGCAAGCAGCAATACTCACCCAGCGACTAGAACCATCTTGCCAATGTTCTTTTTTCCATATAGGTGCATTATGTTTGAGGGTATCAATAGCATAACGGCAAGCCTCAAACGCTTCACTGCGATGAGGACAACCTACTGCTACTAAAACGCTGATTTCCCCAACTTGCAAACGTCCGATGCGATGATGAATTGCCACTCGATTCACATCAGACGTAGATGAACGAATATCACTAGCAATTTGATAGAATACTTGCAATGCCATAGGTTCATAAGCTTGATACTCTAGAGCAACCACAGGTTTACCATCAGTTTGATTGCGAACCATTCCACTCATCACAACTACGGCACCATTAGCTGGATCGTCAGACTTGGTATAAATCTCTTCAAGAGACAATGGTGCAAAGCTAATGGCAAAACTATCTTCAGCTCTTGGTTTAACACGAGAGGTAAGTGTAGTTGTCATAACTGCGTCAATATTATGTGGGCTTTTTCTATTCTCGCTGAACAAATCGTTAATAGTGTATGTTTAATTGCCCATTTGATTTTTGATTATGAAACTAATCTAAGGATTGAGATTCTCTTTCTATAAGTAAGTGGGCAAGATTAATCTAATCTATGTAAATAAATGTATTGCATCTAGTTTAGAACATAAGCTGACTGTAAAACCCAGACATCAAAGCGCTTTCAAAGCTATTGTCTGTTGTATCATGTAGTAACATCTATACGATCGCACTCATATCTGCCTTTAATTTCTTGATTGAAAAAGCTGCCAATTGAGTCTGAGGCGTGTAAATCTTCCCAAGTGTCCTCGTCTACGCCTAAGTATTGATAAATAGTGCCATTTTGAAACTCAACTTGTAAAATCTGTTCGTCGCGATCGTAGCCTATAGCCGCCGCCATTGATGAGCTAACTGGTAACATGGCAATTGGTTCTTCTTCAAAAGGTAGTGCAGTAGTTTCGGCAATCGCTTCGTTAAGTTCTTGCAATCCTTCATAAGCTTGTATCGGTGCCGGAATTTCCAAAAACTCTAGCTCGTTACCCCGGTCGAGTAACAACTGCAAATATCCGTCAGAGTGAGCGATCGCTACTAAACTACTCAAGTCTACCTTAGATAGCCTCATTAATTTTGCTCTCCTGTTGGCGTAGTCGCAAGTGTTAAAGTTTTATACAACACTGAAGTGGTTTTATAGTACAAATATACTATAAAACCACTTAGCTGTCAAGTTTTTCACACTCTCAGGACTCATATCATGTCCGCCTAATCACTTATCAAAAAAATTCTCCACGTCCCCGTGTCTCCCGAAGTTCTGATGCCTGCGGCGGGCTGCGCCAACGGCGGAAGCCGCCGAGTCGTGACTTCTCTCCGTGTCAGTCCTAATGATAAGTCTTCAACCGGACATGATATCAATCAGCAACGCCGAGAAAATACTCTATTTATTAATGCATTTGGAGACAACAGCAACGGCAGAACCAAAATATATATAAAACTTATAAATAAATAATTATTTAATTAAATTTATTTATTAAAATTTGGTCTGACGCAAAAGATGGTTAATGTTAGATTATCTAAATGTTAAAACCTGATATTGCTGTCAGCAATTTTAATATTTCATAAACAAGGCTGAAAATCTTATTACATCTCACTAGCGAAAAGAAGGAGATCCTATTGATTAGAAAAATAGACGCGCAAAACTTTCAGATTAAGCCGCTAGGAACGTACTTGATTGAAGCTGAACTAATTACTCCAGATCAATTAAACACAGCACTCAACACACAAAAGTTCAGTGGTGACAAGTTAGGAAAAATTCTGGCAAAGCATGGTTTTGTTAAGCAGGAAACCATTGAATACTTGATGTCAAACGTTGTATTGCCAGATCGAAATAAAATCTTGAAAAATCAGTCATATTCAAACAATCGCAAGAACGATTATGTATCTGTAACTGAGCCAACGAGTTCTATAAAACCAGAAGGTACGATGGGAGCGTTGCAATCAGCGCATCAATTGAAAGTATATCTTTCTGCTAACAAAACCCTCAAATTTCTGCTTGCTGTCGTATTGTTATTTGCTCTTGCCAGTCTTGTTGCTAATTACAATATCTACTATCTACCTGACTTTTTTGGTAGGGATCTGTTTAGAATTCTATTCGATCTCAACAGTGAGAATAATATTCCTACAATTTACTCTGGAGGAGCTTTACTATTTTGTTCTATTCTGACCGAGATCATCTTCCAAGCTCAGAAGTTATCTAAAAATAAAGATTTATGGGCGTGGAGAGGGTTGTCAATAGTCTTTGCTATTTTTTGTTTAGACGAATTAATCAGTCTTCATGAAAGACTAACTAGACCATTGGGAAACACATTCAATACCAGTGGTTTTCTTTACTATGCTTGGGTCATTGCGGGCGCTATCTTCGTACTTGGATTTTTGCTAGTGTTTGGGCGATTTATCACTACTCTTCCTAGAAAGACACGACGCTTATTTTTGATTGCTGGGGCAATCTACGTAACTGGTGCAATTGGTACTGAATTGGTAGGCGGATACTATCATTATTACTACACCCAAAGTAATATGTTTTATTCTTTGATCGCGACTATAGAAGAGGTGCTAGAGATGCTGGGCGTAATTATTTTTATCTATGCGTTGTTGTCATATATAAATTGCAATATGAAAGGTATAGATATAGGAATTTATCTGAATGATTCTAAGAAGCAAGAGCAAAGAAGTTAGCTCAAATAAAAAATACAGCAGAATTCAGAAGTAAAATCGGGATGGGCTAAACACCGGAGTTATCAAGGAGTCAAAGCCAAGTGAATCCCAGTGAAAAACCATCTCTAGAAATCGAGGCTTCTCGTCAGTTCATCGCTTGGCTGCATGAGCAAAACCTGAGTTTATCGTTCACTACCTATCAAGCAGGAAAGTTATTCTTCATTGGCTTGCAGCCAAACGGCAGATTATCTGTATTTGAACGCACCTTTGAACGGTGCATGGGATTGTATGCCAATGGCAACAGCCTCTACATGAGTTCTCTGTATCAGCTGTGGCGATTTGAAAACATCATCTAACCCGGACAAAACCACCAAGGCTACGATGCTGTTTATTTGCCGCAGATGAGTTATGTGACGGGAGATTTGGATATTCACGATGTCGTTTTGAGTCAAACAAAAGAAAAAGATTCAGATACACAAAAATTAGTATTTGTCAATACATTATTTAGTTGTTTGGCAACAGTTCGGCAATGGCAATGATACACTCTTGGGCGGTAACGGTAATGATAGGCTGTCTGGTGGTTTTGGTAACGATACTCTCACAGGTGGTAATGGCAAAGATAAATTTGTTTTGGCTCCAACCCAAGGCACTGATACTATTACTGACTTCTGCAAAGGCACTGACTTAATTGGTTTGTCTGGTGGTCTAAGCTTTAGTCAGTTGAGTTTCTCCGGTCACAATATTATCGTCACTGCTACTGATGAAATTTTGGCAAGTCTGACTGGGATTAATACCACAACACTAACGGCTGCTAATTTCACCATCATCTAGCGATCGCCTCTTTTATAGGACTATACAAGGGTCATATTTTTGTTCATAGATAGTAAAACCCCAGGAATGGAAATTCATTACTGGGGCTGTTATACCTGACCACCTTTACCTTTTTAATGTAAAAATCTTGTGGTTACTGAAGTTTGAAAAGACATATATATCTGTGTTTTGTCCAAAAATAATTCTATAAAATAAGGGTTTTATGTTATTATTTGCTGCAAGCAGAACTTCAAAAAATGTGTTTTGATAGAATTCCAAAATCAAATTATGATGTCTGGTAGTTAAAAGATATAATTCCAGTAATTATGTCTATTATTTTAAGCTTAAACACTTGCTTTTTAACAAATAATCATTAAAAATAAAAACATCATGATTCATACATGATTGTAGCCGAAAAAAGTGACAGAAGCCCTTACTAAAGTCCGCAATAGCGGGCTTTTTTTTGTATTGGTATGCAATTAAAATTCCTGGATAATAGTATTTGAAAAATCTTTGCAACACATCAAAAATCTCTAGGGGCGCCAAGCTTGGCGCCCCTACGATTATCTGTACCTCACCAAGCTGCAATGTGCTGCAATTTATTTCTTGGAGTTCCCTTAGACCAAAAACTTTCCAATTTATTATTCTTTTAAGTCCTCTGCCGCCAATCTATGTAGATATTTGCTTGCTTGTGAATAAGTCTTATTATGAATTGTGGCTCTGATTTTGATACCTAACTTTGATGACGACTCTTAAAAATCAGCATGTTCTGGAAATGTTTCCAAATTAAAAAACTCGAAAAGCGATAAATAAAAAACATAACTATAATAATTACGTCCAAATATCTGACATTAGATAGTTTTTTGAAAATGCTATTTGATTTTCTCAAAGAGAATTGAAGGCGATGTCCAAAAAATAAACAACAACTTCAAGTTGTTGAGCGTTGAGCGTTGACTGTTAACAGTCAACAGTCAACAATAACAATGGAATATTTTTTACTTGGAAGTCCCTTATGCCCTAAAGCAAAATTATTGATACTTTTTAGACATCCTCTGAGATATTGAGCAAAAACCGCTATTACTAGAAATAGTGAATTCTGACAGGTTGAGGTTGAAATACGGACACTATTAAAACAAACACAACTTCTCTTCACGCAGACGCACCACAAACGCGAGAAACAAAGTAACCCTGTTTGCGTTCCCACAAGCCACATAGTTGCTGTATTTTGTGGCTGAGAAAATATTCAGAATATTTTAAGAAATATAAAGTTATGTTAAACTTAGTAACGAGTCAGGAGCTGATGGCAACACACATCTGACCAAAAGCTGATTTGTTAAACATTCCCACAGAACTTACAAAATGATTCTATCGATTCGTCCCGATCTAACTTCTACCGATCAGAGACTGTCATCTTTAGCGATTGAAGAAAAGCAGACTGTCACAGAAGCAGAAATGATGCAGGCTGTACGTACTTTGTTGATTGGATTAGGAGAAGATCCAGACCGCGAAGGACTAAAAGATACTCCAAAAAGACTGATGAAAGCTTTGCAGTTTCTCACAAAAGGATATCATGAGTCTTTGGATGAATTGTTAAATGGAGCAGTCTTTACAGAAGATGCCAATGAAATGGTTTTGGTTCGGGACATCGATATTTTCAGTTCCTGCGAACATCATATCCTGCCGATTATTGGCCGTGCCCATGTTGCTTACATTCCCAATGGCAAAGTTATAGGACTATCAAAGATTGCGCGTATTTGCGAGATGTATGCACGACGTTTACAAGTACAAGAACGTTTGACGGTGCAAATTGCTGATGCATTGCAAGGGTTACTCAAACCCCAAGGGGTTGCAGTGGTAATCGAAGCAACCCATATGTGTATGGTAATGCGTGGTGTGCAAAAACCAGGTTCTTGGACTGTTACTAGTGCAATGCGTGGTGTTTTTGCTGAAGATGAGCGGACTCGTCAGGAATTTATGAATCTGGTACGCCACAATTCTAATTTTCGTTAGATATAGCAGGGAATAGGCAATAGGCAATAGGCAACGAGTATACTGTTTGTCCTAAGCGCTTTGGTAGTTGCTATAAAATTAGTTGCTTTGTATCTCAAAATTGCGAATTGTTCTGTCAAGCCTATTGCCGGTTGCCTGCTATAGTAATCATTCGGGTCTCAAATCGTTGGATAATTCCACAATACCCCTAGATCCATCAATCCGTACTCGCTGGCCATCTTGTAAAAGCCATGTAGCACCACGAACATCCATGACTGCGGGAATACCGTATTCTCGTGCAACGATCGCACCATGAGAAAGCCGTCCGCCAGCTTCGGCAATCAATCCTCCAGCCCTTAATAGCAATGGCGCCCAGCCGGAATCTGTATAAGGTACTACTAATATTGTGTCGCGATCGATGTCTGGCACATATTGTAAATTTCGTAACACCTTCACCCTGCCTTCGGCTTGTCCGTGGCTAGCTCCAATACCTTGTAAAATTTGGTCAGAGTAGAGGGCAGAAGGCGCTAAGGGATGAGGCGGCGTATTGCCGTAGACTACAAAGGGTACTTGAGTAATCTCGCTATCTTGGATAAATTGCGATCGCCTAAATTCCACTAACTCAACCAAGTTTTCAACTAATGTGGAATCTTCGCCCACCACTAAACGCCGCACTTCATCAAAGTCGAGAAAAAAGATATCATCTGTTTTCTTGAGTAAACCAGACTTTAACCAAATCTTTTCTAAAGCAACGAAACACCAACGCAATTCAGCCAAAAGCCGTGAATAAACTTCGGTGACTCGTCCTTTGATATCCACCCGTCGTTGGACAAATCCGCGTTTAGGGGTACGGAAAAAGATGTTATTGTTCTTGTCTTTACCGTCTGCTTGTAGTTCGTTCCCCTGGATTAATTGCACAAACATCTGCTTGATGAGATGCGGATTCTCCCGCCAAGTAGGAACGGAAATATCAGTTCCCACTTCACTTAAATAGCCATAATCCTGAAGCAATTCGTCAAATTCTTCTAGGATCTTTTTTCCTTGTGGGGTTTGCTTTAACTCCTCAAATACCTGCTGTGGTTCACAGTTAGGTAATATCTGCTTAGCATCTGCGGCTATTGCAGCTAGCGATCGCAATGCTGCTACCTCTGGGGTGACGCTATGATCGATTTGCTTATCCTTCACCCGAAAAATCGCCTGTCTTAAAGCAGCACTCAAGGGAGCTAAAATGCTGTAATACGTCCCTTGACGCAGCAATTCCAAAATCAAGTCAATTCTTGCCAACAACTGCGGCGCTTCCAAGAGATTGATATCTTCCTGCGCCAACTGCGACAAGCCAGGAATGAACAGTTTGTAATAATCCTGTTTGAAGTCCTTTTCTAAGCTTAACTCTCGCTTGAGCAACCTCCCTAGCCCTGGAAAATTCTCCCAAGTGGACTTCCAAGAAGGCTTGCTGAGTTTCGCTCCCCTGGTTAAAAACTCCAGACTTTCTGGCGGCAATCCCATGCGGATAAAAATATCTCCTAAGAGGGATGCATTAAAGTAAGCTCTGGAATAATGCAGAGTGGCTGTTTCTGCGAAATCTAACCCTGAGGCACGTTCGCCCAAAACTAAAGTAAAAATTTCCCCCCAAACTCCACAAGTTAAGGGACGATTAATCGACCATGTTAAGGGGTGAATTACTCCTGGAATTACTTCAGCAGCGATTTTCCGCGTCCAGATGGGTAGTAAAGTGGTGATTGGTCGAGACTGCAATACCCAAAGCGTTTGACCGTCGTAACTCCACTCGATATCTTGAGGAACGCCGTTGTAACGCTTTTCCAATCGGTAAGCTAAGTATGCAACTTGCTTGATTAATGCTTGTGGGACTCGTCCTTCACCTTCCAATTGCACAGAGGAAGAATTTTCTGTTTCAAAAACAAAAGCCCGATATTGTTCTGGTGTGACTTTGCCGGAAACGACTTGTGTAGGGCTGCCTGGGAGGGCTTCAATAATAATGGCATCACCTTGCTGAGTAATGGGATCGCGGCTGAAAGCTACACCAGAAAATACACTTTGGACTTGTTGTTGAATCAGCACTGCCATTGCTGTTTCATTTAAACCGCGATCGCGTCGATATTGTACAGCAGAAGCATGATTGTAGGAAGCTTGCACTTCGGCGATCGCTTCTTGTAACGCCTGGGGGCTAGTAACATCTAAAACTGTTTTATACTGACCAGCTGCGGAAGCGTGTTCTGAGTCTTCGCCAATAGCAGAAGAACGCACCACCAACGGAGATAATTCTGATGGTTGGAGAAATTCCGTCAACAATTGCGGGTCTTCGTCAATCGGTGCAAGTACCCATCCCTTTGGTACTGGGTAACCCCAGCGCTTAATTTGAGATAATGTAGCTGCCTTTTCACCAACTATGGCAGCATCTAACTCTTCATCTAAAGAAACCATTGCTCGATCGCCACGTAAAAATTCCAACATCGCTTGCGATTCTGTCTGTGCTTCTTCGGCTGGCAAATTCATATCGTCAGGAATTTTTGTGTAAATCCAAGCCATTAGACAAGCTAAAGCAACAGCCGCAAGCATTTTGGGGATATCGCTGAGGTGCAAAAGCGTCACAAACAGAGGAAACAGTAGCAAAACCCCAAATTTCACTACCTGTCTGGAGTGCATCACTGAAAAGCTAATGCCTGCAAAGAAAAATACAAATATTGCCACCAGTGGGTCGTGTACGACAAATCCCCAGACAACATTTGTCGTACCTGCCCCTCTGCCTATCCAGTATCTACCGATTACCAGAGCAATGAGGGCGACTATTTCCCAAAATGACCCTTCTGTTAAGAAAATGCGGCACAGTAAGACCGCCGCAATTCCTTTAAAAGCTTCTGACAAAACTGCCAGAATCCCAACAAATGTACCCCCGTGATAGAAAGCTGCTGATACACTGATGTTTCCTGTACCAACTTCTGATAATTGCTTACGTTTGAGGGCGTAAGTAATCCATCCAATCAGCGGTAATCCGCCCAACAGAGGGCAGGCAATTAAAATAACTAAGATACCCCAAAGTTCAAACATTCTGGATTTTGGATTTTAGATTAAATTTGCCATCTAAAATCTCAAATCTCAAGTCTAAAATTTTTATGAAATTTTTGATGGTTTTAAGGGCGCTTTGAGCAAAAATAATTCAGCACTCAGGAGTCAGAATTCAGGAGTCAGGAGAATATTTGACTGATGAATAAACGTAATAATCATACTAGACTCCTGATACAGACAAGATATTTTAAGCCAACTAGATAAAATATCTTTATAAACCCAGCTTCCAAGCCTGTTTTACTTCTGAATTCTGTATTCTTGTTTAAGAATTAGCTGCTTGACGGACACATGGCGAAGACGGAGACCGTTTTTGCCAGTGTCCTTCTAGGCTAATGATGGTTTTAGTTTAGCGCATAGGCGGCTTGGAGCGCCCAAATGATGAGAGCAGCGATCGACCCCAGAAGCAGCACGGTAGAGATAGTGACTACTTTTGGGGAATCTGCACCCTCAAACTTCATAATTCCTCGATTTAAGTCGGACACAGTTTTGTAATCCTCCTCTGTTACGGCATGAAATATTTGTCCGTTTTGATTGTAGTCGTTATATTGGCGAATAACGTTAATTTCCTAATATTATTTTGTTTAAACTTTGCAACTTTTCCATCGCCACAATTACTTACTTCTTTAGGAGGATGGATCTTGTTGATACAAAGTGGGGACAAGGGGACAAGGGGACAAGGAGAATAAATCCTCAGTCAACACTCTTTGTTTGACCCATACTTCGACTTACCTCGACTTTGCTCGGCACAAGTCGCTCAGTAAAAGTGCCCCATGACAAATGACTAATGACAAATGACAAATGACTAATGACTAATGACTAATGACTAAGGACTAATGATGAAAATATTAGTGTTCGTAATTTTGGCAGTGGTTGTGGGATTAGTTCTAGTGTTGGAGATAGGATTGCGATCGCTCTTTGGTTTTGGTAATCCCCTGATTTATGTTGCTGATGAGCAAATCGGTTATTTATTGGCTCCTAACCAGCGCACGCGTCGTTTTGGTAATCGCATTGAAATTAATCAATATTCTATGCGAGGTAGTGCGATCGCAAAGATGCCTGCACCTTCGACGCTGCGAGTCCT
Organism: Nostoc sp. ATCC 43529; assembly: GCA_003326205.1. GTDB lineage: Bacteria > Cyanobacteriota > Cyanobacteriia > Cyanobacteriales > Nostocaceae > Nostoc. Next base: position 58,052 of record LWTK01000036.1, read on the forward strand.
ACTTTTAGGTGATTCTATTGCTAACGGCGGTTGGTGGACGGATCAAGATAATACAATATCTAGCCTGATGATGCGTTCCCTGGCATCAGCAACTAACAGTAATTATCAGCAAGTAGAAGTGTTAAATGCTTCAGCTAACTCTTGGGGGCCAAGAAATGAATTAGCTTATTTACAAAAGTTTGGCAATTTTAATGCTCAGGTAATAGTATTACTAATTAATACCGATGATTTGTTTGCTACTGCTCCGACTTCTTTACAAGTGGGACGCGATCGCAACTATCCAGATAGTAAACCATTGTTGGGATTAGTGGAAGTTTGGCAGCGTTATCTCACCAAGCAAAAGCCAATTTTGGAGATGAAAGCAGTTCATAATGAACCAGGCGATCGCGTTGGGATTAATCTGGAGGCAATTGGTAAAATTCAAGAGTTAACTCGCCAAATCAACAGCGAATTTTTGCTTGTCATGACTCCCTTGCTAAGAGAAATTGGCGAACCGGGTTCCCGCGATTATGAAATTAAAGCACGCCAGCGCTTAAACGATTTTACGAAAGTGCAGCAAATTAAATATATCGACTTTTTACCGATATTTAATTCAAATCCTGACGCGAAAAGTTTGTTTCACGACCATATTCACCTTAATTTGAAAGGCAATCAATTTATCAGTGAAATTATAGAGCGATCGCTTTTAGAAATTTTAACTATAGCAGTTACCAGGTAGGCTAAGACAATGATGCTATAACCCAGACACCAAGAGACTTTTAAGCCTATTGCCTGTTCCCTACAACTCCCATTCGCACATTCTTCTCAATCCTGAATTGTCAATTCTGTTTTCTCAATTTTCTCGAATCCAAAGTGCTAGTCCTCCACCACGCCCACGAGCTGCAATGAAATCTTTTGTAATTATAAAGAAAGCAAAGAAGGGTAGTTTAGCTATGGGCTGGCTATAAAAATCCTCTGACTCGACTTTCCCAGAGCGAATCTTTCTGTTGTAGACAAGATGGCCGAACAGACTGATGAACATATAGTTAAAATCAAATGCCAACAAATTTTTCTTACCCATATATTTTATTGGCCCAGTCAGCTTTAACAATAGAGGAAATAATTCAACCTGATTAACAATTTCGCCTTTACCTAAATTCTGTTCTAAATTTGCACTAAAGGAAATATGAATTGCGACAAATTTGGGTACATACAAACCCTTGCCTAATACAATTCCTCCTCGTTCCCTAACTTTTTTTGTACCAGTAGCAAAGCAAAGCCGCCATTTTCCCACAAGAGACTCAAACTCATAGTTGAGGCGTTGTTGCTTGGCAGTTTTTTCTGCTTCTAATAACGCATTGACTAATATTTCAGTATTAGGACGTTTAGCTTTTTCTCCTCGATACGCAGCCGCAGCTTGGGATAGTACGGTTACAAAATTAGATGTCAAATCAGCCATCATGATAGCCTCACTATTTTTTGTGATATTTCACAATTTTTACTTTTCTTCTGACTTGTAAGTAGGGAACAGAGAACTTACATGCATGGCGATGAAAAAATTTTCATCGGGACTGCCTAGAGTGACAGAAGCTGTTTACGGACGCGCTCGCTTCCGTTATGGATGGAAGAAACAAGTAAAATTCTCTTCCCTTCTGCCTCCTGCCTCCTGCCTCCTGCCTCCTGCCTCCTGCCTCCTGCCTCCTGCCTTGTTTCTTGAAAGAGGCATAAATCTCTGTTTCTAAGGGAAAGGACTCTTAAATGGGTTACTAGGTGGAAGAGGATTTGGAACTGGGCTAATGGGAGGTATAGGAGTAGGCTCTACTTTTTTGAGTACTGTGATGGCAAATCCTCGCTGCTGGGGTTGCTGCTTACCAGATATATCATTAACTTGCAGTGCAATTTGAGGTGGGAAAGCTAGATTCACTGGAAGTTTAATTGAGCCAGCTGGTAGAACATCATTGCCGTATGGTTGAAGTTTAACCTGAATATTTTCTCCCTCTACTCTCCAGCTGAGAGTAGCGGTTGTTCCTTCGTTAAGAACTACATTTGGTTGTTCGCTACCGTTGATTGTGAAAGAAATAATCTTAAATGGTTTTGGTAAGATTTCGATTTTAGATTCAGTTTTTTTAGAATCAATTTTTTGGCTGCCGTTATTAGGAAAAGCTTTAATCTCAAATGCGAATTTTCCTGCTTTCGATGCTGCAAGAGGAATATTTTTACATTGCAACTGTTGATTTTGTTGCGTACAGAGTTTTTGCAGTTTCGGGTCAGCAATATTACCTTCATTAAATTTATAAGTAATTGGTTCGCTATATGACGTACCATCATCTGCACTACCAGTAATTTGAATTTGTGCCAGCAGTAAGGGACGTTCAATTGTCCAATTTAAAAGAATATTTTGACCTTTTGTATATTGTGTTTTATCTGCTTGAAAGTTAATTACTTGAGCAATTGGTTTCTCAGCTATTTCTACTTGAGTTGTTTTAGTTGCTATTTGGTCTTTTTGAGAAAATAATTGTATGTTTTTACGATACAAGGCTTGTAATTCAAAAGTATAACTACCTCTGGTCTTCACTCCAGTTTTTACATTGCTACAAATGAGTTCTTGTTTTGCTTCCACCTGACAAGGAGGTATTTGATCGGCGGCTCCTTTACCTAGTATTTCAGGAATACCATTGCTAAAATCATAAGTAATAGGTTCAATTGGTTGTGAACCTTTGGTTGTGATAGTCAACTTTTGCAACTGTTTATATTGTTGAATTTTCCAGTTCAAGGCTACCTCATCGCCTTCAGTAATTCGAGAGTTACTGGGATCGAAAGATTCTAATCTCAAAGGTTCGGGGTTTAAAATTCGCCAAATAATAAACCCTATTCCTCCCAATAACCCTAAAATTGCTAAAAGCAACAGGAGAAATTGCCACCAAGGACGAGGTTTCCATACCAATGTTCCTTGGGGGAATGTGTTAGGTAAAGGTAAACTTTGTTGGTCTTTGATGTCAACTTGAAAGTTGACAGCTAGCCCTGTACCAAACCACGGTCGTCGCCACCAAGGTCTAGGTTTGATCGTCAAATTGGCGATCGCACTTCTACTAGGTAATAATCTCACCTCGGTAGGGTCAAAGCTGTAAGTATAGAGTTGTTCTTCGTCTCGATTGTTTAAGCTCAATATCAGTTCGCGGACAATGTTACCCCGATTAGCTAGTGATAATTCATACTTCCCAAGGCTACGGCTAACTTGTCCCAAAATAGTATTAAGTTCTATGTCTAAACGATAATTTGTCGGAATTTGGATGTATACCAAATCGAGTAGCACTAGGTCTGGAGAGTTTTCCGAATACAAGCGAATTGTCGGAGAATAATTTCCGGCCAAAGTATCCACAGGTGGATGAAATTTCAAGAATATTTGACCTTGATTACCAGGGTTGAGTTCGAGTGCAGTTACGTCAGATACTAGTCCTTGTCCCTCAAATCCAGTTGCGGGATAATTAATTGTGAACCAGTCATCGTCTAAATCTAGGCAAGTTAATCGGAAACGGTCTACACGAGCAGAACGATTATCAACTATCACCTCGACTTGCAAAGGTTCGCTAAAATTGAAAATTAATTGTTTGTTGGGGTTGGTGTTAGGTCTAATGAAAAACGTCGGGTCGTTGAGTCGAATTGCCGTCTGTTCTTTTTGTAGAACTTTAATTTTGTTGGGGAAGCTTAGAGGAGTATCTTGGGGATAATGCAGAGGAGAGTCTACTACTAAGGTATAGTCATAAGTTCCGACGAAAGCATCAGGGGCAATTTGAAATTCAAATACTACTTCGTCGCTATTTTGCCCTGGATCTAATGCTAAGCTCTCTCTAGGAGAACTAGACCAGCCGACTAAATTTTGAAATACTTCATCAAAAGCAAAATATAAGTCAATAACAGCGCTTTTATCTCCCTGATTGCTCACAATTACATACAAAACAACGGTATCTCCTGGCATCCCAAATTGAATGTCGGGTGGGTTGATATAAACTTGTAGCGGGTTGAATTTAGCTTGCATGTCATCGACTCCCTTATTTGATGCGGTGTAGTTTGACCTGAAAATCTTCACTACCACTCACAATCATGGTTCCTTGATTAGTTTTCAAGTCGATACTATTGATTTTTTTAGAGCTTTGGTAAATTGTTTTACCTTCTGCTGCTTTGGTTTTATCGAGTTGATGTTCGGGGGTGAGATACCAAACTACGACTCGTCCATCATCGCCACCACTTACTAGCAGATTACCATCTTCACTAAATGCCAGACTACGCACAGATGTTTTTGACGCTGACCAACGGTCTAGTTGCGGGCAATTTATTTCGTTTACTTGTTCTTGGGGATTGGGATTTTTGATAACTTGGCAGCGATTTAAATTCCAAATCGTAATGTATCCTGCAGAATCAGAGGTTGCAAGAATTTTTTCTATGGAGTTAGGAACAAAAGCTAATGCCCAAATATAGTCTTCACGCCCTACTCTTTCATCAAATTTTTCCAGATTTTGCACTGATAAACCTGGGAATTGTTTATTAGTTTGATTTGAATTCCACTGCCATAATATGAAGCGCTTAAAGTTTCCACCAATTACAACAGTTGTGGCATCTGGACTGAGAGTTAAGGCGCGGACTTGGAAACCTGATAGTCTTAATGTACTTTGTACATCGATCGCTTGCGGTTCTGGCAGAAAATCAGTATTGGACGCTGGTCTTGACCATAATCTAACTTTACCACTGCCATAACCACTAAATAAATTAAGAGAATTGGGAGTGAAAGCTAAATCAAAAACGCGATCGCCTTTTGCTTTTGGATCTTTAAAATCTTGAAGTTGGCTAATTTTAGCACCTGAGGGTACATCCCTGAGTTCTATTACACCATTATCCAAACCAACGGCAACACGGTTATTTTCTAATGGCATAAAGCGCAAGACTTCTACAGCATCATCGGTAATTGCCATTAAACCTTTGGGCTGTTGCGCTTTATCGCAAGCCACAGGCTGCCCGGTATATGTTACTCTGTCATCGGGGTCTAAGCGATGGTTGCCGATGCTCCAAAGTCTCAATGTGCAATCATCTGAACCACTGACAACAGACAAACCAATGCCACTGAAACGCACTGAGTTTACAGAACGCGTATGCATGACACCCCTTGGTTGTACGATCCATGCTATCAGTGCTGCTAGCAATGCGATCGCCGCTAATTGTAACCATAGAGGTATAATCGGCAAAACCCGCACTTCTAATGTTTGGGTGGCGGGGTCTGTACTACCTAAACGTTGGTCGGATAACTCTGATTTAGCCTCCAACAACAAAGTTTTGCCTATTCCTACCCAAGGACGTTTTGTTTTGACATCCAGAATAACTTTTGTTGTTTCTCCTAAATTTAAATTGGCGATTTCAGGCTGCTTCTTAAAACTACATTTTCGTTCGTCTCTACCCTGAACTTGCACATTGAGTTGCTGATTTAAGTTACTAGCATTTTTAAATAGCAATTCAAAAGCGGCTGTATGAGATTTCCAGTCAGGTAACCATGCTGATTTATGGGGAATTTTTAGCTGTTTTTGTGTGACGCTAAATTCTACAAAACCCACAGGTAAAACTTCAACATTGCCTTGAATACTAGTTGGGTAACCATTATTGCTAACAGCTTCAATGACAAAAGGATAGTTTTGACTGGGCGCTTGCACAACAGAAGGAGGTTGGCATTGGAATGTGACTTCTGCTAAACCACCGGGTTCTACAGCTAATCGCCGTTCTACATTGTTAGCCAGCCAAGAAGGATCGACGCCTGTAAAACGTAGCACCACATTTGTTGGTTGTTGGCTCAAGTTCCGCACCCGTAGTGGTATATCTACAGAATTGCGAGGATAAACTTGGAACTCTCGCACGGGTAATTCTAAACTTAAATGTGTTGGTCTATTGTCTCGCTCAATTTTCAGACGCAGCACAAGTCTGCATTGTTGTGCTAATTGTGGTGAAAAAATCTTCACCATCAGGTTAACAGTGCCGACAAATCCGACTATCGGCGTATTGAAAATCAAGACTTGGAATACTGTACTACTGCCCGGTGGTTTAGCTGCTGCCACTTCTGGTTGAAGTCCATACCAGCGATATCCTGGGTTGCGAGTTTCTCCCGCTGCGGTAATTTCTATCTGAAAATTTACAAAACTATCGCTGTCATTATTGACAGTTACCTCAAAGGACGCAGGAGTATCGCCTGGACGAAAGGTTAGGTTTTCAGTTGAAAGGCTAGCACTAATACCATTTTTTTCCATATTTTTGTTATTTATAATATTTATTTATATTCTGCACGATTGGCAGGATTAAAAAATTAATATTTGCGAAAAGATCGCCATAAGTATTTTTGGGTTAATTATTGCAGTTTATATATTAAAATATATTTTGAGATAAATCTATCAATTGATAGATACCATGTTTGCAAACAAAAGAAAATTGATATTAGTTCTCCATCTTGACTAACTGATAAATCTTTCTCTTGCTTTTTTATTAATTTTTCAGCGAACTCTAATTATAATCGGGTTATTAAACTCAGGTCGATCGCGCGATCGCATAAACGCTTGAGCAGCCAAAAGTCATGACTGATAACTAAAATACCTATCTCAGTTTTACGGGCGTAATCAATCACAGCCCCCCAAATTAAAGCTTGAGTATTGGCATCTAGCATTGCCGTCATCTCGTCAGCGATTAAGTAACGAGTATGTCTTCCTAAGGAACGAGCCACAGCTATGCGCTGAAGTTCACCTCCACTCAATTCATGAGGCCAGCGATTCAGCCAATTCTGGTTAATATTTAAAGCTTGGAGTAATTCTCCAGAAGGCATTTGCCCTTCTTTTAAAATTTTGTTAATTCGCCAACGAGGGTTCATAGCCAACTCAGGATTCTGAAAAATCATTTGCACTGGACAATAACCCTGTATTGGCAAAGGCCTATCGTTTACACTGACAGAGCCTTCTACAGGTTGGAGATAACCAGCTAGAATTTTACCCAGAGTTGTTTTTCCCAAACCGCTAGTTCCACTCAAACCCACAATTTCGCCAGGATTTATTTCTATGTTAAAATCCCGCAGTATCCAAGGTTGGTTTTGCCTGTAGCGGAAAGATAAATTTTCGGCTTTAAGCATGAATGCACCTCACTAAACCATTGCAGACTTCCCGTAAGGGCGGACGATGAGTTAAACAATCTGTAGTGGCAATTGGACATCGTTCGGCAAACAAACAACCAAGGGGCAATGTATCAGGATTTGGTTGTGTCCCCGACACAGGAATAAATTCATTCTGCGGCAAAGAACGCCAGAGTGCTTGAGTATAAGGATGACGTAATGCTTTACCTCCATGAGTAAAATCAGTTTTAGCAGCTATCTCCACAGTTGTACCTGCGTAAAAAACAGCGACTTTATCTGCTATTTGTAAAGCAGCTTCTAGTTCGTGGGTAATTAGCAATACACCCTTACCCTCGTCAGCAAGTTCGCGCAGGTGATTGAGAGTTTCCACTACCACCTCTGGATGCAACCCTGGAGTTGGTTCATCAGCAATGACTAAATTAGCTTGCCCAATCACAGCCATTGCTACTAAAATTCGCCTAGCCATCCCACCTGAAAGTTGAAACGGAAATAGCTGCTTGACTGAGGGCGCAAGTTTATAACGTGCTAAAACTTGGTCAATAATCTGTTGAGATGCATTTGTTGATAATCCCCTCAGACGTGCAATCCGGCTGAGTTGCTTACCTACACTCATTAAGGGATCGAGATAACTAACTGATTGTGGAATTAATACTATATCTTTTCCCCGCAATTCCACTTGACGTTTACAAGTAAGATATTCATTGTTGTAAGTTATCTTACCTGCCACCTGGGCATTTTTAGGTAAAATTCCGAGAATTGCGTGTGCCAAAAGGCTTTTACCAGAGCCACTAGAACCAACAACAGCCACAACTTCACCAGCGTTAATATGCAAATCCAAATCAGCGATCGCAGTAGTCTGTTTTTGGCTTAAACCCTGGTCATACATTGTAAAGGTGACACTCAGATTTTGAACACAAAGCATTCTGAACGCTCCTTGTAGTGTTATTCTTGGCTTGTTTTCGGGTCAAGTAGCGATCGCAAACTAGCACCCAAAATATCAAACAGTTTCACAGCCATTAGCAAAGCCACTCCTGGTAAAACTCCCAACCACCAGTAACCAGCCGACAGATAACGCATAGCCTCACTTAAAATCACGCCAATCGCTGGCATTTCTGGTGGTAAACCCAGTCCCAAGAAGGTTAGACCGGCTTCGTGTAAAATTACATGGGGAAATAGCAATACCAGTCCCACCATGAACTGAGGTATCAAATGAGGCAACAAATGATGACGAGCAATCCACAGAGAAGAATGTCCTAGTTTATAGGAAAGCTGTACGTAGTCTGAGTTTTTAATTTGCAGTACCTCAGCCCGTAAAAGTCGAGCTAATCCCATCCAGTGGGTGATACTCACTGAAATTAACAAGCCGGGAACTCCACCACCAACTGCAAAGGCAATCAGGATAATTAGCACAAGATGAGGTAAACTTAAGAACACATCAATCAGCCATGTAATTACTCCGTCAACTTTACTATTCATCGTTGCTGATACTGTTCCTAAGACTAACCCGATGGCCGCACTACAGATAGCTGTCAACAAACCCACCCACAAACTTAAACTTAAGCCGTGGAGAGTACGGGCAAACATATCTCTACCTAACCAATCAGTACCGAAAGGATGAGCCAGTGAGGGTGGTTGGTTGCGAGTTTGTAAGGCAATTTCTAACCCTTCTGTACCAACTAACTGCCCTCCTAGTAACAGAGTGCTAAAAATTACAAAACATAAAAGGGCGATCGCCAGGGTGCGGCTACGGCGATTACCCAAATATACCAAGCCTTTGGGCTTAGTCGGCGGATGATTTGGTAGAGTGGGGATGGCGATCGCAGGCTTTGTCATGCAGATTTTCCAAAACGGATACGGGGATCGATAATCTGGTAACTGAGGTCAGCTAAAGTGTTACCGATAAAAACAAAGGTGGCGCTAAAGAAAACAATACCCAGTAACAACGGCACATCGCTTCGCAATGCCGCCTGTACGGTAGCATTACCCAAACCAGGATAGTTAAATACTTTTTCAATTAGTACAGAACCACCAAACAGTTCGCCCAAACTGGCAAATTGCAAGGTAATCGCCGGTAAAGCAACGTTACGCAAACCGTGATGTAGAACTACCCCAGTAGTGGTTTCACCTTGGGCATAGGCAAATAAAGCATAGTTGCTATGCAGAATTTCAATCAGCTTTTCACGGGTGTGGAGGGCAATATTAGCAACGCCAATCACACTCAAAGTCAGGGCAGGTAGTAGTAAATGATGAAGCTTTTGCCATAATCTCACATCAGCCGCTAAAATACCGGGCGGCTTTGCACAGCATATCGGGGTAACTTGTAGCGTTACCGAAAAAATAATTAACAATAGTAGGGCAATCCAAAAAGCGGGAGCCGATGCCAAAGTATAAGCATAAATCCGAATCACCCGATCTACTAAAGACCCTTCCTTAGCTCCTGCAACAATACCCAGCAATACACCGAATGCACCAGAAAACAACCACGCCAACCCCATCAGTGCTAATGATGCCTCAAAACGTTCGGCTATCACTTGGGACACAGTTTGGTTGTAGGTCATGGAAGTTCCCAAATTACCTTGCAGTAGTTGTCCTAGCCAAAGGAAAAAACGTGTGGTCATGGGTTGATCTAATCCCCAACGTTGGGCAATTAATTCTCGTTGTTCTGCACCCACACGCATCACATCAGCCCCAATATAAGCATCTACCGGGTTAACAGGAGACAAGCTAACCAGGACAAAACTGATGACTGACAGTGCTACTAATAGCAGCAGAAAGTGTAGGAATTTTTGGAGTAAGAATCGCCAAATATTTTTCATTTTTCCAGATTGATTTGCTTGTAGTCAGGGCTTTAGCCCTGGTTTCATGCAATTTAAATGTTCATTCACAATTCCACTTCCAAGAGGTAACGTTGGCTAATATTGAACCTGTGTAGTTGTGAGTTACCTGCTTTTGCTTGCCAAGGTCTAAACAGCCATTCACAAAGTAAGTTTGATCTGGACTAACCAGCCAAGTAGATGCAGCATCGCCTTTAGTAGTGATTCCAGTTTGACCGTCCCACTGTAACTTTTGCCAAAATAATCTTGCTTCTATCTCTGAGGCTGCGGTCATCCCTCTATCAAGATTTTGGTCAACTACAGAGTTCGCATAGTAACCAGGATTTTGCCAATTTCCTTGGGCGATCGAACTATGGTAGAGATTGTATAGGAGCAGCGGATCGTAAGTGCCTAGTACATAGAGAACTACATCGCTATGCAATCGGCGTTCAATCTCTTTCCAACTTCTGCCTTCCGCATTGACTTGAATACCGATTGGTTTGAGCATTTGCGCTACAGCTAAAGCTAGTCCTTGGCGGACACTATCTTTAGCAGGGTAGAGAATGCTAAACTCGGCTTTCAATCCTTGTTTTTCTAAAATGCCATCGCCGTTATTATCTTCCCAACCTGCTGCGGCAAGAATCTGTTTAGCTTTGTTAGCATCGGCATCTTGGATTTTAGCTTTAGCTTCTTCCCAAGGCATACCACTAACTGGAGTATAGGCAGGAGAACCATAGCCTTCGAGAATAGCATCAACCAAAACCTGCCGATTGATGGCGTAGTTAACGGCTTGACGAATTGCGGGATCTGCGGTTACGTCATTGCCAATGGAGTATCCTTGAGAAGTTTTCTTGCCTGTGTTGGGGATATAAGGAAGCATCAATCCTGCATGAACATCGCTTTTGTGGGCGTACAAATTCATCCCAGGAATCTGCTGAATAGCAAGCGATGGCGGTATACGCGCCACATCAACTCTACCCGCCTTCGCCGCAGCCAAGGTTGCATCTTCAAGAGTTAAAAGAATTACCAACCGTTTAATATTTGCTGGCGTTCCGTAGTAGTAAGGGTTGGCTTCAGCAATAATCTGTTCGCCAGGATTCCATTGCACTAGGCGATAGGGGCCAGAACCAATGGGATTGCGTAAGTAATTTTTGTTGTGGGCGTGTTTTGGTACGATTCCCAAGTTTGCTATTTGATTGATAAAAGTAATCCGAGGCTGCTTGAGGTGTAATTCAACTTCGTAATTTCCCTTGACAACCGCTTTGTCTAACACAGACAAATCTACCAATCCGCCACTCTCTTGAGTGTGGTTGAATGTGTAAGCAACATCTTCGGCGGTGAGGGGTTGACCATCCGAAAAGCGGACATTTTCACGTATTTTGAATGTCCAGATTTTGCGATCGCTACTAATAGTGTAGTTTTGGGCAAGGTCATTTACCAGTTCTAGATTTTCGTTACGGCGCAACAGTGTACTTTGAAAAAGTGGCGGCCCGTAATAATTCCAACCCATAGTTGGGTCGAACCCCTTGTCGTCAAAATCCTCCCATGAAAAAGCCAGCACTATCTCATCTTTGGATTCACCACTAACTTTAGTAGCTGGTGGACTTGAAGAAACTTGGCTACAAGCAGCCAATATCTGCACCAGTAATAGACTCGACAACCAGTGCCACCACTTGATTTTGCAGATTTTCAATCTAGAAATACTTAAATTCACCTTAATTCTTCTCACATTTTAAATAAAAATTGTCGAATTAATTTTGAAAAATATCTAATTTTTTATAAAGTTTAAATCTTTATAAAACAATTTAATTAATCGTTTTTGTAGTATCTAAAATTTGGGAAATAATTTTGATGGAAAGTCCATAACTTTCTATCTCTCTAAATTTTTTACCCCATGCTTCTACTTGCTGCTGCAATGAATAATTGCTTTCTATTGTTTCAATAAAATTAGTTATTTTCTGGACTGTTACATCTTGAATGTCACCCACCAACCCTAATCCATGATATTGAATCCTTTTAGCATTTTCCGGTTGGTCAGCACAAATGGGAAATACTATCATTGGTGTTCCTGAAAATATGCATTCTTTAATAGTATGTATTCCTCCAGCTATAATTGCTAAACAAGCTCGTTCCAGGAGTGCTAATTGCGGTGCTTTATTAACTATGATGACATCATCGGGAATAAAAGTAAAATCTTGAACACAAAGATAATCACTCACTGAAACCACTAATTGATATTTAGGTTTTTTGGAAATAGCATCAATGACGTTTTGAATAAATTGTTTGGCTTTAGCTACAGTTAAAGTTTCTACTGCTCCTACTGTAGTTCCTAAAGCACAATAAATTAGAGCTTTATCTTGCTTGATTTTTGACCAATTAAAATCAGATTGTTGTCTTTCTAAATCTATAGAAGCTTCTGCATAATAACATCCTTGTCTTACAGTTCCAGGAAAATCTAATTCTTCAGGACATAAAAATAAATGTGGTAATTTCACAGGAATCACCTGCTGAAAATCTAGTAATTCCAGAGGAACTTTACTATTGATAGCAATTTTCTTGATAATATTTGTAATATTTATATCGATACCAATTAACCAACCGAATGCTAATTTAAATTGTTGTATCCAGAACTGAGGAGAAAATTTTATTTGTCGATTGGAATTAGGCGGTGGTAGCGCCGTAAACATATCCGTTAAATAAATGGTTGTAATTTGGCATTCATAAGCTATTAAAGCCAGTAAAGTTGAGAACAAAGGGGAGGATGTACTAATCAAAAGTAAATCGGGATGAGTCTGTTTGAGCAAAGTATGTACTTCACGGTTCTCTCCTGTTAGAAAGGAATTAATCATAGATTTAAAATACTTGATATATTTAATTTGCTCTAAGATGAGCTTAAGCCCACTAGCTTTAAGATGATTATCATCGACCTTTCGTATAAAACCTTTTGGGAACCATCTTTCGAGAATAGGTAGAAAAGTAAAACCATGATTTTGAGCATTTTCTTCAGAATCTGGTATTCCCAAATAAAGCACTTCATGTCCAAGAGATTTGAGAGTTTTCGCCAATTTCAAAGTGCCATAAAATTCGCCTTGCAATCGCCAAACACAAAATACAATTTTTGCCATGACTAAAACTCCACTGCAACTGTACCTAATACCGTCAATGGTGCTGCGGGGAGAAGACTAAAACCATCTACTTCGTAATATTTAACGTCAAAGAGATTCTTAATATTAAGACCAACTCTATAATTACTCCGACGATAAAAAACAGATGCGTCAGTTCTTAGATATGAGGGAACTGTGAAGGTATTGGGTAAAGATACCTCACGTTCTGCTGCATATACTAACCCCAAGCCAAAACCTAAACCTTGCAAATTACCATTTTGAATTTCATAAGTAGACCACAAACTGGCGCTGTGTTCCGGTACGCCTGCGGGTCGGTTTCCGATGGGAATCACATTGTCTTCTGTAACAGCAGCATCTATGTAAGCATAACTAGCAATTACCTTCCAACCTGATAATATTTCCCCAGCAATATCTAGTTCAATACCACGGCTTCTTTGTTCGCCGGTTTGGATGCTGAAATTTCTATCAACTGGATCACTTGTCAGCACATTCTGACGAGTGATTTGATACAATGCTAAAGTTGCTGACACCCGACTGTCAAAAAAATCTTGCTTAATTCCTACCTCAAACTGTTCGCCAATTTCTGGTTTAAATTGTTCCTCTGTCCGACTTCTACTAAAAATTTGAGGAACGAAAGCATTAGTCCAATTGAAATAAACAGATGTAGACTGACTTGGCTGATAAACTATTCCAACTCGTGGCGAAAATCTGCTGTCTGTTTGCTCATTTACTACTGTATTAGTTGGACGGTCTTTAAAGAAAGAGTCAACCACATCAAAACGACCACCTGCCAAAATTTTGAGATTAGGCAAAATTTCTATTAAATCTTGGACATAAATGCCAATATTGTCTCCACCTTGCTCACCAGCAAAACTGAGAGTAAATTCTCCTGGTCTTGCACCATAAACTGGGTTAAAAATATCAATAGGAGCTAAAGGAGCTTCAAAAACATCATAGCCATATTTAAATCGAGCTAACTCTACGCCAAATAAAACATTGTGACGTAAAGAACCTGTATTAAATTTTCCCGAAATTTCAGTTTGCGAGGAGTAATTTTCTGTTTTCTGCGCTCCTACAGAAGATGTCCTATCTAGTGTACGACCATCATCTCGTAAGGATATTGAATATATCCGAGCATTGCCAACTTCAGTATTATTAATAGTTGCATTTAACCCCTGTCTAAATTTCCAATTTTCACTAAACTGATGTTCAAAATTACCAGTAATTGAAGCAACATTTCCAGTAGTGGGGTCGAGATTGGGTTCGCCAATAAACCTGTTAACTGGCAGTTGTAAAGATACGGGATCTAAAGGTAAACCTTTGTCAAAAATATAACTGTAGTCGAGATATTCAAATTCGGTGGTCAAAGTTGTACGTGGACTCAGTTGCAAAGTCAAAACGGGAGCAATGAAAAAGTTTTCCCTAGAGACAAAATCACGATAGCTGTTGCTATTTTCATAGGCGACATTTAAGCGGTATAAAGCAGAGCGATCGCTTAACAGTGGCCCTGTAATATCAATACTGGGACGGTAAAAATCAAAACTGCCAATGGTCAACTGACCTTGATAAAAGGGACTGTCAAGCGGCTTTTTCGTGACTGTATTAACTAATCCACTCAAGGCAGAAGAACTACCACCACCATAAAGAACTGATGACGGGCCTTTTAGTACTTCTACACGCTCAACGTTAGCAATATCACGAGGATTACCTTGATCCCGAAAGCCATTGCGGAGGTTTTCATACCCTGCAAACAAACCGCGAATATTGTAACCAGATGCTGTGCCAAAGCCGAATATCCGTTGTACACCACTGACGTTATCTGTAAATTCGTCTAGACGTGTTACTTGTCTATCCTCTAGTACTTGCCGAGGCACAACTTGAATAGATTGGGGAATGTCCCGTAGGGGTACGTCAATTTTTGTAGAACTGGGAGCAATTTGTACGTTGTATTCGCCCTCTGTTTCACCTGTTACGACTAATTCGATAGGTTGCTCGTCTTGAGCAGAGGGTTGTTCTGGTACTGTTTCACTACTAGGCTGTTCTTCTGTTTCAGGTGTCTGTGGTGGCGGCTGTTGGGATGTAGAAGATATGGCTGGTGTAATCCCGAAAACTAAACCTTCATCGCTGTCAAACAATTCAACTTTTGGCGCACCTGCTTTACCTGTCACTCTTACCCGGATAGTCTTGCTATCTAGGTTTGTCACTGTTACTTCTGTAATTCCCGCGATCGCATTTTCTTGGCGGAAGGAGTCGCCTGTTGTTAGGCGCAGTTGAGTGTTAGGAATATCTGCAATAAAACTATTCCCTTCACTTGTGACTGAGGTTTGTAGGTTATCAGATGCAGAAGTTTCTAGAATGATTTCTAAACCATCATCTGTTGAGGAAAAACGCACTCCAGTTACTTGTATGACTTCAGTTTGTGCAAAAAGCCAGTCTTTCACACTGGTATAGGGAATGGGGATATCTGAACTGGAAGTACCTTCTTTAGCCACTTCTTGTGCTTTTACAGGTGCAATTGCTAACAGACAAATAGCTCCTACAATTCCCAAATCAAAAAACAGTCTTTGTTTCAAAATGTTCCTCCACACCACATTGCACACCACTACAACAGGTATTACTTGCCTTCCATCGCAAATAACTTCATTTCTGCTGTTGCGTGATGAAAAAGTAGTAAATCAAACTTTGCCAAGTTCAACCTACTCAGGTTTAAGAATCCTCAAAGATTTTTGTTGAAGTACTGCTGAAAAATATAACGATAATCATTCTTACAATACCAAGGTTGTAAAAAAAGTCAAGCTCTTTTTTAAAGTTGGATATTATGAATGAAGTTTTGAATTTCTAAAAGCATTACTGAGCCTACTGAAAACAGTTGTTTATGTCAAAAGACTGCCCGTCAAAACATGACTGTATGTTAAATAAAAAATGAAAAAATATTTTATTTATTTACATGATAAGTATTAAATATTTACAAATTTTTAAAACACGAATTACTACTGGTCTATCGCATTAGTTATGAAAGGTTCGTAGTAAGCACTTTAGTGCTTAAATGAGGACTAAAGTCCTCACTACAAACCTATCAAAATGAGTTTGGTGAACCACTAGTTTAAATTAACGATCATTAGGTTAGTAAATCAATATACAAAAACAAATAATAATAAGTTATTGCTGATTGTATAACCAACAGAAGCATGTAATATGTTGTTTGTTGAGGATTGCTGAAAATAGTTTTCGATATCACTTAGAAAATTTATCCTCCAAAAAAGTTTTGAAGGAAATTGTTAATAGTCTGACAATGGACGGATTCAGCTTTTTTTGCTTTCGTCTGATTCTTTACTGTTTCTCGTCCTAAAAAATAAGGCACAAGAAAAATATTGCGGGGTAAGGGACCATATCACGCTAAACACATTCTTGTTTCTTAAATAAACATTAATTAAGAGTAATTGCACCATTATGTTTCTTGCAACTAGCAAGGAAAATCTCATTTTATGCTGTTATAAAAATCTCTATTATCAAACTATTAGATAAACATTTTGAGATGATAAAAAATGTGTTTTCTAGTCGTTTAACATTGCAACACCTGAATTTCAAGTGATTGATGACCTTGAACGCACAATTGAGAAGGTTTCCAAATGAGCAAAAGCTTTTTCGAGTTACCAGTTGAATTTTCCACTTTGGTTGAACTGCTTCACTGGAGAGCAAGCAAGCAACCCCAACAGCAGGCATATACTTTTCTTGTGGATGGAGAAGTGGAGGGTTCTTATTTAACGTATGGAGAATTAGACCGGCAAGCTCGACTTATTGCTACGTTACTTCAAAGCTGTGCAAAAAGGGGAGAAAGAGCATTGTTGCTCTATCCGCCAGGTTTAGAATTCATCGCTGCATTTTTTGGATGTCTTTATGCCGGAGTAATAGCGGTTCCTGCTTATCCGCCACGCTCAAACCGTTCCATGCCCCGATTACAAGCCATCATTGCAGATGCACAGGCAACTATTGTCTTAACAACTACAAACCTTTTGGCTGATATCAAGTGTCAGTTTCATCAAGTTCCAGAGCTAGCAACTATGCAATGCCTAGCGACTGATGAGATTGCAAGGGAGGGAAAAGATAGATGGCAACAAGCCGATATCACCAATAATACCTTAGCGTTGCTGCAATATACTTCAGGTTCTACAGCAGCACCAAAAGGAGTAAAGGTTAGTCATGGCAATCTTTTGCATAATCAAAAGCTGATCCAACTAGCAATGGAGCATACCGCAGAAACGGTTTTTGTTGGTTGGCTACCTCTATTTCATGATATGGGATTGGTGGGGAATATGCTCCAGCCTTTGTACTTGGGAATACCCTGCATTCTCATGTCTCCTGTAGCGTTTTTGCAAAAACCCTGGCGTTGGCTACAAGCAATTTCTCGGTATAAAGCTACAACCAGTGGCGGGCCGAATTTTGCCTATGATTTATGCGTTCGTAAAATTACCCCGGAACAACGAACTACCTTGGATCTCAGTAGTTGGGAAATTGCTTTTAACGGAGCTGAACCGATTCGGAAAGAAACATTAGAACAGTTTGCTGCCACCTTTGCTGAGTGCGGATTTCGCCGCGAGGCTTTTTATCCTTGTTATGGGATGGCGGAAACGACATTGATTCTTTCTGGTGGTAGTAAAGCGGCTCCACCAGTATTACAGTCAGTCAAATCTTTAGCATTGGCACAAAATCAGATCGTTTCAGCAAGTACAAAAGAAGTTGATGTCAGGACGTTGGTAGGTTGTGGTCGTCCTTTGCCAGATTTAAAGATTGTCATTGTTAACCCTGATACTTTAATACCTTGTCTACCTAGTGAAGTGGGCGAGATTTGGGTGGCGGGAGGTAGTGTGACTCAAGGGTATTGGTGTCGGACAGAACAAACAGAGTATACATTCCGAGCTTGTCTGAAAGATACAAAAGAAGAGCCGTTTCTGCGTACAGGCGACTTGGGATTTTTGTATGAAGGCGAACTCTTCATTACTGGTCGTCTGAAGGATTTGATAATTATCCGGGGGCGCAATCATTACCCACAAGATATTGAATGGACGGTAGCCAAGAGCCACCCAGCACTACAAGCAGACAGTGGAGCAGCGTTTTCTGTTGATGTAAACGGCGAAGAGAGGCTAGTTATCGTCCAAGAAGTACAGCGCAGTTATCTGCGAAATTTAGATCCTGAGGAATTACTAAGAGCTATCCGTCAGGCGGTGGTAGAAGAACATCAGGTGCAAGTTTATGCGGTGTTACTTCTCAAACCAAGTAGTATTCCTAAAACTTCTAGCGGCAAGATTCAACGCCATGCTTGTCGGGCTGGGTTTTTGGCAGGAACCTTGGAAACAATAGCTAGTTGCATTTTAGAAGATATTCATGAAATAGATAGTAAAGTCGGTTTGAGTCGTGAAGATATTTTGGCATTGCAGCCATTACAACGTCAGTCAAAACTAGAATCTTATCTTCAGCAACAAGTCGCTAGGGTAATGAAAGTATCCCTGAAGCAAGTAAATCCAAGGCAACCTTTAGGTAGTTTGGGTGTTGATTCGTTAATAGCAATTGAACTTCAGCACACCTTTGAAACTGATTTAGGTGTGGTTTTGCCAATGGCTTGTTTTTTGGGAAACGCCAGTCTTGAACAACTAGCAATCAAGATAATAGCGCAGTTAGAATCAAATTCGGTTAACGAAGTATTATCCCTTAATGCTGTCACCGAATATCAGCTTTCTCATGGTCAACAAGCGTTATATTTTTTACAGCAATTAGCACCAGAAAATACTGCTTACAACATTGCTAGGGCGGTGCTTATCCGGGGCGATTTAAATATTGAAGCGTTACATCGAGCATTTCAAATATTAGCCGATCGCCATCCTGTTCTACGTACTACTTTTATTACCAAGCAAGGACAAACTGTACAGCGAGTCCATCAACAGTTACAAGTCTACTGGCAACAGGAAGATGCTAGCGAATGGGATGAATTATCTTTGAGCGATCGCCTAATTCAACTAGCCCATTCTCCCTTTGATTTACAACAAGGGCCGTTAATCAGGGTAGGTTTATTTATTCGCTCACCTCAAGAACACATTCTTTTGCTAGTAGTTCATCATATTGTGGCAGACCTCTGGAGTTTGACTGTATTAGTGGATGAGTTAGGCAGGTTGTATGAGGCAGAAAAAAACAGTATACCTCTAACCCTTCCTCCCTTGACCAAACAGTATGCTGACTACGTGAATGCTGAAGCACAAATGCTGGCAAGTCCAGAAGGTGAAAAACTTTGGGCTTACTGGCAAAAGCAATTAGCAGGAGAATTACCTGTATTAAATCTGCACACCGACCGTCCGCGCCCATTTATGCAAAGTTACCGAGGGGCAACTTATACTTGTAAATTCAGTGCAGAACTCACACAGAAACTCAAAGACTTCAGCCGCGATCGCCAAGTTACCCTCTACATGACACTGCTTGCAGCTTTTCAATCGCTGCTTTACCGCTACACAGGACAAGAAGATATACTCGTCGGTTCTCCTACCAGTGGTAGAAATCGAGCTGCTTGGGGGGGAGTTGTCGGTTACTTAGTTAATCCGGTAGTTCTTAGAGCCAATTTCGCCGACAACCCTAGCTTTGAAACATTTTTGCAACAAGTCCAGCAAACAGTTTTAGATGCTTTTGCTCATCAAGATTATCCCTTTTCTTTGATAGTAGAACAGCTAGTACCTGTTCGTGATTTGGGGCGATCGCCTTTATTCCAAGTCATGTTTGTCTTACAAAAAGCCCAAATTGCACAGCAAGCAGGATTAGCAGCCTTAGCACTAGGTGAATCTGGAATAGGCATGAATTTGGGAGATTTACAGTTAGAAACTTGGAGACTCGAACAGCAAATAGCGCAGTTTGAGTTAACCTTAATGATGGCTGAAAATGATGGAGTTCTGACAGCTTCTTGGCAATACAACTCTGACCTGTTTGATAGTGATACTATTACCCGCATAGCAGGTCATTTTCAGACCTTACTGGAAAGTGCGATCGCCAACCCACTACAACCCATCGCCAATTTACCACTTTTGACAGATTCAGAACAGCATCAAATATTATCCGAATTTAGCCAACCCCAATCCAAAATCCGTCTTGAAAAGTTTGCTCAACGGGGGGGAACCCCCCTTCGGGTTCACCACTTTGCTTATGCCGGGAAACCCGTCCACCGCAAGTGGTTCACCGCACGCAACTTTTCGCAAAATCCAAAATCTAAAATTGAGCGATGTCTGCATGAATTGTTTACAACTCAAGTAGAACAAACACCTGATGCTGTAGCAATTACCTTTGCTGATGAACATCTAACTTACCAGCAACTCAACGCACGGGCAAATCAACTCGCGCACTATCTCCAAAGCTTGGGTGTAAAGCCAGAAGTTAAAGTTGGCTTGTGTGTCGAGCGTTCCTTAGAAATGATTGTCGGTATACTTGGTATTCTCAAAGCTGGGGGTGCTTATGTACCCTTAGATCCGAATTATCCCCAAGAGCGTTTGGTATTCATTTTAGAAGATGCAAATATAACGATAGTAGTAACGCAGAAGCAGCTAATCGAAAAACTTCCTACTTTTACAGGTTCCATCGTCTGCCTAGATCGAGTTAAACAAGAGAGAGAACACAACCCCATCAGCGAAGTTACAGCAGATAACTTAGCTTATATTATCTATACTTCTGGTTCCACCGGTCAGCCGAAAGGCGTTTTGGTGAATCACTTCCATGTTGTGCGGTTATTTAGCTCAACTGACGAGTGGTTTAAATTCAGTAATAACGATGTGTGGACGCAGTTCCATTCCTATGCTTTTGACTTTTCTGTGTGGGAAATGTGGGGAGCGTTGCTTTATGGCGGACGCTTGGTAATCGTTCCCTACTGGATTAGTCGTTCCCCTGAAGCTTTTTATAATTTACTTTGTCAAGAGCAGGTAACAGTTCTCAATCAAACTCCTTCGGCTTTTCGTCAGTTGATGCGCTTAGAACAACAAGCTTCTAAACTTGCCTTACGTCTAGTAATTTTTGGTGGGGAAGCCTTGGAAATCAAAACTTTAAAGCCTTGGTTTGACCGTCATGGCGATTCACCGCAGTTAGTTAATATGTACGGCATTACAGAAACTACTGTACACGTCACTTATCATCCTCTTACCAAAGCCGATATTGAACGCACCAACAGTATAATTGGTCGTCCAATTCCCGATTTACAGGTGTATATATTAGATAAACATCGCCAACTCGTACCCGTTGGAGTACCTGGAGAAATGTACGTTGGTGGTGCTGGAGTGACGCGGGGTTATTTGAATCGTCCCGAACTGACTGCTGCGAGGTTTAGACATTGCACCTTTGGAAATTACTCTACAAGACTTTATCAAACCGGAGACTTAGGACGTTATTTACCTAATGGCGAACTTGAGTATTTAGGACGCATTGATGAACAAGTAAAAGTTCGCGGTTTCCGCATTGAATTGGGAGAAATTGAGGCGGTATTGCGCCAACATCCAGCTATTGAGGAAGCTGTGGTTTTGATGCGAGAAACTGAGTTTGTTGGCGACATTCAGCCTGATGCTGCTGTTACGGAACTGCGCCAATTTATTAAACAAAATAAATCAGAAAATTTTAGCGATCGCCAATTAATTGCTTATTGCGTCTCTGCTCAACAGCCTACACCAACAATTACTGAATTGCGCCGTTGGCTAAAAAATCAGTTACCTGAATACATGATACCTGCGGCTTTTGTCATGTTAGATAGTCTACCTTTAACGCCCAATGGGAAAGTAGACAAACGAGTATTACCAAACTGCGATCGCATTAGACCAGACCTAGATACAGCTTACATTGCTCCGACTACCTCAGCACAAAAAGCATTAGCTCAAATCTGGACACAGGTATTGAGGATTGAACGAGTAGGTATCTACGATAATTTTTTTGAATTAGGAGGAGATTCTATTCGTAGTATTCAGGTGTTAGCTAAATCTCAAGAAAGAGGCTTGAATTTTTCGCTACAACAACTTTTTCAACATCAAACGATTTATGAATTGGTGCAGGAAGTTAATATTACTGAACCGAGTTCTTTATTAACTCAGAAAACAGAAAAATTTAGTTTGATTACTGCAAGCGATGGGCTACGCCCCGCCGTAGGCGATCGCCAAAAATTACCATTAGATATAGAAGATGCTTATCCTTTAGCGAGAATCCAGGCGGGAGTTATTTTTCATTCTCAATACAGCCCTGATTCGCCAATGTATCATGATATATTCTTCTACCAGTTGCGAGTTCGTTTTGATGTGGAATGTTTGCAACAAGCAATTCAGCAATTAGTAAATCGTCACCCGATTTTACGGACTTCGTTTGATTTAATCAACTTTAGCGAACCATTGCAACTAGTACATGAGCGAGTGAGTGTACCGCTACAGGTAGAAGATTTACGCTTTCTATCGCCAACTCAGCAAAAACAAGCAATTGACACTTGGATAGAAACTGAGAAACAGCGAAATTTTGATTGGACTTGTCCGCCAATGATTCGCTTTTTTATTCATCGCCTCACTGACGAGTCTTTTTATCTCGTCTTGAGTTTCCACGACTGCATTTTAGATGGATGGAGTACTGCTTCATTACTAACTGAATTACTACATCGTTATTGGGCTTTACTTCACAACCAGACATATCCTCTTGATTCGTCACCGACAATTACATATCGAGATTTTGTTGCACTAGAACGTTCAACATTGAAGTCAGAGGAATGCCGTAACTATTGGACGCAGAAGCTACAAGATTGCATCACAATCCAATTACCACGTTGGGATTGTAACAGTCCTAGCAGTGCCAATCCTGAAATTGGCGTTTTGAATGTTCCTATCTCTTCTGAATTGTCCGATAGACTCAAACAGCTGGCGAAAATAGCACAGGTTCCTGTCAAGCACGTTTTATTAGCTGCACATATCAGAGTCATGAGTTTATTAAGTGGTGAGACGGATGTATTAACGGGTTTGGAGTCTAACGGGAGATTAGAGACTGAAGACGGAGAACAAACGCTAGGTATTCATTTGAATACTGTGCCATTGCGTTTACAACTGGATGGAGGAACTTGGATAGACTTAGTACAACAAACTTTTCAAGCAGAAAGTGAATTATTACCTTATAGACGCTATCCCTACGCAGAATTGAAAAAGCTTAATCGTGGAGAACAGCTATTTGAAACTGTTTTTAATTACACTCACTTTCATATATTTCAGAATCTTCAATCATTAATAGGTTTAGAAATTGTCGGGGCGCAAGGTTTTGGTGAAACCCATTTTGCTTTAAGAGTCGAGTTTAATCGAGAGCCATTTTCGGATAATATTCAACTTGATTTAGAATGCGACCTCACCAAGATTAATCAAGCTCAACTAGAAGCCATTGGTAGTTATTATTTTGAGACATTAACAGCCATGTCTCAACAACCAAGCGATCGCTACGAGTCTCAATGTTTGCTTCCTGTTAATGAACAGCATCAGTTATTGATAGAATGGAATCATACAAGTAGGGAATATCCCGAAAGCTTGCTGATTCATCAATGGTTTGTAAATCAGGCATTGCAGACACCAGATGCAACAGCGTTAGTATTTGGAGATCAGCAGTTAACTTATCAAGAACTCAACGAACGTTCTAATCAACTTGCTCATTACTTGCAAAGTTTAGGGGTAAGCTGTGATGTACCCGTGGGACTTTATATAGAACGTTCCCTAGAAATGATCGTAGGGATATTAGGTATTCTCAAAGCTGGCGGCGCATACGTACCGTTAGATCCTGCCTATCCGCAAGAGCATATTAATTTAATACTGCAAGATGCTGGAGTGTCATTAGTCGTTAGTCAAAAGTCATTAGTTAATAGCTTAGGTCAGATGACAGTTATTTGCCTGGATACAGACTGGGAATTAATAACAACAAATAGCCAAGATAAGCTCATTAACTGCACAGAACCAAATCATTTAGCCTATATTATTTATACTTCCGGGTCTACGGGTAACCCGAAAGGAGTACCAGTTACTCATAAAAATTTGGTGCATTCTACCAGTGCCAGAATTGCTTATTACTCAGAACCCGTTCGCAGTTTTTTATTAATTCCTTCATTTGCCTTTGATAGTTCAGTGGCAGTGATTTTCTGGACTTTATGCCAAGGAGGAACTTTAATATTAATTAACGAAGGTAGACAAAGAGATATTTGGCATTTGAGAAAGGCGATCGCACAACATCAAATTTCTCATTGGTTAAGTGTTCCTTCTTTGTACGCATTGTTGTTAGACCATATCCAACCTGCTGAATTAAATTCTCTACGTACCGTGATTGTTGCGGGAGAAACTTGTTCGCCCGCCTTAGTCAAACATCACCGTCAACTATTACCCCAAGCATCACTTTTCAATGAATACGGGCCGACCGAAGCAACCGTGTGGAGTAGTGTCTGCAATTGTCAAGACTATGAATCAAGCCATACTATTCCCATCGGTCGCCCCATTTCTAACACCCAAATATATTTGCTAGATATCTACTTACAACCTGTACCAGTCGGAGTTATCGGAGAAATATATATTAGCGGAGAAGGTGTCGTCAGTGGATATCTAAATCATCCTGAATTAACCGCCCAAAAATTCATTCCTAATCCCTTTGAGAAGGCAGAAGGTAAGAGGTTGTATAAGACAGGAGATTTAGGGCGTTTTCTTCCTGATGGCAATATTGAATTTATTGGTCGCCGCGATTATCAAGTCAAAATCAATGGATATCGCATTGAATTAGAAGAGATTGAAACAGTATTAAAACAACACCCAGGAGTTAAAAATGCGGTGGTTTTAGCGAGAGAAGAATTAGGAAAAAAATATTTATTAGCTTATGTTGTAACATGTGATATTGCACCCAGCACCAGCCAATTACGAAATTTATTAAAACAGAAATTGCCAGCTTACAAAATACCTAACAGTTTCATAATCTTAGATACTTTGCCTTTGACTCCTAATGGCAAAGTTGACCGTCGGAATTTACCAGCACCTAATCAAAAACTCATGAATGAGATGAAAATAGCCCATCTTTTACAAAAGCTAGAACAAATTTCTGACGAAGAAGCACAACTTATACTTGCTCAAAAGAAAATGTTAACTTTACAACCTGAATAAACTAGAGAAACAGAAAATGAGTGATTTTTTGGAACGCCTTGAACAACTTTCACCAGAAAAACGTGAACTATTAAATCTCTTCCTCCAAGAAGAAAATCCACAGATAGAAGAGAACTATGTAGAACCGGCAACACCATTTGAAAAAGCACTAGCAAGTATATGGAGTCAAGTTCTTGGTATTGAAAGGGTGGGTATTTATGATAACTTCTTCGAGTTGCAAGGAGATTCTATTCAAAGCATTCAAATTATTGCCAAAGCAAATCAATTAGGTTGGCCACTGACGACTAATCAACTGTTTGATTATCCAACTATTGCTGAATTAGCAAAAATCGCAGAAACAACTTTGCTTGCTTCTACGAACAGCGAAGAAGAAAAATCCCAAAATATGACTAGCTTTACACCTTTAAATTTTCCAGAATCCGAATTAAGCCAAACAGAAATAAACGAGCTTTTCAACTAACATGAAACTTGAAGAAATTGAAGATATTTATACACTTTCACCAACTCAACAAGGGATGCTATTTCACATCCTGGCGGAACCGAACTTAGGAATGTATTTGGAGCAAATTTTATGTACATTACAAGGAAAAATAAATTTCTCTGCTTTTAATAAAGCTTGGCAGCAAATTGTAGAACTCCATCCCAGTTTAAGAACAGGTTTTATTTCCAAGAATTTAGATAAACCAGTTCAAGTAGTATATCGGCGTGTGAAATTGGTAATAGAGCAGTATGATTGGCAGAAATTCTCGAATTATAAGCAGAAAGAACAATTAAATACTTTTCTAAAACTAGACCGCCAGCGTGGTTTTCAGCTTTCTGAACCACCTTTGATGCGACTAACTTTGATTCGTGTTGATGAGGACGTTTATCAGCTGATTTGGACTACTTACCATCTGATATTAGATGGCTGGTGTACTGATATTTTACTGAAAGAATTTTTTACTCTTTACGAAGCATTTTGCCAAGGTGATAGTCTGCAATTACAACCATGTCGTCCCTATCGGGATTACATAGCTTGGTTGAAAAAGCAGGATTTATCAGCAGCAAAAGCCTTTTGGCAACAAAGTCTTATGGGATTCAAAAAGCCAACTTCTTTGGCAATTAACCGCAGTTTTAACTATGGTGAAAAAGACAACTATGCTCAACAAAAGATTCAACTATCTGCAACTGTTACAGCAGAACTCAAAACCTTTGCGAAACACCACCATCTAACTTTAAATACTCTCTTTATTGGTGCTTGGGCTTTGTTACTCAGCCACTATAGCAAGGAAAAAGATGTGGTATTTGGTACTGTTGTATCTGGTCGTCCTGTAACTTTACCAGGAGTTGAATCAATAATAGGTCTTTTCGTCAATACTTTACCAACACGAGTAAAAATATCTCCTCAAAATTCTCTCGTACCTTGGTTAAAAACACTCCAGTCTCAATATAACCAACTACGCCAGTATGAACATACTCCTTTGATAAACATTCAAAGTTGGAGTGAAGTTTCTGGGGGGGTACCATTATTTGAAAGTTTGTTAGCGTGTCAGAACTCTTTAGTAGATATTTCTCGCCTATCTACAACTAATTTAAAAATTAATAACGTTTCTTTCTTTTCACGCTCTAATTATCCCCTCACACTTATCTTACTACTTGGTTCAAGCTTAGGTCTAGTGGCTCACTATGATTCATCTTTTTACAAATTTATAAACATTACTAGAATTCTAAATCACTTGCAAATATTATTTAATAGTTTCATGAAAGAACCTAATATACAACTGGAAAATTTAGTTAACTTAATTCAGGAATATGAAAAAAAAGAAAAAACTGATGATTTAGAAAGAATGCGAAATTTAGCTGCTAATAAATTAAAAAATATTCAACCAAAAACCATTATACTTTCATAAAATTATGTCTTTTACAATTACTCATCCCGACTACAATCTTATTGCTTCAGTTAATAATCAATATTATAGTCAAGATTATCTTGACTATAATTTGCCATTTATTAACGAATTATTTTTATCAAAGCTGCCTGTTAGTTCAAATATTCTCGATGTTTGTTGTGGCGTTGGACGTTTAGCACAGATGTTGTTAAACAAAGGATTTAAAGTCACAGGAATTGATAGCTCAGAAGCAATGCTGCATTATGCTCGTGAAAATGCAAGCAATGGTGAATTTATTTTCAGTGATGCGCGTTATTTTGATTTGCCACCAGTTTTTGACGCAGCAATTTCTACAGGCGCTTTCAATCATTTTATGTGTTATGAAGAATTGAAAAGTGCTTTTGAGAGTGTTTACAAAGCATTACGCTGTAATGGTTTATTTGTCTTTAATATTTTGTTAGAACAAGGGTTTCAAGCTGGCTGGAATGACATTGTTTTAAGTGATGCTAAAAATGATTGTGCCTGGATTGTAAAACATATTTATAATCCAGAAGAAAAGATAGGTCAAATCAAAATTACTGGTTTTAGATTTATTGAAGAAAGTTGGCGACGTTTTGAAGATATTATGTTAGTTAAAAGTTATGCCGCAGATGAAGTTATATCTGCTTTAGAAAATGTAGGTTTTAAGCAAGTTCGTGTTTATTATAGTGAACCAGATAAACCACGCGAAACCTATTTTGTTGCCTACAAGTAAATAATATCGCAACGTACAAATCAAATGTTGTCCACTAATAGTTCCCATAGGAAGTTTTATATAGATGTGTGGTATTGTAGGCATTTTTTCCAGACAAGAACCAATTATAGTAGAGGCCTTAACTAAGGGGACACAACAGTTGAGCGATCGCGGCCCCGATCGCCAATCACATTGGGTTGCTTCCCACCAAAAAGTTGGATTAGGGCATACTCGACTTAGTATTATCGATTTAGCAACAGGCAATCAACCAATAAGCAATGAAGATGAACAGTTACACGTTGTTGTCAATGGGGAGTTTTATGATTATGAAAAGATTCAGTATCAATTAAAAAACTTAGGTCATCGACTGAGAACCCGTTCTGACAGCGAAATTGTACTTCATCTATATGAAGAATTTGGCACTGAATGTCTGCAATATCTCCGGGGTGAATTTGCATTTATCTTGTGGGATGAGGCGAGACAGGTTTTATTTGCGGCGCGCGATCGCTTTGGAATTAAACCACTTTTTTACGCTACAGTTGGTAACACACTTTATCTAGCATCAACAGCCAAAGCTTTATTTGCTGCTGGAGTTCCCGCCAGTTGGGATTATGAATCATATTTTCAGCAGTTATTCATTTATGTCAACCAAGACAGCACCTTGTTTGCAGGTGTCAAGCAAATTCCAGCTGGACACTATTTGTTAGCAACGCCCAATCAAACTTATATTACTCGCTACTGGGATCTGGATTATCCAACAGCTAATCAACACACACCACAACGTCAAGATAATGAATATATTGAACTATTCCGCCACAAATTAGAGGAAGCTGTGCAAATTCGACTGCGGGCTGATGTACCTGTAGGTAGCTTCTTGAGTGGCGGTATTGATTCATCAGCTGTTTTGGGAATAGCAGCAAAATCTAGTTGCGATCCAATTCGCGCTTTTACTGTCTCTTTCGATCGCCCAGCCTATGATGAAGAACCTATCGCCCGTGAAACAGCAAAATACGTGGGTGCTGATTTTCAAGTAATTCGGCTTAATCAATCTGATTTTGCTGAACATATTGCTGATGCAATTTGCCACGCTGAAACTTTGGGTGTAAATTCACATGGTGTGGCGAGATATATACAAAGCCGTGTTGTCCGACAATCGGGTTATAAAGTTATTTTATCTGGGGAAGGTTCGGATGAAATTTTGGCAGGGTATAGTCACGCACGCCAAGATTTACTTTTCAATCATTCTATTCAAAAAACACCAACCGCTTTAGCAAGTGTAGAGCAGAAATTAGGATTTATCCCTTCATGGTTAAAAGAAATAGCAGTTAAACGTTCTGTTTTTAACTTGCTTCTCAATCCTGATTATGCCTCTGATTATTCTGACTTAGATGTTTATGGCAAGTTTTTAAACCAATTTGATATCAAAGGACAAATTTTAGCAAGAGAACCAGTTATTCAATCTTTATATTTGTGGTCTAAGTCCATTTTACCTAACTATATTTTGTTTGCTGAACGTTTAGAAATGGCTAATGCGATCGAGGTACGTTTACCCTTTTTAGATCATCATCTTTTTGAATTAGTACGTGAAATGCCAGTTTCTTTATTAGTTCGGGGGATGAAAGAAAAATATGTGCTACGAGAAGCGGCTAGACCTTTTTTGACTGATACAGTCTACACTCGTCCAAAACAACCTTTTACTGCTCCACCTGTAACTATCACAACTAATAATTCTCTTTATATTTTAATTCAAGATGTGTTGCGGAGTTCAGTTATGGCATCTGTACCATTTTTTAACCAATCAGCGATCGCTACACTATTAGATCAACTTGCAACTATGAAAGAAAGCCAGCGTATTAATTTAGAGCCAGCTTTATTGATGCTACTGGGTACTTGCTTTTTACAAAGTCGTTTTAATCTTTAGTTGCAAAATATATAAAATTTTAAACGCAAAGGTGCGCTAAGTAAGCGCAGAGGAACACAGAGGTATGATTGAAGGCTTTGAACTATCACCCCAGCAAAAGAATATCTGGCTGTTACAGCAAGACAGTTCAGTTTATCGAACACAGATGAGTGTTTTAATTGAGGGAAAATTGAACGTAGAAGCTTTACAAAAGGCTTTTCAAGAGTTGGTTAATCGGCATGAAATTCTTCGCACGAAATTCAAAATATTACCAGATATAGCGTTTCCTGTTCAGGTTATTAGTAATACTATTATCCTAAATTTGCAAGAATTAGATTGGAGTTATCTAGATGCTGACGAGCAAAAAATCCAAGTTTTAGAATTTTTAAGAACAGATAATATATGTAAGTTCAATTATCTTGATTCTTCTTTGTTTAATGTCGATTTAATTAGGTTATCAAAACAAAAATATATTTTAATCGTTACGTTACCCAGTCTTTGCGCTGATTCTATAACGCTGGATAATTTATTACATGAACTCACTTTTTTATATAGTAATAAATATAGTTTTTTAAATAATTATCCTTTGCAGTATGTACATTTTTCTTCATGGCAAAATGAGTTATTGACTGATGAAAATTTAGAATTAGGCAGAGATTATTGGCACAACAAGCAAATATCAGATTTTTTAAATCTTCAACTTCCTTTTGAAAAGGATAATTTTAAAGGTAAAGAATTTAAACCAGAAGTTTTATCTATTAAACTGGCTGACGATTTGGTAAATCAAGTAGAAGAATTTATTCAAAGACATCAAATATCAAAATCTGCTTTTTTTCTGACTGCGTGGAAAATTTTACTTTGGCATATTACGGATCGGTCTGATATTGTCATCGGAACTAATTACAATGGGCGTTCATACCCAGAATTAGAAACTACATTTGGTTTGTTGGCTCAATATTTACCAATTCACTCTCACTTAGAAGCTGAAGACATTTGTATTCAAGTGTTACAAAAAGTTGAAGTAGCAATTTGTGAGGCTTATTCTTTGCAAGAGTATTTTGCTTGGGATCAAATCATCAAAACAACAGATAATTCTCATATTTTACCGCCTCATTTATATTGTTTTGATTTTCAAGATTATCAGCAAGAGTATTTAGCTGATGGTGTTTCATTTTATGTTAAACATAGATATGTCTGTTTATCACCTTTTAAAATCAAGCTTAATTGTATTGATAGAAAAAATTCTATTGATATAGAATTTAATTTTAATTCAAATTTGTTTTCGTTGGAAGTTGTCAAAAATTTATCAAAACAATTTCAAACATTAATACAAAGTATCTTAATTGAAGAAAAAACGACCATAAGTAATTTACGAATTATAGATAAGCCAGAACAAGAAAAACTTTTATTTACCTGGAACAACACCCATAGAGACTATGAACCATTTCAATGCCTTCATCAAATTTTTGAAACTCAAGTAGAACAAGCTCCCGATGCCGTTGCTGTTGTCTTTCTAGACCAAAAGATAACATATCAAGAGTTGAACCAACGAGCTAATCAACTAGCACATTACCTACAAAAGTTGGGGGTAGTCCCGGAGGTTTTGGTTGGCATTTGTATGCAACGCTCTATAGATTTAATGATTGGGCTGTTAGCTATTTTCAAGGCTGGGGGAGCTTACATACCACTAGATCCTACCTATCCACAGGAACGTCTAGCTTTTATGTTAGCTGAAACACAAGCACCAGTTTTATTAACTCAACAGCCATTGTTAGATTTAATTCCAGAACATGAAGCGCAAGTTATTTGTATAGATAGAGATTGGGAGCAAATTGCCCAAGAAAGTTTAGAAAACCCTGTTAATAACCTAACTCCAGATAATTTAGCCTATGTAATCTATACTTCTGGCTCAACAGGAAAGCCTAAAGGGGTAATGAATATTCACAAGGGTATAAATAATCGCTTGCTCTGGATGCAAGAGACTTTTCAATTCACAGCCGCAGATAAATTTTTACAAAAAACCCCCTTGAGCTTTGATGTCTCTATTTGGGAAATTTTCTCGCCTTTTTTAGCAGGTGCAAGTCTAGTATTAGCTAAACCAGATGGTCATCAAGATAGTAATTATTTAGTTCAGTTAATTGCCCAGCAACAAATTACAACTGTTCATTTTGTGCCATCAATGTTGGCAGTATTTTTAAATGAGGCAGAATTAGAAAAATGCCAAAGTCTCAAACGGATTTTTTGTAGCGGAGAAGCACTTTCTTTTGACCTTCAAGAGAGGTTTTTTGCTCGCCTAAATGCAGAATTACATAATCTTTACGGGCCGACGGAAGCATCAATCGAAGTAACTTGGTGGCATTGTCAACGAGATAGCGATCGCAATTTTGTACCCATTGGTCGCCCAATCTCTAATATGCATACCTATATATTAGATAAGTATTTGCGTCCTGTCCCGATTGGTGTTCCAGGTGAGTTACACATTGCTGGTGTAGGAGTAGCGCGGGGTTATTTGCATCGACCTGATTTGACTGCTCAAAAGTTTATTCTTAACCCTTTCAATTCCGAGGGTAACAAACTCTACAAAACAGGTGATTTAGCTCGTTATTTATCTGATGGCAATATTGAATACTTGGGACGTATAGATGACCAAGTAAAAATTAGAGGATTTCGCATTGAGCTAGGTGAAATTGAAGCAGTTTTACACCAGCATTCTAATGTTTCGGCTGCAATTGTTCAGGCGCAAAATCAAGTTGATGAAAAACGCTTAGTTGCTTATATAGTGCCGCACCCACAATCAACGCCTAAAACTTCAGAAATGCGGTATTTTCTCCAACAGAAGCTACCTAAATATATGATTCCGGCAGAATTTATATTTTTAAAAGCACTGCCCCTTTTACCCAATGGAAAAATAGACCGTCGAGCATTACTAACTGCTGAACGAATACAACCAGAATCGGAAAATTATTTTGTCGCACCGCAAACACTAACACAGCAAATTGTGGCAGATATTTGGCAACAAGTATTAAATCTAGAGAAGGTAAGCATTTACGATAATTTTTTTGAACTAGGTGGGCATTCACTATTAGTAATTCAGGTTATTTCCCGATTAAATAAAGCTTTTAAAATTGAACTGCCTATACGTAGTTTATTTGATGCACCTACTGTTGCAGAATTAGTAGAGATAATCGCCCAAACTACTACCCCACAAACACAGATTATTCGTCACAGAACAAGAAGCGAACCTTGTCAGCTTTCCTTTGCTCAACAGCGATTGTGGTTTCTCAACCAATTAGAATCAGATGTTTTTGCTTACAATATCTCCACATCTGTCCGCCTCCAAGGGCAACTCAATCAAACCGCACTGCATCAAAGTTTTAATGAAATTGTCCGTCGCCACGAAGCTTTAAGAACAAGTTTTACCGTTATTAATGACCAGCCTGTTCAAGTTATAGCTTCTAATTTAACTTTAAATTTGCCTGTGGTAGACCTACAGCATTTATCTAAGATTGAACAGGAAGCAGAGATTCAACAGTTGACAATATCTGAAGCACAACACTCCTTCAATTTAGCTGAAGTGCCATTGTTACGAGTTAATTTGATATGTTTGAGCGATGTAGATCGTGTCTTATTATTCACGGTACATCATATAGTTTTTGATGGCTGGTCAATAGAAATATTTTTGCGTGAACTAACTAATCTTTATCAAGCTTTCTGTACTGGTAAACCTTCCCCTCTTGGCGAACTACCAATTCAATATGCTGACTTTGCTATTTGGCAAAGACAATGGCTTCAAGGCGAGACACTCAAATCTCAATTAGCTTATTGGCAGCAGCAATTAGCCCAAATTCCTTTATTAGAGTTGCCTACAGATAATCCCCGCCCGCCGATTCAAAGCTTTCGCGGTGCATCAGAGCCTTTTTTCTTGCCTGCAAATTTGACTGAGGCACTTAAAACACTGAGCAATCAGGAAGGGGTTACTCTATTTATGACTTTGCTTGCTGCCTTCAAGACATTGCTTTGCCGCTACAGTGGACAAAATGATGTTGTAGTCGGTTCACCTATTGCTAATCGCGATCGCACTGAGTTAGAAGGACTAATTGGCTTTTTTGTCAATACTTTAGTCTTACGTACTGATTTGAGTGGCAATCCTACCTTTCGAGAATTATTGCATAGAGTCCGAGAAGTAACATTAGACGCTTATGCCCACCAAGACTTACCCTTTGAATATTTAGTAGAGAAACTTCAGCCAGAACGAAACTTAAGCCACAACCCGATATTTCAGATTATGTTTGCCCTTGGAAATAATCCAATGGTAGACTTCAAACTCCCTGGTTTAAATGCCAGTTTCTTGGACATTGAGCGTCAAGCTGCCACATTTGATTTAAGTGTGTCACTACAAGTAGACGCTAAGGAACTGCGGGGTAATTTTGAGTACAACACGAATATATTTAGTGCCGATACAATTCGGCAGATGGTAGAACATTTTCAGATATTAATAGCAGGTGTAGTAGATAATCCAGACCAGCATCTAGTAAATTTACCCTTATTAAGTGCCACGGAAAAACATCAATTATTGGTGGAGTGGAACAACACAGAAGTTGAATATCCTCTCAATCAATGTATTCATGATTTATTTGAAGCTCAAGTAGAACTAACACCAAATAATATTGCTGTTGCCTATCAAGACCAAGAAATTACTTACCACGAACTTAATACTCGTGCCAATCAACTCGCACGTTATCTACAAAAATTAGGTGTAGGAACAGAAGTATTGGTAGGTATATATGTTGAGCGATCAATTGAAATGGTAATAGGTTTATTGGGGATTCTTAAAGCTGAGGGGGCTTATGTACCTCTAGACCCAATATATCCCCAAGAACGCTTGGCTTTAATTCTAGAAGATGCTCAAGTATCAGTGCTATTAACTCAAGAAAAATTGGCAGCAACGCTACCGAAAAATACAGCAAAGTTAGTATTTTTAGATACTGATTGGCAAGCGATCGCCGCAGAAAATCAATGCAACCTTACTAGCCAAACTACTACTCAAAACTTAGCTTATGTTATCTTTACCTCTGGCTCTACAGGACGACCCAAAGGAGTAGAAATAGTTCACAGCGCCGTGGTTAACTTCTTGTACTCCACAGGTGAAACTTTGCAGCTAAAAGAGCAAGATATTCTTTTATCTGTGACAACTTTAGCTTTTGATATTGCGGTTTTAGAAATTTTTCTGCCTTTAACAGTTGGTGCGCGTGTCATTGTGGTCAGTCGGGAAGTAGCGACAAATGGTGTGGAATTGTCAGCTTGCTTCAATAAATCTCAAGCAACAATTATGCAAGCCACACCAGCAACTTGGCAAATGCTATTAGAAGCAGGATGGCAGGGCAATTCTCAACTGAAAATTCTTTGTGGTGGTGAAGCCTTTCCTAGACATTTAGCGAATCAACTATGCCAAAGATGTGCATCTGTATGGAATCTGTACGGCCCTACAGAAACTACCATCTGGTCAGCAGTTTGCAAAGTAGAAATAGAGAACGGTATTGTACCCATTGGTCGCCCCCTTGCCAATACACAAATGTACATTCTTGACCAACATGGTCAACTCGTTCCGAGAGGAGTTGCAGGTGAATTACACATCGGGGGTTCTGGTTTAGCTAGAGGCTATTTAAATCAACCTGAGTTAACGGTTCAGAAATTTATTCCCAATCTTTTTGATAAGACAGAGGACAGTAGACTATACAAAACTGGTGATTTAGTTCGTTATTTACCAAATGGCAATATTGAATATTTAGGGCGAATTGACGATCAGGTAAAACTCAGGGGTTTTCGGATAGAACTAGGAGAAATTGAAGCAGTACTGAATCAATATCTAGGGGTGAAACAGGCTTTAGTTTTGCTCAATCAGCAATTAGTCGCTTATATAGTCTCTACCAATCAGCAAAATCTTACAAATAACGATTTGCGGAATTTCTTGAAGCAGAAGTTACCCGACTACATGATACCTAGCGAATTTGTATTATTAGAAACATTTCCCTTAACCCCTAATGGCAAAGTAGACCGTAGGCGGTTGTTGAAATTAACAGGCTTCCGTCTAAAAAAAGAAAATACTTATGTTGCACCGCAATCTGAAATTGAACAAGCGATCGCTGATATTTGGCAAGCGGTTTTGACTATGGAAAAAGTGGGAATTTATGACAATTTCTTTGATTTAGGTGGTCACTCTTTATTATTGGTGCGAGTTTTCAACCAGTTGCAACAATTACAGTACCAAAACTTATTAATGATGGACTTATTTAACTACCCAACTATCAATTCTTTAGCTCGATATCTCAGTCAAAAACCATTGTTAAAACCAACTGGCACTCCCACCCAAAACCGCAGAGATGCCCTCAGACAACAACGCCAGCGTCGAAGCCATTAGGAGGTTTTATGGATCAAGCAATATTATCAACTAACCCTGATGCGATCGCTGTCATTGGTATGGCAGGTCGGTTTCCTGGAGCTAACAATATCAATGAGTTTTGGGATAATTTACGTAATGGCGTTGAATCAATTAGTGCTTTAACTGATGCAGAACTAACTGCAATGGGTGTTGCTTCTTCACTGTTGCAAGATAGTAACTATGTCAAAGCCAAAGGTGTCTTAGAAAACATCGAACTATTTGATGCGCCCTTTTTTGGTATTAATCCCAAAGAAGCCACAATTACAGATCCGCAACACCGAATTTTCTTAGAGTGTGCCTGGGAAAGTTTAGAAAACGCCGGTTACAACAGTGAAATTTACCCTGGTCGAATTGGGGTTTATGCAGGTTTAAGTCAGAGTACGTATCTATTAAATAATATCCTTGCCAATCGAGAATTAATTGATTCGGTAGGCAGTTATCAAATTTGGTTGGGTAACGATCGCGATTTTCTCTCCACCCTTATTTCCTATAAATTAAATTTGACTGGCCCCAGTGTTGTGGTGCAAACTGCTTGTTCTACTTCCTTAGTTGCCATTCATTATGCTTGTCAAAGTTTGATTGCTGGTGAAAGCGATATCGCCTTAGCTGGTGGTGTTTCCATTGCCGTACCCCATCGAGTTGGCTATACCTATCAGCCAGGAGGCATCTTTGCTGTTGATGGTCACTGTCGCGCCTTTGATGCCAAAGCTAACGGCACGGTAAGCGGTAGTGGTGTGGGAATTGTAGTATTAAAACGGCTACAAGAAGCCCTTGCCGATAGAGATTATATTTATGCAGTCATTCAAGGATCAGCCATCAACAACGATGGTGCTGTGAAAGTAGGTTACACAGCACCTAGTATGGCAGGACAAGCCAAAGCGATCGCCGAGAGCTATACTTTAGCTGGCGTAGAACCGCAAAGCATCACTTACATCGAAACTCACGGTACAGGAACAGTTTTAGGCGACCCCATCGAGATTGCTGCCCTCAATCAAGTGTTTGGTGCTAATACCGAAAAAACAGGTTTCTGTGCCATTGGTTCAGTCAAAACTAACATTGGTCATTTAGATACGGCTGCTGGTGTGGCGGGATTTATCAAAACCGTCCTTGCTCTCAAACATAGGCAAATTCCGCCCAGCTTGCACTTTCAGGAACCGAACCCGCAAATTGATTTTGCCAATAGCCCCTTCTACGTCAACACTACTCTTTCTGCTTGGGAACCTC
Organism: Nostoc sp. ATCC 43529; assembly: GCA_003326205.1. Taxonomy (GTDB): domain Bacteria; phylum Cyanobacteriota; class Cyanobacteriia; order Cyanobacteriales; family Nostocaceae; genus Nostoc. The sequence continues at coordinate 95,441 of LWTK01000036.1, forward strand.
ATGCTACTCCTCGCCGTGCCGGGATAAGTTCTTTTGGTATTGGCGGCACAAATGCTCACATCGTTGTGGAAGAAGCCCCATCTGCCCCATCTGTAAAAGAGCAGGGGAGAAATTATCAATTACTAGTAATATCGGCTAAAACTAGCTCTGCTTTGGAGACAGCAACGCTAAATCTGGTTCAACATCTCAAACTACATTCTGACCTCAATCTGGCGGATGTTGCTTATACTTTGGGCATTGGTCGCCGGGCTTTCAACTATCGTCGGATGGTAGTTTGTCAAAACTTAGAAGATGCAATCATCACTCTGACAAGCCCAGACTCACCACGAATTTTATCAAGTTATCAAGAACGCCGCAATCCGCCTGTAGTTTTTATGTTTCCTGGTCAGGGTACGCAGTATGTAAATATGGGTCAGGAATTGTATCAAAGAGAGCCAATTTTTCAAGCTGCAATTGACCAGTGTGCAGAAATTCTACGACCACATCTGGGGCTAGACTTGCGCTGTGTACTGTATCCTGCTCAGATAGAGATTGAAATTGCTACACAGCAGTTACAACAAACTGCAATTACCCAACCAGCACTGTTTACCATTGAGTACGCTTTGACCCAATTATTGCAAGCATGGGGTATTCAGCCGCAAGCAATGATTGGTCATAGTATTGGGGAATATGTAGCAGCTCATCTTGCTGGTGTTTTTTCCTTAACAGAAGCTTTGACATTAGTAGCAGCGCGGGGACGGCTGATGCAACAAACACCTTTGGGTTCAATGTTGGCTGTTTCGTTATCTGCGTTGGAAATACAACCCTTTTTGAATGAGCATTGTTCTCTAGCGGCAATTAACGCTTCTTCATTGTGTGTTGTTTCTGGTAGTGTAGAGGCGATCGCACAATTAGAACATCATTTAAATAGCAACGGTGTCAAAACTCGTTATCTCTACACTTCCCATGCTTTTCATTCTGCAATGATGGATTCTATTTTGCCAGCGTTCGCAGAGGAAGTAAAAAAGATTAGTTTCCAGTCTCCGCAAATTCCGTATATTTCTAATGTGACTGGTACGTGGATTACGGCTACTCAAGCTACAGACCCAAATTATTGGTTACAACATTTACGCCAAACAGTACTTTTTGCTGAAGGCGTGCAATTGTTGTTGCAGAAACCAGAACAGGTTTTGCTGGAGGTTGGCGCTGGTCATACTTTGAGTACGTTTGTAAGAATGATTGGGGAAAAACTTTCGTTTAGTCCGAAAGTTATACTTACCACTCTTCCCCATCCCCAAAAACATAAGTCAGATATACAGTGTTTGTTAGACGCACTCGGTCAGCTTTGGTTAGCAGGTGTTGAGGTTAATTGGTCTGGTTTTTATCAGCATCAGCAATGTTACCGCGTTCCGTTACCGACGTATCCCTTTGAACGCCAACGTTATTGGATTGAGGCTGAAAAGTCAGCCAAAATCACAGATATTTCTCCAGCGAACTTGGCTAAAAAGCCGGATATTACCGATTGGTTTTATGTACCTTGTTGGCAGCAAACTAGATTACCTCAGCCTTTCCACAATGCCAAAATAGGATGTTGGCTGGTATTCGTCGATGAATGTGGTTTTGGTTCTCGATTGGTAAACAGGCTGGTAACAGGAAATCAGGATGTAATAACTGTGAAACTGGGGCAGCAGTTCACCCAGATTGATAATTGCACCTATGTTATAAACCCGCAAAAGTCAGAAGATTATCAGGCATTGTTTGATACACTCCGCACCTTGGGCAAAATCCCTCAAACAATCTTGCATTTGTGGAGTATCACAACAAATGAAAGCCCATCTTCAGAAATTGAGTTGTTTAATCAAACACAAGATTTAGGCTTTTACAGCTTACTATTTATTGTTCAAGCACTAGGTAAACAACATCTAGGCAAACAAATCAAAATTGGGGTTGTGTCTAGCAATATCCAATTGGTGACGGGGGAAGAAATTCTTTCTCCAGAGAAGGCTACTGTGTTAGGGGCTTGTTTGGTAATTCCTCAAGAATATTCTTATATAACTTGTCAAAATATAGATATTGGTAGTCTGATTTCGCCTAGTTGTAATCAGGAAAAGCTTATAGATTTTGTTCTAGCGGAAATAGTGGCAGAAGTGCCTAACTCAATTGTTGCCTATCGTGGAAATCGGCGATGGATACAAACTTTTACACCTGCACCATTGACAACGCCTGATGCAGAAAAACCTGGGTTACGAGAAGGAGGTGTTTACCTAATTATTGGTGGCTTGGGTGGTATTGGTTTTGCGTTGGCAGAGTATTTAGCAAAGACTGTACAAGCAAGATTAATTTTGATTGGACGTTCGCTGTTACCACCTACAGAAGATTGGCAGCAATGGTTAGACACTCACGATCCTGAAGATAAAATTAGCCAGCACATACTAAAAGTGCAAGCTCTAAAAGCACTCGGCGCAGAGGTTATGGTCAAAAGTGCTGATATTGCTAATTTAGAACAAATGCAAGCAGTAATTGACCAAGTTAGCGATCGCTTTGGTGAAATTCATGGTGTCATCCATGCGGCGGGAATTTTCAATCAAGAATGCTTTCGGGGGATTCAACAAATAACTAAAACTGAATGCGAACAACAATTTCATGCCAAGGTACACGGGCTGTATGTCTTGCAAAAAATATTACAAGGTAAAAATCCTGATTTTTGTTTGCTGACTTCTTCTTTATCTTCTGTACTAGGAGGATTGGGGTTTGTTGCTTATTCTGCAGCTAATTTGTTTATGGATGCTTTTGTCCACAAGTGCAACCAATCCAACGAAATTCCTTGGTTGAACATAAATTGGGATGGCTGGAAAATCAATCCAGAAAAAGAAACAAATAATTTAGGTGCGACTTTGGCAGAATTAGCGATCGCACCCCATGAAGGTGTAGAAGTTTTTCACTGTGTTTTATCTAATACATCAAATCAAGTAATTATTTCTACCGCAGATTTAAAAACTCGAATTGAGCAATGGATTCAACCACAATCCTCAGTAATTACAACTTCACTACACTCTCGCCCAAATTTAAAAAATGCCTATGTTGCACCACAAAATCAGCTAGAACAAACCATTGCTGATATCTGGCAAGAACTCCTTGGTGTCGAATCTATCGGTGTCCACGATGATTTTTTTGAACTTGGTGGACATTCCTTACTGGCAACTCAAGTCATCGCTCAAATGTGCAAAGCTTTTCAGGTAGAGTTATCTTTGAGTATTCTGTTTGAATCGCCTACTATTAAAGCCCAAGCAGAGGCAATTACCCAAATTCAGAAAGAACAAACTCCAGAAAAATTTATACCTAATTTACCTGTAATTACACCAGATATTGAGCAACGCTATCAACCTTTTACCTTAACAGATGTCCAACAAGCATACTGGCTTGGGCGTAGTGAAGCATTTGAATTAGGGAATGTAGCAACTCACGGTTATATTGAGTTGGAAAGCGATCGCCTCGATTTAGAACGGTTAAATTTGGCTATACAAAGACTGATTGCACATCATGATATGTTACGTGCGATCGTCTTACCAAATGGACAGCAGCAAATCTTACCACAAATAGAGACTTATCATATAGAAATCCTCGACCTACGCGGACAAAATTTTACAGCCGTTGCATCTGGGTTAGAAGCTGTACGAGAGAGGATGTCTCATCAAGTACTAGCGGCCGATCGAGTACCTTTATTTGAAATCTGTGCTTCTCGTTTAGATGATTGCCGTATTCGTCTACATCTGAGTTTTGATTACTTAATCGTCGATGCTTGGAGTTTGAGTGAAATTCTTGCACCACAGTTGTATCAACTTTATCAAAATCCCCAGGCAGTCTTAGCACCATTGCAAGTTTCTTTTCGAGATTACGTTTTAGCAGAAATAGCCCTCAAAAATACAGAACTTTATCAGCGTTCCCAAGATTATTGGTTCCAACGGCTTCCGACATTACCACCTGCACCAGAGTTACCTTTAGCAAAGCATCCCAGTACCATTAAACAGCCCAGCTTTGTCCGTCGCAGTGGACATTTGCAACCAAGCACTTGGCAACAATTAAAAACCCGTGCTATTCAAGCAGGAATCACACCTTCAGGAGTTTTATTAGCTGCTTTTGCTGAAATTTTGAGTTTATGGAGTAAAAACCCTCAGTTTACAATCAATCTGACATTGTTCAATCGTCTACCACTCCATCCCCAAGTTAACGAAATTGTCGGGGACTTTACCTCACTGACGTTGTTGGCTGTGGATTATTCCACTCCAGAAGCTTTTTTATTCAAAGCCCGACGTTTGCAAAAACAGCTTTGGCAAGACTTGGAACATCGTTATATCAGTGGTGTGGAAGTTTTGCGAGAATTAGCCCGAACCCAAGGAGGAACAACTAAAGCAGCTATACCAATTGTGTTTACCAGTACCTTAACTCAAGGTACTCCTGAACCAGACAGTTTGGGGTTAGAGAAGATAGGAAAAGTAATTTACAGCATTTCTCAGACACCCCAAGTTTGGCTAGATCATCAGGTTTCTGAAAGAGACGGCGCTTTGGTGTGGAGTTGGGATGCAGTGGAAGAACTTTTTCCCACTGGGCTATTAGACGATATGTTTACAGCCTATTGTCGCCTTCTGGATTCTCTAGCTACTGAAGCAGAAATTTGGCAAACAGTAACACAGCAAAAGCCACTGACAACCCGCAAGGATACTGCATCACCAATATCTGAAACATTGCTTCACACTCTCTTTGCTGCCCAAGTACCCCAACAACAACATCAGCCAGCAGTCATCACCCCAAACCGGACTTTAACTTACCAACAGTTGGATTGTTTAGCCAATCAACTGGCTTATCAACTACGGCGCTTAGGTGTGCAACCTAATACATTGGTAGCAGTCGTCATGGATAAAGGTTGGGAACAAGTTGTTGCTGTACTGGGGATTCTCCAGTCTGGCGCTGCTTACTTACCCATTGCTTCGGAATTGCCAAGTGAACGTCAATGGCATTTACTTCAAGAAGGAAAAGTTCAGATAGTCTTAACTCAGTCCTGGCTAGATGCGACTTTAACATGGCCGGACTCGATTCAACGTCTTTGTATAGATACTTTGACGCTGGTTGATGATATTCCAACTTTAGAAACAGTGCAATCATCTACTGACCTTGCTTATGTTATCTACACTTCTGGTTCCACGGGTTTACCCAAAGGGGTGATGATCGATCATCGGGGGGCTGTCAATACTATCTTGGATATTAACAAACGCTTTGCTATTGGATCGGGCGATCGCGTTTTAGCTCTTTCTTTTCTCAGCTTTGATTTATCAGTCTATGATATTTTTGGTACGTTAGCGGCTGGCGCTACAATTATCATTCCAGAAGCTACAAGTTCCAAAGATCCAGCCCACTGGTTAACACTTATACAGCAATATCAAGTCACCGTTTGGAATTCTGTTCCTGCTTTGATGCAGATGTTGATTAAGTATGCAAATAATCAAGCCGACATACTTCAATCGTTGCGTTTAGTGTTGTTGAGTGGTGATTGGTTGCCTTTAAGTTTACCCGCGCAAATTCAGTCTGTTTCTAAAAACGTCCAAGTTGTTAGTCTAGGAGGGGCGACAGAAGCCTCCATTTGGTCAATTATCTATCCTGTAACAACAGTTGATCCCAATTGGAAGAGTATTCCCTACGGTCGTCCCATGACTAACCAGCAGTTTTATGTGCTTAATCAAATGTTGGTAGAGTGTCCCGCGTGGGTAGTGGGAGAACTTTATATTGGTGGTGTTGGACTTGCCCAAGGCTACTGGCAAGACCACAATAAAACTGATGCTAGTTTTATTATTCATCCCCAAACTCAAGAACGGTTGTACAAAACTGGCGACTTGGGGCGGTATTTACCAGATGGCAATATTGAGTTTTTAGGACGAGAAGATTTTCAGGTTAAGGTTAATGGTTATCGCATTGAACTAGGTGAAATTGAAGCTACTCTACAACAACATCCCAGCATTAAAGAGGTGGTAGTTGCTGCTGTGGGCGAGTCACGGGAGAATCAACAATTAGTAGCTTATATAGTGCCAACCAATCATCAACAGCCTGAAGCCTACAAACCTAGCCAACTTCCTGGTGTATTGCTTGATCCTATAGAACGAATTGAATTTAAACTCAAACAATCAGGATTGCGACAAACCAGAGTTGATGATGCCATTGTTAAGTTACCAGATACCTCATTGAATGAAGTTATCAAAGAAGCTTATTTACAGCGTCAGAGTTATCGCCACTTCCAAAATGAACTTATTTATTTAGAACTGTTTAGCCACTTTCTAGGTTGTTTGCGACAAATGCAACTAGATGGCCTTCCTTTATCCAAATATCGCTATCCTTCTGCTGGTAGTCTTTATCCAGTGCAAACTTATCTGTATGTCAAACCGCATCGTATAGCAGGATTGACTGCTGGTTTTTACTATTATCATCCTGCCGAACATAATTTAGTGTTGCTAAATCCAGAATCGGCGATCGCCAGCAGTATCTATGGTAGCAATCAACTAATTTTTGAACAGTCCGCTTTTTCAGTGTTTTTGATTGGACAATTAAATGCGATCGCTCCTATGTATGGCGATTTGGCGAAAGATTTTTGTTTATTAGAAGCTGGTTATATCGGTCAATTGCTGATGAACCACGCACCAGAATATCATCTTGGTCTTTGTCCTATCGGCTACTTAGAATTTGCCGAATTACGTGAATTTTTCACCCTAGAATCCAGTCAAATTTTACTCCACAGCTTTGTCGGCGGCAAAATAGAACATACTCAAACTCAACAATGGTTACAGCCTCAACCTATCCAGCAGCCAAAGATAATTACTGATCAATTACGTACTCTTGTACAGCAAAAGTTACCAGAATATATGAAGCCTTCAGCTTATGTTTTACTTGATACTTTACCATTAACAGCAAATGGCAAAGTGGATAGGAAGGCTCTACCATTACCTACTCAGGAAAAAAATCAAGCAGATAATGTTGCACCTCGTAACTCTATTGAAACTACTTTAGTCGCTATTTTTACAGAAGTTACCAAGATTACACAAATCGGAATCCACGATAACTTCTTTGAATTAGGGGGCGATTCCTTGAAAGCAACCCAAGCGATCGCGCGAATACGGGAAGAATTGCAAATTGAACTACCTCTGGGCAGTTTATTTGAGCAACCAACAGTGGCTAGTTTGGCAAATTATATCGCAGATATGGTCAGCGATAACTCGGATTGCGATCGTGAACAAGGAGTTTTGTAGCAGTTCTATCTGTGTTGTGAAAACTATTTTTTTACGAACCGCTAAGGACGCAAAGTACGCAAAGAGGAAGAGTTTTAGCAATGAAATCTATTGAGGAATTTTTATCTGAGTTAAAACGCTTAGACATCAAAATTTGGGTAGAAGGCGATTATTTACGTTATGACGCACCCAAAGGTAAATTGTCATCTGTGGTGCGATCGCAATTAGTAGAACACAAACAAGAAATTATTGAATTTCTCCGTCAAGTCAATCTTAAAATTACATCCATTCAGCCTGTTTCACGAAATCAAGAAATTCCCTTATCTTTCGCCCAGCAAAGGCTATGGTTCCTCAACCAGTGGGAAGTTGAAAATTCCTCCTACAACGAATCTGTAGCTGTGCAACTCAGAGGTTTACTCAACTTATCTGCTTTGCAACACAGCCTCAATGAAATAGTGCGTCGTCATGAGGTTTTACGCACAACTTTTGTTTGTATTGATGGAAAACCGATTCAAACAATCTCTCCTGATTTGCGTTCATTCTTGTCAGTCATTGATTTACGAGAAATACCCCAATGTCATCAACGCCAAGCCGAAGCGTTGAAGTTGCTTGCACAGGCGGCAAACTGCCCATTTCAACTAACTCAAGCACCATTGCTGCGAACCACCTTAGTAAAATTAGACGAAACAGAACACATACTCTTGTTTACAATCCACCACATTATTTGTGATAACTGGTCGATGGGTATTCTCTTGCAAGAGGTAGCAGTATTATACACAGCCTTTTGTAGTAACAAGCCTTTACCTTTACCAGAATTACCCATAGAGTATGCTGACTTTGCTATTTGGCAGCGACAATGGCTAACTGGCGATCGCCTCCAATCTCAACTCAATTACTGGCAACAGCAATTAATTAACTATCCTCCCATACTACAATTGCCTACAGACCATTCTCGACCTGCGCTACAAAGCTTCTGTGGGAAAACGCAATCTTTCTCTTTATCCTCAGATTTGACTCAAGCACTCAAGATACTGAGTCGTCAGGAGGAAGTGACATTATTCATGATGCTGCTAACAGCTTTTGTCACCTTGCTTTACCGCTACAGCCAGCAGGATGATATTCTCATTGGAACTGCGATCGCCAATCGTAACTATAAAGAACTAGAAAGATTAATAGGGCTTTTTGCTAATACCCTAGTGCTACGTACTAATTGTGCAGGTAATCCTACTTTTCGAGAACTGCTTCATCAGGTGCGGCAGTGTACTTTGTCTGCCTATGCCCATCAAGATTTACCTTTTGAGTATTTAGTAGAACAACTCCAGCCTGAACGCAACCCCAGCTACAATCCATTATTCCAGGTAATGTTTGTTCTCCAAAATTCTCCAATGGAGGAATTAAAACTTCCTGGTTTGGATTTGAATTTACTCCCCCTAGAAAATCAAACAGCCAAATTTGATTTAAGTTTGGTGATGCAAGAAAAGGAATGTGCATTGTATGGAGAATTGGAATACAACACCAATTTATTTAACGCTGACACTATCTGTCGGATGGTGGAACATTTACAGATTTTGTTAACAGGTATTGTGGCTAATCCAGAACAACGCCTCGGAGACTTACCGATATTAACTCCAGCCGAACAGCAGCAGTTGTTGGTGAGTTGGAATCATACTCAAGCCGATTATCCCCAGAATATCTGTATTCACCAATTATTTGCAGCTCAAGTAGAACAAACACCGAATGCTGTGGCAGTTGTTTTTGCAGATCGGCAGCTAACTTACCAAGAATTGAACCAGCAAGCCGATGTTTTAGCCTATTACCTCAAGCAACTTGGTGTTAAACCAGAAGTAATCGTAGGAATTTGTCTTGAAAAATCATTAGAAATGATAATTGGCATCCTAGCAATTTTGAAAGCAGGCGGCGCATATTTGCCATTAGATCCGTCTTATCCACAGGAAAGATTGGCTTTTATTTTAGAAGATGCCAAGCCTTTAGTATTGCTTACCCAAACGCGACTAATTAGAGAATTATCGTTACATCAAGTTAAAGTTGTATGTCTAGATACATCATGGCAAGATAATATTTCTGCAATAACTACAGAAAAATATATACCTGAGGTTAAATCTGAAAACTTAGCTTATATAGTTTATACCTCCGGTTCTACAGGCACACCAAAGGGAGTAATGATTGCCCATCAAGCTTTGGTAAACCATAGTCTTGCTGCTGCCAAAATCTATCAACTCCAGTCAAATGATAGAGTTTTGCAATTTGCCTCTATTAGCTTTGATGTTGCCGCAGAAGAAATTTTTCCGTCTTGGTTATGCGGTTCAACAGTTGTGATTCGCCCTGATTGGATACTATCTTTTTCAAATTTCCAGCAATTCTTAGAATCAGAAAACATCACAGTTCTCAATTTACCTACTGCCTACTGGCATCAATGGGTAGTTGAATTAACTAATTCAAATATTGCATTGCCGCCGACATTACGCTTGGTAATTGTGGGAACGGAACAAGCACAACCCGAAAAATTAGGACTATGGCAGCAACAGGTAGGCACTAAAGTTCGCTGGCTGAATGCCTACGGCCCAACAGAGGTGACTATTGGCGCAACAATCTACGAACCCGTCAGCGTGCAAGAAAACTTGCAAATTGCTAGTGTACCTATTGGTCGTCCTATAGACAACACCCAAATCTATTTACTAGACAAACACCTCAACCCTACACCTATTGGTATACCTGGTGAATTGTATATTAGTGGTCTTGGTTTAGCACGAGGCTACCTGAATCGACCTGATTTAACGGCTGAGAAATTTATTCCTAACATCTTTAAGAAGGCAGAAGGTGGCAGGTTGTATAAAACTGGTGATTTAGCCCGTTATTTACCAAATGGCAATATTGAATACTTAGGTAGAATAGATAATCAAGTAAAAATACGAGGCTATCGTGTAGAGTTAGAAGAAATTGAAGTTGCACTAGCACAACACCCGGATGTGCAAAAGACAGTTGTAATAACTCATCTAAATGATGCAAGGGATACACAATTAATTGCCTATGTAGTCCTTAACAACAAGCAGCAACCTACTGCTAAAGAACTACGAATCTTTTTGAAACAGCAGTTACCTGATTACATGATTCCGTCAGCTTTTATACTGATGGAAAACTTACCACAGATGCCTAATGGTAAAGTAGACCGTCAAAAACTTCTAGCAATAGAATTCAAGCAACCAAGTTTAGAGAAAGATTTTGTAGCACCTCGTGATGACTTAGAACTTCAACTTACACAAATTTGGGAAGAGGTTTTGGGTATTTCTCCCATTGGTATTACAGATAACTTCTTTGAACTTGGAGGTCATTCACTTTTAGCTGTGCGCTTGATGGCTAAAATTGAAAAACTTTTTGGATGTAGATTATCACTTTTTCAACTTTTTCAAGAGGCTACTATTGAAAAACTTAAAGGTCTTCTTAGGCAAAATATTCATTATTCTCAAAATCTATCTCCACTAGTAGCTATTCAACCTCACGGTTCAAAAAAACCTTTATTTTTTGTTCATCCTGTGGGGGGAAATGTTTTTTGTTACTACGAATTAGCCAGTTATTTTGGCTTAGATAGACCATTTTACGGTTTGCGATCGCTTGGTTTTGATGGAGAATCTAAGCCTTATACTAGCATCGAAGATATGGCATCTGCATATATCTCAGCTATACGCGTTATTCAACCAGAAGGTTCATATCTTTTAGGAGGGTGGTCGATGGGAGGTGTAATAGCTTTTGAAATGGCAACTCAATTACAAAAGCAAGGTCAAAAGGTTGGCTTACTTGCCTTACTAGATAGCCAAGCACCAATTTCAAAAACACAATCCATAGATATCAATTATTACGATCAAGATAAGGTATTAATTGATTTAGCTCAAGATATAGCTAGTTCTACACGAGATGAAAACTTAAATCTAGATCATCTTAATACTTTATATACAAATCTCAGAAAGCTGAAGCCAGAAGAAAAACTTGATTATTTTTGGCAACAAGCTAGAATATTTAAATTTTTCCCTCAATACCTTGAACGTCAACATTTTCACCATCTATGGGAAGTTTTTCAGAATAATAGCCAAGCCTTAATTGACTATAATCCGAAAAAATCTGTTAATAGCATTTTATTGCTTTGTGCAAGTAAAAGTGTTACTCATAATAATTTAAATTCAGATTGGCAAATATTTTCAACACAACCAGTACAAATTATTAATATTCCTGGCAATCACTATACAATGCTTAGAAAGCCTGGCATTTATCAATTGCAAAAAGCAATAAATAAATATTTAGAAAAGATTGAAGAATAAAGAGTTTGAATTTTGTATATTGATTCTATATTAAAAATTAGATTTGATTCATTCTTGATATTTTCACAGGACTTACGCAATAAGTCTGTGCCCATTGGATATTAGATTTTTTAATTTGTCACAAAAGAGCGATCGCTTATCCTAAAAGGATGGTTGCACTGTGCCAATATCTGGTAAGCATTGGCAATATATACACCATCGCCTTCGCAATTGATTACACGCTCTCTTTCGATTCTGTAACTCGGCGTTGGCTTTGAAATCCTTTACTACTTCCGTAGTTCAGAGTCTTGAATTCCACCTGATTCGTGCCAGGGTTATAGAGAGTATAGGTAGCTTGACCTAGTGTCCGTCCCACATTCCCAACCCCAATTACTTGACGCGGTGTAACGGTGACAGTTTGAGGAGATACTTGGTTATCAAGGGTAGTTAATGCACTCGTGATAGAACCAGTTTGCAATTGATACTGAAAAGTTAAACCAGAACGACCGCAGAACAAGTTATTTGCTTGCATCCTTGAGAGTCTATCAAGCATTTGAATTGGGGGAGTTTCTGGGGTTAGTTCATCGTCTACACCTACCGTTGAACCGTGGATTAATAAACAATCTAATTCAAAAAAACCAAAGTCGAGCGATCGCAACCATTGTACAGTCTGTCGAGAAACACTATCCCACAGTAGTTTTACTATATCACCACCATATTTTGCCATTAGTTCAGGAGCATCCCCAGTCGGCCCCAGACCATGCAAAATCAAACACTGTTCTTCCCACCATCCTTTACAAATTAAGGGTTCTAACTCTCCCCGGCGTGGGTTTAGCACCCGTTCTACTAACTTTTCGGTTTCTGGTCTTGGCCCTACCAAATCACCTAAAATATACAAAGCTTCTACGCTATTACCCTGACGCTTAATATCCGCCATTACAGCTTCATAAGCTGCCAAGTTACTTTCAATTCCACTTAAAATTGCCCATTTATTCATATTTTTTTTAACGCAGAGAGAAGTCTGAGTGGCGGCTCCCGCCGCTCAGAACTTCTCCTAACGGAGACGCTACGCGAACGGTGGGAACGCAAAGGAAAAATAGGAGAGATAAATTACCTTGTGCAAACATGAGTTGGGTCATCTGCTCGTTCTGCATATTCCAACCCATGCGCTAAACGCCAAGCAAAAATTGCAGGTAAACCCTTGTCGATAATCGCCGCACAGGTTTTTTGATAATCGTAGGATACTTCCCGAAGTTTAATGCCTTGAGTATCTGTATCGTAAATTACATAAGTTGCATTCGGCCGTCCATGTCGGGGTTCTCCCACTGAACCTACATTTACAATTCGCTTGAGAGGAGATGTAAAACTAATTTCCTGTGCTTTTTCTCCTTTTCCAACACGAACTTGTAACTGTCCAGCATCAAGAGTTCGGGCATAAGGCACATGGGTATGACCACAAAAAAGTACATCTGATTCTGTGGAAAGTACTCGCTCTAATGCCACAAAAGCGTCTAGTTCAGGTAACAAATACTCATGGTTACTATGGGGACTACCGTGAACAAAAGCTAAATTGCCCTCTTTGAGACTGTAGGGTAATTGGGCTAAAAATTCCCGATTTTCTGGGTAGATTTCCTTATTAGTCCACTCATGAGCTTGTATTCCTCTTTTTTCTGCCAATAATGAGGGATAGCTGCAATCGCAGGCGTTCAAGCCTTCCACAATATCTTCATCCCAACACCCAGCGCAGGTGGGAATATCTAAAGAACGAATTTGGCTAATGACTGCATTGGGATGCGGCCCATATCCTACCAAATCGCCAACACAAAAGATTTTTTCGCATGAGTGCTCATCGATATCTAGTAATACAGCGTCTAAAGCTTCGTAATTGCCATGAATACATGAAATGACGGCTATTTTCACACTGGTTCCCCTTCTAATAAAATCTCTTTTACTTGTTGTTGGTATTGCAAAATCGCAGCCTCAGATAAACAGCAATCTGATAATGTTTGCCTTAAAGCTGCTTCATCCAAGTTTTTTCCTACCACTTCTAGTCCACTAAAACGTTGAGGTCTACCTTCTAAGTAGCGTGGTAGGTCTAATTCCAGAAAATCTGTTTGGGGAACGTCAGCGACAAAATCACAGTAAAGTGACCTACCATCGTTCACGTCAAAAATGCCTTTGGCGCGGGTGACAATACCGTAAGCACCGTGGGTGATTTCGTACCAAAATTCTTCCAGACTATTTTCGTCAATTACTTGACCGCTGCTTGCCGCCCGCCATAAAGTTTCAGCATTACTGGCTTGGGTTGGTGCGCCGCGTACAATCTCGTTCGCCCAAGTGTAATATTCGGAGTCTTTGAGGTCGGATGGTAGAACTGCTACGGTACGGTAGGTAAAATTATCTAATAATTGTGCTACAGATGCCAACTCCAGATAAAATCCCCATTCAATGTAAACCGCATCTGAAGAGGGTATTTGGTTGAGAAATTCGACTTGTTGAATATCGCTAAAGACGTGTAAATCAGGAAATTCAGAAGCTATGCGGGTTTGGTCAACGGGGACAGTCCCAGTACCAGGGCTGTAATAGATTATTTTGTCAACATTTGCAATATTTTGCATCTGTTGACAAACCCAGGTAGTTTTTCCAGCCCCAGACGAACCTGCAACGACAATAATGTTTGGTATAGACATAAATGTAATGATAATCATTTTTATATAATTTGGAATATAGTATTAAGTATTTTTGCCATAAAAATAAACAAATATAAACAAAAATCAACATTGCTCATGGACTGATTGACAATTAGCTGCTGTGGGGAGCAGAATATCGAGGAGTGTAGCAATATGATTACTCCGAATGTATCTTGTTGAAAAACACATTATTGATAGACATCATCGTTAAGTCGATAAGGTGTGTTTGTTAGCGAAAAATCTGTTTAACTATGCCAACTATTTAATCAGACAAAAATTTATTAATATTGGCGAATACATTAACTACAAGACTATACAAAAAATCTGTCAGCCAACAAGTGATGGCAAGCCTCTAAAAAATATCAATGCTTATTACAACAAGAAAAAAGCTTTTTTTCAATCTCGATTACAAGGTCAACAAACAACTTCAACACGAATTCAGAGATTAACTCATAAACGAAACTGTAAAGTAATTGATTATCTGCATCAAGCCAGTCGTATAATTGTAGATTACTTGGCTGCTAACCGCATCGGGACACTGGTAATCGGCAAAAATGATTTGTGGAAGCAATCAATTAACTTGGGCGATAAAACCAATCAAAATTTTGTCTATATCCCCCATGCTCGATTTATCGAGATGCTAAGTTATAAATGTCAATTAGTGGGAATAGATGTAATTACCACATCAGAAAACTATACTTCCAAATGTTCTTTTATCGATTTGGAACCAATTGATAAACATACGGTTTATTTGGGTAAAAGAGTGAAGCGGGGTTTGTTTCGTGCGAAAAATGGTTTTTTAATTAATGCTGATTGTAATGCCAGCGGTAACATAATTAGAAAGGTAGTCCCCAATGGCTTTTCGGAGGGGATACAGGGGGTTGTAGTTCCTCCATCTCGGATTACTCCGGGTTAATCAGTTTTTTAGGCGATGTCATATTTGTCTAGATAATTTACAACTATAGCAGTCCGATTTGATTACTGAACATACTTATCGAGGATCTGATCGAGACTTCCATCAGACTGATGTGCCACTCAAGCGTATATCAACTTGGGATTGCCGTTAGCGATCGCCCATTTGACACAGCTATTCAAGATGTATTTCAAACAGCCACTTGATTTATCTTTTAATTTCAGACATTATTTTTTACGCAAATCATTCCAAAGATAGTGTTTTCACTCGCCACTTTGAGAAAGTATTTATGAAGATATATTTTCAAAATACTATATTCCAAAAAATTGATGAAATTCTTAGCACAAGAATTACCATCACCAAGAGCAATTCAAGAAGCTCCGGCAAATGGTACAAACAAAGATCCACTGATTGCACGCAACTTACAAAAAGAACAGTATGTTGGCATTATCGGGCTGGCGATCGCCCTGATTGCTGCTGTCAGATTTTTGAGCCGCAGAGTCGAATACGCTATTATATTCACTATTATTCTGAGTGCTATACTCATTGTTTTCTTTTTATTGGTATAGCTAATTAGTCACCGTTCACGTAATAGAATTTGACTAAGAGGAATTATCTATAAGATTGCTATAAATATCAGGAAGAAGACCAAGCAAACTAATAATTTCCTGCTGATATTATTTGTTGGGGTAAATGTGCCATTTCTCACACTTACCATTAAACTGTTACACCTTACACAACTTTCTTCCTAGCACAAGGGCTATGGGAAACGATCGCCTGCTTTGATACTCTCTCTTATTTCATCTATTTCACCAAACTCATCCTCGATTGCGCGAACGGTGAGAATATTTTCTAACCTAAGAATTAAGTATTATGTCTAATAACTTTTACCTTGTGTTGAATTTAGATAGCTTATTTTTTAAGTTTGTGGTTAATATCTAATGAACGGTGAAAACCGAAAAATATTCTATTTAATATTGTGTTCATCCTTGCTTAAATAACTATTACGAGGGATCCAATATGACAGCTATTACTACTCTTTTAAGAGTAGAACAACAACCTGTAAAGCTCTTGTCTACTTTACTGCTTTGGCTGGTATATCTGTTTTTTTTACCTTATATCTATGCTTCCTTAAATATTTTTTCACTCTTGTTTATACTTTTTCCAGGGGTTTATCTCCTTTGTTTACTAGCACAGTTTATGCATGAATGTTGGCATGAATATTTACCACATATCGACAATAAGCTTTTTTATTTAATATTATCTTGGATAATTTTTCTTGACCCACAAACTTTTGACATAGTACACCCTTATCATCATTCTCAAGTAAATAGTTACAAGGATATAGAGTTTCATCCTTTAGGAGAGATTAAGAATAAACGATTACGAATTATTTATAACTTTTTGGAAATATGTTTCGGAAACATCTTTGTTTTAATCGTGGCCAGTTTCCAAATATCCAGGCATCCAAAACTCAAACAGCAATATTCTTTTAAAAAGTTAATAATTTCTATTTTGATGCGGATTATTATTTGGGGAGGAATTGGGTACACTTCACATTTACTATTAGGAGTAACTACAGGTCAAATTGTAATTTCTTATTTTATTACCTGCTGGATGGGATCTTTTATGGTTCATCATTGTGAATTAATAGAGCATGGCAATCTGATTGTAGAAGGAAACTTCAAAGAACGTAACTTACAAACTAGAAATTTAAAAGCTTCTGGTATCTTAGAAAGACTTTTTCTGTTTATTACTCATAACCATTGTCTAGAACATTCATTACATCACTCTATGTCTAATATTTATACTCGACCATTTCCACAAACAAATGTTCTACCAGAAAACACAGTGTATATTTCATTCAGTGAATATTTAGTCATCCTCAAAGATATGCTTACAGGTAAATGCGTAGTTGTTAATATTGAATAATTGAGTACGCAGTTAGGGTGGCACTGCTGTGCTACCCTAACTTCGTTGTTAGTTATTTATGTTAGTTTTCTTGTCCAGTTGGCCGGATGAGGATTTCATTGACATTAACGCGCGGTGGTTGACTAACAGCATAAACGATCGCAGCAGCAACATCTTCGCTTTGCAGAGGTGTAATTGATTTGCGTCGTTCTTGGATACGTTGTTTGCTAACGGGATCGATAATATGGTCATCAATACCTGTATCAACTAAGCCAGGTTCGATGATGGTGACGCGAATATTATCCCTGTAGACTTCTTGACGCAATGCTTCCGAGAGAGCATTTACACCCCATTTAGTCGCATTGTAAACACCAACACCAGCCCGTGCTGTCCGCCCTGCAACCGAGGAAATGTTAACTATATGCCCCGATTGTTGCTGTTTCAAAATCGGCAAAGCTGCGTGAGTAACATACAGCACCCCCAGAACATTGATATCAAAAGCTCGCCGCCAGTCCGCCGGATTTCCTGTCTCAATAGTACCGAGCAACGCAATACCAGCATTATTCACTACGATATCTATTCGACCGAACTCTGCATTGGCTTTGCTCACTAAGTTATTTACCTGAGTTTCATCAGTAATATCAGCGACAACGGGCAGCGCCTCACCACCGTTAGCTTTGATACGTTCTGCTAATGCCTCAAGCAGCTGGTCACGCCTAGCAACCAGGACTACTTTTGCTCCTTCTGCCGCTAAGGCGATCGCTGTTGCCTCTCCAATTCCC
Organism: Nostoc sp. ATCC 43529; assembly: GCA_003326205.1. Classification (GTDB taxonomy): domain Bacteria; phylum Cyanobacteriota; class Cyanobacteriia; order Cyanobacteriales; family Nostocaceae; genus Nostoc. The sequence continues at coordinate 113,294 of LWTK01000036.1, forward strand.
GAAGAAGCTCCCGTAATAATTGCTACCTTATCTTGTAATTTACCTACCATTTGTCATTTCTCCTTAGTTATTAGTCATTGGGTATAGGGCATGGGGGATTGGGCATGGGGCATTGGTTATTTCTCTCTCACTCCCTCATCTCCCCATCTCCCCATCTCCCTACTCCTTCCTCAACCTCAAAACAGATGCCATTGCTGCTGCACACAGTACTAGGGCTGCAAAACGAAAAGTTCCTTGAAAGCCGACAACAATTGCTTCAGCAGGGGCAACGGACACATCTGCACCCGCGGCCATAGTGGCGATTAACCCTCCAAATACTGCCCCAAACAGAGAAACTCCTACGGTGTTACCTGAGGTGCGTGACAAAGACAGCAACCCAGAACCAATCCCTAGCCGTTCGCGAGGTACTGCTCCCATGACGGTGCTATTGTTGGGGGATTGAAATAAACCCAGTCCAATGCCGTAAATAAAATAACGGGAGATATAGCCCAATTCAGTGAGTTGGGCATCAAAGGTGCTAATCCCCAAACAGCCGCCAATCATCAGCCCCAACCCAATTGAGCTAATCAGTTGAGCGCCAAAGCGGTCTGCAAGTGTTCCAGCCAAGGGTGCAATGAAGCCACTCAATACAGGGGATACTGCTAGTAGTAGCCCTACTTTTACTGTGGGATATTGCTTTACTCCCTCCAAAAAAAATGGGACGATTAGTAGTGAACCACCAATGACAATGAAGGCAAGCCAGCCACTAAGCAAACTCATACTCAACTGAAGATTGCGAAACAAGTTCAGTTCTAGTAGTGGCTGCTCTATCATCGTTTCAACTATCAAAAAAATCGTCAAACTAATGGTGGCGATCGCCAGTAATATCAATGCATTGATACTACTAAAGCCTTGGCTTTGCCCTAGTGTCATACCTAGCCCAAAACTACCCAAAGTTAATAAAGCCAATATTGCTCCAAAAGGGTCAAATTTCTGTTTCCCCTCAATGCCTACAGAAGGTGGCACTACACGAGCTACCAAGAAACTAGCTATGATGCCCAGCGGTACATTGATCAGAAATATACTATGCCAACCTGACCAACCCAGCATTAACCCGCCAGCCGAAGGGCCAAAAGCAATACCCAATGACACCACGCTACCGATGATGCCCACAGCTCGACCTCGTTCGGAAGAGGGAAAAACTTCTGTGATAATTGCCAAACCAAGGCCAGAGATGAACACAGCACCTAATCCTTGAAGTGCCCGAAAGCCGATTAACCACTCAATACCAGGTGCAAGACCACACAACAGAGAACTGAAAGTGAACAAAACAAGTCCGCCTTGATATAACGACTTCTTACCCCACATATCCCCCAGCCGAGTTGCTGCCAAAACTAAACCGGAACTGACCAACTGATAACTCAATACAGCCCACTGAGTTATAGGAAAAGTGGTGTCAAAAGCTTCTACCAATGTGGGTAAAGCAACATTGATAATGCCCACATCCAAGGTAGACATAAACACTCCAAGTCCCACACCCACTAAAGCCCAATTTTTTTGAGAGCTTGACAAAGCCAGAGGTTGTGCTTGCAATTTTGCCAACGTTTAATCTCCGCCTTTAACTTTACGATTATGAATAGTTTGCATACGTACATTAATTGTAAGTTGTTACCATTACTGCCAAGCTTAAGAAGGCACTGTTCATAAAATACGGTAATTTGATATACTTGCTGTATTTTACGCTAAAGTTGAAGCCGCGAGTCGTCTACGATAAATTACAGCCTTTTTCATGTATTTGAACCACATCTGTCGTAGGGGCGCAAGGCCTTGCGCCCCTACCGCGTGGTCTATTTACCTGAAAATAGCTGTAAGCATTTTCGTGATTTTTGCGTAAGTCCTATACAATACCGTAATTTTAACTAAGGGTATTCCCCTATTACCTATTGCCTATTGCCTTTTGTAATTGACCAGAGATTTCAATTCAGATGCAGTGAGGTCACGCCATTGGCCCGGTTGTAGTTCATTGAATTGTAAGTGCGCGATGCTGACCCTGACCAATCGCAAAGTTGGAAATCCCACAGCCGCAGTCATGCGGCGCACTTGGCGGTTTTTTCCCTCTGTCAACGTCATTGCCAGCCAAGCTGTCGGTACATTTTTGCGAAATCTAATTGGTGGGTTGCGTTCTGGTAGTTGTGGTTCTTCTAGTAAGAGCGTAACTTCTGCTGGCTGAGTGCGGTAATCTTGAATTTCCACCCCTGTTTGCAACCTTTTTATCGCCTCTGCATCAGGAATTCGTTCTACTTGCACCCAATAAGTGCGTTTATGAGCAAAACGCGGATGGGCGAGGCGATGTTGCAATTGTCCATCGTTGGTTAATAGCAACAAACCTTCACTGTCCCAATCTAAGCGTCCTACAGGATAGACATCAGGCACATCAATATAATCTTTGAGAGTGCTATGTGTGGGAGTTTCTTTTGTAAATTGGCTGAGAACTCCGTAAGGTTTATAAAAAATAATATATCGATGGTGATTAGTCATTAGTTATTGATTATTCTTTGGGTCTCCCTATCTGCCGCACTCACCACTCTGTTGATAGCGATCGCTGCTCTCAATAAAATAAATATTACATCTCACTCTATAGTAGTCAGTATTCTTATTTAAGAACAGATTAATATACAAGCAAGGCAAAGTAAAAAAATATTTTTCAAATAGTATAGCCCTTAAACCATAGTTTAGGACATAAGCTGACCATAAAACTCAGACACCAAGAGACTTTCGCAAGCCTGTTGCCTGTTCGCTGCAATAACACTCTACTCAGCAGAGATTATAGTGATTAAAGTAACATAACTAAAGATAGAACCAGTTGAAGATAGACCTTGAATAGTCCATTGTATATATTTTGTTATCGTGGGAGTTAATTCCATAAGAACCCAAGTAGTAGGCATTATCAGTATTATTTATACCGCCAGTACTATTGAATAAATTAACATACATATAACCTCCAAATACAGCCTGACTTTGAGATGGAGTCAGGTTGTGTATGAATACCCCCAAGTCAGTAGGATGGAAATAATAAATTACGATTTTAGCCATTGTCTTAATTTTTCCTCAACAAGTGAAATTTACTTTAAAATTATTGGATTAATCTGGAAAAATTTAATTTAACTCAAACCCTTTTTCCTTCTGCCTCCTGCCGACGCTCGCGGACTCGCTCTAAGCGAAGCCATGCCGTTGGCGAAGCCTCTCTAAGAGAAGGCTTTACGCTGCTCTATCCTCTCTCCTGCCTTATCCTGACGATAAAGATTCACAACTACCTACTTATCAGTAGTAAACTTATTTAACTAGCCGCCCATCTTCTATATGAATTATTCTATCGGATATGTCTAAAATTCTATTGTCATGAGTAACCATTAAAATCGCACAATTTTGTTCTTTAGCTAATAATTGCATCAGGTTAACAATATCTCGACCTGATTTACTATCTAATGCTGCGGTAGGTTCATCAGCCAGAATTAATTTAGGATGGTTTACTAAAGCACGGGCAATTGCTACTCGTTGCTTTTGACCACCAGACAATTCGCATGGATAGTAATTAATTCTATTTCCTAATTTAACAGCATGAAGCATAGCTTCTGCTTTTTTCTGAGCTTCGGACTTAGGAATATTTTTGTCTAATTCAAGTAATATTTGAACATTTTGGCGTGCAGTTAAGAAATTCAGTAAGTTATGAGACTGAAAAATATAGCCAATATGACGACGTATTTGCAATAATTTATCATTACTAGCCCCATAAAGCTCTTGGTCTAGAAACTTCAAGCTTCCTTTTTGAACGGAACGTAACCCACCAATTAAAGTCAGTAAGGTTGTTTTTCCTGAACCTGAAGGCCCAGTCATCGTCACAATTTCGCCATGTTTAATATGAAGATTGATATTAAACAAAATTTGGCTTTTTAGTATTTGTTTACCAAAGTAGTGATTGAGATTTTTGATGCTAACAATAAAGTCTGCCATGACTATAGGAATCCGGTTTGATTACTGAAATTATTTGCGTAGATAGGCAAAAGGCAAAAGGCAACAGGGTTCTAGAAGATTTAGTGTACTTAGCTTTTTTCAAAAATTAAATATGAGTCCCATACACCATAAAAGTAATGAATTCAAATACATAACATTAAAAAAAATCAGCTGGGTCTACATTACGCAGCTTTTTTGTAGATATTAATCCAGATGCTAAACACATTAAAATTATAAAGAACAATACTATAGCTGCTTTATCTACGCTCATGCTAATTGGTAAGTTAGTAACACTTTGAGCTACATCGTACAAACCTATAGATATAGCAAAGCCAGGTATATATCCAAAAGAGGCTAAGATTAAAGCTTGTTGAAAAACTAAAAAGAGCAGATATTTATTTTTAAAACCCATTGCTTTGAGAGTTGCATATTCAGCTAAATGGCTAGCGATATTGCTATAAAGAATTTGATAGACGACTACTACACCAACAACAAATACCATAGTTACCATTAATTGAAATACAAATCCAATCGGCGCTCTGAGTGTCCAATAGTTTTTTTCCAAATTAATAAAATCCTCGCGTGTCATGACTATTACATCTTTAGGTAATTTAGCAGATAAAATAGCCAAAACTTTTTGGGGGTTTGCATCGGCTTTGAGATTAATTAAGCCTATATCTACATTTCGTGCTGAACGACCTTGGAATATTTGAAAGAAGGTAGAAGAACTAACAATTAAATTTCCATCAACTCCAAAGGATGGGCCAAGACTAAATAATCCACCCACTTTTACCTTATAGCCAATTGATGAAGTATAGTTAAATATTTCCAGCGTTACAGATTTACCTTGTTCAAAATCTTGAGGAATAGATCCAAATTGTGACCGAGATTTGCTGTCAAAAAAAACTGTATTAGGTAATTGTAACAAACTATAATTTTGCTGAATACTTGGTAATTTTATAATTGCTTCATTCGGCTCAAAAGCAAGTACATGTATAGGAAATTTTATACTAGTAATTACATTTTTTAGCTTAGCAAACTGCATATATAATGGGTTAACTGATTCTATTCCATCACATCCTAATACTTGATATAAATACCAACGTGGAAAGCTTTGATTAAACGTCAAGGATTGATATTGAGTGCTGATTATAAATAAATCACCTTTGAGATTATTATGTAACTGCGTAGCACTAGTATACAAAGCATCTTGAAAACCAACTTGGATAAACATCAGTACTGCAATAAAAGCAATTCCAGTCGAAGCCACAAAAAAACGAGCTTTTTGTCGGGCTAGCTGTAGCCAAGCTAGAGATATATTAACAATCATTTTATAAACCTAAAGTGGTAAAGATGAGATTGCTTACCAAAAATAATCAAGCTTTGTCTATAGGTTTAGATATCAATGCGTACCTGTACCTGTAAATTTGTAAGAGCAGCAATTTCTTTATTATCTTCCATATTGTCGATGCGAATTTTTACCTGAATTACTTTGTTATCTGTATCGGCTTGCAAATTATTAAACATATTTTGTTGCTCAATTTGCAGACCGATATCTGTGACTGTTCCCCGTAATTGCTTTGGTAAGGCATCACTAGTAATAACAACTGATTGACCTAGACGTACTTTTTTAATATCAGTTTCATAAATTTCTGCTATTGCATACATCTGTTGTGTACGACCTAAGTCAGCGATTCCTGTAGTGCCAATAATTTCTCCAGGACGAGTACTAATTTTAAGAATTTGGCCAGCAATAGGCGATCGCACAGAACTTAAATCCAATTCTGCCTCAGCTTGTTTAACTGAAGCTTTTGCACTCTCGACATTAGCTTGTGCTGCTTGCAGATCGGTAGAACGGACTTCTGTAATACTTGCAAACTTGGCTTTGGCCTCCATCAACTGCTGTTGAATGGTTTCTACAATTCGATTGTGAGAAGCTTTAGCTTCGTTATACTGCTGTTGAAGAATTTCGACTTGCAAATGCCTAGCTTCTGACTTAGAAGCAGAAATAGCACCTACTTTATACAGCTGCTGATAGCGGTGATTTTCGCTTTCAGCATTACGTAATTCAGCTTTTAGGCGAGCTGTTGTCGCTTGTTGTGCAGACATGGCTCCAGACAAATCAGCTTTTAAACGAGTAATTGTTGCTTTCTGTGCAGAGATATCTCCAGTTTTGGCTCCCGCTTTTACTTGATTGAGATTAGCTTGCGCTACTAAGACTTGTTTTTGTGCTTTTTCTAAGGCTGCAAGACGGGGATAATAACTATCAAGAACAGCAACTATTTGTCCTTGACGCACCCAACTTCCTTGTTTGACAAAAAGTTTCGCCACTCGAACACCCCCTTGAGAATTAGGGGCGGATAAACGAATAACTTCTCCTTCAGGTTCTAAAGATCCTAAAGCGGTAACAGCAGTGATTGTAGGAGAATTACTGGGAGTAGGTGAGTCTAATTTAGAAGTCAACTGAAATCGTGAAAAGGTAGAGACAGAAAGTGTAACAGGAACTACAGCCATAGCAGCTGTCAACATTATCAGATACCAACTTACAGGTTTTGTTAATGGCTGCCTTTGTTTGTATACCATAATTATCTTTTCCAAGTTAGTGTGCAATGCTTTTGCATTTAATTCACTCCAACAGTTACAGCAGAATTTAAGAGTAAAACAAATTTGATATCAGGCTTTGTTACGTAAAATTTTTACTTCACTCAGTGAAAATAAAAAATGTTTAAGTCCCGTTAGTCAAACTTAAAACTTGTGGTGCCCCTGTTGGTAACATGATTACGAAATTAATAGTTAATCTTGAAAAGTCAACCGTAAAAAGCTTGTTACCATCTAAAGAAAACAGGCTAAGGCTATTTGATATGTTATTGATACCATCCTGAATGTTAGCCAAATCAACACCAGTAATACCTCCTAATACAGTAGCAGATCCTTCCCAAGAGACTTGGGCGAACAGTTCGTTATTTTCGATATCGAGAATTTGCAGCATATTGTGTAATTCTTAATAGCATGAAGGTTAAGAGTGAAGTGACGCTTAGTATAGCCAAAAGCTACGCACATCGTTTCTAGTCATAGGTAGTATTCATGTGAATATGCAACTAATTTTTCGAGCAAATTGTTGATTTTTATCAAAAGTCTAATAACGCGTCTATCTCCTCAATTTTAAGTAGTGAGTATCGATGCAATTTATGAAAAATTTTTGGTTTAATCAAGCTTTAAACCTTTATTTTCTAACATTAAATAAAATTCATAGCCAAAATCTGGAGATTAAGCTTCTGTAAGGTTTCCAGCGGTTGGGTTCCCCATCTCTGACATCAGAGAGCTAACTCCAAAGGCAAGTAATCCAGCAAAAAGCCCGGCGGTTAGTGCGGCTGCTCCGAAGGCATAAGGCGCAACCTCACAGCCACTAATAGTAGCAGATTCTTCACTGGAGATTTCGCTAAACAGTTCGTTATTTTCGAGATCGATAATTTGCAGCATATTGTGTACTTAGCAACATCAGAATCAAGAGTAAAGTGGTACTTGTTTCATAGCGAAAAGCTATGTACATTATTTCCAGCTACATATTGTATTAAGGTAAATATCCAAGTAAAAACTGAGTAATTATTTACTCTCCTCTCTCTGAAAAATTGTCGAAAAAGTTAATTTTTTGCAGAAGGGTAGGGAGAGTAAACATTTAAGGAAGCAAATGTCTATGATTATAAGAGGTTTAATAACGCGCACACTTGACTCACTTTTAAGCGGTGGGTATCCGATCTAATTTCTTGGAATCGAATAAGGGCGCGTTATTTTCCTCAATTTATGCAAACAAGCTTATTCGAGAGAGGGGTTAATTGCGGTAAATAATAGCACGGCTTGTACAACTGGGTCTGTAAAAACGCCAGTGGCTATTGCAAGGATACTTGCCAGACCAAAGGATTCAAGTCCACCGCCACTAATACTAGTAGATTCTTCACCGGAAATTTCGCTAAACAATTCGTTATTTTCGAGATCAATAATTTGCAGCATATTGTGTAATTAAGAGCATGAGGTCAAGGTAAAGTGGTACTTTTTCATAGTGAAAAGGTACGCACATTGTTTACAGTCACAGCTCACATCAAGGTAAATATCCAAGTAAAATGTTTGCTAATAATCAAACTTCCTTGTCTATTTGTGAACTGTTCCTATTTCCTTTAACGAACAATCGATGCAAAATATTCCAAAATCAGAGCGCCAAGTTGGCATAAAATCGGTAAGCCTGTCATTCACTGTGACTTAACTGTCAAAAGCCTCTGCATAACAAGGGGTTTAGCTGTTATGTCACGTTTCGGTGGCTCTACCTCAAGTTGGCAAAACTTTAGGCAAATAAATTTAGTTGAAGAAGGCAGCTATGCAGAGGGCAGAGGGCAGGAATCAGAATTCCATAAAAGCCTCCTGCCCTCTGCCTTTCCCGATAATCTTCCAAACTATTATCCAGATTGAGTTACAGCTTTATCCGAATTTTTGTCGCTAGTTGAGGAATATTTTGGATTGAGTATTCGTTAAAGAAAATAAGAACGGAAGAAAAAGACATCATTAAATTCATAGATAGATTTGGTTTTGATTCCCTAGAGTCTGAACTAAGATTTTTTGATATCAGTTTCTGCCGTGATTTACTCCTAAATACTTGCTTTTCCAAACCTCAGCTAATTTGCTGGGGTTTTTTGTTAATAACTCAAGTTATGGGTTATTTTTTTGTCTCGGAAATTGATAAGCTAAAAATATTTTAATTTGCATCCTCAAAAAAATGAATCTCTTGTGGGGTGGGCTGAAAAGCCTGCCCTGGCTATGGAAATTAAATACGCGACAGCTTATCAATGGCAGTAGTTTTAATCTAAAATAGATCGGCTAAAATTTGTATAAAATTATATGAGTACTTAATATCTTGAAATATCATAGACTAAATTCCTTAAATAATGTCTTATAAATATTTTTTCTAAATTGAATAGTTACTAATTAACTAGCCAATAATTTCGCTGTAATCAATTTTTTTAAAAATTTTATTCTGATTAATAGCAATTTCTATCATTTTTTTCTGTCTTCATGAAAGAGATAAAAACAATAATACCTGTATTATTGTCTATTTTGCTTGTTTAATAACATTATTATTTTGTTCATTTTCCCTTAAATTTATTTTAGAAAGCTAAGTTACTGTACTATTTACCTAATTTTTTCGATAAAAGCCAATTAATCAAGCTGGAAAACATAGTAGAGAACGCAGAATACAGAAATCTATCGCTATATAGTTAGTCTGTTTTCAATGTGTAAATGCATTTGGACTAAAAAATTAATTTTGCTTCATAACTTATGCTATTAGAACAAGAATCATTGTCTTATTATCAAGAAATTCTCCTCAGATTAGACTATCGTCAGAGATTAGAAAAAATTGCCCGCAAATACACTAGAGGAACAGGTTCGTCTTGGGAAGATGCTTTTCAGATTGCCCATTTAAAGGTCTTTCTAGCTTTTCAAGCAGGAAAGTTTCGCCAAGGGAGTGTAGAAGAGTTTTATTACTGGGCTGTTGCCGTAGCTAGATGTGCAATTATTGATTTTGTTCGCAAAGAAAGTCTGCGGAAGTATCAGAGTTTAGATGATAATCTCCCAGGAACAGATATGTCTCTATTAGACACAATTACTGATGAATTTAGCACATTAGATGCAATAGAGCGTGCAGATTTAATTTTGAAAGCACTAGAGTCTATTGACAAACTTGATAAATGTTATCCCCACCTAAATTATCTTAAATTATGGCAAGGAAAAGTTGATGGTAAAACACAAACTCAAATTGCTGCTGAATTAAGAATTAGCCAGGGTGAAGTTTCCAAGCGATGGCAAGAACTTTTAAGGCGTATTGCAGAGCTATTAGGACTATTAGAAATTAAAGATATGAAACATAAACTGCGAAAAACTTGCCAGCAGAGGACATCAGATCGTCGGTCAACAAAGCAGTGGTAAGCCAATCAAATCTTGGATTACAGGCTGATTCTAAAAATTAGAACAATTCATCATAGTGAAAAGCATTCAATCGTTAATTAGATATGGATTGAATACTATCCTATCTTGAACTGTAGTTGTCAATGAACGTTGTATTAAAGAAAAATTTATGCGCGTAAATTTGAGTAAATTCATTTTTTTAAATAAGCAGAGGTGTAATATCACAACGCCACAACCTGGAGAAATTTGGAAAGTGAATTACTTAGTACGAAGTCCTCTAAATTTCCTGAGTCAAGAGCAACAGAATTTGTACTCTTCCTTAGCACAAAGTTTTTTGATAGGTAATTCACCACCGCGCTATGTAATGATTGTCAAAGAACCTAACATATCTGAAAACATAAAAAAAGAGTGGTTAGTTGTTTATGTGATGTTGCTATCAGTAGAAACAGATTTTATTAGTAACATAGATTTGCTAGTTCCCGCCAAAATATCAGGTTTAGATCGAGATTTATTGGCAGAGACTTGGCATATTATTCCTGCACTGGCTTGTAATTTACTACAGCCAGTTGGCAAACGACTTTCTCGCCAAATTTATGACTATTTGCTAACAGTCGGAGACTATCATTATGGCTTAGTTTCTCAATTGCCAGCAATAACAAAAATGCAAGATTTTGGGTTGATAGATGATAATTTCTGCTCTGCAAACAACCCAAAAATTCAAAATTTTCATCAAGCAGAACAAGCCTGGAGTGATGTATTAACAGTACCAGTAGCAGCTTACTATACTTACTTGAAAAGTATAAAACTCACGAATGCAATCTTAAATGAAGCATTGCAATTAGAACAAGACTTGCAATCTGATATTAGCGGTTAAAGTTTGAGGTTCTGCCGTTTTAATAAGTAATTAAGCGAACGCCATATTACTATGCCTAGAAAAACATGCTTTGAGGTGATTATATCTCAAGGCATATTTTGATGGTTGTAGAATATTATCTCTAACGGAATTAAGGAAGTGAATATCGATGTTGCACAGAAAATGGGATGATTTAGCATATCATAAAGTATTTGGCTGTGCTTCAAGAGTCTGCTTCAATCCATTCCAATTTTATGCAAAACCAAGATATCTTAAAAGTGCGATCGCTATAATATTCACACTAGACCTGCCTTGAAAATAGGGATTGGGGACTGGGGACTGGGGACTAGGAAAGAAATATTTTCATTCATTCATTCCTGCATATAACAGCCTGATAAATAAGCGGACTCCATCATCTGCTTTTAACATTGAATAATCAGGAGCTTCTCTATAACCAATCGCACGTAAGTCTGATAACAACTCTGGATGGAACTGGCAAGTAAAAGAACGACGAATTTTTTTAGTTTCAAAGTCTTTATAATTGATACAAGTAGCTGAACATTCCGTAACTATTTCTTGCTCAATAGCTGTGGAACATAAAATTTCTACAGAGTCAGGTAATTGTATCAGCCATGACAGAGGGCTACTAGCTATAATGTGTCGATAGGGAACAATAGCATCATGAATACTACGATAAGCCCAGTTAGCAAATAGTATTGCTTCTTCATTGACTTCATCTGAATGAAACATTGAGATTGATATTTCGCGCTCATATTGGATTGTTGTGTCAATCACACCTTCATGGGCATCTGATGTGACATCATGAGCATGAATCAATTCCCAAGGAATTCCTACAGCTTTAGCGTCAGGCGACTGGTAAGGCAACAATACGCGTTCGCCAACTTCCTTTGACTCATTACGTGTCACCGCAAAATGCTCATCATTCCAACTATCAGCAACTTTTCGTCCATCACGCTTTTTGACTTGAAGTGTTTGACCCATCGTTGCAATCCGTTCTACAACCTCTTGCAGTGAATTGAGTGCTTTGGACTGACTGTCACGTTCTAAAGATGTTGTACCCAGGACTTCTTTAACTGCTCGTTGAATCAGCCGTATGTGACATTGTGCAGCAAGCTGATGTCCCACACAAATGAAGATTGCAGGAGCGCTAGTAGGCGATCGCGAGATTAATAATTTTTCCACTAAGGCAAACATATCTTCTCGTGGACAAGCTGGACTTGTCCAGGTCGAGGCATCATAAACTGATGGGTCGCCTCCTTCCACCACTACTGCATAACTAGAGCTAATTACCCCAGCTACTAATTCTGGGTCAATAATTCCAGTTGACCAAACTGGAAATAGTATTGAGTCCATATCAGCCACTTTTTGAGCAATATAAGCGACGTTTTTAGAAGCGCGAACTTCTTCATTGAGGGTATTAATACCTACGTGTGACCACGGCTCAATAATAGTTATTGATTTGCGTAATAAGTTAGGATGCAACAGCAAAAACTCTAAATCTGCTCTAGAGTTAATCACCTTCTCTAATGGCTTTTCATGCCCCCATTCAAAAATTCCGTCAGATGCAAAAAGTTCTTTTTCAGAAAGTGGATTCGCAGAGGTTCTGTCTGTTAAAAAACGACCTAACAGAATATGTGCAGACTCAAAATCTGTGCAGCCTGGATGCAAGTAACCGGGAGTTAAACGCCATTTAGTTGTTTGAGTTTGGTTTTGATCAACTTGATTAGGTTTAATAGATTTGACCATGACTTTAGTAAATTTTGCTAATTACTTTCAAAGTTAGGGAAATTCAAGGCTAGATATCCTAATGCAGTAAAGGCATAGGCCATCGCAGTAACATTGCAACAATAAATTGGTTGTTGGAATTGATGTAGTTGAATGATTTCTAAATCTCTTTAGAAATCTGGGCTATGTTATCAAGATCCATTTTTGTGCCTCCTTAAATACATATATTGATCGACTCAAGACAATCATCAAAAATTTATTTTCGATAATGAATGAACAGAAACGGTAAGTGTAATGCTTGGTGAAGCCTTATCTCTTCTGACTATGCCTGAAACCTTGATTAAGTTAAAATTCCAATAACTTGGCTTAGATTAATCTTATTTAAGGTAAGCAAACAGGTTAGTTTAAATCAGGCCATGCTGATATCATCTAACGATCGCCTAAAATACACAAGGACAGTTAAGACAGTTAAGACATTTAACAAAAATTCAGCGTTAACTATGTATAAATTAGTTAAAAATTACTTAAGCTTTTAAGATTTGGGGCTATCGCTATATTCTTGCTCAAAGATGAATAAAATTGAAGCTGGTTTTTTAGTCTTTGGGTGACAGGGTTCAATTAACTTTAGCAAACGGTAATTTTTCAGATGAAAATCACAAATCCAGGATTCAATTGTTCTAAAATACCAAGGCGCAGGATGAAACGACTCTAACCCGATTCCTTGCCAAGAAGTCTGCCGCCAACCATCACAGTATGGAGAATCACCGCAAGCCATCAGAGGATGAAGTGTTTGAATAATTATTTTTCCCTTATCGGCTAATAAACTATTACCTGCCTGAGTTATTTCGCTCACGGCACGTTCACCAAGCAGTGAAAAATTGCAAATCAAGCAGTCAAACTGGTTAATGCTGCCAAATTTCTGTGACGGAAGATCCGAGTAGGAAGATACGGCAAAACGGACATCGCCAAGGCTTAGTGCTGATTCGACAAGTTCGGCAATGGCATCAACTCCCCAGCCATCAAACCCACGACGGAACAGTTCACGGCACAACCACCCTTCGCCACATCCGATATCTAAAAAAGTTCGTGGTTTAAGTTCAACCACCGCTTCTACAATCGCTTTATCTGTGACTAAAGCGCGGCTTTCAAGAAGTTGCTCGCGAACTACACGCGTCCAGGGTTTGGCGTTCGCTGCCCATGAATGGAGAATTTGTTGTTCGTTTTTGTCCATAACTCATTGATTCTCAATTATAAATTATCCGTTCTTGTTCAAAATTTATTTGATGTTTAAGAATGAAAATTTCCCTTTAATGCCGTTTGGTTCCATCTTCAATTGGGCAACATAAAACTCTTTTTGAATCACATCGCCTGCTGGTGTAAAAGCAATTTCCCCAAGAGGAGTTTGATATTTTCCTTTTAATAACTCCTGATTCAATTGTGTACGCAACTGTGCCAATGTTAATTTGTTAATTTCGCTTTTTTTATCTAAAGATTGGAGAGCTTCCACATATACCTGCATTGCTGCAAAAGCTTGAGCGCTAACTTGGGGTGGTTCTCTTTGATATTGTTCAATGTAAGCTTTACGAAATATTGTGTTAATTTTGCTAGGATATACAGGACTATAAGCTTGAGCAACAATCACACCATCACAAAGCGCCCTACACACAGAAAATATATGCGATGTGTTAAAACCATTGCCACCAATAATTATTCCTTTATAACCAAGTTCTCGTAATTGTTTAACTAAATTACCTCCATCTACTGCTAAGCCCGATATAATTACTAAATCTGGTTTTAAATTAATAGCATCGCTGGCTTGAGCTTGAAAGTCTGTATCTGTAGTTTGAAATTTTTGTACTGTGACTAAATTCAATCCTAAATCTTTAACTGTTTTTTGAAAAATTTCAGTTTCTGATTTATTGAAAGCATCATTTTGAGCGTAGAATACAGCTACTGTTTTGATTTGAGGATTTTGTTGGAGTGCAGCTTTCACGGAATAAGGAGCAACCACAGCCACAGATGAAGAAACACGAGCAACATAATCACCAATTTCAGGAATGCCTTGAGCTGTATTTGATGCTCCAATCACAGGAACTCGATTGCGATCTGCTATGGGGTTGGCGCTAAAAGCTTGTTGTGATAGGGTAGGGCCAATTATGCCAACGACTTTATGTTGATTAATTAAAGTTTGAAAAGCATTAATGGCTCCAGCTTCATCGCCACCAGTATCTTGAAATACTAGTTTAATTGGCTTACCATTGATGCCTCCTATGTGATTAAAATACTTTTGGGCAATTTTGACTCCATCGGTTCCCTCTTGGCCAAGTAATGCCACATTGCTGGTTTGGGCAAAAGCAATTCCTATGGGAATAACATTAGATGTATTGTTTGTTGGATTAAGATTACTAGTTTTGCTACAAGCTACGAGTAATATAGAGGATAAAAATAAGAATGCAGTTTGAGTAGCGATCGCACTTTTCATAAACACCTAAATGTTATCTATTTGACAATCTATTTATTCATTAAGGTGCGCTATGGTTTGAGCCTAGCGCACCATATTATTTGTTTACTTTTTATTCCACAGAGCGATAAATTCTTTATAGATGGCTGGGGTTATCTGACTTTGTAAGTGATTTAGTGCATCGCGATGGTTGGGATTGTTGTCATCATAATAAGTGAATACATTTGTCAGCTTTACAATTTCAGGATTTTGATCGTTTGTCCCCCTCCATTTATTAGTAACTTTGTGTAAAACATCCTTGGGAAGATTTTGTTGTAAGTTATTTAGCGCTGCAATATAAGAAGGATTTTGAGGATTCTTTTTGAATTGCAACCACAAATCTATCAGCTTGGTTTGCGGCTGAGGCTGGGGCTTATTTGGTGTCAGAGTCGGTTGCTGGAGAATTTGGCGCTGTTCAACACTGGCAATACCATTTTCAGTTAAACCTTGAGATTTTTGAAATTTTTTTACAGCTTTATAAGTGGCTGGCCCATAAAAAGGCTGGTCTGAAGGAATTTCAGTATTAGTTGCAAAACCGTGAAACTTCAATCTATTCTGAAGCCCTTTGATTATATCCTCCATGATTTCTCTGGTTTGAGCATCAGCGTTACCATTAACTACAAGTTTTTGTGGGTACTGTTTTTGAAACTTTTTAATGGCTTCTTCGGTAGGATCGTCCGTTAAGGGGTTATTATTCCGTTTCCAAGGAGCAAATTGAGGATCGGGATTAGGATCGATCTCAGGAGCTAAATATCCGAGTCCAATCAAGATATGACGGATGGCTTGAGGACTATAAACGACCATGCTTTTTGGTTCCTTCACTACTAAATTCAAGTTTATGTATTGTATTTTACAAAAAAAAATAGGGGTGCATAGTGCCCCCCTACAAATTGTTTTACTCAAAGCAATATTAGTAATACTAAGCGGTTGGAGTGCCCTGTGCTAATTTTTTGGCTGCATTCCGTATGCGGGTTTTCCTACTTTTGCGGATGCGATCGCTTGTACGCACACCTCCGGCCATCATATATTCGCAGCTATCTTTGCCGTATCTCACAGCCACTCCCAACAGCATTCTCTCACCCATCTCTTTTAATTTTTGTTCTGACTCAAGAATCTGAATTCGCGAAGCATCAATCAGTTCTAAAAGCTTATTATATTCATCAATTTTGCTGCGTAATTTTTCAATTAGTTCTGTTAAGTTTTTTAAGCTACAACCATTCCCTAAATCTAAATTTGGATCGATTTTCTTTAATCCGGCAGCTCTTAACTCAGCCTTTTCTAAAACGCGAGATACTTGTCTTTTGCGAAGCATAAATTGACTCCTGTTCAATCGTTATACAGCTAGTTTGCTCGACTAAAACCATATAGCGGCTCAGGATAATCCACAAATAATTGTATTTTTTATCACAGTATGATTGCCGCGATCGCTAAGCATTTATTCAAGAAGTTGTCAAACCATTGCAGGAGAAACAACAAACAATATACAGCGTTTTTCAGGTAAATGAAGTACACGGGTAGGGGCGCCAAGCTTAGCGCCCCTACCATGATCTGTACCTCACCAACTTGCAATCTGCTTTATGTAGTCCCTGGTTCTGATGCAGAAGCGTTTGTCACTCGCCGATTTCCCCACAAGCAGGTTAAACAAGTTGAGAACACTCTCAAGGCGCGATCAATTCATACATTCTTGCGGCGAATACCCTTGACGTTTCAACGCGACCAGCACAAGAAGAATAATTCTTAGCTGCCAACTCTTGGAAAAACTTGGGTTAATCGCGTTTCTCCCAATCCCACTCACTTTTAGGGCAATCTCTTGTCTTTAATTTGCTGAGATGTAGCTTCCATAAAGTTGATGAAAACCTGTATTATCTGATGAATTCCCTCGCTACCTCCTGCAATTAAACCTCCTGTTAATAAGGCATCTAAAGAACGAAAAATAACTAATTGTATTTGATTATTTGAATCAATAATTAGCAATGGTTCGATTGAACGAACACCGATAGCACTGATTAAAAGACCGACTAAAAGCGATGTCCATAGCGCAATTGTTCGCGTATCGGCTTTATAGGCTGCTCTTTGGCGTTCTTTTGCATTTAAATCATCAAGTTCTGGTTTGGCTACTAATAATACTTCTTCTTGACTCTGGATAAAATTTTGAATAATTTGTTGTTCTAAGCTCATTCCTTCTGGTGGAAGAATACTACTGACTTGATTAGCTTTGAAGTCAGCAATATTACTTGGTTTATTTTGCTCTTTTGCTAGTTTTAATTTTTCCTCAATCAGAATTTTGTGTCGCTGAATTTCAATATCCAGTTCTTCTATAAATGGGCTTCGCCAAGTAGTTATAAAAACTTCTAAAGAACGCTCTAGTAACAAAGAGATAAATAATGGCAGTGTCAATTGTTGTATAATATCACTCAGTCCAAAAGGTCTGAAAGCAAATGGTTGAGATGATAGCCAAGTTGAGAAAGTTACTACTAAAAAACTAATAATGATTAATACAATAAATAGAGGAGATTCTGAAGAAAGCCTGAGCAAAGTTTCTATACTCCTGTAGGGTGTCAGAATATCAGGTGAGAACTGCACCTGCTGAGTAACTTAACAAGGTTAATTTGATAGAACAGTAAATAATTTATTATGGAACTCCAAAAAATAAACAATAACTGAAAGTTATTGACTGTTAACTGTTAACTGTGAACAGGAGCCACTGCGGGGACAAGGGTTTCCGCAAGTGGCGTAAGTGGCTCTCAACGGTCAACAGTCAACAATAACAATATTTTTTTACTTGGAAGTCTTTTAACGGACATAATATACAGCATTTTTCAGGTAAATGAGGTACACAGTGTCAACTTAACGCGAAAGGAGCGGTTAGAAACCACGTCTACACAAACAAAACCTATCGACCTAGGTTTCAAAACCCTGATTTGACTTTAGTCCGCGTGGTGCGCCAAGCGCAGTGCAAGCGCGATAGGCAGACGAAAGCCTGTGTAGCTGCGAATTCTATTCGCCATTTATTCCGGTTTACCGAACTCAACAAGTAGAGCAAACCGTAATATTTTTTCATGCCTAATTTGGTGCGGTAATCCTCATTTTTGAGGTGATAATAACCGAATTTACAGCCTTTTTAACTCGGCATAATATCAAAAGTAAGCACACAGACAAGTGCAAAAACAAATAAACAAAAACTAATTAATGAGAGGAAGAGTTATGGCAGTAGTTCGTTGGAATCCTTGGAGAGAAATCGATACTCTACAACGTCAAATTAACAACTTGTTTGAAGACACTATCGCACCATCTGGCTCATTTGAAAGAAACTTAGTTAGAGTTCCGGCTGCCGAATTACAAGAAACTGAAGAAGCTATTCATCTGAAGCTAGAACTACCGGGAATGTCGGCTAAAGACCTGGATATTCAAGTAACAGAAGATGCTGTTCACATTAGCGGCGAACGTAAATCTGAAACTCAAACTGAACAAAAAGGTACTATTAAGAGCGAATTTTATTACGGTCAATTTCAACGTGTAATTCCTTTATCCGCTAGAGTTCAAAATACCAAAGTGACTGCTGAATATAAGGATGGCATTTTGAACCTGATACTGCCTAAAGCTGATAAAGAAAGGAACAAGGTTGTCAAAATTAATCTAGAACAACCCACCGCTTAACTAGTTGTGAATAAATTACTCTACTTCCTTTGATTGATTAATTGATTCAAATAGCGAACAAACCGGCCATTATCATGACCGGTTTTTTTGTAACTATTAGGACTTACGCACTGTACAAATTAATCATCGTAGGTATTCACGAAAATAGGTCATTTTAGCCTTTATAGACGTTTCTTGATAATACGTAAACCCGCACTGTAGGGGCACAGCAATGCTGTGCCCCTACAACAGATGTGGTTTTTTCAAGCACTGCATATTTTGTATTTACCGTCAATGCGTAAGTCCTAACTATTATCAATTATTCGATGACATCACCAACCTTAAAAGTTTGTCCTGCTACTGTTACTTGGTCGCTTGATTGCAATTGCCGTCCTCGCCGCGTTTCAATTGTGCCATTGACTTTAACGTTACCATCAATAATCATCAGTTTGGCTTGGCCTCCAGTTGGAGCTATACCCAACAACTTTAAAAACTGGTCGAGTTTAATCATTTTGCTATTTGGAAAAATTAATTAATGTTGTACAAGCGTTTAATTAATTTTATTATAATTTTTAGTTTTAAATTATCGCAGGTTGAAAGTTTATATTTGAGACTAAAAATCCGATTATTTTGAGAGAGTTTTCCAGGCGATCGCAATTTTTTATTTCATCAAAATATCGCTAGATATTGTGTAGGCGATCGCAATTTTTCAACTCTTTTCCTTATTCGAGCGAGAATAACCACTTTACGGAATAGGGACTGAAGATGAGGTACTAAATATTTGGATACTCAGTATAAATTTTTTCCTAGTTTCCAGTTCCTATTACTTATTCCATATTCATTTTGTTTCTCCCCTAATTCTCCCCTTTCTATTTTTAGAGTACTAAAGCCTACTAAAACTAATAACTCTTTATTTGAATTCAGGATCGCCCTATGAAATTCTCTATGTTGATAGATTCTTTACTAGTTGTTGCTTCAATGACTCTTATGCCTGGAATTATTAGCGCACAAACAGTTGCTACTAACAGTAATGAAGCAATAGTCAGTAATTGGAACACATTATCTAGTAATTCTAGTAGCGTTAGTCACCTGGAACCTTTCGATCTGGTTGCTTATGCTTACCAAGGAGGCCTTTTGCAACATGGTATTCCGAGTGGTGGAACACTAGTATTTAAAACTCTAAATAGCAATATTCTTGCAAAAGATTTGGTTATGGCTGCCGTGAATGCTAAGAAATTACAACCACAAGTGTTACATGACCAAAACTATCTCAATGCTGTGAGTTCTGAACTAATAGCATTGCCTGATTATGCTGCTGCTGATTGATAAGGAGGAAAGGGGGAAAAAATAATTGGCATCTGTCGTACTCTTAAAACATGCATTAACTAAGTGTAAAAATTCTTAAAAAAGCCAGTTAATATAGTACTTTTATACTAAGATAAGCGATCGCCTCTCCCGATATCAAGGACTATTCAACGCAGGTACTATGCCCAAACGTCTCCTTGTCGTAGAATCTCCCGGAAAAGTCAAAAAACTCAGTCAAATCCTGGGTTCAGAATGGAAAGTTCTAGCTAGCTGCGGTCATATCCGCGAACTCAGCGATGAAGGTGAAGATTCATTGGGCTTCAGTATGGATGGTAGTCGGGTCAAATGCAATTATATTCCCCGCGACCAACGAGCAAAGGAAACAATTCAGAAACTAAAAGCCGCAGTTAAACAAGTTGATGAAGTTGTCATCGCCACCGACCCAGACCGGGAGGGAGAAACAATCGCTTGGCATATTAAAGAAGTATTGGGATTAAAAGAACCAAAACGAGTAATTTATACAGAAATTACAGCACCAGCAGTTCGAGAAGCGATCGCCAAACCGAGAAAACTAGATTTAAACTTGGTAGGTGCGGGACTGTGCCGTGATTGTTTGGATAAGTTAGTCGGCTATAAGGGAAGTCCCCTAGTTTGGGCATTAAACAACGGCGCAAAAAGCGTCGGTCGAGTTCAAAGCGCCACATTACACTTGATTTGTCAGCGGGAAAAAGAAATTCAAACATTTGTACCCCAAGACTACTGGAGTGTCTGGGTAGATTATGCCGAAGGATTTCGCGCTTTCTACAAAGGAACGGCGAATTCTGACGCAGACACGCCAGAACAAAAAACTGAAACTAATGATGATGCCGCAACCAATACAACACAAGCACCAGAAAGTAAGCGTATTCTCTCGGAAGCAGAAGCAAACAGGTTAGTTGAAGAAGCACGCCGCCATCCTCATCAGGTTATCAAGTTTGAAGGGAAAATAGTTCAACGCCAACCACCTCCTCCATTCACTACTTCTAGCCTGCAACAAGCAGCTGGTTCTAAGCTGAGATTTTCTCCAGACAAAACCATGCAAGTTGCCCAAAAGCTTTATGAGGCAGGGTTAATTACATATATGCGAACAGATTCGGTGATGTTAAGTCCTGAATTTTGTGCTAGTGCGCGTCAGTGGTTAGAGCAAAATGACCCGCAGAATGTACCGCAGACCTTAGCCAAACATCGCAGTGCTAAATTGGCTCAAGAAGCACACGAAGCTATTCGCCCAACAGATGTTTTCCGTCCTTCAGCCGAGTTACGAGTAGAATTGCCGACAGATGATTTTAACCTGTATGTAATGATTTGGAAACGGGCGATCGCTTCTCAATGTCGTGCCGCCCAACTCCGCAAAACCCAGATAATTACTCAATCTGGAAATCTGCTGTGGCTTTGTAATGGACAAGTAGTTGAGTTCTACGGTTATGCCCGGTACTGGAATAATATCAGTAAAGATACAGTCATACCACAATTGCAACAAGGGCAGATACTAACATTAAAAGATGCACAGCATGAGAAGAAACAAACACAACCACCGCCTCGATACAGCGAACCAAAACTAGTGCAACTAATGGAACGCAAAGGTATTGGTCGTCCCAGTACCTATGCTCCCACCGTCGCCACCTTGAAAAAGCGCGATTATGTGCAGTTGACCAAGGATCATCTGCAACCAACGGCTTTGGGTTTAGAAGTTGATGCATTCTTACAAAAAGCTTTGCCGGATTTACTAGAGGCGGAATTCACCGCTAAGATGGAAGATGCTCTAGATGCGATCGCAGTTGGTAAACAGGGCTGGCAACAATATTTAAGCACTTGGAATCAGGAATACTTTGCGCCAGCTTTAGCAAAAGCCAAAACTGTGGCTGTGAGTTCTGCATCTGGAAACAAAGCTTCACCAGGACGAGAACGCAAATATGAAACATCCAAAACTCGCTGCCCTGAATGCAAAAATTGTTTAGCTAAAATTCCCAGTAGCAAAGTCAAAAAGAAATACTTCCTCAAATGTGTTAGCGGCTGTGAAAACATCGTCCTTTTTTGGAGTGACCTCAGCAAAACTTGGGAATCACCGCGAAACAAAGTATCCAAGAATGAAAGTGTTGCCAAACCTCCAGCTAAGGTAACTTCATACTCTTGTCCAGTATGTAAAAAACCATTAGAAGAATACAGCTACATTAAGGAAGGGCAGAACAAAACAATGCTACGGTGTTCTAACCCCCAATCCCGCCAAGACAAAAAACATCAGCAAGTTGCTTATTTTTCTACACAAAAAGGTTGGTGGAGTCCTAAATTTGGCGAGTTAAATTAACTTCTAACAACTTTGACTAAATCAAAACTAAATCAACTCTTCTCAACTCTTACTCTCTGCGACTCTGCGCCTCTGCGTGAGCTAAATTCATATTTTCAATCAGCAACGCTAAAAATTGAAATATCGTAGGCTGGGTTGAGCAACGAAAACCATAGTCTACTACGATTAGATTAGAACAGCGAAGAATTAGATGAAGAATCTGATACAGGATGGCTAGAGACTGACTTATCAAATTTAGGCAGCTATGAACCTTATGATTGGCAACCCGGCGAACTTGAGAAGGGTTTACCTGTTAAGTATATTCCTGAGATGGGAGTAGTAATTGTTGAACAATGACAAATCGTTCTTTACAGTTTGGGGACTTTGTAACAGTACGTTTTCCTCCTAAATTTAGTTACTAGAGTTTGGTAGGGTGCGTTATGGACGTTAGACTTCTTACAAAAGTTCTTTTCTTCGCTCTCTTCTTTGCGTCTTTGCGCCTTTGCGTGAGACAAAAAATTATTTATGCAATAGGTCTATTGACGGTGCGTTACGCTGGCGCGATAACGCACCCTACTGGCTACCTTTTATTATCTTTACGCGTTTTCTCTATATGAGCTTTACGTGTCAGTAATTGCAGATTATCTATAGTAGTTAAACCACCTTGAGACATAGGTTTAATATGATCGATTTGAAAATAACGGCAGCTACAACAAAATCAGAATTAACTTTTTCAATTTTAAAAAGTGCATTCAAAGTGATTGCGTGTTCTACATCAATTGCAAATACTAGAAGGGCTTTGTATTTTTTCCTATTATTAATATAATGCTCAACAATTTGCTTGTTACGCGTACTAGATTGAGCAATCTTCTCAGCAATGTCTTTTGGCAGCCTGTCAAAGTCTTCAATATTTTTTATTTCCCTGGCTGTCAATTTTTTCTTTATCTCTGTCTTCGTTTTCAGATTTTCAAAAATAGGTTCAGCAAGTATTCCCTTAGCGATTAAGTTTCTCAGGTGTTCTGAAAAGATAATATCATTGGGAAAAACTAACTTTAGCAAACCCTTCTCACTCTCATCTGTTCGCAAGGGAGTAGCTGTTAGCCCTAGCATTTTAAACCCGTTCTCATGACCTCGCTGCTTTAGATCATCCTTGACAGCATTAATCAATTTACGATAGGTCAAAGTTTTTCCGCCACCTGTGGGTAGAACTAGCAAACCTTCAAAGGGAAACTGATTCTTCTCATTCAGCGCTTTGATTGCTTCGTTCTGGTGGGAGTATAGCTCTTTGGAAGTGTCACCTCTGGTAACTTTTATCAGACCTGCGTATTCAACTTGAACGGTTTTCATAATATATAAAATTCTAGAAAGACTGTGCTTTAGAGAAGAAGCTGTAACTTGTTAAAAATCAAAGAATTACAGAAATTTCTTACCCTAATTGACAGTATTCCCAAACGCATAGCACTGTCTAACTAGTTACCTAGTATTACTTAAGTTTTGGCGAATCATTTAAAGTACTTATCTTGATGTTGCAAAAAAGCAATAAACTGTTACAACATCAAACGATGTAAAATTTTTGTTGAATTCAACGAGCATCTACAGTTTCATTTCATCGTCATAAGGTACTCAGCATGACTGCAATCACTCCAAAGGCTTCTTCTGCGCTTCCCAATTTTTCTGAAGGAATTCAATATTTTGGTGAAGCACTACCAGATTTTGAAACTTATGGTGTCACCCCTGCGATAGAATCGGGCAATGTAGCGATCGCATCCCCTACAGACAAAGCAGCAGCATATCAAACTTTACTCGCTGCCGATGCTTTACGCTATCTAACTTTACAAATTACTGGTAGTAAAGCCTCTGGACATCCCGGCGGATTTGCCAGCCAAGCGGAAGCTTATGCATCTCTTGTCATGCTGGGATACAAGAACATTATCACGGAAGTTGGACACCACGCCCCCGGATTTTATAGTGCCATGTTCTTGGATCGTTCGCTAGAGGACATGGGAATTTATACAGTCCAACAATTGCGCGATCGCTTTCGAGAAAAGCACGGTCTTTTAGGACACCTTTCTGGTTACATACCTGGTATTCTCGCACCTGCGGGGCCTTTGGGACAAGGACAACACTTTGCAATGGCGGCTGCATTGTTGCACAAAGATAAGTTATTTCCCTTTACAGTTGGCGATGGTGGATTGGGTGAGCCTTATATTGTAAGTGGAATAGCACATTTCCATACTGCTTATCCTGCTGTTACCAATTTCTTGCCGATATTGGTGTGGAATGGTTATAGCCAAGAACATCACAGCATGGTTTCTCTCAAAACCAACGACCAAATGCAAGCATATTGGCAAGGCAATGGTTTTGAGGAAGTGGTGTTAGTAGATGCAAAAGATTTCGATGATCAAAACCAACCAGGCGATTACGTTGATAGTACTGCGTTTTCCTTTGAGAAACGCCTAGCATTTACCCAAGCAGTACTTGAGGGTGTAGATAAAGCAGCGCGATCGGCATTAGGCGGCAAGCTTACTGTTTTTATTATTAAACAACTAAAAGGTGCAGGAGTCCACGCGCGGGGTGCAAAATCTCACAACCTTTATCCTAAAGATACATTGGATGCACCGCATATTGTCAGTGCATTGCAAACTCGCGCCTTATCTGCCCAAGCTTGGCAATTAGTCAGAACAAACGCCGAACGCGCAGGCGGCGGCCCCGCAGCCAAAACAGTGGTCACAGAATTTGAATTACCATTGCCAGAATTAGGCGAATTACCTTTAGAAGAATATGCAGTCGGCGGGGAACCAAAAGTTTCTACAACTGCAATGGGAAGATTGGTAGGAATAGTTGGACAAAAAGATAAAAATTTCCTCGTCACCAACGCTGACGGTAACGAAGCATCGGGGATTGCTAACATCAACCAAGCATTAAAAATTATCCACCCGACAACCGACGATTTATATAACCAAGCGCCAAACGGTCAAGTTTACGAACCTTTGAGTGAAGATGCTTGTGCGGGTTTAGCAGCTGGTTTGTCGTTAATGGGTGCGAGAACTTTGTGGTGTTCTTACGAATCTTTTGCCATCAACGGATTACCAATTTGGCAAACTGTCACCCAAGCAATGGCAGAATTGCGGCGTCAAACTCCCTCGACTATTACTTTATTCACAGCTGGCGCATTAGAGCAAGGGCGTAACGGTTGGACTCACCAACGTCCAGAAATTGAAGCTTACTTTGCTTCATTAATGCGAAATGGAAATGTTTTCCCATTATTTCCTCCTGATGCTAACAGTATCCAAGTTTGTTATGACTGGGCATTGCAAACTAAGAATAAGGGAATTGTAATTACTGCAAGTAAATCACCATTGCCAATTCGCATTACTTTAGAACAAAGTCGCCAAGGCTTACAAGATGGTGCAGTGGTATTGCATGAAGTCCCTGGCGATAAACAAGTTGTGTTTGCTGTCATTGGCGACATGACATTAATGCCAGTATTTGAGGCGGCTACTTTCTTAGAAAATGAAGGTATTGGTGCAAAGATAGTTTCTGTGATTAACCCCAGACGTTTATATCGTCCTCATGATACAGCTTGGAATACTTGTTCAGAACCTGATGGCGATTTTTTAGATGATACGAAATTTGCCGAATTATTTGATGGCGACGCGCTAATTGCTGTGACAGGTGGTGCAGCCGCGATGCTGGAACCAATTTTGTTACGGAGTACAACTAAGCGCGATACTTTTGCCTGGAAACGTGGCGAAACTACAGCCAGTGCTGGAGAGTTGATGGCCTTTAATGGATTGACTGCTGAAGCGTTGACAAAAAGAGCGATCGAGTTAGTGCATTAAAACTGCGTAGGCGTAGGCATCGCCTTTGATTTTATCGCAAATATACGTATGGAAATGCTGAGAAGTTGTGTTTAATGCGTATATTTGCGTTTTTTTATTTCAGAGAACTTTTTGTGCTTTGAGGCTAGTAAAAAAGAGAAATACAGCGATATTAGCTGCAATTGTTTGCTAATCACAGACTTAAGCTTATTTGTGACATTAAAACCTGATTTAGGAGTTTTGAAGCTAATTTATGATTTCAAAACTTGATTTAGAAGTCCAAAACTTGATTTAGGAGTTCAAAACCTGATTTAGAAATCCAAAACCTGATTTAGAAATCAAAAACTTGATTTTGAAGTCCAAAACTTGATTTTGAAGTCCAAAACTTGATTTAGAAATCCAAAACTTGATTTTGAAGTCCAAAACTTGATTTACAAGCCAGGAGAAAGCGGGATACTTTTATGGAATGTGGAAGGTTGAGGAAAGGGGCGATCAGGTTAGCATATTAAGACTGGGCAGGCAAGATGCCCACCCTACAATAAATAATTCAATCTTATATTATTGAATTTGAAGTAATTATTAATTTTATTCAGTTATTTGATGATTAAAGGCTTTTAATCGATAATCTAAAACTATTTGATACGCATTTAAGAAATGTTCTTCTAGAGGTCTTTCAGATTTTTTATGCTCACTAATTATTGGTTGCAAGTCACTATCACTCAAATAGTTAATAAATATCAACCAAGCTAGTAAATGAGGCGTGGTCTGTATCATTTTACTATTTATGGTCTGAGCAGCAAGTTTTTTAGCTCCTCTATCGTCTGTTAGAAAAGCTTGACGAGTTTTCTTTGCAAAAGCAATAGATGCAAGTTCCCCTTTATCTTTTTTCTTTCTTGCTTGGAGAATTTCTACATCTTGAAGGTCTTCAATAGTTAAATGATAATATTTGAACTTTCCATTTTCATATTCCTGACGAAAACGATTCTGTAATTCTATTTCTGCTGGTTTCGGATTTTTACGTGGCTTGTGTAGACACTCATAATACACAAAATATGTACAAGAAAACACGCATCCGGCGTTATTGGCTGTTGTATAAAGGAGTTTAGAGGAAAGTATATTCCAAATAGCACAAGTATCTATGACATTATATTTATAAAAATTTGATGGATCAATCGCCATACTTAATAGTTCTCCCGTAGATACTTGCTATTTCTGTTAATTCATATTTGCTAGCTAAAAGCATTTCTGCTACTCGACCAGCCGAAATAATACCCTGTTCATAGGCATCAAAGCAAAGTCCAACATAAAAATTTGACAAACCTCTTTTAAGTAGCTCTTCTCGACGTTGACGAGAGCCGAATGAGAGGCTTTCAGGCAGTTCTGGATCAACTTTTAAATGTCTTGGCACTCTCACTGCTTTTATCTGGTTTTCTACATCTTCAGATATAAAATTGGCACTTTTTAAGGTATTAGCTAACGCTTCTGTACTAACCTTAAGTTTATTGGCCCATTCAACAGCTTTTTCAGGAGTCCAAGTTCGACAATCTGGAATTTTCTGTAGAAATTCTGGTGGCATTAAATAATCGGATGCAAAGTTGTTAGCTCTCACTTCAACTAAATTCTTTTTATCTGTTTTCAAAGAAATAACAAATTCCTGCTCATCATCCAAAATTCCATGAGCCGATTCATGAGCCGCAGTAAATCTTTGCCTGTAAATATCTTCACTGTAATTCACTAATATGCACTTGCCTGCTGTAGGATGTTTGATGAATAAACCAGAGATATTAGAGTTACCCAACTGGCGACGAAAAATATGAAATCCCAGAGAGCGAAAATCTTCATAAACATCCATACGGATTTCATTAGAAGCATAACCTAAATGTCTTCTGAGTGCCTTTGCTGCCTCTTTTCCATGTCCTATGTAATAGTTACCTCTTTTGATAAAGCTAAAAGGTTTATAAATAATTGGTGAAATCAGTTTTAACAGAAAATCCTCACATTCACATAAAAATAAAAATTCTTGTACTGCCCATCGATCTTCTTTTGAAAATTCATCTCCATATCTTCGGAATAAAGTTTCCGTTTGCTCAAACGAAGCTACTCGCTCGTTGGAAATAAAAAACTGGTAATCACAGAGGTAATAGTCAGCAAATATTAAAACTTCATCACCTGTTGGTTGTCTTTCTCCATTTTCTAGAGCAGCCAGAATGTTTTCGGGGATGCCTGTGGCTGTTGCGACTTCTGCCAGAGATTTTTGAAATTGATCGCGGTATTTTCTTAGTTTGGAGCTAAACAAGGCAAGGTCAAAAGACATAGCACAGACAGCCTTGGAACTTTAAGTTGTAATATTCCTTGCTATACTTGTGCATGGAATAGTGCCGTAAATAATAGCATAGCTATTGTAAAAAATACAAATTTAAAGAGTAATTTTACGGGATGTTGGCAAAAACTGCCATAATATAGAAAAACAGATTTAGGAAATAACTCTTGTGAAAAGTATAAATATTTCCTTACCTGACACCATACTAGCTTATGTAGAACAACAGGTAGCTGAAGGTGGTTACAGCAGTGTCAGCGAATATTTTCGTGAATTAGTGCGGCAAGACCAAAAACAGAAATCTAAAGAACGTCTTGAAACAATGCTTTTGGAAGGATTAAACTCTGGAGATACAACAGAAATGACTGTTCAAGATTGGGAAGATATACGCCAAACAATCAGGGGAAAAATTAATAAATATCAAGATATACTTTAGCCATTATTGCATTAATTCATCAGGCGCGATCGCCCAACAGCCAACTATAATATATTTAACGTTTTCGAGAAGGATGGAACCATGACTAATACTCAAAAAATGGTTCGATTAAACTTAGATTTATCACCTGAACTCAATCAAATACTAGACGAATTAGTAAATAAAACAGGCACAAGTAAAAGTGATGTTCTGCGTCAGGCTATAAGGTTAATGCAAGTTATGGTTATAGCTAAAGAGGAAACCGAAAAATTAGGAGTTCCAAAAGCAAATCAACTGATAGTGAATGAAGTCATTTTTCCACCTGAACAGCAGCCAAAACCGCATCCATTAGATACATTTATGGAACGGCTTGGCCCTTGGGAAGATGAACGCACTGCTGAGGAAATAGTTAAAGATATTTATGATAGCCGTACTATTTCTAACAATGACATTAGTCTATGACTTATTTACTTGATATTGATACTTGCATTTATTGGATTAAAGATATTAGTTCAGTCAGAACTAAAGCTGGAGAAATAGGATGGGAGCAAATTTGTATTTGCAGTATCACGGTTGCTGAATTGTATTATGGTGCTTACAATTCTCAACGAGTCGCTGAAAATTTAACTCGTGCAGAAGACTTTATTCAAAACTTACCCGTTGTACCTTTAACCGATCCTGCTCTTAGAAAGTTTGGTGAATTAAAGGCAGAACTTCGTAGAATAGGGCAGACAATTTCGGAATTTGATTTACTAATTGCAAGTGTCGCACTAACAGAAAATTACATTTTAGTAACAAACAATACTCGCCATTACAGCCGCATTTCTACTTTACAATTAGAAAACTGGATTTCAGCTTAAAGCGTCAGTGTTTCCTATTTTTCTCATAATTCAGATGTTGAAATCAACTGCTCAATTGCCGAGGCATCTAAACCTGTAACTGTCGCCACCTGTTCTAATGCCATCCCACCCGCTAGTAAGTTGCGTGCTGTTTGTAATAACTGTGACTCTGCTTTGTCTGCTCGTTGGAGTTCTAATTCTTCAGGTGTTAGTAGTAATTCTCCGTCCAAAGTTGCCCAGCGTAACCAAGTCGCTTCAATTCCTTTGTAATTTCCCTGCCAGCGCTGCAAGGCTAACCCTAAAGATTCACTCACCAATTGATTGCGATCGCTAACAGCCAAAGGTTGATAAACTCTCTGTTGGATAGAAAAACCTGCCCAATTATCTGGGTTAAACGGGTCATACCAAAAATATTCTGGCACGCGCATTTGATTTTGATAAATCAGTTTTTTCTCATTTTTCTCTGCGGCGGCTGTACTTTCAAAAAGCAATTCAATTATCAAGAGCGATCGCCCAATAACCAACTATCATATATTTATGATTTCATACAAGGCTATGATTCCACAAACTCTAGACAAAATCACTACCCTTGAAGAACAGCGGTTTCTCTTACCTGGTCATTACACTTGGGAAGAATTTGAGAAACTTGAAATCTTAATAGGAGATGCGCCAGGTTTGCGGATAACTTATCTTGATGGGTGTGTGGAATTTATGACTCTTGGCGAACAACATGAATTACTAAAAAAAATAATCGCTATATTGCTGGAAGCTTACTTGTTTGAATTACGTATAAATTTTATCCCTGTAGGTAGCGCTACTCGTCGAGCAAAAGAAAAAGGCGCTTCCTTTGAACCTGATGAATCTTATTATATAGGAGAAAAAAAAGAAAATCCTGATTTAGCAATTGAAATCAATATTACCAGTGGTAGTATAGATAAACTAGAAAAATATAAGCGTTTTAACATTTCTGAAGTTTGGTTTTGGGAAAATAATCAGATATCTCTATATCACTTAAGTAATAATAACTATGAGCAAACTGCTCAAAGCAAATTACTACCAGATTTAAATATAAATTTGTTAGCCCGTTGTGTTTTAATGCCTTCGATAATTGAAGCTAAAACAGAGTTTATCAAGGGAATTCGACAGTAAAATGTTAATAGATAAAAGAGTTGAATAAGTAGCTCAAACTAAAAAAATATAAGATGTAGATGTAAATAAATGTAGGGTGTGTTAACGCTGAGGGTACGGCACCTTGATAGACTCTACTGAGGTGCGTTGCGCTTTGCGACAACGCACCCTACTATTGTTTTATGTTTAATTAAGTTTACCTACTTAATAAATTTCTAAAATAGAACAACAATAACCTAAATAAGTTTAGATTTATCGCCAAAACGTTGACGGTTTTATTTAGCATATAAGACTGAGGTTTTGCTAAAAGTAATCCCTACGACTGGCTACGTATGCACCCTATTTTATTAGAGTAAATATATATATTGCAATTATCGCGTTAATTTATCAAGAGCGATCGCGCAATTTCTCTCCTCCCAATAGCATCTACTTATATACTTGTTTAAGTTTTAATAAGCAGTGTATTTCTTCACAAGTTCCTCAAATTCTTGTTCTAACTTCAAGATAGAGATGTTTAACTATTGCTTGAACTAGCTTGAGAATTCAGCACTTTTCCATACTAGTCGTGTTGTATATTGGTCGTAATTATCACTAGCATTTTTGCTATATGCGCTATATACAACATATACAATCAGCGGCATTGCCTGAGAAAACAGCATTGCTGATTAAAAGTATGAATTAGTCTCACGCATTTGCCTTTAAGCGCCACCGCTTTCTTAGGCGCAAAGAATTGTTTGGTTTAGTCATCTTCAAAAAAGTCAATTCATACTCTGATTCAGCAACGCCAAAATTTTGAACTTGGAATTGCTTAGGAGCTACAGATCATGAGTACCATTGTTCAACGTCAAAAAGAATTTAATTTTTTTGATTTCTGGGATAGCTTTTGTAGCTGGATTACTAGCACAGAAAATCGGATTTACATCGGCTGGTTTGGCGTGTTGTCGATTCCCACATTGCTAACTGCCACCACCTGTTTTATTTTGGCTTTTATTGCCGCTCCCGGCGTAGATATGGATGGCATACGTGAGCCAATCAAGGGTTCGCTGATGGATGGTAATAACTTAATTACAGCCGCAGTTGTGCCGACTTCCGCCGCTATTGGTTTGCACTTTTATCCTATTTGGGAAGCTGCATCAATGGATGAATGGCTCTACAATGGCGGGCCATATCAGTTAATTGTGCTGCATTTTCTCATTGGTATTTGGTGCTTTTTAGGGCAACTTTGGGAATTGAGCTATCGTTTGGGAATGCGACCTTGGATAGCAATTGCCTATTCTGCACCCGTTATCGCCGCTACTTCGGTTTTGCTAGTTTATCCCATTGGTCAAGGTAGTTTTTCTGACGGTTTACCTTTAGGAATTGCTGGGACTTTCCACTTTATGTTGGCTTTCCAAGGCGACCATAATATCCTCATGCACCCGTTCCACATGTTGGGTGTAGCAGGTGTATTCGGTGGCGCACTGTTGAGTTCTTTGCATGGTTCTTTGGTGACTTCAACACTAATTCGGAATACTGATGAAAATCAATCAATTAATGCCGGACATAAGTTGAGTCAGAAGAAAGTTACCTACAATTATTTAACAGGACACTATGGCTTCTTGGGACGCTTGTTAATTCCTACCTTTGCTAGTAAAAATCATCGTGCTTTCCATTTTTTATTAGCAGCTTTACCAACGGTGGGTATTTGGTTCGCAGCGATGGGTGTATGTTCGATGGCATTTAATCTCAATGGCTTTAACTTTAATCATTCCATCTTAGATAGTCGGGGTGAAGTCATTAGAACCGACGCTGATATACTCAACCGTGCCAATCTTGGTATCAGTGCAATGCACGCTCCCAATGTCCATAATTTTCCTTTGGTTCTCTCTAGCGGTCAACCTATTCGAGTTAGTTGAAAATTGCATCTATCGATTTTTATAGTTTTTTCCAACCTGCCTGTAATTTGGAGATGAGTTAATATTACGGGTAGGTTTTTCTTGTGTCTGTTAAAAAATTACTACAAAGTGTAAGAAACACAAACCCCGCTGTTGCCTGTTACCTTCCCCGAAGGGACTTGAATCAAACCAAAGGCAAAATAATTTCAAATTCAGTACCTCCACCTGGTTGAGAACGGAAATTGAATTTACCGCCATGTTTCACAGTTATAATTCGATAACTGACTGCTAAACTAGTTTCTTTACCATTTTTTGTTTCTAAAGAAAAAGATTCTAAAATTTGGTCTTGCAATTCTTGAGGCATTCCAGGGCCATTGTCAGCAATACGAATTAAAATCCAGCGAGAATCTGGTGCATGTGGTTTACTTGGTTTTTGTGAAATAACTTCTGTAGTAATCTTAATTTGGGGTTTTTGAATAGTTTTTGTATCTTCTAGATGGAACTGCTGTCGTACTGCTTCATTGAGTAATGTATCCACAGCTTCGCTTAAAAGATTAATTAAAACCTGATTTAATTGCCCCATAAAGCAATACACTGGCGGCAATTGCCCATAGGATTTGACGATTTCAATTTCTCCTTGAATCCGGCTATTAATTAATAAAATTATATTATCGATACAGGCGTGTAAATCTACGGGTTTGGGATAAAGTTCATCGAGATGGCAGAAGTTTTGCAAACTGGTCACCAGTCTTTTTAATCTTTCGGCTCCAGTGCGGATACTAGCAAGCGATCGCAATAAATCTTGTTCTAAAAAATCAAATTCAATTTCTTCTTTTATTTGGTCGATTGTCTGAGAAGCTGATGTTAATTCTTTATCGTAAGCTGCTATTAACTTGAGTAGATCTTGGCTGTAATTTGAAACGTAAGTTATGTTACCCCAAATAAAACCCACGGGGTCTAAAATTTCGTGTACTACCCCATCTACCAAACGCCCTAAACTCGCCATTTTATCATTTTGAATCATTTGGGCTTGGCTGCGTTCGTATCGCACAAAATTTTTGATGCCGCGAATTTGCCAAGAAATAAAATTTAATTCTTGCACATCTAATAATCTATAAGCACCACAAGCAGTTTGCACTACAATTGGTTCTGATAATAATTCTGGCGATCGCTTTAAGCTAAGTTGCATCGCAATTAAAATTAATGTCGTCTCTCCAAGCAACAAAATGGGTGTCCGTGCATAGCCATAGAGAACGGCTAATGGTTGCTGAATAAATAACTCTTGTCCATAAGGGCGAATCAAAAATTCTAAAAGTCGTCGCCGCGAAATCATTCCCACGAACTTTCCCTGGTCTACCAAAATTATTCCGGGTAGTAGTGGATATTTTTCTAAAAAATGAGCCACTTCCCTAGCAGTACAACTAGTTTCCACGGGAAAGCTGTACATTGGTAGTTCTTGGAGAGTCGAATCTAAATTGAGATCGCGATCGCTACCAACAGACAAAAATGGCGGCGATATATTATGACAACCACTGAATTCTTCTGGCACTATACACCCTGATTTTGGCAAGACAAGTCAACAATAAGCTAATATCTTAGCCTCTGTCATTATTTAAAAGGGAGTGGGGCATTGGGCATAGGGCATAGGGCATGGGGCATTTGTCTTTCGTGCTTCCTTTGCTCCTCATCCCCTTCCGCATTGCTATCTTGTAAAATTTGCTCTTGCCTTTTTAAAGTTTTTGTAGTAAAAAGTCAACCAAAGCTCAAATGATATTTGGCACGGCGCATTAGCAAAGGAAAAAGCGCAAAATCTGTAGCAAAATCCCCTAGAGTGTGCCTGCTTCTAGCTTTGCCATCCCTCAGGGTACAGAAGTTTGTAAGAGAGGACAAATGACAAAGAGCGATCCCCAAATGTTGAATAACTGTAAATCCTTGATGAAAATATAGCCCAGCCAATATCTGATTTAGGAAATTACTGTCAGTATAAACATAGGGAAATTTCAAATCCTCTATGCAGCTACTTGCCCCCTAGAATTGGAACAATTTCTGAACTTAAACAATCTTAGAAATGGTCATCATGAGTAAATGCACTCAGATAAATATCACTATATGCTTTAAATCCAAGGCTTGTAGCGCTTAAACGTTAATTAAAACCGTAGAGCAGCTTGTTATTTAAATGATATTTAATTTTTCCGAACTGCTTTTGATCCCCATTTCGATAGAATGACTAGGCAGAACCCTAAAACTCACAACCGCTTTTGACAGCGACGCCCATGAATCAACTCAACAATGGTTTTACACTATTTCTAAGTCTGCTAGTCGAGGCGATGCCTTTTTTACTTCTTGGGGTTTTATTCTCCAGTTTGCTGCTGTTTTTCGTTGATGAGCGCAAATTAGTAGAAAAAATGCCCAGGAATCCGCTGTTGGGTGCTTTAGTTGGCAGTACAATCGGCTTTTTATTTCCGGTGTGTGAGTGCGGGAATGTACCGGTAGCGCGGCGGTTCCTAATCCAAGGAGTACCCACACCAGTGGCAATTGGTTTTTTGCTAGCAGCACCAACAATTAACCCAGTTGTGATTTGGGCAACTTGGACAGCCTTTCGAGATCAGCCAGAAATAGTAGTATTACGGGTTGTATTTTCCCTATCAATTGCCACAATTATCGGCTTTGTTTTCAGTTTTCAAAAGGACTTAAATCCTATAGTCCAACCTGCGATCGCTCGGTATATGAAATATAATCCTCCCGCGCCCCCTGAAACTAAACGGCGTGGCAAAGGTTACCAAGTACAACAGGAATCAACAGTACCGAATATCTTGCAATCAGGGACTTATATTTTAGGAGGAAAAGCAGGTATACCGCTGCGGATAGATCCGAATTCAGTACCGCCTACCATCATCTCAACTCCTAATAAACCCTTAGCAGATAAACTGCGTCTAGTGATAGATAATAGCGTTCAAGAATTGCGGGAATTAGGCGGAGTCATGATTTTAGGAAGTGCGATCGCCGCTGCTATTCAAGTCCTAGCCCCCCGCGAATTAATTCTCAGTTTGGGCGCTGGCCCCATTACTTCAATTGTAGTCATGCTGATATTAGCAGCAGTAGTGTCAATTTGTTCTACAGTTGATTCTTTCTTTGCCCTATCTTTTGCTTCAACTTTTAGCAGTGGTTCATTACTGGCATTTCTAGTGTTTGGCCCAATGATTGATATCAAAGGTGTTGGCTTGATGTTATCAATTTTTAAGCCCAAAACTATCTTTTACTTATTTGCCTTAGCAGGACAATTAACATTTCTGTTCACACTTTTCCTCAACTTGTACGTCTTTTAAAAATCCTTTGTCATTAGTCATTTGTCAATTGTCCTTTGTATAAAAATAATGACCAATGACCAATGACCAATAACCAATGACCAATGACTAATGACCAATAACTAATGACCAATGACTAATGACCAATAACTAATGACCAATAACCAATGACCAATAACCAATGACCAATGACCAATGACCAATAACCAATGACCAATGACTAATGACCAATAACTAATGACCAATAACCAATGACCAATGACTAATGACCAATAACTAATGACCAATGACTAAAAAAAATCCCAAACCTAAAATTCCAATTCTCTTATTTCCTTGGCTGGATGCCCTAGCAATTACAGTTTGGGGCATTTTGATGTTGAGATATTGGCTAACTAACAAGCTGAGCTTATTGATTCATCCAAATTATTTTTGGTTGGTAATTGTATGTGGTATTAGCTTCATTATTATTGGTTTGTTCAAAATACTGGAACTATGGCAACGACGCCGCCGTGATGTAATACCAAATACCCAACATATTAGTTTATTTCCCCCTGGTTGGGGCAGTACATTATTATTAATAACAGCGATTTTGGGTTTCATCATTACACCCCAAGTTTTTGCAAGTGACAAAGCACTACAAAGGGGTGTAACCGCTGATTTATTGGGAACCACACGCGTTAAGCCCCAAGCCTTTCGGGTAACTGTTCGTCCAGAGGAGCGATCGCTTGTAGACTGGGTACGCACCCTGAATGTTTATCCAGAACCAGATTCATATACAGGGCAAAAAGTCAAGGTGCAAGGATTTGTCATTCACCCGCCAGATTTGGGAAAAGAATATTTGTTCATAGCACGATTTGTTTTAACTTGCTGTGCAGCAGACGCCTATCCTATAGGATTGCCCGTCAAACTCCCCAATAATCAAGACCGTTACTCTCCCGATACTTGGCTAGAAGTAGAAGGGCAAATGATAACAGAAAATCTCTCAGGTAAACGTCAACTTACCATTGCCGCTACTTCTCTGAAAAAAATTCCTCAACCGCAGAATCCTTATAGTTATTAGTCATTAGTCATTAGTCATTAGTCATCAGTCATTGGTCATTAGTTTTATACAAAGGAAAAATGACAACTGACCAATGACAAAGGACAAAGGACAAAGGACAAATGACAAATGACAAAGGACAAAGGACAAATGACTAAATCAAAAGCATTTATTCAACCACTGGATCGGATAGCGATCGCATTGATGCTACTGCTGAGTGTACTGATTGGGTTGATAATGTTGAAAGGTGATGTGGTAACAGCTCGTGTCCGAGATTTTACCTGGCAAAATCAACAAATTGGTGCAGAAGATAACTCCTTCGCCCTCACCTTTAGTCGCCCAATGGACAGCAAAAGCGTAGAGGATAACTTAAAAATTGACCCACCTCTAGCAGGTAAATTCAGTTGGGCAGGGCGGCGAATGGTTTATACACTGCTCACACCAGCACCCTATGGCACAAACTATAAAGTGCAGTTACAGGGAGCCAAAGATAAGTTTACCGAGCAAGAAGGCACAAACCGCACAATCCAGCCCTTTGTGGGTAGCTTCCGCACACGCGATCGCGTCATTCTTTACATAGGAACCGAGCAAGAAGAACAAGGAAGATTAATTCTTTACAACTTAACCGAAGAACAAAAAAGGGTACTTACCCCCAAAGACTTAATAATAATGGACTTTGAGTCATTTCCAGATGGAGAGAAAATTTTATTTTCGGCTCGTACCAGCAAGAACTCAGACTTACTTTCAGCGCAGCTGTACACAGTAACAACGGGCGTTTCTGGTAAATCTGGACGAGAAGTAGAACCAGCTGGCAGAGTTGACCTAATTTTAGATAGTAAAGATTATCAAAACCTGAAATTTGACTTATCACCCGACGGTCAAACTATCGTCATCCAACGAGCAAACAAAGCTAATCCCGGCGACTTTGGACTATGGTTTATGCCAGCAACCAGCGACGCTTCCGGAGAAAAACCCACCCCTAAACGCTTGGAAAGCCAACCGGGGGGAGACTTTACGATTACCCCAGATAGTAAAGCCGTAGCAGTTGCCCAAGGACAAGGGGCAGCAATTTTACCACTGCAAGGAGATGCCAGTAAACCCTTAGATTTTCTACCGCAATTTGGCTTAGTACAGGCTTTCTCTAAAGATGGTTCTCAAGCAGCAATGGTAAAATTTAATACAGATTACACGCGAGATTTGTTTTTAGTCACAAACCAAGGCGTGCAGAAACAATTAGTAAAAACAACAGGGTCAATAGTCAGTTGTCAATTTGACACCGCCTCACCTACCCTCTACTGTTTGTTGACACAGCTAATATCCAAGGAACAATACATAGAACAACCTTATGTAGTCGCAATTGACCTGAAAACAAGTCAACAAAAACCACTGTTGTTACTCCCTGCCGAACAACGAAATGTGCAAATGAGTTTATCTCCTGATGGTTTGGGCTTGTTATTTGACCAAGTAGTACCGCAGACAAACCCGCCGACAACATTACCTACAAACACTTTGAAAACAGATGACGGAGATGCGATCGCTACTAGTAGCCTATGGTTAATGCCCCTATTACCCATCGCCGACGCTGCAACCGTTGAAATCAGACCAGAACAACTCCCCTTGGCCGGATTTCGTCCCCGGTGGCTGCCTTAGGGAGTAGGGGAAGCAGGGGAAAAGCTTAAAGGGAAAAGGGATAAATTTAATCTTTCCCCTTTTCCCCTTACCCCTTTCCCTTTCCCCATAACCAATCCCCAGTCCCTTTTACATCAATTGATAATTTACCCAAGCTTCCCAAAAAATATAAATTGATAGTATTCCTAAGAAAATACGAAGTACTAAACTGACAGTATAATCTGGTAATTTTGGTAATGCGCGAGTACTCATTTGAACGCCTAAAAGTCCTCCAAAGCCCAAAATTAGACCTTGAATAAACAGAATATTTCCCTCTAATGTATGTCCTGTACAAGCAGCTAAAGCAGTGATAACAATCACACCTAAACTAGTCTGAATCGCTACTTTAATTTCTTCTCCTAAAAGTAACATTTGCAGTGGCACCATAATTGTACCGCCACCTAAGCCAAATAAACCTGCTAAAATTCCTGCTGCTCCTCCAGTACCAATTTTAGAAACTAACGGATTAAATATTGGTACTGTATCCTCTTTTTCCTTTAAAGATAGTTGCTTGCGTAGGTCAATTAAATAGATATTAGCAAGTAGTATAATTCCAAATGTAAAAAGTATTATATAAGATGGAATTTTATTAGCGAAATATACACCTATTCCGGTAGTCAAAAAAGCTGGAATTCCTAAATAAAATACTCGTTTAAAATCAAAATACCCCATCCACCAATTTTGTAAACTTCCAGAAATTGAAGTAATTACAATAGCAAGGCTACTAGTAGCGATCGCCTGAACCGGAGTATAACCTAGCGTGACCAAAAGAGGAATTGTGATAATACCCCCACCTATTCCTAAAAGTCCAGCTATAACTCCAGATATCAAACCCCCAGCCATTAAAATCAACCAACTAAAATCATTCATAAATAATTCATTTTGTAGAAAACTGATATGGGTGAATAGGGCATGGGGCATTGGGCATAGGGCATTGGGCATGGAGCAAAGGGGAAAAAGAAAGATCTCCCCTTTCCCCTTTCCCCCAAGGCGTTGCCACCTCCCCACTCACCTCACTGTCACCGGATGACTAACAACGCCTCCATAGAGTAACCCACCGTCATTCCACGGAACTGTAGTCGGTTGTGTGTTACCTAAATTGTCAGTAGCACGAGCTTGGAGAAAATATTCGCCGGGAACTGGGTTCCATTCAATATCCCAACGTACCCATGCAAATGGAAAATTTGGTTCTCTTAGTCGTGCCAATTGCCAAGTTTTGCCACCATCCAGGCTGACTTCCACACGTACAATTTTTCCTTTTCCAGACCAAGAACGTCCGCGCAGTAAGTAACTTCCGGCAGAAAGTGTAGCTGGCCAAGCCAATTCAAAGGCGCTTTTAACATTTTGATATGTAATCAGTTTGCCTTTATACGGAGCAATGGCTGGGTAGTCTGCACCAATCAACACCATTTGCTCTGTCACCCACGGAGTGTATATCGGCATTTCGGAAACTTCAATCCGCTCAATCCATTTAACGTTGGCGTTTCCTCCCCAACCAGGAAATAAGGCACGGCATGGCTGACCATGATCTGGGGGTAATGGTTCTCCGTTCATTGCGTAGGCGATGAGGGAGTTATCTGCTAATGCTTTGCTAATGGGAACTACAGTGTTGAACTTGGACTTATTGGTTGCCTTTGAATCCAGAGAATCTAAATCTGCGCCCTCAAGGAGTACATCTTTTGCCGTGGATTTGAGTCCAGCCCGCTCTAATAATAATCCAAGTGGTACACCAGTCCACTCAGCCACACCAATTGCCCCAAGCCTCCACCGAGTTCCAGAGAGTGGTGTGTTGTAAGCTTCTTCAAAGAAGCGCCGACCATTTGCAGCACACTCAATGGCGCAAGTAACCGAAATGGATGGCATGGCGATGATTTCATCGTAAGTGAACTCACAAGGACTAGAAAGGCCAGTTCCATGAATCTGCAAGCGCCATGTAGAGGGGTCAAAGGGAGGAGGGGTACTGCGGTTGTGAACATAAAACCAATCGTTTGGTACTATGTAGCCACGCCCATACATCGCTTCCCAGTTCATCTCTAATGTGCCTTGGCCATGAGAGATATATCCTGGTGGTAATGGCTTAAGTATTTTGCTTTCTTTGGTTTTGGCATCCGCGTTAGCATAAGCAGGCGCTGGTTTAGCCACCCCTCCAATGGCTGTTGCACCAACCATAGTGCCTAGTATTTGCAGAAAGCGCTGCCGCGAAATACCTGCATCTGCACTTTTTTGCCAAATGTACTCTTCAACCCGCCCCTGTAGATAATCCTCCTGGTCATTTGTCATTTGCATTTGTCCTTTGTCATTTGTTGATGACCAATGCCCCATGCCCCATGCCCTAAAAAGACTATCTGTCTATCACTGTCCAAACACCAGTGGTTTCATCTTGTGTGTAGTAGGGCAAATAGTAATCAAATCCGTTCTTAGCTATTTGAGCGATCGCACTAATAAAGCGATCGCAATCTTCCAATGTATTATATACAGCAAAGCTAGCTCGGATAATACTAGGAATGTTGCGGGTAATTCCTTTGTCTACTTCCTTGGCAATCTCAAGGTCTTGCTCGTCTGAAATATTCTTGAGTTTGCGAATGTATTCGTATGTGCAAAAAGCCCCAGCCCGAACTCCAATGCCGTATTCTTGTGCCAGAATCTCTGCGACTAAACGTCCGTCAAACCCTTCAATATCAAAGGGGATAACATGGGCTAAATTATCTCCTCCAATATGTACTTTCACACCAGGA
This sequence comes from Nostoc sp. ATCC 43529, assembly GCA_003326205.1. Lineage (GTDB taxonomy): Bacteria > Cyanobacteriota > Cyanobacteriia > Cyanobacteriales > Nostocaceae > Nostoc. The sequence goes on from LWTK01000036.1 coordinate 154,740, forward strand.
ATACTCGCAAGTCGTGTAAATGTAAACTCAACTAAGGAATGTTCGTACTGAGCAATGCGCGAACGTCCCAGTCCTTCTATAATTTGAATTGCCTTGGCAATGGCGATCGCACCCATCGCATTTGGTGTTCCAGGATCGTGGGCACGTTCTGTGTAAAAACGCTTGATTTCTAAGTTTCTGGTGATATAAGGTAGGTTTCCACCCCCGATTTGATAAGGGTAAGAGCTATCAAAAAATTCTTTAGGCCCCAGCAAAACACCCGTTCCGTATGGTGCATACATTTTGTGTCCGGAGAAAGCCACAAAATCTAAATGACATGGGTCATCATCTGGACGCATGTCTACTCTTTCGTGTTGAATTAATTGACACACGTCAGCGAACATCTTTGCGCCGTACCGATGCGCTAAAGCTGCAAGTTCGTAAATCGGAGGTCTGTAACCTGTAATTGTCGAAGCACCTGTAATAGTAAGTAACTTAATTTGCTCAGCTTGAGGACGATTTTGATGTGCCTTGAAGATATTTTCAATTTCAGTCAGACTGACACTTCCATCTGGTTGGGTTCTGTACTGCACAACTTCGTCTCTAGTTATCCAAGGCAACAAATTTGATGAATGTTCAATATCAGAAACTAAGATTTTTCCAGGTTTTTTTGCCCAAAGTGTAGCAGCTCCATTAATTGCTTCTGTTGTATTTTTCGCAAAGATTACATAATTTTGTGAAGATGACCCCACAAAGTCCCGAATTATGTTCCTGCTAGCATCATATTCTCGTGTAGTGATAACTGACTTCTGCCCAGAACCCCGATGCACACTGCCGTAAGTATCAAGCATTTCATCTACATATTGCTTGAGAGTTGCAAAGGGGGTGGTTGTAGCTCCATTATCTAAGTTGACGTACTTAACATAGTTTCCATTCAAAGTTTTCACTCTGAAGGACAGAGACTCATCTGTAAATAAAGGTTTAATTTCTTTCTCCCAAAAGCTAGCAAAATTTTCTACAAATAATGCTAGCTGAGCATTTGTTTGTTTTCTTTTTGCATTCAATGAGAAGATATTAGTCATTTTTAGCACCCCTGCTATAAATTTTACATTTCTTTACAAGACCAACAACACCAAGCTTTATGTTCTAAAATAATCAAATTACGTTCTATTTGTTAGTGCTTTAATTTACTAAAAAATAGGCGATGTGCTAAGTAATTACATCATTGTTTAATAAATAATTAAGAATTGCAAGCAGTATTAGTACTTAATTAAAAAATATTTTTTATGTTTTTTATACGTTGTAAAAAATACTTTTACGCGGCTAAGTATACTTCAGTTAGTTTTCATGTAGTTATTAAATAAACTTCACGAATTGAATGTGAGTGAATACAAACAACTTCTGACTAATTAAGCTTAGAATTCTTGTCAGCAACATGTTTATCTCTAAAAAAGCTTTTACTAAGTTGAGAGGGATCTTAAAAAAAGTTTTACTTTTATACTGATTGTTTTTATTACATATTAGTTTACACCTATTCAATACTTACACTTAAATGTCACAATTTCTTGACAAAATAGCTTGCAGCAAAACTCCTTAGTTGCTTACTGACATTAAATAGCGATCGCCCAGAAACAAAAATTTCTATGAAATAGTAAATGCTTATACAAGCATCAATCTTAAGTAACAAATACATCAATAGAAAAATATGTTTAAAAATATATCTTTAGACGGATGTAAATAAAAAGATAATATAATTTTTAAGTTTGTCAAAATAAAAAACTAAATCAAGTAATACTATTTAGTTTTCAATAGGACTTACGCAAAAACTCTTTGAAACTCTTATTCCCACCGAAGTTCTGATGGTCGGTAACCTCCGCTCAGACTTTTCGCTGCGTTCTCTGTGGTACCCTGCGGGAAGCCGCTGACGCTCCTTCTCTGCGAGACGCTGCGCGAACGTCGCTACCGCTTCGCTAATGCGTCTACGATTTTCCGTTACCTGTGGGTAAGTCCTGTTCAAGTCTAGTGTTTAGCCTCTACCCCATCTCACCATTACCCGCTTTCCCAAGCTCTACTATTCTTGACGGGAAAGAGCCTCATAGTGTTATAACGGCATCAGTCTAGATAAAAAATGGGTAATACCGATTAATGACTAATTACTCTTCCTTAGAGAGAGTTAAACTTAGCTTCTAGAGCAAATCCCGATCGGACATATTTGATCGGCAATGCTAACGCCAGCACTGCTGAATATTTTTAAGCGAGTGGGTCAAGAGTGATGAATGAAGCTGACATCTCAAATAAGGGGACTGTGATGGAATCCCTAAATTCTGCTAATTCGCCACAATCAAAGCAGGCGAATTGTCCCTTTTACTCTGTTATGCCTAATGACAATATGGCAATTTCCAAATTGCCACTGCTCATGCCAGCTGAAGATACACAAATTTCAGAAGATACTACCCAGCAGGACTGGGTTGCAGAGCCTGACAGCGATAAACAAGCACTTCTTGACTCAGAATTTCAGAAGTTGCTGGCATTGAACGAAGAATTGTGTACGGCTAACAATAAGTTGTATGAACAAGTAGAGCAGCTAAAAGATAACCTAGCCGAATCTGAAAAGGTTTTGCAGTGGCAGAAAACGCGTTCTAGCGTCACTGAGTCGATGCTCAACCAACAAGCTCAGGAATTAGCTGCTGCTCAAGAACAGATAAAGTCGCTATTTCAACAATTAGAAACTGCCGTACAAACTGTTCAACGCCAGGAAGTTTTTATCGAAACTCACAAAGCACAGCTACAAATTAGTCAGCAACGCCTTGCCCAGCTGGAACGAGAATGTACGTTGCTACACACCAACAACGACGAACAGTCTCAGAAGTTATTGCAATCAGAAAATGCTTGCCGCGAGTTACGCACTAGACTCATGCGCCAACAACGCCAGACCCTGCAATTTAAGGCGGCTCTGGAGAAGTGTCTAGACACACCCGTTCCTGGCTATGATTCCCTAGAAGATACCGCAAAACATCCTAAAGACATCACCTCCACACAAGGAAGATTTTCTCGAAAAGCTCGGTCTTTGTTTCCTAATGCACAGCCAATTAAACCTTGGTCAGCAGAACCAGAATCCTTGAGTGATAATCCCAATCATTCTTGGGCAGAACCTTCACCAACAATGCCATTCCAAAAAAATCAACCCACTCCGACTTCATCCTCTTGGAACTGGTCAGTTAAGGAAGACGTGCCAAAATCAGCACAACCAGCTTCCTCTCCAGAAATTGATGATTCCTCAGATACAACAGAAACGGTTTCACCTGTGGAGTCACCAAACTTAGATCAGCAATTGGATAGTCTGATTCAAATGTTCTTCACCTCCCAGCCTGCATCTACATCACCACCTGCTGCGGCGAAAACGGATGTGGATAGTAATGTGGGCGATCCGCCTGTGTGGGAAACTTTAGCAACAATTCTAGAGGATGATGAGGAAGTAGAAAATCCCCAACAGGAGCAGTTGCAGGCAGAAATCAACCCGCCTACAACTACACCCGCTTCATCTAGCCCCAAGATATTTGTTGAAGAAACTGAAGACTACTGGTCAGAGGTTCCACAATTGACACAGTTGGATTTGCCGCCAGAACCATCAGGTGATAATGCCAATGATGCCAATTCACCCTCACCCGTAGTTTATCCCCAGCGTCCACCCAAAGGCCGCAAGTCATTGGCATCTGTGGAACTGCCGAATTTTCGACCCAAGGGGACGAAAGGGCAAGAGGACAACGGGGCAAGGTGACGAGGGAGCAGCGGGAGATAAGGAGATGGGGAAGTTTGGGGAGAGAGGGAGGAAAGATTTTTCCCCATCCTCCCACACTCGCTGCTTACCCAATGCCCATATCTAATGACTAAATTTCTCAATTATGGCTTCTGGGCTAGTTTTTGCGAACTGAGTGGCCGATCGCGGTTTGCCTATGGAGATCGCGTAGTTAATCGCTTGTAGGCGCAACCACAATGCCGGATTCCTCTTTTCTAGCCAAGAACCTACGCGGTTCAAAAACTGTGGGAACCAGCCACTCAGTAAAGTGCTAATTAGAGCATGACGAGAAAAAGTAAAATAACTACCAAGCCATCGCAGTAAATCTTTAGATCCAGCAAGTTCCCAAATCCATAAAAGCAAGGCTGGATTTTTCTTGGCTGCTTTGAGTGCTAAGCGGTTAAAGGTTAACCAATCACATCTGTCTTTGATAAAATTATCTGCCACCTCTGGAGGTGCTTCTGCTAACAGTCCAAAGAAGGTGTTAAGCATAGAGTTCACCCGTTGCGGTGGTAAAAATTTCCCTGTGGGCACCATCATGCCTTTGGAAAATAGCCATGTGACTGAAACATTAGTTTGGTAGGCGCGAATTCTGTTCAAGTGTTGGAAGCTCAATAAGTCATGCTTGAGGGCAATATCCAACAGCTTGGTTAAGCGCCCTAAGTTGCGAACCAGGGAACCAAAACCTGTGAAAATCAGGGGAGATTGGAGCGATGCGGCATCACCAATGGCAATCAAGCGATCGAAGGCTACTTTGCGATCGCCACTTCCGACACTAAAATGCCCAGGTATATACCCAAATGTCGGCTTTTTCCACACTAATTTCTCCATATCGCATCTGCGATACTCTGGCAATATTGTGAAAAAGTCCTCGTACATCTCCAGCAATGAACCAGGATTTTCAGCATTGACTTCGTGGTAATGAAACAAATAAATCGTCAGTTCATCCCCTGCTGCGGGAAATAATTCCCAAATTAGCTGTCTTCCCCGCGAAATATCCCCGTGGCTGTTAAGAACGTCTCCCAATTCAGAATCCCATACCCCTGGTTCAAATCCGCTCTCAATGACTGCTCCTACCGTCGGGCACACGCTGTCAAAGGCACGGCCACCATTTAATTGCCAAGCAATGGGGGAAGCTGTTCCCATCGCATCTACTAGTAATCTACCACTTACTTGTTTTTCAATTTCACTACATAGATGCTTGACTTTTAGGACAACTTGTGATTCATTTATATCTGCACGGATAAACTCTGTTTCATCCCAAATTTCTCCGCCTGCCGCTTGCAACTTTTGCCCACATAGTTGCAGCAACTTTTCGGAATCTAAGCCTAAATTCAGCACTGTGGGTGTGTGCAATACAGGCGATCGCAGTTTCTTTGGATTATTAGCATCAAAAAACTTATTGAATCCATCTTTGTATTCTCTAGCAATGATGGTATCTAACTCTGCGGGGGTGATTAAACCCAAGTTAAGTAAGCTTTGAATTTCATCGCGGGAAATATTCCATTCTCGGTTCATCCGCCCAAATGGCATTCTTTCCACCAGCAAGACTTTATATCCAAGTTTTGCCATCACTGCTGCATGGATAACGCCTAGTGCGCCGCCGATGTAAATCAGGTCGTAAGTAGGGGATGAGGGGGATGTTATTTTCTTATCTCCCCCTGCTTCCCCTGCTCCCCCTGCTCCCCTACCTCTTACCCAGTCTCCAGTACTAGAAAACACGACTTGCCGGGGCTGCTGCGGATTTCGTACCCCTTGCCGCCATCGCTGTTCCCACCAGTAGGCGCGTTTGAGGTCATATTCTCCGTTGGGCATTTTCTGAAAATACTTGACTGTGAGGGGATAGTAAGGGGCTAGAGCCTCAAAAATCGATTGCTGCGATAAATCAATGGCTGGGGGTTCCGGATAATGATTTGGAAAACGGCTTCTGATCTCTTTGGTCAGCTGTTGCAGGATTTCTTTTTCTTGAGGAAAGGGTTGTTCTGCCCAACGAAACACTTTTAGGTAGGTAGTTCGTTGCACTGACCAAATAAATACAGAAAGTTCTTCTGGCAAGTTTTCAGAAATCGGCGCGCCAGCAGTTGTAGTAGCGGTAGTAATTTTGAGCCGGAAGCCTTCTGTTGTCAGCACTTTTTCCCCATATCTCGGCTGAAAATCTGTTTGCAACCACTGACGCACAGCAGCGATATCCGCAGTTGGAACTTCTAAATAAAGGATTTCTTTCATCTTTTCCTGACATCTCCGATGGATCTATTCACAATGACAGATTTTATGAAGGCACAAAATAAGGTAAACTCCGCCCTATTAGTTACGTAAAGATTCAGTGAAGAAATTTTAAGATTTTCTCAAATTTATTGTTCATTTTGTAAAAGTGTAAACCTACGCCATGAATTATCCCATTCCAGACAGCCCCCAAGAAATTGTAGCTCTCCGACAACAGCCGATTGATGAAGAACTAGTTGCCAGTGCGATCGCTGGAGTTATTAAGATTGTCCGCGCTCAGGGTCAATCTTTGGAAGAATTAACTGCTCAGGTGTTAGCGGAAGATCCTCTGCTAGACCAGCAACAACGCCGCTGGTTGAGCCAATTAGTCGCCCAAGCTTGGGAAAAGTTCTCTTAGAATGAAAAACCCCGCCATTGAGCATATAAGTATTGGAATATTGAAATATTGGCGATGCCTACGGCGGGCTGCGCCTGAGCATTTCGCTATTAAATGAAAATAATTATCTGTCTGGATTTGCCTGCTACTTTGAATTCACGGCTCACAAGCAACTCAATTAATTAACCATATTAGGTTTGACGTTGCTAATGAATTCTACAACGCTTTTAGATGATAGCTCAGCTAAGCTGTGTCTTCTAATAATTTTTTCTCAGGAAAAGCCGATCCGGTCTTTGTCACTGCGATTGTTTTTTTATTACTCCATTCCCGCCATAAGATTACCTATCTCTTCCTTTGCGACGGCAGTCGCTCATCGGGAGCCAATGCGTTGGGCGGCTCTGCCGACTTGTTCGCTCTTAGCGTTCCCGAAGGGTAGTAACTGGCGTGGAAACCCCCAAGACCGCGCTGCCTCTTCTTTGCGTCCTTTGCGGTAGCCTGCGGCAAGCCGCTGCGCGTCTATGTTAAAAAAATTTAGGTATTCTTTGAGCGGGAAGGGAGTAAGCAGTCCTACTACAGTAGAATTAAAGTTACGTATAAACACTATATTGAATATACCTTTATTGTGTCTTTTTGAACTCTTTTACCCGATCGCACAAAGCGATCGCACTTTGGCGATCGCCTCCCTTATCATCAACTTTCCTACACCACATAGCTATTTTTGTCAACTAGAAGCTTTCACGGCTACTTCGGCTTGGGAGTGCAACAACAAACCGTATTCCAAGCCCTCCACCACAGCTTGATAGGAAGCTTCCAAAATGTTGGTAGAAACTCCTACCGTAGTCCAGCGTTGATGACCATTGCCCGATTCTACCAACACGCGGGTTTTGGCCGCAGTGCCTGTATGTCCGTTGAGAATCCGCACTTTGTAATCCGTTAAATCAAAAGTTGCAATTTGGGGATAAAAGTTCACCAAAGCCTTGCGTAAAGCTGCATCCAACGCTGCAACCGGGCCGTTACCTTCCGCCGCCTCCAAAATATTTTTACCATCAACAGCGACTTTGATTGTAGCTAGGGCGTTGCTAGCTTCTTTCCCTTCAATCAAGTCACAGTGGACTTGAAAACCTTTGACTTCAAAAAACTTGGGGCGTTTTCCCAAAGCTTCATGCATTAACAGTGCAAAACTGGCTTCTGCTGCTTCAAATTGAAATCCTTCACTTTCCAAATCTTTGATGCGCTGGAGAATTTGCTTAGCTTCTGCCTTTAACTGGTCTAATTCAATGCCAAAACTCCGGGCTTTGGCTAAAACATTGCTGAGTCCCGACTGTTCTGAAATCACGATGCGGCGACGATTCCCCACTTGTTCTGGTTGAATGTGTTCGTAAGTCAGGGGATTACGTTCCACAGCAGATACATGGATACCACCTTTGTGTGCAAAAGCCGAACGTCCAACAAAGGGGGCGTGTTCATCAGGAGCAAGATTAACCACCTCACTAACAAAACGACTGGCTTCTGTAAGTTGTGTTAGCTGGTCTTCTGTGATACAACTGTAACCCAGTTTAAGTTGTAAATTAGGAATCAACGAACAGAGGTTAGCATTACCGCAACGCTCACCATAACCGTTAATTGTCCCTTGTACCATCTTTGCCCCTGCCATAACGGCTGCTAGGGCGTTAGCAACCGCCATTTCTGAATCATTATGAGTGTGAATTCCAATTTGAGGGATTGTCCTTTGTCCTTTGTCGTTTGTCATTGTTTCTTGACTAATGACTAATGACAAATGACTAATGACAGTTTCCACAATTTGGCTAACTTCGTGGGGTAAAGTGCCGCCATTAGTATCACACAGGACTAGCCACTCAGCCCCAGATGCCATCGCTGCCTCTAATGTCTGTAAAGCATAACTTGGATTGTGCTTATAGCCATCAAACCAATGTTCGGCATCGTAGATCACGCGACGCCCTTGAGAACGGAGGTACTCAATTGTGTCACGAATCATTGCTAAATTTTCTTCTAATGTCGTCTTGAGTCCGGCTGTAACATGTAAATCCCAAGACTTGCCGAAAATTGTCACCCAGCGAGTACCTGCCGCCAGAATCGCTTGTAGCATCGGTTCTTCGGCAGCAGTTGTATTGGGGCGTCGAGTCGAACAAAAAGCGACAACTTCCGAATGTTTGAGCGGATCTTCTTGGAGTTGCCAGAAAAATTGTACATCCTTAGGATTGGCACCCGGCCAACCGCCTTCAATAAAGGGAATTCCCAGTTGATCGAGTCTTTTGGCAATGCGTAATTTATCTTCTATCGATACTGATAGCCCCTCGCGCTGAGTGCCATCCCGTAATGTAGTGTCATAGAGCCAAAGTTGAGGAGAGGAATTTGTGGTCATAAAACTCCGACCGACGAGACAACTTTCGAGGCAATATGTCAATATACAACAAAAAGCCAGTTTGGCAATTTAAAAAATGCCTAAGGTACTAGCTCAAGGAAAAACAATTGAGTGCGAGCAAGGAAGCAATCTCCGCAACATTTTGCTGCAAAATGGTATTGACCTCTACAATGACGGTGCTAAGGTAATAAACTGTCGGGGTATTGGCAGTTGTGGTACCTGCGCGGTTAAGGTAGAGGGCGAAGTATCAGCAGCGAATTGGCGCGATCGCACGCGTCGTTCGCTTCCTCCCCATTCTCCTACAAAAGACTTGCGTTTAGCTTGCCAAACGCAGATTTTAGGCGACGTAAATGTGACAAAATTTGATGGATTTTGGGGACAAGGTTCTCGAATAGTGTGGACACCAAAAGGTTAAAAAGGAGTAAAACAAGATGGGTAGATGGACACCCCTAATATTAATGGCTGGAGGTCTAGCCATTCTGCTTGGTACATTACTAGGCATCAACTTTCCTATGGGCGTGCAAACCGCCAACAATCCCGGCGGCAAAGCAGCAAAAGTTCTGCCAGCTAATATTAATGTTAATAGCAGTGCTGGCAGCCAGAACAATGAAACTGCAACTGACGAAACTGAAACAACCCAAACAGATGCAAATAGACGCTCTATTGTAGCCCCAAGGCCTGACAACAGAAGCAGCGTTGCTCAGAATCCCTCTGACACTACAACAGAAGTTGATACAGGCACTTCTGGAACAGACACGCCATCAAATACCAATTCTGGTGGCGAACCAATTCGAGCTTTGTGGTAAAGGTTGCTAGTCTTTAGTTATTCCTTTATTAGTTATGATTTATTAGTCATGCGCTAATGATAAATGGCTAATGAGCAATGACTAAATGACTAATGACTAGTGAAATTGTAATTATTGGTGGCGGTGTTATTGGTTTAGCGATCGCCATTGAACTTAAACTGCGCGGGACAAATGTCACCGTGCTTTGTCGTGATTTCCAGGCTGCTGCTACCCACGCCGCCGCCGGGATGTTGGCGCCCGATGCCGAAAAAATCTCCGATGGCGCAATGCGTTCCTTGTGTTGGCGATCGCGTGCTTTATATGCCGACTGGACGCGTAAACTAGAAGAATTGACCAGCTTAAATACGAACTACTGGCCTTGTGGTATCCTGGCGCCCGTTTTTGAAGATGACACAGGGACGCGGGGACGCGGGGACGCAAAGAAAGAGGACACAGGGACACGGGGACGCGGTGACGCGGAGAAATCACTCACCGCGTCACCGCGTCTCCCAGTCTCCGCGTCTTCTTCCCCCGCTTACTGGTTAGACAAACAAGCAATTCATCAATATCAGCCAGGATTAGGAGCAGAAGTAGTTGGTGGCTGGTGGTATCCTGAGGATGCACAAGTTGATAATAAGGCTCTAGCTCACGTGCTGCGGATAGCGGCTGAGTCTATTGGTGTTGAACTCAAAGACGGCGTTACAGTAGAAGGATTTTTACAACAACAGGGACAAGTTGTTGGCGTGCAAACTAATGCTGGGGTAATTCGCGCCGCCCACTATGTTTTAGCGTCTGGTGCTTGGTCGAATGAGTTGTTGCCGCTACCAGTACGTCCCAGAAAAGGGCAAATGTTAAGTCTGAGAGTACCGGAATTTGTGCCGGAATTGCCCTTGAAGCGGATTTTATATGGGCAAAATATTTACATTGTACCGAGACGCGATCGCTCCTTGATTATTGGGGCAACAAATGAAGATGTTGGTTTTACACCCCACAATACCCCAGACGGCATTCAAACATTATTACAAGCTGCCATCCGGGTTTATCCACAATTAAAGAATTATCCCATTCAAGAGTTCTGGTGGGGATTTCGCCCAGGCACTCCCGACGAATTACCCATCCTGGGCGCCAGCCATTGTCAAAATTTAACCTTAGCCACTGGTCATTACCGCAACGGGATTTTACTTGCGCCCGTAACAGCAGCATTGATAGCCGATTTTATTTTGGAACAAAAATCTGACTCCCTACTTGCTGATTTCCATTATTCTCGGTTCCAGTCCCAGCCATCTACCCCGACCCTAATGCTCACTCACTCTGCTAATTTTTCTAACGGACATCGTACCGCAGACGCGATGAATCGCGTCTCTACAAATTCGTCGCTGGTTATTGCGGGAAAAAGCTTTCAATCTCGCTTGATGACTGGGACTGGTAAGTATCGCAGCATTGAAGAAATGCAGCAAAGCATTGCCGCCAGTGAATGCGAAATTGTTACCGTTGCAGTACGACGAGTACAAACCAAAGCGCCCGGACATGAAGGTTTAGCAGAAGCTTTAGATTGGACAAAAATCTGGATGTTGCCCAATACCGCAGGTTGTCAAACTGCTGAAGAGGCGATTCGGGTAGCGCGTTTGGGGCGAGAAATGGCGAAGTTGTTGGGACAGGAAGATAATAATTTTATAAAGTTAGAAGTAATACCAGATCCCAAGTATTTACTCCCAGATCCCATTGGTACGCTGCAAGCAGCAGAACAACTAGTTAAAGAAGGTTTTGCAGTATTGCCCTATATCAACGCCGATCCCATGTTAGCCAAGCGCTTAGAAGATGTAGGCTGTGCTACAGTGATGCCTTTAGCGTCGCCCATTGGTTCTGGACAAGGGTTGAAAACAACCGCCAACATCCAAATTATCATCGAAAATGCAGGTATACCAGTGGTGGTGGATGCTGGCATTGGTTCGCCCTCAGAAGCCGCCCAGGCAATGGAATTGGGAGCAGACGCTTTGTTGATTAATAGTGCGATCGCCCTGTCTCAAAACCCCGCCGCAATGGCTCGTGCGATGAATTTAGCCACAATCGCCGGTCGCTTAGCGTACCTTGCAGGCAGAATGCCCATCAAAGACTACGCCAGTGCTAGTTCGCCCCTCACTGGGACGATTACTAGTTAGGGAATGGGGCATAGGGTATGGGGAGATAGGGAGATAGGGAGATGGGGAGAGAAGAAGATAAGGGGACAAAAAGAATAACTTTTAACTCCTCAGTCAACAGTCTGCACTCCCAATGCCCAATGCCCAATGCCCAATGCCCCATGCCCCATACCCATTAATGTAACGATTTGTCTAGCAGTTTCAGAGCGGTTCTACCATTTATGTAACATTAAATGAAGAATAAAGATAAAGGAATTAATTCATGCCTTATACAACCGAAGAAGGCGGTCGCCTGAACAATTTTGCTAAAGAACCAAAGATTTATAAAGCAGAACCCCCTACAGAAGGGCAAAAGCGAACCTATATAATACTAGGAATCGCTGCTATAGCTTTGGTTGGTGGCTTAATTTCAGTCGCTTTCTTAGTTTCCTAGAACGGTTGAACGTAAAACATTTTAATAAAATTTCATTTTTGTAATTTTTCAGGTTCCGATTTCAGGAGGAACCTGTTTTTTTATTTTTTGTTAAAATTAGGGTAGGAATTAAGTATAATTACATACTTGATTATTCTCCCAAATTGGGATAAATAGTCTTGTTTGGAGTTTCAGGGAATAGATTTATAATTAAGACTTTTAATCCAAAATCCAAAATTGCTATTATCCTTAGCATCACAACATCTACTTCAAAATCATTTTCATAATGAAACTTTTAGCTGACTTCGATGTGCCCCAAAGGTGACATATACTTTGTTTTGGCTCTTTAGCCGCCATGAGCGTGAATGATACTCCACACAACGATAATTCTACTTGGAACCGACAAGTTTACCAGCGCTTAAAACTTGCCTTAAGCCTTGGTTTACGGCGACAACTTTTTTTGGCAGTATGTGATGATTTACACTTGAGAAATCAAGTAGCAGCGCGTTTGCATTCTACATTGGCTTATCCTGTGGGACAAGTGCTATATCAACCATCAAATGCCCAAGAAAATAGCACTCCAGCTTATCCGCGATTAGTCACGTTACGTTTAAATTTAACCGATCCCAATCCTGTCGCTCAAATCAATCAATGGTTGACTAATTATCCACCACCAATTATTGGAGCATCAAAAGATAGTCCAGGAAGACCTTCTCCCATACCAGCATTTCAGATTGTCGGGGTGGAGCAGCTGACCAAGCAACCGGTAGCAACACAGCGTTTATTTTTGCATTATCTCCGGTTAAGCGAGCAATATTTCTCTACCCAAGAATCCAGTCGATTTTTAGAATCTAACTTGGTGTTGTGGATACCGCGTCCTTGGCTGTCTGCTATCCAACAATCAGCGCCACAGTTTTGGCGTTGCCGTACTGGGGTATTTGTGTTTGCTGGAGAACCCACACCAGCTACTCAAAATCCAGGCTATCCAGAACGTTTTTCTAATTCTAGAAGTTTGGATGTGGGGAATCTTGAGCATTCAATTTTAGATGAATCTGTTAGCCAAGTAGAACTCAAACCAACAGTTAGCGAATTAAAATTTGAGAATAATTCTGATTTTTCAGCACAGACAGAAGAAAATAGGGTAGATAAAAACAAAGAAGCGGTACCATCAATCGTAGATTTATCAAAGACTGCGCCACAACAGCAAGAATCCGCTATTAGATCTGGCCATGGAAGCGATCGCCATTTGCTGTCTTCTTTATCTCATATTAGCAGCGAATTAACGGAATTAGTATTTGCATCAATCAACACTAAGATTATTCAAGATACAGAAGAACGCTGGCAACCACAGCAGATTTTGTTGGACATTGAAGAATTACATTTACAGGAAGTTTCTGGGGAAATTCTCGCAGAAGCTTATCATCGTTTGGGTAATTTATACCGCCTTCGGATTGAGCAAGGAGAGTCAACTTTAGAAAATTTGATGGTGGCAATTCTCGCCTATCAAGAAGCAATTAGCTATGACGAAACTTCGCCACAAATCCCAGATATTTTGAATGATTTGGGTACTCTTTATTGGATGTTATCCCGCACACCACCTAATTCTGAAGAGGGACAAACATATATAGAACAAGCAATAGAATTTTATCAGTTGGCCTTAGAGACAATTTCACCCCAGACACACCCAGAAACTTACGCCCGCGTGCAAAATAATTTAGGCACAGCTTATGGTGATTTAGCTCGTTTTTCTCATGCGGCTGAAAATTGGCAGCAAGCAGTTTTAGCTTATAGCGAAGCCCTCAATTACCGCACAGCGGATATGGATTCATTAAAGTATGCTGCCTGCCAAAATAATCTGGGTACTGCTTACTGGCATTTAGGGCAATATAATCAACCGATTGTGCATTTAAAGAAAGCGATCGCAGCTTACAAGCAAGCACTTGTACATTACAACCCCCAAGAGGAACCGCTCAAATATGGGATGATTCAAAACAACATCGGTACTGCCTATTGGAATCTGGCACAATACGAACAACCCGCCGAAAATTTACAACTAGCTATTGATGTCTATAACGAAGCTCTGAAATATCGCACCCCAGCTAATGTTCCTGGCGCTTGTGCTGCAACGCAAAATAATTTGGGTACTGCCTATTGGCATTTAGCAAATTTATCTCAAACCACTAAAGAAGCAAGGCAAAAATATCTACAATTATGTATTAATGCTTATGAAGAAGCTATAGTTTTGGCTCATTCACTAAGCGGTAATCCTTTAAGTTTTGATTTGCTGGCTTCTCATAATAACTTGGGACTGGCACACTATCAGCTAGTAACAGATAAGTCTTTTAATGGTGATAAAACAACACGTTCTCAACATCTAGAAATAGCATTAGATCATCATTTACAAGCTCTAAATGGATTGAGCAAACAACCAGAAGCTTATCAAACGACCTTCGCTTATGTGGTGAAAACTATTCGTGCTTTTCACAATGAATTAGGTATACACGGACAAAATATAGCTTTATCGAAAGTTCCGAGTCAGTTATTACCAGAAATTTTGTCAAAGCTATAAGTTTAGTAAAAAATGTCACAGATAGTGCTGAACTAGTGGTCTGTCCCAAAAGTTTTGAGAGGTTCGTAGTAAGCACTTTAGTGCTTGAACATTATAGGACTAAAGTCCTTACTACAAACGTATTTATCCCTCAAAATTAATGGGACAGACCACTAGCATACATCTGTCAGATTCTGATTTTAAATTTGTATGAATTCTCACAGATTGGAAAAAAACTATACCAATTCAATTAATGATTGCGACATGATTATGACACATCTTTGGCTGAAGACGCGATGAATCGCGTCTCTACAAGTTGTCTGTCACATTTTTTTGAAAATTAGTATTATTTATTGGGCTTTTTTATTCTTTTCATCAGGTTTAACTGGCTCATTTGATTTGCCGCTTTCAATCTGATTTTTGTCTGGAGTTACTTTGGTATTAGGCAGAATTGCTCCAGCCAGTTTTGCATTTTTTAAATTTATACCTTCCAAATTTGCTTTTTCTAAATTTGCGCCTTCGAGATTAGCATTTTCTAAATTTGCACCCTTGAGATTGGTGTCAAACAGAATTGCATTTTGCAATTTAGCATCGTTGAGATTAGCACCACTAAGATTAGCACCGCTAAGATTTGCCCATCGCAAATCTACTTCATTTAAGTTGAAATTTCTCAAATCTGCACCACTGAGATCGCACTCTTTACAATCTTTAGTGCCTAGCAATTTTCTGACGTTCTCAGCTACTTCTTTTCTGACTGTAGCTGCTTGAGAAGAAGTTTGCCAAAGTTTGATTTCACCTAATGCACTACCAGTAACAAGAGTTTTACCATCGGGAGTAATAGCGATCGCTTCTACCCAAGCAGCATGATTTTTTAAAACCCGAATCAATTCACCGTTACTAATATTCCACATTTTTACTGTCAAATCCCTAGAACCAGTAAAAAGAGTTTTGCCATCTGGACTAAGAGTGATACTATGAATAGTACCGCTATTTCTTGATAGATTATAGTTACCTTTATTATCTTCGCCTCCAAAAGGCATCTCTGCTTTGTTAGAATTCAAATTCCACAATTGTAAGCTACCCAGATTTCCACTATTAGCTAACACTTGACCATCAATATCAATGGCAAGTGCAAGAACTTTGGGAGATTGCGTCATAAGAGTATTTAGCTGTTTTTTATTTTTCAAATCCCAAAGGTCAACTGTGTTTGCTCCATCACTACCGATAGCTAAGATTTGCTTTTTTGGACTCCAGGCAACAGCATTAACTGTTCCTGCCCCTCCAGACAAATTTGTGACTATTTTGCGTGTATTTAAATCCCAGATTTTAATAGTTTTTTTAGTTTTATTTTCACTATTATTTTCTTTTTCATCGCTGACACTAATTAAGCTTTGATTATCAGCATTAAAGGCAATAAACTTAACTTCATTTGTATAGTCATTAAAACTATGTAGCAGCTTTCCGGTGCTTAATTCCCAGAGTTTTACTGTTTTATCTTCACTAGCACTAGCAGCTTGTTTGCCATCAGGACTAATAGCAACAGATTTGATAGAACCAGAATGTTTAGAAAGGGTGCTGAGAAGTTCGCCTTTTTCCAAACTCCAAAGTTTCACAGTGCCATCGTCACTACCACTCACAAGGATTTTGCCATCAGAACTAATTGCTAGGGAAGTAATCCACTGAGTACGGCCGGAAGGTTCAGCAAGGGTACGGAGTAATTGAGTATTTCGCCAAGCTTCCGAAGGCAAAGCGTTTTTCGAGGTTGCTTCTGATGTTTTTGGGGTTTCTGGCGACGATTGAAATTTGAACCAAACTAACCCGACAACAGTGACAGTTGCTGCTAGTAGTGTTAAAAATGTTATGGTCTTTCGGGATATTTGCGTTGATATCATTGTTGTTTAGGTATCCGATTTATATTTGATTGGTTGAATTACAGGTTAATCTATGGCATGTAACCTGTGCAAATATTTGTAACAATAAAGTTTTCACATACTGATAACATGGGCAATGGAGCGATCGCCACTCAACTCTGCAACCGAATGTAAACTTGACGCCGCTAACTATAACTGGGGACAATTTCTAATAAAACAAATGTTGAACTGAGTCTGCTGGGGCAAAATAGAAAACATGACGAATGAATCGAACTCCTCAAATCTACCAAGCCCAGAACCTATCCCAGAAGACGACTTGCAGCCAGATGACTTTGATGGTGCTGCAACTGAGAATCATCTCACCTCAGAAGAATTAGCAAACAGACAAGCCCTAGCTGCTATTTCGTCTTTGCAATCTCCGCAACATACAACGGCTCTCAAACAAGCTCGTTCAGGCTTCAGACAATCCCTTGCCAAGCAATTCACAGTCAAACCCAGGGCATTGCTGCTGATTTTTGTAGCGATCGCCGCCATATTTATCGGTATTATTCTCAATAACTGGATTGTCGGCCTTATTGGAACCCTGGTAACTTTACTGTTATCCCTAGCAATATTATTGCCTTGGTTCCTAGAAGTTTTTGACGAGTGGTTTTCACCCCAAGAACGGACTCTGTTTGTCGGCTTTTTGGGACTAATAATAGCCATCATCGGCTCGATCCGGTTTACAGGTATAGGCGATCGCTTGTTTGCTTTAGGACGCCAAATTAACTGGGAGACTTCTGGTAGCCTAGCCGAATGGTTTGGCGCTTTAGGACAAATTCTCATCGCCATCATTGCTGTTTACGTAGCTTGGCGACAATACGTAATATCCAAAGACTTGACAATTCAACAAAATCTGCTAACAGTTCAGCAAAATATTATCACCCAGCAGCAAACCATTGATTCTTATTTCCAAGGCGTTTCAGACTTAGTATTAGATGAAGAAGGATTATTAGAAGATTGGCCTCAAGAAAGAGCGATCGCTGAAGGACGCACTGCGGCAATTTTAAGTAGTGTTGATGGCAGTGGAAAAGCGAAAATTCTCCGCTTTCTCTCACGTTCCAAGCTGCTATCACCCCTAAAACGCGACAGTCGATTAGGTAGAGCTATTCTCGATGGTGTGGGTGGTTACGCCGAAGACCGTCTAGAAGGTGTGCGCGTCATCGATTTAGGCGTAATGCTTGCAGCAGCAGACCTTTCTGGTACCGATTTGCGTTGGACTGATCTCAGCGAGGCTAATCTTGTCCGCGCTAATCTTGTTGGCTGTGACTTAGTAAAAGCTAACCTCTCGCGCACAATTTTATATGAAGCCAATCTCACTGGGGCTGACTTCAACGGAGTTCGCCTCTTCTACGGGATAGCAGAAAAAGCATCACCCCGCAGTCGCAGCGAACCACCAGATTATCAAACAGGCGAACAAACTGGCGCTGTGGTGGAAAAAGCCGATTTCACTGACGTGCAAAGGATGTCTGAATCTGTAAGATACTACTGTTGTGCTTGGGGTGGCGAAGCAACTAGAGCCACTATTCCTGGTGGTTGTGAAGGTATTCCAAATAAATTGGGACGATAGATATCAGCAAAGAATTCAGGAGCAGAGCTTTTGAAAGCTCTGCCAAAGCATCAGAATTGCTATCAACATTTCTATATTGTTTGATTTGCTTCCAACCAGTTAAGTAAATCTTCAATAGCTGTAAAATCTAACAAAGCCTCAGCAAGTGCTTCTAACTTTTCTAAAGAAAGAGTTTGAATGCCTCTGTCAACCTCTTGTGGTAACTCTCCTACCCGTCTTTGTAATTGTCGCAGGACAAGTGTTTGTCCTTGTTCCTGTTTTCCCCGCTCGTAGCCGATGCGCTCACCTGTGGTAATGTAGCTCATAGTCCGCGTTCTGGTAAATTATCTTGCCATTCTCGAAAAAATTCTTCCGAATCAACTAACTCTAATCCGTAGAGCAATATTAGTTGCTCAAGTGTGACGTTTTCCGCAGCAAGAGTTTGAACTATACGTTAATAATGTAGGAGAAAATCTACCTATATTTGGAACAGATTTTCATCAAGCTATTAGTCTTACTTCCTATTTAGCAATATCAGCTTTTTTAAGCATAATCTATTCGACAAAAGTCCGAGTTAAATGCCGATCAGATAGCCCCTATAAAGGGCGTTGCCAAGGTGAACTAAACTGCTGATAACCGACATCTTGGAATGCTCTAATCATGGGTGTGTTCAGAACATCTGTGTCACAAAATACGCGCCAAACACCAATTTTTTGCAAAAGGTAAGTAGCTTGACACAAAAGGTCGTAAATGTAGCGCTTCCCTCGCTGTTGAGGCACAACACCAATATAGTAGATTGTGCCTTCTTCTAGATTATCTTTGCCACACCCACGATATAGTACTGGTTGGATAAACCCCACTAGTTCTCCCGTACTGTTATAGCCAAGTTGCCACCATTGTGGTTCATAATCAAAATCTTTGCTTGCTTGTACGATGAACTCTGAGGCTGCTTTATCTGCTCCCAATTCTCTAACTGCCTTTTGGTCGCTGCGGTCTAAGGAGGAACTCATAGCACAGCTGACCGCAGCACTGAAATCTTCTACACTGATATCGTTGAGGGAACGAAATATAAGTCTTTGAGGAACTGGGATTACTGGCTTTGGTTCCTCCCAAACGAAAGGAATTTTTTCATAGTATGTTGTCATACACCCCAGTAATTCTCACCTTCAGGTAGAGTAAGAATTTCAACACCATCTTCAGTCACAGCTAAGGTATGTTCAAATTGGGCAGAAAGTTTGCGATCGCGCGTTACAGCAGTCCACTTATCGCCCAGAACTTCGACTTCGTAAGTCCCTTCATTAATCATTGGCTCGATGGTAAAAACCATTCCTGGCCTGAGTCGCTTCCCTTTACCCCGCGTACCATAGTGGGGAATATCCGGCGCAGTGTGGAAAATGTTACTGATACCGTGTCCTACAAAATCTCGCACCACAGAAAACCCTTGTGCTTGGGCATACTCTTGAATAGCTGCACCAATGTCGCCAATGCGTGCCCCTGGTTTAACTTCCGCAATACCCAAGCGCAAACACTTTTCTGTCACCTCCACCAGCTTTTTTGCTACTGGAGATGGAGTACCGACAATGAATGTCTTGGATGTATCGCCGTGGTAACCTTCCACAATCGGCGTTACATCAATATTAATGATGTCACCGTCCTTAAGAATTTGCTTGGCATTAGGAATGCCGTGACAGATGACCTCATTTACACTAGTGCAAATCGACTTGGGATAACCTTTATAACCAAGGGGTGCGCTTTTTGCTCCATGCGCTTGCGTCCAACGTTCGGCTTCATCATTGATTTCCAAAGTGCTAACCCCTGGCTTCACCATTGGTTCGAGATGTTGTAGAAGTTTGGCTGCTAAGCGTCCGGCTTGACGCATTTTGTCTAATTCTCGTTGGGATAAAATAACAATAAATTCGGTTTTCATGTTAAGCTAGACATCTTTCATATATATAGTTAACCCTGACAGTGCAGCTCTTTGGGCAGCATCAGCAACTTTGAGCGCGTACAAACTTTCTTCTGGGGTAACGTACAAAGGAGTGCCATCAAAAAGATGGTCTAACACCATAATTGTGTCTTTGGCAAACAAACCCCGACGGGGGCCAATCTCTATAGGTGTTGTTTCCCCTGGCTGGATGAAAGCTCCTGTGTCACCATCCAAAATTAAAGCACCCTTTTCACCGTGAACTTCAAACTTGCGTTCTGACTGCCAAACAGTTTCGCCTTTGCCATAGACTACTTGGGCTAACAGTCCACTGTTAAAGCACAGTTGACTGGTGCATAAACAGGCTTGGTAATATTCTGATTCTGTTTCCCAATATCGTTGGTGACAGTTAACACTAAATACTTTACCAAACAAATCGGTGAGACGATGTAGGCGCGACAGGGCACCAATTAAGGGAAAACCGAAAAGCTCATGATTATAAGTCCATTTGCGGGGTGCAGGATTCTGGGGATTGATAGTGCTGTAGCGGACATAAAATACTTCACCAATTTTGGCTAAGTTTTGCTTCAAAGCCTGATGCATGCCACCCAAAAGTTCTAAGTGTTCGACGTGGAGGAGTTTTTGTTGTGCTTTAGCCAAGGCGATGAGTTCTTCGGCTTCTGCCACATCCAACGAAAGCGGATACTCGACAATTACATGTTTACCATTGGTAAGTGCTGCACGAGCGATCGCCCCATGATCTCGATTTACCGTGCAAATCACCACCAAATCTATATCTTGGCGTTCTACTAGCTCTTTCCAAGAACTCAAAGCTTCAATTTCGTACTCTCTAGCAAAGCTTTGAGTTTTTTCTCTTGTATGACCAACAACTGCGACTAAGTGCGATCGCGCAGCTTGCCCTTCCCTCACTCGCCCATCATTCAGCAACGCCTCAGCACGAAACTTTGCTGCATATCCAGTACCTACCAAACCTACACGCACTGTTGCTTTTTCCAAACTTGCTTCTGAATTATACACGATACTCACTAGTTCTGGTTTTTATCCCCTAATGACTGGGCATAGGGCATGGGGCATGGGAAAAGGAAAAGGGGTAAGGGGGAAACGGGAAAGATTAAATTTATTCCTTTTCCCTTTAACCTTTAACCTTTTCCCCTACCTCCCCCAATCCCCAGTACACCCAACAAAAATATATAAACAAAACTTATTGGTATTAACTAACTAAATTTCATTACTAATCGGGGTCAATTTAGAGTTACATAGTTTAATTTTTCTCGTAGTATCAGAATTGAAGCAAATATAAAAGGGCGGCTAATCCTATCAGACCAGCCGTAAAATTTGCTTTAGCATAACTTATACTGCCGTTTCCAAAAGAGAGGATTATCCAATGGCAAGTTTTAAAGTCACACTAATCAATGAAGCCGAAGGGCTAAACAAAACCATTGAAGTTCCTGATGATGAATATATTTTAGACGCTGCTGAAGAAGCTGGTCTTGACTTACCCTACTCTTGCCGCGCTGGTGCTTGCTCCACCTGTGCAGGTAAACTCGTATCAGGTACCGTCGATCAAAGCGATCAGTCATTTTTAGATGACGACCAGATAGAAGCTGGATATGTACTAACCTGTGTTGCTTACCCAACCTCTGATGTAACAATCGAAACTCACAAAGAAGAAGAACTCTACTAAAAATTAGGCGTCTCAACAATAAATCTCTTGCAAGAGTTACTCATGTTCAAATAATACAAGCAAGAAATTTAGGAGAAATATTCTTCTAATAGTATGTGTCCATTCTCATGATAGTTTGAAGAAAAGCCTAATTTTATAACGAAGCAGGAACATTAAATTCATTGTGTTCCTGCTTTATTAATATGGGTATTGCCTGTTGCCTATTTCCCCAACCCTGTTCCCTCTTAAGAAAATTACCATCCTAATTAGCTTTACAGCTTAATTTCTTTACTGAGCATTTTAATCTCAGTACCAGGATAGTAGAATTGCAGAATTTTCTGATTCGACCAACCCAGTTTAGCTAAATTTTGAGCGCCAGTTTGACTCAAGCCGACTCCATGTCCCAAACCACCACCAATAAAGGCGTATCCCCATAGTTCTGGTTTGCCTTTGTTTAAAGGTTCTATATAAAAAAGTGTACTTGTGGGAGCAGCAAAAGCACTGCGAACCTCGTCTTTATGAAGAATAAAGGTACTGTTATCAGTTTTGACTGCAAGTTCGAGGATGCGTCCACTCTCGCTTCGCTTCACCACAGCCATAGCTTGAATTGTCTTAAATTTGGCATGAGGGCTATTTTTAGAAAGCAAAAATTTCTGTAAATCCTTGATAATATCCTCGATAGGGGTTTCTCTACGCCAACGAAACATATTCCACTTGCTTTCATTAAAACCTTGCCGCATGTTAATAAACTTTTGAAAGTTCTTTTCATCGGCTAAATTTTGCTTCGATAAGTTCCAAAGATTAGTTGCAGCATCGACTACAGGACGCAGATAAGGACGATCCTCACCATTCCAGACATCGCTGAAGGAAGCGGTGACACCGCCAGTGGTGGAAGAATACAAGGCGTCTACTAGTTCGTTTTTATAAGTCAGTACCTTACCCCTAGTTGCAGCGATCGCTTGGTCTGTTTTCGGTGCTGCTCCATTGAGTCCATAATAAACTTGGCAGTGTGTATCAGCACACAACTGATAATTATCTGCGGCAAATCTACGTAAATTTCTCAAGGCATAAGTCCGAGCAAGAATTGTTTGCGCTTCTAGGGCTGCTGTTGGTGCATCAGTGCCTATTTCATGAGGCACAACCCCACGCAAATAAGTTTCTAAGAGTACTTGGTTAACTAAAGTGTATGTCCCGTAAGCGTTTGGTTGTAAATTTAGCCGCCCTGCATAGAGACGAGCATTCTGTGGTTTATCGCTTTTATTCACCCGAATCAAGTTTTTCTCGGTGCTAATTTCTAACTCATTCGGACTGTAGCGCTTACCATCCACTACCCAACTAACTCGCGGCACTTGTTTGGTAACTTTACTATCAAGATATGCTTTTTCTTGATTAGCAGCTTGGATGTTCTGCAACAACAACCGTCGCAATAAAGGAGTGCTGTAAACGTCGCGTTTTGCCCAAACCTGCCAGCGTTCTGGCTGGGCTACTTCCACTTCCATTCCCTGAGAACGCCATTTTTTTGCACTGTCCTCCGCAGTTTCAAAGGTGCGGTATGTACCCAAGACTACCACTTCTTCAACTGCTGGCTGGGATAAACCTTGCATAACTGTTTCCAGCTTGACAGGCTTATTGGTAACCACAACTTCCTGCTTGTTACCCGTTTGAAATTTTAGCTTTAAGCGATCGCCTTTTGTCGCCTCCAGTTGCAGCTTCGCTGTGGCATCGGCGCCAAATCGTTGCACAATCCCAATTTTCAGTTCTACATCGCGGATATTGCTCTCAGGCGCCGATGCCGCAGTTAGTCCCGATAGGCTAAATGTCGCCACCAGAGTGTAGGAAAAACGCCAAAAGGAAAATTTCATAGCTCCCTGATTTTGCCCCTGAATGCGGCGTTGAAGCTGATTTTCCAATTGCTTTGTAACGCGGTCTTTTTGTCGCATGAGTGCTCCAATGATACCATTACCAGTTTTGCCCAAATAAATATCACTTAGTTGCGAAACAAAGTCATAACGATTATGATTTATATAAAGGTACAAAACAGAACTAGTCGATAAACTCCTTATGGTTAGAGTCCAAGAAATTCCATTAAATCAGATTAAACGCCCGTTGCCCCGTGCAAACGATCCGAATAAAGTACAAGCCTTAATGGAATCGATTGCCGAAATTGGGCAGCAAGAACCGATAGATGTTCTAGAAGTAGATGGACAATATTATGGCTTTTCTGGTTGCCATCGGTATGAAGCTTGCCAGCGATTAGGCAAAGAAACCGTTTTAGCCAGAGTCCGTAAAGCACCCCGTAGCGTTTTGAAAATGCACTTGGCATAGAAAATGGGAATGGGGAGATGGGGAGAGGCGGGGACGCGGGGACACGGAGAATAACCAATGCCCAATGCCCAATGCCCTGTTTGGCCAGTCCCCAATTACATATAACCCAATTAGGAGAAAATTATGTCATCACAAGTAACAGTCAAAAACGTGAATATCGGCATTGACGAGGCGAGTAGGGCTAAAATTGCCGAGGGATTATCTCGGCTGTTGGCTGACACCTACACACTGTATCTGAAAACTCATAATTTCCATTGGAATGTGACCGGCCCGATGTTCCAAACATTGCACCTGATGTTTGAGACCCAGTATACAGAATTAGCGCTAGCAGTTGATTTAATTGCTGAAAGAATTAGAGCGCTTGGCTATCCTGCACCAGGAACCTACACCGAATATGCGAAATTAAGTTCGATTCCAGAAACCCCTGGAGTTCCTAAAGCTGTGGACATGATTAAGTTGCTAGTGGAAGGACAAGAAGCCGTAGTCAGAACTGCACGGTCTATTTTCCCTGTAGTGGACGAAGTTAACGACGAACCTACCGCTGATTTATTGACTCAGCGGATGCAAGTACATGAAAAAACAGCTTGGATGTTGAGAAGTTTGCTGGAAGAATAGGAATAGGGACTGGGGACTGGGGACTGGGGACTGGCGACTAGGAAATAATTCTTTGAACTCTTAATACCCAATACCCAATCCCCAATCCCCAATCCCCAATCCCCTATGTCCAATATTGATTTGACCCAAAAGTTACAAAATTTAATGCAACGAGTGGGTATTTCTAGTTTTAAATCGCTCAGTCGTGCTGCTGGTGTCTCAGAGCGTCAAATTTTGCGGTTACGGCAAGGAAAACTAGAGCAGATGCGGGTAGATGTACTGCTGAAGCTGTCGCCAGTGCTACAGATGCCATTGAGTGAATTAGTCACAAATTTTTCAAGTGTAGAATTATTACAAAATCCAGCTGCTAATCAAGAATTATTACAAGAAATTACAAATTTAAAAATAGAGTACGATCGCTTGCAACTTCAATTAGAACAGCAGCGAGAAATATTACTACAAGAACTCCAGCAGTCAACTTTACAGCTGCTGGAGTCTTTGTTGTTGCAATGGCCAACAGCAGCACAAAAAGCCCAGGAAAATCCAGAGTTTGCAGCAGTGAAAATAGTGCCATTAGTGCAGAAACCCCTAGAAAAACTTTTACAAGGGTGGGGAGTGGAAGCGATCGCATCTGTAGGAACAGAAGTACCCTACGATCCCCAACTACACCAATTGATGGAAGGAACAGCACAACCTGGAGAATTAGTCAAGGTACGCTACACTGGTTACCTTCAAGGTGACAAGCTACTTTACAGAGCTAAAGTAAGTCCTGTGTGAAAGGGATTGGGGAAGTCTGGGGAGTGTGGGAACAGAGGGGGGAAAGATTTCTTCCCCATCCTCCCACACTTCCTGCTTGCCCCATGCCCAGTCCCC
Source organism: Nostoc sp. ATCC 43529 (assembly GCA_003326205.1). Classification (GTDB taxonomy): domain Bacteria; phylum Cyanobacteriota; class Cyanobacteriia; order Cyanobacteriales; family Nostocaceae; genus Nostoc. The sequence continues at coordinate 180,239 of LWTK01000036.1, forward strand.
AGTCCCCAGTCCCTCCAATCTCCTGAGCAAGTCAGGAATTATAAGTTAACAGTGGGGAGTTATAAATCATAAATTCTCAGTTTTAGTATTGTCTGTTGAGAAATAACAGACACAGGGAATACTAAAGCAGCAGAAGCGATGCCTCAGATAACTTTTTTGAAAGGGAAGGTGCATCTAAACTCCAGTTATAAACAGGACTTAGGGTATGGAAAAGGACAACAAAACAAATGAGTTTCCCAATCAATTATGGGAACTCGTCAGCACTTGTCCAGTTAAAAACCAACAGGAAAATGTCTCTATTGCCTTTCTATTGCAGATTGTTAACGATATCAAGAAGCTTCAACGAACCCACGAAGCACTCCAGCAAGCTTATGCACAACTGGAAAGACAAGTAGAAGAACGGACTCAAGAATTAATCAAAACTAACGAGGCACTACAAGCTGAGATTGCTCAACGACAACAGGTAGAAGCAGAATTAATGCTTTACAAGCAAGCGGTAGAAAGCTCTAGTGATGCTATTGGTATAGCGGATGCTGCGGGTAATCACATCTACCAAAATTCGGCATTTTCCAAATTGTATGAATGTGAAACTGTACAGGACTTCATGAAATTTGGAGGCTTTTCTGCTGTGTTTACTAACTCAGCAGTTGCCAAAGAAATATGGCAAGTTACTATTTCGGGTAAGTCTTGGATAGGTGAGGTTGAGCAAAAGTCTGCTAGTGGTCGGATTATGCAGACTTTCCTCCGGTCTTATTCTCTGAAAGATTCCACAGGTCAGAATGTTGGTTTTGTTGGTGCAATTACTGACATCACCGAGGGTAAACTGGCAGAAGTGCAACTCCAAGAGAAAGAGCAATTCCTCCGCACTGTCTACGAGGGATCTGAACATTTAATATTTGTAGTAGATGTTCTAGAAGATGGTGACTTTCGTTTCGCAGATTGGAACTTAGCCACAGAACGTGTCGTTGGTCTGAGCGGCGCACAAGTAAAAGATAAAACACCAGAAGATATAGTCGGTGTTGTGAATGGTGCGGCAGTTCGTCAGAGATATAAAACTTGTTTAAAAGCAGGTAAGGCTATTACCTACGAAGAATGCTTGAATTTTCAAGGTGAAGAAATTTGGTCGCTAACTACGATTAATCCACTCAAAGACTGTAAGGGTAGAATTTATCGGTTGGTGGGAACAACGGTTGATATCACTGAGCGTATACGAGCAGAAACTCAGTTAAAACAGCAGGCAGAAGACTTAGCAAAAGCTCTCAATGAACTCCAGCAAACTCAAATGCAGCTTGTCCAAAGTGAGAAAATGTCAGGTTTGGGACAATTGGTGGCGGGTGTTGCTCACGAAATCAATAACCCTGTGAATTTTATTTACGGCAATCTCGCCCACGCCAACGACTACATTCAAGACTTAGTGGGATTCATTCGATATCAACAACTCCATCCCCATCCCATATCTGAAATTGAAGAATTAGCAGCAGAGATTGACTTAGAATTTTTGATAGAGGACTTGCCTAAACTTCTCAACTCAATGAAGATTGGCGCCCAGCGTATTCGAGAGATCGTTTTATCTTTACGCAATTTCTCTCGCATGGATGAAGCTGATATGAAAGAAGTAAATATCCATGAGGGAATCGATAGTACTCTGATGATTCTGGAACATCGGATCAAGGCTACACCCAACCGCCCTGCCATTCAAATTATTAAAGAATACAGTAATTTGCCTTTAGTGGAATGCTATGCAGGGCAACTCAATCAGGTATTTATGAATATTTTGGCAAATGCGATCGATGCTTTAGAAGAGGCAATGGGAAATGCTGAATGGGGAATAGAAAGTGGGGAGATGGGGAGACTTGTACTGAGCGGAGCCGAAGTATGGGGAGATGAGGCTGAGGGGCAGGGGGTAGGGGGCAAGGTAGAAAATCTTCCTCTCTTCCTTGTTCCCATGCCCAATGCCCAATGCCCTATGCCCAATGCCCTATGTCTAATTCCGACGATTCGCATTCATACTGAACTCACTAGGGAAAAACAAGTTGTTATTCGTATTGCTGACAATGGATTGGGAATACCGAAGCAAGTGAAACAGCGACTTTTTGACCCGTTTTTTAGTACTAAGCCCATTGGTAAAGGCACTGGTATGGGTTTGTCTATTAGCTACCAAATTATTTCACAAAAGCATGGTGGCAGCTTGGAATGCATTTCGCAGCCAGGAAGTGGGGCTGAATTTGTGGTTACTATTCCTCTTAGCCAAAAATAAACTACTACCTTCATGCCATAAAGCGATTTAATTTGTATGTTTGAGATTGGCGTTAACCCAAATCAAAATTATTGGCTTTAGTTTTTCAAATCAGAACTTAAATTCATCGAATTATGTAAACTATGATACATAAACAGACTAAATATTAGCTATGATAATTTATCAAAATTTTAAATAAATTCAATATATTTATAAATAATATTATTAAATGCTAACTAATTGAATATTTTGAGAAAGATTTATACTAAGGCATTGTAGGAGCGATCGCTCTTTTATTTAAATGAAGAATCAACAGTCAATATTTATCAAGGTTTCAGTTAGGAATTTCAAAAAATGAACGCTCTAGTACTATTCAATTTGATTCTTTACTTGTAGATAGTTAAAAAATTCCTAGATCGGTATATAATAGCAAAATCCAAACAACATTTACACAAATCACGGTGAAATAATTATGAGAGAAGAAGTCAAAGTTATTAAACTCAGTGGGAGTCTGAACTCCACAACCTCACAAGAATTTAGGCAAAATATTACTAAAATTCTCGAAGTTGGCGTGAAAACCGTCTTACTTGATTTTCAAGATGTAACTTTTATGGATAGTTCAGGTTTGGGAGCTTTAGTCTTAGCTTTCAAAACCTTGAGAGCAGCAGATATTCAGCTTGTTATCTGTTCAATTAATGAGCAAGTCAGAATATTATTTGAATTGACTAATATGGATAAGATATTTGAAATATTTCCTACCCAAGAAGCATTTAATCAGGTTTTATTGTCCAAAACTTAGTTAATCGTCGAATTTAACTTGTAAAATAGATAAGTCATCATCAAAACCATCTTTGGAGTTGAGAGCTATTAAATAACTCAGTACCCGTTCGAGTTGGCTATCAACAGAATTTTGTAAGCTAACTAATAGCTGAATAAAAGCATCTAAACTCCAAAGCGTGCCATCTGATTTAGTGATTTCATAAGCACCGTCACTAAAAATATAGAGGGTACTGAATTTTTCAATATTGCAAAATGCATCAATATATTTTGCCTCTGGAAACATCCCAACTGGCATCCCTGGGGTTTTCAAGAGTTTGATTTCGGATTTTCTGGGACATGTGCCGGTGATTAAAACTGCTGGTGGATGACCTGCACTAGCATAAATTAACTGGCGATTGATTCGGTTGTAAACTCCGTACCAGATTGTAAAGTATTTGTCATTTTGATAATTCATCTGAAAGGTATCATTCAAGGCCTTTAAGACATCACTAGGTTGATAGTAATTGAGGCTTTTGAGGGCACGAGAACGAAGCAAATTCATCACAGAAACCGAGGGAAGAGTGGCTTTGAGTCCGTGTCCAGCAGTATCCAACAAGTAAATTGCCAAATAATCGCTATCAAGCCAGTAATAATCGAAACAGTCACCGCCGAGTTGTCGTGAGGGAATGAATCGAAAATTGATGTTGAAGGGTTCAGTCATGGGAAAAGGCAGGAGCGATCGCACATATTCTGCGGCTTCTGACATTTCTGATTCTAAAAGCAACTTTTGAGTCTGCAAATCTCTACTTAATTGATGCAAGCGTAATCCTGCTCTTACCCGTGCTTGCAATTCGTTGTGTTCAATGGGTTTGGAGATAAAATCATCAGCACCAGCATCTAATCCTTTAACACAATCGGCAACGGAATCTAAAGATGTTAATAAAATAAAAAATGTGGTGGAAAATTGCGGATCTGTTTTAATGCGGTGGCAGACCTCCAGACCATTCAACCCCGGCATGATCCAATCACAAATAATTAGTGCTGGATGGCAAGCCAACGCCTTTTCTATTCCCTCTTCGCCGCTACTGGCAGCAATTACTTCATACCCCTGTTTTTCCAACATCCTTTTCAGGAGTATTTTTATTGAAGGATCGTCATCAATTATTAGTATTTGATACATAGAAGGTTGCACGAACAACTAATTAACAATTTGCTGTAAATATAAAAAAATAAAATATGATATGGACTAGTTCCTTAATGCTCGAAGAATACCTAATTTTTTCACTAACTGCAAAAAACAGCTAGGACGGTCTTTTTGGTCTCTAAAATGAGCGGCTGCCGTCGTAACGACAGCAAAAAAATAGATAGGTAATATGGCAATCAAAATTTAGTAATATATTAGTAATATTGCTGTATTAATACTACTAACATATTTTTATTTTTCCGTCGAATTTATGAATTTTTAAAGTCATAAAAGATTATGGAGGTGCAAGCGGATTCAGCCACAGGAGAATGCTGGTTTTCAGCTGATTTAAGTCGCGGTATGCTTCTTGCTTGAACCATTGCCCTAAGGCATCAAAGGGAGTGAAAGATGTTCCAGTTTGCCATTTGATGTCTTGCCCTAGAGGCGTTGTGTGAGTTCCTGGTAAAGTTTGTGCTGTCACCATTTCACCAAAGCGTTCTTGCAAGATTTTGGTTAAAGCTGCTGATTGGTCAATGGTGTCGTTGCTAAATTTTATTAATAAATTACGTCGGATATTGTATCGCTCTAGGACAAGTCTGTTAGTTTCCAATGGTGAGGGAGTAAACTCTATAGCAAAAGTAGAATTGAATTGTTCTACTAGGGGAATGGCTTCTTTAGCTGCGTAGTTGTTGAAGGATATTAAAATATTGCCTGCGCGTTCAACTTCATACAGGCTACCTATTAATAAGTGAAGTTTACAGCCCATACTATGCCCAACGCCGTAAATGGGGAAGTAAAGCTTGCGTAATGCCCCAGAGTCATGTAAGCGTTCGAGGGTGCGGTCAAAGTTGAGCAGCACGGATTTGGCGATCGCTGTATGATCCAAGGTATTGACGAAAGGTGTGGCAATGACAGCGTAACCTTTACTTGCCAGTTGTTCTAGTAGCCAGCGATAAGTGATGTGCGGTGCAGTGGCGACAAAAGCACCTCCTAGAAAATGGATGATACCTATGGGATTTCGGGGAATGATTACCCAGTTACCTCTAACTTCTTTCCAGTCCATGCCGATAAGCGATCGCTTCACGAATAATATTTATGTTAGACGGGGATTGCAACCGTGGGAAGGATTATCGAAAAAGCCTTGGGGCTTTAACGTGCAACAGCGTCTACATTCCAAATAAAAAAGCTATCTAACTACTAGGTGAACGCGTAGCCTCTCGTACAGAAGAATCGTAGAGTGTGCTTCAGGAAGAAGGGGAAAGGGGAAAGGGGAAAGGGGAAAGGGGAAAGAAATTGGAGGAGGATTGTGACCTCCCCCAATTAAAGACCTCATTTTATGAGGGGGCTTTAAACCCATTTGAGGAAAGGGGAAAGGAAAAAGATACATGCCCTGCAAAATCCATCCCTTTACCCTTTTCCCCTTCCCCTTTCCCCCTTTCTTGGTAAATCTTATATTTTTAACGCTGACTCTGTAATTTTTTCATTTCATGTTGTACATCTAATGCAATTTGTAATGCTTCGTTGAGTAACCTTCCATGCTCGGTAGCCTGTTCGTGTACTTGCATGGCTGTTAAAGTTGCTAAATTATTGGCAAATAATTCTGTATTACTAAGAATAAAGCTTTTATTTTCCCTCAATATCCTTTCTGTCTTTAAAGCGCGAACTAAGTCAGTTTTTGTGAGTTTCAACGCTTCGATTACGCTGTCTCTTTGGGTTATAACTACTTCTGGGTTACCAGCTTCTTCTATTTGGTCATTAATATCTATTGCTTTAATAATAGCATTATATCTATTCACCTCATTTAAAAGTATCCTTAGAGAATTGTTCATGCTTTTTTGGACTAATTTAGTTCTGCTTTTCCAAAGTACATATAAGATAGTTTGCGTTAATCCACCTACCCAAAGACCTAAAAAAATTAAGAACATCCAAGACGGAACTGTTATCCACGAAATAAATATTTTTAGGATCAAGTCAAATAAAATATAAGTAAAAACAAATGTGGAAAATCCAATAAATATTACAGTTGCTCCTTCGGAACCTTTGATTTTATCTATATATGTTTTTCCGAATTTTAGCAAGACATTTGTAATAATTAACAAATCCTCATTGACAGGTAAATTAGTCAGCTTTTGCAGTTCATTGTGACTAATCTCCAAGTCCTGTAAATCATCCCGCACAGCTTTCAAATCCTTGCAAGAATAGTTATTTACAGCAGTTTTCAGGTATTTGACTACGATTGAGAGAGGTCATGGGGAGTGGTGTAGTTCAATTACTTGAAAAGCGCTGTAATCTACTATAGCAACCAAATTTCTAAAATGCTAAAGGAGCGGGTATTTTGTCCAAACTTTTTAAGTAAATTAATACTGATAGCAGGGAACAGGCAATAGGCAAAAGGCAACAGGCTTGCGAAAGTTTGTGGATGTCAGGGTTTTACGAGCAGTTGATGTTCTAAAGTATGCTTCAACTGCTATATCTACGAGTCAGGATTTTTTTGTACAATATGATACTTCTTTCTGGTAATAATTGAATAAATTAATTGGGCTTTAACCGACCTTTGGAGAAGATTGTTTTTGTTTTGAATTGCCACGTTGAGGATTTAAAAATGGTGGAATGGGACAGTCTAATGTCATGGCGATCGCTCTTAATAAATCTGCTTCTTTTGGAGTCACTTTATTATCTACGAGTACTGTGTGGGCACAGGCATCAATGATAGCTTGCTTGAGTTTGGGACTAGCAAGCTGAAGGCGTTCGATACTTTTCTTGAGTTCAGAAAAATTACAAGGAACTGGTGTCTCTGGTTTTTCTTGTTCTCCGGCTTTGGGAAGCCGAAAAACTCCAGAACGAAAAGCATAAGCGATGGCATCGGGTTCGGTATGTCCCACGCGTGCAAGTGTCGATAGTATTAAGATGCTATCCGGCCAAATTTGTTGGATGGTGGTGAATTCTACCGTTATGGCTGACGCAGGATTAATACAAGGTTGGAGACGATGCCATAGTATTAACTGCAACACGAAATCCCACAATGATAAATTGCCGCTAGCTTTCACTAAACCGTGGACGCATTTGCACAACCTTTGGCATTCCTTGGCGGAATTTTGGCGCAATGCGGGTACTGTCAAATCTACAAGTGGTAAGCGAATGCTGGGATCTAACTGGCTAATTTCGCTACTCAATTCTAGAGTTTTTTCTACCAACTCTGTGGGCTGCACTTCGCGTAACCAGGCAATTTGGCGTTTTTGTACTTCAAGATTTTCCGTATCTAACGCTAGCGCAAAAGCGATCGCCATTGCACTTTCCTGCTGCCGCACGCTTAAACGCAAAGATTCTGGCAGCTGGGACAACAGCCCTTGAGCGTGGGTAAAATGCTCTGGTGCAACGGTTCCCACTTGGTTGACTACCTGTTGTGGTGTGGCGTTAGCACCACCAGCAAAACCCATTGCTAAAGATTCCTGGGAACAGGTGTAATTACCAGATGGCATTGTTGGTAAATTGCTAACGTTCACACCTCCAACACGACGAATACGTTCAGCTAAAGGTGGGTGGGTAGAAAACATATCTTCCCAAAAAGAAGGATTGAGGGCATTGCCGAAGAACATGTGACTGGCGGCTTCTGCACCCGGCGAAATCAAACGCGAATCCATTTGTTGGAGTTTTTGGAAGACTCCCGTAAGTCCGTTGGGGTTGCGAGTGAACTGTACGGCGGAAGCATCAGCGAGAAATTCCCGTTGACGAGAGACGGCGGCTTTAATCAAGCGTCCGCAAAGTAAGCCGATACCGCCAATTGCCATTAGTGCTAAACCAAATGCCCACAAAGGCAAACCTTTCTCTTCGCGGGAACCACCACGAAGCCGCCACAGCAATTCCCCAGTTAAATAAATAAACAAAATTCCGTGTAACAGTCCTACCAAACGCAAATTCAGCCGCATATCTCCATTGAGAATATGACTGAATTCATGGCCGATGACTCCTTGCAGTTCATCGCGGTTGAGGTGTTGCAAAGTCCCACGGGTAACTCCAATGACGGCATCATTGGGCGTAAACCCCGCAGCAAAAGCATTAATGCTGGTTTCTCTTTCCAAAAGATAAACTTCTGGGACAGAAATACCAGAAGCGATCGCCATTTCCTCGACAATATTTAATAGTTGTCTTCCTTGTTCGTCGGCGGTTTCTGGCAGTAAAAGTCTTCCCCCCAACTCCTGGGCAATTACGCTTCCTCCCTGACGGAGACAGACAATTTTATAGACACTTCCTACAGCGATCGCAATTATTGTAATCGCAGCCACACACACAAATAATCCTGAATGCCACCAAATACGAGGAGCCATGCGAAACAGAAATAAAGTAGCAATGTAAATTGCTACGATCGTGACTGCGATGGATAGAGAAAACAACCCGATTAATTTTTGTGTATTTTGGCGTGCCCGATCCTGATGTTCAAAGAAATTCATAGACACCTAAAAAGACACGCGAGGAGCATTTCTCACTTCTGGATTTGCTTCGGGAAGCAATTCTGCAAGGGTAAAATTAAAAGTATTTGCTACAAGGTTGCTGGGGAAAGATTCACTTTTGGTGTTGTAAAGTGTCACAGCATCATTAAAAGCTTGACGAGCAAAAGCAATGCGGTTTTCAGTAGAAGATAGTTCTTCCATCACTTGACTGATAGAGCGATCGGCTTTCAATTCTGGATAAGATTCTGAAAGTACCATGAAGCGACTTAACGCACCCGCTAGCGCTGCTTCCGCATTACCCAACTGCTGCATCGCTTGGGGATCGCCAGGATTTTGTACAGCGCGACTGTTAGCATTCATCGCAGAATTTCGAGCTGCAATTACAGCTTCTAAAGTTTCTCGCTCATGTTTCATATATCCCTTGGCAGTTTCCACCAAATTAGGAATTAAATCATATCGGCGCTGTAATTGAACATCGATTTGAGAGTAAGCATTTTTGTAGCGGTTGCGATACTTAACTAAATCGTTGTAGCCATTAATGAGAATGAGAGCAGCAGTAGCTACTAAAACCACAGCAAATATGAAAACTCCGATAGTCATAAATTTCAATCCATAAAACTTGTAGAAGAGAATTTCAACTATTTTGATGGGATAATCTAAATAGTTGGATATGACAATGAGTTTACTTGTAGCAAGTTGGCTTGTCGTCTGTAAAATTAATTACGCAACTTTACTGAGTTAGATGAGTTGTAAGATTTTTTAATAACCGCAGAGGCGCAGAGAACGCAGAGAGAAAGAAATACAAAGATAATTGTTTTTTAATTCTATATCTCTCATTCTCTTTTAAAAGAGCAGAAAGGTTATCTATAAATTTGCATAAATAGTGAATAACCGCTGACAGCAAAAATAAAAAAGATAGCAGCAGAAAAAAAGACTACATCTCTAACAATAAATACAATCCAATCTTTCCTAAGTTCTTGTTTAAATTGGATTTCTCGTAATTTGCGCTCAAGTTCTGCATCTTCTTGCGACTGTAAGTTGCCTATTGATATAACCAGCGGCTTTTTACCTTTAGTACCAATGACTTTTGATAAATCTTTTATATCTGTAATTTCAGTTTCTAGGTTTTGGTTTTCATCTGCAACCCAAATATGTTTGCCTTTTTGCTTGGCTTCTAATGCAACTTCTAGAAGTGCAAGTGCTTTTAACAGCACCTCAGCATTATCCCCATTAATTTGTTGCGCCAAATTACTTATTGTTTCATAAAGTTCTGGCGATAAATCTAAATTTATTTGAATGCGCTCATTTTCTCTTTGTATACTCATTTGTCAAATATTTGCATAGAATCTTACAGTCAAGTATACAAATATTCATATCAAAATCAGGTAGAAACCCTGTTGTACTCTCCCAATTTTCGAGCTGAGGAAGCCTCAGCTCGAACTTTTCTCTGGATTATGAAATCAAATATCTTTTACAACAAGCCTTTTCCTCGTTGATAAATTTCCCTTGCATAATCAGTCCAAGCGCCTTGTCCCCAATAACGAAAACAACTTGTTTCCAGTAAAAGGTTATGTAGGAGAACGTTACGGTATTCAAATTGTCTGGTAATAGGTTCTACTGAATCAGCTTGCTGTAATTTATCAAATTTTTGATGAAATAAGCTGCTTAATTCATACATGGGAGACAATACATTTTCATATCCTTTCACCCAACTAATATGATTTGTCCATGAGGCTCCATCCATGTGAAAATTTGAATTGTTTTCTTTTAATTCTTGAATGGCATTTTCTACAGCATCAGGTTGGGAATTTTCTGGTGAAATTCGCTGCCAAATCTGATGTTGTCCAGCTGGCTGGCAAGTTGGGTAGTCTTCAGATTTGCATCCAGCAGCTTCTATTAATTCTAAATATTCTGTACCACACATCCCAACAACGCCTGATTTTCCCCCACCATGATTTACCATATCCCACCAAGCTTGTTTGAAAGCACTAGGAAATTCATTCATCATCACGCCGCCATTTTCACCATCTCCAATTTGACTAACTATTGGCGGTACAAATACGCTTCCTAATTGTTGTTTAGATAAGGTTTTCGCTTCATAATAAGGCTGCATTTGGGCAACTAATTTAGTATCTGAACCTTGAGTTTTAATTAAAGCTGTAATGCTAATTGTTTCGCCTTGAGAATTGCGGGCAATCAAACGATGTGGTAAATGTTTGTAGACGAGAGATTCACCGTTAATTGTTTCTACAGAATGTTCTTGAAGCAGTAACCAACGATATCCACATTCTTTGAGCGCTTTCACAAATTCAAAGAGGACATCAGGATGATTTGGTAAATGCATTTCTGGAGGTGAAAATCCTTTGACTCGCGCTAATGCTTCCCAACCAAAAATTGCCGCAAAGTGATGTTGCCATGCAATTATATGTAATTTAATGTCTGCTATGGGAGTGGAAGGAACAACAGCATGACCCCACATTGTACCCAGCCATTCTACATAAGGTTGATAGGTAGAATCGCAAGTGATACGTTTTAAATTATCAAGAATATCACTGCGTCCCATTTGCCGCAGTCCCCACAAAAGATTACCTGAGTAATCGAGCATTACACGGGGATTGCAACCTTGATTTACAAGTTCGGGAATGAAATCTCCCATACGGCTGTAACAATAAGCAAAAGGCGCTGCATTATGGTTATCGCCTTCGTTGGGATGTTCAAACATGTATTGCAAATTGCTGATGAGCGTACCATCATATCCAGCAGGGATCGTAGGCTGGTGCATGTGTAGAGCGATCGCAAATACAGCATTTACGTCATCTAACTTAATATTCGTTTTTGGTAAAAAGACGGGCGCATCATTGTTAACTACAGAAAAGATTTCTGTTTCCCAACCAGAAATATTCGGCAAGCCATTAATTATTTCGGGCAAACAAGAGAGATTAGTCGGTAGTGTCAGCATTTCTGGTTGCTCCGAAACAGGGTATGTCTAATTATGCGATCGCACAGCCATTTCTCAACTACAACTTTATCTATTGATGCAAACTGCGGTTTTCAAAGCCCAAAGGTGATGTAACGTTACAAATTAGGCGATCGCAATCTTGAGTAGTAATTCTCAGCTTGCCGATAAAATAATATCTTAATTATTAACCAGCACTTGAAGAACAAGAACTAGTGGTCTGTCGCATTAATTTTGATGAGTTTGTAGTAAGCACAAAGCGTGCTTAAAAATCAAGGACTAAAGTCCTAACTACAAACTTATTTACCTATCAGAACTAATGCGACGAACCACTAGATAGAATTATTTATTAGCCATTCCTGTTAAAAGTTATCATGATTTTTTTCAGCTTTCCTTCATCCAACGTAGCTATAAAATTATTGGCAACAGTAGTTTTAATCAATTTAATGTTTCTGGGTAGATGAACTCAAATACCCTCAAAAAAGTGTCATCCCCAATGCTGTCGCATAAAGCGAAAAACTCTTCTAACTACTGTTGCTTACTCATAACGAATCGCCAAAACGCTAGGTCTTAGCCAAAAAACTCAGTTTTTGTTGGCGGTGTTCTCTTCTTGGCGCTGGCGGAGTCGCTATTTTTAAAATCAGTTCTAACAACCAAGGGGCGAGGCGCTGACACCACACTGCTAGATGACTTTGCCATCCGACTAAAATTTCTGCTGAATTATTTTGCATTCCAATGACAAGTGCTTGAGCCACTTGCTGGGGAGTCATGGGGATCACCCAGCGAAATAATTTTAAGTCGCGTACCATGTCTGTGTCCGTGAGAGAAGGTAGTAATGCAATCACTCTGATATTGTATTGGGCGAGTTCCCGACGCAAGGCTTCGGTAAATCCCAAGATGGCAAATTTGGTAGCCGAGTAAGTTGCCATTGTCGGTGCTGCAATTTTCCCCATTAGACTCGATACATTGACGATTGTTCCTTGCCTTTGGCTGGCCATGCGTCGAGCCATCAGACTTGTGAGGTTGTACATTCCCAATAAGTTTACAGAAAGTTCTTCTTGAACTTGGGGCAGTTTAGATTGCAAAAATGAGCTTTGGTAGGCGACTCCCGCACAATTAACCAGTAGATGAATCGGGCCATAGTTGCGCCAAACCTGAGCAATAGTGACATTCACCTCAATTACCTGAGTCAAGTCCAAAGCAACGATCGCAACTTCCACACCCATCGCCTCAATTTTGTTCGCTAGCTCAACTAACTTCTGGCGATCGCGTGCTACCAATATTAGCCGCTTGATGCCTTGTTTAGCTAGTTCCAGGGCGATCGCCCTGCCAATACCGCGAGAAGCCCCTGTAATTAGAGCTACTTTACCTTGAATCTCCATTGGTTTTATTCTCCGAAATCTAACTTAGGGATTGGGGATTGGGCATAGGGCATTGGTGAGTACTTATTACCATCTCTCCAATCCCCAGCCACCAGTCCCCAGTTCCCAGTCACTTTAACAACGAGGTATTTCTTGGTTAATCTGCAATCCTTCGTAATTGTCTATACGAGGCAGAAATTTCTCGTTTTTTACTCTTAATTACTAACGTACTTGGCTGAATCAATATAGCTCATAGATTTTACTTCTCCTCGATTTGAGCGTTCATCAGCATCGTTGACATACACACGTTAGCAATTAAATCAAGTCATTGCAACATCTTTTAATAAGACTTTCTTAATACTTGTTAACACAAGTATATATATATAAAAGATTTTATTAAATAAGTTTTTATGAATACGTAAGTACAAATATCTCAAAGCCCTGACAATTAATTTCTATTTTGGGAAATTGTTATATCTAAGTCACAGCTTAGATATAAGAAAGACATATTTAGCAATCCTATTTGATATGTAAGAATTTCCAACCTCAGATGCCGACTCATCAAAGAACTGTAGTAGCTGGTTTCTCAGGCATTATTTGAGATTGCCATCTTATTTTTCTTATGATTGTAATAATTATATTTTATTAATTATTTGTGTACTACTGTCAGTACATTTACTGATTGATTGAAAATTCAGCTTTATGGTTATTATTTTTTTTCATCAGATAAGAGGGCTGTATGTTTATATAAAATGTGAATTATAAGAGTATATTTATGTGATAAAACTTTAGTAAAAGTACTGTTCGATTATATTTAGCTTTGAGATTGTCTAATTAATGCTTGAGATTTATCTTGTTTATAGCAATTCTGATTCATTGATGATTAAGAAGATCCCCAACTTTTCTAAGAAGTTGGGAATCTGAACCATAAGTCAACATCATTCATAATTACTAATACTCTAGAAAAAAGTTTTTTAATTGAATATACGTAATTATTCAAGAGTGCTGTTAGCGATAGCGGAGCGTTTAGCCCGTTAGGAGTTATAGCAGTTTTCAGGTAGGTAGCTTCTAAGTCTGTTACCTATTGCCTGTTCCCTGCTATATTATTTTCCTTCTTGTCCTTGAGGAGCCGAAAGTTGAGGATTTGATGGGCGGAATGACTGGGGAATTGCCCCACTCCAGACTTGATTAAATTGATCTGGTGTCAATGATTGCAAAAGGCTGAGATTCAGAGGTTCTTTACTAATGAATGTGGCGTAAGATGGCTGCAAATAAGAGCGGTATTCTGGGCGGTTGAGGAGATGGGTTGATAAGAAAGCTACGCTTAAAGCGTTGAGATAGGAATAAACAGGAGTAGGGTTAGGGCCTAGTAAAGCAGGCGGTACAGGTAATACACTGTTCTCAGGAGTAGGTTCGGCGATCGCACTAAAGTGGGTGGCGTTTTCAATCAAAGCAAGGTACTTATTGGAGTCAGTCAGCCAGGTAAAAGGGAGAATTTGTTCAGATACAGGTGGGGCAAAAATATCTTGACTACCAGCCACCAACATTACTGGAATTTTAATTTGGCTGATGCTGCCTTGGCCTAAAACTGAACTATTAATAGGATTAATCGCCATGACTACCTTGATGCGATCGTCTTTGAGTTGGTAATCTTTTGGGGGTAACTCAGCAGCTTGACACTGCAACAACAGCGACAAATTAAAGAAAGAATTATTGGGATTACAGTCTTGGTAAAGCTGGCTAAAGTTAATGGCTGCCCCCGCCAGAGTCAAAACAGTATAACCACCAAAAGACTGACCGATCGCCCCAATTTGCTCAAAATTAAGTTTTCCTTGGAGGAAGGGATCGGATTTTTCTAAACGCTCAAGTTCATTCAGTAAATACTTAATATCCAAAGGTCGATTGACAAATTCTGCTGGTTCTGGCGGCCCTGCCAAACCTGCAAAATATAGCTGAATGCGTTCGGCATTACTACCAGGGTGTTCCAATACCGCAACAGCAAAACCATAGGATGTGAGATGTTGAGCTAGGTAAGCAAAGGTAAAGCGATCGGAAGCCAGACCATGAGAAATTACAATTAGGGGAAATGGCGGTTTTACTTCAGCTTGGGAATTCGCTTGAGGTAAATAGATATCTACTGGGAGACGACGATTGCGAGAAAAGTCATTTAACTCAAAGCTTTTTTTCTGCCAAGAGAATTTTCCTGGCGATCGCAAATCTGGCTGCTGTGAGAAATCAACCTTTGAATTGGCTGCGGCTACCGTCGCTTGTTGTTGGAGAAAACCCACAACTTCATCCTTTTTTTCTATAAGTTGTGACAAGTTATCGACAATTCTTAGCCCTTCTGAATAATTGAGCCTGATAGTTTTGCTGGGAAATCTCCGTAGCAAATTTATAACTGTTAAGCCTTCGCGATCGGCAGCAGCTACGATCAAAGCTGCACGTATGGCATAGAAACCGTTTTGTCGAGACTCAGTGAGCAGTAATTCTCCCAAACGTTGCATCACCTCTTCACCAATTGGGGAATAGGTAACCTGAGATACTACCGTAGGACTAACATTGAAGCGTTGCTGGAGTAGACTCCGCAATTGGGCGAGTTGTTCGGGAGTAGCACGGCTAGCATAGAAAGAAAAGTCTCCATCGATTTTGCCAGCTTTGGCAAAAGTTTCTAGCGAGTCCACAGACAAAGAGAATTCGCCAAAGGGAGGGTAATAAAAGCTAATGCGATCGGCTGCCAATCCGGGAGTAGCAGTCAAAAAGGTAGATACAAAACTTAAACCCAGGTATCGCCAAAATTTTTTCATCAGAAAAACCCATTGTCTAACCCTGCCAAACAATTATTGTAAAAATGCACAGCTAGCTGTATCTTCCTACAATCATCTGTATTCTACCCAGTTAAAATCGCTGTAAGTAGTAAATTTTTCAGCCAAACAGCATTTAATAGAGCGATAATAGATTATAGAGATCAAAATATTTTATATGTCTTTCACTTCTTGTTCCTCTTGTGTTGTCATCCTCAATCAACAACAGGAGGAAAATATCTCTCACCAAAAGCAGTGTCAGGATATGCCAGTTAACAACACCAACAATAGTGGTGAAAATTGTACTGTGATTGAAAATGGTCGGGTTGTTGTTAAGCCCTCACAACCACCAAAAAACTGACGCGGGGATGCAAAGACGCGGGGACACAAAGAGATTCTAATAATAATCTTGTGAATAGAGAATTCAGAATTCTGAATTCAGAATTCTCTATTCTTACCCGATTTCATCTAAAGGTAAAACATCGTGGAAGCGATTGTAGTCGATGTAGCGATGTCCATCAGGTGTTTCGTGGAAGATATCGACAAAGCGATTATTCCACAAAATTTCATTAGCACTATAGCTATGACGGGCATGGACGACTTGTGTAACTGTTTCATCAATGCCACTCAAAGAAATCATCAGTATCGAATTTGTCTGCATTAGTGATTCTGCCGTCATTCCATATAAAGGACTAAACTCATCAATCACATGTACCACTGACCAGCTTAAGGAAAAGCTAGGTGTTTGGTTCCGCAGCAGCTTCAAATCGTAGATTCTACGCATCGACTGACCTTCTGCTGTTACTTCGTCGCGCATCAAATATACTCGCATCTGCGCTTCTAAAATCATGTTACGGCGCTGATTAGCAGTGCGAAACATCAAAGTCGGCTTGGCATTATGAGGTGTAATCACCGCTACACGGCTAAACATCACGCGGGCGGTTGGTCGAGAGAACCGGGCAAACGCTAGTCCGGTCATCACAGCGATTCCCACCAAACCGATCATCGCTTCAATGGTAACAATGATATTGGCATAAGTTGTTTTAGGATACATCGCACCGTAGCCTATGGATGCTAGGGTTTGGACGCTAAAGAAAAAAACATCCAAAAAAGAGCCAGGCCTAGCATTGGCGATACAATCTCCTCCTAGCAAGTAAGCTACGGCGAATACAGCATTAATAGTTACATAAGATAGACAAATCAGTATTAAAAAGCCTGGCCAGGGAATCGTCAGCAGCAGATGGTAGGGATCGCGCCAGTAGTTATACCATACACCCATCCCCATAATCTCAAACTTTCCATCTCGAACTTGAATATGAATGCGTGGGAGCAAACGCTGTTTTTGCTTGCGTGAAGGTCGCTTCAGTCGAAATTTCATCTGGAGTAGCTAAAAGAACGATAAGTAAGTATTATTACTAAGGTTTACAAGTCGCTGTTTTCAGTTACAGTGCAGTTGCAAAGTAATAACCAGGTTGTGATGAATCGAAATTTCTGGATCGCCGCTTTAATTGCTTTTATTAATTCCCTTAGTTTTACAGTTTTAATTCCCATTATCTATCTTTATGGCAAACAATTCGGTCTGAGCGATTTGCAGACAAGTTTGTTATTTTCGACTTATTCCATAGCTCAGTTTTTTGCAACTCCGGTGATTGGTAAACTTTCCGATCGCTTTGGACGCAAACCTTTACTAATTATCAGTTTAGCCGGAACTGCGTTAGCTAACTTGATTGCTGGAACAGCGACAACAGCAGTTATTCTTTTTCTCGCCCGACTTTTAGATGGAATTACGGGCGGAAATGCTTCCGTAGCTCAAGCAATTATTTCAGATGTTACCATTCCCCAAAAGCGTGCCCAAGGGTTTGGAATTTATGGTGCAGCATTAGGATTAGGCTTTGTACTCGGCCCAGTTACCAGCTTGTTGGCACAGCAGATTTCTCTGGGATTTGGATTTATAGTTTCCGGTGCAGTGGCATTCGTAGCGTTATTAATCACAATCTTTTTACTACCAGAAACTCTGCCAACAAAAGCTGAGAAAGCACACAATATCTTTGATTTGGGTTTAGGAAATGTAATTAGAGGTTTAGCTATGCCTAAAATTGGCATACTTCTAATTATCAACTTTTGTATTGGCACTACTTTTACTATTTTTACCTATGCTTTTCAACCTTATTATATTAATGTCTTAGGTCAAAATAGCCAGTCTTTAACACTCCTGTTTTTTGTTTTTGGAGTGTTAGGTGTAATCATGCAAACTTGGGGAATTTCAATTCTCAAAAAGAAAATTAATGTGATTAGTATATTGTTTTTAGGTTTATTTTTCAGAAGTTTTTCGTTTGTTTTAATGCCAGTCGTTCCTAACATTGTTTATTTTGTACTAGTCAGTATACTCTTTTCGCTATTCAATTCTTTAGTACAACCGATGATTAGCACGTTAATTTCTCTAAATACAAGAGCAGAGGATCAAGGAACTGCAATGGGATTGAACGCATCTTATTTGAGTATTTCCAATGGTATTGGCCCTGTGATTGCAGGAATGCTAATTCACCAATCTGACCCCAAAACCTATGGTTATCCATTATATTTAGCTGGAACGTTTACTTTTTTTATATTATTTTTGGCAATAGTGACTCGCAAAAGATATACGCCTCAAAGTAATTTATAGAATAGAATTTAGAAATCAGAATTGACAATAGAGCCATATCATATCGTGTTAGGATGAAGACTTATCATTAGGACTGACGCTCTGACGCGGAGAAATTTTAATAATAAGTGATTATCCGAACTTGATATCATACCTAAATATGAGCAAAAAAAATAGGGCTTGCAATGCTCGCCCTACTGATTTATCTGCTAGAAACTTATTTAGAACAGATTTAAAGTTGGTAAATTACACACCGTTAGTCAGGCTTCAAATCTGTTTTACTTGTGAATTCTGTATTTATTCAGGCTTTGGTTGCTGACCTTTTGAACAGCGGTCAAACCACTCCTGGTATTTTTTTTGATGTGATTCATCTGCAACAGAAATTGCCACTCGCACCTTATTGCATCCGTGGCTTTTTTCGAGTGCGATCGCATTCAATAATAAACTAGCAATTTTAGGTGAACTAAATTCGCCAGTGACTGTTAAACCGCCGTCAAACTGTGTAAGTTCCAGTGTTTCTCCTTCATTCAACTCCAGCCCAGAAATTTCGCCTCCGCTTAAATCAATTTCTGCAAGTTGCTTGTGTTCTGGACTGACTTGTTCAACAATTAATTTCTCACGCCGTACAGGAACTTGTACCATCCGGGTTTCAATTTCTTTGCGAACAACTACTTCGCCTACTCTATGCTTGTTGCTTTCAACAACTAGCCGTTCTTCTAGTAAACGAATAATCTTTTCTTCACTAACGTCTTCTAATTCTGCTGGTTCAACAGAGTTATTTGTAGTTTGATTATAAGCTAGTTCTTTAGTTGAGTTTTGTGATAGTTCGGATTTGCGATCGCCTGGTGTTTCTGCTTCTAAATATTCAGGCATATACTCTATTTCTGATTTATCTAAGTCTATGAAAACAGATTTAGTCGGATTGTCGATTTTTTTGACTCTCTGGCTCTGCACCCAGAATAAAGAAGCATGTTTATCGGTTAAATCCTGATTAGATACGAGAATTTGTTCATTCACTCGGTTAGATATAACTAAGTTCAACCGATGATTACTATCCACAATCAAATCCTGAACCTTTCCTACTAGCTCACCTTGACTATCAAACACAACAAAGTTTTTCACCTTGTGTTTTAAAGTTGCTAGTAAGGTGTTAGTGTGACTATTTGAGCTTACCTGTCCAATGTTTCTTACCATCGGTTAGCTATTAGTAAAAGGGACTGAGTACTGGGGAGCGGGTATTGGGGACTGGGTATTAGGAAACAGTCCCTATTTCCCAGTCCCTATTTTCCCTTAGCGTTCTTCAATGGGAAGGTTAGGAGCATTTACGTCTAATTCTTCACGGCGTACAGTTTCTTGAGCTTCAACTGTTTCTTGATCTACGACTTTTCTAACTCTAACTTCTTCCCGCAAAACTGCTTCTTTGCGAATTTCAGGAGTTTCTTCATGGAGTTCAACGCGAGCAACTTCGCCTTCACGGAAGTCTGCTTCACGTGCAGAAACAGGTCTACCTGCATCGGCTGGTGTTACACGTTCAATCACCACTCGCTCTTTTTCTACTGGTACTGCGACTCGTGCAGTGTCAGTTTCAACGTGTTTACCAATTGCTACTTCTCCAGTTTTGCGGCGTTGTTTGCCGGCGATTAGTCGTTCTTCATACAACCTCAAAGTTTGATGATCTTGTTCGTTTAAATTGTATAAAGAAGGCTCATGTTCGTATCTGTAACTATCGCGGTTGTAAGTAGGAGTAGAATAGGTCGTATCTAATGGCGCTGCTGATGTTTGTAGAGATGTTGATGCTTCGAGGGGTGTTGACGCTTCTAATGGAGTGGTGTAGTCTCCAGGACGGCGATATACTCCACGCACCCGTTCTTCGTAATCGTAGTCAAGCGCTAGGCGTTCGTTGAACTCAGGTAAATCTTCTGCTTGCTCTCTGGTTAAACCAATGGTGTAAACGCGATTGCTATTATAGTCAATACGACCGCGACCAATTGGTAGTAATACTTTTTTACCAAAAATCCAGAAACCTAAGTCAACAACTAGATAACGGATATGGCCATCTTCGTCAACTAAAACATCATTGACAGTACCAATTTTTTCATCAGTTCCTTGTGTATAAACACCAAGTCCCTTAATATCATGACCATCAAAGCTATCACGATAGTTAGGCTCAAAATCTTCTAACTTGTAAAGAACCATTCTATTTAACCTCAAAAATTTTATTTACATTTCCTTATTACTAACTTAGATATTTTTTTACTATTTCACCTCCTTCTGTCGAAATAAATTATTTAATAAAGAATTATCCAAAGTTGTAGGTTTTTCTAAATATTTTTTAATTCAAATTCTAAAAATATAAATTAAAACGCAGGCAAAGTTAATTTTTATCTTTGCCTGCTAAAATTTCTAAATTTACAGCAAAATTCCAGACTAAAACAGATTTTATCTCTAACTATCAGAGCTACTTTGCCGAATTCGCCAACATAAATAGTTAACAGTTAGTAGATGTATTTTTAACTGATACAGCAATTTGCAGGTAAATGAGATATACATCTAAAAATGATAATTTTTGTGGGCTGGGTATCTTGCTTGCCCTTGTCTATCTTATTTAAATCAAATGTGCTGTCACTGTTAACTATTAAACAGTTTCATGTCTTATCTCATCGGTTTCCTGTACGTGTAACTCGCCGGCAGTATCAACATTTAACTCTTCTCGACGAATCGTGTCTTGTGCTTCTACAGTGTCGCGTTCTATTACTTTCTTAACTCGAACTTCTTCCCGCACAAAGGCTTCTTTACGTATTTCGGGCGTTTCTTCGTAGACTTCTATGCGTGCTACTTCTCCTTCTTGAAACTTAAGTTCGTTGGTATCAACAGTTCCTGCTTCAGTGGGTACAACTCGTTCAATCAAAACTCGTTCTTTTTGAATAGGCACTGTGACACGTGCGGTTTCAGTTTCAATATGCTTACCTACAGCTACTTCCCCAGTTTTGACCCGATGCTTATTAGCAATTAATCGTTCTTCATAGAGCCTAAAAGTTTGATGGTATTGCTCGTTCAACTCGTATAAAGCTGGTTCTTTTTGGTAATTGTATGTCTCATTATAAGCCACGGTAGTGGTTGAAGGACGAAATACACTACGTACTTTTTCTTCGTAATCGCTATCAATATTTTCGATTTCTTGATGGTCAGGCAACCTTTCTATTTGCTCTCTGCTCAATCCATCAACATAGACTGTTCTTGCTGAATAATTGATGCGGGAAAGACCAACTGGCAGTAAGATTTTTTTATTAACAGAATCTAGGTTGGTGTCAATAATGAAATACCGAAAACGACCATCATCGTCAACTAAAACATCGACAACTAAGCCAACTTTTTGTCCACCCTCAGTATAAACATCAAGTCCTTTTACATCATCTCCGCCAAAAGTTTCTCGATAATTTGGGTCAAAATGTTCAAGTTTGTGAAGAGGCATATGCTGTTCCCAAGTTGTTTATAATCCTTATCAGTTAGTTTAAAAAATACTAGAGTCAATCTCATCCTGCTGGCGACTGAATTAAATGATGATATTTCAGAGCCTATAGCTCATACTTTATGATGGTAAGATTCAATTTGAAGACTATTGATAATCAATAGAAATATAACTAAAGTTATAATCCAATACAGTTCAGTTAAGAGGATGTCTGAAAAGTTTTTGGTGTTGTATTCGAGACTTGTAGATCCCCCTAAATCCCCCTTAAAAAGGGGGACTTTGATTCAGGTTCCCCCCTTTTTAAGGGGGGCTAGGGGGGATCACGCGAAATATTTAATACTTCTCAGACATCCTCTAAGCAATTTTTTCCTTCTCTTTTTTCTCTCTCTGTGTACTCTGCGCCTCTGTGGTTCGTTAAAAAAAATGACTTTGACAAAGAGTGCTAGCCTTAACACCAAGCGTATTGAGTTATAATCAAAGCGTTAGAGACCAGACTTATTGAAGAAGTCGGCTATCTTTTCCATAGAAAATTGTTGATGATTTATATATAGTAGGGAACAGGGTTGAGGCAATAGGCAACAGGGAAAGTTGCTTGGTGGGGGTTTAACGATTAGTTTATGTCTTAACCTAGCTGACAACTGCTATATAATTTCTTAGCTTATTTAATTGTAATATTATTGACATTAAAAATTACCTTGTTCAGCCCAAGCTAGGATTATTGTTAGTTTTTATCTTTTAAAACTACTGAGAGTTTTTATTAAATATTGTGCCAATGTAAACGCATTTACACCCAACTCGGTGCGTTCTTGGGCTGCCAAAATACCTGCTTGGGAGTGCCACCAAGCGGCAGTCGCAGCAATATCTTCTACTGGGATATGTTTAGTTGTCGCTTGGGCTAACAACCCACCCAGTAGCCCAGTTAACACGTCGCCGCTACCGCCACGTGCTAAGGCGGGTGTACTTTCTGGGACAATCCAAACTTCACTTTGGGGGTTGGCGATCGCAGTTCTCGCACCTTTTAACAATACTACCGCCCCACTTTGTGCTGCTGCTTGTTGTACTGCTTTCACCCTATCATGTTTGGCATCGGCGATCTGGGGAAACAATCGCTGGAATTCACCTGTATGGGGTGTGAGAATGGTTGGCGCTTGGCGTTTTTGTAGAGTGGGGATGGTTGCAATTTGGGCAAGTATATTTAAACCATCGGCATCGAGAATCAGAGGAACATCGCTTTCTATAACTTCTTGAACAATGCGACTAGCATCTGTTGTTAAACCAGGGCCGCAAGCGATCGCACTAAAAGAACTCAGATTAGTTTTTGCAGGTAGTTGCAATTGACCAATGGCACCGGTTTCCGTTTCTGGACAACCGACAATCAGTGCTTCTGGCAAATGCGACACCAAAAGAGATTTTAAAGATTCGGGTACAGCCACCGAAAGCATTCCCACACCACTAAAGAGCGCCCCCAAACCAGTTAGAATTGCTCCACCTGCATAGCGCTGCGAACCACAAATCAGCAGTAAATGTCCTTCCTTATATTTGTGGGTAATTGCTGGACGGGGTAAAGGTAAAGTCGAAAGTGCCGTTGCTGCTGTAATGCGTTTAATCTTGGGTGCATTTCCCACAACAGCTTGAACATCAGCCAAAGGAATATCAAAATCTATTAACTCAGCTTTACCGACAAATTCCAGCGCCTGGTCTTGCAAAAAAGCCAACTTCCATAAACCCAAGCAAAACGTTTGAGTGGCGCGAATCGCGGTTCCTAATACTTCGCCTGTGTCGGTGTGCAACCCCGAAGGTAAATCAATACTCAAAATTGGTACAGACAATTCATTTAAGCGATCGATTGCAGAGGCGATGGGATCGGTAAGATTTTTTTCTAAACCAAATCCAAACAATCCATCAATCAACAAATCACAACTCGGCAATTGCTCAATTTCTTGATAAATTGGGATACCTAAACTCCGAGCATACTGCAAGTGCTGTGAAGTTAATTCCTTGAACTTAGAAAAAGGCGAATAAATCCAAATTTCATAACCACGAAAATGTAATTCGCGGGCTACTACCAAAGCATCTCCCCCATTGTGACCGGGGCCAACGAGAATGCCGATACGAGAATTTGAGGAGAAGAAAGAAGACGCGGAGAGTGGGAGACGCTCTGACGGGGAGATTAAAAATGTCCCCGTGTCCCCGCGTCCCAATGTCCCCGCGTCCTTTTGATTTGGATAAATATTTTGAATCCGACGGGCAATTAAGCCTGCTACCTTTTCCATTAAAGCTACTACAGGCATTCCTGCTGCAAAAATCCGCGCTTCAATATCGCGCATTTGCTCAGCAGTTACTACTACTTGTGAAATTTGTTCTTGCCTATCTGACATCAGTGCTGAGTGGGGAGTGGGGAGACGCGATGAATCGCGTCTGTACAAATGCGATGAATCGCGTCTGTAGCGAGTGGGAGTTATGAGTTTCATATTACTGCAAACTCCGAACTTTAAACTCTCAACTCCCAACTAGTAACTTTTGACTCAGCACCTTTTTACTTACCGTAATAAACCCTAGCATTCTTGTATCCGATGTTTCGGAGATACTTGTTCCATTCTTCTGCTTGTACTCGATCGGCGAAAGGCCCTACTGCTACGTGTGGGCCTCGTGGTTGAGTTCTTTCCAGGACTCCACCAGATCGTCCTAAATTTTGGCTGAATTGCGCTAAAGTCTGTCTAATTTGAGCAGCGATCGCAGGTAAGTCTTGGGAAGTGGTGGGAATGGCGACAAAATATCTAGAAACTTGTCTAGGAATATTTGCAGAACGGCGATCGCTACCTCTATTACCTCCATCAAAAGACCCGATTTCCTGTCCGTTAGCAAAGCTGATAATTCGTGCGCTATAAATGCCTCGTGATTGTAGCTCATTTACTCGTTGTTGGGCATTAGATACTCTGCTAAAAACTCCTGATTGAATGACGTTACGTCCTTGATATTCTCGAACGTAAGCACTAGGTTCGAGCCGACGTATTTGTTCTAGGGTCTGAAAATCGCTAGCATCAACAAAAACTAAGTAGCGTTCAAAGTTTTGGTTATATTGGCTAAACTGTGCTGGTTGAGATGGCTGAAAGTTTTGCTCTGGTTGATAAGTTTCTACTGGTTGCGAGGGCTGAAAGTTTTGCTCTGGTTGATAGGTTTGTGCTGGTTCCGCCGGTGGTAACTGCGGAGATTCTTGGCCAAAGGGAACTGGCGGTAAAGGTTCAAATTCTTGAGCCAGTAGCAGGTTATTGTTGGAGATTTGTGCTTGTGCTGGAGTAGAGTTGGCAAGCACCGCTAAACATCCTCCTATTAATAAGGAGAAGATTTGCGATCGCATAAATTGACTTGGTATTGCACTAGACATAATTAGTTAGAAAGTAATCTAAATGGGGATTTTCCTCAGGAAATAATTAGTTTGCTGTTGTAGCAATTAGATAGCGTTAGTGTTAAATTACCTCATTTAGGTTCTAAACAATACATCTGTTACTAATCTTAGATAAGTAAGTGAGTGACAACTATAGCAATCCCATTTCATTTGGAGAATCACAAAGTAGAGGTAAGGGACTAGGGAATGGGGACTGGGGACTGGGAAGAAGGAATAAAATTAGGTGTACTGAGTTTTGTTCAAAAATCAAATATGAGTCCTATATCTATTTGGTTGCTGTTAAGCTCATCCACTCTTAAAAAAGATGGAATTTCACGTTGAATGTTGACGGTTAACCGTCATTAATCAACAGTCAACAGTTAACCAGAGCGCTTTACTGGTAAGGCTTTGAAGAGTCTGTGCTACAATTGGACAACCACGCAACTACCGTGTTGGGTTTGTATGAAAAAAGTCGTCGTTGGTCTTTCGGGTGGTGTTGACAGTTCCACCGCCGCTGCTATCCTGCACCATCAGGGCTATGAAGTAATTGGTTTGACTCTTTGGCTAATGAAAGGCAAAGGTCAATGTTGCTCTGAAGGTATGATCGACGCGGCTGGTATCTGTGAACAACTGGGCATTCCCCACGAAGTTGTGGATATTCGGGATGTCTTCCAAACAAATATTGTTGATTTTTTGGTGACTGGTTACAGTGCTGGGATCACGCCTTTGCCTTGTTCTCAGTGCAATAAAACGGTGAAGTTTGGGCCGATGGTGCAGTATGCCCGCGAAAAATTGGGATGCGATCGCATTGCCACTGGTCATTATGCCCGAATTAACTATGACGAAGCTACTGGACGTTATCAGTTACTAAGGGCTGTTGACCGCAACAAAGACCAGTCTTATTTTCTCTATGATTTGTCTCAAGATTTGCTAGAGGCAAGTATCTTTCCTTTAGGCGAACTAGAAAAAACTGATACCCGTCGCATCGCTGCTGAATACGGTTTACAAACTGCTGATAAGCCTGAAAGCCAAGACTTGTGTTTAGTGGAAAGCAACGGTTCCATGCGGGCGTTTTTGGATAAATATTTAGCACCCAAAACAGGCGATATTGTGGATACCACAGGCAAAATTTTGGGACAGCATGATGGCGTTCATCACTACACAATTGGACAGCGCAAAGGTTTGGGAATTGCTGCTCCTGAGCCGCTGTATGTGATTGAATTAGATGCGGTGAATAATCGAGTTGTTGTTGGCGATCGCACTAAGGTAACTCAGCCAGAATGTACAGTAGGGCGAGTAAATTGGGTTTCTATTGCCGAACCATCTACACCAATTCACGCCGAAGTGCAAATTCGTTATCGTTCCACACCTACAGCAGTGACGGTGATTCCTCTGGAAAACTCCCGCGTGCGTTTGGTGTTTGATGAACCTCAATTCAGCATCACACCCGGACAAGCTGCGGTGTGGTATGACGGAGAAAAAGTCTTAGGTGGCGGAATTATCGAACAGTTTACCTAATGTAGAGACGTTGCAGTGCAACGTCTTTATTTTTTCACCAAAGAATCATCTTCAGAGTTGCGATTCTGTAAAATATCCAGAATGCGGCGATTCTCTGTTTGTAAACCGCGAACTTCTGATTGCATTTGCAACATATCAGCTCTCATTTCTTGCATATCAGCTCGTATTTCTCGCATATCGATACGGATATCTCTAATTTCAGTAGAAACAGTATCAAAGTTACGCTGCATAGTCTCAAAATTACGTTGATGCTGCGTCACAGTTTCCAAAAGAACGCTAACTGCTAGACGCATATCAATCAGTTGGTCTTCCATGCGATTGATACGATTTTTGTCTTCGGTCATTTTGACTGCTTACGCCTGAAGAATGATAATTTTATTCTATTTGAAATCAACTTTTACTTGCAGTGAGGATAATTTCTGTTTTGCAAATATTGATTATGGAAATTAATTTTGTTTTTAGTAATATTCACAGTCGATAAATTTATAGTTTTCAAATGGCGATCGCTGTAATTATATTGATAAAAATTGGAAAAAAGAATCGGACAAATAGACCACTTGTAGAGACGCGATTTATCACGTCTTAACCTTGATTTCCTAACCACCTTCGCTATTGCTATACCTCGAAATCCCATTGCGAAGCGACGCAACTCAATTGTGAGGCGACGCAACTCAATTGCGAGGCGACGCAACTCAATTGCGAGGCGACGCAACTCAATTGCGAGGCGACGCAACTCAATTGCGAGGCGATGCAACTCAATTGCGAGGCGACGCATACGCATAATTGTTTAAGAGGCTTGCCTTCTGACTTCTGCCTCCTGCCCTCTGCCTTTCTTTAGAACGCCCAAATGAGAACTTGGAATGTTGCATGAGAGTCTATAACTTTTGTGTACGCTTATCTGCTTGGACAAAGGGCAAAGCAGATACATTTTGTACACATAGGGATACTAGCTCCCCAAAGTTTGATAGAAGTAGTGTTATTTATGATTGTCATAATTAAAACAACTGACCCTCAATCATCAATGGTGAACTCTACCCTTGTTCTCACACTCTATGTCAACCCTATGACAGGGAATGATACTAATATCGGTTCCAAGTTAAGTCCGTTTAAAAGTCTCACCCGTGCTTTAAAAGTAACTAAAATCCCTACAATCATTCATTTAGCATCTGCAATTTACAGCGTGGCTAGTGGCGAAGCATTTCCTCTAGTTATCCGTGGAGGAGTGAAGGTTGTAGGTAATGAAGCTAACAAAGGAGCGGGGATTGTAATTTCTGGAAGTGGTAAGTATCAAAGTCCCAGCTTTGGAATGCAAAATATCGCGCTGCTGTTGTTAGAAAATGCCAGTATTTTAGGTGTAACTGTCACGAATACCTCAGCAAAAGGTACTGGTATCTGGATTGAATCAGGTGCGCCTACTTTAGCCAACAATACTTTAAGTAACTGTGGACGTGAAGGCGTGTTTGTCACTGGGGCTGCTAAACCAACAATTTTAGATAATGTTTTTGTGCAAAATACTGCCAGTGGCTTAGTGATGGCAGGTCATAGCCAGGGCGAAGTGTTGGGAAATATATTTCAAAGAAACCCTTTAGGAATAGTAGTTAGTGACTTTGCGGCTCCAACGATCGCCAATAACAAATTATCAGAAAATCGCACAGCGATCGCACTTTCTCGCAATGCCCGTCCTGTGCTGCGTCAAAATCTCATCGCTAAAAATACTCAAGGTGGTCTATTTGTCAATGGCAATGCAGCCCCCGATTTAGGTAGTAGCGAAGATCCCGCTGACAATATTTTTCGTGATAACAGTGAATTTGATTTACACAATGTCACTACACAAAAGCTTGTTTGTGTAGGTAATCAGTTGAATCCTGCTTTAGTCAAGGGGTTGGTGGAATTAATTGCAGATAAAGGGGACGTGGGGACGCGGGGAGATGGGGAGATGGGGAATTTATCACAAACACTCTCCGCGTCAGAGCGTCTCCCAGTCTCCGCGTCTGTTCTAGATAGCCATTGGGCAGAACCATTCATTCAGGCATTGCGGAGTATGGATTTAATTCACGATTTGCCTGATGATACGTACCAGCCAGATAAACCAATGACTCGCGCTGAATATGCGGCTTTGGTGGCGGTTGCTTTTAAGCCCACTGCTAAACGCCCAGCAGCGGATTTTGTAGATGTATCCCAAGATTTTTGGGCGTATAATGCTATCCAAATTGCGGCTAGGGGTGGCTTTGTTGGTGGATTTACCGATCGCACTTTCCACCCGCATCAAAATGTCAAACGGCTACAAGTGATTGTCTCTCTAGTTAACGGACTGGGACTACCACAGGCTGATAACAATGTTTTAGAAGTGTATAGCGATCGCCATACTATTCCTGACTATGCCGAGAAAGCTGTTGCTACTGCGACACATAAAAGAATAATTGTCAACTATCCAGACCCAAAACTGCTTGCACCTTTACGTCCGGCAACATGCGCTGAAGTTGCGGCAATGGTCTATCAGGCGTTAGTCGCCATTGGGCGAACACCTGCGATTAAATAGTTAACAGTGAAAAGTTGTCAACTATCTAGTAGGAGATCTACAGGGCTTAAGGTTCGGATACCATTCAGGATGGAAGTATGCAGATAGCTGTGTACCCCTACTAGTGTATTTGAGATAATTAAAAACTACTATCAATGAGCCAATAGTGGACGATGAAGACAGCTATGTAATAAAGATAACTGTTAAATCACTCTATAGACTCTTGCATTTGAGCAGTTGACAAGTAGAATGGGAAACACTGCTTATCGACTTGAGAACTCTGGTAAAAAACCATGTAGTTAAAAGCACGATACGCTATATGCGATGGGTGAAAAATCTTAGACCTATTGCCAAAAGCTAACAGCCTCATGTTAACAACACTTCCAGACACCTCTGCCAATTTGGCGATCGCGTTATTAATTCACTATAGTTTTGATCTCAGCGGGTATACTGCCAATGAGTTGGTTGAACGTTGGCAAACGCAATACCCACTCAATTGGCTACACCTGGCAGTGATTGAAGCACTATATCAAGGTCGTTATAAAGCGGTTTCTGTACAGCAAATTTTAGTATTTTGGCAGCGCCGGGAACAGGCTACATATCATTTCAACATGGAATTTGAACGTATGGTTTGTAGCAAGTTTCCTCAAAGCCTAACTTCATTGGCTACACCAGCCTTACCGCCAGTGAAGAGAAACCCGGTTTTTGAAAAAGTAACGAAACCTCAATTACCACCTGGAAAAGTTAGCAATGGTCATCAAAAAAGTAATACTACAACGCTACAACTGAACGGTCACAAACAAAAGTCATCTTTAGAACAACAAGAAGCTACGGAGGATAAAAGCGCCCTCAAGTCTACCACTGCAAGTGACTCAGCTTCTTTGCCAAGGCTTGGGCTACCGTCTGCTGTTAGCCAAAGGCAAACTTCATCAGAAAGTGCATCATCAGTCTCTCATGAACCACCAAAACTGCTACCACCTGCGGCTATTCGTCCCCCAATAGGGCAATTTACCCCAGAAAAAAGCGATCGCTCTGAGTCTTTTACGTCTAAACTCAAAGCGATGTCTGGGGAACAGGGGCAATAGGCAATAGGCAAGAAGGCAAGAAGGCAAGAAGGCAAGAAGGCAAGAAGGCAAGAAGGCAAGAAGGTAAGAAGGCAAGAAGGCAAGAAGGTAAGAAGGTAAGAAGGTAAGAAGGTAAGAAGGCAAGAAGGTAAGAAGGCAAGAAGGTAAGAAGGTAAGAAGGTAAGAAGGCAAGAAGGCAAGCAGGCAAGAAGGCAATAGGGGAATCTCCATAATTAAAATTAGGGGATTTTAAAAAGGACGTATTAAAACACATAGGCAAGCCGCCTCGTTTCAAATGTTTAGTTTTCTCCATAATTAAAATTAGATGCAAGGAGTCCGATGATTCGGACAAGTTATTTTCGCTATTGCCCATTGCCCATTGCCCATTGCCCATTGCCCATTGCCCATTGCCCATTGCCTATTGCCCATTGCCTCTTGCCTCTTACCTCTTGCCTCTTACCTCTTGCCTCTTACCTCTTGCCTCTTGCCTCTTGCCCATTGCCTCTTGCCTCTTACCTCTTGCCTCTTGCCCATTGCCCATTGCCTTTTAATTCTGATTGCTAGATGTTCCAATTAATTGTTTAAAGCGTTTATCTTCGGCGATATCATCAAAATCTAAGTCGGTTGCTGCTTCTTCTTTGTATCTGGGATTAAGTTCAATTGCTTGTTGCAGAGTTGCTAGAGATAGTTCTATTTGTCTTTGGAGTGCGTAACAGGCAGCTTTGTTGTAATAGGCGCTGGCATAATCTGGCTTAATTTCTAATGCTTTATTAAAACTAGCGATCGCTTCATCATCGCGTCCCAGTCTGACTAGGGTATAGCCGTATTTATCCAAAATTTTGGGAGAATTTGGTTGTAATTCTAGGGCTTTTTCTAAAGATGGAATTGCTTCTTCATATTGTTCTAATGCTATTAGCGAAAGACTTCGATTCAGCCAAGCAACTGCATCGTCAGGCTTGATTTGTGTAGCTTTATCAAATGAGGCAAAGGCTTGTTGATGCTGTTGTAAATAACCAAAAGCAACGCCGCGATCGCACCAAGCTTGGTGATATTCTGGTTCAATTTGAATAGCGCGATCGTAAGAGGCGATGGCATCTTTGTAGCGTTTTAATCTTCCGAGAGTTAAGCCGTGTTTTAACCAAATAACAGGGTCATCAGCTTGGGCTTTAACTGCTTGGTTGTAAATGGCGATCGCATCTTGATAACGTTTTTCAGAAAACAGCGCATCTGCCTGTTTTACATATTCCTCAGCCGTGAATTCTGGTTGTTGTGGCTGTTCTTCTGTTGTTTTTTCAACTTCCTTGGGAATGGATGTAGATGTCATCTCAATCAATTCTTGAAGAATGAGATCTTTTCTTTGTTGGGCATCCAATTGTAACTCAGATAACTGAGAGACAAACTCTGTTTCTAATTTTTCTAACTTCTCTAAAATGAGAATCTTTTGTTGTTGGGCATTGAATTGTAGCTCTGAGAATTGCGAACTAAATTCATAACCCGATTTTTCCAAATTCTCAATGATTAACTCCTTCGATTTTTGAGCGTCTACTTCTAATTGAGACAAGCGATCGCTAAACTCTAATTGCAATGCTGTTAAATTCTCAATAATTTTATTTTTTTGCTCTTGAGCTTCTGCCTGTAATTCCGATATCTGATATTTCAATTCATTATCTAATTTCTCAAACGTGGCATTTTTTTGCTGTTGAACACCTATTTCTAAATTCGATAATTGCGAAACAAATTCTGACTGCAATTTAGTTAAGCTCTCAAGAATTATATCCCTTTGCTGTTGAGTATCAGATTGCCATCCAGACAGTTGAGATGTAAACTCAGACTTTGATAATTCTAAATCAGCAACCGCTAATTCTTGCTGTTGTTTTATACCCAACTTTAAATTAGACAGTTCTTCAGACAAACTTGATGCTAACTTTCCGAGATTTTCCAGCCCTAAATCTCTTTGTTGTTGAGCTTCCAATTCTAACTTAGATAACGCCGAAGCAAATTTTGACTCTAAAGATGCTATATTTTCTTGAGATGTTTTAATTTCCGATTCTAACCGATTTAATATTTGTGTTTTAACTAAATTTATGTCAGATGTTACAAGAGATAAATTTTCTGCTTGATTTTTAATTTTTTCTTGAAGACCAGCAGTTTCCTGTTCTAAATCATAATTTATTTTTTTAGCTTCTTGAATCAGATTTTCCGCATGTTCCTTAACAGTAGTCAGTTGATTTTGTAATTTTTCTACCCCCTCTAATTGTTGCATTGCTCGCTCAACAATTTCACGGATAATAGCTCGTCGCAATAGCCAAAGTAAAGCAATGATAGCCAAGGGAAACAAACTTAATATAACTAGCCAGATATTAATTAAAATAGTTGTACGGCTAAAAGCACTCTTCAAATCAGATTGAACTTGCTTTTCAGCTCGTAGTCGCGTTAATTCTTCACGTTCTTGATTTGATAACACCGCAGCAGGGGTTGTCACTGGTTTGGATAATGCTGCGGATTGTCCACTGGCAATACTAGCAGATAGTAGTAAAGGTGAAAGGATAATAGCGCTTTTTACAAATAAAGCGAAAATAGCTTGATTTTTACTCTTCATAACAACCATCTCAATCTTTTGGTCAGTTCTTGAAGCGGCGTGCCTCTCTCCAATCTATAACAAAATTAAGTAGTAATCTGGTGAAATATACTAAAGGATAGGCATTGAGTTCATCCTGTTACATCTGATATCTCAGTAACTACCACTTTTGGGATATCTAATTTTTTACAATATCTACTTAAAGCTCAGGTCTTCACACTCTTGATTCTAAATTCTTCTTCAATTAAAAAAGGCGGTAGAAAATGGGTCGCATCAATCCTTATACACTACAAATGCAGATTACTCGAATGTTTGAGCAGGGACAATCATTCTTTGCCACAACCAAAGTGCAAGAATGGTTGAAAGAACGCCAACACAATCCACAAGATTATGATGTTATTTTCCATCAAAAACCTGCGCCTCCTGGTTCAAAGCAAGTGATGGTGGTGGAAATTGAATTGCGCCGCAAAGATGGACAACCAGTAGATCCTTGGTTGCAAGAACAAGCCAACCTTCATGCGTAATCTAATTTTAGATTTTGGATTTTCAATTGTGCAGTAGATGTACGGTGTGTTACGCCGGAGGCTAACGCACCCCGACATACAATATCAAGATGGTGCGGTGTTGTGCTATTCACTTGCTTAGCAGAAAGACAAAATCTGAGCAAATCTCAAAAGAATCAAATTTGAAAAGGCAATAGGGAAGAAGCTTTTTGAGTTGTAGTTAGTTTTTTGGTGGAATTTGATATCTAGATAAATTGCAGTTATGACTGAGATCATAGCCGGTGGCAAATACCCCTCTCACTTGATAACAATCACCCAATCAGGTGAGTCTAGTGGGTGAAGTAAGACAAAAGTAAATATCATATATTGAGGCTATAAATGGTTAACTTGTACACCAATTTGTAGCCTTAAAAAGTAGGAATTAGATGATGAGTGTAAACCAAATTTATGGAGAATCGCCGAATCAATTTTATCTAAACTTGGGTAAAAATTTTTTTGCTTGGATGATGGCTAAACGCAGCAGCACCTATAATAAAGAGCTAGGCGATCGCAAACGCTCACTTTTTGCCAATCTCCAAGGTAAAGTATTAGAAATTAGTCCGCGAGATGGTTCTAACTTACGCTATTATCCTCCCAATATTGACTTAATAGGAATGGAACCAGATTTACAGATGCATTCCTATCTCCAAAAACAAGCAAAAGAACTTGGTTTAAACATCGACCTCCGCTTTGGTAATGCTGAATGGCTAGACATTGAAGATAACAGTGTTGATACTGTTGTCGCTACCTTACTTTTATGTTCAGTGCCAAATATCAACTATACATTACAGGCAATTTTAAGAGTACTCAAACCAGGTGGAAGTTTCTTATTTATTGAACATATTGCCGCACCTGAAGGAAGTTTATTGCGAAAAATCCAAAATACAATTAGTCCAATTTGGAAAACCTTAGCCGATAATTGTTATCCAGATAGAGAAATTGATATTGCCTTACAAAAAGCTGGTTTTGCCAGCGTTAATTATGAGTATTTTCAAGTTGGATTGCCGATTGTCAGTCCTCATATTATTGGTGTAGCTACAAAATAAAAAAGTTTTTGAGACTTTTTAAAAAACATATTTTGATAACATTACTCTCCCAGCAACAACACATTCATTTGTTTTGACATACTCCAGAAATGAGCTAAAAATATTTTAGATATTTCATTAAAATCAGTTAGCTCTAGACCTGGTTCTTTTCCAAGATCAAGCTTAAATCTTATCGCGTGATTAAAAAGCATTATTGCTTCGTCTAAAGTCACAATACAATCATCGCTCGTTTTTTGTTCTGTTAGAATTTGTTGAAATCTTTTTCTAGGCTCAACTCCAGAGCGTTGGCACCAATATCCGAAACTCTGGCGGCTATGTATTTTGTGAGTTTCTTTAAGAGTTGTTTTAGAAGATATATATAATTTATGTTCTAAATAACTAACAATATCGCCCAACAAAATAAACACTTCCTTATGATTTTTTAAGGGAGAGTGGGGATCAAAGCATTCAAGTAGTTCGCTTCTATTTTCTTCAAATATTTGTTTAGAAACTCCCGAAATTATTAATTGCTCTACATAATATTTAAATTGATCATAATTACTTTTTTGTGCTGAAGCCACGTATTATACTCCTTTTTTGTTTTTGATTAACTAGTTAATTGGTATAAATATCTTACGTTGCAATTCTCTAAAACGCAATGTATTACAGAAAAAGCAGAAATAATTTGTTTCGCGCAGAGGCGCAGAGAGTTAGAGTTAAGAATTGCTGATTTTTGTATTTGATATTTAAGTTGAGTAATACCAAAATTTCTATTTAGCTCACTAGCAACCTAGATTCTAGAAATTTTCTGGAACCTTTTTTCCATACCAACATTACCCTGTAAGCCACCTGTGTGTACCAGCAGCAAACTTTTACCTTTACCAAAAAATCCCTGCTGTAATAAATCCATCACTCCATAAAACATTTTTGCAGTATATACGTAATCGAGAGTTACGCCATGCGCCTCGTTAAATTCCTGGCTGAATCGTAGCAATTCCTGATTCACTTTTGCATAGCCACCGAAGTGATAATCACACATTAATTCCCAAGAACCTGGAGAACTATACGGAGTCGGTAAACCAGAGGCGAGGTAATTTGTCAAGAGAGTTTCGATTTCTTCTCGCAGAAAACCTCCATTTTTCAACACAGGAAAAGCGATCGCTTTTTGTACTTGATGTAACGAAAGCGCAATTCCAGCCAGTGTTGTAGCGGTACCGCAGGCTAGACAAATATAATCAAAGGCGTAGGCATAGCCCGCCGTAGGCATCGCTTCACTAATTATCTCTGTACAACCGCGCACGCCGTTTAAATTATTACCGCCTTCAGGAATGATAAATACTTCGCCGAAACGCTGTCGCAGATATTCATGTAACGCTGCTGTGTTGCGTTCTCGATACATTTCACGTGAGACATACACAAGTTCCATACCCTGCTGCACAGCAAAACTCAGCGTTGGATTTAATGGTAACTTTTCCTCCCCACGAATTACGCCGATGGTATGAAATCCCAAAAGATTACCGGCGGCTGCGGTTGCATAGATGTGATTGGAATAAGCACCGCCAAAGGTAAGCAGCTTAGTGAAATTTTTTTGCTTTGCTTCCAAAAGGTTATATTTCAACTTAAACCACTTATTCCCATTAACCCACGGGTGCACAACATCAAGACGTAACACATACAAATTAACATCACCTTCATCGGCAATTGCGGTGTTTATTTGTTGTACAAATGGAGGAAAAAATCTTAATGACATATTGAAATATTATAATAAATATTTAAGTTAATTTTTACCTATATAATTAAATTTAAAATCCCAATTTTTTGACGCGTCTATCTAAATTTGCCTGTGTTCCAGACCGTTTTCTACCAGATCGTACCCAAGCAATATCTTGATGAGAATCACGCGTCATTTGTTCATCTCGCTCTGCATCACTTTTAAATCCACCACGAGTTGAAAATCCAACGTTATTTCGAGGACTCGCGAACATGTGATACACAACAACCGCCTCTGTTTTTCCAAAGAGATACTGCTGTGCAAGCATGTCAGCACCTCTAGCATCTCCAACAATAAAACTATGATTTTGTTGAAGGGCGTTATCAATCAAAAAGCGGTAGTGTTCGTCAAATTCTGCCTCAGTTAAATTTAAGTGACCGCTAATAAAATTGACAATTTGTTCTTGTGCCATATTTCCATCAGACTAACGGATTACCAAGAAATAATACCAATTCAAAATTCAAAATTCAAAATTCAAAATTAGGTAATTGTCAAACAATATTCTGAACAGGACTTACGCAAAAGAGAACGAAAGTAGGGGTAATACCCTGCGGGTTCGCTCTTAGCGTTCTCGCAGAGTAGCCGCTGTGCGTCTACATGAATTACCGCAACGCTTGAATAAGGTTTTCAGTCACATATTGCGTAAGTCCTGCTGAATTCTGAATTCTGAATTCTCAGTTTAATTGAGCTTTGTTGCTGGCTTTAATTGTGTGGGTTGGCTGAGACTGCGGAAATAAAGACCGCCTACGGTTATCCAAAAAAGTAGATAACCGACAGCTTGCAGTAAATACAGTTTTTGGGTATAGCCAAATAAGGTTTTCAGCAAAATACCGGGAAACTTTCGGTCAGGTAAGATGGTTGAGAAGTCCCAAACTTGGGGGCCTAAAAGACAAGATGTATTTCCTTGTCCGCAAATACCCAATTTGGGGTTGATTTGGCTAAAAGCGATCGCCGCAGCATCAACATGGCGCAGAACAGAAATTACCAACCCGGAGACAATCAGCAGCAGCAATACACCCATCACTTGGAAAAATTGGCTTAAATTAATTCGGATGCTCCATTTAAATAGCAGCATTCCGATGACAACAGCGATCGCTAATCCTCCCATCGCACCCAAAACAGGCGTCAAACCTTCTTGAAACTTAGCGACGATAAACAAAGCTGTTTCTAAACCTTCGCGAAACACAGCAATAAAAATTAAGCTAAAAATTGCCCAACCTGCGCTATCGTTTTCGCCCAAGGCACTTTTGACAGAACCTTCAATCTCAGCTTTGAGAAATCGCGCTTGTCGTGTCATCCAAATTAGCATCCAACTGAGCATAGCGATCGCAATGACACCTAATCCAACCTCAAAAAGTTGCTTAAATACAGGTGCATAGAGCTGCTTAGATGTCTGCAATCCTTGTAGTCCTACATGAATTAGCAAACCAAATACAAAACTCGCTAAGATACCGATGAAAACCCCTAAGTAAACCCAACGCTGTAATTTTTGTTGTTGAGCTTGCTGTAAACACGCAAAGACGATTCCCACAACTAAAGCGGCTTCAACGCCTTCTCTTAAGGTGATAAAAAAAGTTGGTAATGCAGCACTCCAATTCATAGGACGTTGATTAATAATTTCACTAACAGAGGGTTTAGCGAGAGCTTTTGAGTATACTTGCTGAGTTACCTCCCACAAGCTTCTGCCAAAGCTATGCTAACAGCGATCGCACTCAGAGGATTACCTAAAATTGGGGCTACTTTGAGTAGTGGGTAAATACAGCAGATTTGAGGTTCATGAGGTACAGTAGCAGCAATTAGTA
Source organism: Nostoc sp. ATCC 43529 (assembly GCA_003326205.1). GTDB lineage: Bacteria > Cyanobacteriota > Cyanobacteriia > Cyanobacteriales > Nostocaceae > Nostoc. The sequence continues at coordinate 218,296 of LWTK01000036.1, forward strand.
AACCAATTTTTTAGATGCATTGGCTCAACTAGTTTCAGCGCAATTTTAATTAAACCATCAACGACAGATGCACTCTTGGGAGAAAATTGTTTCAGAAAAGCTTTTAATTGTGACCACCAATGTTCAATTGGATTGAATTCAGGAGAATAAGGAGATAGATAAACAACACTTGCTCCCACTCCTTCAATCAAAGGCTTAATCTCTTCGACTTGATGAGCAGGTAGATTATCCATGACAACGACTGCACCAACCCATAATTGCGGAAGTAAAAAATGTTCTACAAAAACTTTATATGCATCTCCATCCATTGAGCCGTTTAATCTGAGTTTACTATTTCGGTGGCTCTCAGATGAGGAATTTGCGTCACCCATCTTACCCAATTGTCGGGTGCGAGGCTAATTAACTTTTTAGTGCTAACATCGGCTGGCTTTGTCATAATCGCAATTTAAAAAGAGGCAGTAAGTTCAGTTATCAGGCTGAAAATAACTGCCATCTCAAATTCAGGAATCAGAAGTTAAAGAATTAGGAAAACATTTGATGAATATAGTAATCATACTAGATTACTGCTGAATTTAAACTTCTGATTGTTCACTGCCAAACGTAGATGAGGATAAACAAAACAATCCAGATAACATCGACGAAGTGCCAAAACAATGAAGTTGCATTAACGCCAAAGTGACCTGTGTCGTAATTACCAGGAATGAAAGACCGTACTAAAATAATCAACTGCAACAGAATACCAGTCAAAACGTGCAAACCGTGAAATCCTGTGAGCAAATAGAACGTGCCACCGAATACTCCTGAAGTAAAGCCAAAGGCGAGGCTATTCCATTCAATTGCTTGCCCAACTAAAAAGTAAGTTCCCATCGCCATTGTTGCTAAAAGAAACAGGCGAAATTTCACTAAGTCATGGCGTTGAAGGGCGCGTTCTGCTAAGTAAATTACAAAGCTACTGGCAACAAGAACTACTGTGTTGATTGCGGGTTCTTTTACTTCTAGTCCAGAAACACCAGCGGGTAGCCAGTTAGGAGTTGTTGTTTTGTAGATGATATATCCTGCGAAAAAACTTAGGAAAATTACGCTTTCAGAGAGTAGGAAGACAATGAAGCCAAACATTTTATTGCCTTCTTCATCGTGGGTATGTTCTACCTCTGTGTGGTGTAATTCGTGGGAATTGATATAGCTGTCCATTGGTGGAGTTTGGTTTTTGAGGAGTGAGTTTGAAACGCAAAGGAACGCAAAGGGAAGCGCAGAGAGAAGTCGGAGCGGCGGCTTCCGCCGCTCTGACGGTGGTACGCGGAGGGTTTCTGCGTCTTCCCTGGGGTTATTCGGGGAGGTTTGCTGTTAAGGGTTCGGATTTGCCGTAGCCGTAGGGTTCACAGACGATGATGGGAATTTCTTCAAAGTTTTCGACGGGGGGTGGTGAGGAAACTAACCACTCTAGTCCAATTGCCCGGTGCGGGTTATCGGGTGCTTTTTCGCCTTGCATCCAAGAAATTACCATGTTGAAAATGAAGGGCAGGGTGGATACTCCCAAGAGAAATCCGCCGACGCTAGCGATGAGATTCCAGGATGTATACTCTGGGGCGTAGGAGGCAACTCGGCGTAACATTCCTTGCAATCCTAAGGGATGCATGGGTAAAAAGTTGAGGTTGGTGCCGATGAAGGTTAACCAGAAGTGGATTTTGCCCCAGCCCTCGTGGTACATCCGACCGGTCATTTTGGGGAACCAGTGATAGATTGCAGCATACAAGCCCATTGTCACGGTGCCGTAGAGGACGTAGTGGAAGTGTCCGACTACAAAGTAGGTATTGTTAACGTGGACATCCACTGGCACGGAGGAAAGCATAATCCCTGTGATGCCGGCGAAGACAAACATTACTAGTCCACCCAAGGCAAACAGCATTGGGGTTTTCAACCGCAACTTACCGCCCCAAATTGTTGCCACCCAAGCAAAGACTTTAATTCCTGTAGGGACAGAAACAAACATGGTTGTCAGCATGAAAATCAAGCGCATCCAACCTGGTGTACCGCTGACGTACATATGGTGTACCCAAACAATACCGCTGACTACAGCAATCAAGATGGATGAAACCGCAACTACTTTGTAACCAAATAGAGGTTTACGGGAATAAACTGGGAAGATTTCTGAGAAAATGCCGAAGATCGGCAAAATAATCACGTAAACAGCGGGGTGGGAGTAGAACCAGAAGTAATGCTGGAACATAACTGGATTCCCACCTCTGGCAGGGTCGAAAAAGGCAGTGCCACAAGTGAGGTCGAGTAACAGCATTACTGCACCTGCTGTGAGTGCAGGTAGTCCAAATAATTGGATGATTTGGGCGCTAAATACTGCCCAGACAAACAAAGGCATCCGGAAAAAGCCCATACCTGGTGCCCGCATCTTGACAATTGTGGTGACAAAGTTCACCGCCCCCATAATCGAAGACACGCCGGATACCGCCACCGCTAGCAGCCAGAGGACTTGACCATTGATTAAATTCCCGGTGGGATTCTGGAGACTGACTGGGGGATAAGCCCACCAACCCGCTTGGGCTGGGCCGCCAGGAATAAAGAAACTGCTCATCAAGAGAATCCCGACTACTGGCACCATCCAAAATGCAACGGCGTTGAGGCGGGGAAATGCCATATCTCGCGCCCCAATCATCAAGGGCACTAGATAGTTGGCAAAACCAACTAGTGAGGGAAATGTCCACAAAAACAGCATCACAGTGCCGTGCATGGTAAACATGCCATTGTAGACTGTGCGATCGATTAAATCTGATTCGGGTGTCATCAGTTCTCCCCGAATCACCATTGCAAAGATACCGCCGACGAGAAAGAAGATAAACGAGGTAACGAGATACTGAATACCAATAACTTTATGGTCGGTGCTAAAGCTGAAGTATCGCTTCCAGTCGCCTGGAGATTCATGGTGAGAACTTTCACCAACGATACTAATGCCATCAATAGGAACATTAGTCATGAGTTAGTTTCCTGTTAATAAATTCAGGGAGTGGGGAAAGGGGAAAGAAGAGTTTTTTTGGTTTGTAGGGGGCGTTTTTCAACCGGGGGAATTGACTAAAGGAGGTGCGGCGGGAGGAACTGTAGCCCAACCAGTTTGGACAGATTGGTTGGATGTTTGAGCATACTCAGAAGCTGCCTGGTTTTTGGCTGGAGATGGTTTTTGAGTTGCGGCTTGAGACAGCCATTGGTGGTACTCTTCAGGAGATTCGACAACCACATTCGCCTGCATAGTTGCAAAATATGTGCCGCTGTATTGGGAATCGGTCAAGCGATATTGGCCGGGACGGATGGGAGTAAATTCAAAGTCGATCGCATGGTTGGGAATAATATCCTGCTTGAGGCGAAATGCAGGAATGTAAAACCCGTGCAGAACGTCTTGTGAGTTTAGCGCTAAACGCACGCGGCGATCGCTCGGTAAATGCAATTCACTACTAGTAACATCTCTCTCTGGGTAATGGAAGACCCAAGCCCATTGTTTGGCTAGTACGTCAATTTTCTCAATTGGCAAAGAAGACGCGGAGAGTGGAAGACGCGGTGATGCGGAGAGTGTTTGTGATAAATTCTCCGCATCTCCTTGTCCCCGCGTCAGAGCGTCCTGTTTCGTTGCTGCATAAACTGATTCCATTCCCAAGGGATTATGCAGGTGAACTAGTTGGGAGGGGCCTTGAATTCCCATTTGTTCGTAAACTTGGTAGCTGTAACCTGCAATCCAAAGTACCAACAAAACTGGAATTGCTGTCCAGACAACTTCTAGGGTGATATTACCTTCAATTGCCGGACCGTCGGTAAAGTCGTCTTTAACTGCGCGATGGAAGATTACAGAATACATCAAAGTACTCGTTACTCCCAAAAAGATGAAGCTACCAAGGGTTACTAAGAAACTAATCAAATTATCAATTAGTTGGGATTCGGCTGCTGCTTGTGGGGGAAGCCAAAAGTAAGCTTGTTTGCCGATCCACAGACTTGTAGCGGTAACTGCGATCGCACCTGTAAGCAGCGTCAAAATATTTAAAATCTTCTGGATTTTCATAGTCAATATTGGATGTTGGGCATTGGGCATCGGGCATTGGGGCATTGGGCATCGGGCATTGGGCATCGGGCATTGGGGCATTGGGCATCGGGCATCGGGCATTGGGGCATCGGGCATCGGGCTAATGACTAATGACTAATGACTAATGACCAATGACTAATGACTAATGACCAATGACTAATGACTAATAACTTATTTGAGTGTTTTGTTGAGGTCTTGGCCTAGTTGCAGTAGTCGATCTGCTGTGTTGTGTACGCCAAACTCGGCAGCCAGTTGCGCTCCTAGTGTGCCGTGGAGGTACATCAGGAACATGACGGCTACGCCTGTGAGTAAATAACTCCATTGCACTTGTCTTGTTATCTGTCTATATTCTTGTTTGCTCCAAACGAAGCGCTGCCATCCTCTCCAGATGGTCATGACAACAATTACTGCTAATAAGAACACACCACCTACGCCATGCCAAAGCATGGTTTCCATTGCCTGCAATCCCCAGGCACTTTTCACATCAGCTGGTGGTGTTGCCAATAGCATTTCGTAAAAACCTGCTCCCACTGTGAAAAATGTAATGATGCTGGAAGCAAACATGTTGTACCAGCCAACTTCAAAGAAGTTGTCACGTTCGACTGTAATTCCCAAAAATTTGAAGACCCATTTTTGGAAGGGGAACAAAACACCGACGATATCAAAGGTAATGCCGATGATGAATAAGCCTAGTGTTAAATGGACTAAGTTGGGATGAATGGGAATTGTATAAGGTAGTCCGTTTGTGCCTAGTTGGCCGTTCAATTGGTCAATTAGTTCTGAGTTCATGGCAATAAACCATCCTTTACGGCTTCCACAACTGGTACTGTATGCAGTCCATACACCCAAACAAGTTGATCTCCCAGATATACCTGCAAGCCAACTATTAAAGTTAAAACTAGTCCGGCTCCCAGATAATAAATCGGTACTTTTTGCGGGTTACGGGTACGAATTACATAGCGCCAAGCTGTAATTGTGGCGATGATTCCCGAAAGCGACCAACCAATTAATGTATGCAAATTCAGCACTGATTTAGCTAGGCTGTAAGGTTGTGCTAAACCGGCTTCAAACTGACCAAAAATGATGGCGACGAAGATGGCGATCGTGGCGACAAACATATTCCACCAACTCACCTCAAACAGGCGAGTTTTCCCAGTGAAATAGCCAACTACATCGCAAAAAAAGGAAAACAACACCATCGCAATTACGAAGTGGACAACGATGGGGTGAATTGTATCTGGATACGGCAAATTATGGTCATTCAAAGATGTAAAATACTCAAACATTGTGTTCTCCTGGACATATTTACCGCATTGGAACTAAACTTCAAACTTTTATGGACACTCACTAAGCTGTTAGTGATATAACTTGCACATCTTTTCTTGCTGGCTGTTAACTGCAAAGAGTTAACTGTCAACAGCATAAGTGACTGTGCAAATTAAAAGGGTAACAGCTTAACATCACCACAAGTATCCATCGATAAATGACCGAAATCTGTTCAGCAGTTATTAGTTATGAGACCAGAATTCTCAAAAATTAGTCATTAGTAGTCAGAATGGCTGCAAAATCAATGCTTCTACCCCGCTTGATTTTGTTCAAATAACCTTGATTATCCAAGTTTTATGAATTTACCAATTCTGAATTCTTCTCTTATCAGTCCCCCTTCAAACCTCGATAACTGTTCGCTGATTTAATATTTGCGCGGTGCAATATGTTTAGTCATGTCTTAGCTTTTGGTAGTCAAATCTTGTGAGTTTGCCTACAGACAATATTTTTGCTGGAGATTCCTTCCCTCATGCCGACAGTCTACAACAGCAATTGTTAATCTACCTAAACAAAGTCGCTGTTGTTTGTTGATTGGCTTAACCTATCTTTTAGCTTAAGTAAATTTTTATGAATTGTCAAAACAATAAAAAATAAAACTTTAAAAATTATTTAACTAGCAACAAAAATAGTTTTTTTATGTATCCAAGTTAGCATAATTAAAATATTATTAAACATAAATTCAATAATTTTATGTAAACTCTTTCACATTTACAAAATATTTATTTGTAAAGTAAATCACAAAAATATATAATCTTCGATAGTTGTGGGTAAAAACGCGATGAATCGCGTCTGGACAGAATGGGGAGATGGGAAGATGAGGTAGTGAGGGATAAGAATTACTAACTAATGCCCTGTGACGCCACTTGCTCCACTTGGGGAGACCCCTGCGTAACCGTCAGTGGCTCCCCCATGTCCTATGCCCTATAACCATATTCGGTGGGTATGAGGCCTAAATTAGTGTCATTTAAAATTGTAGTGATTGGTACTTCATTAGGTGGATTATCGGCATTGAAAATCATTCTCCAAAGATTGCCAGCGGATTTTTCAGTACCGATCGCGATCGTGCAACATCGTCACAAAGAGTCGAACAACGCACTCCAGCAACTATTACAAGAATCAATTTCCTTGCCAATTCGAGAAGTGGAAGACAAAGAGGAAATATTGCCAAGACATATTTACCTAGCTCCAGCAGATTATCACTTGCTTGTTGAACCAGGTCACTTTGCTCTTTCCACTGATGAGCCTGTTTCCTATGCCCGACCATCAATCGATGTGTTATTCGAGTCGGCAGCCGATATTTATGGCGAACAAGTTATCGGTATAATATTGACAGGAGCCAATCATGATGGTATGGAAGGTTTAAAAAAAGTAAAAGCGCGGGGGGGAATCACTATTGTACAGGAACCCGCCACAGCAGAGAGCTGCATTATGCCAGAGGCAGCAATTTCAGCTGTTGCAGTAGACTGGATTTTGACACTAAGAGACATTGCTGACCAAATGGTCAAGCTTTGTTATTTATCACGGAAATGAACCCATGCAGATGGAACCCAAAGTAAACATCCTCCTGGTAGATGATAAGCTGGAAAATTTACTCGCACTAGAGGCAATCCTAGAAAAACTAGGTGAGAATCTGGTGAGAGCTACTTCTGGAGAAGAAGCTTTAAGGTGTCTGCTGCATCAGGATTTTGCGGTGATTTTGCTGGATGTGCAAATGCCAGGGATGGACGGCTTTGAAACTGCAACTTTGATTCGCAATCGGGGGCGATCGCGTCATACACCAATCATCTTTCTCACCGCCTTCAGCACTAGCGACCAAATGCTGTTTAAAGGCTATGCCTTGGGTGCAGTGGATTATTTACTCAAGCCCATCGACCCGAATATCTTAACTTCAAAAGTCACAGTATTTGCAGAATTATTTAAGAAAACAGAAGCCGTCAAGCTACAAGCAGCCCAACTAGTAGCCGTTAATGCCGAACTCAGGCAAAGTGAAGAGAGATTTCGTTCTTTGAGTACCTGTTCGCCAGTTGGCATTTTTGAAATTGATACAGAAGGACGGTGTAGGTATACCAATCCGCGTTATCAGATAATTTGTGGTGTAAAAGCGGCGGAAAGCGTGGAAAAAAGTTGGCTGGAATCCGTTCATCCTGAAGATAGAGAACGAGCAATTACTAGCTGGTCTACCTATATTAATGAAGGTCGCGACTACTCAGAAGAATTTCGTTTTCAAACTGCTCATGGCAATATTCGTTCAGTTCAGGTTCGCTCATCACCGATGCTTTCTGGTCAAGGGGAATTACTAGGGTATGTAGGCACTCTCGAAGATATTACTGAACGCAAGCAAGCAGAAGAAGTCCGCGCTCAAGTAATTCGAGAACAAACGGCAAGACAGGAAGCAGAAGCGGCAAATCGCATGAAAGATGAATTTCTCGCCGTTCTCTCCCACGAACTCCGCACACCCCTAACTTCAATGCTTGGCTGGTCAAAGATTCTGCGTTCCAAGAAACTTGACGATAAAGCCACTTCCCGTGCCCTAGAGGCGATCGAACGCAACGCCACATCTCAGATGCAACTAATTGAGGATATTTTAGATGTATCAAGGATTATCCGCGGTCAGTTGCGATTAAATGTATGTGCTGTGAATCTGATCTCGGTGATGGAAGCAGCTTTAGAAGCGGTGCGTCCTTTAGCAGAAGCAAAAGAAATTCAATTAAATACTGTCTTGGATACTTCAATTGGTTCAGTGTATGGCGATACAGCTCGTTTACAACAAGTTGTATGGAATCTATTAACCAATGCCATTAAGTTTACACATAAAGGTGGTAGGGTAGAAGTCAGATTATCTACCTATTTTGGATATTCAATTAACGATAGCCCTGCTTTAGCAAGTAAGGGAGCTTCTTTGGCATTGGAATCTAAAGATGAAAATTCCAATTCAAACACTGATGAAAGTAGTAATCCAAAATCTAAAAACCAAAATCCAAAATTCCAATATGCCCAAATTCAAGTAATTGATACAGGCATTGGCATCAGTCCAGAGTTTTTACCGAAAGTGTTTGAGCGTTTCCGGCAGGCAGACAGCACTACAACACGATCGCACAATGGACTAGGACTAGGACTAGCCATCGTCCGCCACTTAGTGGAACTACACAAGGGCACCATCTCTGCCGAAAGTCCAGGCACAGAACAGGGAGCAACCTTTACTGTCAGACTGCCATTGCTACAGGACAATCGGGGTAACAAAGGCACTAGAGAAGCTGGAGAAATTTCCTCACCTGGGGTTTCTACTCCCTTGGCGGGATTAAAGGTTTTAGTTGTAGATGATGAAACAGATACCCGTAATTTTCTCAGCTTTATGTTTGAAGACTATGGGGCCGTGGCCACTGCGGTGTCATCAGTGGATGAAGCTTTGGCAGTACTAGAACAAGCCAAACCAGATATTCTAATTAGCGACATCGGCATGTCAGAGCAAGATGGTTATACGCTGATTCGTAAACTGCGTTCTTTAGAACCAGAAAAAGGCGGACGGATTCCTGCGATCGCTTTAACTGCATATACGCGAGAGGAAGACCGCTTACAAGCACTTGCAGCTGGATTTCAACAGCATCTGCCAAAGCCAATTGACCCCACTAAATTAATTGGTGTGGTTGTTAATGTGTTGAAACTACCTGTGGAAGTCCCGGTGAGTTAGTGGAAAGTGGGGAGATGAGAGACGCGGGGACGCGGGGACGCGGAGAATGACTAATGACTGATGACTAATGACTGATGACTGATGACTAATGACTAATGACTAATGACTAATGACTAATGACTAATTAAGAAGAAGTTAGGGCATGTTTTTTGAGATCGTCTAGGGACACTACTTCTAAAGCTCTAGGGTGAGTTGCTGAAAGGATTACTGGGGGAGCAACGCCGGCTTCGAGGGCTTCTTGCCAGCGAGAAGCACACAAACACCAGCGATCGCCAGGTTTTAGTCCAGGAAAATTATATTCAGGAGCAGGTGTACTCAGATCGTTACCACGCGATTTGGTAAACTCAAGAAATTCTTGCGTTAATTCGGCACATATAACGTGCGATCCAAAATCTTGACCACCTGTACGACACAAGCCATCGCGGTAAAACCCAGTCATGGGGGAAGTGCAGCAAACTTCTAGTTCTCCACCGATTACGTTTGAATTCATTGCTTCACTTGCAGTAGTATCGTTTTGATTCTACCAAGTTCAGCTAATTTCTGAAGAAGAATTCAGAACTCAGTAAGAATTTTGCCTATCGCCTATTGCCAAAATTTTTTCGTTGGAATAAAGCCATCTTTCAAAGATTCGCTGAGTGTTTGTTTTGAGAAAGAAATTGCTGAATGTTAACGTTTAATTCCCTTAAAACGTTCTTGTGCTGCCTTAAAAGCTTCTTGCATCACCGATTGAATTCTCTGGGGATCTGGTTTTTTACCTCCCATTAAATCGCCAAAGTAAACGCAGGCTGCTTCCCCTAAAGCCCAGGTGTAGGCGGCTGCCCAAGATGCGGCGATCGCACTGCCAAAAAGTGGTATAAATTTAACTAATTCCCGCCCGATTGCTTGTGCAAGGAAACCACCAGCGATGGCACTTACAACGCCCCCGGCTTGGGATGGCGTAAGTGTTTGCCCATATAATTTTCCTAAAAGACCTACCATTGAAACTTGTAGTGCAGTTAGCACCGGCATTGTGGCAAATGGCAATGGTACAGCGGCCAAGGTTGCAGACATAATCGCAAAAGGCAAAATGTAGCGGCGTGCTGTATCACGGTAAAGGTTGCCAATTTGCTTACCAGCTTCTTCCCGATTCAATAGCTGATAAATTGCTTGGGCTTCTGCTTGTGGGAGTAGTTCTGCAAGGGTGTCTCTCAGGGCTTCTAAGCCGTAAAATACCTGATTGTAGCCATCTTCTTCTAAAGTAAAGTCAATCAGTACACAGCGATCGTACATTCCAGCAAAAGTTTCTTGTATGAGAGCGAATGCACGGTTGACTTGGTGAAAGTCTGGTGGATAAGCAGGATGATCGACACTATCGGGGGGATAAACTTCGTGTAAGCAGGTAACCGCTAACAAACACGGAATATCTGGATATTGCTGGCGCAGCTTTTGAGCAATTTGTCGTAGAGTATCAGTTGCAAAATCATTGATTTTGACTGTCAAAACTAAGATTCTGGCGGAACGAGTCTCCTGCTGCAAATCCCCAAGTAACTCTTGAATGATTACTTGAGTATCCTGGCGAACATCACCCAATCCTACAGTATCAGTAAAAATCAGTAACGGCAGGTCATTGGATGGATAGGCATAGCGCTGGGTGTGTTGGGTATGAGGGCGAAATCCTTGACCGACAATTTCAGCTGAAACTCCCGTCAGTCCGCGCACAATTGAGCTTTTTCCGGCTTGGGGTTTACCAATTAACAGGGCTTCTGTAGTTGGTAGTTCCGCTCGGACTTTCTCTAAAATCTCTGCAACTTCAGCCTCACTGACACTAAACCATCCAATAACAGTCTGTGCCATTTGTTCTACGGGTAAAAATTGCGTCAAACTTGTTGTTGCTTTGTTCCAAACACCAGCAACGCGATCTTTCCAGAAATTACCGACCGATTTGTTGGTTACACTATCGGTGATTTCACTCAATTGCTGAGAGTCAGAATCGTGTTGCTCAGTCATTCCCATGAGAACGGTAGATAGAATTTAAATCCTGTTTATATTTATCCTAACGTTAAACTTCGTTCACCTCCGATTAATTTACTAATGACAGGAAACTTCACAGCCAGTTTTGTTGTTTGAATCGCCAGGAATTCTATAGGACTAGTATTTGATTTTTGAAAGGTAGAGTGTGTTAGCGCAAAGAGTACGGCACCATTCCTAACGATTTGGTGCGTTAGGATGAAATCCGTAACGCACCTTACTAGCTGTTGACTGTTGAGTGTTAACAGTCAACAGTGATATTTTTCACAACTCAAATAGGATAACTCTATTAATGTAGAACTTTGGTTTTATCGATGAAATTAGCTTGAGTTTTGGGATAATATGTTTGTTTTAAAATTGGCATTTCTTGCCAGCATGTTCGGCAAAAAAAGTAAATTTCATGACGCCGGATATGGCGCAAAAGCTGATGAGAACAGCAAGGACAATTATTCATTTTTTTAAATTCTCAAAAGGTATTTTAAAAATTTTGCTAGATATTTAAAAATTTATTTATCTAACTATTTAAATAATTATGGTTTTGCTAAATAATATCTTCTGTAAAAACACTTAAAATCAACAGAGGATTTTTCCCAAGCTTAAATCTCAAGTAGATTTACTTAAGTAAATATCACGTAAGTAAAATTTCTTATCAAATATATAGTACTGAGATAAAAGAAAAATTTAAGCTATCAGTTATCGACAGTGTTTTAGAGGCTTACTTAGTATGAGCTTGGCTCATCAAACCAACGATCGCCTCGACTAATTCATCTGGATCTATTGGTTTGGGGATATGCAGTTGAAATCCCGCTTCTAGTGCTTGCTGCTGATTGATTTCCCCAGCATAAGCCGTGAGAGCGATCGCTGGTACGTGTCCACCTTCTTGGGGCGATCGCTTTCTCACTTCACGCATCAGCATATAACCATCTGTCTTTGGCATTCCAATATCACTGATCAAAACATCCGGTATCGACTCAGATAGTGCTTGTAATGCTTCTTGTGCTGATGCGACGGCGGTTACTTCTACACCGTAATCTTGCAGAATAAAGGTTACTAAATCGCGAATATCTGGTTCGTCATCTACAATCAAAATTTGAGTGTCACTGAGAAATGGGGTATCAGGGTCAGAAATAAAAGACTCATCTTCCTCATACCCAAGCTGTTCGTTTGTGACTAAAAGCGGTAACTTGGTGGTGAAAGTTGGATTAAATTCTTCTCCAAGACTTTCTGCTTGAACCTTTTCACTGTAAATTAAATTAACATTTACCATCTGACGTACCGTTTATAACTAAACAATACCGACTTGAACAGTAGGTATCCGCTAGTGTGATGAGTATCGATTTTTAAGATAAAAAATACAATCTATCAAAAGGTACAGAAAGAATCAAAAATTGTGAAATATTGCTAACTTCTTGATTAGAATTCCTGCTTATATCCTTTGTTTTCCGGGGGTAGCTGAGAAATTTCAGCCAAAAGACATATAGCAATTTTATTTAATTTGTGAGAATGGCAAGTCTCGGATTGAGTCAAACGAATTTCTAATTTATAATTTATAATTCATAATTGCAATCAGTTGTTGATTGAACTCTCTACTGCATTGTTGCACCACACTCATTAAAAATTCAGTGGGGGATTGTACCCATTTTTACTTATGAATTATGAATTATGAATTATGAATTAATAATTATTTGGTCACCTGATAAACGTCCTAAGTCGCATGAAACCTGCACCAAAAAGCAATCCTAGAATCTGACTCCAGTAAATAACACCAGATTGATTGACACCAACGGGGGGAATATTTAAACTACCAATACCATAAAATAGCTGTTGAACAAACCACCATAATATATATAAAAAAGCTGGGATTTCCAGGGGTATATACACAATTATTAAGGGCAAAACTGAGTAGATTTTCGCTTGAGGAAACTTGATAATATAGGTTCCTAGAACAGCTGCGATCGCTCCATTCGCACCAATCAATGGAACTCTCAAACTCGGTTCAGCTAAAATTTGTGCCACCCCCGTCACAAGGCCAGCAGCTAAGTAAAATCCTAGATAGCGTTTATGTCCGAGAATATTTTCTACAGTCTTACCAAAAACCCATAAAAATAGCAGGTTTCCTAATATTTGGCTAAAACTTCCATGCAAAAATATGCTAAAAATTAGCGACAATATACGCCAAACCACAACTATCCAAGCAGCAAAGTTCAAAGAAATAGCATTTGCGATCGCCCCACTAATCTGGGCAGGAATCAATCCCCAACTATTGATAAAATAGCCCAATTCATCGCTAAATTCTAGTTTCAGTTCCCATAAAAACGCGGCAATATTAATGCCAATAAGCCAATAATTAATTATCGGCTTATTCCAACAACGAACATTATCACTAATAGGAATCATAAATTAGTCATTAGTCATTAGTCATTAGTCATTAGTCATTAGTCATTAGTCATTAGTCATTAGTCATTAGTCATTGGTCATTGGTTATTTGTCATTTGTTTTTCTGTGCGTCCCCGTGTCCCCGCGTCTCCCTCATCCCCCTCATCTCCCCACACTCCCCCTAAACCTGTGGCAGAATCAAAATCAGATCGCACTTATACTGGGCAAACGAGATGTTGGGAAACACACTTGTTGGAAGATACCAAATTATTAGTAACTTGGGAGGTGGGGGTTTTGGTGAAACTTTTGTTGCTTATGATACTCAATTACCTGGTTCGCCTCAATGTGTGGTTAAGAAACTCAAGCCCCAAGCAAATGACCCAGTAACTTTGGAAACGGCGAGGCGTTTATTTGATACAGAAGCTCAAGTTCTGTACAAATTAGGCACTCACGATCGCATTCCCCAACTTTTAGCTTATTTTGAAGAAAACACCGAATTTTATCTCGTACAGGAATTAATTGAAGGTCATGACCTGAGTGAAGAATTAATCCCAGGGAAAACCTGGAGTCAAGACCAAGTGATTTCACTTTTACAAGAAATTTTGACAATCTTAGAATTTGTCCATCAACAGAATGTAATTCACCGTGATGTGAATCCTCGAAATATTCTCAGACGGGATACTGATGGCAAGTTAATCTTAATTGATTTTGGTGCAGTTAAACAAATTGCTACCCAAATTATTACTCCTCAAGCTTCAACTCAATGTACCGTTGCTATCGGTACACCTGGATATATTCCTGGCGAACAAGCTCATGGTACGCCAAAATTAAGCAGTGATATCTATGCTACAGGGATAATTGCGATTCAAGCCCTGACGGGATTATCTTCTGAAGAAATAGTCAAAGATCCCGATACTAATGAAATTGTCTGGCAGGATAAAACCACGGTAACGCCAGAATTTGCTCAATTTTTAGATAGAATGGTGCGCTATGATTTTCGACAACGCTATCCTTCGGCAACGGTGGCATTAAAAGCGCTGCAAGAATTAACACAACCCCCGGCTGAAACAATAGCATTAACTCCTATATCGCCACCAAATAAGATAAAAAAACCGCAACCAAAAAAAGGTTTATTGGGTAAGTTGCTATTAGCAATATTTTTGTTTGGGGTAACTGGAATAGCATCAATATTGATTTTGAACCACGTTAATTCTAAGAATGCCATAGAATTATCTAAACAAGGAAATACACTTTTTGATTTGCAACGCTATCAAGAAGCGTTAGCAGTATATGAAAAAGCAGTTAATATTAGACCAGATTACGCTCAAGCATGGAATGGTCAAGGCAAAACCCTTTCGCAATTGAAAAAATATAAAGATGCTTTAGCGGCGTATGACAAAGCAATTCAAATCAAGCCAGATTATTTAGAAGCTTGGGTTGGACGAGGTTTGGCTTTTGACAATTTACAACGATATCAAGAAGCGATCGCTTCTTTTGACAAAGCCTTAGAATTAAATAGTCAAAATCCCCAAGTCTGGAATGCCAAAGGAGACGCTTTAGGTAATTTAAAACAATATGACCAAGCAATTGAATCTTATCAAAACGCACTGGAATTGAAATCAGATGATTTTGAAGCTTGGTACAAAAAAGGATTAACCTTACAAAATCTCAAACGATACAGTGAAGCGATCGCTGCTTATGAAAAAGCCGTTGAATTTAAACCAGATTACGTGTCAGCTTGGTACAATTGGGGGAATGCTCTAGTCAATTTACAACGCTACAAAGATGCGTTTACAGCTTATGATAAAGCAGTACAATACAAGCCAAATTTTTATCAAGCTTGGTTGTCTAGAGGTAATATCCTCATAAATTTACAACGTTACCCAGAAGCAATTGAATCTTTTAATCAAGTAATTAAATATAACCCCAACAACTATCAAGCATGGTATAATATAGGCTGGTCAATGCATCAAACCCAACGTTATGACGCTGCAATAGAAGCTTATAATAAAGCAGCAAATTTTAAGAAAAACGATTATCAACTTTGGTATAACTTGGGAAATTCACAATATATTTTGCAAAAATATGAAGACGCGATCGCATCTTATGATAGAGGAGTTCGCTATAAACCAGATCATTACGAAAGCTGGTATAGTAAAGGCAATGCTCTATTAAATTTGCAACGGTATCAAGATGCGATCGTTTCTTACAATCGAGCCATAAAATATAAGCCTAATTACCCACAAGCAATAAACGCCCGCGACCAAGCCCAAATTCAACTAGAAAGCCAAAAATCAAAGCCTGTAATTGTACCAATTCTCCCAACTCCTAATTCCACCAATCCACCACAAACAACACCGTAGTTAGGACTATAGGACTTACGCAAAAAACCTGTCTAACTCTTAAGCTAACGCGTCTACATATTGCACAAACTCCGTGTAGACCGTCATTAGTCATTAGTCATTAGTCATTTGTGTTTACCAAGGACAGAGGACAATTGACTTAGGACAACCTCACCAGTTGATGTGCAATCTTATTTGCATAACAGCTTATTCCTCTGCGTTCTCTGTGTCTCTGCGGTTCGTCGTGACCTGTGCGTAACAGACGTTGCAATGCAACGTCTCTACGAACCATTTTGTGGTAAATAAATAACCTTATACCCATTCTTCAACTGTATCCTCGAAGGGATAGAATTACTAGCGAATATTTAACTGTTGCAGTTGATTTTCTAACTGAAAATATTGAATTTTAGTATCTGAATTTCTAGATACAGATAAATTTTTTCTTTTTACAGAAGCTATCTTTTTCTGAGTATATTCATTTAATTTTACTTGAGCTTCAGCATAAACTAAAGCATCACTAGGAATATTTTTCAGTAACTTGACAGCACTATCAAAATTACCAAGAGATGCTTGATGATAAGCTTTATTCAAAAAATAAGCTGCTCTGATTTGTCGCTTGCGATTATATTCAGCTAACTTGTCTTGAACTATAGCACCAGCAGAACTTTCTTTAGGAATTTGACGCAAATATTTTAATGCTGTAGAAAAATCTTTTATATTGGCACTTTCGTAAGCTTTAGTTAATAAATCTTCGGTTTGGGCTTCTATATTTATATAGGCTTTTTGAATTAATTTATCTGTTTTATTTCGCCAATATAAAATATCTGGAACTTGACGAGCCGCATCAATAACATCTGACCATCTACTTTCATAATAAGCTGCTAAAGCTAATTGATATTGTTGTGCAGCTACTTGCCATTGTTCTTGCCATTCTTCAATTGTGGCTTGAGCTTCTGGATAAATATTGCTGTGGGAGGGAATTGATTTAACTAGTGCGATCGCTTCTTGCAAATCCCCTGCTTGATATTCTTTTTTTGCTTGAGATAAAGTCTCTGTTTCTGAGTATGCAGGTGAAGTATTAACTAAAGAATATACACCAACTCCCATTAACAAAGAATTAGCCGCTAGCCCAACTTTTATTCCTGTGAATAACGGCGATAATTTTCCAGAAACAGGATTCTGGGATTTATCATCTTCAATATCTGGTGTTAATATTTGTGTTGGCTGAGGTTCCCAGATCATTTGTTTGAGAACCCGCAGAACTTCACCCGCAGACTGAAAACGTTTTTGGTAATCGTAGCGGATCATTTGGCTGAGAACAGCAGCTAAATAATCATTAACTGGCGTATTTTGAGAACGCCAAATAATCTCATTAGTATAAGGATCGGCTTTTAATTGTAGTGGTTCTAGGCCTGTTAAAGCTTGGATAGCAATCATTCCCAAAGCATAAATATCGCTGTTGGGCTGTGTTTCGCCAATAAATTGTTCTGGTGGTATATATCCCAACGAAGTCACAGGAATTTTATGGATAGGCAATTCTGCACCTATACCAAAATCAATCGATTGGATTGAGCCAAAATCAATTAAAACTAACTTGCCATCAGCAGCACGTCTAATTAAATTTTCTGGTTTGATATCGCAATGAATAACACCTTGAGAGTGAACAAATTCTAGAATACCTAAAACATCTAATAAAAATTCTACAACTTCCCTTTCACTCCACACAGACCCCCATTCTTGATTAATGGGTAATTCCGCAGTGAGGGCATGTCCTTCAATATATTCTTGTACCAAATAAAATCGCTTGTTTTCTTCAAAGCAGGCGATGAATTCAGGAATTTGCTGATGGCTTCCTAAAAGTTTGAGAGTTTCAGTTTCAGTTAAAAACAATAGCCTCAGTGTGTCCAAGTAGTTAGATTCAAAACTGCTAGCTTTGATTTGTTTAACTACGCATTTGGCATTGTCTGGGTAATCTACATCTAGGGCAATGTATGTTTGTCCAAACACCCCTGCACCCAGGCTTTGGACAATTTGGTAACGCCCTTGTAATAATTTACCAATTATGTGGTGGATCATGACCTGGTTACTCAGTGAGTCATTTTATTTAGTTTTTCTGACATTACCTCCTAATTTCCGGAAAACATAAGAGATTAAGCTCATCATGTTGACTAGACCTGCCTTAAAAATAGGGACTGGTGGCTAGGAACTTGGGACTGGGAAAACCAAGATATTTTCATTGTTCCTTGTGCGTGCAGCTCATGGAGTTTCTTGCAAAAGTCCTTACTCTGCGCCTCTGCGCCTCTGCGTGATACAAAAAAATATTTATTATGCAAGAGGTCTACTGTTACGGTATTGGAGCAGTGAGGCAGAGATCCCCAACCCTTGTAAAATACAGTACAGTTCAAACGTTCATTATGACTCGACAGCCTTACGACCAGTTTTCAAAGCAGTTTTTAGAAGAGTTGCTTTCGCCTTTGGGAGAGGTAGAGGTAAATAAAGAAATCACTGACGAAGTTCGCCAAGTAGATGTGCTATTCTCCCAGACAGTAACATCTTCTGAGCAAGTGGAATCACTAGGATTACTTGGAAGGATAGCTACTAGTACAAGTACCGTGTTGCTAGAACCATTCCGCAATCAGCCTAGCAAGACAGAAGTCCGAAACTGTCTTTTGAAATTGCTTTATGTCATCGCACATTCTCAACATGAAGCTAAGCGCGAGAAAACCAGTTTACCGGAAGCTAATTTAGCGCGATTATGGATTTTTGCTCCTAGTGCTTCAGATAATTTGCTTAACAGTTTTGCAGCTAAACTAGAGCTAGAAACCTGGACTAATGATGTTTATTTGCTGCCGGAATCTTTGAGGACGGCAATAGTAGCGATTAACGAACTACCTATAACTAATGACACATTATGGTTAAGGATTTTAGGCAAAGGTGAAACACAACGCCAAGCTGTTAGTGAATTATTGGCACTCCCAGAAAACAATCTTTTGCGAGAAAATGCTCTCAAATTGATTACTAATTGGCGGATAGTTATAGTTCAACAACAAAATTTAACAGACGAAGACCGGGAACTAATTATGAATTTGTCGCAAGCTTATCAACAATGGGAACAAACCACAGTACAGCAAGGAGTACAGCAAGAACGCCGTCAACTGATGGAAAACTTGTTGAAATTGAAGTTTGGTTCTGTGGATGACGAATTGGCGAGAGTCATCGATAGTTTCTTGCAGCTACCAGCAGATGAATTTGCTAGATTTTTACTCGAATTACCTAATTTATCTCGTGAAGAGTTGTTAGGAAGACTTGATTTGCAATGATAACTAAATACAGCAGAATTGAGAATCCAGAAGTAAAAGTGACTGGGGACTGGGTTGGAAATCTGCTGTATGGCGATCGCCAAATTTTACCTTTAATTAAACATAGCTTTACTTCTAATTAAACAAAGATAATTTCTAGTTATCATCAACGATAAAGCGAAGATAATACTATCTAAAAGTATGGTAATATCTTGAATATATCCGATAAAATATAGTAACAAGAGAATCAGAGCATAGTATATCTGAATTTTGGAATTCACAATTGCTCTCAAAATTTCTATATGATATTGTCAAAGTAGTTTTCA
Organism: Nostoc sp. ATCC 43529; assembly: GCA_003326205.1. Taxonomy (GTDB): domain Bacteria; phylum Cyanobacteriota; class Cyanobacteriia; order Cyanobacteriales; family Nostocaceae; genus Nostoc. The sequence continues at coordinate 237,738 of LWTK01000036.1, forward strand.
AGATTCAGCTTTCCGATCTGGTATCGTAATATTTAAATCAGGGAAAAACTTATGTATCGATTCCAGATCAGTGCATCTACTCAAACTGGTGAATTCATCGGTATTGTAGGTTCTACTGGGGAGTTGGGGCTGTGGGATATCAAAAAATGTGTCCCTCTGCGTACAAGCCCCGATCGCTATCCTTTATGGTGGACAGATACAGAAATCAACTTTGCGCCGTCTTTGGATTCAGGCAAGACCCAGACAGTTGAATATAAGTATGTGCGTATAGACTCAAACGGTAGCGTCCGCTGGGAAGCTTTCGGTTTCAATCGGTGGCTACCAATTGACCCTGAAAATCAGTCAAAAACAATTGTTGTGGATGATGGCGCATTCGGTTATTTGCAGCCTTATCCCTTCGGATATTTTATTGAAGAACCTGCTGCCACGATGCGCCCAAAGGAAGAGTCCCAGCAGCTGAAAATCGTAGTCATCGGCAGTTCTGTTGCCTTAGGCTATAAAGCTTGGCTCCTAAGAGGTTGGACTTGGCTATTAGCACAGGCTTTGCAGGAAAAATATGGACATGAACTCGCGAACGTGTCCGAAGTCGGGGCCAATGTCACCAGAACAATCAATCGATTTGCCTCAGTTGTCATACCAGAAAAACCAGATATCGTAATTATTGCTTTGTCTTTGGGTAACGAAGGGTTAGCCTACTGTCTTCCCCACGAACGTCGGGCAATCCAGCGGCGGTTTGAAAGTGGTTTACAGCAGCTGGTGAAAATGACGCGGAACATCGGCGCACGTCCGATTCTCGGCGGAGTTTATCCTAATAACGATTATTCCCCAGAACATCACTGGCTTTTAAAGGACACACATAACCGAATGGTGAATTGGGGCACTCCTGTACTCGATTGGTTGGCAGCATTGGATAATGGTCAGGGACGGTGGAAAGATGGGATATCCTTCGATCCGGCTCACCCCAACACCGTTGGTCACCGCCTGATGTATGAGTCCATTAATCTGGACTTGTTTGCCATTGACAAAAGCCAATTGGCAAAAGAAAAACAACGCTTCCAGCAGCCAAATGAAGTCATCGTCTACCTTGACAATGCAGGCTTTTATGTCTCTAGCTGTATTGAAGAGAAGCGTTTGCGGATCGTCAATCCATCACAATACACCTACACCATAGCTCCCTATTGGCAGGAAATCCAAACTGCACTGAAAAACAAAGCAGGATTGTTCCCCGGTATCTACATTGCCAAGTCTGCCCAACCAGAGACACTGCCGTTCTTTGCCGTCCAAGAAGATAGAGCGATCGCCACCACAGTGGACATCCCCCCTGGTGCAGATTTAGAATACAGCGCCGCCTTCAATCTGTTTTCGCCCAATAACTCAAATCTTTTATTTTATGACGGGCATTTGGGAATTTTACAAGCCGACGAACGCCACCTCTGGGTGATTAACGAATCAGACAACGAATACAACATCCATCCGATGTGGCAGGAGATTCGCCTAGCACTCAAAGCCGTGCCCCCTGGTGTGTATGAAGATCCGCTGCATCCCGACATTCCCTTCCGTACCATGATGATTGGCAGCAAGGGGCTAGAAAGTCGGGTGAAAGCACCACCAAAGTCAGCAGTGCTGTTCCAATATAAATGTAAATTATCAGATATTAGTCGAGTTGCGATTCTGCCATTGGGCGATCGCTGTGCCGTCAGGATGATGCTGTATAAAATGGAGTATGACGGCCCCGCCTTTCCCTTTGATTTAACGCGCACCACCAAGATTGCAGACATCGCGGATATCATCGAAAACCGTTTTTATGATATGTGGAATCCTGCATTTTTGCATTACAATCCAGATGAAGGCAGAATCTACCACAGTAAATGGTCGGGTTTATCCTTCGCCCATGAAGTCGAGGACACAGACGACCCTATCAACGATATGTCTCCCGTCCACGAACGGATGCGCCTTCGCTACAGCGCACGCTCAGAAAGGTTTTGGTACACAATAAAAAACTGCGATAAAGTAATTTTCGTCCGCACAGGCATTGCCGATCGCGGTGGTGCGATGGATTTAGTCAATAAGCTGCAAAAAAATTCCCAGGGAAAACCATTTCACCTGCTGCTGCTTTCTCCCCAATCTAGCGATGAATTTTTAGACCTTCCCCATGTGCTGCATTACAACGTAGAATTTAATCCCGATCGCATGTATGACGATTTAGGACACTGGATGTACTGCACACAGGTGATGCGGGGAATTTTGCAATCTCTTGGCATTTCCAGCAAAAACCTTTTTTGGTGTCCGCCGAATCCTCCCAAGGATGAGGTAAAAGGATAGGGGCGATCGCTTTTGAATTGCTCAATCCTTTGGACTAGTTAGCTGGCACTTTTTGGTGTTTGTGCCACAAAATTTTAGTTACCCTTGAATATGCAACGCCCAAAAAGATTCGCTTTGTATGACACACTCCGGATCGAATGATAGCTCTGAATTACTTTCTGTGGCTCAAACTGCCAAATTACTTGATGTAACTCGTCAGCGAATTCACGACCTAATTAAAAATGGTCAGATTATAGCTCGCAAACTTGGGCGTTACTATTATATAGAAGCTGCTGAGGTCGAGAGGTATCAGAATCAACCTACTGGAAAACCATATCAACCACGTAGTACAACCTCTCAAGCAAACTCTATTGACAATCGACAATAGACAATTTAGACTCAAGCTATATTTAAGGTACTAAAGGTTAACTCAATGCTCCCGTTTCAAGCGATCGCACCTGATGTCGCAACTGAACAAGGACTGCAACAGGTTTACATGAGTGAGCATGGCATACTCTACCAAGGAGACTGCCTTAAATTTCTGTCAGTTTTGCCTGATGAGTCCGTGGATCTGGTATTTGCTGACCCACCTTTTAATCTGGGTAAAGAATATGGTCAAGGTATAAGCGATTATATGGAGGCAGAACAGTACTTAAACTGGTCGCAACAGTGGCTCGATGAAAGTGTTCGTATACTTAAACCAGGCGGTAGCTTATTTATTTTCAACCTGCCGAAATGGTGTATAGAGTACGGCGCATACCTCAATCGCAAAGGAATGTGCTTTCGGCATTGGATTGCTTGTAGAATGCCGAAGGCTTTTCCTAGAGGTAAAAAGATGTCTCCCGCTCACTACGGACTGATCTATTACACAAAAGGAGAGCCAGCGGTCTTCAACAAAGTCTACACACCAATTCAACTATGTCGGCACTGTGGCAAAGAGATTCGTGACTATGGTGGGCATCGAAAAAGTCTGAATGAAAAAGGCATCAACTTAATGGATGTCTGGGACATGCCAGAAGATGTTTGGGAGGATGCCTCTGAAGCTTCCACAACTGAGGTTTTATGGACGTTAACAGAAGAGATGTGGACTGATATTCCGCCAGTTCGCCATCGTCGGCATAAAAAACGAGTCCCTAACGAACTAGCTCCCATTATGCTGGAGCGGATTATTGCAATGGCATCCGATCCAGGGCAGATTGTGGTCGATCCTTTTGGGGGTTCTGGTACTACATTTTACGCAGCAGAAAAACTACACCGTTACTGGATTGGTTCAGAAATTGGAGATACAGAACCAGCAGTAGAACGCTTGACTGACTTGGCTAACGGAATTGTAGAGCAATGGGAATCAGCAAGGGGAAGCAAGAAATTGAAACAATCGAAAACAACTGCATTACAACTCCCCATTCCTTACTCGACACAGCTATTCATACAGCAAAATTTAGACTAATGCACGACCATCTGTTCCTTTAGTTATCTTTGGTACGTTTTCATCTAAGCGATCGTGTTCAATTACGATGATTGCGAGAAAACCCTCTTCAATGCTGACTGGCCGCCAAATATCAAAGTATGGCTCTAGTTCTTCATAATTGCCAATCCGATCGGTTAGATAAGGGTAAAGTTTCCTACTTGGGAGTACCAAGACAGCACCTAGAAAGACACCCCGTAGTAACCCAAGACAGAGTTTATTCACTGCCCGATGGCTTGAAGAGATATTGCCCGTTTCCCACTCAAGGGCAAAAAGATAATTGTCAATCACCTTTGTTGCGTCTACCTTTCCTGGCGATCGCGTTGCATAGGTAATTGAAGTTTCGAGACTCCATCCAAATTTATCCCTCAATGCGATCGTGCAAGCATCTTTTATTGGCTTGACACCATTACCGTGCTTTGTTGGATTGATTGTAAAACTGGATGTACCAGGAGGATGAACAATTAAAGAAATAGCATCACGAATTTCAGCCCGAATGATAGACCAATCATTTGATTCTTCAAAATTTCCCACACTAATCAAAGAAACTTCTCGAACAATTTTCATACTAATTTCAAAACTTCCGGCCTAACTCGGCGTTGATAATATAGATGACCGAAATAACTCCACCACCGCAGGCTTAGTCACTTTTCCCATCGCATTGCGCGGTAATTCTTCAACTATCAAAATTTGAGTTGGCACTTTATAGACAGCCAATTGCTCTTTTGCCCAACTCCTGAGGGATTCTAATGTCAAAGTTTGCGACCCTTGCAATACTAACGCTGCACAAACGCGCTCACCCCATTCCATATCTGCAACCCCAACCACTGCACATTCTTGAATATTTGGATGGGTTCTTAACACTTCTTCAATTTCCAAAGCTGAAACTTTATATCCTCCGGTTTTGATGATATCTACACTCATCCGTCCCAGAATGCGGTAGTTATCATTCTCAACTACAGCCAGATCTCCTGTACAAAACCAGCCATCTTGGAAGGCTTTGGCGGTTGCTTGGGGATTTTGCCAATATTCCAGAAATACTGTCGCGCCTTTGACTTGGATTTCTCCTGGTGTTCCTGGTGGGACTAACTCTCCATTCTCATCCACTAATCTCACTTCCACTTGAGGCAAAGGCTTTCCCACATATCCTGGTAAGCGATCGCCGTGTAAAGGATTTGATAGCGCCATGCCAATTTCCGTCATCCCATAACGCTCTAGCAGAAAATGTCCGCTGATGGTTTGCCACTCTTGTAAAACTTGAACTGGTAAGGCTGCTGAACCAGAAACCATCAGGCGCATTTTTTTACAGCCTGCTGACATGGTTTTTTGCTGTTGGCTTTTTGCATTTTCCCAAGCAGCAATCAGCTTTACATATATTGTCGGTACTGCCATAAATAAAGTTAAGTCACCTTCACAAATTCGATTCCACACAACTTCGGCATCAAACTTGCTCAACATGTAACACTCTGCCCCAGCCCATAAAGCACAAGTCAATATATTGACAATTCCATGAATATGATGTAAAGGGAGTACATGTAAAATGCGATCGCTTGATGTCCATTCCCAAGCGGTAACCAAGCTAGTGACTTGGGCTTGAATATTTTCATGGGTTGTAACTACACCTTTGGGTTTCCCAGTTGTACCGCTGGTGTAGAGAATTAAGGCGCGTCTGGCAATATCTACCTGTGGGAGTTTAGCAATATTAGATGGGAGTGGTTGTGAAGTGAGGATAAATCGCAAATTTTGTGATTTGGCGATCGCTTGCAATGTATCCTCAAAATCAGGATGGGCGACAATAATCGATACTCCGGAATTTTTAATTACATATTCCAATTCTGGACGCGGGTGGGAAACACACAAAGGTACCGCTATTCCACCAGCCTGCCAAATCCCCCATTGAGTTGCTACATACTCAAATCCAGGCGGGATGAGAAAAGCAACTCGCTCCTCGTGTAAATCATCTGCATTCTCAAGAAGATTGGTGGCGATTTGGCTGGAGGTGTAGAGTAAATCTTGATAAGTAAATACTCCTTGGGTTGTAGCGTTGGCGCAGCCTCTCGGAACGAGAATCGCTATTTTCTCGTTGTGTTCTTGAGCGCGAGTAATTAATGGGAGATTCACGTTTTTTTTACTGATTTAGAGTTGATTTAATGAAAGCATATAGCAATTTTATCTAGGAATTACTAACAAATAAATCACTAGTACTTGTGGGGTAAAGCGGAAGTCCGCCCTGGCTTACGGGCGGGCAAGACGCTTACCTTACAAGAAAAGTTGAATGTTTTTTATTTATAAATTCGATAAATTATTACAGTAGTTTGTAACTGAACGTGAATTCGACAAGACAAACCCACCCAGCCTCCTTCTCCTGGCAGGAGAGGGAGGAGTAACGAAAAATTAGGCTTTTTGCTCCCCTCTCCTATTAGGAGAGGGGCTGGGGGTGAGGTCAAAATCCTGTACATCAAATTCACGTTAACTGAGATAATTTTACAAAATATATAGGGGCGTGTAGTTGTACGCCCCTATAGCTGATTAGTTATTTTTCCAGTCTACCTAGTTTTGTATAAGTAGAAGGACTCAATTAAACTAAAGTTCGTAGTATGGGCTTTAGCTATTAAAAAGTCTGTTAAGAGCGATAAATCGCTTACTACGAACAAAGCTCCAATCTTACATCTAATTATGTCTACCTACTTACACTACCTGTTTTTAACTCGAACTTGCGAAATTAATCGCGGTCTTCGTCTTCGTCTTCGTCATTACGGCGATATCTGTACTCGCGGTCTTCGTCTTCGTCTTCGTCATTACGGCGATATCTGTACTCGCGGTCTTCGTCTTCTTCTTCGTCTTCGTTGCGATAACTGTATTGGGTGCGATCGCGATTATCCCATTCTTCATCGCGTCCTTTCTGCCTGCCACCGACTATATTCTTAAACAAATCGCCTATTCCCATAATTTTTTTCCTCCTGAGGAAAGCGAATTACCTAATCTAGGCTCACTTTTAGTAGTTTGTCTAATGCTTGTAGCAGATAAATCTTCCAGCGGGTGTAGATCAAAATAAAATTGCCCCTATCTTTGGAAGTGTAATAGGCTAATCATAAAGGTTTTCTTAGATTCTGATTTCTGGATTCTGAATTCTTAATTCTTACTTATGTCTAATCTGCCACCACTCAATACAGACACAATTTGGGCAATTCTTAACGATGAACTAGATGATGCCACAGTTAATCAGTTGCTATGGCATTATTTAGGCTATCGCTATGATTCATCAACTGGACAATGGGATAATAGCCAAGTTGCGCCAGAATGGCAGGATGAGTACCCACAACCGCCAGATTTTATTGATTCTCGCCCTGCAACAGTCAAGTTAACTCGTTCTATTCCTACTGAAAATAAACAATCACTCAAAGAAAAACTGGGCTTCAAAGGTTACAAAATTGGTGAATTTGGCCCCCGGCAAACTCGTAGGGCTACAGCAGCGAATTGGTTGTTAAGTTATCTGCAACAAAATAGCACCAAAATGAATTAAAAGAAAATTGATAATTCAGAATTTAGAATTCAGCAATATTTGAATTAGCAGATTTATAATCCTTTTTGATTGATTCTGACCGGAGGCGAAGCTTCTCCGGCTCCGTTCCTGAATTCTGAATTCTGAATTCCACTTCGATTTTTGCTTTTTTAAATTCTAGTTAATAGTATAAAAAAAACCAAGATTTAAACAAATAGCTACTTTTTCAAAAAAAATATTTATCAATTACTCCTGAAGATAGAAGCACTACATATTCAATTACTTCTCTAGAGCTATTTGCAAATTTAATTAATCATCAGAGAATACTTCTATCAATCCTTAATATTACAAACACTTCTATGGCAAAGCCAATTGAATTTAATTTATTTGCGCCATATAACAAAGGAGCCACATTAATAGGTTCTTTTTCTGATTGGCAAGAAATTCCAATGGAGAAAGGTGAGGATGGCTATTTCCGGACAAGTGTTGAATTAGAAGATGGTGATTATCAATATAAATTTCGTGTCCAAACAAATTCATGGTTTTTTGAACTAGAACAATGGGTTGATGTCACAGACCCTTATGCGACTGATATAGATGAAGCGGGTGGAAAAGATAACGGTATTGTCCGTATCAAAGATGGGGAAAGAATTGTTGATACATACGTTTGGCAACATGATGATAAACCGTTACCTGCTGACCACGAACTAGTAATTTATGAACTGCATGTTGGTGATTTTTCTGGTGGTGAAGATGACCCTTATGCACGAGGTAAATATAAACATGTTGTTGAAAAGTTAGATTATTTGTGTGAATTAGGAATCAATGCTATTGAGTTGATGCCAATAAAAGAATATCCTGGCGATCATAGCTGGGGTTATAATCCTCGCTATTTCTTTGCAACAGAATCTAGTTATGGTTCTACCGCTGAATTGAAAAATTTGATTGATGAGTGTCATGCTAGAGGCATTCGTGTAATTAATGATGGTATTTATAACCACTCAGAAGCATCTAGTCCGTTAACACAAATTGACCACGATTATTGGTATCATCACTCTCCCCGTGACCCTGATAATAACTGGGGACCTGAGTTTAATTACGAACATTACGACGAAAATTTAGAAATTCATCCAGCGCGGAAATTTATTGGTGATACAATCCGTTTTTGGATTCAAGAATATCATCTTGATGGAATTCGCTATGATGCAGCGCGGCAAATTGCTAACTATGATTTTATGCATTGGGTAGTCCAAGAAGCTAAAAATGCCGCTGGGCCGAAACCTTTCTATAATGTCGCCGAACACATTCCTGAAACTACCAGCATTACCAATGTCGATGGGCCGATGGATGGTTGCTGGCATGACAGTTTCTATCACTGCATTTTAGAACATATCTGCGGCGATACATTTGATTTAGAGCGCCTTAAAGATGTTATTGACTGCAAACGTCAAGGCTTTATGGGTGCTACTAATGTGGTAAACTATCTCACCAACCACGACCACAATCATCTCATGGTTGAATTGGGTAACCGTGAGATTTTTGATGAAGAAGCCTTTAGGCGGATTAAATTAGGAGTAGCTATCCTGATGACTGCTATTGGTGTGCCTTTGATTTGGATGGGAGAAGAATTTGGCGAGTACAAACCCAAACAAATTGAATCAGCTAAAATCGATTGGACGCTGTTAGGTAATGATTTAAATCGTGGTTTGTTTGAATATTACAAAGGCTTAACAAATCTGCGTAAAAGTAATCATGCTCTCTACACAGAAAACATTGACTTCATCCACGAAAATGCAGAGGCAAAAGTGTTAGCTTATAGCCGTTGGAATGAGGAAGGTTCTCGTGTAGTTGTGGTGGCAAATTTCTCAGAAAATTTCCTAGCTGGCTATCATGTTCCTAACTTCCCTAACGGTGGTACATGGCACGAATGGACAGCGAATTATGATGTCGAAGCTGGGGATGATGGCATCATCATTGATTTGGGGCCATACGAAGCTAAAGTGTTTGTGTGGCAGTAATTGTAGCATTAGCTATGGCTTAGTACAGCTTTGCCTAAAATCGTGGCGAATTGAGAGTTGAAATTTAAACGCAAAGTGGCGCAGAGGGACGCAGAAAATTCGCTACGAATTAATCAAATGCTCTACTTAGTTTGCAGGCAACATCTCAATAACGGTGAAAGGGGGGAAATATCACCCCCCCCTTTAAACTCAAAGTTGAAAGTACAACTGTTGTGTCGCTGATTTTAATTACTGGGTATTGAACTGTTGCCCGTTTCCTATTCCCTGTTCTCTTTTAATTGCGGCTAGTGATGTGTTTCTTTCAAAAAACTTGCATAATTCGCCCTAACTGTCATAGTAGTAGGATGACTGACACCTAAAGTCCGTTCGCAAATTTTCAAAGCTTGCTCAAACAATGGTTTGGCTTTTCTATAGCGTCTTGTATGACGGTAGAGTGCTGCTAGGTTGTTCAGACTAATGGCGACATCAGGATGGTTGTCTCCCAAGAGACGTTTAGTCAGTTCCAAAGCTTGCTTATAGAAGGGTTCGGCTTCGTTGTAGCGTCCTGTTGATTCGTAGAGTTGTCCTAAATTGTTCAGGCTAGTAGCAACATCGGCATGTTCTTCTCCCAGCAGGCGTTTTCTCAGTTTTAAAGCTTGCTTGAGCAAGGGTTCGGCTTCCCTGTAGCGTCCTGTATAACAATACAATGCTCCTAAATTGTTTAGGCTAGTAGCGACGTGAGGATGTTCTTCTCCCACTAGGCGTTTCCAGAGTTCTAAAGCTTGCTGATACAAAGATTCGGCTTTAGCATAGCGTCCTATAGATTCGTAGACTACTGCTAAATAGCTCAAATTTGTAGCGATATCAGGATGTTCTTCTCCCAGCAGGCGTTTTCTCACTTTTAAAGCTTGCTCAAACAAAGGTCTGGCTTCGGTATAGCGCCCTGTAGATTCGTAGAGTAATGCTAAATTATTTAGGCTAGTGGCGACATCAAGATGGCTGTCTCCCAACAAACGTTTTCTTAGTTCTAAAGCTTGCCGATACAATGGTTCGGCTTCGCTGTAGCGTCCTGTAGATTCGTAAAGTCCTGCTAAATTGTTGAGGCTAGGAGCGATATAGGAATGTTCTAAATCAAGGTGATTTTGAGCCAATTCTACACACCGCTGTAACCAAGATTCTGCTTGCTGATAAAGTCCTTGTCCTTGATAAAACCAAGCTAATTTAGTAAACAGAGTAATGAGATTTTCATCGCCCAAATGCTGGGATAGGTGAGTTGCAACTTCTGTAATGTGCGGAATATGTGGAGTGAAATTGTCAATATCTTCAGAGTTAGGCTGTTGCGGAATTAGCTTTGCTACCTCTAACATCATTGCTGCAAATTTAGTTTTTGCTTCATCCGCCTCAGTTGAATTATCCAACTTTATTCTGAGAAGTTGCCGAATTAGGGGATTTAAAAGATAAATTCCTTTACTTTTCTGTTGTAGCAAATGCAATTCTAGTAAATCAGCGATCGCTTTTTCATTGAGTTGTTGTTTTTTCTCGTCTTCTATCGTCTCCACAGATAAGGGAATGTCAGCTAAAGCACACAAACTTAGCAAACAGCCAAAGCTTTGTGCATTCTCATCTAGTTGTTCCCAACTCAATTCAAAAGCTTCAGCTACGCCGTATTCGTAATGCATCTCTAAATTAGCATTGGCTACGGGTTCATGTTTCTCTCGCTTTTTCTCTAGCCGCTTTAGCAGTATTTCTAAAGACAAATCTGGTATTTTATTGAGATATTGCCCCACTAACTCTAACGCTAAAGGTGAATATCCCAAAAATTTACAAATTCTTCTAGCAACCCAAGGTTCTTGTTGCAGTCGTTCCCGAACCACTAGCGATTTTAATAATTTCATCGCCGCCAATGGTTTGAGTACATCCAATTCGCTATTATATTTTGCCCTCAGGTAAGCTTGTAACTTTTCTAGTTTGCCCCGACTGTTGGAAATAGCTAATTCAGGATAATTCTGGGCGAATTTGTCATATAGCTCACCCATCCATTTTCTGAAAGCAGGGATATCAACGTTTAATTCGCCGATCAGTTGAGCTTCAGTTTTACTTAAGTTTTCAGTCTTAAAATAGTTTACAAAAGCTGCTGTCTGTTCGAGAGATAACCCAGTAGTAGCAGCTTCTTTGGCTAGAAAATTAGCCCATTGCATAATAGTTTATAAGCTTTATTTTCGATTCTACTTTGTCTCGATTTACAAATCTTCTCTCTTTGAGGGAAATATACATTTGTATAAAAACGTTTTAAAGCAGTGACCGCGTTTAGCCATTGTCAGTTGAGCCTCAGAAGGTCAAAGTTGGCATTTAGAACTTAAAACGCCCGATCTGTCTACGCCTACGCGCTTCGATGGATTACTATGACAATCGAACCGCAAAGGACGCAAAGGAAGAGAGGAGAAGGAGCGATCGCTGTTTGAAATTATCAGGACTTACGCAAAATCATGAAAAAACAAACCACAGAGGACGCAGAGAAGCCAGTGCGTTGGGCGGGTTCCCCGACTTGTTCGCGCAGCGTCTCCGACAGGAGAAGCAACTGGCGCGGCACGGAGAAATAAGAGTTTCAGAGAGTTCTTGCGTAAGTCATAATTATAATTAATGGGCGATCGCTATTCTCCTGCTTGTTGTTTGAGCAAATTCACCAAAGTCTCGGACAACCACAAACCAGCCTCACGCATTGACATTCGCCAGTTCCTCGGCTAACTCTTGGGCAGTATATTGCATAAAATCTACTTGGTAGCGTGATAAAGCATTAATAAATTCAGCACGAGTTAGCCCAGCGATTTCTGCTGCTTTGGCTTGGGAAATGTCACCTAATTCATACCATTTAACTGCTGCTGCAATTCGCATTTCTTGAATAAATTCTTCAGGATTTTTCCGAAGTGCTGAAAATACTGTTTCTGGTAATTGGATTGGTACTGTTCGCATAAATTTATTCTTAGAAGTTTATATTTGGTGTTTGGAACTTGAAAAAAGTAAGCGATCGCTCCTTTATATATAAAGTACAGTGAAAAATAGAGCGATCGCTTTTAAGCTTTAAACTACAACTGTTGTGTAGCATCAATTTGGTGTGGTTTTGGGAGAAAGGGGGCGATCGCTAGCGATATGGTTTTCTTAAAAATCTTGCATAATTTCCCCGAACTCCCATTGTATTAGGATGACCTATACCTAAAGTCTGCTCACAAATTGCTAAAGCTTGCTCATACATAGCTTTAGCTTTGCCATAGCGTCCTGTAGAACTGTAGAGTACTGCGAGATTGTTCAGGATAGCCGCGACATCGGGATGATTGTCTCCAACAAAGCGTTTTTTCAGTTTTAAAGCTTGCTGATACAGGGGTTCTGCTTCGTTGTAGCGTTTTGTGGAATTGTAGAGTTGTGCGAGATTGTTCAAGCTAGTGGCGACATCGGGATGGTTGTCTCCTAGTAAGCGTTTTTTCAGTTCCAAAGCCTGCTGATACATGGGTTCGGCTTCGCCGTAGCGTTCTGTAGATTTGTAGAGTCCTGCAATATTGTCCAGGGTATTGGCAACAAGCAGATGGTTGTCTCCTAGTAAGCGCTTATACAGTTCCAAAGCTTGCTGATACAACGGTTCGGCTTCGCTATAGCGTCCTGTAGACTCGTAAAGTAACGCGAGATTGTTTAGGCTAGTGGCAACATCAGGATGGTTGTCTCCCAGTAAGCGTTTGTACAGTTCCAAAGCTTGCTGAGACAAGGCTTCAGCTTCGCTGTAACGTCCTGTAGACTCGTAGAGTAATGCGAGATTGTTCAGGCTAGTGGCGACATTGGGATGGTCGTCTCCCAGTAAGCGTTTAGTCAGTTCCAAAGCTTGCTGATATAGGGGTTCAGCTTCGTCGTAGCGTCCTGTATAACGGTAGAGTTCTGCGAGATTGTTCAGGCTAGCCGCGACATAAGGATGTTCTAAACCAAGACGATTTTTAGCTATATCTTTACATAGTTTGTACCAAGGTTCTGCTTGTTGATAAAGTCCTTGACCATAATAAAACCAGCCTAAACCTCTCAAAAGCCCAACTAAATCCTCATCGCTTAGATATTGGGATAAGTGAGTTCCAACTTCTCCAAGATGCGGGATAAAGGGAGTGAAGTTTAAAATATCTTCACGGTTAAGCTGTGGGGGAATATCCTTTGCTACCTCTAGCATCAGTGCTGCAAAGATTGTTTTTAGCTTCTCTGCATTACTTGACTCATCCAACTTCATTTGGAAAAATTTCCGAATCAGTGGATGTAGACGATAAATTCCTTGACTTTGCCATTCTATTAAATGCAGTTTCCGCAACTTAGCTATAGCTTTCTCCCAAAGTTCTTGTTCATCGTCATCTTGTATCCACTCAACAGAAAAAGGAATATTAGCTAAAGCATACAAACTCAGCCAACAGCCTAAGCCTTGTGCTTTCTCATCCAATTGTTCCCAACTCAATGCAATAGCTTCACCAACACCGTATTCATAACGCATTAATGGGTTAGCTTTAGCTATTGCTTCATGTTCCAGTCGCTTTTTCTCTAGCCGCTTCAGCAGTTTTTCCAAAGACAAATCTGGCATTGTATCCAGATATCGCCCCACCAACTCTAACGCCAAAGGCAAATATCCCAAGAATTTACAAATTTTTCTCGCAAGCCAAGGTTCGCTTTTCAGCCGTTCTCTATCAACCAGCGATTTTAATAATTTCATCGCCGCCAACGGTTTGAGAACACCCAAAGGTAATTGCGGCAAAGTTCTATCAAACCCCAGGCGGGTTGTCAGCAATACTTTAAATCGAGGTGATTCTGGGGGTAGATAAGGCTGAACCTGTTTTTTGTAATCGGTGACATCATCAAATATCAGCAGCACTTCACCTTTTTCCCAATTCTGCCAGCAGTATCTCAGCCTATCCGCTAATTCCCAGTCATCCGGTGCAATGAGTTTAAATTTTAATTCGGCAAATCTGAGAATTTGAATTCCGACATCAATTCCCTGTGCTGATAACCAGCAAACCCCACCTTGATAATTCTGCAAGTGCTGTTTCGCATATTGAGTAGCGAGTTCAGTTTTACCGATACCACCCATACCCGCCACAGCTACAATTGCAACTTGCCGAGATGTTTGTAATTTCTGGTGCAGTTCTTCTAGTTCCGTCTCACGTCCCACAAATTTTTCAAATGGAACAGTAGGGGGAATATTTTGATGAATCTCCTTAACTGTGGGGTGGACATCTTGCCCACCACTATATTTTGCTGTTAGGCAAGCCCGTAACTTTTCCAGCTTACCCCTGCCTTTAATGTCTAACTCAGGATAACTCTTGGCAAAGTTTTTATAAACGGCATTCATCCGCTTTGTAAAAGTATCTTCTGAAATGCCTAGTTTAGTGGCAAGATTTAATTCACTCTTCTCTAAGTTTTCAAACTTCAAACGCTCTACAAAAGCTTCCCTTAGCGCCGAGGATAATTTATGAGTAGTAGCTTCATCGGCTAAAAAATCAGCCCATTCCATAGACAGGTTGTAAGATTTCTTCTCGATTCTACTTAATTTCTACTTTCTTTCCACTTTGTCTCCATTTCTAGGGAATTTCCTCTTCTTTGGGCAGAAATACCATTTGCATAGAAACATTTAGAAGAGGTTCAGCCATGAAAACTGCCTTAACAAATCCAGTCAACGCTAATCAAGCCGCCCAAACTTCGCAATTAATCCCCGCCTCGCCAACGTTAGTAGAAAATCCATCTACTTGGATGCGAAACGGAGACAGTCCTGGTGAAATTATCCTTGCAGTGGCAATTTTGACTTCAGTGTCCATCGCCGGAATTGCCTCTGTAATTGTTGCAATTACAGGTTTAGTTAAAACTTTAGTACACCTAACAAGGGAAAAAACTAAATAGAAGAACTGCTAAAGGCAAATTCTTTGCTTCGTTGCTATCCCGCCTTGGAATCAATTCCAAGGCTAATAGCCTAAGTCCGTTCAAACGGACTAAATTTGAGTCAGTTTTAACTGACTTTTGCTCTTAGCCTGCAATTTAAATCGCAGGCGGGCTGAAGGTATTGCCTCTAACTTGAGCTTTTGAGCCTCAGAAGGTCAAAGTTGAGCCTCAGAAGGTCAAAATTGAGCCTCGGAACTCGAAACAGCTAATACCAATTTGAAAATTGATTGCAACAGATGAATTTACAAAATCTAGATGCACAATTCCCAATCCAAAATCCAAAATCTAAAATCCAAAATCCTATCAGGGCGATTGATTTAACGCCCACTTCAACCACTGACCAAAGGAACTTACAGCATTCAATCTATGAACTCCAGGCGCACGGGCGGCGGCGAGTCCATCAACGGCGACTAATGCGGCGTATTGCAAGCCCAAGAAACTATCAACTGCGGCATAAGGGCCACCAAGGGTAATCGCCCCTGCTGCATACATCTGTCCTTTGTCATTACGCATTTCTAACAGTTCAAAATTGTCGGCAACAGTTAATCGCCCCAGGTGATTTAATGGCAAGTTGTAATGTTTGACAAAATCTTCTAGCAGGGGACTAGCATTTACCTTGGCATCCAGCCCAGTTGCATCAACAATAAAGTCAGCTATCAATTTCATTTCCCCAAAGCTTTTTTCTCGGATGTGAGTAATAGTCCGGTTTTGAGGATCTCGTTCTACATCCAGCACTTCACCGAAGGTAATTTGATACCAGCCTTCGCTGATCCCTTGGGCAGTAATTCGCTGCCAGTCGTGTCGGTCGGCGGTGGTGGTACCACCCCAGTCTGCTAGTAAGCTTTTGCGTTCTTCGGGGCTGGCTTTTTCTAACATTGCCCGGAGTTCGCCGCCCCAACAAGCTTTCGGCCAGTTAAAGGGTTGAAATTCGTAATGATTTTTGACTAGGCGCTGGGAATTTTGAAATTTGTTGCCTTGGGGTTTAGGCGATCGCATTAAATGTAAAACTGAAATATTCCGATTTCGCTTTCTGGCTTCATAAATCCGCTGCACAATCCGCGAAGCCACAATTCCTCGTCCCCGAATCAATACTGTACCACCGTGTTGCTCTAGTTGCTGATAAACATGATCGTGTGCTTCATAAGCATTCACAACAGTTTTAAAGTCTTGATATTTTTCTCTATAAGCTTGCAAATCTGGAAGAAACTGAATTGCGGGATATCCAGTAGCTAAATGTAAATAACGACTAACTAAAAAAGCATAATTTCCTGGGGCGCGAGAATAGGCTACGCAATACCTACCATCATCGGTTTTACGAATTGCCCGGACTCGACCATAACGATAAATTTGGTTCCAGCCAATGCGCTTGGCCTCCCTATCTATGGAATTAAAAACGTTACCGGAACGGGGTGTATAAGTTTCGGCAAATGTTGGTTCAGCAAACACCTGCCACAAATTTTTAAATCCTGATTTCATGTGTCCTTTACCAAAGTCAGCCCAAACTTCGCGCAAGGCATAACTAGGCCAGCCCCAAATATTATCAGGACAAGAATCGGAATTAGACCGCAGTCTTTCATGTAGAGGAATTTGGGAATTCATACACAGGCGCTTATAACGAGCATAAGGTTCTGCTTCTAATCCCACAGCGACAATTTTGTCAGCACGCACACCACTAATTCGCAGCAAATCAGCCCAAACAAAGCTACCCAGCCCCGCCCCGATCGCTAGATAATCAGTTTCATCCACTGGTAGCCCGGTAGCATAAAGCGCTAACACGGGGACTTTTTGTGCTTGAAATGCTGGCGGCGGAAAATTAGTGCCTGCGGTGATTCCAGGCTGGGGTACAGGCAAACTGGGGTCTGGGATATTGGTATTTGGGTTAAACCGAATCGTTGAAGGGGGGGTGGTATCTGGTGCAGTGGCGTTAGCAGCAGCAAACTTGATTGTGATGACATAGGGGCCAATTTGCAATGTATCGCCATTAGCCAGAACACTGCGCTTTTGTTGTTTACCGTTGACAAAGATCCCGTTAACACTGCCTTGGTCGATGGCTACCAGATTATTTTGTTCCCAGTCAATTAGGGCATGGTAGCGAGAAACTTCATTACTATTGAGCAACATCCTGGAAACCCGCTGTCCTCCGAGTTCAACAGGTAACCTGGCAAATTCCCGACCAAAGGCGATCGGTATATTCAACATTGGTTCTCGCCGTTCTCCCGTCGCCGGTTCTTCCCAACTTAATTGGATTTGTAAATGATTAGTCATTGGTCATTAGTCATTGGTCATTAGTCAAAACCCTTCGGGTGGGAAAAGGGAAAAGGTTAAAGGGAAAAGGAGGGATCTTACCTTTGCCCCTTGCCCTTTGCCCTTTTCCCCTTGTCTCCCCTAACTCCCCGGCGCTACTAACACACTCACTGCCGCAGCTAAAGATGTCCCACACCAAGGACAGCCAATTTGTAGATTCTCTGGTGGGGAAACTTTCTGACATCTGGGACATTTTAAGGCATAAACTCCTGGCGGTGGTGTGGGGGGTGTCGGTGAATGGTGGTGATGCTGATGTCCGATATTGGCTGGTGAATGGGGGTTGTTCGCTGGCGGTTGTGGTGGCATCAAAATTGTTGCAGGAATGTTGTCTGTGGAAATACTAGTAACTTTGAGTTGTATTTGTCCCAAAGAGATACTAGTACCCTCAGCTAAAGGCATTTCACCTTGGACTAGTTGGCGTCCATCAACCAGTGGGGGATTTTGCGATCGCAAGTTTCTCACATAAAAGCGCTGTTGCTGGGGATGAAAAAATATTTCTATATGTAAACCAGATACAGTAGGATTACTCAGAACAACATCGCACCGGAGGGGATCGCGACCGATGCGAACTGTGCCAGGATTTTTACTTGCTTGTTGTTCGTAAATGTTCTGAGTATTATCTCTACCTGCATCGTGCCACTGTAAAGTTAGTGCGTTCATTGTTCTAACTTCTAACTCGTATTTTAGCTACTTCAACTTCTTTCTGTGCGATTCCTAACATGAATAACCAAGCACAAGCAAGTATTTAGAAAAAACTTCAATAACCTTTATCTTGCCGACGCTAATTTATCAGCAATACGTGTAGTTTCTGGGAGGCGATATTTCGGCGTGCAGCGTAATACATAGTCAATTGCTGTTGCTAAACTGATTCGATGACCGCTGGAGACGTACAGGGGTTTTACTCCTGTGCGCGATCGCAAAACTGCTCCAATTATTTCACCTTTATGTATGAGCGATCGCCAGTTACCCCTAGTTTCTGGTAATTCTTCATGCTTACCTATCAACAATGATTTAGCTACACCAATTGTCGGTATATCCACTATTACACCCAAATGGCTAGCTATACCGAATCTGCGGGGATGGGCAATTCCTTGGCCATCACACAAAATCACATCTGGTGTTGTTTTAATTTTCTCCAGTGCATCCAAGACAGCGGGAATTTCTCGGAATGAAAGGAAACCAGGAATATAAGGAAAAGAAGTAGGACGGTGTGCTAAGCTCGTCTCAATTACTTCCAAATCAGGAAAACTCAATACTGCCACAGCTGCACGGCTAATGGTGCCATCCGCTTCAAAACCCATATCGACTCCAGCGACGTACTGCACCGGTTCTTGTAGTTTATCTAACGTAATTACCTGATTTCGCAACTGTTCTTGAATAACTATGGCTTCCTCCACGGTTGAAGGCCAAGCATGATGTTGATAAATCTTCATATTTTAAATTGGAATTTATTCTGAATTCTGAATTGGTGAATTCTGAATTCTGACTCCTTTTTTATATTAGACATTAAAGCTTTGCCTATTTGATACATTGCATCATAATGTTACTTAAGTCTCTTAAAGGGGAATCCTAAGAATATAAGGTTATTTTCTTTTGATTTTCTCTTTTACTAGTTATGACGCTGCTAAATATTCTGGAACTTGCAAAACAGGGAGATGTAGAGGCGATCGCATCTTTAATGAATCGCCATCTCCTACCCAAAGGGATCGCTGCAAAAGTAGCTTTCAAAGATGCTTACCTAGAGGTAACACTAGAATCTGCCCAAATACCAGATCGGGAAACCTGGGTTGCATTTATCCGTAGAGGATTAACTAATTTAGCGGCTGCATCTGTTCAAAAAGTCAAGATTTACGGACAGCACATAGATCGAGAATTTCCAGCTTGGACTCAAGAATTTGATTTAGATTTACCAGAACCTGAAGAAAACGATCTAGAGTCTTATAATAATCCTCAGATGCTAACTGTTTCTATTAATTTAAATGGTGATAGTGTCCGCGAACTAAAAAGCCAAGATTTTGAAAGTATTGCAAATAAAATTATCAATGATATTTTATCAAATTGCAATTATTTTTTAGTTAACAAAGTAATTATTAGTAATAATAATTGTGTCATTACTAAAGAACGTTAGTGTTATTTTTTTGATAAAACAGCTAAAAAGCAACAGTTTAATTTTGTTTTTTAAAAAATAGCAAAAAATATATATATAGATAAGTTAATTATGAAATTGTTAGTTTTTACCTGCTAATAGGGAATCTTGAACCTAGAAGATTTTTTTGTTTATTAGTTATGACTCAACCGAATATTCTGGAACTTGCTAGACAGGGAGACCCACAGGCGATCGCTTCAGTAATCAATTATCTTTTGCAACCAAAACATATTACTGCCAAAGTAGTATTTAAAGATGATTGCTTGCAGATAACCTTGGAATCTTCTCAAGTGCCTGAACAAGAATCATCAGTCACTTTTATTCGGAAATTAATAACTAGATTGGAACTTTCAGCTATTAAATATGTAAAAATATCTGGGCAAAGGTCAGGAGAAACTTCAGTATTTTGGATAGATTCTTTAAATTTTAGTTCTCAAAATAGCAAAACTGAAAAGCATTTAAATTTTTTAGAAAAACTGAAAAATGGAAAATCTGAATTTTTTTCACAAATATGGCCTATTTGGTTTCCTTATCCTAGTTCTTGGCTTAGGGCTATTGTTTTAGTTCCTATAGCGTTTCCTGGCACGCGTTTAATAGTATTTGGGTTTCTAGGAATGTTGATATCAGTTTTTAGCAACAGCCCTTTACTATTAATATTTTCTGTTTTATTTGGCTTATTAATACCAACAGTTTTTTTAGCTTTTGTTTATCATATTTTTTGGTTTATTTGGCATAAACCTAAATCATATAATAAGTTACCCAGATGGATACCTAGTTTGAGTAGCTTATGGGCAGGGTTTTATGGCACAGTTGTAATGGCATTATCTTTCATTATAATCATAATTATTTTTTCACAATTGGCTGATTTAGATTGCAGATCCTACTATAAACTATCAGAAAGCTTCAGTGGTTGTGTTGGGCATTTAACTGGACGTGCAACAAAAGAAGTTTTTTACAGTATTGAAAATAATAATTTATTAAAACAACATTGGTTTGTAATTTGGATTATAACTGCGTCATATTTATATCAATTAGAAATTTTAGTTAAAAAACGCCTGACTCCTCGGTTAAAATCGGCTTACAACAAACTTAAAAATCCAGGTAAAAAATACAGTATCGATCGCACAGACTTAGAATTTGACAGATTGGGTGCTGATATGGGCTTAACTCAAATTAAGAAAGGTAAAAAACAGCATTTACCTGTACTATCAATATCTCAATCTCATAAGAAATCATTTATAAAACTAAATAATCGAATATTGATGATTGTTTTAGCTTTATTGGTTTCTATAGGAATATATTCATTAGTAAATAATATAATCAAAGAAAAATCAAAAATTTATCTACCGTCTCAAGATTTATCACCAAGTCCATTGGCAACAGTAATTACACCCCAAACTGATACATTTCGAGAGGCTGTAAATAAAGCAATCAAGGCAGCTAACTTGACTCAGTTAGCCAAATCTCCAGATGAATGGAAGAGAGTTATGAGTGAATGGCAAGAAGCGATCGCACTGATGAAAAATGTACCATCTTCTAGCCAAAATTATGCAATAGCCCAGCGAAAAATTATAGAATATCAGAAAAATCTTAACTACGCTCAGCAAAATACTGTTAGCAATAAGTAAAGCGATCGCTCCTCAAAGCTAAACTAGAAAAAGCAGTGCGTAGGCGTAGCCCGTCGTAGACATCGCTTTATCAAATGCTACAACAGCATTGTTGACTTAATGCTCTACTTTTCTCACCAATGACGAATGCTTTCGGAGTATCCCTAAACTATCAGTAATTTTGCTCTCTGAAATAAATTCTCCCTAGCTAACATCTTAAAATAAAAGTACTTTTCTCCCCAAAGCCAACTATGACAGAAGGAAAGACGCGGCGTAATTTCCTAATCACTAGTGTTGCTGTTACTGGTGGTATTGTGGCCACTAATGCGTTACAGCAAAATACTACCAACACTGCCATACAACAAAATACTATCAACACCGCTACACCGCCAGCAACCATGGCAGAACGAGTGCTGGGACGCACCCAAGTAAATCTGCCAATCTTCGGCTTGGGAGGAGCAGGACAAACGCCGTTATCCTGGGAAGGAAGAGAACGCGATGCTGCCGAAATTATTCAAAAAGCGCTAGAACTTGGTATTCGCTACTTTGATACTGCTGCAAGTTACGGGCCGAGTGAAGATTATCTAGGAAAAGTTTTACCACCCCATCGTTCAAAACTGTTTTTAGCAACTAAGACCGATAAAAGAGATCGTGATGGTGCATGGCGAGAATTAGAGCGATCGCTTAAACGTCTGAATACAGATTACCTGGATTTGTGGCAGTTACATCACGTCTCTTTTGCTGAAGAACTCGACACCATTTTTAGTTCATCTGGCGCAATTAAAGCTTTAGAAGAAGCCATACAACAAAAACTCGTCCGCTTCGCAGGTATTACCGGACATCACGATCCTCAAATCATTGCCGAAGGGTTGCGTCGCTATCCCTTCCACACTACACTCATTCCTGTGAATGCAGCTGACAAACACCACCCACGTCCATTCATCCCGGTAGTTTTACCAGTTGCTCAAGAAAAAAATGTCGGCGTAATTGCTATGAAAGTCCCAGCTTATGGTCGGCTATTTAAATCAGGCGGGTTGACGGGTATGCAACAAGCTTTAGGATATACAATGTCTCAGCCTGGGGTGCATTGTTGTGTAATTGCGGCGGAGACAGTTGCACAACTAGAGAATAATGTCAATATAGCGCGTGCTTTTGTACCCCTCAAAGAACAAGAATTGACAGCGATCGCACAGCAAACTGCTAGCATTTGGGAAGATAGTACGTTTTTCCGTGCTTGGACATAGTTGACTGATATTACTTTATTCATTAGTTGCCGCTTCTAGCCAAACTTCTACGTCATCTGCTAGCAACTTTTGTGCAGCTTCTAGCATTGATGCTGCGATGTCTTTGAGGTCTTCACGATTGTTCAAGTAAGTTTTCAAGGCTTCCATTGGGTCAATGCTACTACTCGCAGTCAATTCCGGAATTCGCGGTCGAGCCAATTGACTGACTAATTCTGCTTGGATGGTGTAGGTGTGAGCTGCACTTAAAGCAGTATGCACAGAGGAACTTTCAATTAAATCCATCTGTTCCGATCGCAGTTTGTAAATCAACCGCACTACAGCATCTTCAATATCATACTTGGCGATCGCTTTCATTAATGCCGCTTGGGGATCTTCTGCTTTGGAAACATCCACCTCAATTGTGCAAAAATCCCGAACTGGTAACTGGCAAAATTCCCACTCTGCCTTACCCCGTTGGAGTTCTAGCATTACATAGCCTTTATCTTCTTTTTCTTCACTAAAATCTACCCGTTCAATACTTCCTGGATAAATCACCGGTGGGTTGTTGGCTTTATTCAAATTTTGATGACGATGCACATGTCCCAATGCTACATAATCAAAACAAGGTCGTGTCAACAAAGACAAAGGTAGAGTAAAGCCTTTACCCACTGCCAAGTAGCGTTCTGCTCCCAAGGTAGCATTGTCAGCCATCAAGTGAGCCAAAAGCACAGTTGGCACATCGGGGTCAAGGCGGCGAACTTCCCCTTCCAAAACTACTCGCAGCCGTTCCGTTAACAGTTCATTGACTTGCGCCAAAGACAAACCCTCAGTTTCTTGGCGAGTCATCAGCGTGGAACGAGTCAGCCAAGGTAGGGTAATTACTTGTACTTTGCCATTGCGCGTTTCGATGTGATGAGTAGTCAATGTATCGCCAACCACAAAACCAGGCACTCCCAAGGTGCGGTAAATACATAAACTCGCGCCTCCTAGTCCTTGGGAATGTTGGTCGTGATTCCCCACTAACAGCACTGTGGGAATATTCGCATCCACCAGACGGCGAAACTGGTTAGCAAAAGCTTGTTGAACATAGGGTGGTGGTGTCGCATCCGGAAAAGCATCGCCACCAAATATTACTAAATCTACAGGATCTGCGATCGCCCGGTCAATACATCGAGATAATGTATTGACAAAATCCTCCAATCGTGTATTCAAACCTGTTACCGGATTAATTCGTCCGTGGGAAAAGCCGCTTCCCATATGGATATCGGAAAGGTGGAGGATTTTGATCGTCATTTGTCTTTTGTCCTTAGTCATTTGTCCTTAAAGTTCTAGTCTCAGACTTATCTCTTTGTCTAATACTAATGACAAATGACTAGTGACCAATGATTAATGACTAAATATGAATTCCACATTCTGTTTTATTGCTTCCCCGCCAGCGTCCGGCGCGTTCGTCTTCGCCATCTTTGACTTGGGTGGTGATGGGTTTGTCGCCGATGCTGGGATAACCTTGGTCGTGTAAGGGATTGTAAATAACTCCGTGTTCAGCCACATAAAGCCAGCTGTCTTTGCGTGTCCAGGTGGCTATAGGATTTACCTTCAAACGACCCTTGCCATCTAATTCAAATATGGGCATATTCGCACGGGTTACTGCTTGGTCGCGGCGGCGTCCAGTAATCCAAGCGACGCTGTTGAGTTCGTCTAAACCCCGTTGTAGTGGTTCAATTTTGGTAATGTCGTGGAATTTGAGAATATCTTTATCCCAGAGTGCATCGCCAAATTTGGCTTCAAAAGCTTCGGGGCTGTCCGCTTCTAGAGTTTTGTAAGTTTGCAAATCCAAGTTGTATATTTGTTTGGCTTTAGCAACTAGTTCTAGGGTTTCATCGAAGTGGTACAGGGTATCGAGAAAGATTACAGGAACCGGAAACTTCAGTTCGCTGTAAAGAATATGGGTAATTACCATGTCATCCACATTAAAGGCGCTGGTTTGCACCAGCCCAGTTGGGATGTTTTCTATAGACCATGCCAAGATTTGTTTGGGAGTGGCAGTTTCAAACTCCTGGTTTAATTTTTCTAAGTCAAAAGCGATGGTTTCGTTTTTAGGTGCTGTAAAAGCTGTCATGGTAATTTTCTGTTCAAATAATTTCTACCTTGATTAAGATTTATTTTACTGCATAAAGGCTCATATTCCGCTAGGAGATGAGGTAATTATTAATTCTAGGGAGTGGGGAGATGGGGAGGTGTGGGAGATGGGGAGACAAGGGAGACAAGGGAGATAAAGAGAATAACTCTTAACTCCTCAGTCAACGGTCAACGGTCAACGAGCAACGGTCAACACTCAACACTGCCAATCCCCAATGCCAGTCAAAATTATTGTGTAAGTAAAAACTACAGCTTTTACTAAGAAACTTTACGCTTATTTAAGTTTTACGAGCTTTTTATGGATATATATACTGATTTTGATATGGTTAAGGAACAATTAACAAACAAGGATTTTACTTAAATGAAGAATTCAAAAATCCGCAATCCATTAAGTGAATCTATAGTTATGGGCGCTTTAATCGCGCTGACCAGCGTTAGTATCATCACCATCATGAATGCTTTCTAAAATAAAAAAATTTAATTTTAGCAACAAAACTTTACATAACCCTGCTCAAAACTGAGTGGGGTTTTTACATTTTGTTTACAAATTCACCTGTTACCACTAAAGTTTGGATACTACCGATCGCAATTACCAAAAACCCAATCCCGAAACAATCCACGGCTTGATTTTGCGTCTGACTGTTGTCTTTATCTTTGGGCAAAAATACTAATGACATTGCCACTGCAACGATCCCAAAGGGAATGTTAACAAAGAAAATCCACCGCCAGCCCACCTCCTCTGGACGCCCACGTAGCATCCACGCCGACCAAGCTATTTTGCAAGCGACCTTAGACTTGCTTGCAGAGGTAGGATATCAGAGCATGAGTATAGAAGCGATCGCTTCTCGTGCTGGGGTTGGTAAAACCACCATCTATCGGCGTTACACCTCCAAAGAAGAACTCGTTGCAGACGCTACCCAATGCCCTATGCCCAATGACTAACTTGTTGCAAAAATAACTTTTCACAAATCGTTGTAAATGAGATGATGTATTAATTAGAGAAAAAGGTGAACAATTGTTATTTTTCTCCCTCCGCTTGTGGTTGCAAAATGGCGTTACAGTATTGTATGAGAGTGGTCAAGCGATCGCTTATCGTTTGCAGTCTTGTTTGTACAGTCGATGCCTGCCGCGCTCCTTGGAAAAACATCACATCTATTTCCAACAAGCGCAGTTGCTTACTCATCTCAGTTTGATAAGACTGGACTCGCCAGTTTTCATCAGCCAAAGGCACAATTTCCTCCCCAAACAGTTGCTGCAACGAGGCTACACGCCGCCGCAGTTCGGGTGCAACAATTTGCCCAGTTGTAGCATCGGAGCGTAATTGCTCTAGTAAAGTTACGAATGCCTGATATTTCTCACGGTTTAAAGACATCGAGTGCTAGTTAAGATAGTATAAATGTCAAGCAATTTTTCTTATACAATAAACTCTCTTAACCACTTATCAGTACTATAAGCCTCAAATCGTGATTTGAGGCTTTGTTTGCAATCAATCGATTTTCAAGTTTACGATCCTTGAAATTCACACTGGATGACCACCATTGCCAATTGGAGAACCATCCCGACACTGTTTTTTCCAGCCTTCTAGTGGCAACAGCATCTTCCCACGGTGATGCTGCCAGTTTTGTCTATCTCACACATATCTACCGATCCCCTTAAGGCCCAATTGTATGAGCAGCATAGCTATCAATTCACCAGTCGATCTTGCCATTCCGGAATGGTTAAAGAAATGTTTGAAGGAATTATCGACAACTAGCGGCCAGGCCGAAGATGACCGAAGGCATAATGACGCAGTTTTGATTGGTCGAGCATTTGAATTTGCTTACCAACTCCATCAAGGCCAATACCGCAAATCGGGAGAACCATACATCGCTCATCCCA
This sequence comes from Nostoc sp. ATCC 43529, assembly GCA_003326205.1. Classification (GTDB taxonomy): domain Bacteria; phylum Cyanobacteriota; class Cyanobacteriia; order Cyanobacteriales; family Nostocaceae; genus Nostoc. The sequence goes on from LWTK01000036.1 coordinate 264,249, forward strand.
TTGCTGTGGCCGGATTGCTGCGGGACTTGGGAGGTAGTCCTGCTATGATAGCAGCTGGGTTTCTTCATGATGTAGTTGAAGATACAGAAGTCACTATTGAAGAAATTGAAGAAAGGTTTGGGCCGGAAGTCCGCCAATTGGTGGAAGGTGTCACCAAACTTTCTAAAATCAATTTCACCAGCAAAACTGAAAGCCAAGCGGAAAATTTCCGGCGAATGTTTTTGGCAATGGCGCAAGATATTCGAGTGATTGTGGTGAAGTTGGCAGACCGTTTGCATAATATGCGAACCTTACAATACATGTCCGAAGCCAGCCGTCGCCGCAGTGCCCAGGAAACGCGAGATATATTTGCACCTTTAGCCAATCGCCTGGGGATCTGGCGAATTAAGTGGGAATTGGAGGATTTGGCTTTTAAATATTTGGAACCAGAAGCTTTTCGGGAAATGCAGCAGCATGTTTCCGAAAAACGGACGGCGCGAGAAGAGAAATTGGCTAAAGCTACAGAAATTTTGCGGGAGCGTTTGCAGCAAGCTGGAATTCACTGCCAAGATATCAGCGGCCGCCCCAAGCATCTTTATAGTATTTACCAAAAAATGCATCGGCAGCAAAAGGAATTTCACGAAATTTACGATTTGGCAGCCCTGCGGATTATTGTCCAAACCAATGAAGAATGCTATCGGGCATTGGCGGTAGTTCATGATGCTTTTCGCCCAATTCCTGGGAGATTTAAAGATTATATTGGACTGCCAAAACCTAACCGTTACCAGTCGTTGCATACTGGAGTGATTGGCTTGACTGGTCGTCCTTTGGAAGTCCAAATTCGCACGATAGAAATGCATCATGTCGCTGAGTATGGTATTGCCGCCCATTGGAAGTATAAAGAAACAGGAGGTTCTGCCATTAGCCATTTGACAGCGACGGATGAAAAGTTTACTTGGTTGCGGCAACTGTTGGAATGGCAAACAGATCTCAAGGACGCCCAAGAATATCTTGATAGCGTCAAAGATAATCTATTTGAAGATGATGTCTATGTCTTCACCCCTAAGGGGGATGTTGTGCCTTTAAGCCCTGGATCTACAAGTATAGATTTTGCCTATCGCATTCATACAGAAGTGGGAAACCACTGTGCAGGGGCGCGGGTAAATGGGCGAATGGTACCTCTGTCAACACGGCTGCAAAATGGCGATATTGTAGAGATTCTCACTCAAAAGAACTGCCATCCAAGTTTGGATTGGTTGAATTTTGTCAGAACTTCGGCAGCAAAGTATCGAATTAAACAATGGTACAAGCGATCGCGCCGGGAAGAAAATGTCGCCCGCGGACGAGAATTGTTAGAAAAGGAACTTGGTAAAACTGGTTTTGATAGTCTCCTGAAGTCAGAAGCAATGCAGATTGTCACCGAAAAGTGTAACTATCACAGCGTAGAAGATTTACTAGCTGGTTTGGGTTACGGTGAAGTAACGTTGAATTTAGTCCTAAATCGTTGGCGAGAAGTGGCGAAAGGACAACAACCAGTCATAACTCCACTGCCATTTCTTCCCAAAGAATCGACATCTACAGCAAAAGCTTTGCGAGATGCGCCTCCAAATACCTCCCGCTCTACAGATTCGCCGATTATTGGGGTAGAAGGTTTGGTATATCATTTAGCTGGGTGTTGTACTCCGATTCCTGGCGAACCAATTATTGGCGTAGTGACGCGGGGTAGGGGGATTTCAATTCATCGCCAAGGCTGCCATAATCTGGAAAATGTCGAGTATGAGCGCTTAGTACCAGTTAGGTGGAATCCAGCAGCAGAAAATAGTGGTCGTCCGCAAACTTACCCAGTGGAGATTCAAATTGAAGCACTTGACCGCGTAGGAGTGCTAAAGGATATTTTATCAAGGTTGAGCGACCAGGGAATCAATGTGCGCCATGCCCAGGTAAAAACTGCCGTTGGTCAACCTGCATTGATGGATTTGGGAATAGATATACGCGATCGCCCTCAACTAGAGCAAGTCTTTATCCAAATTAAGAAAATGAGCGACATTTTGAATATCCGCCGCGTTGGTCAAATTGACGAATAAGTGCCCTTTCTTAGTAGGGTGCGTTACATTGTGTTAACGCACCATTTGAAATTGGTAGAACCACTTCTGAGCCTCGTTAAAATTGCAAGGCCTTTGTCATGGTTGGAACCTTGAGAGACTGAACGGGAAAAGTCACGTCAAGATATAGATGTGTTTGCTCTAGATGCAGATTTACATCATACTTTTGACTAGCTTTTCTCTAACTTTGGTTAGAAGATTGAGCTTTAGAGCTTATAAATATCATAATTATGTATAAAACCAAATCATATTTAGGCTCAGCTAAAATAGCTAATCTGTAAGTGTTTTATACCACTATCAATTCAGAATTTTTTGTTAGGAAATTAAGAAAGGACATTAGTTGGATTAAAACTCCAATATCTGGAAAGCTAAAACTTTAACAAAAGAAGGTTTATATCATCTGTAGATTGTCAGGCTTTTTCTGGATCAATTTGATAACACTTAGCAATATCGTTGTACGATGCTCTTTCAATCTAGAAATATCGAAGAGCGCTGACTATTTGTCCAACAGTCTTAGAAAGGCTCGGACATCTGCAAAAAAAGAGCGATGCCTACGGTATTTGCTAGCCTACCCCAAGCAAGCAGCGTGAGCTTGTATCTATTTCGATAATGAAAATTTTCAGAAATTCCTTAATTTCCTATCCCAAGAACTGGGTGATGATATGGCACTAATGCTTCAGGGGTTAAACTTCTGCATACCAAGTTCTGCGGTTATGTCCATCTGAAAATATCATTCCTATCTTTCAACCATCTCATAGTCCTTAACTTAACTTGATTGAGAGATTATGGCATTGAAATATGAGCCTTAACTCGAATTTATAAGCAGATTCAGGGACTAATTGAAAATACTGTAAAGTATCAGCTTTAACAGTTAACACTGCTAAAAAATAGTCATTCTCTATTTAGGAGAAAAAGCTATGTTCGCTAATGATACTAGTGACAAATTACTTGCTCATAACGGGCTAAGTTCTACTTATCTCCCTTCAACAGATACTTTTCACACTCAGGACGACTATAGCTTGCGCTTTGGCCGCAGTAGCTATGTGACAAAAGTAGATAGTAGTGATGGTACTGCAACTACTACTAGTGTAGGGAAATATAGCCCTATTAATGGTTACGGCACGATAAATGCAGCAGCAGCAGTCGCTAGAGCTACTGGTCAGAATACCTTTGCTGATGTTCCTAAACTTGGTGGCAATAATTGGGGCGCAGACCTGATTAAAGCACCAGCAGCCTGGGCAAAAGGATACACAGGTAAGGATGTCGTTGTTGCTGTTATAGATACTGGAGTTGACTACAACCACGAGGATCTAAAAAATAATATCTGGAAGAATCCTTTAGAAGCTTTGGGTAAGAAAAATTTTGATGATGATAATAATGGCTACATTGATGATGTACAAGGCTGGAACTTTGGCAACAACAACAACAACACTCTAGACAAATGGGACGGTCATGGTACCCACGTTACTGGCATAGTTGGTGGAGAGAAGAATAACTATGGTGTCACTGGTATTGCCTATGATACCAAGATTATGCCTGTCAAAGTTTTTGATGACGCTTACCCCAAGACGACCGCTTCTATACCTTCTATAGTTAACGGCATTTACTATGCTACGGATAATGGCGCTAAGGTGATTAACCTTAGCTTAGGCAGTCTATCTCCTAGCTCTCTTGAAAAGTCAGCAATTGACTATGCCGCTAGCAAAGGAGTGACTGTTGTCATGGCAGCAGGTAACGATAGTCGCCCAGAGCCACGCTATCCTGCTCGCTATGCATACAATTCGGGAATTGCTGTTGGGGCAGTCGATAGGAATAATGACTTAGCTTACTTCTCTAACCGTGCTGGAAACAATGAAATCAACTATCTTACAGCTCCAGGAGTTGATATCTATTCCTCAATACCCCCAGGAGCCACGGAGTCTTTCACAGGGAAATCTTCTGAGCAGTATGCAATTAAGAGCGGCACATCTATGGCAGCTCCTTACGTTGCTGGTGTAGTTGCTCTGATGCTTAGTGCTAATCCCAGTCTGACTCCCAAACAAATAAGTCAGATTATCACAGAGACAGCAGGAAATAGTACACAAACTACAGTCTCTAGTTTGAATAATTCTGATGTTGGTTCTTTAAGAAATCAAGCATTTACACAAACCAGAGAATATCCGATATCTGAAACTATTTCTGGTTTGAATAATTCTGATGTTGATTCTTTAAAAGAACCAGGACTTACACGAACTAGAGAATATCCGACACTTCAAATAACTTCTAGGATCAATAATTATGATGTTAGTTATTTTGTAAACAAGGCATTTGCAAAAGATACAAAATATCTCACATCTGGAATTACTTCTAGTTGGAATAATTCCGATATCGATTCTCTAGTGGAACGAGCGATCGCACAAACTACAAAACATGTAACATCAGTCAAAGATAATGACGAATTAGCACCACAATCATGGTCACAATTCCAAGACCATGACAAAAATCTCAGCAGTATCAATAAGCAATTCAAAGCTAAAAATACAAAATTCAAAAATAAGGCACTGAGTTACGCTTAAGCCGGGGTAAAAATAGCCTAGCCAAAACGCATTGTGCCGCCATGCGTCCTCTGTAAACCTTACTCAGACTAGGTTTCATAAAAAAACTAACTTTTACCTAAAATTTAGGGTTTGGCAGACTAGATCCGCTACTTTTAGCCGTACTATTTGAACCCCTCTCATTTTTGTAGCCTGAAACCATTATGGCTACGTGACCAAATGCTGTGGCAAATAACTTAGACTTCAATTGATACAGCCAAAACAAGCTTTTTCTCCCTTTTTTGGTAAAAAGAGCAATTTTATTTTTGTAAGTCTTTCCTAGCATGACTTACAGCCGTTGCGTGGCGGCTCGTGTCAGACTCGCTACTTTCATGTGACTTAAAGGAAAAGATGGTTCTTGGCAACTTTTGGTGATCGCTGTTGGGACAAGGCAGAAGGCAGACGGCAGAGGGCAGAAGGAAGGAGGAAGAAAAATTCCCACAATTGAAGCAATGCAAGGATTATAGAACATCTGCATCACAACAAAGCCTTTTTGCGATCGCCCCAAAAGGTCACAAGTCCAATGAGGATAACAAAATGTCTTAAAACCTTCTGCCTCCTGCCTTCTGCCTTAAAGTTGTAACCAGACCCTGACAAATTTTGGGTCTGGTTACAATCCTGAATCTTGAATCTAAGTAGACATAATTAAATGTAAAATGCCAATCTCCAGAAACCAGATAGAATAAGCTTTTTTCCTTCTGCGGTCTGCCTTCTTCCTTCTGCCTTCTACTTATCTAAGTTATTTGCTTTCTGGTAACTGCGGCGCTTGCATGGGAGGCAAGTGAGCAGGATTCGCTGAAAGTGGTTTGAACGGCTGGAAGGTGTTGATATCTACACAAACAGTACTATCTAACTTGGTTCTTAGTTCAGAACTGAAAGTAACTAACTGTTCTACTAAAGCTTGTCGATCTGTTAAGCATCCTTTGATAGCCATGAGTTCGCCTAAAGTCCACTCATAAAGATGTCTATCAGAGTTGTTAATGATTACAGTTAGTTCGTTTCTGATTCTCAAGATTTGGTTGAGCAGTTCATCCACCTTAATGTTAATCATGTTAGCAACTCGCAGGTTAAATGACTCGCGATCGCCGATGATATTAATCAGTTCATCAACATACTGTCCTACCAAGGTGATAAATGACTGATTCCACTCGTTGCGGAGGTTATCAACTTTAACATCTATATCTTTGTAGACATTACTAATCTTGTTGTTGATTTCATTACTGTTCACAACGAAGTTCAGAATCTTGTTGTTGATTTCTGCACTGTTGATGACAACAGTTTCAATCTTTTGATGAATTTGGGAATTCTCAACCAAGAGGTTTTCAATCTTCTGAGTCATTTGCTCATTATCAAAGATTTGCTGAATGACAATATTGTTGTTGGTTACATTAGTCTGTAAGCGTTGGTCAACGTACTGATTTAATGTCTCGTTGTTGTTGATAATGTTTTGAGTTATGAGACTGACATAGTTGTGCAATTTTTGTTCGTAGGTATTATCAATTTGCTGACTTACGTACTCATTAATGACTGTATTGTTCTCAGTGATTTTCTGAGTAATTAATTGGTTAAATTCCTCTCTTGCACCAACAACTTCTATCAGTTCATTCACTCGCTCTGTAACTAAACCGATGAATGATTGTTTCCATTCGTTACGGATGTATTCTAGTTTGTTGTTAATTTTAGTACTGTTGGCAACGATATTCACAATATTGTGGTTAACTTCTGTGTTGTTATTAATAACCTGTTGTAAGTGTTGCTCAAAGTACTGGTTGAAAACTTCATTATTATTGATGATGTTTTGGGTAATCACTTGAATGTGATTTTGAATGTTTTGATTAAAGCTCTGATCAATTTGCTTGTTAACATACTGATTTAGCTCAGTATTATTATTGATAATGCTTTGGGTTAGCTGATTGATGTTGTTACGGATGTTCTGCTCAAAATTTTGTCCGATTTGCTTGTTAACATACTGATTTAGCTCAGTATTATTATTGATGATGTTCTGAGTCAGGAGACTAATGTTTTTGCGTATATTTTGCTCAAATATGCTATCAATTTGCTGATTGATAATTTGGCTAATTTCCTGACGATTAACAACAACGTTACGTATTCTTTGTTCAAAGATTTGGTCTACGTATTGGGTAATTTGCTGGTTAACTCTATTTGATATTTCAACGTTAATCTTATCTTCCAGCATCCGCTCTAGATAACTAGACCAACCTTGTAGATACTGGTTTAAGCTAAACTCTATTTGCTGTTGATAAGCATCCATTGAAAATCTAACTTTCGCAACTTCTACAGATAGGTTCTTGAAGTGCTTTTCGTAGTTTTTCAGCAACCATTGTTCCAGCTGATCCCAGTACTTAGCTTCTAGGGCGACATCGGCTTTATCCACTATTTTGATAGAAGCATTAATCTGCTGTAACTGTTCCTCCCACTTTTTCTTAAATTCTTCTTCATTAAGACGGAAGGTGAATTGTGTAGAGGTAGCACCATTTTGAAATGCTGCTACACTAGTTTGGTTAGATGCACTATTACTTTGACTAGTGCTGACATTATGATAAGTGACACTGGTGCGAGATTCGTTGATAACAGTTTTTCCTTGCTGTTTGTATCTTTCAGTTATTTCGGCTGCCTGTACTGGCTCTATTGCCAAAATAATTTGTCCTTCGTTATCTTCTTTGTAGGTGTCAATAAATAACCCGGTTAATGTAGTTTTTTCTTTGACTTCTAAAACTACTTCATCTTTCAAACCGTTTAATGAAACCCAAGTTTCTTCAACTTCAATACCAGTAAGTTTTGTAATAAATTTGCCGCCTTTGACTAAAATAATAGCCCAAGGTTCTATATCAAATTTTTTGTTATCTGACCAATAACTGGCATTACCTTCACGAATTTTAATTCGATAATTACCAGGGTTCAATTCAATGAGATTACTTCCTAATTGGCTAAGACTAGATAAATAGTTTTCATCTAGTAAATAACAATTATTTTTACTGTCTACTGTTAAACTTACAGGACTAAAAAATGGCTTAGTGCTGGTAATTAGCAAGTCAATTGAACCGCCATTATCTTCATTGCTAAAATCAAAGAACAAGGCACTGAGAACTGTTCTTTCTTTGACTTCTAATGTCAACTTATCGTTATATCCATTTAAAGTTGTCCATGTTGAACCTACTTCAAACCCCGTATTTTTGTTGATAAAAGTGGTGTTATTATCGCCGTAAATCCAGAGTAAGACAAAAGGTTCTCCTGTGGTTTTTGTCTTGCTATAGGTATACTGACCCCCACTAATTCTAACCTCAAAAGTACCTTTCTCAAAGGTAAAAGCACTTGCAACTTTCTGTTGCAAATGATTCATTTGACTAGCATCAATAACATAACAATTTGTTTTAGTATCGATTGTTAAAGTACTCATGAATTCCTCGTTTTTGCTAGTTTTAATAACTTGGGATACTTGAGAAACCTTGATATTTTCTGATTTTTTGCCTGGGTTTAATTGTGAAGTAGTTACGCTTACTCCTGCTGTTCTTTGTGCATAAATAGCCATACCTGCCCAACGACCGATAGGATCAGTCATAGCTATTAAGGTTCCTTTACCGGTTTTGATATCTATGCGGATTAACTGACCGTCTTTACCTAATTGGAAGAAGTTGCCTGTGACTCCATACAGTATTCCATCTACAAATTCAATACTGGCAACATCGGGAAAGCCTATATCACCAATAATATTGACCTTGCCTGTATCTAAGTTGCAGGTTGCTAACAACTTCTTCTTGTCGTAACCAATCAATGTTATGTAAGCTTTACCCTCTGCATCGAAAGCAACTTCACCGCAGTTGTGGTCTTTATCGGCGACTGTAAAGGCTGGCTTACCTTTTCCGGTTTTGATATCAATGGTAATCAGTTGTTTGGCAGTTGTAGCGTAGAGTGTCTGACGCTGGTGATTGTATGCTAAGCCTACTGTGGCAAAGCCAACATTACCAATTGAGACTGCATCCCCTGTATTGAAGTCTATTTTGACTAATGTTGTTTTATTGCCTTCTGCATCTAGTCCGTATAGTTCATCCCCTACAAAAGCAATGTCAGATACTTCTGTAACTATCTCGCCAACTAAACTAGCTTTACCTGTGGCTAAATCTAGAGTGTAAAGTTTGCTTAATTCATTGACTACACAATCTTGGATATAAACTTTCCCTGGCTTAAGTTTCATAGACTTATTTGTCCTCATTTTCGGTGTGGTGCGACTCCCGCAGATAACTTTTTCTAAAACTGCACTAAAACCACTGATGATGAAATTAATTAATTTCATACTTGTAAAAATTTAGTAATTATCAATTTAAGCATCTATAAAATCACAAAAAATAAGCTAGATTTTATATTTTTTACAATTCAATAACTTTATTTTTAGAGATATAAATTAATGAAATACATACAATGACTTAGTTTTTGAACTCCTAAATCAATACACAAATTGAGTATTCATAGGAAATAAAAATATATCTGGTATGACCTCCAGATAATGCTGCTTTGTTTATATATTCTTAGTCTCGGCTTTTTTGGGAATTTTTGCTACTTCTCAATCTATTTTAGCGATCGCTTTGAGCAATCCCTTCCGCCCATATTATTCCTTGCTCGTTTAAAATTGCTTATTTAATTAATCAACTATAGTCATTGTTGATCACAATTTAATACCCCAAAAGATGGAACATAAATTCTACCTTTTGTCTGTAAAATTGCATATTTGTAAACTAAAATAGTTATCTAAAATACGAAAGGATATACAGGACAATTGGTCAAATAAGTAAGGCCGTGGGGAAATTTATAACTATGTAACAAAAGGTTAACAAGGGTAGTAATCGTTAAATTTAATACGCTCTATCCTATGTTTTCTTCTCCGTACTTCTTGTGCAGATCCCTGCAATAAATTAGTTAACAATATTAAAATGGGCATTGGTGAATCGAAATATGAAATATTAAAAAATCAACAACACCAAATAGTGAGATAAGTTCATGCAAAATGTATTTCCTGGTGAAGTATTCGCTAACACTGATGATTTTGACACTGGTATTCGCCAACTATTACCGCGATACGATGAGATGTTGGAGGTAATCACCCGTTGTCTACCTTCCACAAGTAAGCGTATTTTAGAATTAGGCTGTGGTACTGCTGAGCTTAGTATAAAGATACTCAAACGCTGTCCAGATGCCCAAGTAATTGCCTTAGATTACTCGCCTCGAATGCTGCAATTCGCCCAAGATAAAATCACAGCCGCAGGATATGAACAACGGTGGACTGGTATAGAAGTAGACTTTGGCGACTGGGCAAATAATCCAGAAAAGTTTGATATTGGCAGCGAATTTGATGCTTGTGTTTCATCCTTAGCAATCCACCATCTTCAAGATGAGATGAAATTGAAGTTATTTGAGCAAATTGCTGCTAGCCTCATTCAAGAAGGTTGTTTTTGGAATGCAGACCCGCTTCTACCAGAATCACCAATCTTAGCAGAAATTTACAAAATGGCACGAGAGGAATGGGCGGTTCAACAAGGAATTAATTTAGCAGAGATTGGCGCTAAACGTGGCATCAGCAGCACCCAAGGTTACTCTAGTCAAGATCGGCTAGCCACTTTAGATGCTCATTTACAGATGTTAATCACAGCTGGATTTAAAACGGTGGCAGTACCTTGGAAATATTACGGGTTGAGTGTATTCGGTGGCTGGCTGCAAAAATTTTAGATTTTGGATGTCCTGATTTGGGAGCGATAAAAGGTTCAGATTCCCTACTTTCCAAATCAGTCAGGAATTTTATTATTTATAAATTATTAAGTAATAATATAGGATTAGCTTTGATTTCTAAAATTATTTGCGTAGGTAGGCAATAGGCAATATCAATAAAGCTTTTTAAGTTGTAGCTGGCTTCGCAAAAATCAAAGAGGAGTAAGATAGTAACAAAATGGCAATAAAAAATATTATTTGTCTTGAGAAGAACTATTATATAAACGCATTAGTCTAGAAGTAGTGCTGAATTTCGAGTTCTGAGTGCTGAATGGAACCTCCTAACTTGAGTTAGAGGATTGAACAAGGAACTTGTATGTTTAGCAAAAGTACCCCATGAGGGTACTGTGCATACTCCACAGACTTATCTAAAAATACAGAGTACAGAATTTGCTTGCGAAAAGACACCAGGGGCACAGGATTAAATTCGTTTTTCTGGTTTTTTAAAAGTGGAGTTAAAGCCACTGTTTGCCATCACTTAGTTTCAAAAGGAGAATATCTTGGATGGCTCGAAATAAAAAGAAATCAGCTAGGTTTAAGCATGAGCATCCACTTTACTCTAGATGCCCAATTTGTTGTATTGTCCCACCCCACATGCTGGAAAATGTCGTAGTGAATGGGAACCCTGAGCAAAGGAATTGGGCTTTCCGTACATTAAATCTTTCGGCACAGCTTCGCGGACGCCGGGACGTTATAGGTAGTGTTTCCTTTGCGCCTTCTCCTGGTGAGAAGCGCCGCACCATTTACGATGCCAAAACTGGGCAGCAACTTCCTGGTACACTGGTGCGTGGTGAAGGCGATCCTCCCAGCAGCGATGCAGCAGTGAATGAAGCCTATGATGCTGCTGGTGCTACTTATGACTTGTTTTATGAGATATTCGATCGCAATTCCATTGATGATAAGGGTCTGCGTTTAGACTCCACCGTGCATTATGGAGTCAAATACGATAACGCCTTTTGGAACGGCGACCAAATGGTTTATGGTGACGGTGACGGAGAACTGTTTCAACGCTTTACAATCTCAATTGATGTGATTGGCCATGAGTTAACTCATGGTGTAACTCAGTACGAAGCAGGTTTACAGTATTATGGCGAACCAGGGGCACTGAATGAATCGTTTTCTGATGTCTTTGGTGCCTTAGTGAAACAAAAGACCAAAAATCAAACCGCACAAGAAGCAGATTGGATTATTGGCGAAGGTCTTTTAGGACCCACTGTCAAAGGTGTTGGTATCCGTTCCATGAAAGCACCAGGAACCGCATACGATGACCCAGTACTAGGTAAAGACCCCCAACCAGGGCATATGAAAGATAAATATACTGGTGTCGAAGATAACGCTGGAGTGCATATCAACTCAGGAATTCCTAACCGTGCCTTTTATCTGGCGGCTGTGGAAATTGGCGGCTATGCTTGGGAGAGTGTCGGTAAAATATGGTACATAGCTTTACGCGATCGCCTGCGTGCCAAAGCTGATTTTAAAAAAGCTGCCAACGTCACCATTCAAATTGCGGGCGAACTCTACGGTAATGACAGTCATGAGCAAAAAGCTGTGCAGAACGCTTGGCAAAAGGTAGGGGTTATGTAGAGACGCGATTAATCGCGTCTGTACAAGAGTGGGATTAATCGCGTCTGTGTGCTATTTGTTGTTGCTAAACTGGGAGGTGAGAATTCTCATCTTCCAGTCTTTGCACTTCTCCCACTCAGTAGCACAACGGAGAGCAAAAAAATGCGGATATCCTTTGAACGCACGGGCGGCTTTGCTGGAATTACGAAGAAAACAACGGTTGATACAGCCGAACTCCCAGCAAACGAAGCTAAAACCCTTCCCCAACTAGTGGAAGCTGCTGATTTATTTAGGTTACCAGAACGAATTACCTCGCCTAATCCCCAGAGCGATCGCTTTCAATATAAATTAACAGTGGAAGATAACGGTAAGCACCATACGGTGACTGTTAGCGAAGCAGCATTACCAGGAACTTTAAGACCTCTGATTGAATGGTTACAAAACATAGCACAAAAAAGGTAATTTGCTCAATTAGCAACTGAATTTTTAGTAAAAAATCCAGTCAACGCAATATAAAAATGAAACCCCAAGGAGAATATAAATTTTGTGGGCGAAGAGAATAGAAATTTTAACTCTGCACAAGAAAACCAAACTGATGATTTTTTCCATGTACCATCTGTAAAAGAAGATTGGGGTGGAGATGGAACAGGGGGCATGAATTTATCAGGGAGGTGTACAGCAATTTCCCACGAGTATGTACCTCGAAAGTACCAATTTTTTGATACAAATACCGTACCAGAAAAACATGATTGGCGAGTAAGTGGAATGCCAGATGATGTAGCATTTGCAAGTAGGCGATCGCTAACGTGGCATGAATGTGGTGCATCCACTTCAAAAGTAGTTCTACCGCGTGAATTTGAAGCACCTTCTGGCTACTTTACTGCTGATTTAGAAATTTTTGTATTGAAGGGTGCAATTCAATTAGGTGAGTGGCAATTAAACAAGCATGGCTACTCTTTTATTCCCGCAGGTGTGAAAATCGGCCCTTGGAAAGTTTTAGGCAATGAAGAAGTTGAAATTCTCTGGATGGAAAACGGCCCAGTCAAATTAGAGTATAAAAATGCATTAAATAATCATCCCCTTGCTAAACTAAAGGATTTTATTCCAGCATTGGATAGCAAATTGCTACCGTGGAGCAAAACAGATACAGCTCAATTTGAGGCGTCTAAAAAAAAGTACCTCAGAAAAGATAGTAACGGCGGTGGAGTATGGTTGCTTGCTATCTTGCCACATTATGATAGCAGATATCCAATGATTCAATCATATAACGAAGAAGCATATTGCTTGGCTGGATACTGCGATCTAGGAGATTTTCGATTTGTAAAGGATTTGTTTTGCTATGTTCCTACCTTGACAACTGCTCCTTGGCACAGAACAGATGATGGTTGCTTATTCTTTATCCGAGTTGATAGGGATTTGTCAAAGCTTGGAACAGTATTATCATATCCACACCATTGATTCAGAATTCAGAATTCTGAACTCCCCATCTTCACCAGTCATTTTTGGCTTGACAGACTACTAGAATATCTTTTTAAATACCGTCCAGTAGGTGAACCCAAAACCTCTCCATTGTTGTAAATCAAATTTCCTCGTAAAAAAGTACTTTTTACCCTTCCAGTTAACTCTATCCCTTCAAAAGGTGTATAACCTTGTTGTGATTCTGACTCCGCCGCACGCACCACAAAACTTTCATTCGGGTCTAGCAATACTAAATCAGCATCATAACCAATAGCGATGTCGCCTTTTTCTAATAAACCAAAGCGCCGCGATGGGTTCCAAGATAGCAACTTCGCCATGTGGTTGCAAGACATTCCCCGCTTACTACCTTCACTAAAGACACCAGAAAGTAAATATTCTGTACCGCCAAAACCAGATTTTGCTAACCAAATATTATTTGGATCTTTGGCACTTCTTTTTTGTTCGGCGGAACAACAAGCATGGTCGCTAACTATCCAATCTACTTGATTATTAAGAACTGCTTGCCATAAGTATTCCACATCGGCACGAGGACGAATCGGTGGGTTTACTTTTGCCCAAATTGTATTAGGAGTATCTACATCTAATAACAAATGTCCCGCAGTAACTTCTCGGCGAAAATTGATGTGAGGAAAAGCTGTTTGCATAGTCAAAGCTGCTTCCATTGCCTTACGCGAACTCAGGTGCAACAAATTGATATTTACACAGTTAGTTTCATGCGCCAAATAAGAAGCAATGCAAATTGCTAAACCCTCAGAATGAGGAGGACGTGCTGCACTATAAGCGTGCAGTCCGCTAAGATTAGAGTCATTTTCAACTATTTTTGTATAGGCGTTGAGAATTTCTGCAACTTCACAATGCAAACTTAAACTAATAGTATCTCGCGCTTGTGGATGTTTTTCCATCAAACGAGTTAGACCGCGCATAATAAATTCAAAATGAGCGAAATCGTACCTTTCCTCTTTATTAATCATTAAAAAAAGGTTTTGCTGGTCTGACAAACCATGCAACCCATAGCCGCCATAAAACATGAAGATTTTAAATGAAGATATACCATGTTCTTCAAACAATAAAGGTATTTCGTCAATGTGCTGGCTGGCTATAGGTGCAATGTGGTAGCTGTAATCAACAAAAAAATTACCTGCGGATAACGCTAAAACCTCTGGGAAAAAATCTTGGTAAGAACCGCCTTTGTTGAGATAATACTGCCCTGTGCGGATGTAATTTAAGCTAGTAGTCACGCCTCCCATTGCCGCTGCTTTGCTTTCAGTTACAGCATCTTTGTCGAGGGGTTGATAAATACCGATGTGCATATGGGCATCCACGACTCCAGGAAAGCCCAGCAAGTTTTTGGCATCCAAGACCTCTTTAGCTGTATCTGCGCTAATATGAGAAGCAATCTGAGCAAATTTCCCATCTTTAATTCCTAAATCAAGTAGTTCTATCGCATCATCATGGGGACGAACTACCCGCACATTTTTGATAACTCTATCTAATAGGGAAGCTTCAGACACAGTAGACCTCACACTAAAATGAGTTTAGTTAGGAATTTCCACATCGTACCGGGACACAGACTAAATCCCATCAAGATGTAACAGTTTTTTATGAAATCATCTTCAGGAGTAAAGACAATGGAAAGTTTTAATGAATATCATTTAGATCCAGAGCAATTTCTTTTTCTCAAAGGTTTCCAAGATAACTGGCAAATAATTAGAGATGAATTTAAATACTTTATTAAAAATGCATCTGATGAAGAATTAAAATTTACTTACGATGTTCAGGGTCCCAAAAATAAAACGATTAAAACAAAGGGAAATTCCAAATACAGTGCTTTTGGTATTTTCTTCCAAGGTCTTTTTATTGAAAAATATATCAAAATGCATCAAATAGAATATCCTAATTTTGGGTCAGAGGATGCATCAGCAAAAGCATTGCTATTACGAGAAAAATATTTTCCAAATTTGGCTAAGATAATAGAACAAGTTAACTTTGAACATGATGAAATTATTAGAAATGCATATTTTGGTACATTTCATCCAGGCTTAGATATCAAACTACATGTGAACTATAATCCTCACATGAATCGAGGCTATTTAGGATTAATTGTGCCAGAGGGAGATGTGGCGATGAAAATATGTCACGAACAGCTTTATTGGCATGAAGGAAAAATTATGGTTTTAGACCATAGCTATCCACACTGTCCGCATAATTACACCGATTACGATCGCACTGTTTTGGTTATAGACTTTTTTAAACCGGATCGACCGAGAGAAGAAGTGATGCAATTTGAAAAAGAGCAAGTTACACAACGCATGGAAGATAATCCTTACAGCTTGGGTGTCTTTGGTAAAAGCGATAAAGCTGAAGTAGAAGATTTTATCAAGTATGGTTTAGCTCATCAATTAGAGTGGGATAAAGCTTTATAATGCCATAGCAAGAGAAAGGCAATAGGCAACAGGCAATAGGTTTGATAATCTGTTGAAGTTTAATACTTTGCTCCAATTGCTATAAACTATTTGTTGTAGGATGGTCGTCTCGCCCGTCTTAGTAATTGGGCAGGCTAGAAAGCTCATCCTACAAGTTATAGGGATTTATTTCTTGGAATTCTTCTATTAAATCTGCGTAGCGATCGCATTTAAATAATCTTACTATGATGATTGCGATCGCCTGTTAATTTGTGGCCAGTTTACCACATTCCACCAATTATTTAAATAGTCAGCACGGCGGTTGCGATATTTCAAATAATAAGCGTGTTCCCACACATCATTGCCCATAATCGGATAAAAACCGTCCATAATTGGATTATCTTGATTAGCTGTAGTCACAATCTGAAGTTGATTTTGGGGATTACGTACTAGCCAAACCCAACCACTACCGAAGCGACCTGCACCAGCCGCGTTAAACTCTTTTTTAAAGGCATCAAAACTACCAAAAGTTTTATTAATTTCTTGAGCGATCGCTCCTGTTGGTTGTCCTCCACCTTGGGGACTCATCAGTTGCCAAAAAATCGTGTGATTGAGGTGACCGCCAGCGTTATTACGCACTTTTGTCCGAATATTTTCAGGTACGCTATTCAAATCTAATAGTAAACTTTCAACACTTCTTTTTTGCAACTGTGGATACTGTTTCAATGCATCATTTAAGTTGTTGACGTAGCTAGCATGGTGGGCGCTATGATGCAATTTCATTGTTTCAGCATCTATAGCTTTTGTTAGCGCCCCATAAGCATAAGGTAATGGTGGTAATTGCGCCGGAGAAGCGCTCAATGATCTATTAGGATAAGCTACAGTAAGAAGCGATCTATCAGTTGTTGTGGGTGTTGTTGTAGGCTGTGCTTCAGCTATGGGTACTGGATTGTAAGAGTTTAGCAGAATTGCCAGCACAATTGTTGTGAGAACACAAATTATTGTTTCTCGCCAAAATTTTATCATAAATTATTGCCTCAAAATAAATATTAGTAATTTGTAATCTAATGATTGAGTGTTGTTTTACAGCCCAATCAATCGAGATATATGTCTTATATCATAAATCTGCTTAATTACTGAGCAAAAAAACTCTTTTTATCTGCACATTTTATATTAAGTTACGATAATCACTTACTATTCAAAACTCTCCACGTCCCCGCATCAGTTATAAGGATAATTCATTAAACTAACCTGATATTACAATCACCGTATCTTTCTTACCAAACAAGACAAAAGGCGATTAACTTTGATTATTGATTTTTACTTTTTGATTCAAAATTATGACTTAAACACAAAAATTTTAAAATTATTATTCCTCTGCTTACTCTGCAGTTCGATATTACCTAATCTTTCAGCTAATTCGATCCACAATATTCAATAAAATAGAATTAATAACTGCCAAAGCAATTGAGCCACTTAAAGCACTCCAAAAACCCCACCTCAAGCGGAAACCTTCTACTAGATAAGCTGCTAGGGCAAAAATAATTGCATTTAAAATAAAGAAAAATAAGCCAACAGTAAGAATAATCAGTGGCAGAGTAAACAAACTTAGGATTGGCAGCAAAATTGCATTTAAAATTCCGAAAACAACCGCAGCGATCGCCGCTTTTTTAAAACTATCAATTTCTATACCCAAAGGTAATTTAGAAATAATCAAAAAACTGATAGTTGTAATTAACCAAGTCAGGATAATGTCAAACATAATTACTTCTCCAATTATTTGGATGAGTGCATAAGTTCACTCTCAAATCACCTTAAGTAATATTTTTTACCCAAAATTAATGTAGGTGTAATGTCTAGTAAAGTTTGAGAAAATTATCTACATATTTTAGCATAAAAGCATTTAAATTTTCCGTCTATTGTATAATTTATTCCCTTGGATATATAACTGTAAATTATAATCAAAACTCTTGGCAGATATAGGTGAATTTTTATTTTGGTAAACCTATAATTAAAACCTTGTAAATCTTGCGTTTCAACTTTCATATAATGTACTTAAAACCCTGCCATCATTTTCAGTTAATTAAAACACAAAGAAATAAATTTAATCCGGTAACCCACTTAGTTACCTAATTTTTGAATATGTAAATCTTTGAACATAGACAACATGGAGGATTTTTACAGTAAGAATTTATAAGTCAGACTTTCTAAAAGTTAAGCATTAAAGACGAGACCAAAAGGTAAATAATATGTATGATCATCAAATCCTGCAAAGAACCGTAGCAGCCAATAGAAATTTAGATCGGGTAATCGACAGTGAAGTTAAAAGTGAGCAACCACCAACGAATCAATTGACTATTCCTGATATGGCTATATCTTTATCGCCCCTTGGGTTTATCATCGGTTGGGTAGTTTTTTTGCTAGTGTTGCAAAAAATCAGGTCATTTTTAGATCGTAAGATGGTTTTTCCCACTAATAGTTTACACAAAGTTCCGTGTAAAAACTGTCGATTTTATTCAAATAATAACTATATCAAATGTGCGGTAAAACCTTCTATTGTTCTAACGGAAGAAGCGATGAATTGCCCAGAATATTCACCGAGTAACAAGAGATTTGGCTCAAAGAAATTTCTGTGAATGAAAACCCAGCTTTCAAGCCCTATTCTCTTTTTTCGTATACTGTACAAAATGTGTGCTTATAGCTACACAAGCGCTAAGAATAAACAAAATTGAGTAAGTACAGCGGTGCTAATATTTCAAGCTATATTAATAAATCTAAACTTACTATATCTAGTTATATGGTAAGTAAGCTAAAGCACAATCAAAAATTCCAGGTGCAGCGCTTGGTGACAAAACATTTTACATCAAATTTATATTTCTTAATATACATTCAATTTTTCTCACCGACTTACTTAGACGCAGAGAACACACAGTTAAAACGTAAATTTTTGACTACTAGATGTCAATTGCTAATGACTAATAAGTTATTGAGCAGTTAGGATGAATTAGAGCATCTAACTTCAGTTGAGATATTTGCTGACTAAAAAAGCAAAAGCATCAAACAGCAATGCTGCTTACCTCAATTGTTAACGATTTCTAGTAAATATCAATTACTAATCCCATGCCAAAGCGTCATTATCCTCCCGCCTACTTACGCTATCTCAGAGCCAGGTTATGGAATCTAGGGCGACCTGGCTTTTGGGTAACTGCAATTTTTTTATCTGTAGTCGGACTAGTAACCTGGGAATACTGGTCAAATCCAGATATTTTCGTTTATAAGCAAAAAAAACAAGTCGCTTCACAAAATTCTGCTGACTCCTCGCTGTCAACCGAAAACAAAGCTATTGCAGCAGATATTGATAACTTGCCAGTCTTGTTTAATGACTTTGACGAAGCAACTCTGTCGCTAACAACAAATAACTCTAAGGAAAACCAGGATAAAAAAAAGAGCAAAGGCTTATTAGATGAGCTAATTAATAAACAAAAGTCTCTTGGCGATAACAAATCAAAATCTGGTTTAGGAATAGTTAATCCCGAACTTCCTCCACCTATAAAAAATCCCTTTATTGCACAAACAGAAAATTTATTGCGTACTGGAATAGCTGATAGCAATAGCGAGTTTCTTGGTGTCAGTTCTTCTTTAAGTGGAGCCTCTGAAACAGAAAACCAACAAACATCTTCTGGCTTGGGAATTGGATTAACTAATCAAACTAATAAAAATCAAAATTCTGTTTCCATTAGCCCTCTGCAAGCAGCGCTCAACGAACCCACAAACCGGAATTTGTCTGGCGTCAATGGTATTAATGCTACTCAACCAAATGCCTTGGGGCGCGTCTCTGACGGAGGAACAACGTCGATACTACCGTTGAACAGCTTACCCAGTCAAATACCAACTACTGGATTAAATCCTGGGACGGGTTACAGCCCAACGGGTACAAACTTGCAGGCAAATCCCTACAGTAATTTAAATGGTGTTCAAGCACCAGTAGTGCCCTCAGTCAACTCTGTTGCACCTTACTCTAGCCAGAGTCCGAATCAAACAGTTGTTCCACCCACAAATTCTACGGGATACAGGAATTATGGCTTGCAACAGCCGACGCAAGTACCACAGTCCACTTATGGGAATTATGGTTTACAGCAGCCGACGCAAGTACCAAAGTCCACTTACGGCAATTATGGTTTACAGCAGCCTAATTATGGAAATTATGGCTTGCAACAGCCGACGCAATTACCACAGTCTACTTATGGAAATTATGGCTCACAGCAGCCGACGACACGACCAAATTCTACTGCCTCATATCTCCTCGATATTTTAGAAAAACGTAGAGGTCAGAATCAAAGGTGATATTGTTGACTGTTGACTGTTAACTGTTAGCAGTCAATGAACCTCGTGAGTGACTGTGTAATTTAAAAGCGTAACGGCTAAAGGCTATTTTACTTTTGAATTCTGAATTCTCCTAAGGAGATGGTTGGGTATTGGGAATAATCGGAACCTCTGGTGTTTCGGGTTGTTGCTTTTGGCGTTGCAAATATTTACTCAAAACATAAGCCATATCGCCACGCGTGACGGGCTTTAATGGGGAAATATTGTTTTGAGCGTCTGTATTCAAAAATCCTTCAGTAGCTACTGTGGCGATCGCTTTTCTCGCCCAAGATGGGATAGACTTTTCATCTGGATATGCAGCCAGAATTTCATCAACAGCATCATCGGGAAATTGAAATACACCATAAGCCTGGGCAAAAATCGCCAGAGCTTCTGCCCTTGTCACTCTTTGGTTAGGAAAAAATTGATTTCCTCGATAGCCTTTCATGATATCAGTTTTTAACACTGTCTGTATATCATTAAATGCCCAATAAGACCGAGGAACATCTGGAATCGCTAAATTTTCTTTGTTCACCTCTTGTCTTTTATCTAAGCGAAATGCTTTCACCATAATCGCTGCTAATTCTGCTCTACTAACTAACCTTTCTGGATAAAAATTGCCATCGGCAAAATTTGTCATCCACTTGGCAGCAACTACCTGTTGAATGGAATCAGATGGTGTTTGGTAACTAGTTCCTGGCACTTGAGTTTGAGCAATTGCTGGTAAGTTTTGTAGTAGTGCTACTAAAGAGAAAGTAATGGAAAGGCGACGCATCATAATAACCAATTTTAGCTGATAATGTGAATTTAAAAAACTACATTATTGAGGTTAACTTATATCTTGCACCTTTGGGAATGAAGTTTAGATGAAATCATCAATTGAGCGATCGCTGTCCAATCAAGTGAATCAAACGCAAGTCCCAAAGCAAACGCCATGCTTAAAAAAAGCTTAAATACGGAAGTAATAAACTCAGATTTGGTATTCTTACTAATGTTTATTAAAAGTTTGAAATTTTACCAACTTCATGGTGTTGGTTGAAATAAAAAATCAAGATAAATTTTTGTACGGGGTCTAACTCATGGTATCTGAACTAATCAAGAAGAAATTGACAATTTTTTTCGGAGGCTTAGATGTCGATAAAAACGGATTTGTAGAGCCAGAAGACTTTGATCAGATTGCTAGTAATTTTGCGCGGATACGTGGTTTGGAACCTGGTTCATCTGATTATGAAAATCTGCATAATCAGGTAATCTCTATCTGGAAAAATTACTGGATTAATGCCGATCTTAATCAAGACAACAAAGTTTCATTAGATGAATACCTTGAAATTTGCAATCAGCAATTTGTTGCAGATAATGATTCTTCAGCAGCAGCTTGGGAACAGCCGATGGAGGCTTTGTTTGAAGTAATAGACATCGATAATGATGAGAAAATTGCTTTGGAAGAATACAAGCAGTTGATCGCGGCATTTGGTTTTAACGCCAGTGGGTACGAAGAAATTTTTCAAAAACTTGATGCCAACGGTGACGGTTATATTGACAAACAAGAGTATTTACAGCTGTTAAAAGAATTCTGTGGTGAGAACCCAGAAGCTCCTGGAAACTTGTTTTTTGGTTATTACTGATATTGGAGAAAGTTTTTTTAGATAGCTGTAGAAATGTTCCGACGGAACGTCTTTAGAGACAAACGAAGTAACTAACCTGGATTTGGTACTGTTTTTAATTTTTCTCAAAAGTTTGAAATCGTACCAAGTTTAAGGTAATTTGTTTAAATTTTCAATTTGGTGGCGTCAATTAAGTACGGTGTTGAATCCCCTTCTAAATTAAACATAAAAGCCTTCTGCCCTCAGCAAAGCTGCCTTCTTCAAGAAAATCTGCATAATCAGCTGATATCAATGTGGGAAGATTACTGGATTGATGCCGATATTAATTTTTCCATATCAGCTATTGACGAATTGAAACTGGGCAATGTTGCGTAGCGACATTGGGTGTTTGCTATGTGGCAGCTTGTTTTGGTCATCCAAGAAGTAGAAATCAGCAAAAACTTGTTTTTTAGCTTTCATCTTTTGGTGTTATCTGACCACTACTATGGACTATAGTCAGTTTTTCAGGAGTTTTGGGAATGACCGCAGCAGCAGATCCCGTAAAGTTGATGAAGCAAGAAGTTGGCAAAGCCGCCGCCGCCTTAGTAAAGTCGGGTTCAATTGTGGGGTTGGGTACGGGGTCAACTACAGCATACACAATTCAGTATTTGGGCGATCGCCTCAAGTCTGGCGAACTTAAGGATATCATTGGCATACCGACCTCGTTTCAGTCAGAAGTGCTAGCAAAGGAGTATGGCGTTCCTCTCGCCACTTTAGATGCTATTGACCACATTGATATTGCCATTGATGGGGCAGATGAAGTCGATCCCCAGAAGAATTTGATTAAAGGCGGTGGTGCAGCACATACCCGCGAAAAAGTTGTAGATTACCTAGCAGAACAGTTTATCGTCGTCGTAGATGGTGGTAAGTTAGTAGACCGCTTGGGTTCTAGTTTCGCTGTACCCGTGGAAGTGATTCCAATGGCAATTACTCCCGTAACCAATGCCATCAAAAAACTTGGTGGTAAACCAGAACTCCGCATGGGTGTCAAAAAAGCCGGCCCAGTAATCACAGACCAAGGAAATTTTGTTTTAGATGTCAGATTTGACTCTATTGAAGACCCAGCCAATTTAGAAAAGACGTTGAATAATATTCCCGGTGTTTTGGAAAATGGGATCTTTGTTAACTGCGTCGATTTAGTTTTAGTTGGTGAAGTTAAAGATGGTCAGCCAGTAGTGCGGCAACTGTAAGACAAACCTCTCCCTGCCTTGAACTAAAGTTCAAGTCTGTCCCTCTCCGACTCGGAGAGGGGCGGTTTTGCGTAGTAAAACCTCTAATACCAATTTTATGTGAAGCTGCACTGAATTAGTCACCCTGTATTCTTGGCGTTCTTGGCGTTCTTCTCTTCTCTACGAGACGCTACGCGAACGAGACGCTTCTCTACGAGACGCTACGCGAACGCGTTGGCGCAAGCCTCTCGTAGAGAAGGCGGTTCGTTTTTTAAATTCTGTGCATCTTCAAACAGAATTGGTATTAGAGGTCTTTGTTATTCAACGCAGCTACTTTTTGGAAACTTGTTCTTCCTCAACAAATTCTGGCAGTTCGTTAGGTGCGCCGCAAGCAGAAATATTGCCTGTAAAATTTACATCTGCCATCAGTTCTGGATGTTCTTGTTGACGCTGGGTGATTTGTTCGCGGGTGAGAATCTTCGACTCATCAAAACCAAGTTCGACTTCGGCGTGTAAACCCTTGTACTTAATTCGCTTGAGGTTGTAAAAACGTTTGTTGAGAGTAGTTTTCACAAAAGCTTTCAAGCAACCTAAAAGATACTTGCGTTTAAAGGGATCTTTCACAAACCAATATTCAATGGTTTTGCGGAGGTAAAAACGAGCATAGTTTCGCAGTACTCCTTTGAGAACATCCTCCCGTTCCATTGCGTCTGGTTTCATGATTGGTGTCACAAAGTTATATTGAGAATAATCACGAATTTCTACGCGATCGCCTAAATCTTCAAATAACTCAGAAAATGGCCAAGGTGTAAACATATTCCAGTTGGCCATGTCTGTTTTCCAATCCAAAGCCATCTGATAGGTTTGCTCAATTGTCTCTGGGGTTTCGTTCTCTAAACCCATAATAAATTGAGCCTCAGCAACCATACCATTTTCTTTTAACAGTTGAATCGCCCGCTTGTTTTGTTCGATAGTCGTTTCTTTACGGAACAAATTCAACTTTAGCTGTGCTGCTGCTTCTGTACCCAAGGAAACATGAACTAGTCCAGCTTTGCGGTAAAGAGGTAATTCTTTCTCATCCCGCAATATATCTGTCACCCGTGTATTGATTCCCCAATAAACACCCAAATTCCGTTCGATTAATTCATTACAAAGGTCGATAAATTTCGGTTTATTAATGGTTGGTTCTTCATCCGCAAGAATGAAAAAACCAACTTTGTGTTTTTTCACCAAAATTTCAATTTGATCGACAAATTTCTTGGGGCTTCCAGAACGATATTTGCGCCAGAATTTCCACTGGGAACAAAAACGACAGGTGAAGGGACATCCTCTAGCGTAGTTGGGAACTGCCACCCGCACATTGAGAGGAGTATAAATATATTTTTTCCAATCTAATAGATCCCAATCTGGCGTTAGGGTATCTAAATCAGCAATCGGTGGATGGGCTGGTGTAGCGATGACTTGCCCATCTTCTAGAAAGGCAATCCCTAAAATATTGCGGCGATCGCTCTCTACAGTACCATTAGCGATCGCATTCATCAAATTAACTGTAATCTCTTCCCCTTCTCCCCGAATAATATAATCTACCCAAGGAGCTTCATTGAGAACTTCACTATACATATAGGTAGGATGAACCCCACCCATAATTGTCTTGGCTTGGGGGCAAACTTCTTTAACTATCTTTAGGGTTTTTTCTGATTGGTAAATCATCGGTGTGATTGCTGTTGCCAACACCACATCCGGCTGATGTTTAGCAATCATTTTTGCTAAAACATCATCAGGAATATCATCGGTCATGGCATCAATAAAGCGAATATCACTAAAGCCAGCTGTCTTCAGTGCCCCGCCAACGTAGGGAACCCAACTTGGCGGCCAATTTCCAGCGATTTCTGCACCACCAGAATGATAATTGGGTTGAATCATCAAAATCCGCATAATCTACCTCATAATTCTTACCAGAGGACTCAAAAATTGAAAATATCCCGCTTACAACACTTTGCTTCTACAAAATTCAAAAGCGAGAAAGATTTATGGATAAATGTTTGCTAATTGATGTGAGATAAAATAAATATGCAAAAACTTACCAATTAAATTGCTGGTAAAAACTTGTCATTTTGCAATATTTACCTTTTAAATCACTGCTCAATTTATTTTATAACTATAAAGCTATTTATTTTTATTGGTCAATAAAGTTTCTGAAAACTTAATGTTCAGAAAATAGCTCAATCTAGTGGACATCCTCTTTGGAAACGCCTTAAGGGACTTGGAGATAATAAAATATACAAACACTAAAAATGATAATAATTGTTATGGTTTTAGATCGGGGGAAACTCCTATGCTGAAATTTACCCAAATCAAGCCACCTAATTACAACACAGCAGTCACTTTGACTCTGGCGCTAACAGCAGAAGAACGTACCCGCAGTCGTCATCGCTTTGAAAGCGAAGATGGAAAGGTTGTATTTTTACATTTACCCAGAGGAACCGTCTTACACGATGGTGATATTCTTCAGGATGAAGCCGGTAAAAGTTTAATTAAAATTACTGCTAAACCAGAACTAGTGATGACTGCCTTTGCCGAAACACCACTTTTATTACTCAGGGCAGCATATCATTTAGGAAATCGCCATGTGCCTGTAGAAATTACTCCGACTTATTTACGCTTGTCTTCAGATTCGGTTTTACGCACAATGTTAGAACAACTGGGATTAGAAGTTAAAGAAGAAATTTTACCGTTTCAGCCAGAATTAGGAGCTTATGGACAACACCATCACGCTCACTGATAGCCATTTTTTAAATATTTTACAGTTGGCTAGCCCTGGTTTGCCTGTGGGAGCATATAGTTATTCCGAAGGCTTGGAAACGCTGGTGGAAAATGCTACGATCGCCAATCAAGCAGCTCTCAAACATTGGCTAGAAGCACAATTAACTTACGGAGCAATTCGACTAGAGGCGGCGGTAATGGCGCGAGCTGAGAAATCTGCAACAATGGGTGATGTTGAGTCTTTATGCTCTTGGAATCTGTGGTTATCCGCTGCCAGGGAAACAGAAGAATTACGCGCCTCAAGTTGGCAAATGGGGCGATCGCTCATCCAATTACTTGGTAAACTAGAACCTGAGATTATACCTATAACTAATAGTGTGGGTAATCCTTGCAATTATGCGATCGCTTTTGGCATCGCCCTTGCCCATTGGCAGATTAACATCAAAGCCGGATTATTAGCATATCTGCACAGTTGGGCAAGTAATTTGATTACAGCTGGCGTTAAACTTATTCCCCTGGGGCAAACAGCAGGACAGCAGTTATTACTAGAATTGCAACCATTAATTAGTAATATGACATTAGAAATTCTAGCCTTAGAAGACGAACAACTCAGCTGTTGGAGTTGGGGTTTATCTCTAGCGAGTATGCAGCATCAAACGCAGTATACAAGGTTATTTAGGAGTTAGGAGTTAGGAGTTAAGAGTTAAGAGTTAGCAGTCAAGAGTTATTATTCTCCCTATGCCCCATGCCCCATGCCCAATGCCCAATGCTCAATGCCCCATCCCCAATGACTAATGACTAATGACCAATGACTAATGACTAATGACTAATGACTAATGACTAATGACTAATGACTAATGACAAAAAACGCATTTAGAGTAGGTGTTGCAGGCCCCGTTGGTTCGGGGAAGACGGCTTTGGTAGATGCTTTGTGCAAGAGGTTGCGCGAACAGTATCAGATTGCAGTGGTGACGAATGATATTTATACTCAGGAAGATGCTCAATTTTTAGTACGTTCTCAGGCTTTAGCAAGCGATCGCATTTTGGGTGTAGAGACTGGAGGTTGTCCTCACACTGCCATTCGTGAAGATGCTTCTATGAATTTAGCAGCAATTGAACAATTAGAGGAACGTTTTACCAATTTGGATTTAGTCTTTTTAGAAAGTGGCGGTGATAATTTGGCTGCTACCTTCAGTCCAGAATTGGTGGATTTAACAATTTACGTCATCGATGTTGCCGCTGGTGATAAAATTCCCCGCAAGGGTGGCCCCGGCATTACTAAATCTGATTTATTAGTGATTAACAAAACTGACCTTGCACCTTATGTCGGTGCAGATTTAAGTGTCATGGAACGAGATGCTAAAAAAATGCGCAGCGATAAACCTTTTATTTTTACTAATTTAAAAACTCAGTCAGGGCTTGCAGATGTGATTAACTTTGTTTGCACAAATATTTGTTAAATGGCATTGAGTATGGGGAGGTGGGGAGCTGACTTTTCACGGTATCTGGAAAACCTCTCTCTAAATCTCTCTCCTTGTAGGAGAGAGACTTTGAATTTTCCCCCTTCCCTTGAAGGGAAGGGGGCTAGGGGGTTAGGTCAATCGTTAGCTTTTCCACATAACATGAAAAGTCAGGTGGGGAGATGGGGGAATGGAGAGACAAGGGAGACAAGGGGGATAATTAATAACTAATGACTAATGACTAATGACTAATGACTAATGACTAATGACTAATGACTAATGACTAATGACTAATGACTAATGACTAATGACTAATGACTAATGACTAATGACTAATGACTAATAACTAATGACTAATGACTAATAACAAAATTAAGTCACCAAAGTTAAAATCTTTGGTGACTTACTACTGTTTTGCTAAACCTTTAGAACGTGAAAGTTGTTCTTAGGGTACCAATAATTGCATCGTCGTTACCGCTGTTTTGGCCAGGAGAGGTCAACCAAATCACCCCTGGGGTGATTGAGATGTTATCCGACACGCGATATTTGTAGAAGCCTTCAAAGTGATAAGGTACGTCATTACCAACAAAACCTGGTCGGTTACGGGCATAAGGTTCTGCACCAGCAAAAATACCCAATACGTTACCTTTTTTACCGAAGTCAGGCAAGGCTATTCCAAGACCATAGCTCCAAGCTTCATAATCATCACCTGCACCGAAGCCTGTGACATCATGGTAAGAAATGAAGCCACTAACTGACAGCTTGTCACTGGGTCTAAAAGCTGCCGATATCCCGTAAGAATTACTGGAAGATCCGTTTAGAGCACTTAGGGTGTTTGCTTGACCGGTACCTACGACGCGGTTAGTGCTACCCAAACCACCACCTAAATCGAATAAATTACCGCCTCCAGCACCATGATAACCGTGAACGTAGGTAGCAGCGATCGCTAAGCGATCGCCAATACCAAAGTTCAACTGTCCGAGAGCAGCATAGTTACCCTCAAACAAACCTTGATTTACTCCAGGATTATTAGCATTTGACGCCAAGTAACCTATGGTCAATGAACTTGGTCTGAGAATGCTACCACCCTTACCAAAGGGTAAAGTCAATGCAGCACCCGCACCACCACCAATGCGATAGATGGGACTTTCAGAAGCAAAGGTAGACAACGCACCGTTACCACCGTCATAATCCTCAAAATAAGGGTTATTAGTCGCAACGTAATCGCTATGAATACCTCCGGTGGCTGCAATATAAAGTTGGGCTGGACCAATGGGTACGTAATACGACAGCCAGTCTATAATCACACTGTTGTTACCAGTGCTACCGATTTGAAACGTTTGTGTACCTTCAGCAGTATCAATAGGAAAACCAGCATCATCTATTTGACTAAAGGCTGTCGCATTACCAGCTGCCAGACGGGTGTGTAGTACATCTCTACCCGTGAAGCTGGTTTGCAAGTCTAAACGTACCCTATCTTGGAAGACAGTATTATTAACATCGCCAGTGTTACCGCCAAAGATATCAGTAACAGCAAAAATAGCTTCACCGACTAGTTTGGTGGTAGTGGAAAACTGATTTGCTTCTAGTTCAGCAGTACGCGCTTCTAAAGCATCTACTCGACCGCGCAGAGTTGCCAGTTCTGCTGAAAATTCTTCTTGCAAACGCTGGAGAGTCGCCAAATCCTGTTTTGTCACCAAGTCAGCAGTTGCTGTGGCAATCAGTTCATTAACCCGGTCTAAACAAGCATTCAAACCTGCGGCAAACTCATAACGAGTCAGAGCCCGGTTACCACGGTAAGTGCTATTTGGATATCCAGCAATACAACCGTAGCGCTCAACCAAAGATTGCAAAGCTTGGAATGCCCAATCAGTCGGCTGTACGTCGGAAAATTGAGAAACTGATGTAACTTGAGACAGTGAATTCTGTTTTTTGCCTTCGTTGCTGTAGCGGTTAACTTGTTCTAAGACATTACTCTCATCAGTCTTTGCTTGGGCAACCACAAATTTTTCGGCAGTGGGTTGCTGTATTTGCATCGATAGCGAAGCGCCAATAGCTTCTGGTGCTTCTGTCTGAACAGCTTTTGCCTTTGCATCTTCAGAAGAACTTGCTACCTCAGCAGCTATAGCTCTAGCGGAAACCAACACCGTCACTCCCAAAACTACTGGACTTAATACCAGAGTTTTCCACAATAAATGAGACATTTTTTATTTTCCTTTCCCAAAAAAGACCCAAAATCACTGGGTTCAAGAAAAAGAGAATAAGCAATTATTCTACTTGGTAAAAATATTATCAGATTGTAGCCACATCAGCTATGTCTCACCAGAATATTTACGGATGAAGAATCATAAACTTTTGTAGATGACCGAAAACGAAAAGGATACAGAGCAACTAAATTGATCCTTTGATTTTATCTAGAGCTAGATTCAACTTTAAAACATTAACTCCAGGTTCACCAAAGATACCGACAAAGCGACCATCGGTATTTTGAGCAATCAAAGTTTTGAGTTCGTTCGGCTGAACTCCCCGCACTTTGGCTACTCGTGCAATTTGAGCTTTGGCGGCTTCGGGGGTGATGTGAGGGTCAAGGCTAGAACCAGAGGTGTATAAGAGATCCGCAGTTGGCTGTACGCCTGCTGTTTTCAAACGATTGAAATCACCTTCAACTTTTTTGGTGGGGTCTGGGTCATCTTTACCTTTGATGCGTTCTAGTAATGCGGGATTACTGGGAGCTAAGTTACTAGCACCGGAAACTCCAGTTTGTAAAACTCCTGCATCATCTTTTTGGGGATCGGCTGTGCTGTAGCTAGTGGTACTAGGACGAGTGTTAAAATAGCGATCGCTACTAAAAGGTTGACCAATCAACGCAGAACCTACAACTTCACCTGTATTATTTGTCAGTAAACTACCATTTGCTTGAAAGGGAAATACAATTTGCCCAATGGCAATCATCAAAAAAGGATAAATAATCGCTCCTATTACCCAGAGTACCAAGGTAGAACGAATAGCTCTGCTGGCTTCGCGTGCAAAACTCATTAGAATTTCTCCGGTACAAACATTACAAAAAATAAATAGATAGAAAGTCCTACGGTGACCAGTCCTAGCAGTCCCACTCCCCAAGCTTGACTGCGGGAAAGTTGTTCGCTTGTGGCAGCATAAACTACAGGTGCAACTATTAAGTTGAAGCACATTGCTAGGAATAAATACAATGGCAGTTTTTGTTTGCGCCATTGACACCAGATTTCAGTTATTGCTTCTGATATTTGGGATATGGGGATAGTGTGTCGCATATCAAAGAGTTTCATCAGAAAATTAAGGGATTTCCAAGAAATAAATTATCGAAGAAAACGAACCACAGAGGCACAGAGAGCACAGAGAAATTAAGACGACAGAGAAATGTTTTTGAATTTGCAAGTCTTAAGACAAGGGCAAGATTATATCTATCAGTTTGATGGCAATGAAGGGAGCAATGATACCACCAATGCCATAAATGAAGATGTTGCGACGTAGTAATTGGTCTGCGGAAAGAGGCAAGAATTTTACTCCTTTAAGTGCTAAGGGAATTAGTGCTGGGATAATCAAGGCGTTGTAAATTAATGCTGAGACGATCGCAGATTGAGCGCTCTTGAGTGCCATGATATTCAGTGCGCCGATTCCAGCCGCAGCAAAGATAGTCGGAATGATGGCAAAATACTTGGCGATATCGTTGGCGATGGAGAAGGTTGTTAATGCTCCACGGGTAATGAGTAGCTGTTTACCAATAGTTACTAAGTCAATTAATTTGGTGGGGTCTGAGTCTAAGTCCACCATGTTAGCAGCTTCTTTGGCAGCCTGTGTCCCAGAGTTCATTGCCAAACCTACGTTTGCTTGAGCCAAAGCAGGTGCATCATTTGTACCGTCTCCAGTCATTGCCACCAGTTTACCCTGGGATTGTTCCAAGCGAATTACCTCGATTTTGTCTTCTGGAGTCGCTTCGGCTATGAAATCATCAACTCCAGCTTCTTGAGCAATCACCGAAGCGGTAATTCGATTATCGCCCGTGAGCATGATGGTGCGAACACCCATACGCCGGAGTTGGTCAAACCGTTCCCGTAAACCAGGCTTGACAATATCTTTGAGGTAAATCACACCATAAATTTTATCATCCTGGCAAACAGCTAAGGGTGTACCCCCTAACCGCGAAACTCGCTCATAAGCTGCATCTATATCATCGGGAACGTAACCGCCACGAGAACGCACAAACCCCTTAATGGCATCTACCGCACCCTTGCGAACTTGTTTACCATCGGGTAAATTTGTCCCACTCATCCGGGTTTTGGCGGAAAACTCCACACCTTCAGCTTTCTCGGTATTAAAAACTACTGAAACCTGGGATTTTTCTGCTAATGCCACAATTGACTTGCCTTCCGGCGTATCGTCAAATAAGCTAGCAGCTAGGGAAACTCGCGCCACATCTTCTACTGAGTGATTATCCAGGGGAATAAATTCATCAGCCATGCGGTTACCTAAGGTAATAGTTCCTGTCTTATCTAGCACCAAAGTGTTGATGTCACCGCAAGCTTCTACTGCTCGACCAGAGGTGGCGATGACGTTAAATTGGGCAACCCTGTCCATCCCTGCAATACCGATTGCACTGAGCAAACCACCGATAGTTGTGGGAATCAATGCTACCAGTAAGGATATTAATATCGCCACGCTAGCACCCGCACGCAAACTGTTTGCCGCTTCGGCACCAAATACAGTGCTGATAAAATTGGCGATGTAGCTGACAAATGGCGGCATCGTCGCCACTACAATTAAGAACACCTGTGTCAGCACTGCTAACAATACCGTCAAGGCAATCTCATTGGGAGTTTTGGTGCGTTCTGCGCCTTCCACCAGAGAAATCATGCGGTCAATAAAGCCTTGGCCGGGGTCGGCGGTAATCTTAATCGTCAACTCGTCGGAAAGTAAGCGCGTTCCTCCAGTCACGGAACTGGCAATATCCGTACCTGGTTGCTTCAACACAGGCGCAGATTCCCCAGTAATCGCAGACTCATCCACTGAACCAATGCCTTTAATTACTTCGCCATCGGCAGGAATCAGATTATTAGCAATTACCTTTACCAAATCACCCCGTCGCAGTTCCGTAGAATTGACTTTTTCAATGGAACCATCAGGAAGGATTTTATTAGCGATGGTATCCGATCGCGTCGTTCTCAGTGAATCAGCCTGAGCTTTTCCCCGTCCTTCAGCCACAGCTTCCGCAAAATTAGCAAAAACGAGTGTGAAAAACAAAATAAAGGTAATCAACCCATTTAACAAGCGTTGTTGGTTGACATTTGCCTGGATTGTACCAAACAAATTTGGGTTTAGGGTTACCAAAAAAGTGACAATTGTCCCGACCCAAACAACAAACATCACTGGATTTCTCACAGTAATTCGCGGATCGAGCTTGACAAATGACTCGCGAATAGCTCTTTGGTAAATTCCCCGCATATCTGCCTTGGGGGTGTGCTTGCGCGAGTCACGAGTTCCCGATGGAACGCGGGGCGAAGGAGAATTAGTAGTGGTTGGCATATACAATTTTGGATTTTAGATTTTGGATTTTGGATTGTAAGACAGTTGTTGCATGAGCTTTTGAGCAATCCATCTGTCGCAATCGTTTTTCAAATAGGATTTTGGTTTTGAGATTTGAGATTTTGGATTATGGAAGAATTACTAAATAAGCTTTTTGGCGAAATCATTTTTCAAATTAATTAGTAATATCAGAACAATTTGACTGAATCCAAAATCCAAAATCTAAAATCTAAAATTTCTTCACCCAATACCTTTTGCGATAAAAAATGCTTCACCAATGGGGCCTAATGCTAATACTGGGAAGAATGTAAGTGCGCCTAGAATTAAAATCACGCCTGCGGTAACGCCTGTAAATAATCCGGTATCGGTTCGCAATGTCCCGGTGGTGTAGGGAACAGCTTGCTTGCGAGATATGCTATCTGCTAAGAACAGTAAACCCAGAATTGGAATATAGCGCCCTGCAAGTAAACTGAAGCAAGTACTCAAGTTCCACCACAAAGCGGTTAAAGTCGGTTCTGTACCTGTGGCGATCGCTAATGGTGAAGGTTGGGAATCGCCTAACCCTTCAAACCCAGAACCGTTGTTAGCAGCAGCTGAGGCGTATTCATAAATCACTTGAGCAAAACCGTGAAAGCCGGGATTGCTAATTCCTGATAATTGGTCGGGAAAAGCTAGGGCGATACCTGCGGGAATCATAATTGCGATGGGGTGAACTAACAAAATCAAAAAACTAGCTAGCACAACTTCCCGCTTCTCAATTTTGCGTCCGAGAAATTCTGGTGTGCGTCCCACCATTAATCCTGTGGCGAACACAGCCAGAATCAGGTAAGCAAACAGGTAAGCCGTTCCTGTACCCTGTCCGCCCCAAATAATTTGTAGGAACATATTGGAAAGGGTAATAAAACCGCCGTTGGGCATGAAGGAATCGTGTAAACTGTTGACTGCACCGCACATTGTACCAGTGGTACTTACCGCAAACAGCACAGATTGTGCCCAACCGAACCGGACTTCTTTACCTTCCAAATTCGGTTGCTGACTTCCCAGCAGCGCATTCACAGCCGGATTGCCGTTATATTCACCAATGGCTGTAACGATAATAAATGCTACATAAAGCACACCCACCATGCCGTAGACTAACCAAGCTTGCTTGGTGTTGTTAGCAAACAAGCCATAGGTGTAGATTAACGAGGTGGGAATCGCAAGCATGGCGACAATTTCAATTAAATTGGTAAATCCGTTGGGATTTTCAAAGGGGTGTGCTGAATTGATGGCGAAAAAGCCGCCGCCGTTCTCGCCTAATTCCTTGATGATTTCAAAATGGGCAACGGGGCCGCGAGCGATCGCCTGACTAATGTTAGGATCTTCCAAGGTGGGGAACACCGCTACACCCGCCAGTGTTTCCGGCACACCAGCCGCCATCAAAACAATGCCGCCGACAATACAAATAGGCAGCAAAATTCGCGTAATTGAGCGAATTAAGTCTACATAAAAGTTGCCCAACGATTTACCAGTTAATCCTCGAATAAAGGCTATTCCCACAGCCAAACCAGTCGCTGCTGAGGTGAACATGTGATAACCAAGTCCCCACATTTGACTGGCATAACTCATGTAAGTTTCACCAGAATAATGCTGCTGGTTGGTGTTAGTAATAAAAGAAATAGTAGTATGCAGCGCTGTATCCCAAGTTGGGGCATTTATCTTGGTTGGGTTTAATGGTAGCCATCCTTGATTAATAATAATCAAGAAAATCAGCAACCCCATTGCAACATTGCTATACAAGATTGCCCGCCCATATTGCCAACCAGTCATATTTTCTTTAGTTTTAACGCCAACCAAGGAATAAAGCACTCGCTCAACCGGATTTAAAACTGGATCGAGAAAAGTACTTTGTTCTTGGTAGACACGCGCCATATAGCGCCCAAAAAAGGGAGTAATTGCTACTACAATTAGTAGCGTTAATATAATTTGAATCCATCCTTCTAGCATTGGATTAATCGAACTCCGACATGAGTTATCTTGAAATGCTTATTAGATTGCTGTGAATATCTAAATGATTGTTGGTTTATGAATATGTGCTTTACAAATCAATCATGAAACTTTTTGTTAAGGAAAGCAAGGTATAAATTAATATTTAAACTTAGATATATTAGTGATATAGTTTTGCAGAAATATAAATTGTTAGAGTGTTTATTTTGATATATATCTGCAAATATAGAAAGCCTAAATTATTCATCAAAAGTTAGATTATCGATTTATTAGATAAGTCAGGGTCTTGCTGCGATCGCCTACTAGACAGCTTTTCACGAGATAATAACAAAGCCTTGTTGAGTATTTATTCTCAATGTCCTTTGATAACCTGTGCAAACTACTTTCCGAAAAACATCCCGTCAATTTTGCTAGTTGGGTTTTGGGTACACCACAAACTTCTGTCAAAGTCCTCAAAACCGAATTAAGCATTGAACCAATTCGTGCCGATTATGTTACTTTTTTACAGTTACAAGAACGCATTCTCCACCTAGAATTTCAAACCAAATTAGAATCGACACCACCGCTACCCCTGCGGATGCTCGATTATTGGGTACGCTTGTATCGTTTGCATCGTCTACCTGTAACGCAAGTTGTCGTCTTGTTGCTTCCCCCTGCACCAGAAACAGTAATTGAAACTGCCTTCAGCCTCGAAACTACCCGTCACGAATATCGCGTAATTTCGATGTGGGAAGAAAATCCCGAACTATTCCTGAATGACCCAGCTTTGTTAGCATTAGCACCACTAACAGCGACCACCCAACCCCAAGCCTTATTGCAGAAAGTTGTGGAACGAGTTAATCAACTCCAGCCAGAACAACGCTCTGAAATTTCCACTTACACCCAAATCTTAGCGGGATTAAAATACAAAAAGGACTTGATTCGACAATTATTTCAGGAGGGTATGATGCGCGAGTCAGTAATTTATCAAGAAATTCTCCAAGAAGGTGAACAACGAGGAGAACAACGAGGACGGCAAGAAGGAGAGCGATCGCTCATTGTCCGTCAACTTACTAGACGCCTGGGAGAATTACCCCAACAACTACTAGAACGTATTGAAACTCTCAACCTAGAACAATTAGAAAACCTGGGGGAAGCTTTGTTAGATTTTCAGGCTCAAGCAGATTTAGAAACCTGGTTTAGTGCATTAGAATAGCACAACCCTCGTTATTAAAAGTCCTTTGAAATGAAAAGAATAGAAATTGAACAAAGAACTATTTTAGTTGGTTTGGCAGGTAGCCACGGCTATGGTTTAAATCGTCCGGATTCAGATTTTGATTATCGAGGAGTATTTATCGCACCCAAAAGGTACTATCTGGGATTCGATCGCATAGAACAAAAAGACGCTGGTTGGGATGAACCAGGAATATTTCCATTTTTAGATAACAACAAAGATACAGTGATCTATGAATTAAAAAAAATCCTCCAGTTATTATCGGGAGCCAACCCCAATGTTTTAGAATTACTCTGGTTAAATAACTATCCTTTTCTAACTCCAGTAGGACAGCATTTAATTAATCAAAAGCAGTTATTTTTGACGAAGAAAGTAAAGCATACTTACACTGGTTATGCCTTTGCTCAAATCAAAAAAATGGAAACTCATCGCAAATGGTTATTAAAGCCACCCCAAAAAAAGCCATTACCATCTGACTTTAACATAGAAGATGAAGCAGCATTAACTAAAGATGAACTAAATGCTTTTTTGGAATATCTTTATAACTTAATTAGAGGCAGAATTGAGTTTTTGGAAGAAGCCGAGCAATTATACAAATTGCTGACAGCAGATATTGATTTTAAAGGGGTGTTGAAACAATATACTTTACCCGATGAAACTTTAGAATATACCCAAAAATTAACTAATAGTCGTAAAGATTTTATCCGCTTGCTTCAGAAAAGTCAAAGTTATCAAACAGCCCTAAGAGAATGGAAGGCTTACTTATCTTGGCAGGAAAATAGAAATCCGGCTAGAGCAGAAATGGAACTCAAGTCTGGTTTTGACCTCAAACATGGGATGCACTGCATTAGATTGTTACGCAGTGGACTAGAAATATTACGTCAAGGAGAAGTGATTGTAGATAGGAGAATAGCTGGTGATGTTGATGATTTAAAAGCTATCCTCAAGGGTGATTATTCTTATGAACAGGTGATGAAAATGGCAGAAGATTTAGTTGCCGAAATGGAAATTGTTTACGAACAATCTAACCTGCCTCATAAACCCGATTTAGAGCAAATTAATGAATTGTGTATGGAACTAGTAGAAATGCAAAAGTGGTAAATAAAAAAGTTAGGAGTGAGAAGTTAAGAGTTAGGAGTTTCTAATTAACTTCTCACTCCTAACTCATAACTCATAAATAAATTTAAAGAGTCTGGACTAAATCAGCAAAGCCAAAAAGGCTAATAATTAGTAATAGTAATGCTGTGACTTGTGTAATTCGTGTTTGCGGTGAGGGGGCGATCGCTTCCCGCACTAAAATAGAAATAGATGCCCCAACTACTAAGCTCAAGCCTAAAATTAAATATGGTGTCTCCGGTATAATACTCGCTATTGCCAGCATAGCGATCGCTAAAAACAGCATCAATAATTCTACAAACCGAGGCGGGTTGTATTGGCTAGATAAAATTAAGCTGTTGAACCAAAAATACCAAAATCTCATAGTCAGTATTTAGTACTAAGTGCCTAGTGCTGAGTTAAGAGTTAGGATTCTAAGTTAAGAGTTAAGAGTTAGGAGTTAGGAGTTAAGAGTTAGAAGTTACGAGTTAAGAGTTATTCTCGTTGTCTCCTTTTCCTCTTGTCTCCCTCATCTCCCTCATCCCCCACTCCTAACTCTTAACTTTTAACTCCTAACTCTTAACTTTTAACTCCTAACTCCTAACCTCTAACTCCTAACTTCTGACCTGTGCCATTTTTTTGTGCAGTATCATCTTCTGGAAGTTCGACGCCAAACACACGACTAAAAGCTTTGGCAACTTTGTAGCCAGAATCAATCGATTCCAATGGGTCTTTCCGTAGCCTATGACGTAAGCACAGCGTAATTACGCGGCGGATATCGTCAACTGTAACTTCAGTGCGTCCTTCAAATGCCGTTATGGCTTTGGCGGCGCGGTTACTAACAATGTCACCCCGTAATCCATCTACATCAAGTTCTGAGCAGACTTCAGAAATTTTTACCCGCAAATCATAGTCAATTTTTACTTCTGGTAACAGTTGTTGGGCATTGACAATTTGCTGTTGTAGTGCTTCTTGCTGGGGTTTATATTTTCCGAGAAATTCTGGAGGATTTTGGTCAAATTCCGCCCGTTGTTCGACGATTTGTACTCGTAAGGCTGGTTCTTTGACTGTATGAATTTCTGCGTGCATCCCAAAGCGATCGAGTAATTGGGGGCGCAGTTCGCCTTCTTCTGGGTTTCCAGAACCCACAAGAACAAAACGTGCTGGGTGACGGATTGAAATGCCTTCCCGTTCTACAGTATTCCAGCCACTAGCGGCGGAATCGAGTAGCACGTCTACAAGGTGGTCATCTAGTAAGTTGACTTCATCCACATAAAGAATGCCTCGGTTAGCCTTTGCCAGCAGTCCTGGCTCAAAAGCTTTGACACCCTCAGATAAAGCTTTTTCGATGTCGATGGTGCCGCAAACCCGGTCTTCTGTGGCTCCTAATGGCAGGTCTACCATTTGGACTTTTTTGTGAGTTACGGGAATTTCTGCCCCTTGTTCTAACAGTTGGCGGACATCATCGCTCATCAAGTCAGGGTCGCTAGGATCGCTACTAAACGGGTCATTGGCAACCACAGAGATTTCTGGCAGTAGATCCGCCAGCGCCCGGATAGTTGTGGATTTACCGGTACCGCGATCGCCCATGATCATTACACCACCAATTTTGGGGTCAATCACGTTCAACAGCAGCGCCAGTTTCATTTCTTCCTGGCCGACAATTGCCGTAAAAGGAAATACGACACGACGCGCACTTGCCGTAGATTGAGCAGTTGGACTCACTAAATTACCTAACAATATTTTTCTTATTACAGTTCTTTATTGTGACACAGCTGGGGACTGGGGGATAGGGAGTGGGGAGACGGGGGAGATGAGGGAGTGGGGCAATACATTTCAGAGAAATCCAAAACCCTCATGTAGAGACGCGATTTATCGCGTCTTCTTCTCCCAATGCCCCATGCCCCATTCACAATACCAGATACATTGGGCACAAATGCCTACTTGCTACGTCAAGTTTCTTAATGTGCATAAGTTTGATTTAGTTTTTCTGGTGCAAAAGTTCCATACACAGGGAACAAACAACTACCAATCGGTCAATTCCTTAGTGAGTATAAATGCTTGTACACTATATGACTAGTAGATTGAATCACAAAAGCAAGCAATGGCGTGTCTGGGTAGCTAATGCATCATTCAAACCTATGAAATCAACTTTTTTTGTTCGAGGTTGGCGACGAAAAGTTAAATATATTTTCCCGCTCCTGATTTTAATATCGTTTGTTACGGTATTGTTGGTAGACAGCTTCAGCCCTGCCGTTGCCCAGCTACCCCGTCAGGAAATTCGCGGGGTTTGGATGACGAACAATGATTTTGACACCCTCAAGGATCGTGCCAAAGTGCAAGAGGCGATGACTCATCTGCGGCGGCTGAACTTCAACACAATCTATCCAGTGGTTTGGAATTCTGGCTATGTCATGTATCCCAGTGCCACCGCACAACAGGCAGGTATTCAACCTTTTGTTTATAAAGGTTCAGATGGACATGATATTCTTGCTGACCTGATTAATCAAGCCCATCGCAAGGGACTCTTAGCAATTCCCTGGTTTGAGTTTGGATTTATGGCACCCCCAACGTCGGAACTAGCACTGAATTATCCAGATTGGTTCACACAAAAGCGCGATGGTAGCCAAACTTCCATCAGCGCCGCTGGTGAGGTGATGTGGCTCAATCCCTTCCATCCACAAGTGCAACAATTCATCAGCAATCTTGTGCTAGAAGTTGTCACTCAATATGATGCCGATGGTATTCAGTTTGACGATCACATGAGTTTGCCTCGCGAATTTGGCTACGATCGCTATACAGTTGCGTTGTACGCTAAAGAAACCAAGAACAATCCCCCAGCAAATCCTGAAGATCCAGCATGGGTAAAGTGGCGGGCAGATAAGATTACCGCCTTCATGGTACAACTTAACCAAGCTGTCAAGCAGAGAAAACCCCAGGCAATTTTCTCCGTTGCTCCTAATTACTATGACTTTGCTTACAAGTTTCACCTGCAAGACTGGCTTAATTGGATACGGCAAGATATCGTAGACGAGTTAATTGTGCAAATTTATCGTCCAAATCTGCAAAGTTTCATCGCAAATATTTCCCGCCCAGAAATTCAAGAAGCACAACAAACCATTCCCACGGGAGTGGGGATTATGACAGGATTACGAAATAATCCAGTTCCGATGCAACAAATTAAGTCTCAGGTGCGAGCTGCCCAACAACGGGGTCTAGGTGTAACCTTCTTTTATTATGAAAGTCTTTGGAATTATGCTCCAGAACCCTTAAACGAACGCCAAACAGCATTTGAAAACCTCTTTCCATCTCCCGCACTCCGCGCCAGAGTTGAATAATTTTTTTGCGGAAGTGCTTATTTCCCTACTAGGATGCAGTTGGTGAATCGGGGGTTATACCAATTTGAAAAAAGAATTTGACAGATAAATTGGGTAGGGGCGCAAAGCTTTGCGCCCCTACAAATTTTTGATGTGTTGCAAAGATTTTTTGAAACTGGCGTGGCAATTCCCAGAAAAAGCCCACAGTAAAACTGAAAGTACCAAAGTGGGAAATGTACCGCCCCTGTGGGGTTGGTTAGCGCAGCGCCAAACCGAACTACATCCACCTACTTACAAATCAATAACCAAAATATATCAACAGTCAATCGCACTACAACTTAGGCTAGAAATAGATCCAATTGTCAGACTTCACGCTGATTGGTTGTGTGATATTGACCCAGAAGAGCAGCGCTTGGAAGCTTTGCTCAAGCCGTTAGTCAACGATGACCAATTCAAAATCTACAACCAAGTCTTCGACCAATTTAATTTTGGCCTGAGAATTCGTGCCCAGTTGTTAAGTCGGATTTATCCTTTTGAAGCGTTCTTGACCAATGGCAAACAGTTGATTGAGCCAGAGGTCAGGGAAGTGAAGAAAAAAGAGGTCACCCGCAAACATGGTAAATCTGTAGTTAAGTTTCTCCCCAGTGACGTGAAGCGGGTTAAACGCAACCGCAGCCGCGACGGTTTCAAACTCAGGTTTATGGGTACTGTCCTGGAACAGTCTGGAGATAAATTAGTTGAGAGAGGATCGGGTAGTGCGCTATCTAGAATGAACTTTTGGCAGTACGTGATTACCAAAATTGAAATCAACGGCCGTTTACCTGACAATCTCATTGGTAAGGAGATTGAGCTTTACAAAGAAACCCTCAAAAGTAAGGTTGATGCTTCGGGTAAGCAGCTGCTTAACGGTAAGCACTTGCAGGCGAAGCTGGGTTCCAAAGTTGCCAATATGTTGTTTCGGGAGTTATCGAGAGCGATCGCTAACCACTAAATAATTCAAATATCCCTCTCAAGTTTTAAAGATTTGAGGGGGTTGTAAATTTGACTTAATACTTTAGGGTGAAGCTAAACTAGCGAGCACAGCGTAGATTGGAAATATCAATTCATGGTCAAGCAACTTGTAGTTGAAGTTTTTAGTTATGAGTTAGGAGTTATCAAACCGAAATTATTCGATAGTCAACTTCTCACTCGTAACTATTTT
The DNA here is from genome assembly GCA_003326205.1 of Nostoc sp. ATCC 43529. Classification (GTDB taxonomy): domain Bacteria; phylum Cyanobacteriota; class Cyanobacteriia; order Cyanobacteriales; family Nostocaceae; genus Nostoc. Next base: position 305,893 of record LWTK01000036.1, read on the forward strand.
TTATTAGTCAAAAAATAGAATTTAAATTAACCATTTTAATGTTGTTAAATACTTGAATGCTAAACAATAATACATTCAGGATTTTTCAACAGCGGAGGTAGAAAGTGGAATACAATGAGTTTATTACGCATGTACAAACCCTGGCTCAATCAGATTCTCGCGAAGAAGCAGAACGCGCTACCCGTGCCACATTAGAAACTCTTAAAGAACGGATAGCTAATGATGAGGCAGAAGAATTAGCTGCAAACTTACCTCAACAACTAGGTGATTATTTGCGAGGACAAAAAGTAAATGGCGATCGTTCTTTCAACTTGCAAGAATTTATTGTCCGTGCGAGTCAAAAGGAAAGTATAGAACCAACTACGACTGCAATTCATGTCCGGGCTGTATTTGCAGTGTTGCAAAATGCTATAAACCCACAAACATTTGCTGCTTTACACGCCCATTTGGCTCATGATTATGAAGAATTGTTTGCTACTTCACCAACAGGCGAAGTACCTGCATAGCGGACAATTTAAACAAACTTTATACCTAGTTGTTTAATTGTTCTTCTCAATGAAAATACTAGCTAGTTAAATACTAGAAATAAACAGGCAATACCATACTATGACTCAAAATAACAATCATTTGGGTAAGAAAAAAGTTGCTATCCTCATTGAACAAGGAGTAGAGGATGTAGAATTTTCAGTTCCTTATAATGGAATAAAACAAGCGGGAATGGACGTAGTAGTCCTTGGTTCCCGGATGAATGAAAAATACAAGGGTAAACGTGGTAAACTCAGCGTCCAAGCTGATGGTACAACAACAGAAGCGATCGCAGCCGAATTCGATGCAGTAGTAATTCCCGGTGGAATGGCTCCCGACAGAATGCGACGTAACCCCAATACAGTACACTTCGTACAAGAAGCTGTACAACAAGGAAAATTAGTTGCAGCGGTTTGTCACGGGCCACAAGTTTTGATTGAAGGTGACTTAATTAAGGGTAAAAAAGTTACTGGCTTTAGTGCTATTAGCAAAGACATCACTAATGCAGGCGCAAATTATTTAGATGAACCTTTAATAGTAGATGGAAATTTAATTACATCTCGTGAACCTGGAGACTTGGCAATTTTCACCACAGCCATTTTGAGTCGGTTGGGTTATGGTGGCAAAGATGCTGCATTGCCAAATGAAAAAGATACAACTGCCCAATGGTGGAAACTAGCTGATGCTTGGAGTGGTTCAACTAAAGGTGAAATCGGCAGAGGTTTAAATACTGCCCTTGCAGGAGAACGTTATTCGCTGGAAGCTTTAGAAAAATACGCAGAAAAAGAATCTGATGCTGAAATCAAACTAGTTTTTCAAGATATGATTGGCAACAAACAACGCCATATTCAAAAGCTAGAAACATATCTTCAAGCATTAGGTGAAAAGCCTTCTTTAGGGGCAAATATCGCTAATCAGTATGCCAAAGTTAAAAGTGCCCTAACAGGAAGTGACGACATCTATCAATTACGTTCTGCTTTGGGAGATGTGCAAACAGGTATTGGCGATATTGGCAATTTATGTGCAATGTACACCGATCCAGTAGCAACTGCTATTTTTAAAGAAATTTACCACGATTTATCGAAATACGAACAGCGACTACTAGAGTTATATCGGGCGCGGACAGCGTCTCAAATTCAGCCTCCCAAGCCGACTACAGGTGCTGCTGTATCAATGTAAATAGGACTTACGCAAAAATTCTCTAAAACTCTTATTCCTCCGTGTCCTCTGCGGTTCGATATTCCGTTACTTGTGCGTAAGTCCTAGTAAATAATCGTTAGTAGAAAAGCGCAGCTGTGCTTCCCTACAAAGACAGACTTTCTTAAAATCTCGTTTCTCGGAATCACTGGAAATGCAGATATAGAGGCTTAAACTCTTGAAAGAAAGACAACTCCATCAGAGTTGTTCTCAAATATTGAATGGCAAATACTCATTCAATTTTGTGAATTTTACCCCCAACATAAATGTAATTGAGGATTTTTATGAAACGACTGAGTTATTGGCTAAAAAATATTCGTATCCGTCACATGGTTGTGGTTTTTCTGGTAGGATTTATGTTTTTACTCGGTCAAGCTTTTAGCTACGGTAATGTAGCACAAGCTGATGTTATCACCCCAGAAGGTACTTATTACAAAGGTGTACCAGATGGACAAGGTGACATTAGAAACGATAACCAAACCAGAAGTGTCCAAAACAAATTCAAAAATACTGTTGATAATGTCCGTGAAAAGCTAAACTTAGATGAAGAAACTCCTAGAGCTACAAGAGAGTTTTTTGATTCTACAAAAAACAAAGCCGCAGACAAAACTAATCGATTACAGAGAGATACACAGGGCTATTACCAATATCCTCCTAACACACCAGTCAGAGGCGCAGACTAGAATTTTAGCAAGTCTTCAGTCTAATTTTTTACTCACATATCAATCTGATTCGATTGTGTGAAAAAATTATCTACACCTTAGGTAAGAGGCAGAATAGGCAATAGGCAATTTTATATTGTCTATTGCCTACTTAATAAATTCACAAATCAGATAGAAATACCATCGATTATTGAATGGAGAAAATATGCCTGATAAAACCGTTACAAAAATAGACTCTGATTATTCTCCTAAAGGTCAACTAGGTCAAAAATATCTGGCATCTGGCAAAAGTATTTCCATGCGTTTGTGGGAAAATGAACAACCGAATAAACCTAAAGAGCCAACGGCACGGGAATATGAAACTGTAGGTTATGTAATCAATGGTCGTGCCGAATTGCACATTGAAGGGCAAAATATCTTACTAGAGCCAGGGAATTCTTGGGTAGTACCAAAAGGAGCTAGTCACACATACAAAATTCTAGAATCATTCACTGCTGTTGAGGCAACAAGCCCCCCTGCTCAAGTTCACGGCCGCGATGAAAATTAGAAACTGAAAATTCAACTTTTGATAGACACAGATAACAAATAATCTGTGTTTTTTTATCTGTATCTATAGTTCTAAATTGGCTGAAATTATGTCAAATTTTTATCAGACTAGAGGCTGATGAACATCAAAGATTTACTTAGTTTCCTAGATAAGGAGAGACAACACAAATATCGAATAAAAGTTTGGCAAAATTTGATTTTGTGTTTGTACTATCTGTAATTAAAAAGGAATTCAAATGTTTTATCACACCAAGAAGTTACAGTACTTTAAGCCGCCAGAAAAACCAGATGCAGTCTACGCAATGAAAATTCAAGAACTCATTGGCGGGACTTTTGGTGAAATGACTGTGATGATGCAGTACCTTTTTCAGGGCTGGAATTGTCGAGGGCCTGCCAAGTACCGGGATATGCTACTAGATGTTGGTACTGAAGAAATCGGCCACATTGAGATGCTGGCTACAATGATTGCCCATCTTTTAGACAAAGCGCCGCTCAAAATGCAAGAAGAAAGTGTAAAAGATGCGGTTGTGGGTGCAGTGATGGGTGGCAGTAATCCACGAGATGTGATTATGGCGGCAGCGATGAACCCCCAACACGTTATTGTCTCTGGTTTGGGTGCTACACCATCTGATAGCGTCGGCTATCCTTGGAATGGTCGCTTCATTGTTTCCAGTGGTAACCTGTTGGCAGACTTTCGCTCTAATCTTCACGCAGAAAGCCAAGGACGTTTGCAAGCAATACGACTATATGAAATGACCGACGATCCTGGTGTGAAAGATACCTTGAGCTTCATGATTGCCCGCGATACGATGCATCAAAACCTGTGGTTAGCAACTATTGAAGATTTAGAAAGTTCTGGACTGGAAAGTACTCCAGTACCCAGTTCCTTCCCATTAGACTTGGAGAAACGTGAGTTTTCCTATCAGTTCTGGAATCATTCTCAAGGAACCGAAAGCGCCGAAGGTCGCTGGGCGAAAGGCTCATCTATTGATGGCAAAGGTGAATTTCAGTATGTAGCAAATCCCCAACCATTGGGGCCAGAACCACAACCACCCCAACCCGATCTCCGATTACATAGTACGCCGAAAGTTGGACAGACACAGGGCAATGGTTCTAGCGCACCTTCTGTAACTGAACGCACAACTATTGGCGGCTAATTTTGACATTTTCTCTCCCCAATTCTCTTAATAAAGAAGGATTGGGGTTAAATTCCCTGAAACTGAGGAATTGAGAATTGCGTAGCTTGCTTCTCGCTTTGCTGGTATTACCAATTACTATAACTTCGGTTAATCACTGTTGATATTGCTTCTGTGACCGTTACTAACCATACCTAAAACATTCATCCGGTAAGTATTTAGATACTCTAAAGTTCGCTTTATCATTGATGAGTCAGTTTTGTCAATTCTTACTACTAGCAATATGCCATCAGTATGGGGTGCCAGCAGGCTAACATCAGCTAGTTCCAACACAGGGGGAGCGTCATAAATCACCAAGTCAAAGGTATGGTGTAAATCTATCATTAATCCCTTCATCTTTTCAGATGAGAGTAGCTTTGTCGGATCGGGCGGTATCGGCCCAGCAGTGATTACAGATAGTCCATTCATCGAAGGTAGCTGTCGGATCGCCTCGCTTGTCGGTACGTTTGTCAATATTAAATCACTTAATCCCCGTGAGTTATTTAAATTTGATAAGTTGTGAATGTTGGGTTGACGTAAATCAGCATCTACAAGTAGTACTCGTTGCCCCATTTCTGTAGCAACTTGAGCTAGATGGAAGGCGATAGTGGATTTACCATCAGCATCCATAGCTGAGGTAATAATTAGAGAAGTAATAGAGCGATCGCCACTGATCAATTGAATATTTGTATAAAGCACCCGCAAAGCTTCTAAAAATTTTGCCTGATAGCTGCTAGGGTCTTTTTTTCCGAAGACACCTAAGCTAGAAATATTTTTCAAAATGGGACTTGGTATTTTTATGGTGGGAAATTTCCCTGTAGTTCTGTAGTTTTGATTGCTTTCGACTTGTTTTTCAAATGGAATATTTCCTAACAACGGCAGTTTGATTTCCTGCTTGAGTTCCTGAATGCGATGGTAGGTCTTATCAAGCTTTTCTAGGAGTAAGGCTACACCAATTGCTAAGGCTATACTTCCAAGCAATCCTGGTATCAAATAACGTTTGATGCTCGAATCAGAGATTGGAAACTTCGGCTGGCTTGGTTCTTCAAGTAACTGCCAACCAAGTTCTGTTTGAGATATCTGAATTTGAAGATTTTCGCCAGTAGACAAAAAACGATTTAGGCTCTCAGTTGCCACCTGTAATTTTCGCTGTAGTTCAGTATATTGTCGTGCCAAAATTGGCCATTGCTTGCGTTGTAGTTCAAGTTTCCGCTCTACTTTAGCAAGCTCTTGGCTTTGCACTTCTAAAGTTTGAACCTGAGTTGTTACTTCTGCTATTTTTGTACTCAAAAAACGTTGTGCTTCCTTATTTAGCAATGGCAACAACATTGCTCGTTTCTGCTTCAATGTTTGGAGAGTTGGGTTACTATCTTGTAAACGAGTTGACTCTGTAGCAATTTGAACGTCTAGTTGCTGTAATTGAGCCAACAACTGTTGATACAAAGCAGCATCTTTGAGTGTTGCCACCTTACCATCTTTCTCCTGTAGAAAAGATAGATTGGCTCGAGCCTCCGCCAATTGGCGATTGACCGTTTGTCGTTCCTCTGACAAACTACTGATTCGACTCACAACTTGTTCAGACTGTACTTCTGGATCGACAAAATCGTACTTTTGCCGGAAAGTTTGCAGCTCTTTCTGAAGCTGATCGACTCGATTTTGGATAGATGGTAGCTCTTTTTCTACGAACTGAATTCCTTGGCGTAACTTGGTTTGTCGCCTTTCTCGGCTATAATCTAGATAATCCTCAGCAATTTGGTCGAGTACAATTTTAACTTGCTTGGGATCGTGACTACGATAACGAACTTCTATAATCTTGGTTTCACCAAACCGAGAAATCGTCAAATCTGCAATCAGCGAACTGTAGCTAATATCTCGATAGGTAGTTTGTAAATGCTTTACAATCTGTCCCATCAATTCAGGACTTTTGAGAACCTCAATTTGACTTTGATAATCTAAACCTGATTTGCTTGCATTAGGATCTTTGACAATATCTACTACTTTGGAGTCATCATTTACAGGTTCGACTAACAGGCGAAAATTGCCTTCATATACTGGTAACTCCCGGTTTAGTGTCAAGTTGACAAAAACAACTGTCGTTACACTAATAGTTACCCCTGCAATGACTAGCGCTCGTCGCCGTATAACACTTAGAATTTGTGCGAAACTCGAATCATTTTCTTCCTCTTGTGACCACGGTAAAGGTTGAGACTGAAGAAATGGCGGTACAGAGTTCCTATTCTGGCCATAACTTGACGATTCAGAAGAATGGTTCTCCATCTATTTAAAAATACTTATTAATTTACGCTACAAAAAATCTACGTAATAACTTCGGTATTTGTCAGTTAACGGACTCAGTACACAAAGGTTTATTATTAGCCGCTCAACTGGGAAACTGGTTAGTATAATGCGTCATCAATGGGAGGCATAAATCGATATTTTGATAATTTGTAAATATCAATGCAGCTTTTAGGCTAATTTTAACCCTCTATTATTGTAAAGCTTACTTAGTTTCAACTGTTATAGTTTTAGGCTTTTTACTCTCTGTCAGATTCTAGCTGAGTAGGCAACGACGATAAAATATTTGTTTCTAAGTATACATTTTTTGACTTCAATATTATGGGTGAACTCAAAATCAATCTCTAATTAGGTCAAAATAGCCTTTAGTTAAAGCAGGTGATAAGTGTTTTACATCAATTGTAATCAAAGTAATTTAAATATCACTAGGTGAGTTGTAAATTGTTATTCTCAAAACTATTACCGTGTTTTAAATTAGTAAAAATTAATACATTTTTAATTCTTAAGATGCTTTTGTGTAAAAAATTGATACTTGATTTACAAGTAACATCACAAAAGTGACTAAATTTATGATTCATAAATCTACAAATTTTTGTCTATCAAAATTTGTGTACTAAAGAGTAACTAGTTTGTGAAGTTTTTATTTATGCTACATCTAAAAAATAAATTTTTTGTAAAGTCTGTCGGTAAATTTTAAATGTAAATTTGAAACATTCTTGTCTCATGGTATTCTTGTAAGAAATTACATGTAAAATGTGATGTCAAATGTCCATCAACACTAATATTTGTATGTAAAAAATATTGCTAAATAATTTTTTTAATTAAGTAAGTAAAAACAACCCAAAGCCAATGACCATAGACTCCCAATTTTTTAGCCAGCACCAGTGGAAAGTACTTTTAGAGTAATTTAGACATCAAGTAAAGTTGCTTATAAGCCTGTAAAAGGCATTGTTGTAAAGCAATACTAAGTTTATAATATGGCGGTAGCTATTTAGACTTTTGGTTTTTGTTGTGTTCCCATGTTCCCACAAGAGTGCGTATACAAATTAAACGAGTATAAGCATCGACATACATGTTTAAGCGGTTAAATTAATACCGCAGTTAGCGTATATTATGTACGATTATGAAAAGACTCTATGTATACTAGTAAATTAATAAAATTGCTCTATGCGAATTGAAAATATTTCTTAAGAAGAGATATTGTTATGTGTAATTAATGGCTTGAGCAGTTCAGTAATCGAACAAGATTTATAAAGCAGGATACAACTGATGAGACTTAATAAATGGATTAATCAAAAGTTTTTGCAATCCATTTCTACACGGATAGATGTAAAAAATGAATATTCTCTAAAAAGCCAGCAATCCATCAAACTGTCTGTGATCACGCAGTTTTTTCCACCAGACTATGCCCCTACAGGACAGTTGATAGAGGAACTGGTGAAACAATTGGGGCAGCAAGGAGTTGATATTGAGGTTTTTACAAGTCAGCCAGGATATGCGTTTGACTCTCATACGGCTGCTTTACCAGTTGAACGTATGGGTAGAATCCGAGTTCAACGATCGCGCACAGCTCAACTTTGGCCGGGGCGAATTCGCGGCAAAGCTGTCAATGGAATCTTATACACCTTACGTGCTGTACTCTATTTACTCAGAGCTTGGCGGCGCAGCAATGTATTGTTGGTAACTACGGCTCCACCATTTTTGCCAGTCATTGGATATCTGGCCTATTTGTTGTTTAGAATTCCTTATGTTTGCATTCTGTATGACCTTTATCCCGATATTGCGATCGCTCTGGGAGTGATCTCAAAGCATAATTGGGTAGCAAGGTTATGGCGTGGTATTAACAAACAGGTTTGGCTAAACGCTAAGGGAATTGTGGTTCTTAGCCCAGCCATGAAACAGCAAGTAGTAGCACACTGCCCGCAAGTAGCCGATAAAATTTCAGTAATCCACAGTTGGGCGAACCCGGAATTAATTGTGCCAATCGCCAAGGAAGAAAATTGGTTTGCCTTGGAGCATAACTTAGTAAATAAATTTACCGTACTCTATTCTGGGAATATGGGACGCTGCCATGATATGGCAACTATCCTCGAAGCTGCTCAAGAACTACAAGATGAGCCAATCCAATTTGTCTGCATTGGTGGTGGAGCCAAACGCGATGAATTGATTCAACAAGTGAATGACTTAGGACTGTTGAATTTTACATTTCTGCCATATCAAGACAAAAAAGTGCTTCCTTATTCATTAACGGCTTGCGATCTTTCACTAGTGAGTGTAGACGCATCTACCGAGAGTTTAGTCGTTCCTAGCAAGCTTTACTCAGCTTTAGCTTCGGGACGACCAATAGCGGTGATTTGTTCAGAGTATTCATACTTGAGAGAATTGGTTGCTGAAGCTGAGTGCGGTGGCACATTTGACAACGGAGACAGTCATGCTTTAGCTCAATTTATTCGCTTACTCAGTCGCGATCGCAAATTGGGAGAGCGTATGGGCAAAGCAGGTCGTCAATACCTACGATCGCATTTCACACCCAAGATTATTTCTCAACAATATCTTGATGTTTTGCAGCAAGCAATCTTATCTGATGATGCGATCGCTATGCCTCAAAGCCATACAAAATAGTTATTTGCGAAATAATCGAAACAGATTGGTGTAGGCTCAAAACGCCTTTAGCTTCATACCAATCCTCAAAAATGCAGGGTACAAATTATTTACCTTTGCCCTTTGTTTTTGCCTCTGCACCAGCGAAATCCTATTGGCATCAGTCAAAACTCATGAGTTGATAGTAAGATTTATTATCATCTTTTGATGGCAGTACTTTCTCAATATTGAAACACTGCCACAATAGGCAAAATCCAAAATACTGTTTCACCATAGACATTTACCTTTTTATTTAAGCTAGGCCGACACCTTGCTTAAATAAAAGCTCTTGTATCCTGAATAAAAATTTAATTTTCGGAGGGTTGTATTTAATGCGTAATCGAACTGGAAAATAATTCTCACAAGAGACCAATACTAACAGTTAGCAGTCACGCTTATGGATGATAAGTATTTTATCAGTCTTACTTATTTTTATGCTTAGAATTGCATAAATAATGCCAAAAATAGTTTTGTGTTTCGATTGTAATGAGTTTCATTAAGATAATATGAAGTCACCAGAGTATGTTATGCTCTAAGACAGATTGACAGTGATAAATAATCACTTATTAAAAAAATAGTCAATATTATTGTCTAATAAGCAATGTTCAACTTGTTGCTACATTGCAAGAAACAAATTCACGATTTAATAATCTTTTTAAATCAGCTTAGTTTAATTAAATAGTAATTATTTTTAACTTTAGGAGATGAGCTTTGATGGTCTTTTTGATCTCAGTTCCTCCAACGTAACCTTCCAGAATTTATTGTCTATTTATTCAAGTGGGAGGCCGAATTGCAGAGAAGGTGTGACCGAAATCGGAAACGTTCAAAACGACGAGCTATCTACTGTCAAAATCATGGCTGCTACCTAGAAAGCAGGAGTCAAAAATATCAATTGTTTGCCGATAAAGCACGACAATTACAGCAGCGGGGTATGAGTCGTCGCAGTGCATTAATGTTGGTAGCCAACCAAACCGCAGTTTCTCTGGAAGGAGAGTGGTTAGAGGCCTTTTGGTGCGAACAGTGCCAGCAGACAAAGTGGTATCACGTCTGCAAGTCAGACGAGGGCAGCTATAAAGTTTCTGTAGCGCCACAAGAACTTTGGTTACAGGTAACAGGAGCGATCGATCCCCAGGGAAACCCTTCCGTGGGAGAATTTACTCGTAGGCAGGCAAAGGTGCTAAATTATCGCAGCATCAAAGATTTTCAGTTTGTCACTTAACGCTCAAAAGCGTGGTCTTCAATCAATACTATGAATAGTAAAAGAATTACGTCAAAGCCAGAGTTAATAATTGAAGCTGGACAAACAGAGCAGCAATATTGGAAAGACCTATGGCGCTATCGAGAGCTATTTTATTTTCTGTCCTGGCGTGATATTTTAGTACGCTACAAGCAAACAGTAATTGGTATGCTTTGGGCACTGATTCGACCATTTTTAACGATGCTTGTGTTCAGTGTCATCTTCGGAAAAATAGCGAAATTACCTTCAGAGGGAACAGCACCTTATCCAATATTGGTGTTTGCTGCCTTGCTACCTTGGCAGTTTTTTGCCAGTGCCTTAACTGAGTGTAGTAACAGCCTAATTACTAATGCCAACTTGATTTCTAAAGTTTACTTTCCCCGGTTGATTGTGCCTGCTAGTTCAGTGATTGTTAGCTTTGTGGACTTCCTCATTTCTGGCATGATCCTTTTAGGGCTAATGGCTTGGTATAATTATGTTCCCAGTTGGCGGATATTATCCTTACCGTTATTTATTAGCATTGCCTTTGCTGCCTCATTAGGAGTCGGTTTGTGGTTGGCAGCCTTGAATGTGGAATATCGAGATTTTCGCTACATTGTGCCCTTTATTGTCCAGTTTGGCTTATACATATCACCCGTTGGTTTTAGTAGCAGTATTGTGCCTGAGCAATGGCGTTTAGTTTACTATTTGAACCCAATGGTAGGGGTAATTGATGGCTTTCGCTGGGCAATCTTGGGGGGAGAATCTAAACTTTACTGGACTGGATTTGCCCTATCTCTAGGATTAGTTGCCCTGTTATTAGTGAGTGGCATTTGGTACTTCCGCAAAATGGAACGGACATTTGCTGACGTAATTTAGCAAGGATCTGTGCAGATGCCTGAAAATATGATTAGTGTAGAAAATTTAAGCAAAAAATATATTATCGCTCACCAGCAAGAGGGAGGAGTTCGCTACAAAGCACTGCGGGATGTAATTGCTGATAGTGCTAAATCTGTTGCCAAGAAATTTATCAAACCTGGCAGCAAAAAAATGCCCAACCCAGCGCAGGAAGAATTTTGGGCATTAAAAGACGTTAACTTTGAAATTAAGCAAGGTGAGGCCATTGGTGTTATTGGGCGCAACGGTGCAGGTAAATCCACACTATTGAAAGTTCTCAGCCGGATTACCGAACCGACGAGGGGACGCGTCGCTATCAAAGGTCGTGTAGCAAGCTTACTAGAAGTCGGAACGGGATTTCATCCAGAACTGACGGGACGGGAGAACATTTATCTCAACGGTTCCGTTTTGGGGATGAGTAAAGTCGAAATTCAAAAGAAATTTGATGAAATAGTTGCCTTTGCGGAGGTTGAGAAGTTTTTAGATACTCCAGTCAAACGCTATTCTTCAGGAATGTATGTCCGCCTTGCTTTTTCCGTAGCCGCCCATTTAGAGCCAGAAATTTTAATTGTCGATGAAGTTTTGGCTGTGGGTGATTCGGCATTTCAGAAAAAATGCTTAGGCAAAATGAATGATGTCGGGACTAAAGAAGGCCGAACAGTTTTATTTGTCAGTCATAGTATGCAAGCGATCGCCCAACTTACCAAACGTTGCATCCTCCTTTCTAAGGGTAGCGTTCAGTTTGATGGCAATACTAGCAAAGCTGTGCAATTATATCTGGCTGGGCAAAAAGATAATTCCGAGTCACAAGGTTATTACCAAGCTCCTACCAACAAAACTGGCAATCACATAGCTTGGGCAAAAGTCCACACTTCTGAGGAATATGGACTCCACGATTGGGGTAAGCCAATAACTTTTGAGTTTGCACTTCACATCACCAACCCTCACGAAAGCTTGCGTTTTTGCTTCCAAGTTATCAGCGCTTTTGAACAACCTATTTGTGCCTTCTATTTTTTTGAAGCTCATCAAGCTCCATTTTGCCGAGAAAAAGGAACATTTATTGTTCGGTGTGAGGTTCCCAAATTTAGGCTGTATATGGGTTCCTACACCTTAAGAACTTGGTTGGGGCATGGCGCTCATAGCGGAATTTTGTTTGAAAACTTAAGAGACATTTGTCCCTTTGAAATTTTAACGCCTCCTATGGAACGACCAGAAGATCCATATCAACCAGATGAATGTACTTATATAGAAGATGCAGTTTGGCAAGTTAGTTAATCAAAATAAAATTTCATTAAAATTCCTAGCGATTCAAAATATTAGAAACTATGCCAATAAATCATGATGTTCAGTTAGGCAAAAATGTCAAAATTTTCCATCCCGATCTTGTAAACCTCTACGGTTGCACGATTGGCGATGATACAAAAATTGGTACATTTGTCGAAATTCAAAAAGATGTCACCATTGGCAGTCGGTGTAAAATTTCATCCCACAGTTTTTTATGTGAAGGCGTTGCCCTAGAAGATGAAGTATTTATTGGTCATGGAGTCATGTTTACTAATGACCTTTATCCGCGTGCAACCAATGAAGATGGTAGTTTAAAAACAGATGATGATTGGTATACAGTTAAAACTTTAGTCAAGCGCTGTGCATCCATTGGTAGTAACGCTACCATCCTGCCTGGTGTAACTATTGGTGAAAAAGCGATCGTCGGTTCTGGAGCCACAGTAACTCGCGATGTTCCTGATTATGCAATTGTAGTTGGAGTACCTGCTCGTGTCATAGGGGATGTACGCGCTCGCAGCCAAAACTTGCAAATTTCAGCTAGTAGTTTGTGAGATTTTTAGCTTTCTACATTGGATAACTACTGGGTAAATTTTCAAGCCTTGCAAAGATAAAGCTTTTGATATGGAATCGCAAATTATTTGCGATTTAACTATCAATTATCGCCATATATTTGTGGCATTGGTTAACAACAACAATAAATTCTGATTAATTAAAAGCAACGGAAAACATGATTAATATCGGTGTCATCGGCTATGGTTATTGGGGGCCGAATTTAGTAAGAAATTTTGTCGAAATGCCAGGAGTTAATGTAAGAACAGTCAGCGACTTTAAAGTAGAACTGTTGGCAAAAGTAGAAGCTCGATATCCCACTATCCAAGTTACTCAAGATTGTCGAGACATATTTACAGATCCCAAGATTGACGCCGTAGCGATCGCCACACCAGTTTCAACTCACTTTGAATTAGCTTTAGCTGCATTGCAAGCTGGCAAACATGTGTTGGTAGAGAAACCAATGACAACTACCTCCGAACAAGCAATGCGGCTGATTGAAGAGGCAGAAAAACGCAACCTAGTGTTAATGGTAGACCACACCTTTGTATACACAGGTGCTGTACGTAAAATGCACGATTTGATTGCCAGTAATTCTCTAGGCGACATTTACTACTATGATTCTGTACGCGTCAACCTGGGACTTTTTCAGCATGATGTGAATGTCATTTGGGATTTGGCAGTCCACGATTTATCGATAATGAACTACGTATTGCCATCCCAGCCTTATGCTGTGTCAGCCACAGGCGTCAGCCACGTTCCTGGAGAACCAGAAAATCTTGCCTACTTGACCCTATTCTTTGAAAAAAATCTCATTGCTCACATCAATGTCAATTGGTTGGCACCAGTGAAAATCCGCCGCACATTGATTGGTGGGAGTCAACGGATGATTGTTTACGATGACTTAGAACCAAGTGAGAAACTCAAGATTTACGACAAAGGTATTACAGTCAACGGCAATACTGAAAGCGTATACCAGATGATGATTGGTTATCGCACAGGGGATATGTGGTCGCCCAAGTTGGATGTTACAGAGGCGTTGAAGACAGAAGGATTGCACTTCATTGATTGTATTCAAAAAGGCGAACGCCCACTGACTGATGGAGAAGCAGGATTGCGGGTAGTGAGAATTCTCGAAGCTGCAACCCAGTCTTTGAAGCAACAAGGCAAATTAATTGAACTAAATTTAGCAGAGGTAGCAGCTTGATTCCATTTGTAGATTTAAAAGCTCAATACTTGAGCATCAAAGACGAAATTGATACCGCAGTTTTAAAAGTTCTCGAAAGTACCCAATTCATCTTGGGCAATGAAGTTAAAGCCTTAGAAGAAGAGTTTGCCAGTTACTGTAATGCAGATTATGGCATTGCTGTCAACACAGGTACTAGCGCCCTGCATCTAGCATTACTAGCTGCTGGTATCGGTGCTGGTGACGAAGTAATCACCGTGCCTTTTACCTTCGTCGCCACCGTAGCCGCAATTTGTTACACCGGAGCCAGACCTGTTTTCGTCGATATCGATCCGGTTTCCTACACCATAGATGTTAACCAAATCGAAAAAGCCATAACTGAGCGTACAAAAGCCATTCTGCCCGTACATTTATACGGTCAACCAGCAGATATGGAACCAATTATCGAAATTGCTCGCCGTTATGGTTTGACTGTAATTGAAGATGCCGCCCAAGCGCATGGAGCCGAGTACAAAGGTCAGCGCGTCGGTAGTATCGGCGATATTGGTTGTTTTAGCTTTTATCCTGGTAAGAACTTAGGGGCTTACGGTGAAGGCGGTATTATAGTTACCAAGAATCCAGAATACACCCGTACCATGCAGATGCTACGTGACTGGGGTCAAGAACGCAGGTATCACCACGTCCTCAAAGGCTATAACTATCGCATGGATGGCATTCAAGGAGCGATTTTACGAGTGAAGTTACGCTATATCGAAAAGTGGACTCAAGCCAGAATCGCACATGCAGCCCAGTACAATGAACTCTTAGCTGACTCCGTGCCTACACCTGTAACGTTACCTTACAGCCGTCACGTTTATCATGTCTTTGCAATTCGTACCAGCCAACGGGAATATCTACAGCAACAGCTCAACGAGCAGGGTATTCAAACAGGCATTCACTACCCGATCCCAGTCCACCTGCAAACAGCTTACTCTGACTTAGGCTATCAATATGGTGATTTTCCCCACTCAGAATTAGCTGCCAGAGAAGAGTTATCACTGCCGATGTATGCAGAATTGTCAACAGCACAGATCGCAACTGTGAGTGAGAAGGTGAAAGAGGCTATCAAAGCTCTATAGGTTGACAAATATTCTTGATTTTAGAGACAACATATGCCTAACTTTTTAGAACAGTATCGCTATCTCTGGCCACAGACTAACTTGCAGACTGCTAGTAATTGGCGAACCGCACAAAACAAACAGATTTATATCCGTGATTTACCAGAAAGTCTCGAAGAACTATCAAATGATAGTCGATGGCCGGGATTTTTCCCTTCCCCCATTTGTTTAGTCACCACTGCTGACGGTTCCCAAGTTGGTCTAGAAAAAGTTGTTGGAGCATCAATTGTCAACAGATTTCCCTACGTTTTAGCCCTGAGCTTTTGTACTCAAGAGCTATCACAACGGCATCATATCCGCCGTGCATTTACTGATATGTTAGAAAGCAGCGGCAGCGTTGCTGTACAGTTTCTCCCTCCGGGCGAACAGCTGGATCGGGCGATGAAGGCGATCGCTACCGTACCCGAAGAAAAAACTCACTCACGCATTGCTGATACCGGATTAACAACCCGTAAGGCGTTGACAAATGACGCACCTGTGTTTGACTCGGCATACATGGTTTATGAGGCAAAGCTAGTTAAGCCTGGTAAAGATTTTGCAGGCCAACCGATTTATTCTCAGCCTTGGGTTGACGTTGGTAGCCACAGAGTTTATTTTCTCGAAATCAATGCCATTCAACTACGGGAAGACATAGCCCAAGGGCACAGTCAAATTCTTTGGCGGAGTCTACCAGCTTGGCAACCACAGTACGAACTGCAAAAACCTGTGTCTCTCCTTGGAAATTCAGTGGAAGATGGCAGTTATAAAAAAGGGTATACACCAAACTATGCCTTTCCATCAGCAGGTACTATTGCCTTTGAAGCCGATGCTGTGGAAAATGGCATGGCAGTAAAATATCTTCCTCCCTTACCAGAAGATCAAGTAGAAGTAGATAATGACAGAGCCCGCTGGCCTTGCTTCTTCCCCTCTTCGGCTGGCATGATTACTTGCTGGGCTGAAGATGGAACTCCCAATCTCATGCCTTGTGGCTCAACAACAATCGTCAGTCGGCATCCATTGGTAATCACACCTTGCATTTCCTACGCCAAGATTAACGAACGTTATGCTCCGCGTGTGAGTTTAGATATTATCCGCAAAACTGGCAAATTCGGCTGCGGTGTGCCATTTATTAACGATGTTGTCATTGATGCTATCAAATATGCAGGTAACACTTCACTTGCTAAAGATCCGCAAAAGATTGCAAGGGCAGGATTGCAAGTAGAGCCAAATGATTGGGCGCCTGTTTTACCTGCTTTGCCCATACACTTTGATTGTGAAGTTATAGGTGAAGTAACTTTAGGAACACATATTATGTTTCTCGGAGAAGTCCGCCAGATCCGAGTTCGCGCAGATGTAACGCCAGAAAATCCAATAGAATGGCTTCCTTGGGCGAATGTGGTACCAGCAAATGGCTAGTTTCTCATAACTATCTGAATTTAGGCAATTTTGAAACTCAGTAAATGTCAAAGCAGATTGCTTATACTAAGTGCTTAAGTTTGCAGACAAAAATATGTAACTATTCCAAATAGTGGACAAAGCTTTCAAGCTTGGATATGGGCGCTAAAAGTGTTGCAATAGTGGAGGTCATTAATGTCTAATGTGCCTAATGTGAGAACACAGCTGGTTAAGGCTGTCCACGGTTCACAAAAACTAAAACAAGATCCTGAGTTTGAAATTGGATTTGCAGAGCATTTACGCACTCAGTACGATCGCAGTGCATTACTTAATTTGTACGGACGCTTTACAGCTGGTGAAGGCGATTATGACACATTAATGCGGCGAGTCATTTGGCGTGCAATGGCTCGGAGTTTTGGACATGGCGTTAATATTGATACTAATGTAAATTTTAAACACTTAGAAACCTTTGAAATTGGCAATGGGGTGTTTATCGGCGGACAAACGTATATCCGGGGATGGTATAAAGGTAGATGTATTATTGGTAACAATGTTTGGATTGGGCAGCAGAGCTACTTCGATGCTAGAGACTTAATTATCGAAGACTATGTGGGCTGGGGCCCAGGAGCAAAAGTTTTATGTTCAGCCCACACTGGATTGCCCATAGAGGCTGAGATTATCCAAACGGATTTTGAGATAAAAACCGTAAAAATTGAATCAGGAGCTGACGTTGGCATGAATGCAGTCATTCTGCCAGGAATTACAGTTGGCAAAGGCAGCATCGTTGGTGCGGGAGCAGTAGTCACCAAAGATGTACCACCGTATGCGATCGTTGCTGGCGTTCCTGCTAAGTTTTTACGCTGGCGAGAAGGATACGAACCAAAGAAAAACGAGTTTTAAGTATTGGGCATCTGTTATGATACCTTCCCAACTTGATGTTTTGTCAATTCAGCAGCACGCACAGTCAATCTCAGAAAATGGGTTCACTGTCTTTCCCAATCAGCTGGATCGAAACTCCTTAGAAAAGTTAAATGCAGCTGCTGACCTAGCGACCGTTGCGGTCGATCGCGCCCTTGCGTCTGGAATTAGGCTCTCTCATACTTTGCCTAGTACATACATTCGCACGGTACGACGTTTCTATTGCTGGGATCGATCTGCACGGGATCTGCTCGATCACGACACACTTCACCAGCTCAGTTCTGCCATTTTTGGTGAAACGAAATTGTGGGACATGGCACTCCTTGAGGCACGGCACTTACCAGAGGAAACCGATGGCGATGGCTTCGACTGGGATCGACATCTTCAGGGCTTCGACTGGCATCGAGATTTTGACCTTTCTCATAAAAATTCCTACCTTTGGATGTTTTTCTGTTTAACGGACACCACTGAGGAAAATGGTGCAACTTGGGTAATTCCAGGCACACACCGCCGTGAAATTTCCGCAAAATACTGCATCGAAGAACTCAAGTCCAATCGGCCACCATCCGCGGTACAATTGACGGCGAAGGCGGGAGATCTGGTTGTCATAGATCCAACTACGCTCCATTCAGTGGGACAGAATCGAAGCCGTGGCGAACGACGGCTTCTACTCGTTGGCGTTTGCCGCTCTGACCGCGATCCACTGATGAACCATTGGGCTGTCGTACCTCCCAAACGCAGGGCAGAGTTCTCTCATCGGGCACAAGCTCTCCTTGAGACGAAAAACTCGAAGCTTGATATCGATTGGGAGGTCCTACCGGACAACTGGCCAAGACCAAGAAGTTGGAATCTGAAAAGAGCCGCTTCTCAAGTATCGGGACGCGCCAGATCTGCTTTCAAGCAGTTGCTTAAGTCTCTATGATGAGCGCCTGCTAGGTGTGTGGCGTATCTAGTGGTTCGTCGCATTAGTTCTGAGGGATAAATACGTTTGTAGTAAGGACTTTAGTCCTTGATTTTTAAGCACTAAAGTGCTTACTACGAACCTTTCAGAACTAATGCGACGAACTACTAGTGACTCCAAGTTGAAGAGTGATTGGAAACAAGGCTAAACACTTTAGCCAAGTTCTACCAATTCTCTAAAATTCGGCAATAGATTCAAGCTTTGAACCTAGAAAAAATCTAAATTTCTTAATTATGAATTTTAAAATAGCTTGCATTTATTGTATTATAAAACACTACATTAATTAAACTGGTTGAGTTTGCAAGTAGAAAGCGTAACTCATTTTACCCAGCTAATTAGCTGGGAATTTGGCATTTTTAATAGTAAGGATTGAGTAAGGAGTCAGTACTAAAGCTTATCAAATCTTTAAGCAGCTTGTTCACAGGCGATCGCTTAATGCTGCGAGTTAGGGAAATTAAATTTTTATCAACCGTAGTAACTAAACTTTATACGATATGGCTGTTTTATTTACCAATCAAACTCCGAATATTCCCAACTTTGGTGATGGGACTTCCTTTGAATTAGGGATGAAATTTCGTAGTTCTCAAGTAGGACAGATTACCGCCATTCGCTTCTGGAAAGCCTCTAGCGAAACAGGAACTCATACGGGCAAAATCTGGACGGCAGCAGGAGAGCTTTTGGGAAGCGTCACTTTTGCTAACGAGACAACTTCTGGCTGGCAGGAACAGCTTCTAGATTCGGCAGTTAATATTCAAGCTAACACGACCTATGTGGTCTCTGTCAACGCCAACACCCATTTTGTTACCACTTATGATGAACTGCAAAGCCCCATAGTTAATGGAAATCTTAGCTCAGTCGCAGATGGCAACAATGGGGTGTTTAATGTTAGTCCAAATTCCTTCCCCAATAATTCCTACCGGAATAGCAACTATTATCGCGATATCAACTTTGTGGTTGTTGCTGTGCCGACCATTACAAAGATCGGTGGTGACAATCAGACTGGTGCTGCTGGAACTCCCTTGGCTAATCCCTTGGTTGTTCAGGTCAAGGACGGTGCTGGTAATCCTCAATCCGGGGTCACAGTCAACTTTGCCGTTACTGCTGGCGGCGGGTCAGTGTTGCCCGCGAGTGCAGTAACTGATAGTAATGGTGAGGCTAGTACGACCTTAACCCTGGGAGCTGCTTTTGGGGCGACGAGTCCTGTAACCAATACTGTGAGTGCCACAGCTGCTGAAATTGATAGCGTTATCTTCACAGCCACTGCTACTCCCTCAGGAAATACCCAAAATATCCTGACAAGCCAAGTCCCAAGCATTCCAAATTTCACCGATGGGGTTCCCTATGAATTAGGCATGAAGTTCCGCAGCAACAAAGGAGGACAGATCACTGCGGTTCGCTTCTGGAAAGCCCCTAGTGAGACAGGAACTCATATTGGTAAAATCTGGAATGCAACGGGAGAGCTTTTGGGAAGCACCACTTTTACTAGTGAGACAGCTTCTGGTTGGCAGGAACAGCTTCTAGAACCGCCAGTTAACATTCAAGCTAATACCACCTATGTGGTCTCCGTTAATGCCAACGCTTATTTTGTTGCCACCTATGATGAACTGGGCAGTCCCATAGTCAATGGGGATCTTACCTCAGTCGCAGATGGTAACAATGGGGTGTTTAATCTGAGTGCAAATTCTTTCCCAACCAGTTCTTATCGAAATACTAACTACTATCGCGACATTGCCTTTGTCGTTGGCAGTAGTTTGGTGAAAGTCAGTGGAGACAATCAGAGTGTCACGACTGGAGGGACTATACCCAACCCCTTAGTCGTGCGAGTGGTAAATGCTCAAAACAATCCCCAATCAGGAGTCACAGTCAACTTTGCCGTTACTGCTGGCGGCGGGTCAGTCTCACCCCTCAGTGCAGTCACCGATGCTAGCGGTCAAGCAAGCACGACCTTAACGGTGGGAGCAGTACCTACCGGGCCTGGAGGAGTAGTAGTAACTGCAACAGCATCCGGTATTGGCAGTGTCACCTTCTTGGCTTCAGCAATTCCAACCAACCCCAATCCCATCTATTCGGAAAACCTCAATCCCGGTACAACTAACTGGAAGCTTGTTCACCCAGGTACTGGTGAGATTTCCGGCTATGCCTCGGCCACGAGTGTCAATAAAGGAGGATCGCTAGACATTAAAGTTTCTCTTGGACAACCTGGACAGTTTGCCATCGATGTGTATCGCTTAGGCTACTACGGTGGCAAGGGAGGAAGGCTGATACTCAGTAGTGGTTCGCTCAATGGTATCGTCCAACCTGCATGTACCAAAGACCCGAATACCAACTTGGTAGAGTGTAACTGGTCAACTTCCTACGTCCTGCAAGTAGGCAATAACTGGACTAGTGGTCTTTATATAGCCAAGCTGACCGAGCAGGCGACTGGCAAAGAGGCGCATGTATGGTTTGTTGTGCGCGATGATAGCAGCAATGCTGATGTCCTGTTCCAAAGCAGCGTTTCCACCGTCTTGGCTTATAGCCCCACAGGAGGTTCTAGCTTATATTCATTCAATAGCGTTAACGGACTCAGAGCATTAAAGGTTTCTTATGATCGACCATATTGGCAATCATTTAGTGCCAGCTCCCAAGAGTTTGATACGCCATTGCGAGTGGAATACAATATGCTGCGTTGGCTGGAATCTCAAGCATACGATGTGACCTATGTTACAAATATGGATGTCCACGCAAATCCGCAATTTTTGGACAATCACAAAGTCTTTCTCTCCATAGGTCACGATGAGTACTGGTCTAAAGAAATACGCGACAATATCGAGAATGCTCGCAACGCAGGCAAGAATTTGGCATTTTTCTCTGCCAATACCGCTTATTGGCGAGTGAGGTTTGAAAGTTCCACTGTTGCTGCTGGTCAAGTGAAGCCTAATCGGGTGATGGCATGTTACAAAGGCGATTGGCAAATAGATCCAGTTGCCATACAGCAGGGGCCATCGGCAGCCACGAATAAATATCGTAGCGTCCAGAACAACCGTCCGGAAAATGCGTTGTTAGGAATTATGTATACTGGTGCTTTTTATGGCCCACCTTGGTATGGAGGCTTCAATTTTGTAGTCACTAATCCTTCAGATCCTTACTATGACTACACTAATGTTCAGCAAGGAGATAGCCTACCCCTATTAATAGGCAATGAATGGGATGCGGTAATTAATAATGGGTTTACTCCTCCTGGTCTTGTCACTCTTTCACAGTCGCCAGTAGTTCCTGATGGTATTGCTAATGAATTTGAACCTGCTGGAGAACCGGGCTTGCCTCCTGGTACTAACTTCAATATAGCTAATGCCGTGCGTTACACAAGCAATAGTGGAGGCAAAGTATTTTCTATCGGATCTATTCAGTGGGCGTGGGGGCTAGATAGTGATGGTGTTAGCCCAGCTAGGGAGGATATTCGTGCTAAGCAAATAACTGCTAACGCCCTAGCAGATATGGGAGCTAAACCCCAGGCGCCAGATGCAAACCTGATTGTTCCTTAACCCATCCCATAAGGAGTATGTATCGTGTCACCATTAAAACGCCGAGAATTTACCCAACTGGCTGCGGCTGGTTTGACTTCCACTATTGTTGCGGATCTCTCTAGTAAAGCGCTTGCTCAAAAGCCTGGGGCTAGCCAGGAAGCTCTTTATAGAGTGAAACTTCTGACTCCATCCAATGGTATAAATCGAGAAGACCAAACTCCGCCAATAGAACTGAGTACTGCTGATGTGAAGACGGGAAAAGTTCTCTCTAAAGTCGATGTACCAGCTCAGTTTGTGGATAATCCGTTGTCTACACCGAAAAAGTCTCGGGCTTTCTTTACAGGTGAAGGTGACCGGATTACGAAATTGGCAGCACTTGGAGATGGGAATCTAGTGATTTCTACGGTCTCTACAAAGAGAAATGGTAATTTCAACCGCCTGCTTTTTACCGTCGGAGGTGCTAAAAACCCTCAATTTAGAGCCAAAAAAGTTCTAGATTTCAAGACGGCTAATCAGACTATTGAAAGCGTTTTAAGCCTTCCCAAGAATCTACTTTTGTGCATAGTCGGAATTGAGGGTATCCCGCCTTTTACGTTCAGAGTAATCGATTCTACAACAGGCAAAATTCTTTCTCAGGATGAGCTGGATCTACCCACATTGCCGGCGAGCCATCGATTCGCTAATCTCTGCCAAGATGAGAAGGGAAATATTTTCGCAACTGAGACTGACCCAGAGGGTACGCCCGTTTTAATATCGATGAACTTGCAGGAGAAAGCTGTAATTACGGGCAAGGTAAAAATTAAAAGACTGAACCCACTGAACTTTCAAGGAGTCCCTGTATTCGACGATGTTAGAGACTTGAACTTCTCTGCTTCTGGTCAATTATATGCGGTTGCTGCTGACAAGAACCGAAAAAAGAATCGCTTGTTTACGGTAGACGTGAAAAGTGGCAAGATGGGACTAGTAGTGGATGACTTTGAAGCCGAGAAGTTTGCATTCTCTGTCTAATATAGCAAGGGACTGGGGACTGGGGACTGGGTGAAAAGTCTTTTGGTATCTAACTTTTATCATCTTTTGATGTCCTAACCAGTTTGGCTGTTGCTATAAAATAGCAGGCAAAGAAGTTTGAAAGTCTGTTTTTGTAGGGCGTAGTGCAACGCGCCCTACATTCAAATTTGCTAACATACTTTGGAATATTAGCGCCAACTTAACTGACAACTTGGTGAAAATTTACTGGAAAAATAGACTATTTTTTGTGAAAGAAAATGCAAAATAATCGCGTATTAATTACAGGTGGCGCAGGTTTAGTTGGCTCACATATTGCTGATTTGCTAGTTAAAGAGGGAGTTGCGGAAATTATTGTTTTGGATAATTTCACCCGCGGACGACTGGCAAACCTGGCCTGGGCAAAAGAACATGGCCCTGTGGTGATTGTTGAAGGTGATATTCGCGATCGAAAGCTTTTAGAAGAAGTTATGCAAGGTGTAGATTATGTCTTTCACCAAGCAGCAATTCGTATTACCCAATGTGCTGAAGAACCCCGTTTGGCGTTGGAAGTGCTAGCTGATGGCACGTTTAATGTTTTGGAAGCCGCGACCAAAGCGAAAGTAAAAAAAGTTGTCGCCGCTTCTTCTGCTTCTGTTTACGGTATGGCAGAGGATTTCCCCACTACGGAATCTCACCATCCTTATAATAACCGTACACTTTACGGTGCAGCTAAGGTCTTTAATGAAGGATTATTACGTAGTTTCTACGAAATGTACGGTTTGGACTATGTAGCTCTACGTTACTTCAATGTCTACGGCCCGCGCATGGATATTTACGGTGTTTATACTGAAGTACTGATCCGGTGGATGGATCGGATCGCGGCAGGTCAACCGCCACTCATTTTTGGTAATGGTAAGCAGACTATGGACTTTGTGTATATCGAAGATATTGCCAGAGCCAATATTTTAGCTGCTAAAGCCGATGTAACAGATGAGGTATTTAATGTTGCTAGTGGTGTAGAAAGTAGTTTGAATGACCTCGCCTATACCTTGGCTAAAGTAATGGGGTCGGATTTGCAGCCAGAATACACTTCAGAACGCAAAGTCAACCCCGTACAACGCCGACTTGCAGATGTAAGCAAAGCTCAGAAATTATTGGGTTTTGAAGCAGAAGTGTCTTTAGAAGAGGGGTTACGTCGGTTAGTGAATTGGTGGCTTTCTGAAAAGCAGACGAAGGAAACAAGCAATGTCTGAAATGAAACAAAATATTCCGATCGCCAAACCTTGGATAGGTGAAGCTGAAGCAGAGGTGGCTAGGCGTGCAATTATCTCTGGATGGGTGACCCAGGGGCCTGAAGTCTCGGCTTTTGAGCGAGATTTTGCAGCTTATGTCGGGGCCGAATTTGCTTGCGCTGTTGCTAACTGTACAACAGCCCTACACTTAGCATTGTTAGCTGTGGGAGTACAGCCTGGGGATGAAGTGATTACTGTCAGTCATTCCTTCATTGCTACTGCTAACAGCATCCGCTACTGTGGGGCAATCCCGGTGTTTGTGGATATTGAACCACAGACATATAACATCAACCCGCTATTAATTGAAGGTGTAATTAGCGATCGCACCCGCGCTATTTTAGTAGTCCACCAGATGGGGATGCCTTGTGACTTGAAAGCAGTTTTGGACATTGCCCACAGTCATAATTTACCAGTAATTGAAGATGCGGCCTGTGCCATCGGTAGCGAAATTCTTTGGGATGGACAGTGGGAGAAAATTGGCAAGCCGCATGGAGATATCGCCTGCTTTTCTTTTCACCCCCGCAAAGTAATTACTACTGGCGATGGTGGGATGTTGACCACAAATAATCCCGAATGGAACAAGCAGTTTCGCCTCTGGCGACAACATGGGATGAGCGTCTCTGATACTGTACGCCACAGTGCAAAACAGGTAATATTTGAATCCTATCCCGTACTGGGTTACAACTACCGGATGACGGATATTCAAGCAGGAATCGGGCGAGAACAACTCAAACGTCTTCCAGAAATTATCGAACATAGGCGTTATTTGGCGCAACGCTATCAAGAAAATTTAGCTGATATCCCAGGGTTAAAGTTACCAACTGAGCCAGCTTGGGCGCGAAGTAACTGGCAGAGTTTCTGCGTTCGCTTGCCAGAAGGATGCGATCAGCAACAAGTAATGCAGACAATGTTGGATGCGGGAATTTCCACACGCCGTGGAGTTATGTGTAGTCACCGCGAACCTGCATATGAGCGTGAAGCTTGGTCTTGTGGAATTGCTCAACAAAAGTGTGATTGTGAAGCCAGACGGTGCGATCGCCTTTCAGAAAGCGAGCAAGCACAAGATCGTGCCATCTTGTTACCTCTATTTCATCAGATAACTCAACAGGAACAAGATTATATAGTCCAAGTTTTGAAAGTAGCTTGTCAGTTGTAAAAAATAACTCTAATTTACACAACAAGCTGAGTTGCGAATTTAGACAAATTCGCAATTCGCATTAACTAGTTAAAGAAGGAGTTAATGTTTTGAGAACTATCTATCAAATTTAACTGTAGTGTCTACCAAAGTGTAGTAAAGTTTATCCCAGGATTAGTATGGAAAAAACAGCTAATAATACACTCCGCCTTTGGCAAGAAGAAGGCAATCTCTTAGTTTCAAAAAACTTTGAGGTGTTTCGTAGTC
The DNA here is from genome assembly GCA_003326205.1 of Nostoc sp. ATCC 43529. Classification (GTDB taxonomy): domain Bacteria; phylum Cyanobacteriota; class Cyanobacteriia; order Cyanobacteriales; family Nostocaceae; genus Nostoc. Next base: position 331,662 of record LWTK01000036.1, read on the forward strand.
TTCTCGCTCAAACAAGAGACTTAATCCAATGTGGTAAGTATAATGATGCTGTTGTATACGGACAAACCGCAGCTTTATATTCATTTTTACGGCATTGTGGTTTGTTCGTTAGTCCAGAACTAGAACAGCTTTTTTTAACACTGGGACAAAAGAAAATACACCAAAATTTGTATTTCAGTTATAGAAATAACAAATCACAGCCTGAAAAAGTCAAACATATTTTGCATGTTGCTACTAGTGTATATGGTGTTGGCGGACATTCTGCAATGATCCGCCGCTGGATACAACAAGATAACCAGCGTTCACACTCGATTGTATTGACACAGCAACCCTCAGTTTATTTGCCTAAAAGCTTAAAAGACGCAGTTCTTAATAGTCACGGTAAGATTTATTCACTTGTTGAAACAATTGGTGATGTTATTTCTTGGGCTAAACGACTGCGTAAAATAGCGCGATCGGCTGATATCGTTGTACTCCATATAATGCCTGCGGATGTGATTCCCATAATTGCATTTGCAAATAAGGAGGAATGTCCACCAATTATTTTTATCAATCATGCCGATACTGGGATGTGGTTAGGAGCAAGTATTAGTGATGTAATTGCTAATTTACGCTTTTCTGGTATGCGCTTATCGTTAAAGCGTAGAGGTATTGCACCAGAACGCAATCTAATGCTACCGATTATTTTAAATCCTATTCATAGAACACTCAATCGTGTAGAGGCAAAGCGAATTATTGGTATTGATGAAAACACAGTTTTATTATTATCCATCGCTAGATCGGCCAAGTACAAAACAATTGATGGAATTACCTTTGCTGATGCACATGTTCCTTTATTAGAGAAATATCAGCAAGCTATTCTCATAGTTATTGGTGCAAATCAAAGCGAGGATTGGTCTAAAGCTATTGAGCATTGTAACGGTAGAATTAAAGTATTTCCGGAGCGTGAAGACACTGAAATTTTTTACCAAGCTGCTGACATTTATGTTGACAGTTTCCCCCTTGCTTCTAATACATCACTGCTGGAAGCTGGAAGCTATGGTGTACCTTTGGTAAGCCGCTATCCATATTCTGATGACTGTGGAATACTGGGTGCTGATACACCAGCTTTGGATCAACAGCTGATTCGCGTGCGCGATTTGGAGGAGTATACAGCAGTTTTATCTAGCTTAGTTGAGGATGAAAAATTTAGGTTATCTATTGGCGAACAGACAAAAAGAAAGATTGTAGAAATTCACACTGGAAGCAACTGGCAAAGCTTTTTAGAAAATATCTACTCTCAAGCTACCACGCTCCCACGCATAACATTAAGCTCACAGCCAATGACAGATGAAATGATGATTGGCGAACTCGATGCTTTATTACCTAAGATTTTGTCTTATGCTTCTGGTCAAGACAAAATTAATGTTGATGAGCTGATTCAAGGACATCCATTTCCGAAAACATTTGCTCAGCAAGTGCGCGTATGGCTGAAGACAATCGAGATATATGGCTTTGGCCGGGGTCAAATCCAACACTTACTTCCGAGTTGGCTCTACTGGCGTTTAAGAAAATTAATCTCAGCAAATTAGACAAAGTTTCTGCAAGCTAATTAGAGAAACTACTAAATAAATTTCATGAATGTACTGCATATTAATCAATCTGATATTGGTGGAGGAGCTGCGATCGCAGGGTATCGGCTTCACCAAGGTTTGCTCCAACAAGGGATTAACTCAAAGCTGTTGGTAGGTTGGGTGGAAACTGATAGCGATCGCGTTGCTGCTGTCTCTCGTAAATATCGTTTAGAAAACCAATTATCGCGTTTAACTAATAGCTTGGGATTAAATTATCTCAATTTAATTAGTACATTTGATATCTTTAAACATAATTTTTATACTGAAGCAGATGTGCTTAATTTTCACAATCTGCACACAGGTTATTTTAATTATTTAGCTATTCCTGGATTAACTAAAAATAAACCTGCGATTTTTACTCTCCATGATATGTGGAGCTTTACCGGACATTGCTCTTACAGTTATGATTGCGATCGCTGGCAAAAAGGCTGTGGTGAGTGTCCTTATCCAGAAACCTATCCGGCGATCGCCAGAGATAATACTCATCTAGAATGGAAGCTAAAAAACTGGGTTTATAGCAAGTCTCATTTGAGCATAGTTACTCCCAGCCAATGGCTAACAGAACAAGTAAAAAAAAGTATACTTAGCCGTTTTCCAATTTATTACATTCCTAATGGTATTGATACAGATGCTTATCAACCTCTAGATACAGAAAAATGTCGGCAAGTATTAGGTATTCCAGCAAACAAAAAAGTTTTGATGTTTGGCGCACATCTCCTTCAAGAGTCTCGAAAAGGTGGGGACTTACTTGTAAAAGCTCTACAAAATTTGCCTGAAACTTTAAAATCAGAAACATTATTACTCATTTTAGGAAAGGCTAGTGAGAAATTTGCCGATTTAGGGGGAATACCAACATTAAAGCTTGGGTATGTAAGTAGCGATCGCCTCAAGTCCATAGCTTACTCTGCGGCTGACTTATTTATTTTTCCTACCCGCGCTGATAACTTACCTTTAGTGTTACAAGAAAGCATGGCTTGTGGCACACCAATGATATCCTTTAAAGTCGGCGGTGTACATGAGTTAGTACGTCCAGGAATTACTGGTTACTTAGCTCAATTAGAAGATACACAAGACTTCTGTAATGGTATAGTTCAATTACTTGAAGATAACCAGCTACGCCAACAAATGAGTGAAAATTGTCGGGCGATCGCTTTACAAGAATATACCCTTGAATTACAAGTTCAAAGGTATATGCATTTATATCAGCAAGTGCTTGGTAAAGCTATAACTAGTATTAAATAAATTTAGATTTAACTGAAAAATGCAAAAAATACTATTAGTAGACTTCGCTTTTATAGGATCTCAAGGAGGAGGTCATCTGGAAGTTTATTTCATGAATATTTTATCAATTTTAATTAAAAATAACTATTTTGTTTATGCCTGCTGTGGCAATAACCAAAAACTTATAAAAAATATTGAACAAGAAAAACTAAACAATTGCAAAGTAATCAATCTCAATATCAAACCTCTAGATAAAATTATTTACAAACTTTTATTGACTATTGATTCTTTTTTACCAAAACTGCCGATGATGCAGTATTTCCGCTTTGGTTCTTTAATTAATTTAATGAATGTTAAAAAGTTGATTAAAGATTTAGACGAAGAGATACCAGTTTTTTTTACACATGCTGATTCTATAATCCCAGCAGTTCCGACATTCATTTCTCGTTTCTTTATGCCAAGCCAATGGGTTGGTTTATATGTGCAACCTTCCTATCAATCCAAAATACAATGTGGTTTAGAAACAAGTAGAATTTATTTCAATAGAGAGAAAAATTTTGCTTTACCATCCTGTAAAGGTATTATCGTTTTGCACCCAATATATCAAAAGTTTTTTTCTAAAACAATTAAAGAAATAACTTGTTTTTTTATCCCAGAATTAGTTAATAGTAAGCAATTAGCAAGAGCAACTATCAACACAGAACTTTTACAGAAAATTAAGGAAAAAGCCCAAGGCAGAAAAATTATCTCGATTTTAGGTATTTTAACTTCTAGAAAGAATCTGCCATTATTTCTGGAGTCAGCGTCAAAACTTGATTCCAAAAAATATTTTTTCCTTGTTTTAGGCGAACTAAGGCTAACTGAGTTAAACACTATAGAGGAAGATATCAAAAAAATTGAATTTTACAAAGATAAATTAAATGATAATTCTTACATTGACCTTGATTATTACATAAGCAACGAAGAAGAATTTGATACCTTCATTCGATTATCGGATATAGTATTCTTACATTATCGTCGTCATCCTTTTAGTAGCAATATCCTAATTAAAACGATGGCATATCGAAAACCAGTTGTTGTTAGTAAAGGTTATATCATGGAAAAAACTGTCAACCAATATAATTGGATGACTGCAACAGAAAATAATCCCGAACACATAGCAAATGCTATTCAGGACTTAGTGCACACTAATTATGAAATTGATGAATCTAGTTATTCATATTTCATGGAAGATTACTCTCCAGAACGCTTTGAATCAGTTATTCTTCAAGCTTGTAGTACTTTTAATAAATAAAATTAAATAAAATGAAAAATCAACAACTTTGGAAAGAAACCAAATTTTCCGTGTCAAATAATCAACTTCAAGTTAATAAGCGTAATCAAGATTTTCCTGCAAATGGTTGGATTTTTGCTGAATCGACAGCAAGAGTTTATGGGCAATACTTACCTCTTTATGTCAAAGGTGATTTATTAGATTTGGGATGTGGAATGTGTCCTTTATATGGACTATACAAAGATTTAGCAAATTCTTACTACTGTATAGATTGGGAAAATTCACTTTATCCTAATCCCTATGCTGATTTATTGTGTGATATTAATCATTCCATCCCTGTTGCAGATAATTCATTTGATACAATAATTCTTTCTGATGTTCTAGAACACATAGCTGAACCAAAGCTTTTATTGCAAGAAATTTATCGTTTATTACGAAAAGATGGTGTAGTTATTTTAAACGTACCTTTCTTTGAACGTATCCATGAATCACCATATGATTTTTATCGTTATACAGAATTCATCCTCAAAGAAATGATTGCTTCCACAGGATTGAAATTGGAAGTATTTGAAGTTGTAGGCGGTGCTATTGAAACTTGGTCATATATGACTGCAAACCTTTCTACATATTTACCTTTAATCAAAAAAATCATGCCTAGAACGCTATTTTATTTTGCTTTTCAATTAAAAAGAAGTAATTATATACGTAAAAAGTTCAAAGTTTTAGATTCATTGTATCCATCGGGCTATTTTTATATTGCCAGAAAAATACAAAGTTAATTAATTTTTATTTTAATGCTTAAAGGTTAAATAAAGTGAAGGAAAAAACTTCTATTTTGCTGGCAGCAGATGATAATTATTCCCGCTACTGTGCAGTAACAATACTTTCAACATTAGAAAACACATCTAGTCCAGAAAATTTTGAATTTTATATTCTTTCACCAGATATTTCTAGAGAAAATCTTCGCAAAATTGAAGAAGTATGCCATGAATTTAATGCTAGAGTAGCCATTATTCCAATCGACCTCAGATTATTCAAATATTTACCGGCTTTTCAGAAACATTTTAACCTGAATAATTATTCACGGCTGTTTGGGCCAAACCAATGTCATAACTGCGATCGCATTATATATTTAGATTGTGATATTATTGTTTTAGCCGATTTGCAAGATTTGTTTAAACATGAATTAAATGGTAAACCAATTGGTGCTGTTCCTCATGTACAGTTACCTTATGAAGATACTTTTAGACAAAACTTTCAAATTAATGGCGAAGATATTTATTTTAATTCAGGCGTGATGCTAATTGATACTATTTATTGGCGAAACAAACAATATGGTGAAGTTGTTTTAGAATTCTGTTTAGAAAATGCTAGTAAATTACATTTTGCAGACCAGGATGCTTTGAATGTAATTTTTTGGAGAAATTATTGCCACTTACCAGGGGTCTGGAACGTAGAAGCACGGCTTTACAAAGAAAAATTGTTAGGTTTACCTCAAAATCAAGAGATAACTGACCGAATGGAAAACCCCAAAATTATCCACTATACAGGTTCAGATAAACCTTGGTCATCTCAAAATTATGTGCCTATGCGCCATCTCTACACTCACTACAGTCAACAACTGTCTCAAAGATTCTCCTGGCTTCCATCTAAGCAAGAACCTCAGAAAAATACAATTCAATCAATTTTGAAGTTTGCATGGGCATGTTTCTATTTTCGTGCCAGCTATAGTTTTAGAAAAATCATATTGTAATTTATTGTTATTTTTTTAACGCTATTTTTACTAATTATCGGGAAAGACAGAGGGCAGGAGGCTCAGTTGGCTTTTATGGAATTCTGATTCCTGCCCTCTGCTACAACCGTCCCTTGCGCGTCTCGTAGAAAAGGGAGTAAGGATTTAAGACCCCTACCAAATTGAAAATTTGGTGGCTCTTGTTCAGGTGGGGTATGTATCCCCAACTGAGGTAAAACCTTCTGCCCTCAGCATAGCTGCCTTCTTCAATTCTTCTTTTAAAATTAGATAATTTCCCAGAAAACTACCGCTCAACCTTTCAAGTTTTTGAAATATTTTTTGTAATTAATAAAGTACAATTCAAATTGTATTAAAATAAATAATATAAGCATAAAAAATATAACGTTTGATTTATCATAAAATGTAATCTATATATCTTATATGAAAAATTTTTTGGGTGGTAACCGTTTACTTAATAACCAAATATCCTTTGAAAATCACTTACCTATAATTTCTATAATTACAGTCACCTATAATCGATTTGCAGGATTAAGTGAAACATTTGCTAGTATTATTTCCCAAACATATAAAAATATAGAATACATTGTCATCGATGGTGGTTCTCAAGATGGCACAGTGGATTTTTTGCGTAAAAATGATGACAAAATCTCTTATTGGGTGAGCGAAAAAGATGCTGGAATTTATGATGCCATGAACAAGGGAGCCTTAGCTGCTACTGGGGATTGGATAATTTTTATGAATTGCGGTGATAAATTTTTTGCAGAAGATACACTGGCTAACGTTGCAGAATATCTTGATAGTTCAGTCGATGTTGTTTATGGCAAAACTGAATATGTTGTTAATGATAAATATGGGTATCATACATATCAACGCCAGCCCTATGATTTATCTATAATCTGGCGTGAAATACCTAGTTGTCATCAAAGTATTTTTGTTAAAAGAGAACTACAAGTTAAATATAATTTTGATACATTGTTGACTTGGTGTGCAGATCACGATTTTATTGCCAAGGTTTACGTTGCTGGCTATCACTTTCAGGAAATCCCTGTAGTTATTTCTAAATTTGACACTTCAGGAGGAGCATCTAGAGATTTATTGAGCTTTACTAAAGAGCGTTGGTCTATTTGTAGAAAATACTTTGGCAAATCTTTTCAGCAAGAGTTGTATTTTATGAATGAATACAAAAGTTTTTGGTTGGAAAAAAACATTATTAGTAAAATACGCGAGATGGTTCCTAGTGAGTGGATTCTTACTTTACGTAAATATAGAAAAATATATTGATTAATATGGCTCATTCTAAAAATATTGGAGTCTATTTTTCAGCGAATGACGCAGTTTATGAATGGACGATCGCTTTTCTCAATAGCTTCAGAACCTTCAACCCAGATTTACGCCTGATTCTGATTCCTTTTAACGAGCAGTGCGATCGCCTATTAAAATTAAGCGATACTTATAAATTTGAAGTATATACTGATTCATCTTTTTCGCGACTGGAAGCGATCGGTCAAGCATTTGAGCTAGGCTATACCCCTACTGGCCCCTATTGGTTCAGACGCTACGCAGCTTTTTGGGGGCCACTAGATTATTTTATGTACTTAGATGCTCGGCAAATTGTATTAGCAGATATTAAACCATTTATCGAAGCACTAGAAACTTTTGGTTTTGATTTTCTACATTATGACTGTGCGATCGACCAAGTTTACGAACAAGGTACATTTCGCCAAGAACTATTAAAACAAAGACGAGGACGTGGATTTAACTCTGGTCGTTGGGCTTCGCGAAAAGGGCTATTTTCAATAGAAGAATTTGAGCAACTAGCAGAGAACGCATTGAAAATACGTAACCAACTTAATCCCCGAAATACAGATCAAGCTTTTATTAACTATTGCTGCGATATGAAACCTGTATGCTACGGCCATTTTGCAGAAGTAATCGGAGGTATCTGTCAGAACGGTTGGGCACGTCAATCAGGTAAAATTTTTGAGAACAGTGGAAAATACTTTCTGTGGAATTATGGCAGTTTAGACCACAAAAAACAAGTTGTTATCCTACATTGGGCAGGATATCAACTTAATTCTTTGATGCCTAATATAAAATTATTTGATAAATTTTATCTCAAAGGACAACCTATTTTCAAATCTTGCATATTTTATTTATACACAATTTTAGATTATTTATGGAGAAATCCTTTGGAAACTTTGCGACAAAATCGTTTTATCAATAGTATATATCATCTTTTGAGAAAAAAATAATTTAATTCCATTGCCTGATTTCAACGACAATTATTTATTGAAGCCGACTTATTTATACTATGGAATCGCCAATTCTCACTTTTATTGTTCCATTAAAGAGTCCAAAAGTTAGTAAAGACTGGTCTCTTGTCTCTCGCCTTTGTTCACGAACATTAAATAGCATTCTTCGACAAACTTGTCCTGACTTCAAAATAATTTTAGTCTGCAACGAACCACCAGAAAATTATCCTCAAGATTCGAGAATAGAAATAGTAACTGATTCTTTCCCCATTCCCCAAAATACTGGGGAAGTATATCTTGATATAAAACTTAAAGTTAAACGAGGTATGGTTGCCTGCAAAGGTTTTGGTGAAGGATATGTTATGCGGATGGATGCAGACGATTTCATCCATCAAGAACTTGTCAGTTTTGTAAAAAATAATTATGGCTCCAATGGATGGTATTTTCCAAAAGGGTTTGTGTATCAAGAAGGCATGAAATGGATATATCTACGCAACGACTTTTATTGTTGGTCAGCTACCTCAAATATTGTATGGCTAACTGAAAAAGATTTACCCAAGTCTATGGAAACTCCAGATAATGAGTTTTTTGTAGATTTCTGGGAGCATTTAAAAATGAAGAAAGTTTGCGAACAATTAGGCAAGCCATTACAGGCTATGCCATTTAGAGCAGCTGCTTACACTATTGGGCATTCTGAAAGTATTATGCTTCACTCACTTGCTAACTGGCGTTCTCTCAAGAAATTAATTTGGCAGACAGTTAGTGCTAGACCGTTAACAGCACAGCATATTGATAATTTTGGATTTGAATATTTTCCAGAAATCATAGCGAATGCTCATTAAATTGTGGTACAGAGATACATGATGCTGTTTATCTAAAAAGTTAAAATAATCAAAGGAATATTAGATATGTTAATTAATTTAGCTTATATTCAAATCCTGACATTTTTACGTTTAATATACTTCTACAAATTCGCTGGGCTAAGTATTTTTATCAAATTATTTGGCAATAAGGGTTTAGCAGAAATTAAAATCCCTGGTAATAAACAAAAGTTTTATCTCCGCAAAGGAACGTCAGATATTGCTGTCTTCACATCAATTTATGCTTTTAATGAATTTAAGTCGGATTTTTCTGTTTCTGAAAAAGGTGTAATTCTTGATTGTGGCGCTAATATCGGAATTTCAACAGCCTACTTTGCCGAAAAATATCCTCATGCCTTAATTATTGCATTGGAACCTTCTTTGGCAAGCTTTGAACTTTTAAAGAAAAATACTCAATCTTACAAAAATGTTATTTGTTTACAAGCAGCTGTTTGGAACGAAAACTGTGAGTTATTTTTACAAAATCCTCAAGATGAAGATTGGGCTTTAAGGTTTGGTGAAAGCAAAAATAGTAGTGGCGATTTAGTCAAAGCTATATCAATTAAAGAATTAATGCGCCAATATAACATCAACAAAATAGATGTTATGAAAATCGATATAGAAGGTTCTGAAAAAGATTTATTTTCTTTAAATTTCCAGGATTGGATTTATTCAGTCAATACATATTTAATAGAGTTTCATGATGCAGTATTACCAGGATGTAGTAGTGCATTCTACCGAGCGTTGGGCGGTGTTGACTTTGTGCAATCCATACTTGGAGAAAAGGTTGTAGTTCAATTATCGCCTTCAGCCGTCAGTTCTCAATGAGCTTGTCAGATAATTTTAGATTTTGGATTGAACCCACGGCTAGATACCGAGGGTTTATTCCATCAAGGCATCATTGCCTAGTTAGCTAAACTTTTATACTGTAATTTTAATTTATTTGTGAAGTTAGTTTCTTACATTCATCCCATTCGCACATACTTACCTTGTACGGGAGTAGGGCGGCATATAAATCAAATTTTGCTTGGACTTGCAGAGCAAAGTGGTGTTGAGTTAAATCTACTTTTCTCACAACAGTGGTTGGAGGCTGACGGCAAGCTTAACCCACGTTGTCCCTTACGGGAACTACCTAAAAGTACTTTTCCTGGGCTAGAAAACCCCACTGAACGGACATGGAAACTATTCGGCTATCCTTGCATGGATAAATATTTGCCAGAGCAGACAGACTGGCTTTATGCGCCAATGGAAACTTACATTCCAGTATCCAAGTGTCCGGTTGCTGTTACAATTCATGACGTACAAGCATTTGAAATAAATTTGCCTTGGTCGCATACTTGGCAGCATCAATGGTTTCGCTATAAGTGGGGGCGTTGGGTGCGTCGTGCATTATCTGAATGTCGGGTGGTTTTTACTGTCTCGGAATTTTCTAAGCAACGGATGGTGGAATTATTAGGAGCCGATCCGCAAAAGATTGTAGTAGTTGGAAATGGCGTTGAGCAGTCTTTTTTTGATATTGCATCAGTTAATTCTTTAGATTTCAAGCCACCAGTGGAGGCACCTTACACTTTGGTTATTGGTGGTTTGCGTCAAAAAAAAGGAGGCGATTATGTTCTTGCTGTTGCAAAAACTCTCCTTGAGCGCAAAAGTAATTTAAAGATTATTGTCGCTGGTGAATTAGAAACTGATTACATTGAAGCAGCTAAAGCTCATTCTAATATCAGCTTGTTGGGCATGGTTTCCGATGAAGATCTACCGAGATTATTACGCCAAGCATCATCACTTTTGTTTCTTTCTCTTTATGAGGGCTTTGGGATGCCGGCGCTAGAAGCGATGGCTGTAGGGACTCCAGTAATTGTTTCTAATAGAGCTTCTCTTCCTGAAGTTGTTGGGGATGCTGGGATTGTTGTTAATCCAGAAGAAACTGATGCGATCGCCGAAATACTTATAAACTTAGAAGCAAATCCTAATGTTGCAGAAGAATATGTTCAACGAGGCCGCAAACATGCAGCAGAACATACTTGGTTACGATGTGTAAACAGAGTAATAACTGCTTTACAGGAATTTGCTTAACATCAACAAATCCTTATGGCTTTAAAAGTTGTTTTTTGCTGGTCTGATATCTCTGGTTACATGGCAGCTTGTTGGCTAGCTTTGCATCAAACACCAGAAATAGATGTATTTGTCATTGCCTTTCAAGCTCGTACTGAAACGGCATTTGCTGATGAATTGATGCAGGGTATTCCTTGCCGACTCTTGGATATCAAAGAAAGACAAGATGCTAATTTAATCAAAGGTTTGGTGCTTAGAGAATCACCAGATGTGGTTGTTCTTTGCGGTTGGTTGCATAAACCTTATCGTCAGCTGGCGTTTGCTTGTGAATTATCTAAAACCGGCTTTGTGATGACGATGGATACCCCTTGGTGGGGTACGTGGAAACAACATTTAGCTCCCTGGTTTCTTCGTTCTTACCTGCGATGTATAGATAGTGTTGTTGTTGCTGGAGAACGTAGTTGGCAATATGCTTCACGTTTAGGAATTGAAAGAGCAAACATAACACATGGAGTTTATGGTATTGATTATGATGTTTGGTCTCCATTGTGGGAACAACGCCTTCAGTCCCAATGGCCGCGTTCATTTTTATTTGTCGGTCGCTACGTTCCGGTTAAGGCAATTGATGTCCTTGTAGAAGCTTACCAAATTTACCGTTCCCAAGTATCTAATCCTTGGACTTTGGTATGTTGTGGACAAGGAGAATTGGAATCACATCTTGAGGGAAAACCAGGAATCGAGAATCGAGGATTTTTACAACCATCCGAAATGCAAGCTGTATGGCGATCGGCAGGAGCTTTTATTTTACCCAGTCGATTCGATCCTTGGCCGCTGGCTTTAGTTGAAGCTGCTGCGGCTGGTTTACCTATTATTTGTACTGATATCTGTGGTTCTGCGGTTGAGGTAATTCGACCTTGGTATAATGGCTTAACTGTACCTAAAGAAGACCCAAACGCTTTAGCCAAGGCAATGGTGACTTTACACCAGCACTACTCTGAGTTACCAACTTGGGGAAAGCGATCGCAACAATTAGCAGCTCCTTACGCCGCCAATATCTGGGCAACTCGTTGGCAGGAATTGTTACAAAATGCACACCACATAAAAACAGTTAAGCATAATACAAGTAATCTAGTTACTCAAAATCTGGCATGAATTTTCCCGCATGAATTCAGATCCTATTAGCAAACTTATTAGTCTCATCTTTAGCCCTTATGGGATATTCGGTATTGTCATCGCTGTTTTCATATTGGAAAAAGCTAGACAATCCCGGCGTTTAGCTTGGCTATTATTTACTTTTTGCTGTTATGCAACTTCCTTGGGAAAATTCCAGGATCAGTGGATAACCGAACCACCAGCCTTAGTTTTTCCTTTGCAACAGATACGCGATATGGGTCGCCCTCTGACGATAGTTCTCCTGAGTTTACTGATTGTACTGGGAATGCAAACACGGAATGGATGGCGGCGGATAATTATTCCACAGCCAGTTTATTATCTGTTCGCATTTCAGGTGGCAGTTTTTTTTAAGATTTTAGTTTATGGTGATATAAATTTTGCTCTACTTGCCCTAATTACATTTGGGGCAATTGTGCTGATGTTTAAGTTAGGCCCTTCCCGCTGGTTGCAGGATGAATACAATTTCCGCTTGGGTGTTTGGTCGCTGGCAATGGTTGGTGTAATCTTTGCGATCGCCTGCGCTTATCAAGGAAGATTTGATATGTATGCAATGACATTTGTGCAAGGAAGATTCCTGGGAACTACAGGCAGTTCGCAACATGCAGCTGCTTTGTTAGCAGGCACTATTCCCTGCTTCATGTTTCTCATTGAAAGTCACCAAAAATGGGACTGGATAAAAGGTTTTTGGATAGCTATTTTACTTCTGGTTGCATATTTTTTATTTCTCACAGCTTCTCGCACTGGCGCACTTATGGGAATTAGCTCGATTTTATTTTTCTATCGAAATCGAACTGGTTCTTTACTACGCTTAGGCTTGTTTCTTGGTGTTTTATTAGGTGTTATCTTTTTCTTCGTTAGCCCAGATATGGTTACCAAAAGCACACCAGCAAGCAATAGGTTCCTTTCAGGTGGAAACACGCGTGAAGGAGCTTGGTCTGGGATGTTAGAAGGCTTCATGAACAACATAGTTTTTGGTTCTCCCTTGCAAGGAGGACGTTTAGTTTTTGGAGAAAATTCTTGGCTAGCGGCTGGAGACACTACAGGATTAATCGGATTTATACCTATAGTAATGATGGGGCTAGGGTGTTTAAGGATGATGTTTGAACTTCATAAATTAAGTAGTACAAAACCTACTTATTTTTTGCATGGTAGTACTGTAATTGCCGGTTTGGCAGGTCTTTTGGTAGGAAGCTTTTCCGAAGCTATTCTTTTAGGTAATTTATCTTTTCCTGTCTTTTCACTACTAATGTATTTATCCCTGGGAAAATATTTACTCGATCTTGATCGCATCCAGAAAAAATACTTTTCGTTACAGACAGTTGCAAATTAATATTTACTAAATTTAATTTATTTGTATAATTACTTCGTAAGAATCCAGAATTCAGAATTGAGAATACTTTGAAACCTAAGCTTAATAATTTGTATAAAATTAACAAGCTATGAAAACTTTGTTTTTCCAATCATTCTGAATTCTGAGTCCTGACTCCTGAATTCTTACATTACTTCTAACTTGAGATTTATTTTTAATGAAAGTTCTTCACATTATTCCTTCGATCGCAAAAGTTCGTGGTGGTACGAGCCAAGCTGTTTTAGATATGGTTAAGGCATTGCAAATAACTAATGTGAATGCCGAAATTGCCACTACTAATGATGATGGTGATAAATTACTGGACGTTCCCCTGGGCAAGCGTATTAGCTATAATCATGTTCCAGTTTGGTTTTTTGACCGCTTTTCACCTAATATCAAAGCCATCAGAGAATATGCGTTTGCAGGTGAATTGACAAAATGGCTTTGGCAAAATATTTCTCAGTATGAGCTTGTACATATCCACGCTCTTTTCTCTTATCCATCAACGATGACCATGGCCATAGCCCGTTGGAAAAATATTCCCTACATAGTCACTCCACATGGTTTACTATGTGAGTGGTCTTTACAACAAAGTACGCACAGAAAACAAACCTACCTTAAAGTTATAGAAAAAGCAAATCTTAACGGTAGTCAAATGCTCCACTTTACCTCCGAGAAGGAACAGCAAGAAGTGTCTTTACTTGGATTGCACAAACCTAATTTTGTGTTACCTCTGGGAATATCTTTGCCAAACAAAATTACTGATGCTCGTCAGCGTTTGCGGCAACAGTTTAACATTCCCAGAGACGAACCTGTAATTTTATTTTTGTCTCGACTGCATTCTAAAAAAGGTTTAGAGTATCTAATTCCGGCTCTGGGCAAACTGATTCACCATCGGTTTACTTTTATACTTGCAGGTAATGGGACTCCAGATTACGAAGCACAAATAGAATCTTTGCTTGTCTCTCATGGATTGCGCGATCGCACTTTTGTTGTGGGATTTGTCGAAGGCCAGACCAAAGATATATTGATGCAAGGTTCCGACCTTTTTGTGCTAACTTCTCATTCCGAAAACTTTGCTGTCTCAGTTTTAGAATCATTAGCTGTCGGTGTTCCTGTTCTTGTGACTCCTGGCGTGGCTCTAGCTTCTGTTGTCAAACAAAACCAACTAGGTTACGTTCCTGACTTGGATGTAACAGCGATCGCTCAAGCTTTAGAAGATTATTTAAATAATACTCAAATTGCTCAAAATATGGGCGAACAAGCTCGTAAACTTATATCTGAAAAATACACTTTGGAAAAAACAGCCTTGCAAATGCAACAGATTTATCAAAGTATTCTTCAAAAAGAATTTCTGCCTACTTCTGTGTAAAAAGTCTTGAATAATCTTTATTTACATGCAAGTTACAGCAGATTGCAAGTAAATAAAGTACACATTTTCAGAGCAAAGCTATATACTAAAAGATTTTTAACTCTGTTCCCTCATGTATTTGTATTTATTTTTATATTTATGCTAAATAAAATTACTCCATTAATTCTAACCTATAATGAAGCACCCAATATTCAGCGAACGCTAGAAAAACTAACTTGGGCAAATCAGATTGTTATTGTTGATAGCTATAGTTCTGATGAAACTCTAGAAATAATTGCATATTACCCTCAAGTTAAATTATTTCAAAGAAAATTTGATACTCACGCTACACAATGGAATTACGGTTTATCTCAAATTAACTCCGAGTGGGTATTATCTCTAGACGCAGATTATATTGTTTCAGAAAAACTGACTGAGGAAATTAACCAACTACCTGAAGATTCAACCATAGATAGTTATTTTATCAGATTTAAATATTGTGTTTTCGGTAAACCTCTAAGGGGTACTATACTTCCTCCTCGACAGGCTCTTTTTAGAAAAGATAAATCTATTTACATTGATGATGGTCATACCCAACTCTTAGAAGTTAACGGTAAATCAGCAATGTTATCTGGCTATCTTTACCACGACGATCGCAAACCTCTGAGTCGTTGGTTATGGGCACAGGATCGTTATATGGTGATTGAAGTCAAGAAGCTATTGGATACACCAACAAGCGAACTCAGTTGGGGCGATCGCATCCGCAAACAAAAAGTTCTTGCTCCTTTCATTATCCTTTTCTACTGCCTGATTTTAAAAGGTGGCATTCTTGATGGCTGGCACGGTTGGTACTATGCATTTGAGCGTGTATTAGCAGAAATTCTTCTAGCGATTCGTTTAATTGAAGCCGAGCAATTAGAAGGAAAAGGATTGTGAGAAGGTTTCCTTGGCTAAGCAGAAAATATTTGATTTTAGCTTTAGCAAGTTATTTTGTATGCCTGCTGCTCATCGTTCCCGTGCGCTTGGCCATAGCCTACTATCAAGCTCCCAGACCCCAAGCTATCCTCACTCTTGGCGCTTGGACAGATCGCGAACAGGCAGCCGCAGAAATAGCTCGTTGGTATCCTTCTTTGGAAGTTTGGGTTTCCTCTGGTACTCCCCCTGAAATAGCACGACCGATTTTTGAAGCTGCTGGCATTTCAGACAGTCGTCTTCACTTGGATTATCGGGCTGTTGATACCGTTACAAACTTTACTACAATTGTCCGGGAGTTTGAGGATAAAGATATACAACATATTTATTTAATCACTTCAGATTTTCACATGCCGAGAGCTAAAGCGATCGCCACCATGATTCTTGGTATCAAGGGTATCGCCTTTACTCCAATTTCTGTACCATCAGATCCAGATCAATCAAAAAAAGCAAAAAAAGAAACTATTTCTCCTATTATTCGCGATCTAGGACGCTCCCTACTATGGATTGTCACAGGTCGTACAGGAACCAGCCTTCAGTCTATTATTGATTTACCCTAGTATGCGTCTAGATTGTTACACAGTCGGTGATTATATTCCTGGCGCACCTTATTGGAAGCAACTTCTGTGGTACTTTTTCGGTTCACCGTTAGTACAAAGTCGCTTGCTTCCCATGTCAGGCTTAAAAGTTTTGCTACTTCGTACTTTTGGAGCGAAAATCGGTCAAGGTGTTCGTATCAAGCCAGGAGTTTGCATCAAATTCCCTTGGCGATTGATAGTTAGCGATTATGTATGGATTGGTGAAGATGCTTGGATTGATAACCTTGCTCTAGTCACCATTGAAAGTCATGTATGTCTATCTCAAGGCGTTTATCTGTGTACTGGTAATCACAATTGGAGCCATCCTGATTTTCAACTGATTACTGCACCTATATATATTCAAGAAAGTAGTTGGATTGCAGCCAAGGCAGTAATTGGGCCGGGAGTTACTGTTGGTCGGGGAGCAGTGCTTACCTTAGGGGGAGTAGCTAGTAGTTCACTAGAGCCGATGACAATTTATGCAGGTAATCCAGCTCAAGCCATAAAGCAACGGAAATTGTAGGTAGAGACTGTTGTAGATTCATATACTACCCCTCTGCATTCGGTACTCCTAATGCAGAGGGGTATAACTCAAGTAGTTAAGAAGGTTGCAGCTAATCACAGGAAAATCCTACAACTAACAATCAAAAAGAAATACACCCTACTCTAATACAATACAGACGCGATTAATTGCATCTCTACCTACTCCCCATTTTGATGTTATGGAGACAAGAACTTAGTCGGGTTCATGGCATTGGAATCTATTAGAGTCTGTTGGACTAGACCATTTACAAGTTTGACAACATAGACAGACCCTGCCTTTCTAGCACGTAAAGTCAGAGTTCCCAGTTTGTTATCAATTTTCACCTTGATATCGCGATCGCTACCCACATTTGCCCAAGCAGTAACCAGCCAACGATCTTGGCCGCTAATTTTACGTGCCAGCACACGAGCAGTCGGTATGGTCACAAGCCCCCATCTACTTTGTACTTGCTGTGTCTGACCTTCAGCAGGAAACTCCATTGCAGGCAACACCTTAGTCGAACTTTGATAGGGATGCAGATTTGGCCCTGGCAAAAGGTCACCCTTGCGCAAGTATTCTTCCAAATGCGAGAACAAGGCATGGGCATGACCTTGTATTGTTAATTGCTTAATTAGTGTGGGAGTTGTGGCACCAATCGGCTTGTTGTAGTTGAGTGCTTCCCACAATGGCCCACCGCATACGAAATACCCACCTACAGACCCGATGGCTCCTGCCGTATAGTAGGCCTTCATCATACCCATAAAGGTATCTGGGCTAGAGATTGGTTGACCTGTGTAACCTTCCCAACCCATACTTACCCAAGGATAAGTAAACTTCTGTTTGAGGCTGATTGCCCCAGAAATATTATTCAACGCTTGTGTCAATGCGTCCCACGCCACCGCGCTATTGTAATCTATACCTGTCCAGCCAGAGTTGTGAAAACTGTAATACATCTCTGGAGCTGTATAATCAGACACTATTGTTTTTCCAAAAGAATCTATAAATTGTTCATATTTGAAGATATACCAAGGCCAACCTGCCCAGCGTCCACGTTCAGTACCGTATTGTTCCTGATACCACGAGTACGTTGGATTACCCTGCAAGTTACTAAATAACTTCTGTTTTAGTGCTCCTTCCTGTCGTGCTTTGTTGCGAGATATATATGCAAACCAGTCATTGAGACCAGAATTATTGAAGTCAGCTTTTACTTGAGGATCTTGTCCGTATAACTGTGCAGGATCGTTTTCCAGAACAACCCACAAACCAGATTCACCTTGGTTCTGTATCAGCTTGATAGCCTGGCCAGCAGTAATCTCTAATTGTCTGATAGATTTTCCGTAGTGGTCGCCGATGATTTGAAATGCCTCGTTTGGTGCAGCTGGACTTACTATCGGTCGGCCACCACTGAGAATGATCTTTCCATTTGTGTCACGTAACCATGTGTTCGGTGGCAGCTTCGGTAGTTCGGGGTAACGCCCATCGTAGTTATCATAAAATCTATAAACTTCGCCTACTCCTGCGACTAGGTGGTAGCGACCAGGATTAGCTTGGGCGACTTTTGCCAAATCAGCATTCTGTATTGGTAGTCCATAGCCCCAATAGTTAGCTAATTCTATGTAAGTTTCTTTTGATAGCCCACAATGCGCCTGACCCAAAGGTAATAGAGTATTGCCTTTTTTAAATACAGGTCGAGGTGCGGCTTTAAGATGATCTAATGGAGTCGATTGTGAAGTCAGGGTTTGAGCATATATTGGTGTATTAACCACCATACCCAAAGTTATGGCAAAGCTAAGCGCCGAAGAAATGGTCGAGCGCATCGAACCTAGATGAAGTTTTTTCATTAAGTCTCCTTAGCACCACACAGGGAACACAAATTACTGCATGGTAATATGTTTGCACGCGAATAATTAAGCGATTTCACTACTCCAAAGAGTAGTAAGATTCACTAACTTTTCTAGAAGCGAGTACAGTTTATTAATTTTTGGTAAAAATAGTCAAGGGTAGTTTCTTTGACTAAATATCTCCGATAAAATCAAAACTACTCTGTGACTAGGTTAGGGCGTTTTATTTTTTTTTCTTATTAGCCAAATTTAGTCAAATTTAAGGCAATATACGTGCAGCTAATACTCTCACAAACTTTATTTTCTAGCTAGCTACAATCAAAGATAGCTTCAGTATATCTACTGCCTCACCTACGACTATTAAAGTAAGTTGCTAGTTAATGACTCTAAACGGTATCAAATAGATACAAAAATCGAGATTTTCAGTACTACTAAATACTAAATAATCAAGTTTTGTACTGAAAATAAGTCACTTGTTGATAAATAATAATTTTGGTTATTGCATACCAAGTTTGTAGTGCCAGGTAACTTTGTATTTGGTAGCCCAAGAATTACTTTTACTAAGGCTTAATATCATGAAAATAAGTAAATAAATTTATTTTTAATAATTTATTTATTTTTAATATTAGTTAGTTGTTTATTTATATAGTTATAAATTCCTTCACTATAGGAATCGGCTTTAATTTTTGAACTGATGATGTAGACGATGGCTAGGGAATAAACAATCAGTTTTTTAGATTTTAAAGTGAGTTTTTTACGCAATCAAATAGGATTACTCTGCTATTAACTAATTCTTTACTACTATCAATTATAAAATAGCTTTCAGGCAAATTTTAGAAGTATTTGCCTGGGCTATTTATGAAATTATATTGTTATAAGCTATCAGCTTTATCTTTATAATCAATCGCCTTTAGTTAGTATCAGTGTAGAGTTATAAGAGCTAACTGAAGATGAAGAACGTCTCAAAAAAGGCTATTATCATTAACTTGTTAACAACTTTATCTCCCCTCTAACAAATGGTTCACCCGATTGGGTGAATGCGATCGCTTGCTCACGAACTACTCTGAAAGAAGGTGCAGTCTTGGTTCTGGTAGCATCATGGCTAACAGAATCAAAACTGGTCTGTTAGCTATTCTAGCTTTTAATGATACATCTATAACTTGTTTATAAAGGGTCAAAGAGTGGATGAAACTGTTGTACATGCCCATACACCGGATTGCCAGCAAGAGGTTATTAACCTGCTCTCAAAAATTGCTGTTAATCTCCCAGGAATAATTTTCCAAGTTCTGCAACGGCAGGATGGTTCTGTTTGTGTACTT
Organism: Nostoc sp. ATCC 43529; assembly: GCA_003326205.1. Lineage (GTDB taxonomy): Bacteria > Cyanobacteriota > Cyanobacteriia > Cyanobacteriales > Nostocaceae > Nostoc. Next base: position 351,791 of record LWTK01000036.1, read on the forward strand.
TATATAAGTTCTGGTTGTAAAAATTTGTATGAAATAGAACCAGAAGTTATACAAGCAGATTTTCGCGTGTTATCCAAACTGATTCATCCACAGGATATAAAAGGCTTTGCAGAATCCATAACTGTTTGTAGCACTACTTTTAGCCCTTGGCATTGGCAAGGCCGCATCATCACACCTAGTGGCATAAAGTGGATTCAAGGTAGTTCTACTCCAGAACCACAAGCTAACGGAGATTTGCTTTGGAATGGCCTAGTCATGGATATCACAGAGCAAAAACAAGTCCAAGAAAAATTACAAGAGAGTGAAGCGCGGTATAAAGCAATTTTGTCTGCTATTCCAGACTTAATGTTTCGCATTAGCCGCGATGGCGAATATCTCGATTTGAAAAGCGAGGGAGCAAATGTCACACTAGATCGCGAAGAAATAGTGGGAAAGAATTTGCAGGAATTATTACCGAGTGATGTTGCGGCCATTAGCCAAGAAGCGATGGCTAAAACTTTAGATTCTGGAAATTTACAAACTTGCGAATATCAGCTAGCAACACCTTTGGGAATCAGAGATTATGAAGCGCGGTTGGTGGTGAGTGGCCAAGACGAAATATTAGCGATCGTTCGAGACATCACAGAACGCAAACAAGCAGAAATCGCTCTGCAAAATTTTGCCCAAAAATTTGCTAAAGCTTTTAGTTGTAGTCCTGATTCAATTACCATTAGTACCCTTAAAGAAGGACGCTTCATAGAAGTTAACGACACTTTTGTCAAACTTTCCGGTTATGAGCGATATGAAGCGATTGGTAAGACTTCTTTTGATTTAAACCTTTGGGTGAATGCAGGCGATCGCCTAAAGTTAATACAGGAATTACAAGCTACCGGAGTAATCCGCAATTTAGAAATAGAATTTAAGCAAAAATCTGGAAAAATAATTACAACCTTGCTTTCAGCCGAAGTCATTGATTTGGATGGTATTCCTTGCCTGCTAGCAGTTCATCACGACATTACAGAACGCAAGCAAGTAGAAGCTAAATTACGCCTGGCAGCACAACGCGATCGCTTGTTGGCAGAAACCCTAGTGCGAATTCGGTCTTCGCTAAACTTAGAGGAAATTCTCCAAACCACAGTCAATGAAGTCAGACAATTTCTGCAAGCAGATCGGGTTTTCATTTGTCTCTATAATGCCAATTTAGGAATTAGAACCCTTGCCGAATCAGTAGATACCAAATATCCATCAGTTTCTGGTTGGTCTACTAACGATGAAGCTTATATACAAGAATTAAGAAATTTTTTAAAAGATAATGTTGTGCGTGTGGTTGAAGATATCACAGAAATGCCGCAATCTTCTAAAGTAAGAGTACACTGTCAAAAATTTCAAACAAGGGCTAGTTTAGCTGTACCAATTATGCTAAACGAAGAATTATTTGGTGCCTTAATTGCCAATCAATGCTCAGCACCACGTAATTGGCAGCCAATAGAAATTGATTTGCTACAACAAATGTCAGAACAAGTAGCGATCGCCATTCACCAAAGCCGGATTTACCAAGAACTAGCACAACTCAACATTAATTTAGAACACCAAGTACGAGAACGTACAGCACAATTGCAACAGAAAATCCAAGAAGTTGAAGAATTACATCGCCTCAAAGATGTAGTTTTACACACAGTTGCCCATGATTTAAAAACTTCTGTTATGGGTAACTTAATGGTGTTAAAGAATTTGTTAAATCAGGGACTGGGGATTGGGGACTGGGGACTGGGGACTGGGGATAAGGAGACAAGGGGACAAGTGGACAAGGGAGCAAGGGGAATAACCAATGCCCCATGCCCAATCCCCCATACCCAATCCTTAATTCCCGTATCTTACTCAATCATCGAGCGAATGATTCAAGGTAACGATCGCCAACTGACGATGATTAACTCATTGTTAGAAATTAATTCTTGTGAAAAAGAAGGCCTGGAAATCAAACCAGAACTTGTGCAGTTTAGCACTTTATTAGCAGGAATGTTTGCTCAGCTGGAACCGATGCTGGCACAAAATCAAGCGACTTTGAAAAACTTGCTTGACGCAGATTTACCATTAGTAATGGCAGATGCAACTCGCTTGCAGAAAGTTGTGGCGCATTTAGTGACACATAGATTGCAAAATAATCCACCGGGATTAAAGTTTACCCTGAATGCCACCGTTGAAGCTGGAATGATTCGCACCCAGATTCAAGATGACGGAGTAGGAATGAGTAAATCAGAATGCGATCGCCTTTTCGATTTGCATGTCCGCGATCCCCAAGATTGTTGTTCCACAAGCATTGGCTTAAAAATGTATCTTTGTCGGCAAGTTATTAAGGCACATGGCGGCGAAATTAGTGTGATTAATAACCGTAAGCGGGGGTTAACTTTTTGGTTTACATTACCTTTAGCAACTGCATCCGCAACAAATCGCCCATAAAGTACCGAAAAATGGGACAGTAAATACTAGCTAATTATATGCTAGGTATTACTAAAGACTGCTGAGCAATGCCAGATGGCTACCCCATTTTCAAGAGTGCAAAGCTGGTGGAGAAAAACCTTTTCTGCACCAAAAACAGATCAAACCAATATCCTTTACAAGGCTTGGCGCAACAGATTTTTGTGGCAGAGACTCCGTTTATGGTTGTGGCTGGCGCTGATTTGTCTGTTGTCTTTTACTTTGCGAGACATTTATGGCTTGTTTTTCCCTTTTCAAGAGTTGAAGAAACTGCCAGAATTACTTCAACCAAGAAGCCTTGTAATTAATTTAGCAATGCTTCTAAATATACTTGTCTGCTTTGCTCTACATCGAACTAAACTCGGTCGTCATCGCCCAGATTTATTATTTTTGGGTTCTTCTTGGTCAATTAGTCTAGCATCACAATTGTTTGCAACCCTCAGAGGTTTCGCACTACCCGATAGTATCGGTTGGTCGCTGCTGTTCTTGAGTCAAGCTATATTAATCCCAGTGTGCTGGACTCTTCACTTGTTGTCTCAAGTAGTTGTGCTGATTTATTATTTTGGTGTAAATACAATACTTGGGCTAAAAACACCAATTCCAGAGCATCCAGAAATCTATAGTGGAACGTTTATTTTATACATTTTTTGGTTTTGTGCCATATCTGATATAGGCGTTTATCTATACGATCGCTTACAACGTTCTGAGTTTTTCGCCCGTCAAGAACTGGAATCTGCCTATCAAAAACTCAAAGTTGCAGAAGCGAAATATCGCACTATTTTTGAAAATGCCATTGAAGGGATCTTTCAAAGCACTCCCGATGGACGTTACATTACCGCAAACCCAGCTTTAGCACGTATTTATGGCTACTCGTTACCAGAAGAAGTCACAGCAAATTTCACAGATATCGAACACCAATTGTATGTCGATCCAAACCGCCGAGCCGAATTTGTGCGCTTAATGGAAAAGTATGGCAGAGTTTCCGAGTTCGAGTCCCAAATTTATCGCCGAGATGGCAGTATTGTCTGGATTTCCGAAAAAGCCTATGCAGTCCGTGACGAACAGGGAAAATTGCTATACTACGAAGGTTTGATTGAAGATATTACACAGCGCAAACAAACTGAAGAAGAACTAAGAGTGTTTTTTCATGCAGTTTCCCACGACTTACGCAACCCAGTGCTGGGTACTTTAATGGTGCTGAAGAATTTGTTAAATCAGGGAGTGGGGGACAAGGCGACGCTCTTACACGGAGACACGGAGACACAGAGATTAGGAGACACCGAAGATTCTTTCCCCGTGTCTCCCACTCCCCGCGTCGCCGTGTCTTCTTCAATACCCATACCACGTTCAACTTTAGAGCGGATGATTCAAAGTAGCGATCGCCAACTTAAATTAATTAATTCCTTGATGGAAGCCCATGTCAGCGAAGTACAAGGTATTATTTTACAGCCTCAAGCCGTACAATTATTGACGATTGTCGAAGCGGCGATCGCAGATTTAGAGCCATTACTGGTACAAAACCAAGCTACTCTGACAAATTTGGTAACCGCAGATTTGCCGCTAGTGAATGCCGATCCGACTCAATTATGGCGAGTTTTTTCTAATTTAATTGTCAATGCTCTCAAACATAATCCGCCGGGATTGCTTTTGACAATTAACGCTACTCCTGAAAATGACAGAATTTATTGTACTGTTAGCGATAACGGTGTGGGCATTAGTCAAAAACAAAGCGATCGGCTTTTTGAGCTTTACTTTCGAGGCGGCAACATCCGCAATTCTGTAGGTTTGGGATTAGGATTATATCTATGCAAACAAATTATCAATGCTCATGGCGGCGAAATTGGTATTAATACCACTTCTGAAACAGGCGCGACTTTTTGGTTTACATTACCCATTGTTTCTAATAGCCATTAGTTATTTGTTTGAGACAAAGAAAAAATTACAAATAACAAAAAATAAATGATATCATGTGCCCTTAAAGACTTATCATTTAAGCTGGCGTAAACAGAAGTCATAGCCATGGCTAAACTTCTTTTTGTGCAGACGCTAAGCTTAGCTTGCTTACCTGTAGGGCTACGGGAGACCCAAAAACGCTTGGAGACAAAGAAGTTTTAATGATAAGTGATTAGCCTAACTTGAGATGACTAATAACTAATAACGAAGGAAAATTTGATGGTGAGAGGATTGAAAGTTAGTATGCTGCTGTTGGCAGTCTTGGGAAATTTGGTATGGTCATTTACTGCTAAGGCAGGTTATAACGGCAAACTCACCGTGGAAATTGATGGATTTAAAAATAAAGAAGGACAAGTTTGTGCGACTATATTTGGTAGCAGTCAAGGATTTCCTAACCAACGCGATCGCATTTTACAAAAACAGTGTCTTGAAATTACAGATACTCCCTTGCTGATGACTTTTGAGAACTTAAAAGCAGGTAATTATGCCGTTGCTGTGATCCACGATCAAAATAGCGATCGCACTCTCAATCGTAATACTCTTGGTATCCCCGTCGAAGGCTTTGGATTTTCCAGGAACCCAGAAATCAGAACAAGTGCGCCCAAATTTAGCGAAGCAGTATTTTTGGTAGCAGGCCCGAACACTAATATTCAAGTTAAATTGAAATATTTTTAGAACAATGGCTACAGTGTACACACAAGTCAGATCCAGTTTTACCCAATACACTTGTGATTAACGAGAAAGCCCTCATGTAGAGATGCGATTTACCCAAGTCTTTCTAACGTGTCATATCATGTTCGGATGAATACTTATAATTACGGCTGACGCGGGGACACGGGGACACGGAGAGAAGTCTGAGCTGCGGCTTCCGCCGTTCGCCTTTGGCGTTGCCGCAGGCATCAGAACTTCGGGAGACGCGGAGAATTTTGAATTACAAGTAATTAACCGAACTTGATATCAGTCTTTTAAACGCGATAAATCAGCGTCTCTACAGAGAATCTACTCGTCAATTAGAGAACTCCAGAAAATAAATTTAGGACTTACGCACTGTACAAATTAATCATGGTATGCGTTCACGAAAATAGTTCGTTTCAGGTTTTGATTAATCGTTCTTTGATGATAAGTAAATCCGCACTATAGGGGCACAGCAATGCTGTGCCCCTACGATAGATATGGTTTTCAAACTGTTCATACTTTGTATTTTGCGTCAATGCGTAAGTTCTAAAATTATTCAATTTCGCTCCTTCAAAACGACCTTCTTTCCCCCTGCCTTAAAAGCAATGGGATATTTATTTAGAACTTTATTGTAATTAGGAATTACCGTGTGAATCTTCTGATATATTCTTTTTTTGTTCCGGCAAAGCACGTATTCTATTCATTTGACTTAAAGCGTATCGTGCTGTTGCTTGCACTTCAGCATCTGGGTCTTCTAGTGCATGGCACAATATTTGACTCATTTGACTCATCATGTCATAAACACGAGTCAAGTCACGGATTGCATTTTGCCGCACTTGTGGATTTTCATCTTGCATAGACATTGCCAAAGCACGGTTCATTGGTTTGAGTGTGCGGGCACCAATTTCAGCTAAAGCTGCCAAAATTAAACTGCTTTCTTGAGAATCAGCATCAATCATCAAATCAACCATTGGCTGAATTGCCCTAGAATCTCCCTGTTGACCCAAATCCCAAATCGCCTTGCGCCGCTTCGTCGGGTCAGAACTGCGTAAGTCTTGAATTAATTCGTCAATGATATTGAGCTTAGCAAGACGGGAAGTTTTTTCTGGTAGTAGCAATTGTGTAGTTTGTGGTAGCTTAGCTATCTGTGAACTAGTTACATTCTCTGAGGAAGGTGATGTAACGGGATCTTTTTTTACTGGACTCAAACTTTTAGTATTTGATATTTCCGACTTTTGCACTTGTTTGACTTGACGAAACCACCTCACCAGGAAAATCAATGCCCCAAAACTTCCAAGAACACCAACAGCAAGTATCAACCACCAGAGAATACCTCTGGTGGTTGGCTGGGGTTTTGCAGTTGGCTTGAGAGTTGCAGCACTAGAAGTAACAATTGGAGATTTAACAATTGGAGAACTAAACAACTGAGTTTTGGCTGCTAAGGCTGCTTGCAGTCTTCCCCTTGTTTCCAAACCAACGATACCATCTACTTTTAAGCCCTTGACTTTTTGGAATTTAGCTACAGCGATTTCGGTAGTAACGTTATACTTTCCATCTACTACGCCACTGTAGTATCCTAATTTCTTTAATTGGATTTGTAGTCTCTGTACATCCGACCCTTGGCTACCCGGTCTTAAAACAGGTGGACTAGCAGCAACCCTTGAATTAGCTTGTGCAAATTCTAAAACTTCAGGTATTGGGTTAGATGTAGCTGTGCTTGGGGTATTTGTATAAAAACCCAGGCAAGAAAAACAGGTAAATACCAGGATTGAGGAACGGCATAGCCTCATATTGGAAGTTTCAGCCTGAACGTGCTTTTGAAGTCATCGATAATACAATACCTTCAAGACGCCCAAATGTTAAGTATTGTTTGTTATTTGTTATGGGGCATGGGGCATGGGGCATTGAGCATTTGTCTTTACTGTTTCCTCTGTCCCTTTGCTGCCACACTCCCTACTCCCTAGTTCCCACGGGATTAAATTTTTTCCCAGATGATTCTAAAACTGGTTGCTGTATGTTGGCTTGTTGGTCAACATTCATCGTGTTGTTATGTCCTGCTAAATTATCACGTTGGTTAATCAGGTAGATGCTGATTAAAGTTAGGAAAACACCTAGCCATTGTAATGGGCTGAGGACTTCTCTGAGGAAGAGGTTACCAAATAGTAAGGCAAAGATGGGTGTAAGAAATGTGAGGGAACTTAGACTAGTGAGATTGCCACTGGAGGCAAAGTAGAAGAATAATCCGTAGGCGATCGCACTGCCGAATACGGTAGCATAACCCAAGGCCACTAAATCAGATGCTCCTAAATTCTGCCATTGTTGGGATTCGATGATTGATGAAACTCCCCACAGTGGCAATCCTCCCAAAATCATGTGCCAGCCTGTAGCGGTTACTGGGTCAGCATGTCGGCACACAAATCGGATCAACACTGTTCCTACTGCCATTGATAAGGCTGCTAGCAACATCAACCACTCGCCACTAGCAAACAAATCTTGCCAGTTACCAATTGCGACATCTACACCTGAATCCAGAAGGTGGAAAATCCACTCGTCTGGTAAGCCAATCAAACTAATACCCATGACTCCCAAGCCTAACCCCAGCCATCCCCAAAAACCAATGCGTTCCTGGAATAACCACAGCGACAACAAAGCCACAGCCAAAGGTTGGGAGTCAATCATCACAGACCCCAACCCAGCACTAGTTCTAACTAATCCCTCTGCCAAAAATCCTTGAAAAAGTGTCCCATCTACCAAGGCAAATAAGCCAATCCATAGCCATGCAGCCCAAGTTTTCGGCTGGGGTCTACCCATAAATGCTGCTGCTATCAAAATCAACACCCCAGCTGGCAACAGACGCACACCCGCCATGAATAAAGGTGTTGTGTGGGGTATCACTCCCTTCATTGCCACCATTGCTGTCCCCCATAGGAAAAAGGGAGCAACTAAAAAAACAGGAGCGAATGTCAGTCGGAATGCACTGAGTTTCAGTTGCATGGGTTTGCAGCCGCCTTTGTTTAACAAGCGTAAAAATTGCTTTACCTAATTTTACCGAATTATGTCGTTTTGTGAAGCAAAAATACTTATAGTTAGGGAACAGGCAATGGGCAAGAGGCAAGAGGCAAGAGGGTTAAAACTCTTGTGATGCAGATGTTTAACAATCAGTTGATGTCTTAATCACAGTGGTTACTGCTATATTTGTAGCTTCAAACACCTGATGCTATTTGCTAGGTGTGTTGATTTGAAGTGCTTTTGAATATTAAAAATTACAAAATTTCTGAATTAATTAATACTTAACTCATAAAGCGAAAGGTTAACGAAATAAGGCTTCCTTCGATTTCAACTTTTGAAAACAGCTATTCACAGAAGAAACCCACAACCAAACATCAAAAAGGTTTTCTCCCTTACTCCCTAGTTTTTATTTCAAGCTAGTCAATCACGAAAAAATTACACAACCAAGGCACGAAAACATTTGTTTCCCTGTCATCAGTCAACAGTCAACACTATTTTCAAGCCACAGATGAAGTTTTATGTTTTATTGTTAGATTTCGTTTCCTAACCAACCACCGCAGGCTAAATCAAGAGCTTGAAAACAAAGACTTTTGTAAGTACTTTTACGAAGCTGAGCGGTAGTTAAGAACTGATAAGGACTTAGTTACATAAGTTGTGCTTTCTTAAATATGCAACTACTAATAGGCTGAAATTTGAGTATTGTTAAGTGCAGAATAACGATAAATTTACATATATATAAGAATGAGGATACCTCGGTTTCTCAAGCCTAGATATCCCCTTGCAACATAACCTAACAGTAACTAAACTGTTGACTACATTTTAATAGCTAATTTTGGTTATTTAAATACTTCTTAAGGAGATTTATATATTCTTTCTTAAGTAGGATGAAAATGTAATGGAATTATAAAGATAGATGCCTGAATTCAAATTAATAGGTCTTAACGTACAGCTGTCCGCTTATGCCGTATTATACAGGTGCATGAACGCTGTGTAATGCACCTGCTTATTACTTTCTAAGAGAAGCGAACAACACTAGACTTTTCTAAAGTCGCTACTAATTTCACACGAAATTCTTCTTCAAATACTCCTTTTTTGTAATCTAAACTCCAGAGTTCTAAGGCACAATCATCATCCAATTGAGATGGAAAAATCAACAGATTGACTTGCCGAAATTGGGGATAATATTCACATTGTACCTGAGCGATCGCCCCAATTTGTCGTCTATCTAATGCCACGGCTAACCTTAATATGGCACTCAATTGGCTGACTATTTGTCGCTGATGTTTAGTCAACAAACTCTGGAAATTTTCATGTTTTTTCTTGGGCGGCGATTTGCGATGATAACGCGCCAAATTGGCAATGATTTCAATCTCAGTTTCCGTATAACCGAGTAATTCACCATTGCGAATTAGATAGTAGGAGTGCTTGTGGTGAGAAGAATGGCTGACATAATGACCGCAATTGTGTAATATTGCAGCTGCCCAAAGTAATTGTCGCTCGTCAGCTCCCCAATGATGTAGAGTACCTTGCATTTGGTCAAATAAACTCTGGGCAAATTTAGCGACGCGATCGCTATGTTCTAAATTAATGTGGTACTTATTAGCAAGCTTGAGAACATTGCGTTCCCGAACTGAACTTTGATAGCGCAGTTTATCTTCAATTAAACCGTGAGTCAGCATCCAGTCTACGATTACACCTTCCCTCAGAGAACGTTCGCAGACTGTCACCGACTCAATACCCAAAAGGGTCATCGCTTCCTGTAAAATTACTGCGCCAGCCAGTATCACTTCTGACCGTTTTTCCGGCATTCCAGGTATAGTAGCCTTTTCGGCATTACTCAATTTCCGTAACCGATTTACCAACTCCCGTAAATCTTTGAGACTGAATTGATAGCCATTGAGAGTAGAGGGAATACCGCCAGACTTTTCCCGTGCATGAATCATCGCCAAGGTTTCAATGGTGCCAGCCGTACCCACCAAACGTACAGATTCTCCCAACTCCAGATTTGCTTGTACTTCTTCTACAGAACGTTCCAGCATTCCGCGTGCGTAAGCTTGGAGATATTGAAACTCAGTATTGCTAATGGGATCGGTGGTAATTAACTCGCTAGTGAGTCGCACTGCACCAACTTTGGTACTAGTGAGAGTACGGGCTTGGTGACTGTCCCCTAAAACTAATTCTGTGGAACCGCCACCAATGTCAATAATGATATGGGGCTGGTTGTGGAATTCCATCCCCGACAGTACACCAAGGTAGATTCGTCGCGCTTCTTCTTGACCAGAAATCAAGTCAACGCTTAAACCCAACTCCGCTTTTATAGCGTGCAAAAAATCTTTACCATTGGGGGCTTCCCGCACAGCACTAGTCGCCACAGCAATGATTGTTTCAGCATTCATCGTTTTGGCAACTTCTTGGAAGCGTCCTAAAGCAGCGATCGCCTTTGTAACGATCTCTGGTTTGAGTTCTCCTGTAGCAAGATTGCGATCGCCGAGTCTGACGGTTTCTTTTTCTCTGGCAATAATGCTGAAAGCTGGTAGTGTGGGATCGATCCTTACCACTACCATGTGTAGAGAATTTGTTCCCAAATCAATGGCAGCAATAATCCGGTGTTGCTCAACTGGTTGAGTTGGAACACTCTCCCAGCTAGTCACTAAATTCTGCATCTAGTTTTCTCTCTGTATTAGTGATGGCAAACGGTGGTATGTCGGGGTAGCTGGCCTGGTATTTGTTGCAACATACTTGCTCAAATTCAGTGCTGAGTTTTGAGTAAATAAGTGAAATTACTCACTTAGCATTGGTTACTCAGTTTGGTCGAGATTAACTGAGCTAAGTATATTCACCCTACTGCTTACAACTCCAGTGACTACTTAAAGAACTTTAAAGTTGCCACTTGGGGTTATGTTTTTACAAATAACAAATAACGCTATTCTATAGATGTAAAGATGTGTGAATTAAAGATTGGGGCATTGGGCATTGGGCATTGAGAATGGGGAAAGGTTAAAATTATCCCTTTTACCTTTTCCACTGGTTCCATGCCCCATGTCCCATGCCCCATGCCCCATGCCCCATTATGTTAACGACACCTGAACGCGACGAAAACCCTGTTTGGCTTGTGATTATCCGCCTTTTGCGCTGGCATAAACCTGAAGGACGATTAATATTGATGATTCCTGCCCTGTGGGCTGTGTTTTTGGCAGCTGCGGGGAAACCGCCCTTACCTCTGGTTGGCGTCATTGTATTGGGTACTCTAGCCACAAGTGCAGCTGGCTGTGTTGTCAATGATTTGTGGGATAAAGATATCGATCCAGAAGTGGAGAGAACACGCGATCGCCCCCTTGCTTCTCGTGCTTTATCAGTGAAAGTTGGGATTGTTGTTGCTATTGTGGCGATGGCTTGTGCAGCAGTTCTGGCTTTTTATCTTAACCCCTTGAGTTTCTGGCTATCTGTGGCAGCGGTGCCAGTAATTCTACTTTATCCAGGAGCAAAGCGGGTGTTTCCTATTCCACAATTAGTACTTTCCATCGCCTGGGGTTTTGCAGTATTGATTAGCTGGAGTGCGGTAACCCAAACTATCTCCCAGCCAACTTGGCTACTTTGGGGCGCAACTATATTGTGGACATTGGGATTTGATACAGTTTATGCCATGAGCGACAAAGAAGACGATCGCCGCATTGGTGTTAATTCTAGCGCTCTGTTTTTTGGCGATTACGCCCCTGTGGCTATTGGAATTTTCTTTGCTGGCACAATCTTATTATTAGCTTGGTTAGGCATAATCATAAACCTTCAGCTACCTTTCTGGATTAGCCTTGCACTAGCCAGCATCGGCTGGATTTGGCAATCTCTCCGATTAAGAGAGCAAAACTTACCTAACCCTGCTTATGGTGAGATGTTCCGACAAAACGTTTGGATTGGTTTTATCTTACTTGCTGGGATGATCGTTAGCTCTTTATATTCATAAAAAAAGCTGACGCCAGTAAACTTAGTTACCCATACTGTTGACCGCTAACGGTTAACTGTCAACCGTCAACAGTCAACACCAAAAATATATGCTGCTCCCGATAGTCTATCATTCAACTTTAGACATCAGCAGCTTTGAGATCTCCGCATGTGCCAACACAGCAGCAGGTTCCTTCTGGAGGGCGTTATAATACTTTCTTTCAAAGGTATTCCCCGTCTCTAAGGGCACAATTAAAGTACGGACATCGGCAATCAACTTTTGCAAATAATCCAAGGCTATTGGTTCATCTGCTGTCAGCATTTCATCAATTTGCACAACAATCTCAGAAATTCGATGTAGCCAAGCAAATTGTTCGTGACCGATGACAAGTTGTAGGAGTTCTGTACTTGATACCCGTCCACTAACCTGTTCGTAGGCGATGCGTTCTGTCTCCAGCAACATCTTGTGAAGGTACAATAATTTGTTTCGCAAATCACGCAGATATTGATGTTGACGGATTCTTTGTAAAAGTGTGTTGGAAGTCAATGTTAACCATCCTCTCGTTACAATAGTCTTTAATAGCTTGAATAATTTCTGCTTTGGTATTTATCAACTAAAGTTCATCTATAGCAAGGAACAGCGTTGAAAATCTGTTGATATCACGGGTTTACAATTAGTTTATGCCCTAAACTATGCTTTAACTGCCATATCGATTTTTTTACTAGGACGCACTATAGTTAACATCTCTTTTTATAGTGGTCATATCCCATATTTGATTAATCATATATTAGCATAAAAACATAGCAAGTATATATAGGAGCTATCGAGTAAACAGTAAACTATGGAAAAACCGTTTTCATGTCGCTAGCACATGTAATTCTCGGTCTTCTTCAGCAGCAAGCAATGACGGGCTATGACCTGAAAACAAGCTGCTTCGACCAATGCATTGGCCATTTGTGGCCAGCAGACCAAGCACAAATTTATAGAACCTTGGAAAAGCTAGTTGAGCAAGGGTGTGTTACCTGTACGATTGAGATTCAGCACGATCGCCCTAATCGCAAAGTCTACACCATAACCGAATCAGGGAAAGCTGAATTAATCAGATGGCTTGGTACTCACCAACCCTTACCGATTCTACGCGAACCATTGCTAGTTCAGTTGCACCTTGCAGATCCATTGCCTAATGAAATGATTATTCATCTTTTAGAGCAGCAATTGGCGGCTCGAAACGAAAAGCTTGCCAAATGTGAAAATATCAATTTGCCAGTACTGGGTGATAAGTCTGCTAGCCGTGAGGAGGTAATGCAAAGGCTGGTGCTGGAGTTGGTGATTCGTAGAGAACAGACTTATATTGATTGGTTGAAGACAGCAATTAAAGTCATTAGTCAGCAAGATCCACATTCATCACAATATCAAATTTTCTAACTCTCATCAATCACAAGAATGACAACAATAGCAGTTAATCCCTATCTCGATCGCAATTTTGCCCCAATCCGCCAAGAAATCACCGCTGATAGATTGTCAGTTATTGGCGAACTACCTCCTGACTTATCCGGGATGTTTGTTCGGAATGGCCCTAACCCTCAATGGCCGCCCATCGGTGAATATCATTGGTTTGATGGAGATGGGATGTTGCATGGCGTACAAATTAGCAACGGTGTAGCAACTTATCGTAACCGCTACATCCAGACAAGGGGATGGAAAATAGAACAACAAGCGGGTAAGGCTATCTGGACTGGGTTGTTAGAACCACCACAAATGGATAATCCCTACGGTCCAGGTAAAAATACAGCCAACACCGCCCTAGTGTGGCACGCTGGTCAAATGTTGGCGCTGAACGAAGGTGGTAGGCCTCACGCCATCCAGTTTCCAGAATTAGAAACCATTGGCGAGTACACCTACGATGGCAAGCTAGTTTCTACCTTCACAGCCCATCCCAAGGTAGACCCGGTGACCGGCGAAATGATCTTCTTTGGCTACTCTCCGTTTGTACCGCCGTACCTCCAATATAGTGTAGTTTCCGCACAAGGCCAGCTGTTATGGACAGTGCCAATTGACTTGCCCATAGGAGTGATGATGCACGACTTCGCCATCACTGAGAACTACACGATTTTCATGGATTTGCCGATGACTTTCAACCCCCAAAGAGCGCAACGGGGAGAATCTGTAATCATGTTTGAACGCGATCGCCCCAGTCGCTTCGGCATTATACCACGTCACGGTAACAACAATAATATCCGCTGGTTTGAAAGTCCTGCTTGCTACGTCTTCCATACCCTCAACGCCTACGAAGAGGGAGACGAAGTAGTGCTGATTGCTTGTCGCATGAGTTCTACCACAGTCTTGATTGTTGATGATTCCCAACCCGACCCAGAAGCAAACATTCCTCGCCTGTATCGCTGGCGATTTAACCTCAGCACCGGGACAGTGCGCGAAGAAATGTTAGATGATGTACCTTCAGAATTTCCCCGCGTCAACGAAAATTTCTTGGGGCGATCGACCCGATATGGCTACACTAACAAAATGGCCAACAGTCCCTTACCTTTATTTGAAGGTATCATCAAATACGACCTCAGCACCGGAAAGTCTCAAATCCATGAATACGGAGAAGGACGCTACGGCAGTGAAGCTGTGTTTGCGCCGCGTCCAGGTGCAACGGCTGAGGATGATGGTTGGCTTGTGACCTTCCTCCACGATGAAGGTTCTGATACTTCAGAATTGGTAGTAGTGAATGCCCAAGATATAACTGCTGAACCTGTAGCGCGGGTGATAATTCCCCAGCGCGTACCTTATGGGTTTCATGGTATCTGGATTCCACAGGAATAAGTGTTTATTCATTGATGCACGCTGTTAAATAGTCGGACAGAATTAGAATTTAATTCTGTCCGACTACTTAGTGTTTGCAGGTTAACTTTGCATGTATAGCGGCGATTTGTATTCGCTTTACAACGGTTTTCATTTGGATCGAATACATGCTTGAATACTAAATTATCGTAAGGGCACAACATTGTTGTGCCCCTACTGTGGTCTATTCATATGCAAATTGCTGTAATTCTAAGTTGACTTAAGAAAAACGCCAAAATAATAAAGCAAAAGCTTCTTTTGAGAAAGTCAAAGTTTATTTGAGTTGCAAAAAACACCAAAATGAGAAAGTAAAATCTGGAGTCCATTAGTACCAACAGGTAACGCTGACGAGATGATGAGTATTTTAATCCGCCAGATTTTAATGCAATAAACACTATCAAGATCCCCGACTTTTTTAAAAAAGTCGGGGATCTGTCTTTCCTGCAACCCCCATAAACCAATTATTCATGTAGAGACGCGATTCATCGCGTCTTATAATTCATCGCGGTTCATCGAATTCGGGATATCGTTTATTGAATTCGGGATATCGTTTATTGAATTCGGGATGTCGTTTATTGAATTCGGGATGTCGTTTATTGAATTTGGGATATTGTTTATTGAATTCGGGATGTCGTTTATTGAATTCGGGATGTCGTTTATTGAATTCGGGATGTCGTTTATTGAATTCGGGATATCGTTTATTGAATTCGGGATGTCGTTTATTGAATTCGGGATCTGGTTTCTGCTTGCCAGGCCAGTAGAGAAGCGAAACCCAACAAATATTTTTAGTGCAATGCCCCATAAACCAATACAGTTCAGATAAGACCAAAACACTTGTAGAGACGGCGATTTATCCCGTCTGGTAAAACCCACAATTTTTTTTGTACAATTAGCCTTTAACTGAACCGTATTGCCCCATAAACCAATACTTCAGCAAAATTTCTTAGTCATAAGAATCGCCATATATATCGTTGTATCTATATTTATGGATTTATGGCACAATTTCATCTAAATAATGAAAGTAATATGCTAGAAACACCTCCAGACGGCATTTGGATTGTGACCGATGAAACACCTCAAATAGCAATTCCTGACGGTGTTAAAGGCGGGAATACTATTACACGGAGTTGGGGAGACGAAACCATTAGCGAAAGCACTGGTAGCAAAGGAGTCACAGATGCCGTTAAGGTTAGTGCCCAAAAATTAGAGCAAAATATGACTCACTTTCTCAAACTAGTGACGAATTTGTTTAGTCAAGCTGAACAGCAAGCAAAAGTCAACTCCGTCGGGATGCAGCTAGATGAAATTGAGTTATCGGTAGAAATTAGTGCCGAAGGGGAAGTTAAATTAATTGGTAATGGTGCCAAAGCTGGGAGTAAAGGAGCAATTAAGCTGAAATTCAAGCGCCAAGAACCATAATCAGATGGCAAAGAATTGGGCGATCGCAATTGGAATTAACCAGTATGATTATTTGCAACCGCTAAACTATGCCAAGCGGGATGCACAGTTAATGCAGCAGTTTCTTAGCAATGAGGCGGGGTTTGAAAAGATATACTTCTTCTGTGATGATTCCCCTGATTTTGAAGGAAAACCAACTCGCCCAAATCGAGCTAACTTGCTGCGAGTCTTGCGGCAAAGATTTGAAAAACCCTTTATGGGAGCAGGTGATAATTTTTGGTTTTTCTTCAGTGGTCATGGGATAAGATACGCTGACCGTGATTATCTCATGCCCTGTGACGGCGATCCAGAAGATATCGAAAATACAGCAATTGCCATTAATTATGTCACTGAACGCCTGCGATGCTGCGGTGCTGATAATGTTGTTTTGATTCTTGATGCTTGTCGCAGTTTGGGAACTCGTGCCGGTGAAGGTATTGGAAGACAGACAGCCGAGAACGCACGTCAACAAGGAGTTATTAGTATTTTTTCCTGTAGTCCACAGGAATATTCTTATGAAATTGAAGCATTACAACAAGGTGCTTTTACCACTGCATTACTAGAAGGTTTAGGAATTCAAGGTAAATGTGCCACAGTTGAGAGGTTGAACCAGTATCTCAATTTTCGCGTGCCGGAACTGGTGCGTCAGCATATAAATAAGAAGCAAACACCTTATATTATTACCGAGCCTGTAAGTAAATCCCATTTGATTCTTATACCGCGACACGCAACCCTAGCGGATATCGCCACCTTAAAAAATGATGCTTATCGCGCACAGTTAAAAAAAGACTTTGATTTAGCCAAGCAACTTTGGATTCGGGTACTAGCTGCTGCATCAGGTCAAGATATGGAAGCTATAGAAGCTTTAGAAGAAATGGCTCAGTTGCGAGGAAACTCACAACAGCAACCTGTTTCAATAATAGAAATCCCCCAGCCAACGCATTCAAATCTTAGCGATAGTCAAAAACGCCGACGAGAAGAAGAACGAAATAGACTTCAGCAAGAATGGGAACTTCGCAATGAGAAAGTCAAGCGCATCAGAGCAGCTTTAGCTATTGAGACCGATCCTAGCAAACAGTTTCAATTAGAACAGCAACTTAAAGCAGAGAACACTGAGCTAAAACATCTTAATAATGAGCTAGATGAAATTGAAAAGTTGTTGCAACTTCAACCTAGTTATCCTCCATCATCCAAGTCAGGTATAGTTGTTGAACCAGAATCAAAAAATAAATTACAAACCTTTCAATTTGAAGTCGTAACGGTAGACGCAACGGGGAAAATCACCAACCGCAGTAACCGTCAAGGGAAATATTTTGTTGAAGACTTGGGCAATGGTGTCACCTTGGAAATGGTGCAGATACCAGGGGGAACCTTTACCATGGGTTCACCGGAAACAGAAGCCAAACGATATTCAAATGAAAGTCCCCAGCATGAGGTAAAAGTTCCTGGGTTTTTTATGGGTAAATATCCAGTTACCCAAGCCCAGTATCAAGCTGTAATGGGTAACATTTTTCAGAAAATTATAGGTAATAACAATCCTTCCTATTTCAAAGGTGAGAAACGACCTGTAGAAAACGTGAATTGGGATGATGCAGTAGAATTTTGTAAAAAGCTGAGCCAGAAGACAGGACGCACTTATCGGCTACCCAGTGAGGCGGAATGGGAATATGCTTGTCGCGCTGGGACGACTACACCGTTTTATTTTGGCGAAATGATTACCACAGATTTAGTCAACTACAACGGTAAATATCGCTACGGTTCTGCGCCCAAAGGTGAATATCGAGACCAAACAACAG
Organism: Nostoc sp. ATCC 43529; assembly: GCA_003326205.1. Lineage (GTDB taxonomy): Bacteria > Cyanobacteriota > Cyanobacteriia > Cyanobacteriales > Nostocaceae > Nostoc. Next base: position 369,896 of record LWTK01000036.1, read on the forward strand.
ATGTCGGAAAATTTCCGCCAAACTCGTTCGGTTTATACGATATGTATGGTAATGTATGGGAATGGTGTCAAGATGTATGTAATGACAATTACCAGGGTGCGCCAAAAGATGGTAGTGCGTGGTTAACTGGTAAAGATAATAACATAAAACTGCTGCGTGGCGGTGGTTATGGCAACCCTGCCTATCGTTGCCGTTCTGGCGTTCGCTCTTCGGACGCGCGCGCGCCTTGCCGCAGAGATGTTGGTTTTCGGGTGGTGGCTGTGGCGTGAGTACTCCTCAAAGTCAGAGTCGGTAAATGGGAATTTATCGAGCGTACATTCAGGAGTCCAGACCTGAACCAGCGAGGAAGGCGACGACCTCCAAATATCAAACCGAGTCGGATAGCTTGGTAGGTTGCAAAACCGAAGACTTGTCCGGCTCAATCATATTACCTATGGCTAACTAAGAATTCTCCTTGCAATAAGCCAATAGTAATAAAGGTTTTAGCTTTATTATTCTTATTACGAACTGACAAGAAAAAAATATTCAATTAACTCTTTTAGGGTGGGCGTCTCGCCCGCCCTAAAAGAGCAGATTCGTTAACAATGAATAATAGCTAAATCTACCGCCAACTTTTGCTATTGGGTTGCTTGCTAAATTTCCCTTTTGGAAAAAGTCGCTGTTCTAATTCTTCATAGCTACCTTCAAAATCACAATGACCATAAAGCGGACATTTTTGACAATAAATACCTTTGGTATAGCGTTCTAAATTTTCGCGATTAAAAAAATACGGTTTATGACTAAAAGTGCTGGCTACCCATTGCCACGACATATTATTACTAGCAGGATCGCCATCTAAAAGGTGTTCTAAAAACCATTTAGCTCCTGCTTGCCAACGAATCCGCCGCCAATGGACAATATAAGCGGCTATCCACATCCGTCCGTGGTTATGTAAATAGCCAGTTTTTCGTAAATCACGGCTGAAGCTGTCAATACAAACTCTACCTGTAGTTGCATGTTTAATATCTTGCGGTAACTCCGGTGCATATTCAGCCACACTGTAACCAGTTTTGTATTCTTCCTGGTCTTTCCAGATTCCATCCCCTAACTTTACATATAATCGCTGCCAATAATCGCGCCAGCCCAACTCGTTGATTAATTTAGTAGCATCTTCTTGCTGTTGTACCCGGTCAAGGACAAAATCTCGAATTTCTCGCAAACTCAAAACACCGTAGCGGATGTAAGGCGAAAGTCGGGTGACTGCACCTGTGAAGAAATTGCGCGTTTGTGCGTAGCGTACTGGGTCAATTTTTTGCAGTGCTTTTTGTGCCGCTTTGCGTCCTCCCACAGTTTCGCTGATGTGGTCATCCCGTTCGGTTGCATTTGGGAATTGTTCGCCCAGGTAAGCTACCAACTCATCACGGTTGGCAAATTCGCGTTGCATATCTTTAGACATTTGAATTTTGAGGGGTGGGAATGGACAAACAAAAATACCAGTAGGCTAAATCATTATTATGGCGGATTAACACGAGTAATTGTTCTCAACCTGATGAGAGAATTTCTTTTATATTAAACAAAGATTCATAACTGCGTACTTTGAAGCAACTCTTCGTACCTTTTCAATCAAGTAGTAGCTTGTGAGTAAAAATTGCTTTATTTGGGTTTTGCTATTATTCAACGAAAACTAATATTATTCAGAATTGCTGGTTACATGCGATCGCCTAACCTATGTACAATTCTAAAACGGTTTTCACAGTGCAATCATGAGCAGCATTCCCCAAATCGGACAACCAGCACCAGATTTCTCCACACCTGACCAAAATGACAATCCAATAACTCTCTCTGACTTGAGCGGTAAATGGGTTGTACTTTATTTCTACCCTAAAGATGACACCCCCGGCTGTACCACCGAAGCCAAAGATTTCAGCGAATTGCATGAAGACTTCAGCGCACTCGAAGCCAAAATCTTAGGCGTAAGTCCAGATTCTGGTAAATCCCATTGTAAATTTATCAGCAAACATAACTTGTCAATTACCCTCTTAAGCGACCCAGAACATGTTTTGATAGAAGCTTATGGTGCTTGGCGCTTAAAGAAGTTTATGGGCAAAGAATATATGGGTGTCGCTCGCTCAACTTTTTTGATTTCACCTGATAGAATTATTGCCTATACTTGGCCAAATGTGAAAACTAAAGGTCATGCTCAGGCAGTTTTAACTAAATTACGGGAATTAGCAGCCATATAAATGCAACTGGATGCGAGTCTAGCAGTCCTAAATTATTTGTGAAAGCATCTCGTAGAGAAGAGAAACTGTCTTGGCGGTAGGCTGTGGCAAGCTGCTGCGCGTCTACGTTAATTTTTACAAGTGAGATAGGATCGCTATATAGCAGTCTTATTTGATTTGTGAAAAATATAGAGAAGGAAACGAACTGCAAAGTACGCATAGACGCGGAGCGGCTTCCCGCAGGGTAGGACGCAAAGGGAAGAAAAAAGAAAGAGATATGTAATTTTGACAAATGATTTAGGATTGCTATAGTAGTATATCCAGTTGCATGAACTATGGTTCAAGTTATCCAAGCTCAAAATGTCACTCTCGCATACTTAAAGAAAAAATTTGCTTTACAACAGTCTGAAGATGAGCAATTTTTTACAGAGTGGCTTAATAATTTACCTGAAATTTCAGAATTAGAAAAGCAATACTTAGACCGAGTTAAAACTAACTACCTCAATGTTCTAGAAAACGCTCCTCTTTTGGAAGATGCAGTAAAATTAGTAGTATTGTCTCCGCTGCTTGATTTAGCTGGTTTTTATCTTCCTCCTTTTTATATTGCAACAGAAGAAAGTATAGAAATTAGCGAAGAAATTATTAGCGATCGAGAAAGTACTGAAGAAACTAAAGAAATTATCAAAGGTAGAATTGATGTTCTTGTTCTACAGGATAAGTTATGGTTACTTATAATTGAATCTAAAAGATCTAATTTTTCTTTGGCAAAGGCAATTCCTCAAGCATTAACTTATATGTTGGCGAATCCTCAGCCTAATTATCCTGTATATTCATTGGTACTTAATGGAGAGGATTTTCAATTTCTAAAATTGATTCAAGAAGATAAACCAATGTATGCATTATCTGAGAGGTTTACTTTATATAGACGTGAAAACGAATTATACAAAATTTTAAGTATCTTAAAAAAATTGGGTCAAATTTTAATTTAATTATCTTTCTTGTTCTGATCTTAGTTCAAAAGATAATAAGGTCATAATATTTATACTACATCTTTTAATGAAATTATGGTTCAGTTTATTCAAGCACAAAATGTCGGGCTTGCCTATTTAGAAGAAAGATTTAGTCTACAGCTAGCTGAAGATGAGGCGTTCTTCACAGAATGGGTTCAAAATTTACCGGAAATTACAGATTTAGAAAAGCAAGAATTAGATAAAGTAAAACTTCATTTTCTCCGTTTAGTTAAACATCCTCCTTTGTCAGAAGAAACGGTGAAATTAGTAGTTTTATCTCCTTTGCTTAATTTAGCTGGATTTTATGATGAGCCTTTTTATATAAGAGGCGAACAATCAATAGAAATCTCTGCGGAAGATGAAGGAGAAATTATTCGAGGCAGAATTGATATTTTAGTTATTCAAGAACAATTCTGGGTGTTAGTAATTGAATCTAAAAGGTCTAGTTTTTCTCTTTTAGAAGCTGTACCTCAAGCACTTGTTTATATGCTGGCTAATCCAAGTCAAGATAAACCTAGTTTTGGATTAGTGACAAATGGTAGTGATTTTATTTTTTTGAAACTGACTAAACAAAATCAGCCAAGGTATGCTATATCTGACCAATTTACACTTTTGAAACGAAAAAATGAACTTTATCAAGTTCTAAGTATATTAAAAAATTTGAGTCAAATTTTGAGTTAATTTATGTCTATTCGCCCTATCTACCTTGATTGCCACGCTACCACACCTGTAGATGAACGGGTAGTAGCAGCAATGCTTCCTTATTTTACAGAATACTTTGGCAACCCAGCCAGTATTAGCCATGTTTACGGTTGGGAAGCGGAAGCAGCTGTTAAACAAACACGAGAAATCTTAGCAGCAGCGATTAACGCCACTCCTGAAGAAATTGTTTTCACCAGCGGTGCGACAGAAGCGAATAATTTAGCTATTAAAGGTGTTGCGGAAGTTTATTTTAAAAAAGGTCAGCATATTATTACTATTGCTACTGAACATAGTGCAGTTCTTGACCCTTGTAATTATCTAAAAACTCTGGGTTTTGAAATTACTATTTTGCCAGTTAAAAAAGATGGATTAATTGATTTAACTGAGTTAGAAAAAGCTTTCCGTCCGGAGACTATTTTGGTATCGGTAATGGCTGCAAATAACGAAATTGGTGTGTTGCAACCATTGGCAGAAATTGGGGAAATGTGCCACCAGAGCCAAATCATTTTCCACACCGACGCCGCCCAAGCTATTGGTAAAATTCCCTTGGACGTGCAAGGAATGAAAATTGACTTAATGTCCCTCACTGCACATAAAGTATACGGTCCAAAGGGCATAGGGGCGCTATATGTCCGCAGGCGCAACCCCAGAGTACAACTGGCTCCACAGCAACACGGAGGCGGACACGAGCGGGGAATGCGTTCTGGCACATTGTATACACCGCAAATTGTTGGCTTTGGCAAAGCTGTAGAAATCGCTTTGGCGGAACAAGCCACAGAAACGCAACGCTTCACCGAACTCAGACAAAGATTGTGGGAACAACTTTCGCAACTTTCAGGAGTTCATCTCAACGGACATCCCCAAGCGCGATTAGCGGGAAACTTGAATATCAGCGTTGAGGGGGTGGATGGAGCCGCACTTTTACTAGGATTGCAGCCAGTAATGGCAGTTTCTTCTGGTTCTGCTTGCTCCTCCACAAATACCACACCTTCTCATGTTCTTACAGCACTGGGACATTCGCCAAAGCTAGCTTATGCATCGGTACGATTTGGTATTGGTAGGTTTAATACAGAAGAAGAAATCGATATTGTAGCGAAACATGCGATCGCCACTATTCAAAGTTTGCGTAATTCCGCTTTTGTGAATCTAGGAAGTAGGGAGTAGGGAGTGGGGAGATGGGGAGAAAATTCTTCCTTGTCCCCCATGCCCTGCTACGGATTTTCCCGGATGAAAGTTTGAATTTCATCTAATTCCTGCTGATTGAGGCGAAATTCACCAGCACCGATGATTCCTTCTACTTGCTGTTGATTGCGTCCGCCAACGATCGCCGCAGTCACCGCCGGATTCTTTAAAGTCCAGGCGATCGCCACTTCACCAGGGGAACGGCCATGTTTTTCGCCAATGTGTCGTAACACTTCCACCAGCTTCAGATTGCGAGATAGACGCGGTTCTTGGAATTCACTGCTGTTCCTACGCCAATCATCATCTGGAAAATTGGCTACACGTTCAGGTGTCATTTTTCCTGTAAGCAAGCCAGATTGCATGGGTGAATAAACAATCACACCGATATTGTTTTCTTTGCAGAAAGGCAAAATCTCATTTTCAACATTAGGTTTGACTAGTGAATAAGGCGGTTGCAATGAAGTGACTGGCGCAATGTTCTGGGCACGTTGCAACTGTTGGACATTAAAGTTTGAAACCCCAATATAGCGAACCTTACCTTCATCTTTTAGCTTGGCGAGAGTTGTCCACCCTTCTTCAATTTCTAGATCTGGGTTCGGCCAATGGATTTGGTAAAGGTCAATGGTTTCAATATCCAATCGCCGCAGACTAGCTTCAACTTCCCGCCGTATAGAATCAGCCTTGAGGCTGTTACCTATTTTGCCGTTTTCATCCCAGATCATCGAGCATTTAGTAAAAATGTAGGGGCGATCGGATCGACCTTTGAGCGCCTTGGCAACAACCTCCTCCGAATGTCCCAGACCATAGATAGCTGCGGTGTCAATCCAATTCACACCGAGGTCAAGAGCGCGATTGATGGCTGCGATGGACTCTTCGTCGTCTTGCGCTCCCCAACCAAAAGCCCAGTCACCTCCACCGATCGCCCAAGCACCAAAGCCAATTGGAGTAATGTGAAGCTCTGAATTGCCAAGCTGTTTGGTTTGCATATCTACTTTTCTCCCAAAATTTTTGAGTCAATTCGTAGTGTAGGCTGCCAATATTGTCTCAACCGCTATCTCTGGTGTGAATGACTACTAGTGTAAACACTATAGTTAATCACACTTGTATAGGATTACTCAATCCTAAATATTGTGTTGATAACATACTACATATACACTAGAGTGGCTCGAAAATATTAGCAGTTGTTAGTTAAATAAAGAGAATAATATGTCAGAAGATTTAAAAGGCAAAATTGCACTTATTACAGGTGCAAACAAAGGTATTGGCTATGAAATCGCACGTCAACTAGGTTATAGGGGTGCTACCGTGCTTGTTGGTGCTAGAGATATCGGACGTGGTGAAGAAGCGGCGAATAAACTTCGTTTAAACGATATTGATGCCAAAGCAGTTCAATTGGATGTAGTAAACCAAAAGACAATCGATTCTACAGCCCAACAAATCGAGAGTGAATTCGGAAAACTTGATATCCTTGTAAACAATGCTGGGATACTAAGTGATAGCGATCGCCTTCCACCTAGCCAAGTTGATATTCAAACACTGCGACACACTTATGAGACAAACGTCTTTGGAGTATTTGCAGTCACAAAAGCCCTGTTGCCACTTTTAAAGAAATCAACAGCAGGGCGAATAGTAAATATCTCAAGTGGCTTAGGTTCTTTGACTCTCAACTTAGACCCAAGTTATGAGTTTGCTGATTTTAAGCTTATTGCTTATAACTCATCAAAAACAGCATTAAACGCCCTTACAGTTTTGTTTGCTGCTGAGTTGAAAGATACCCCGATAAAAGTCAATGCTGCCGACCCTGGTTACACAGCAACTGACATCAATCAAAATCAAGGTCACCGCACCGTCGAACAGGGAGCCACAGCAGCAGTCAGACTCGCTACCCTCCCTGATGATGGTTCTACTGGAGGATTTTTTGACGAGAATGGCGTAGTTCCTTGGTAAACGGGCATTGGGCATTGGGAAGAGGGCAAGGGGAAAGACTGATTGCAAGTTTTCTCTTGTCTGTTTTGTTTGTTCCCTTGTCTCCCGATACCCCATGCCCCATGCCCATTCAATAAGGATTTGAATCAATCCGTCCTCTTTTAACACTCCTGAGATAGTACCCAGAAGTAGGTCTGTTTCTCAAGTTGAAGGTGTCGCCACGGGGAACTCTCCAAATTTTATAGTTGGAAAATGTCAAAGGCGATCGCGGTTCGCATACTTCTGGCATATGATCGCCTAGTACAAAGTACGCTGCACCCCTACCTATAACCTTCACCAGACCATATTTATCCACAACAACCGATGTACTCTCGCTCACTGCTATACCCAAAACACTAGTAGATACACCGTCCTTAATTTGACGGGCAATAAAAGCCATAATTCGACCCATTCTTTCTCGTCTGTCGAAGTGTGTATCTACGATGGTTCCTTTTAAATGACTCCAGTTGAAAAAGTTGTAAGTAAAAGTAATGTCTCGATAAGGATCTTCGAGTGCATCCCTAGTTTCAATGCCTTTCTCCGAAGAAGCGCAAGCATCGTAGACACACTCACTCTGAATCATCGCACCCGCACTGGTGCCACCAATACCACCTCCCTTCAAATAAACTGACTTAACAGCAGCCTCCAGTTTCGTATCTTTCCAACTGCGGATATACTGGCATTGGTCGCCGCCAGCAAAGAAAATTACATCAGCCTTTCTGATTTTTTCAACAATCTCAGCTTTGTTTGCTTCTTGCCGATTGCTAACAATTAAAGTTTCTACTGAGTTTACGCCTTTCATGGCCGAAATGAGGCGATTGTAATCGTGATTACCATAGGTGCGGATTACAACAACGTCAAGTTTGGTGGCGGAGTTAGTACCTCCCCTAACTTCGTTAATCATCCATTGGATAGCGTCGTCCACATCGGGGCCTCCCCCACCCAAGCTAAGAACCGGCCCAGCTAAGGAAGAAGAACGAACATTGAAGGAGGGAGAGGGACGGACATCAACGGTATCGCCTAAGAAATAGCGTTTCCAGTTTGCTATAAAACGGGTTATGAGGAAGATTCCCATCTTAAACAACTTGATTACTCTACTCTTCAAGCGCCTTGATACATTTGGGAATGCCTTTGTCATACTAAACTTCTGATGCAAACTCCAATTATTGCTAAGCTGTTACGCATTTGAATCGCTCATTTACTCGTGAATGTTGTCCTTAGTCATTAATCAATTGTTCTTTGTGAACATAAATGACAAATAACAAATGACAATTGACGGTTTTAATGAAAAATGTGCAATTTAGACGGCCATTAGCTTAACTTTGGCATCAGAAAGCTTGAAATTCCAGCGTACAGGACTTGTACTGTTTTTTAATGCAAAATAACCCAGAGTCATCATTAATTCTCTGCGCTAATCTGCAAAAATCTCTAGATTGCTTGTAGCGTTTAATTCTAATTAAAGAAAAATATTAGCGATCGCACTCTTCATAACTCTTACCCAGAATCTGTTTCGAGCATTTTTAACAGATTATTGTTTCATGCTCTCTGAAAAACAAAATTCTATATCTTATCAGCTTTTGATAATTCTGGTGAGAAATTTGGGTGTGAACATTCTCGATTATTTTTCTTTGAAAGTAACAAAAGAGAATTATAAAGCTTTGATTAAATGTTTGCTTAACTGTCTTAACTGTCCTTGCATTTGTGTTGTGAATGTAATAACCTCTTGAAATGAATTCAAAACATGCTCGTAAAAGCGTGTCATCAATTAGCCCAGGTGGAGCAACTACCACTGGTTTATGTTTAACCCAGAAGTAAATGCTTGAAACTGCTTTGTTTGTAGTGAGTAGATTTTATCGAGTAGAGAAGAATTGAAACATGACAAGCACACTGGCGTATAACGTAGAAAAGCAATTAAACTTTTCCAGTTCGCACATAGATGCGAAATACATTGAAAATGTCAGCAATTATAAGATTAACAACGAAACTATCGTAGTTAACCCGCACATGTGGGATGTCTTCGTTGGCGAGCCAGTGAGGAATATTATTCCTGCTTTTTCCTCAACTATCCTCAAAGATATCACCATTGAAAAGGCACAAGCACTGATAGCGATCGAAGTCAAAGATATCATTAATATCGGGAATATTCTTTTGGAAGAGGGTTGGTTTTTGTTAGGCGATACTATTGAAGATCCTCCCAGTAGTAGCGACACCAGCGAAATTCTCTACCCGAAGAATACACCTCTGTGGAAATCGCCACAATATGATGCGGGTATTGTAGAGATTGACCCATATTATATGACGAGGCAGGCAAAGACACCAACTCAAAACCAAAGCTTTGTCGTGAAACTCAACTTATGGTTTGCACCCTCATACACCAATTGTTTCATACACAACAAGCATGACTTTATCGAAATCCACACACAGATATTCGGTACTGGCAGAATGCAAAAGTTCAAAGCTCAAGATTATGGCACTCTCTATGAAGACATGTTGATGAGTCCAGGATTCACCACTTATGTGCCATTTTGTCAAGTAGAAGAAAACAGCAAATACATTTATCCGTGGCATCAATATTACGCAGATACAGATTGCATTTGGATGGCAATAGAGTATCACCCGTTAACAAAAGCTGATACTTAGCAAGTTGATTGATTATTAGGACTTACGCAAAAAACCTCTCAAACTCTCATTTCTCCGTGACCTCTGCGCCTCTGTGGTTCGATTTTCCGTAGCCTGTGCGTAAGTCCTGGATTATTAAAATCTCTTTGCGTCAGAGCGTCCCCCCTCCTTTACCCTTGTCTCCAAAAGATTGCAGCAGTTAATCTTGAGAATCTGGAGTTAGGAAATTAGGGTGGCTCCACCTCAATCAATCTCTACAAAAGTTCCTTTAACATCACCAGAGGTATATTCATGTCAAACCCAATTTTATCCGATGTCTACAAATTCGTTACAGTCGAAGAATATTTCAAAGACATCAAAAGCTGGAAAACCCTTAACAAAGCCTTTTCTTATCAATACATAGACAAAGAACAAACGCTGGTACTGGAATTTCAAAACAGCGACGGCAATACCTGTGCCATGCTGCTTCAGTTCGTCCAGAATGATACCTTCCGGGTTCGTTTCAACCCCAAAAAACGCAAGGAAGATTACACCAATAAAAATACTAGAGCCTTAGTCCAAAACACCTTCGATGAATTAAAGAAGGACGCACAGCAGGGAGATGAACAGTTTTACGTAGACTACGAAGACAAAGCCGGTCATGGCTGCATACTAACCACCAAAAAGCAGCAGAATGACGAATCTATTATGCAGGTAATTGTCACCACAGATCCATTCCAGATCAATGTGATTAACTGCGAACCTGACGGCAGTAACTTTAAAGTCTGGGAAACATCACTACCTGGCATATTATATACTCCCAACGGTAATGACGATTATGCCATCATTCAGGTTGTAGACAAACCCGCACCAGCCAAATATATTGGCTTTGGCGAACAAGGTGGCAAATCACTGTGCCGCAATAACGGCCAACTTAACTATTTCAATTTCGATAACATGCGGTACCGCCAGGTTTATAACTACGGTCCATTAGATGGACGGGAACCGCTTTACCACTCGGAACCGTTTTTCATTGAATTTAACGGCGTTCCCGAAAAAGATTGCGTCACCGGCATGTACGTTGACAATCGCGGTCAAGTCCTGATGGATATTGGCTACAACAACTCCAGTTCCTATCTGGTCGGTACGCGCTTCGGCGATTTAGACTATTATTTCTTCATGGCAGACACTCCTGCCGAGCTAATAGACAGCTTTACCGAGATTGTGGGACGTTCGCGGCTCAAACCCCGATGGGCTTTGGGATATCACCAAGGATGCTATGGCTATGAAGACCGGGGCGCTCTAGAATGGACTGTTCGCAAGCATCGTGACTACCAAATTCCCCTCGACGGTCTTCACGTAGATGTAGACGTACAGGATAACTATCACACCTTCACCATTAATACAAACAAGTTCCCCGATCCCAAAGGCATGTTTGCGACTTTAAAAGCGCAAGGTGTCAAGTGCAGCACAAACATTACCCCAATTATTAGCAGCAACCAAAAAACGCCATACAAATCCTACACGGAAGGATTAGAAAAGGGCTATTTTGTCCGAGATCAGCGTTTCTTCGGCGATCTCAATCTCAGCAACCCTGAAGACCTAAACAAGGGTTACAGTTACCAGAATTACGATCCTCCTGGAAAGGAAAGCGTTTTCTTTGCATACGACCCAGAACACAACGCCAACAAAGGCAATCCTTATATTGGCGAAGTCTACTACGGAAATGACCGAATTACGGGACAGGAAATGGGTACGCCCGGTCATTACCCCGATTTAGGAAGACAAGAAGTGCGTGATTGGTGGGGCAAGCAATATCAATATCTCTTTGATATGGGACTGGAAATGGTTTGGCAGGACATGACAACACCTGCTATTCGTTCCCGTCGTGGAGATATGCGGGGCTTCCCCTTCCGATTGCTGGTTACTGACGATTCTATTGTGGGAGAGGAACCCAAACTAACGCCGGCAATTAAGATATGGAATTTGTATTCCTACAATCTCCACAAAGCCACCTACTACGGCCTCAACAACCTTGTTTACTCAGACCAGTCAGATAAACCAGGACAGCGCCGCAAAGATCGTAACTTCATTGTCGGACGCGGCAGTTTCACCGGGGCGCATCGCTTTGCCGCATTGTGGACAGGTGACAACTCTTCGACCTGGGATTTCTTGAAGATGAATGTGTGCCAAGTAATGTCACTGGGCATGACTGGTGTCACAATCTGCGGGCAAGACGTTGGCGGCTTTGAACAAGAGGACGACAAGCAACGCTGGGTCGGGCCTGAACTCTTTATTCGCTGGGTTGCTGCCGGAGCTTTCCTACCCTGGTTCCGCAACCACTATATGCGTAAAGGGCGCAAAGAGTTCCAAGAAATCTTCATGTACGAAGAATGGTTTAAGGAAAATTGGGGTGGTAACCTGCCTGAACCGCAAGATTTATACCGTGCAGTTTTACCTGCCTGTAAGTATTATATTGAATTGCGGTATCGCCTCCTCCAGGTCTTCTATGACGCCATGTTTGAGAACACATATGATGGGTTGCCCATCTGCCGACCCATGTTTCTCAACGACCCACAAGACAAGGCGCTCTACAATGATAAACTGGCCTTCCTTGACGACCAATTCTTTGTGCGGCACGATATCCTCGTCGCTCCAGTTCTAGATCCCCAGTCAGCTGGCAACGGCTACGGGAAACGGGATGTTTATCTCCCAGCAGGCAGCAACTGGTATTCTTTTAAAGACAACAAACAGCCCCTTGATGCTGCTGTTAATGGTGGGACTACCATCCGCGGTTTTGATGCGAGTCTGAGTAGCGATCCCAAACACATTCCCTTTATCGTTCCCATTTTCGTGCGAGCAGGGGCAATTATACCCACCATAGAAGTTGAACAATATGTGGGAGAACGCAACAGCAAAGGTCTGCTCAATCCAATCACGTTGAATATCTATCCCGGTGAAAGTGGCCAATACACCATGTACTTGGATGACGGTGTAAGCCGTGCTTCTGAACCGAAAGAATCAGCCATATACGATAACGATGATCTGGCTAACAGCGAATATCGTGAAGTACTGATTACGCACAACAAAACTGGTTCAACACGCCAGATTATTGTGGAACGTAAACATGACAAATATCAGCCCAAGGAAGACTTTTTCTTCGTGGCGATCCTACACGAGCCATCTGAAACCACAGGCAATTCAGGTTCCCTGAAAAAGGTGACAATCAACGGGCAAGAAGCTGGCTTAATTTCAGGCGGCAACACTGATGAACGGGCGCATAGGCTAAGCGGTTCTTCAAACAATGCCTGGTACTACAACGAAAACATCAGGATCAGTTTTGTCAAAGTGTTTGATAACAATTCGTCGATCAAAATCCAGGCAGAATACAACGCCTAAATATTTCAGGACTTACGCAAAATCATGAAAAAACGAACCGCAAAGGGCACATTCGCGCAGCGTCTCGCAGAGAAGAAATAAGAGTTTTAGAGGGTTTTTGCGTAAGTCCTATATTTGTAAAAACTCAGTTTCTGAGTTTTTACAAAAGCTATGCAACAGTCGCTGCAACAACGGCTGTTGCATAGCTTTGATGAGTCTCTACTTGAATTAAGCGATAGGCAATCGGAGGGATTGTATAATGAAAAGCATACAAAAAGTTGCAGAAACCCAAAGGGTGTGGCAAAAACACATTGAAGCATGGGATGCAAGTGATCTAGATGCCATTATGGAAGACTATACAGAAGAATCCGTAATGATTTTAAACAATTTAATGCTTGAGGGGACTAAAGCAATACGCAATGTTTTTGCGAATCTTTTTAAACTATTTAACGATGGTGATAACAAAATAGAGCCTGCTGTAATTGAAGGAGAAGTTATCTATATTATTTGGAACTTTAAACCTCGAGCAGAAAACGGCAAGTCCTACTTTGGAACGGACACCTTTGTTGTCCAAGATGGCATAATTAAATACCAAACTATTGCTTCTGAACTGTATAAAAAATACCTGGTAAGTAGTCAGTATTGATGGTTAAAAGAGGCTGACGGCTATTAATGTCTTCGATCAAGCAGCGCTTGATTAAAGACCAGATGTTTTGATTTTTAATGGCGACACTGACAAACTTTTACACCACTTAATCAAGACAAGATACCCAGCACCCAGACGAATACTACCCCTATGTGCCACTTATCCCTCTTTCAAGAAACAAGGCAGGAAACACGAGGCAGAAGCCAGAAGGGAAGAGAATTTGACTTGTTTCTTCCATCCATAACGGAAGCGATCGCGTCCGTAAACAGCTTCTGTCACTTTCCGAAAACTTTTGCCATTTCTGAATTCTAGAGCTTTTGTATATGAAGCGATGGCTTCTCTACGAGACGCTACGCGAACGTTTCAATATTGGGAATTCTTCGTTGAAGACATTGGCGCACAAGTACAGATAACTCACATTCAACCATGTTTAACCCTTCGGGTTCGCCAGTTGCTTCAAGTCTCTTAACCCGCCCAACGCACTGGCTCACCAACTGCCATGTTTCGGTGTGTGATGAATCTCTAATTTTTTGGCAATTCTTCTGGCTTCGGCTGGAGCAAAAACTTCATATAATGCACCGATTGTATGCGTATTTAAGTTATCCGCGATCGCCTGTTAGTTTGTGGGCACGTTTGCACCATACACCCTTTTTCCTTGTAAGCGATCGCCTGTTAGTTTGTGGGCACGTTTGCACCATACACCCTTTTTCCTTGCAAGCGATCGCCTGTCAGTTTGTGGGTACGTTTGCACCTAGATCACTATTTAATCATGAGCTAGTCCAACCCAGCAAAATTAATGGGACAGACCACTAGACTAACTGCCACGGCGTTGCGAGCGTCGCTTCAGTGCTTTGAGAGACTGTCGCCCAATCCCAGAAAGCAGGTTATCGGAAGTAGCGCCCCCTGCACCAGCCTCATCGGAAGGACATTCAAGGGGTGTAATGTTGGAAAAGTCAGAGTAAGGCAGGGGACAATCTCCAGCATTATCATTGGGTTGAGGAACCTGACCGTCTTCGATCGCATCCCGCGCTAGCAACACCAACCGCATCAGTTCATCCATCGCCGCTGAGGTAATGTTGACATTCATAGGGAATGCCTTCAGTGCATAGATGAATTCTTGTTCGATTTTCTCGAGGTAGTTTGTAGGACGGAAACCACTGGTATAGCTGATGTAAGGCGCGTAGACGCCTCCTGGCAACTCACCATCCCGATGCCACTGCCAGAGCATATCGGCCACCTGTTGCTGTAAGGTGTTATTGGCTTCCAGTTCTGCCTTAGCAGCCGAATGGTTCAATTCTCGCTCATATTGGGCTTTGGCATCCACTCCCCTTTTATACACACGGAATAGGGTGACAAAGCCTGAGTCTGCTGCGTTAACACAAACTACTGTTGGGTTCTTAGCAATCAATTCGTGGCGCAGGTAATGTTGTATTTCCAGAATACCCCCCAGAATTGAGCGAAATCCTTCATAACCCATGAATTTGAGTGTTGCCCAAGCTGCCATTGAATAGGAGCCGGAACGAGACACTTCCAAGGTATAGAGACCGGGATTGTAGCAAGTACGAGCCTGAAGATAAGCCGAACCAGGGCGACTCAGGAGTTCTTGGAAGTGGTGCAGATTGCGAACCATCACCACACTGCAATTGTAGGTTGCCCAACCCGTCTTATGGAAGTCACAACCAATGGCATCGGCATGAATAACTTTACTGATGGCATCGTAGTTTTTCTGGATATCTGCCAAAACTTCTGGGGTAAAGTCCAAGGGATTCTGTGCGAAGTCATAGCCTTTGAAAGTCAGCCAAGACCAGCCAATCACTGCATCAGCATAAATCAGGGGTCGCCCAATACCTTTGGGATGCTTTTCCAGGGGATAAAGTTCATCCACTAAAGCTCGTACTTTATCAATGGGGTCTACGGCAAAGGCATCTGTTGTTCCCATAGTACAGACGATGGCCGCAATGGGTGTACCCGCTGCATGGAGTTCTCGCACTACTTGTTCTAAGTGGTTAAAATCCATTGCATTGGTGACATCATCGGTGTCGATATCGATGAAGTTTTCCATGCCCAGACCTGTCCAGTCTGTGGAGTTCATTTTGCAATAGTGACCCTGTTGAGACACCAGCACTTTGGCATCGGTGCGTATGCCTAAACAACGCGATTCCATCCCCAAACAACTGGTTAGGGCGTATTTGATGCCATAAAGATAGCACCCAGATCCGCCAAAGGTGAACAAACCACCTGCTTCTTCGGTAGGCCAGCCAATCAAATCTGCCAGGATTGCAGAGGCTTCCATTTCCGTGCGTTCTATATCCCAGGAATACTCCCCTTCAATAATGTTGGGACTGAAAACCTGAGTCATCATGGAGGCAATGATAGCGGCGGTGTTGGCAGGGGGAATTACGTTGGCCATCACCAGTGGATGATTCCAGTTGGGCATTCCCTTAAACAGATCGGCGGCTTGTTTTAATACATCTGCTATTGAGGCTATGTTGTCCCCTAATCTGGCTTGGGTGACTTTCCCATAATGAGGGCCGGAAAAATCGTTACCTAAATAGCCTGGGGTTTCTGAGGGAGAGCCAGTGGACTCGGGTGGCTTGAGTGGCTTGAGTTGATCGAGATAACGAATTGCTTGGTTAAGCAGATCCGCAAAGGGATCTGATGAGCCTGTGGAATAGTAGGTAGGAAAGGCGCTTTGCATATCTGAGCGCAAAGCCGCCCAACGTGGCGCACTGGCTTGGGCAGTACCATCTTTATTCCAATAGCTTGCAAATTTAGAAACCATTAGTTTGACTCCATTTTATTCTGGTTGAACGCTAAAGCTAGGCGATCGCACCATCAAATGTGCGATCGCCTGAAATTCATTTCACCTGATTTTCAAGCTTTATTTGCAGCTAGTTAGCTGCAACTTTAATTTTTCTAGGCTTGTTAAGCTTTTGGTTAACATGTATATTGCTACGCAGGTAAGTCTGTACTTAATGCTACTCCCTCCAGCAAGTATACAGCAATTATATACTAGTTAGTAGACAAAAAATTCCCTGGTTTAAATCTTTGAATGATAAGAAATATTGAGTAAAATCTGCTGTGTGGTAGTACGAAAAAGCTATTAAAAATAATGAAATAAAGAGTTTAAAACCCCTACGTCTACACGTAGCATCAGTTTCAGACGGGGTTTAAATCCCGTCTGAAACTGTCTTTAATTTTGAATTTTCAATTGTTAATACTTTATCTCTTTATACCAATTCTCTATGAAGATGCATTTAATTTTTTTAACGAACCGCCTTCTCTACGAGAGGCTTCGCCAACGCGTAGCGTCTGGTAGAGAAGAACGCCAAGATAAGAGTTTAAGAGAATTTTGTGCGGCTTCATCAAGAAACGGTATTATGCCTGAAGTATTGACCAATTCTGAGTCCCGTTTTATTGAGAAAGAATCAAGACACTATAGGGACTAATGCCAACATTGGCATGGAAGGGCATATCATCGGAATTATTGGGATTGCTGGGTTCTGCAAAGGTGTCGTAACCAGGATGGTTACCAAAATCTGGGCTGTAGCCATTCCAGTCACTATTAAATCTCACCCACCAAGTGCCGCCGCGAGGAAAGCCCAGGCTATAGCTATCGTCGGAGCGATCGCCCATATCTACAACCACAATTACATCATCTCCTGCGCCACCATTGTCCCAACTATGAAAGGCAATACATTCCACTACGGCTAGAGGTTGCGATCGCACGCATATTTAAAGTAACACTTGGATTGATTGAAACTGCCATAAATTAAATTTATCTCCAAAGAGATGACTTAATATAGTCGTTAGTCATTAGTTTTTTGCACGCCTGACTATGACCAAGGTGAAATTTGGTCTGCCGAAAAAATTGCAGCAGTATTTCTTGGGGACTTATCAAAAGTTGATTCGGGATTTATGCAAGTTTCAAGAAAGTTTACTATGTTACCGATTAAAGACAGCCAAGTTTAGCTCTCCTTACAGCAGTTTTCATCTATTTGAACCACATCTGTTGCAGGAGCGCAAGGCCTTGCGCCCCTACCGCCTGGTCTATTTACCTGAAAATTGCTGTAATGTTATGTGTATCACATCGCAATTAAATGATTACCAGGGAATTTGCGATCGCTCTTGCACAACTCGCTGATATACTTTTTCGGTTTGCTTGGCTAATTTCGGCCAGCTAAAGCGTCGCTCTAAATCTTCATAAGCGTTATCCACCAGCCATTGCCGATAATCTGGATTTCTCAACACTTCCAAAATTCCCCAGGCTAATGAATCGGCGTTATTTACCCAAGTCACAATACCTGTTTTGGTATGCTGCACTACTTCCGGAAAACCGCCTGTATCAGAAACAACTACGGGGACACGAGAAGCAAAGCTTTCTAATGCCACAATTCCAAAGGGTTCGTAAAGGCTGGGAAATACGGCGCAGTCAGCAACAGTTTGAAATTTATCTAAGTATTCATCGGAGAGAAAACCAGTAAAATAGCAATGCTGCCAAATTCCCAAATCCCAGGCTTGGCGTTTGAGATGGTCGGTATTTCCACCACCAACGATGACAAATTTCACTTTACCTGCCATTTCCCAAAGAATTTTGGGTGCAGCATTTAGCAATATAGGTACACCCTTTTCATAGGTCATGCGACCGAGGTAATAAACGATTTTCTCATCGTCGCTGGCAAATTGGCGGCGAAAATCCAGAGCATGGAAATCTTCGTGGTGTCGTTTTTTTTCCGCTCGGATACCATTATAAATAACATCAATTTTGTCCCCAGGACTGTGTAGCGCTCGTTCTAATTCCCGTCGCATATAGTCGCTACAAACAATAATCCGCCAAGCATTGTAAGCCAGTAATGTTTCTTTTCCGTTAATATAACGTTGCGTATCGGTATGAATACCGTTATAACGACCGTATTCCGTAGCGTGAATTGTGGCAATTAGTGGTATTTTAAAATTATGCTTGAGAGCGATCGCTGCATCTCCGACTAACCAATCATGGGCATGAATTAAATCAAATGGGCCTTCTTCCAAAATTAACTTTCCGCCATGATGCCCCATACTTTCGTTGAGATTTACTACCCAGTGGAAGAAGTCATTGCTATGTCCCACTGGTACGCGATGTATTTTTACTCCCTCCACCACCTCATACATCGATGCCTGGCCAAACTCCACTGTAATCAAATGGACTTCATGCCCTAATTTGACCAGTTCTGGGTACAACTCAGCTACATGACGTGCAATTCCTCCAACTATCCTGGGTGGAAACTCCCAACTCAGTACCAGTATCTTCATCTGCTAGATTCCCTGAGACTTTACAAATATCTAAAAAACTAGATTTATCCAAAAATACAAGTCTGCCAATCTTATTGAGTGCATTTACTCATATTTTTAGATTTTTTAACAGTTATTTTGTTAAAGCTTATCAAAGGATAGGAACTATGGGGTATGGGGCATGGGGCATAGGGAGTGCTGAGTTAAAAGTTAGGAGTTAGGAGTTATTATTATCGCGTCCGCCTCCATCCTCTTCTCATGCCCAATGCCCCATGCCCACTAAAGAAGTGAACAGCAAACAGCACGAACTCGATCGCGTCCCTCTTGTTTGGCTATATAAAGTGCTTTGTCGGCTGCATTAATCAAGTCTTGGGGGGACATTTCGCTATTTGGCACAGTGCTGACAACGCCGAGACTGACGGTTACATGGTTACACACGCTAGATTGAGCATGGGTAATCGCTAAGTTGCGTACTGCTTGTCGAATTCCTTGGGCTAGATGAATTGCGCCTTTAATCTCTGTATTCGGCAAAATTACAGCAAATTCTTCTCCACCATAACGGGCTACTAAATCCGCTGGGCGCTTAACAATACTTAATACCGCAGTGGCAACTTTTTGTAAACAATTATCTCCTGCTAAATGGCCATAGGTGTCGTTGTAAGGTTTAAAAAAATCAACATCGAACAAAATTAACGACAACGGTACTTTCTCGCGTTTAAGTCGATACCATTCAGTTTCGAGATATTCATCAAATCGGCGGCGATTGGCTATTTGAGTCAAGCCATCTAAGGTAGCTAATCTTTGTAATTCTTCGTTGGCGGCTTGTAGCTGCTGGTAAAGTACTGATTGATGAATAGCGATCGCTACTTGAGAAGCTAATTGCTGCAACAAATTAACTTCAAATGGCTGCCAGTTACGAGGCGTGGCAGACTGATAAGTAATCAGTAAACCCCACAAATGCTGCCCATTCAAAATTGGCACCACCATTGCAGCCTTCACCTGATAAAGTTGCAATAACTCAAAAACTTCAGCTGAAAAATCAGACTGCTGAATCTCATGTAAAATAGTGGGTAATCCCTGGTAATAATGGCTAAAATTTTCTTTAATGCAAAATGGCAAAATTTTATGTCTTAATTGCTGAGCATAGCCATCAGCTAAAGATTCTGCTGCAAAATAACCGCTAACGTCAGATGTTAACTGGTAAATAGCTACACAATCTGAATCCAAACATTCTCGAATACTGTTTACCGTTGTATTTAAAACATCTTCTAGATCTAGCGATCGCCGAATTTGTTGAGTTACTTCAGTAATTAACCTCTCGCCTCTTGCTTGTTGTCGCAGGATTTCTTCAGCTTGCTTGCGAGTGCTAATATCTTCTACTGAGCCAAGAATCTGCGTTGGAGTACCGTTAGTATCTCTGGCAAATACAACTTCTCGTGTATTGAGCCAACGCCACTCGCCATTTTTGTGTCGAAATCGGTATTCGGTGGACAGAACTTCATTGTCTTTGAGGTTGGTGAAGCGACTTGGTATGTCATAGCATAGATGTTGATCGTCTGGATGAAAACAATTTACGAACCATTGCGGATCTGCTTGACAAAATTCTTCTGGAGAATAGCCTAAAATTTTCAAACTTTGCTGATTAAGATAAATGCTTGTTCCTTGTAACAAGTCAAATAAATATAAAATATGCGGTACAGTATTAGCAACCTTTTCGAGAAAGTCCTGACTTGAGCGCAATGCCTCTTCAGCTTTATGGCGTTCGCGCAGGGCAGCTTGCCATTCACTAATATCTCGTCCTTCTGAAATTATCACTGTGACGCGCCCTGTTTCATCAAGTATGGGACGTAGTGAAAAATCAATAGTTATAACTCGATTGTCTCGACCCCAAATATCAACTTCATAGCGAATAAATTCACCATTAGCAGCGGTGGCGATCGCACTTTTTAATTGTGCTTGTGTATCTGGAGAAATTGTCCACCATTTTGCTTCCCAAAATAATTGACCAACGACTTCTTCTCGTGTAATTCCAGCAAAATCCAGTGCTGTTTGATTGGCTTCTAAGACAATTCCATTGGTCTCAAGCAATCCCATAAACTGAATAGTTTGATTGAAGATAGCACGGAATTTTTGCTCATTTTTACTTAAAGCCTGTTCTGCGTGTTTGCGATCGGTAATATCTCGCCCTACCGATTGCAGTTCTATAAGATTATTTTGATTATCAAATATACCTCGAACATTCCACTGCGCCCAACGTATTTCTTGGCAAGCTATAACCCGATTTTCAAAAGTGACAACGGGATTTTCTAAGCTGATAGAATTGACTAAATTAAACACATATTCTTTATCTTCTTTAAAGACAATAGGTTCGTAGTGCTGGGCGATAATTTGTTCTCGTTTGAGTCCAAAAAATCGACAAAAAGCTTCGTTGACGAAGGTAATAGTGCCATCAGGTAAGCCTCTAGCAATCAGTTCGGTTTGGTCTTCGAGAATGGCACGATAACGAGCTTCGCTTTGCTGTAGTGCTGCTTCTATTTGTTTGCGAGCGCTAATATCAAACACTAAACCCTGAAGTACCTGAGTTTGTCCATCTGCACAGAGAATGAGATTGGCTTGGTTTCGTACCCAAATTATTCTACCATCGTGCCTAATCATACGATACTCAATGTTTAAGGCTTCTTTGGTGGAGATTGTAGTATTTACAGCTTGCCAAAGGCGATGGCGATCGTCTGGGTGAGTGTAATCTAACCAACTATTAAAGAAACTAGGGTTCCAATCTTCAGGGGCTACGCCTAATAATTGTTGCAGTTGCGGACTAATATAAGCAACTTTGGCACTAGTATTGAGCGGTGAAATGTAAACAACGCCCGGAATCTGTTCTACTAGGGTGCGATACTTTTGCTCTGCCTCAGAGACTTTTTCTTCCGCCTGCTTGTGACTCATAATGTTTTGAATTTCTACAATAAAGTATAATTGCCAATGTTAGAAATCCTGCATTAAAAGCACATTCAATAATCGCTCAGCCAACAGATAAGTTAATCTCAGGGTGATGGTGAGTATCTTCTAAAAACTCTAAGTTCTAAAAATAAATGCCAACAACAAGCCGAAAACCCTAAACTTTAGCTTGCTGTTGGCAGTTTAGATGTAGCCGCAAGCAGCCAATCATCTTTGAAGATTAAGCACAATTGAATTAGCTTTGATCGAGGCGCAGTACTGCCATAAAGGCTTCTTGAGGTACATCTACGGTGCCTACGGATTTCATTCGCTTTTTACCTTTTGCCTGCTTCTGTAAAAGTTTTTTCTTGCGGCTAATGTCACCACCGTAGCATTTTGCTAACACATCTTTCCGCAAAGCAGGAATGTGTTCGCTGGCAATTACTTTACTGCCAATAGAAGCTTGAATTGGCACTTTAAATTGATGGCGGGGAATCAGTTCTTTGAGTTTTTCTGCCATCGATCGCCCAACGTTGTAAGCTTTATCTCGATGGACAATCATCGCCAAAGAATCCACAGGATCGCCGTTAATTAAAATATCTAGCTTCACCAATGGATTTTCGCGGTAGCCAATCAGGTGGTATTCCATACTTGCATAACCGCGCGATCGCGATTTCATTTGGTCAAAAAAGTCGGTGACAACTTCCGCCAAGGGTAACTCATACGTAAGTGTGGTTCGTCCTTGGGTAAGATATTTCATATCTTTGAAAATCCCACGTCTGTTTTGTGATAACTCCATCAACGTACCGACGTAGGTTTCTGGTGTAATCATTTCTACTTGAACGTAGGGTTCCTCAATTTTTTCGCGTTCGTTGGGAGAAGGTAAACGACTGGGATTATCGATGTACAGTTCCTCACCTTTGACGGTTATGACTTTATAAACCACTGAGGGCGCTGTAATAATTAAATCTAGGTTATACTCTCGCTCTAGACGTTCTTGGACAATTTCCATGTGTAGCAAGCCCAAGAACCCGCAACGAAAGCCAAACCCCATCGCACTAGAAGTTTCTGGTTCGTAATGCAGTGCTGCATCATTGAGTTCTAGCTTTTCTAAGGCTTCCCGCAAGTCTTCAAATTGATCGGCGTCAATGGGGAACATGCCGCAAAAAACCATTGGGTTGGCTTCTGCGTAGCCTGGTAAGGGTGTCTCTGCTTTGGCCTTACTTAGGGTAATTGTGTCTCCTACCCGTGCATCAGCTACAGCTTTAATCGCCGCTGCCAAATAGCCTACTTCTCCAGCGTGGAGTTCATCAACTTGCTTTTGAGTAGGAGAAAGAACGCCCAACTCATCAATGTCAAATTCTTTACCAGATGCCATTAAATGGATGCGATCGCCTTTTTTCAATGTGCCATCCATCACCCGGAAATATACAATTACTCCTCGATAGCTGTCGTAATAACTATCAAAAATTAACGCCCGTAAGCGTTCATTTATTGTATTGGGCGGTGGTGGTATGCGATCGACAACAGCTTCTAGGATTTCGTCGATACCAATTCCTTCTTTAGCAGAAGCCAGAATCGCACCACTACAATCTAGACCGATAATTTCTTCAATTTCGCCAATTACCCGTTCTGGTTCTGCCCCTGGTAAATCGATTTTATTCAGAACTGGGATAATTTCCAGGTTATTTTCTAACGCCAAATATACATTTGCCAAAGTTTGCGCCTCGACACCTTGGGACGCATCTACTACCAATAATGCTCCTTCACAAGCAACAAGAGAACGGGAGACTTCATAAGAGAAATCCACATGTCCTGGAGTATCAATTAAGTTCAGAACATATTGCTGACCATCTTTGGCTGTGTAATTCATCCGGGCAGCTTGCAGCTTAATGGTAATGCCGCGCTCCCGTTCTAGATCCATATTGTCGAGAAACTGTTCCTTCATCTGTCGGTCTTCAACAGTGCCAGTAGCTTGTAGCAAGCGATCGGCGAGGGTTGATTTCCCGTGGTCAATGTGAGCAATAATACAGAAATTGCGAATGCGAACTGCGGGAACGTCAGTCATATACTATCTTTGCCTTAGCAGCAACCAAAGTTAAAAGACCAATTTACTTAATGTATTTTAATGCTTTCTTAGCCAAGACGCTCCTAGCTTTGGCATTAGTCATTAGTCATTAGTCATTAGTCATTGGGCATTGGTTATTCTCCCCATCTCCCCATCTCCCCATCTCCCCATCTCCCCATCTCCCCATGCCCCCTGCCCCTCTTCACCCCATCTTTAACTTTGCAGATAAATAGGTGGACATTTAAGAATATTATGAAAGTCTATTTGTCGGTGCTAGTATTCATCAGCTGGAAGCGTACAATAAATGTAAATAAGTACATGTAGGGATCGTGGGCAATTGCCGCCCGTAATTGTCCGGAGTCACTGATTCATCGGCAAAACTTCTAGAAAGCTCTTGTCTAGTCAGTTATATGAAAAATGCGACCTAAAATTTAAAGCTGTTATTTTGGTGCTGTTTCGGGGAACTATGTAACTATACCCTCGAAGATTCTTAAGTGGATCGGCCCAAATTATGAATATAACTACTTTACAAAGCTTTAAACAAAACCAATTCAGAGTATATAAACCTATGAATATGCAACACAGACCTACCGACGCGGATAACACACGAGCCGATAAGGTGGAAATTGCCGTCCGCTTAGACTCAGAACTACTAGAACAAATTCAACATCTCACTAACGATCCCAGCAAAGTGATTGAGGTGGCAATTCGCCAGTGGTTGCGGGGGGAAATACTAAGAGATGATGAATTGACTCGCACGCCTGTGCGTACTCCTGTTCCTCCTCGCGGTGAATGGAACGATTGACATCATCAATTAGCTGTTAATCTTACTTAACAAAAGTAAAGTTTGCCAAGTTCAATTTCAAAACACCAAGAAATACCCAATCAAAAATGTAAAAGCTGTAAAAATTTATGCCAAAATTTGAACAGCTTTGGTAAAATCCCGGTCGGATACCCTTTGTCTATCCAACTCAATTAATGACTATTACCGCCAAATCCCAATTGCCGAATATTTTTTCTCAAAATCTGGAATCTATTACCAGTACCAGTAAAACTGATGGCTCATTGCCAACTCTTGGAGCCGAGTTGGTGTACACGCAAGATGGGGCAGGGCGCTATCTGACCTTTTGTTGGCAGCACAGCGAACTCCTGGGGTTAAAGACTGAAAAAATAGTTGATGAACTCAACCAGGCTCAAATCTTTGCTCCCGTGGATAAGGTTGCCTATTTGGAACGATTACACCGAATTTTGACAAGTTTGGTGCCAGAAAGGTTTCAATGCTGGTTTAGCCATCATCAGGAATTATTTGAGTTGGACTTAGTAATTAGTCCGATTATGCCAAGTTTAGGAACCGCTGCCACTACAGTGTTAGTGATGGGACGCTTATTGCAAGCCACGCTTAACAAAAAACAAGTAGGTGTGGGAGCAAAAACACCTGCACAAATAGAGTCGGCTTTACGTTCGCAGCAACACCAAAAACTGGTAAATCGGATTACGAGAAATATTCGGCGGACATTGGATTTAGACATTATTTGGCAGCAAACAGTTGATAGTTTGGGAAAAGCATTGCGGTTAGAACGGTGCATTATTTGTCCTTATCAACCTTGTAGTCCAAAAATAGAAGTTAAGGCTGAGTATCACCAGCCAGAACTTCGCTCAATGATTGGCTCAGAAATAGATATAGCTTCTGAACCAGCCTTTACTCAGGCATTAACAACCTTAGAACCAGTTGTGATGAATGTGTCTGGATACAATGATTCCAGGCAGCATAAAACTTTGGTAGTTGCGACTTGCTATCAAGACCAAGCCAATGGATTGGTTATTTTGAGTTGGCAAGATGAATGCTACACGTTAACAGAATCGGAATTAGAACTAGCCAAAGAAGCAGCGGATCAATTAGGAACAGCGATCGCTCATGCTACTTTATATAAAGAATTAGAAGAAGCACGTCAAAAAGCTGAAGAAGCTTCCCGCCTCAAAAGTGAGTTTCTTGCCAATGTATCCCACGAAATTCGTACCCCCCTCAACGGGATGATTGGCTTTTTAAAGCTGATTTTGGAAGGCATGGCAGACGACCCAGAAGAACAAAACCAGTTTTTACAAGAAGCTCATCAATTATCAATACATCTGTTAAATATCATTAATGATATTTTGGACATTGCCAAAATTGAAGCTGGCAAAATGGAACTAGCTTACGCTCCAGTCAAGCTAGGCGAACTCTTCACTGATGTCGAAAATTTCATGCGTCCGCAAGCAGAGATGAAAAACCTCAGCTTCCAGATGCAAATGCCAGCTACCTCTGATGAAATCATCGTCCAAAGTAATTACCAACGCTTGCTACAAGTCATGCTGAATTTGGTAAACAATGCCATCAAATTTACTCACGAAGGCGGCATTACCGTCAGCGCCGATTTAGTACTCAAAAAAGCAAAGCCGCAATTTCAAGGACAGCAATTTCCAGGGATGGTGAGAGTGCGCGTAGCAGATACCGGAATTGGTGTTTCTTTAGACAAACAAGATAAACTGTTTCAATTATTCTCTCAGGTGGATGGCTCCCGTACTCGCCAATATGGCGGCACCGGTTTAGGACTAGCAATTTCCCAGAAGCTAGTGGAAGCAATGGGTGGTGAAGTACATTTCTACAGTCTCGGCGAAGGACTTGGTTCAACAGTTACATTCACCGTGCCACTATATCAACAACCAGTGATAGTTTCATCTAGTGATAATGGTTCTATAAAAAGTGCTTAGTGCTAAGAAGTGTTAAGTTAAGGATGGGCATTGGCATTGCTGAGTTAGGAGTTGGGAGTTAGGAGTTGGGAGTTGGGAGTTAGGAGTTAGGAGTTAGGAGTTAGGAGTTGGGAGTTGGGAATTTTCCTCCCTGCTGTGGGTGAACGAAATTTTGTGTGGGATTTCTAGCTAAGTATCCAAAAAATTACCCTCCACACTCCCCACACTCCCCACACTCCCCACACTCCCCACACCTTTTTTCCCTCACCCCCCTGCTCCCCTACTCCCTCACCTCGCCATCTTCTAATTCTCTTGTGCCCCCACTCCTGTTTAACAGTCATGAAAAATTGACAACTGATAATCTGGTGACAATTAGATTTAGGATCGATTTAACAAACCTGGAAAATAAAATTTTGGATAATGGGTAATGAGTGACGACGCTAAGCGTACATAAACTGAGAAAAAAAGAGTGAGGAGCAAAAAGAGAGAGTGAGAATAATAACTCCTAACTTCTAACTCCTAACTCCTAACTCAGCAATGCCAATGCCCATCCCTAACTGAGTAGGTCTAAAATTATGGAACTAACAATTGACAACGTTGAAACAGTCCTAGATGAAATGCGCCCTTATCTCATCTCTGATGGCGGCAATGTAGAACTTGTAGAACTCGATGGCCCTATTGTCAAACTACGGTTACAAGGCGCTTGTGGTTCTTGCCCAAGTTCTACAATGACTTTGAGAATGGGTATTGAGCGCCGCCTGCGGGAAATGATTCCCGAAATTGCAGAAGTTGAACAAGTGTTGTAAAAGTTAGGAGTTATGAGTTAGGAGTTATGAGTATTAAATTAACTCCTCACTCTTTACTCCCTACTCTTGACTATTTTTATGTCCCATCCCCTCTACGTCGCTTTTATCTGGCATCAACATCAGCCGCTGTACAAGTCTCCTGGCAGCGGCGTTTCGCTATCCCCTAGCCAGCAGTACCGCTTACCTTGGGTACGTTTGCATGGCACTAAAGATTATTTGGATTTGATATTAATCCTAGAACGGTATCCCAAGTTACACCAAACGGTGAATTTAGTACCATCGCTGATATTACAACTAGAAGATTATATTGCTGGCACTGCTTTTGACCCTTACCTCACAGCTAGTTTGACACCGGATGAACAACTTAGCCAGGAACAACGGGAATTCATTATTCAACATTTTTTTGATGCCAATCACCACACCCTAATCGATCCTCATCCCCGCTACGCCGAGTTGTATCACCAAAGGCAGGAAAAAGGGGCAAGTTGGTGTTTGGCAAATTGGCAGTTGTCAGATTATGGTGATTTACTTGCTTGGCACAATCTGGCTTGGATCGATCCGCTGTTTTGGGATGACCCGCAAATTGCTACTTGGTTCAAGCAGGGTCGGAATTTTACTTTAAGCGATCGCCAGCGCATTTATTCCAAACAGCGAGAAATTCTCAGTCGCATTATCCCCCAACATCGGAAAATGCAGGAGGCGGGACAGTTAGAAATTACTACCACGCCCTACACTCACCCGATTTTACCTTTGCTGGCTGATACTAACTCTGGTCGGGTAGCTGTGCCAAATATGACACTACCAAAGCAGCGTTTTCAGTGGGCAGAAGATATCCCGCGTCACTTAGAGAAAGCTTGGGACTTTTATAAAGACCGCTTTGGACAGAAACCCCGCGGTTTGTGGCCTTCGGAACAGTCAGTAAGCCCAGAGATACTTCCTTATATTATTGACCAAGGATTTAAGTGGATATGCTCAGATGAAGCCGTTTTGGGATGGACGCTGAAACACTTTTTCCATCGGGATGGGGCAGGGAATGTAGAACAACCAGAACTTCTGTACCGGCCGTATCGTCTGCAAACCGCAGCAGGTGACTTGTCAATTGTATTTCGCGACCATAGATTATCAGATTTGATTGGCTTTACCTACAGCGCCATGCCAGCAAAACAGGCAGCAGCGGACTTAGTGGGACATTTGCAAGCGATCGCCAAAATGCAAAGAGACAGCCAAAGTCAACAACCTTGGCTAGTTACCATCGCTTTAGATGGTGAGAATTGTTGGGAATATTACCCCCAAGATGGCAAACCCTTCCTAGAAGCTTTGTATCAATCTTTCAGCAACGAACCCCACCTCAAACTCGTCACCGTCTCCGAATTTCTCGAACAATTTCCACCCACAGCCACCATCCGCGGAGGACAACTACATAGCGGTTCTTGGGTCGATGGCAGTTTCACCACCTGGATCGGCGATCCTGCTAAAAATCGTGCTTGGGATTACCTCACACAAGCCAGGAATATGTTGGCGAGTCATCCAGAAGCAACAGAAGAAAATAACCCAGAAGCTTGGGAAGCCTTGTATGCCGCAGAAGGTTCCGATTGGTTCTGGTGGTTTGGTGCAGGACACTCCTCAAATCAAGATGCCGTCTTTGACCAGTTGTTTCGAGAACATCTGCTTGGCATTTACAAAGCCTTAAATGAACCTGCACCACCTTATCTCAAACAACCAGTAGAGGTTCACCAAGCACAGGCAGACCATTGCCCACAAGGTTTTATTCATCCAGTCATTGATGGCAAAGGTGATGAACAAGATTGGGACAAAGCTGGACGCATAGAAATTGGTGGGGCGCGGGGAACAATGCACAACAGTAGTCTTGTCCAGCGACTTTGGTATGGGGTGGATCACCTCAATTTCTATTTGCGAGTGGACTTTAAAAGTGGTGTTGTGCCAGGGCGAGATTTGCCGACAGAGTTGAATTTGCTGTGGTACTACCCAGACAAAACAATGGTCAACAGCCCAGTTCCCTTGGCAGATATCCCAGATACAGCGCCAGTGAATTACCATTTTCACCATCTTTTAGAAATTAATTTGCTGACGCAATCGATTTATTTTCGGGAAGCTGGAGACAATTATCAATGGCATCCCCGCACTAGTCGCGCCCAAGCAGCTTTAAATACTTGTTTAGAGTTGGCAGTACCGTGGGCAGATTTGCAAGTTCCGCCAGATTATCCCCTACGCCTGATTTTGGTGCTTGCAGATGAAGGGCGTTTTTGTAACTACTTCCCAGAAAATGCTTTGATTCCCATTGAGGTGCCGTAAATTCAGGTAATAAAAGCGACCATTTAAAAACTGTAGCCCTTCTTAATTGAATGCGCTACAGTTTTTTGAGTATTCATAGTATTAAGTAGACCACAATTGAGTCTATCCGACCAACTTACGGCGACGACCTAATAGAGCAAAAGCACCAAAACCGAGCAAAGCGCCAAAACCAACATTAGGCTCAGGAACACCAATGTTAGGCTCAGAGGCAATAGCTGTCAGACCGATAAGACGCTTGCCGCTACTAATGGTGCCTAATGAAGTAGCAGCACCTGTGGTCAAGTTGATAGTGTATAGATTGGAGCCGGATGTCGAGGCTGGAGTCAATGCCGCAAAGGCAGTATTCACTCCGTTGTCTGTGAAGATGTCAAACCCTGCTGCCGAGATAATGTCGAGACCGAGAGAACCTACTTGCAGCAAAGTGCCATTATTAGGCGGATTCTGTATAAATAAGGCATCACTAACGTAGTCAATATCGTACAGTGTGGTTCCGGTTGCTGGGTCATTATCAACATTAGTGTATGCTACAGCAGTAATGTTGGCATCTCCTGCTCCTGGGTTCAATGTCCCATCAACAATAACCGCACCAGTATCCACGTTGATGCGGAAGTTTTGGTCATTGCCACCAACGACCCGTAGGCGATCGGGTACTGGGTTGAAGTCTAATCCAGAAATATTCCCGCCGGTAAAGGGTGAGGAGAGAGTACTTACAAAAGAAGCAACACCAGTCAAGGGGTTAATGGTGTATATGTTGTTAGTATTCGTCAAACCATAGATCAGATTGTTAGCTGGGCGACGGTCAATGCCCAACAAAGTACCATTGACCCCAGTGACTGAGACAGTAGTACTACTGGTGGGATTGCTGGAATCAAAGAGAACTAGATTGTTGTCTTCTGTTAGACCTACGAGGCTAACAGCCGCCGCAGGTTTGGCGACGCTCAGTAGATCGAATATTGCTGCTACTACCAGTGTAGTGATGACTGTACTCAGGTTAATGAATTTCATTGAGATGCGTTTAATTGAGAGTTTTACTTGTGTGATGAGTAAAATTCAGCCAAACAGATGACTAGTGTAAACACGTAAGTATGTCTACACTGTTGTCAATTTTTTATGGGAGCTTGAATGTAAATTTTACTTACAACAAATGGTACAGCAATAACTTCTGTAAACTCAAGCCGCAGAATCTATCTTCATCGAAATTTCAATTTTTGTAGTTTCAATTGTACTGAAATATAATAGGGGCAAAAATAAACTTAACTATTTAAAATTTTCATTTAAGTAGGTAGACATAATTAAATTAAAACCCGATCGCAATTGGCTTTTCCCTTCTGCCTCGTGCTTTCTACTTATCTTTTGTGATTAATCATTTGTAAAGACTTTAGGCGTATTCAATTTTAATAATGTAGTTATGCTTATTTGTACCTCTTTACTTAGTCAAAGATGTAGTTATTCTTAAGTAAGTAGGGCTGTCTCAGCACTGACTCAACACGCCGCTACCGCTAACATTTGCTTTTTGAATTTTTAATTAGAGGAGTAATGATGATTTGGCAAAGATTCAGTAATGTTACTGTTGCCATAGAAGATTCGTCGTAGAATTAAAGACACTTCAGAGCTGATATTCTCGACTAATGAATCGCTTTTCTCAAAAAATTACGGATTCTTACGATAGTATTTCACAGGAGATTAAGCTAAGCCAGGTGTCTGGTTGTAAGCAGTTACTTCGCGATCGCTACAAAATACTCCAAGTTTTAGGTAGAGGTGGTTTTGGTATCACATTTTTAGCCAAAAATGTCCTATTGCCAGGGAATCCTCTATGCGTAATTAAACAGCTATCGCCAAAAGTGACTAGTCCTCAAGGCTGGCAAAAGGCATGTAATCGCTTTGAAAAAGAAGCACAAACCTTGGCTTTACTCGGTAGCCATTCTCAAATTCCTATGTTATTAGACTACTTTCAAGTCAATAGGGAATTTTATTTAGTTCAAGAATACATACCCGGCTTGACTTTGGCACGGGAAGTGCGGCGAACTGGGCCTAAAAGTGAAGCCTCAGTTAAACAGTTTTTACAAGAATTCTTGCCAGTATTACAGTATCTTCATCAAAATGGCGTAATTCATCGAGATATTAAACCGCAAAATTTATTGCGGCGTGAAGATGATAAACGGGTAGTACTAATAGATTTTGGTGCAGTCAAAGAACAATTAATTGATAGTTGTGAAAACTCAGTGAATTTATCTGCAAACACTAATTTTGTTGGAACTATGGGATTTGCGCCCCCAGAACAGTTTTCTTTACGTCCAGTTTATGCCAGTGATATTTATGCACTCGGTGTAACTTGTATTTATATGTTGACTGGCAAAAGTCCTTTAGAATTCGACAGAGATCCGATTACTGGTGAAATTTCTTGGCAAAAAGAGGTAAATATCAGCGATGATTTTGCCCAAGTTTTAGGAAAAATGGTGAAATTTTCTTTAGGCGATCGCTTTAAAACTGCCGATGAAGTCATAAAAGCTTTAGGTAAGGAAAACTTTTTGCCTAACTTGGCTAACTGCCTAACTAACCAAAAATTAAAACAGAAAAATCTTATACATCACGAAATTACAAATTGGGAAATTACAAATTCCCAAATTAAGCATCCCCAAATGACACAACAGGAAAATTCTGATGTATACGTGCCGCCTGTAGTTAGAACTGCTACCGCTATTCGCAAATGGAGAGCAAGACTAAAATAAACAAGGTTGCACACTTAATACGTAGGTAGACATAATTAAATGTAAGATTGGAGCTTTGTTCGTAGTAAGCGATTTATCGCTCTTAACAGACGTTTTAATGGCTCAAGCCCATACTACGAATTTTAGTTTAATTGAGTCCTTCTACTTACCAAGTATCAAATGAATAATCAATTGTGGAAAATAGAAAATATCAAAAACCAATTTAGTAAGCATTTTGACTATATCAGAGAGTCAGTGATGATTAATTAATCGGGATCAGGCTTTAATACTTAGTTATTTATTGATTGCAAATATACAAGAAAAAGTACTAAAGCTAAGAACTCCAAAAATTTTTTTTTCAGATTATTATATAATCGAAAGAATAATTAATCCTATGGCTCTCGTAGTTTTCCACAAATGAGGAAGACTAACCAAGCAAATGCGGTCGAAAATAGCATAGATTTTCATGGGGCATTGGGCATGGGGCATGGGGCATTGGTCATTGGTTCTTCACAAATGACTAATGACTAATGACTAATGACTAATGACTAATGACTAATGACTAAATACGCTATTTACAAAGGCTAACGATATAAGTAACTCCCCAATCCCCAGAACAGGGTTTTTCTACCACAAGTAAGCGAGAGTCAATTATTTTAAGGGTAAATACGGGGCAAACTTAGCTGAAGTTGTCATGCAGTCGCGCCTGTCAGATCATGATCTGCTGCTTAAATCCCGATTGCCCAAACCCCCTCAATCCCAATGGAAAGAAGTTTTGCCAAAGTTGCGGCACCCCGCTGGTGTCGCTTTTGAGAAATCGCTTCCGTGTTATCCGAGTCCTTTCAGATGAAGGGGGATTTGGGAGAACTTATCTATCAGAAGACATAGATAAACTCAATGAACGCTGCGTCATCAAGCAATTAGCTCCAAAATTCCAAGGAACTTGGTCGCAAAAAAAAGCGATGGAGTTGTTTGCCCAAGAAGCGCAGCGACTACAAGAACTTGGAGAACATCCGCAAATTCCGACTTTGTTGGCTTACTTTGAGCAAGACGGCTGTTTGTACTTAGTGCAGCAGTTTATCAATGGGGACAATTTATTAAAGGATTTGCAACAGCGTAAGAAGGCGTATACTGCCAGGGAAATTCAAGCTATTTTGCTGGATTTACTGCCTGTACTCAAGTTTATCCACGATCGCAATGTCATTCATCGAGACATCAAGCCAGAAAATATTATCCGGCATAAAAGCGATGGGCGATTGAGCTTGATTGATTTTGGCTCCTCAAAACAATTCACAGCTAGAGTTCAAAATAAATCTGGTACATCCATTGGTTCCCACGGCTATTCTCCCCTAGAACAAATCAGAGATGGTAAAGCTTTCGCCGCCAGTGATTTGTTCGGTCTAGGTGCTACCTGCTTTCACCTGCTGACGGGAACCTCCCCCTTTCAATTGTGGATGGAATGCGGCTATGCCTGGGTAAGTAATTGGCGGCAATATTTACGCACTCCATTAAATGCTGAATTGGATTCGGTAATCGACAAGCTTTTGAAAAAAGACATTCAACAACGTTATCAGTCAGCCGATGAAGTCTTGAGAGACTTGGTGCAAAAACAACCACTAGCATTGCCACCAGCCGGAAAGTCAACTGCTACAATTGCGGTAACTAAAGCATCAAATGTACCAAAAAGTTATAGCTTACTGAGAATTTTAATCTTGGTAAGTGCTTTTGTTATGTTGTTTGGATTTAGTGAATCTTGGTATAAACATTTTCGCCGAATTCAAACTACTTTATCTTCTAGGCTAATTCACAATAGTCCGAGCAAGAATAACCCGCTTGTGGGTCAAGCGCTAAAAATTAACTTGGGCAAAGTTTCCCTAGTTAACACCCTCCAAGTACACGAAAACTCAGTTTTATCCATCACCATCAGCCCCGATGGCAAAACCATCGCTAGTAGTGGCGACGACCGCAAAATTAAACTTTGGAATCTAGCAACAGGAAAACAAATCTCTTCACTCAAGACCTATTCTGGGCAAGTGAACGTCGTGATTATTAGCCCAGATGGCAAAACTCTAGTAAGTGCTAATGATGACAGCACCATCAAAATCTGGAATCTGTCAACAGGACGGCAAATTCGCACTTTGACAGGGCATTCTGACTCAGTTCATACCCTAGCCATCAGCGCTGATAGCCAGACCTTAATTAGTGGTAGTGATGACAACACCATTAAAATCTGGGATTTAGCAACGGGAGAGCAAATTAAGACATTGACAGGGCACACATTCTGGGTACGGTCAGTAGCCATCAGTCCCGATGGTGTAATTCTTGCCAGTGGCAGCTTTGACAAAACCATCAAAATCTGGAATTTGGCAAAAGGATATTCCATCAGGACACTAGGGGGAAATTCTCAAACAGTAACAAACGTTGCTATTAGCCCAGATGGTAAAACTTTAGCCAGCGGTAGCCGCGATCGCACCATTAAACTCTGGAACATAGCTACCGGAAGAGAAATTCGCACGCTGACGGGACATAGTAACACAGTCACAAGTGTAGCTTTCAGTCCTGATGGTCAAATTCTTGCTAGTGGTAGCCGCGATCGCACCATTAAAATTTGGAATATTGCCACAGGAGAAGAAATTCTCACATTGGCAGCCCACACCAACACCGTAACATCTGTTACCTTTAGTCCTGATAGCAAGACCCTTGTCAGCAGCAGCGATGACAGTACTATTAAAATTTGGCGGTTAGTTGAGTAAAGGGGAATGGGGACTGGGGACAAGGGAGACAAGGAGAATAATTCTTAACCCCTCAGTCAACAGTCAATACTCCCTGCTTGCCCCATGCCCTATGCCCCATGCCCTATGCCCCACTCCCCAATTACGATAAACTGTCTCAAGTGAGTGAGCAGGGGTGAAAATGAGCAATATCACCAGCGATCGCAGATCTTGGCGTAAAATACCGAAGCTGTTGTTTGTTTGGCAGCAAGTATTTAAAGAAGCACGTACCCGAATTTTGTTCTGGTATTTGCTGATTTTGGCGATCGCATTTCTTATTGCTATTCCAGCTTTTCGCTATCATCTCTACCAGCGCATTGATGAACGCGTTCGTCAAGATATGCTGCAAGATATGGAGGCTTTTAATGCGTTGATTAAAGGTGAAACCTTTGCTCCAGATGATGCACTGACTGAGGACGATTCAGCAGACATAGTAATTGAACCAGAGCAGTTGAAATGGTTACTCGCCGGCAAAAAACAAATTGCTCCTCCGGCTTCCAAAGATGATTTAATCCGCCTTTTGAGAGCTTATCTGTTGTATCGACTACCAGAGGATGATTCTTACTTCATCACCTTTATTGATGGTAAATTTTACAAATCTAGTCCTAGAGCGCGTCCTAAACCCCTTGCCAAAGAATCACCACTGATGCAACGGTGGGCAAAACAAACCAAACCTGAGCAGGGAGAAAAAGAATTTTCTGACCCCGATATTAGTAAAATTCTTTACATGGTGCAACCAATTAAAATTAATGAAAAAACTCAGGGAGTCTTTGTGGTTGCCCATAATACAACCGGTCAACGGGCAGAAACTTTAGAAGCAGTTTCCGTAATTATTGAGGTTTCTAGCTTAGTGTTTGTGGTGTCGCTAATTCTGGCTTGGTTTGCAGCGGGACGGGTGTTAGCTCCTCTGCGTGTAATTACTACTACTGCCCATGCGATTAGTGAGTCAGATTTAACTCAACGCTTACCTGTACAAGGCAAAGGAGAATTGGCAGAACTAGCAACTACGTTCAACGAAATGATGGACAGATTAGAGTCAGCTTTTGCCACCCAAAGGGAATTTGTCAACGATGCTGGGCATGAAATTCGGACTCCCATCACGATCATTCGCGGACATCTCGAACTCATGGGAGATGACCCCCAAGAACAAAAGGAAACCTTGGCCTTGGTGATGGGAGAATTAGACAGGATGAGCCGTTTAGTAGATGATTTGATTTTGTTGGCAAAGGCAGAACGCTTAGACTTTTTGCAATTGGCGACGGTGAATGTCGCAGAGTTAACCCAAGAGTTATTTGTCAAAGCTCAAGCGCTAGGAGAGCGGGACTGGCAAATAGATGCAGTGGCAAAGGGTCAGATTATAGTCGATCGCCAAAGAATTACTGAGGCTATGATGAATTTAGCGCAGAATGCTACTCAGCATACTCTCAAGAGTGATACGATTTCCATAGGTTCTGCCATCGCAAAAGGAAAAGTGCATTTCTGGGTACGAGATACAGGCGAAGGCATTCCCCTTGTAGATCAAAAACGGATTTTTGAACGTTTTGCTCGAACTTCTAACAGTCGTCGTCGTTCTGAAGGTGCAGGATTGGGGCTGTCAATTGTCCGAGCCATCGCCGAAGCACACGATGGACAAGTATTGCTTCGGAGTCAGCTAGGAAAAGGTTCGATGTTTACCATCGTTTTACCCCTCGATCCTCCCAAAATTTGAGAAGGCAGAAGGCAGGAGGCAGAATTTCTTTAATTTTGAATTTTGAATTTTGAATTGATATGCCTCACATTCTCATCGCTGAAGATGAACCCCGGATTGCCTCATTTATTGAAAAAGGATTGCGATCGCAAGGATTTACAACGACAACAGTTGCCGAAGGACTGTATGTCGTGGATGTTGTACACAGTGGAGCTTTTGATTTACTAATTTTGGATCTGGGATTGCCTGGAAAAGATGGATTTCAGGTGTTGGAAGAACTGCGTGGACAAGGAGAAGATTTGCCTGTAATTATTCTCTCGGCTCGTAGCGATATTCACGATAAAGTCGCTGGACTAGAAGGAGGCGCAGATGATTATGTCACCAAACCCTTCCGATTTGAAGAACTTTTGGCGCGGGTAAAGTTGCGTTTGCGAACTGCTAGACCAGCCAGAGATACCCAAGAGTTTATCTTGAGTGCCGGTAATATGGTACTGGATTTACGGACTCGACAAGTAAAAGTAGGCGATCGCTTTGTAGAATTACCTGCGCGTGAATTTACAATGGCTGAAATGTTTTGCCGTCATCCCGGACAAGTAATCAGTCGCGAACAACTGCTAGATTATGTTTGGGGCTACGACTATAATCCAGGTTCTAATATTGTCGATGTCTATGTTGGTTATCTCCGGAAGAAACTAGGCAGCGACATCATTGAAACAGTTAGAGGCATGGGTTATCGCTTGCGGATATAATACCAAAAACAGCCTCTGAGACTTCGCCTTTAATAATGGCGCAAATTACTAAATCAACAAGCCATTTCGCTTCTGTGATTTGCTGGAACGGATTCAAACCCATTTAAATCGTGGTTGAGTATGAAACAGCATAAGAACTTTGATAAACTGGCTTGTGGATGTTCAAACAGTAGCGTCCAGCCATTAAATAACTTTGGATATTGGTTCAGTCATCTGAAAGTTGGTCAAAAAATAGGTGTTGGATATGGGCTAGTTGTCAGCATTGCTGTGCTGGGAACTACTATGGGTTTTTTAATTGCAGACCGCTACCAACTCAGGGCACAAAAACGAGAAGTAGCAGCGTTTGAAGAACTATATCAGGCGTCTCAATTGAAAACGAGTGTGTTTTATGTACGCACCACTCAACACCAACTGATTCTCTACATGGATCGACCAAAGCTATGGGAAAAAAATTACGCTGAATTATTAGATTATGTTGCCCAAGTCCGACAATTGTGGTCTGAATTAACAGCAAATTACACTATTCAAAAGCCTACTAAATCTTCTTCTGTGAATAAGCAAAAAAGATTCTACCTGTTGTTGCAGAACTATAAAGATTTTAGTGCTTACTTACAGCGTACAGAAGCTTTTTTTGAAGATAATAATCCCAATAAGTTATCAACATCTGAAATT
Organism: Nostoc sp. ATCC 43529; assembly: GCA_003326205.1. Taxonomy (GTDB): domain Bacteria; phylum Cyanobacteriota; class Cyanobacteriia; order Cyanobacteriales; family Nostocaceae; genus Nostoc. The sequence goes on from LWTK01000036.1 coordinate 408,284, forward strand.
AAGACAGCGCAAACTGAACTGTTTAATTTTATGCATGGCTCCTCAGTTTTTTTGATGGATAACTTTCTCGATGACATTACAAAACTTGTGGAAGTTACAGCCAAAGAGTATGAGCAAGCCAAACAAGAACTACAAACCGCAGAAAAATTACGCTTATATATTATCGTTGCTAGTCTGTCATTATCAATTGCGATCGCCACATTACTAGCAATTTACACCAGCCTCGCCATTGCCCGTCCCATTCAAGCAGTCACTCATATTGCCCAGCAAGTTACAGAAGAATCTAACTTCGATTTACAAGCACCCGTCACAACTAATGATGAAGTCGGTATCTTAGCCACTTCCCTCAATCGTCTAATCCAGGAAGTTCAGCAACTCATTAAAGCTCAAAAGGATATTAACGAACAACTAGAAGTATACAGTCAGGTGTTAGAAAAAAAGGTGTGCGAACGGACGCAGGAGTTAAATGAAAAAAATCAACGCCTAGAATTGGCTTTAGAAGAATTACGTTCCACCCAAGCAAATCTAGTGAAAAATCAACAGGAGATACAAGGGCAGCAAGAGAATGATTTATAACTTTTTCGCTAAACAGACTCTACGACAGAAGCACCAAAACGATAACCTTTGCCGTAAACTGTGTGAATTAGCGTAATTTCTTTACCTACCTCAATCTTACGCCGTAGCAAACGAATTAACGCTGCTATGACGTTACTACTAGGTTGTTCTTCCTCTGGCCACAAAGTTTGCATAATCTGGGCATGAGTCAACAGTTGTCCAGTATGTTCCATAAAATATTGCAACAACTGACTTTCTTTTTGCGAAAGTTCAATTATCCTTCCTTGGCGATAGGCTACTTGATTTTCACAATCGAGTTCTAAATCAGCTACAGTCAGCCGTCCGGTGGGGGTTTCATAAGTTTGGGAACCAGAACGACGCAACAAAGCCCTGACTCTGGCTAGTAATTCCCGCAATTCAAAAGGTTTCACTAAATAATCGTCTGCACCAGCATCTAAACCTTGAACGCGGTCATCTAGGGTATCTTTGGCTGTAAGAAACAGCACAGGAGTGGTTTTGCCTTGGCGTCGCAATTCCTGACAAATTTCTAACCCTGTTTTTCCTGGCAGCATCCAATCTAAAATTAGTAGGTCGTAATTACCTAGTCGTGCGCGATCGCTACCGCTTGTACCATCATAAGCGGCATCTACACTATAACCCTCACGAGTTAACAAACGACTCAAGGGTTGAGTTAGTTCAACTTCATCATCAACTAATAAAATTCTCATGCTGCTTGTGGTAAGCATATAGAGATATTCTCAATAATTATTGAACCGCTACGCAGGATACCAAGAAAAATAATGCTGACTGTTGCATTACCAAAAGGGGAACTTCTTAAACATAGCATCCGGTTGCTACAAGCTGTCGGGTTAGATTTCAGTGCTTTTTTAGATTCAGGAAATCGCCAACTTCAAATTCCTGACGCTAAGGGGCTTGCAAAAGGGCTATTGGTGCGGGCGCAGGATGTACCCGTTTATGTAGAATATGGTCAGGCACAACTAGGTATTGTTGGTTACGATGTGCTGCAAGAAAAGCAGCCACAAGTTGCCCACTTAGTCGATTTGCAGTTTGGATACTGTCGCATGTCGGTAGCGGTAAAAGCATCGAGTTCTTACCGATCGCCGCTAGATCTACCACCACATGGTAGAGTTGCCTCAAAATATGTCAATTGCGCTCGTGAATATTTCCAAAGTCTAGATTTACCTATAGAAATAGTGCCGCTATATGGTTCAGTAGAACTAGGGCCTATTACTGGTATGTCAGAAGCGATCGTGGATTTAGTTTCCACGGGACGGACTTTACGCGAAAATGGCTTGATTGAAATCGCGACTCTTTATGAAAGTACAGGGCGATTAATAGCCCATCCCCTGAGTTACCGTCTCAACACTGGCAATTTGAGTGATGTGATTAGCAAGGTGCGGGAGACTGTTTTATTGGGGGTTTAGGTATTGGGTATTGGGCATTAGGTTGGGTTAAGCAGATAAAAAGAATGTAGAGACGTAGCACTGCTACGTCTCTACAAGGATTCTGGTTAACGCATATTTAATTTCTGGAGATGTCTATTGAATTCGAGTAGTCGTTCGTTGAATTCGAGTAGTCGTTCGTTGAATTCGAGTAGTCGTTCGTTGAATTCGAGTAGTCGTTCGTTGAATTCGAGTAGTCGTTTGTTGAATTCGAGTAGTCGTTCGTTGAATTCGAGTAGTCGTTCGTTGAATTCGAGTAGTCGTTTGTTGAATTCGAGTAGTCGTTCGTTGAATTCGGGCAACGACCGATAATACACAACTTTAGCCTTGCCACGCCACTACAAGATGTAAATAATATCCGTCCAAAATTTGTTTACACTGGGATTATGGCGATCGCCAAAGTTGGCGGGGTAAATAGGATAGCTGACTGTGGGCATGGCTTTTCTCAAATGTGAATCTAGCTTTTAAAAAAAGGCCTCATGCCTTCTTCTCAAAACTCTCCTGAATAACCAGAAGCAAACAGATAGTTAGCTAATGTTAAAAAAGGTTAATCTATTTGTGAGGTACTTACTCTGCTGACTGGATATCATAATTGAGATTTTTTAATAAAAGTTAATGAACATCGGAGACACAACTACAGAACAGGCGAGGTTAGAAGCCTTGCACCAGTATCAAATTCTTGATACAGAACCTGAAGAAGCCTACGACAATCTCGCCCAATTAGCGGCATTTATTTGTAACACTCCTATATCCTTAGTAAATTTTATTGATGAAAACCGTCAGTGGTTTAAGGCAAAAGTAGGTTTAAATGTATCAGAAATGCCCCGTAGTATTGGGTTATCTTACCTTTGCCAAGAACGGCGTAACGTTGTTGTAGTCCCAGACACGCTAGCTGATGAAAAGTTGGCGAACAATACAGTAGTAACTGGCTACCCTTATGTGCGATTTTATGCAGGTGTACCTTTAATTACTCCCAAGGGTGAGATGTTGGGGACTCTGTGCGTCATTGACCAAGCTCCCAAAGAATTGAGCGAAAAACAAATTCAGGCGCTTGTAGCTCTGAGTCGCCTAGTGATTGACCAGCTAGAACTCAGGCGTCATGTGAGTGAGGTATCTCTAATTACTGAGAAACTAATGACCCAGGAGCAAGCAGCACGCGCACAATCGGAAGCAGCCAGAACCCGGATTACTAATCTTCTTGAAAGTATCACTGATGCGTTTTTTGCCTTAGATCGAGAATGGCGATTTACTTATGTTAATGGTCAAGCAGAACAGCTGTTACAGAAAACCCAGAATCAGCTTTTGGGTGAAAATTTCTGGGAAGCTTTTCCCAGAATTATCGGCACAAAATTTGAAGAGCAGTATCGTAAAGCATTATTCAACCAGGTAAGTGTAGAATTTGAGGAGTTTTATCCACCCCTCAATCGCTGGTTTCAAGTCCACGCTTATCCAGGAAAAGACGGCTTATCAGTTTATTTTCAAGATATTACCGAACGACGCCAAACAGCAGAAGCACTTAGGGAAAGTGAAGAACGTTGGCAATTAGCATTGCAGGGTAATAATGATGGTATTTGGGACTGGAACCTCAAGACTAATGAAGTGTTCTTCTCAAATCGGTGGAAGCAAATGTTGGGGTATAAAGACGGCGAAGTTTCCAATTGTTGGGATGATTGGACAAAACGAATCCATCCTGATGAGCAAGATTTGGTACTTGAGACCTTCCAGGAGCACTTTGCCAAGAAAACACCATTTTATGTTTGTGAGTATCGAGTCCAATGCCAAGACGGCAGCTATAAATGGATTCTGGATCGAGGACAGGCACTTTGGGACGCATTAGGTGATGTGGTGCGAATGGTCGGTTCTTATACTGATATCACAGATCGCAAGCAAACAGAAGAGGAATTGAAGCGACAAAATTTGCGATCGCAATTATTTTCTGAAATTACTTTTAAAATCCGAGAATCTTTACAAATAGATGAAATTCTGCAAACCACTGTTACCGAAGTCCAAAAACTACTGCAAGTTGACCGAGTTTTAATTTTTCAAATTTGTCCTGACGGTTCAGGAACAGTAGTACAAGAAGCTGTACTACCTGATTGGCCCGTAATTCTGGGAAAAAATATTATCGACCCTTGTTTTAAAGAAGAATATTTAGAAAGATATCGTCAGGGAAGAATCAGTGCACTTGAAGACATTGAAACTGCTTATATTCAACCTTGCCATCGAGAATTTCTTGAGCAGTTTGCTGTCAAAGCTAACCTTGTAGTGCCGATTCTTGTCAGAGAAGGCATTTGGGGCTTATTGCTAGCTCACCAGTGTGCTGCACCTCGGAAGTGGAATAACTTTGAGATAGAGTTGTTACAGCAACTAGCTAACCAAATTGGCATTGCTTTATCTCAAGCGCAACTACTAGAACAGCAAACCCGCCAAAGTCAAGAACTCGCCCGTTCCAACGCCGAATTAGAACAATTTGCCTACGTAGCTTCCCATGACTTGCAAGAGCCATTGCGGATGGTAACCAGTTATTTACAATTGCTGGAGCGAAGATACAAAAATCAACTCGATACTAATGCCGATGAGTTTATCAACTACGCAGTAGATGGGGCACGTCGGATGCAAACACTAATCAATGATTTGTTGAACTATTCCCGCGTCAGCACCCGCGGACAGCCCTTTAAACGAGTTGATTGTAATGCTGTTTTAAAACAAGCGATCGCAAATCTTAAACTGGCGATCGCAGATAGTAAAGCAATTATTACCTACGATACTTTACCTCAAGTCATGGCTGATGCTACGCAATTGACACAAGTATTTCAAAACCTCATCGGTAACGCCGTTAAGTTTTGTCAAAATCAGCAGGCAGAAATTCACATTGGAGTAGTCAGGAGAGATAGGGAAGAAGACGCGGGGATAGGGGGACGCGGGGACACGGAGAAAGAGGACACACAGACAGGGGGACATGAAGATAGAGAGAAATTACTCACCGCCTTACCGCATCTCCCCATCGCCACGTCTTCTTCTTTCCCCGGGTCACCGCGTCCCCGTGTCCCCGCGTCTTCTTCTTTCCCCGCGTCACCCCGTCCCCGTGTCCCCACGTCTTCTTCATCTCCCAACGAATATGTCTTCTGGGTACAAGATAATGGCATTGGTATAGAACCCCAGTATGCTGAGCGTATTTTTATAATTTTCCAACGCTTGCACACTAGAGATAAGTATCCAGGTACTGGTATTGGTCTGGCAATTTGTAAGAAGATTATAGAACGCCACGGTGGGCGTATCTGGGTTGAGTCGAAACCGGGCCAAGGCTCGACTTTCTACTTCACAATTCCAGATAGGAGCTAGTAAGCAATCGTAAACATGCAAACGATTATGCCTATTGAGGTTTTGTTAGTAGAAGACAATCCTGGGGATGCCCAACTTACACGCATAGCCTTGGAAGATAGCAAAATCTCCATTCACCTGAACGTCGTAGAAGATGGTGTCGAAGCAATGGCATTCTTGCGAAAACAAGAAAAATATGTCGAAGCAGCCCATCCAGATATTGTGCTGCTCGATTTGAATCTCCCCAAAAAGGATGGGCGAGAAGTATTGGCAGAAATTAAAGCAGATGAAAACCTCAAGCGAATTCCTGTAGTCGTCTTGACAACTTCCCAAGCCGAAGAAGACATCCTCAAAGCCTATAATTTATCAGCAAACTGTTACATAACTAAGCCAGTAGACTTCGATCAATTCGTTAAAATTGTAAAATCAATCGAAAATTTTTGGTTTGCGATCGTAAAACTGCCACCGGAGTAATGGCAATGGCAGGTGAAAATATAAAAATCTTGTTAGTAGAAGACAACCCTGGCGACGTATTTTTGTTACAGGAGTTTTTAAAGGAAGTTAACACAGTCGTAGTCGAATTGATGCCAGTTGAGCGGCTTTCCAAAGCTCTCAACCACTTAGAAAAAGAAATTTTTGATGTCATTTTATTAGATCTTTCCCTACCAGATAGTCAGGGACTGGAAACCTTTGTTACTGCTCATCAACAGGCAAAAGCAACTCCAATTATTGTGCTGACCGGTATAAACGATGAAACCCTAGCAACTAGGGCAATGCAAGAAGGAGCGCAGGATTATTTAGTCAAAGGGCAAGTAACCGGTGATTTGCTGGTGCGTTCTATGCGTTATGCAATTGAGCGTCAACGAGCAGACAACGCATTGCGACAGAGCGAAGAGCGATTTCGCGTAGCCTTGAAAAATTCTCCGATTTTTGTCTACAACCAAGATAAGGAGTTACGGTACACTTGGGTTTACAATCCTTCATACGGATTGACGGTTGAGCAAATATTGGGCAAAAAAGATGCGGATATCATCTCAGCGGAAGATGCTCAACGTCTCACCAATATTAAACTTGGGGTACTCAACAGTGGCATAGCAGCGCGAGAAGAAGTATCAATTAGAACTACAGAAACAACTCGATATTACGATTTGACAGTTGAGCCACTACGGAATGAGTCCCAAGAAGTTGTCGGGGTGACTTGTGCCAGTATTGATATTACCGAACGGCAAGCTGCATTGCGCGAACACAAGTTAGCCCAAGAAAAAATTAAAGAACAGGCTGCATTACTTGATGTCACCACAGATGCCATTTGCGTGCGAGATTTAAACAACCAGATTCTGTTCTGGAACAAAGGTGCAGAAACACTTTACGGTTGGCGAGCTACAGAGGCTAAGGGAAAAAGTGTAAGTGAGCTTTTGTTTGACGAACCTTCACCGGAAATTGAAGCAGCTCTTTTAGAAGTTATTAGTAAAGGTAACTGGCAAGGTGAGTTAACTAAAATTACTAAAACTGGCAAGGAAATCCTCGTTGCTAGTCGCTGGAGTCTGGTATGTGATGAAGACGGAAAGCCCAAGTCAATTCTGAGCGTTGATACAGATATTACTGAGAAAAAACATTTAGAAGCCCAATTGTTTCGCGCTCAACGTTTGGAAAGCATCGGCACATTAGCCAGTGGTATTGCTCACGACCTTAACAATATTCTGACGCCAATTTTGGCAGGAGCGCAACTATTACCGCTAAAATTTCCCGATGCAGATGAACGGACTCACCATTTACTGGAGATTTTGGAAATCAACGCTAAACGTGGAGCGGAGTTAGTTAAACAGGTGCTATCCTTTGCACGGGGTGTGGAGGGAAAACGCATCACTTTGCAACTCAGGCACTTAATTGTAGAACTTGCCAAAATTCTCAAAGAAACCTTTCCCAAATCTATAGAAGTTAGCCTTGACATACCGCAGGATTTATGGATGGTTTGTGGAGATAGTACCCAACTCCATCAAGTATTGATGAACCTCTGCGTTAATGCTCGTGATGCGATGCCTAATGGCGGTAGTTTGAGAATCTCTGCGGAAAATCTGTTTATTGACGAAAATTATGCGCGGATGAATCTTGAAGCTAAAGTCGGCCCTTACACAGTGATTACTGTCTCCGACAATGGAGTTGGTATTCCTAAGGAAATCTTAGATAGAATTTTCGAGCCATTCTTTACGACAAAAGAGATCGGACAAGGTACAGGGTTAGGACTTTCCACCGTGCTAGGGATCGTTAAAAGCCACGGAGGTTTTGTGAATGTGTACAGTGAACTCAGAAATGGTACTAGCTTTAAAATTTACTTGCCAGCCACAGGGGGAATGGAAACACCAACCTTAGAAGATTCAGTATCACAAACAGGACATGGAGAGTTAATTTTGGTTGTGGATGATGAAGCCGCCATTCAGGAGGTTACTAAATCATCACTAGAAGCCTATAATTATAAGACTCTAATTGCTGGTGATGGAATTGAGGCGATCGCACTATACGCTAAAAACATGGACAAAATTAGTGCCGTATTAATCGATATTATGCTGCCCTCCCTGGATGGTTTGACTGCCATCCGTACTTTAAAAAAAATCAACCCGCAAGTCAAAATTATTGCTAGCAGTGGATTGATGTCCGATCACAAACTCAGCGCCGTCACTGACAGCGGTGTGAATATGTTTTTATCCAAACCATATACTGTCAAAGAATTATTACTTTCTTTACAAAAAGTGCTTTCATGAATCAAAGGAAGTAAAAAGGTAAAAGGCAAAATTAAAAATCTTTTGCCTTGCTACTTTTTACTTCTTACTATGCCTAAGTTTCTCAGGTTAATCATAAATCTAGTAGTCGTTGCTGCATTTTTACTCATATCTCACCAGGTTTGGGCACAAGATTGGCGTCCTGTTCGCGGTGGTATTCCTTTTGGCATCAGTGGTATGGCTTTAATCGAGCAGCAAAGCAATTCTTTAGATTTTTTGATTGTTCATGATAACAAAAAACCTAATCAAAGCCGTCTAGCAATTATTAGCCTCAAACACAAAAAACAACCTGAATATTTTCCCTTAAATTGGCCAAATTCAACAGAATTGCCTATTGATTTAGAGTCTCTAACATTTGTTCCGCAAAACAAAAAATTGGATTTTATCTCTGTAAGTAGTACAGGCAAAGCTTATTATCTGAGATTAGATATTACTAATAAAAATATTTCGATTATTCAAGAATTCAACTTACCAGAAATTACGCCAAAAAGCAATCTAGAAGCATTTGGGTTGCAATACATAGATGGGAAATTAGTAGCTATTTGGGCCGATCGCGGTGAAGGAGAAACACCAGCAACCATTTATTTTGGAGAATTTAATCCCAAAACTTATGAAATTAAGCTTTCAGGTTCTGGAAAATTAAAAGTACCATTTCCGTCTGGAAATGTCCGACATATTTCTGATTTAAAAGTAGATTCATCGGCAATTGTTTACATAACATCAGCAAGTGACGCTGGGGATGATGGGCCATTTCAGTCAGCTGTATATGTTGCTGGTTACTTGAGATTATCTGGTAATGATATAAGCTGGCGATCGCATCCTCAACTTGTTCCCCTTTATCGCTCTTACTACCACAAAATTGAAGCTATGGAACTGATTCCAGGTGCCCAAGGCGGCGTGATTGTAGGCACAGATGACGAAAATCTAGGTTCCTATGTATATATCGTGGGTGGAAATAACTAGTGGTCTGTCCCATTAATTTTGCAAGCAAAAAGTGTTCGTAGTAAGGACTAAAGTCCTTGATTTTTAAGCACTAAAGTGCTTACTACGAACTTTTCAGAACTAATGGGACAGACCACTAGTTTTCAATCAATAGCCTATACTTCCTTACACATTAAAGCGGAATAACATCACATCCCCTTCTTGCACAATATACTCTTTTCCTTCACTACGAACCAATCCTTTTTCCTTGGCAGCATTCATGGAACCAGTGGCTACCAAGTCCTTATAAGCGACGGTTTCAGCGCGGATAAATCCCCTCTCAAAATCACTGTGGATTACGCCTGCGGCTTGAGGTGCAGACATTCCAGCATGAATTGTCCAAGCGCGGGTTTCTTTGGGGCCGCAGGTGAAATATGTCCGCAAGCCTAAAAGGGTGTAGGTAGCACGAATTAATGACTTCAAACCACCTTCTTCCACACCTAAAGACGCCAGGAAATCAGCTTTATCTTCCTCTGGTAATTCCACTAATTCAGCTTCAACTTGAGCAGAAACTATGACAACTTGAGCATTTTCTGTTGCAGCAACTTGGCGCACTTTTTCCACAAAATCATTACCCTTTGCCAAGTCATCCTCAGATACATTAGCTGCGTAGATAATTGGTTTATTAGTCAGCAGTCCTAATCCTTTAATAATCTCCGCTTCTTCTTCATTCAAACTCACTTGACGCACCGATTTACCTTCATTTAAAGCCGCAGTTAACTTTTCTAAAACTGTGACTTCAAACTGAGCATCTTTGCTAGTGCGGGCTTGTTTGCGAGTGCGATCGATTCGTCGCTCAATTTGTGCTAAATCTGATAAACCCAGTTCTAAATTAATGATTTCAATATCTCGCACTGGGTCAACAGAACCAGCAACGTGGATAATATCATCATTTTCAAAACAGCGTACCACGTGGACGATCGCATCAACTTCCCTGATGTGGGACAAAAATTGATTACCTAATCCTTCACCTTGACTTGCACCTTTCACTAAACCGGCAATATCCACAAACTCCACACGTGCGGGGACAATTTGTACCGAACTGCCAATTTTAGCAAGAACATTTAACCGTTCATCCGGTACTGCGACAACGCCGACATTCGGTTCAATCGTGCAAAAAGGGAAATTAGCCGCTTCTGCTTTGGCGTTAGCAACTACAGCATTAAATAAAGTAGATTTTCCGACGTTGGGAAGTCCGACAATTCCGGCTCTTAACATTTTGGATTTTAGATTTTGGATTTTGAATTATATTACCAAGGTAATTCAAACAGGTTCCGGTATGGTTTGGGGAATTGTTCCTGGAACTGTTTGAGGTATCGGCCCCGGTACAGTTTGAGGAATGGGAGCAGGTACTGGTTCTGGTACAGGCCCCGGTACAGGTTGGGGAATGGGAGTCGGTACTGGTTCCGGACTAGGAATTTGTGGTTCGTCGGGTATATAGATAGCAGTAGGATTAATCATCACCAGTTTAAATTTAGATTATTCAACCCTCCCAACCTAAATGACAACTCCAGCCGTTGACATCTCCCCAAAAGACTATACCTGAAATTGGGCATTGGGCATGGGGCATGGGGCATTGGTTATGAATTATTCTCCTTGTCTCCTTTGTCTCCCGACTACTTCTGTTTTACCTCCGGTACTGGGTCGTAACCGCCTGGATGAAAGGGATGACAGCGTAAGATGCGTAGGGTTGCCATCCAGCTACCGCGCAATACTCCAAATCGTTCAATGGCTTGAATGGCGTACATCGAACAAGTTGGTTGAAAACGACAACTCGGAGGAAACAATGGCGAGATAAACATTCGGTAGCCGCGAATCAGCCAAATTAATAATAGTTTCATTACAGTTACCTAAATCTTATAAATTAGTTATAGAGGTAAAAATATTCATTTTGTAGCATCTTTGTTGATTACATTTTCTGATTTCACCTCAATTTTGCTTTTATGGCTGCAAATTGCCTTGCCAGAGCCTACCGTAGGCATAGCTGGAATTTGGGTCTTATTCATCCTCCTGATTGCATGGGTGGTAAACCGCTTTGCTAATGGTGAGGCAGAAATCGTCAGGAAGATAGTTCATATTGGCACTGGTAATGTGATTTTACTCGCTTGGTGGCTAGATATTCCGGCTAGCGTCGGGATTACGGCCTCGATTTTAGCAAGCGCAATCACTTTACTATCCTACCGATTTCCGATTCTTCCTGGCATTAATAGCGTTGGACGCCAAAGTTTAGGGACATTTTTTTACTCTGTGAGTTTCGGTATTTTAATTGCCTGGTTCTGGTATTTGCAACAACCGCAGTATGCAGTATTAGGCATTTTAGTTATGACTTGGGGAGATGGATTAGCTGCTTTAATTGGGCAACGCTTTGGTAAACACAAGTACAAAGTCTCTGGGTCAGAAAAAAGTTGGGAAGGCTCTTTGACTATGATGCTTGTTAGCTATCTCGTCAGCAGTTTGATTTTAGTCGGAACTCAAGGAAACAGTTGGCAAAATTGGGCAATATCATTTTTAGTGGCTTTGATTGCTACTGCTTTAGAAGCTTTTTCTTTTTTGGGTATTGACAATTTAACAGTTCCTTTAGGAAGTGCGGCTCTCGCGTTCTTTTTAAGTCAATTAGTTTTTTAGTTACAGCCAAAAACAATGCAATAAATACACCAATTGTAGAGACGCGATGAATAGCGTCTCTACAATTGGTGTATTTGCTAATTGATCCCTTCTGCCCGGTCGGTGAGCTTGTCGAACTGCTGCCCTCTGCCTCCTGCCTTCTGAACCAACAACTGATTAATTTGAATTTGTAGTTTTTCTCGTAATTTTTGCGCCTGCTGATAAGCTGCTGTACGTCCTTTGTTTGAGTCGATGGCTACTTCTGGTGATTCTAAGGACTCAATAAAATAACGTAGACGAGTTTTCATTGCCCAAACTCCCATTGAGGGAAACAAAAGTAAGCCAAACATCAAAGGCGAGACAGGCAAAAATGGTAACTTGACTAATCGTTGTAATTTGGTGACATTAACACTCCAAGGATGGAGAAATTCACTACCGATGCAAACTACTGGAAGAATGGGAATATGATAGCGATCGCTCAGTTGCATAAAACTCACATCAAACTTTTGTAGTTGATAGCGTTGTCTCCAACCTTTTCCAGGTCCCCTTATCCCTTCGGGTGCATATAAGAGAATTTTACCTTGGGCGATGGCAGCCTCAAAATCATTGAATTCTGCTCGCACGCCACCTAAAACTTGCGACCATTTGGGTGGTAACCACCAAATCATCCAAGGATGGTCAAATAATGCTGGACTTGCTAGGGGTTGCACTCTCCATCCTTTAGCTTCACCTAATAAATAAGCTAAAGTCAAAAAATCCCAAGGAAAAGACATCCCTGCGTGATTCATCGCCACAATTAATGGACCTTTTGGCGGTAAGTTTTCGATTTGCTGCAATTCTCCCCGAAAATAATATTTGACGATGGGGGCGAGAACTTCTTGGCGAAAAGCTTGTTGGTAATGGGGATCGAAGTCACCAACTTCTTGACGCGGCGAACGACAACCTAAACGCAACCAACGACTCAACATTGCTAGATAAAATCCACCAGGAATTAAAAATAATCCATATTCGAGCCAATTCCAGCCATCTGGATCTTGATGATAGTGTTGCCAGTGGCGGTTAAATAAAATTAGCCAGCCTGGAGGATACCAAAGACAAAACCAGTCGAACCAGCTAAATTTATAGCCTTGACCTGGTGCTTTTTCCTGTTGAGTGTTGAGAAGATTTTCTGAGTGTTGATTAATCAAAATAGCAATATAAATTAGGCTGCAATTGACTTAACAAAATATTTTAGCTTTATACATTTGCCGTTGACATCTGACTTCAGAAGTAAAATCAACTACACTTTCTCAGCAAAAAATATCCCCGACTTATTTAATAAGCCAGGCATCTGACCCTGATGATTGGATTTATAAATAAAATATTAAGTAAAGGAGGAAATGCGAAAATTCCAAATGTTACGCAGGAATTTTCGGCGCTATATAGTACAGAGATAAATATTTAACAATCGAACATAGTACTATTTTCCGCCAGTCAAAAGACTAAACTTTATTTTTATTTTATAAATACCTTCTACACTTGTTTCATCCCAACAAGCTTTTATTTGCCCTGAATAACAGCAATTACTAAGGTCAGAGCATTGCTGCACCATAGCTTTCACAGTCAGCAGTAAACACTAATAATTGCCTTTAGGTTTGACCAAAAGATGCAATTTATCTGCGGGCACATAATATCTAATGGTTATTAAAATTCTTCCTCAAGCCGGAGATAAATGATGTGACATTTGTCTTAATCTTCTGACTATGGAACTAGAAAAGTCTATAAAAATTGCAGATATAATCCGCGAACTTCGGCAGCAACTCGATTTGTCTCAGAAAAAGTTTGCAGCTAATTTGGGAGTTTCCCTGCGAACAGTCAATCGCTGGGAAAACGGATCTGCGGTGCCTTCACAGATGGCACTAAAGCTAATTGAAGAAATGCTAGAGAAGATGGGCGAACCAGGGAAAAAACTACTAACTGAGTATCTCTCTAAAACAAGGCAAGGGGAGGACTACTGAGATGAGCGTCAAATTACTAGAAAAATTCTTGATGACGCGCTCTGGCTCAGTAACTTATGGCGTGATGATTTTGGCGGTAGTAGTTGCCTTAATAATGGCGCGATTATTACAGCCAGTATTCGATCCGAGTGTGTTTACCTTTTTTTATGCTGCCGTGGCGGTTAGTGCGTGGTATGGTGGCATGGAAGCGGGTATGCTAGCGATCGCTTTATCAGCCATAGTCGCCTTCTACTTTCTCATTGAACCAGTCTACTCGTTTGAGATCCCAAGCTTTAGCGTTTTGGTACGATTAACAACTTTCTCACTGGTCTCTTTATTAATTACTGCACTTTTCTCAGAATTACAAACTGCTAAAGCTAAAGCAGAGTCAAGTCTGAAGTTGTTACAAAATAGCGAAATGCGGTTTAGCCGACTCGCAGAATCTAACATCATTGGAGTCATTGTCAGCGACCTCAACGGCCGCATTATCGAAGCCAATGATGCCTTTCTGAAGATGGTCGGTTACACGCGAGAAGATTTGTCCGCCAAGGAAATCGATTGGCGCCAAATCACTGCACCTGAATCTCTGATTTTAAGCGAGCGTTGCGTTGAAGAACTCAAAAATAGCGGAGTTTGTAAACCTTTTGAGAAAGAATATATTTGCAAAGATGGTTCTCGCGTTCCTGTTTTGCTTGGTTCTGTCCTCGTAGAAAATGGCCAAGAAACGGTTATTGGCTTTGTTGTTGATTTGAGCGAACGCAAACAAGCTTTATCGGCATTACAACAAGCCAATGAGCGAGTGACGCGCACCCTAGAAAGCATGAGCGATGCATTTGTCAGTTTAGACCGAGATTGGCGAATCATTTACCAAAATACTGAAGCAGAGCGAATTAACGGCAAATCCCGTACAGAAGTTGTTGGTAAGTGTCACTGGGAAGAGTGGCCGGCATCAGTAGGCACAAATGTTGAGCGACAATACCGACGAGCGATGGCAGAACAAATTCCCGTCCACTTTGAACATCATTATTACTTGCCATGCGAATATGACTTGTGGTTGGAGATTCACGCCTACCCTTGTGAAGATGGTCTTGACATTTTCTTTCGTGATATTACTGAGCGCAAACAAGTAGAACAAATCTTACGTGAAAAGGAGGAACGCCTGAGGTTAGCTAACGAGCGTTTCGAGTTAGCGGCCGCTGCTGTCAATTGTCTTATATATGACTGGGATATAGAGCAGGATCGGGTTGAAAGAACCGAAGGTTTAACGCGAATTTTAGGCTATCCCCTCGATATTGCCCAAAAAACTGGTAATTGGTGGCGTCAGCTTGTCCACCCAGAAGATTTACAACGTGTAGAAAGTGAAGCGGGGGTTGCGTGGGTAAATGGCAATCGCTACACTGCTGAGTATCGAATTCGCAACCAAAATCATCAGTATGTGTATGTCCTAGACCAAGGAATAGTTGTCAAGCGAGATGCTGACGGCAAACCGCTGCGCGTAGTTGGCAGCACTACAAATATCAGCGAACGCAAGCAGATAGAAGAGGCACTGCAAGAACAGGAGAGAAAATACCGTTATATTTTTGAAGCCGCAGGGGTATCAATTTTTGAAGAAGATTTTTCCCTAGTCAAAGCAGCCCTTGATGAATTAAAAGCACAAGGTGTAGAGAATTTTCGCGCCTTTTTTGCCGAACACCCTGAGTTTATTCAACAAGCCGTTGGCATGGTGATAATTGCCAACGTGAATAACGCAGCTGTGCGAATGTTTGGCGCTGAAAATAAAAATGAACTCCTGGTTCCGCTTCATCAAATATTTGTACCGGAAACTCTAGAAGTATTTGTCGAAGAATTGCTAGCAATTACTGATGGGGAAACTTACTTAGAATCAGAAACGATTCTCAAAACTCTTCAAGGAGAAAGTCTCAATGTCTTGTTTACAATTACCTTTCCCCCAGCAAATGCTAAATTTGACAGCGTATTGGTAAGCATCATGAATATCACTGCTCGCAAGCAGGCAGAAGCCGCAGTTAAAGCTAGTGAGGAGCGGCTGAGGAGTTTTGTAGAAGCGAATGTAGTCGGGATTATATTTGGTGATGTGGAAGGTGGCATCAATGAAGCCAATGAGGAGTTTCTGCGAATTGTTGGCTATAGCCAAGAGGATTTGCAAGCCGGTAAACTACGCTGGACTGATATCACACCACCAGAATATCTTTATTTAGATGAACTAGCCATTGCCGAGGCCAAAGCCAAAGGAGCCTGTACTCCTTATGAAAAAGAATACATTCGCAAAGATGGTTCTCGCGTACCCGTTGTCATTGGCTACTCTCTGTTAGGAGAATCTCGGCACAAAACAGTGGTATTTATTCTTGATATTAGCGATCGCCAGCAAATAGAAAAAGCTTTGCACCAGAGTGAAGAACGCTTCCAAGCTTTTATGGACAACAGTCCAGCCGCAGCATGGATTACAGATGCAAACGGGCGCGTACTTTATCTCAGCCCGACTTATTTCCGCACATTTGAATTAGCAACAAATAACGCCATTAATAAAAATATTTTTGAGCTTTATCCAGCTGAAATTGCTCAGGTATTCCTCAGTAATATTAAAATAGTTGCCCAGACAAATCAGGTATTGGAAATCATTGAGTCTGCCCCGCGCACAGATGGCAGCCTTGGCGAATTTTTAGTATACAAGTTTCCCATCGCAGACCCGTCTGGGCAACACTTGGTAGGAGGAGTTGCAGTTGACATTACCGAACGCGAACGCGCCCTTCGAGAACGCGAACAAGCCCAAAAAGCATTACAAGAGCGTAGTGAAGGACTGAAGTTGCTGTTTGAAACCGCCAGCGATTTGCTGTCAACCGAGCGCCCCTTGGATTTGATGAACACCTTGTTCAGCAAACTCTCGGCGCAGATGCATTTGGATTTTTATTTCCACTATTTGATTGACACACACGAAAATAAACAAAAACTTCACTTGGTAGCTTGGAATGGTATTACTGAAGAAGTATTTCAAGCAATTGAATACTTAGAATTTAACCAAGGAATGTGCGGACTAGTAGCCCAAGAACGGCGTCAAATTATTCTCAACGATGTACCGCACTCAACCCATCCCAATGCATACATACTTCGGACTTTGGGAATTACAGCCTATGCAGGTCAACCATTGATTGTTCAAGGAAAGCTGCTGGGGGTACTCTCCTTTGCCAGTCGCACCCGCATTCACTTGACTCCAGAGGAAACTGCTTTACTGCAAGCAACTTCCGATCAGGTGGCGGTTGCTCTGGAACGTTTTGAATTAATGGCTTCGTTACACCGACGAAAAGAGCAATTAATTCAAGCTAACCGCATCAAAGATGAATTTTTAGCGGTTCTTTCCCACGAACTTCGCACCCCGCTAAATCCCATCCTGGGATGGTCAAAGATGCTGCAAAGTAAAAAGTATGACGCAGCAACCACCGCTCGTGCCTTGGAAACAATTGAGCGTAATGCTAAGCTGCAAACTCAGCTAATTGAAGATTTACTGGATGTTTCTCGGATTTTGCAAGGCAAACTCAGCTTGAATATTGCTCCTGTGAATTTGGTAAGTGCGATCGCCGCAGCTTTAGAAACCGTGCGTTTAGCTGCCCAAGCTAAATCTATCAATTTGCGATTTGTGATTTTAGATTTGGCATCAGAAAATACTAACAGAAATTTAGCATCCATTGAGTTTAATAAACAACCAGACAATCTCAAATCTCAAATTCAAGTGGTGCTGTCGGCGCACCAAGGCTACGACTCAAAATTCCTAGTAGCCGGGGATTCAGTCCGCTTACAACAAGTGATCTGGAATTTGCTTTCCAATGCCATCAAGTTTACACCCCAAGGCGGACAAGTAGAAATCAGTTTAACCTCTGTTGATTCTCAAGCTCAACTGCAAGTATGTGATACAGGCAAAGGAATTAACCCCGACTTTTTACCATTCGTCTTTGACTACTTCCGACAAGCTGACGGTGCAACCACCAGAAAATTCGGGGGGTTGGGATTAGGATTAGCGATTGTTCGTCACATCGTCGAATTACATGGCGGCACAGTTAAGGCAGAAAGTTTAGGGGAAGAACAAGGAGCAACCTTTACAGTCATGTTGCCGTTGATGAAAATATCTACTAATAATCACGAGATTGATAGACAATCAGATGATTCGCCTGATTTAAATGGGCTAAAAGTTTTGTTGGTGGATGATGAGCGTGATACGCGAGAGTTGATTGCTTTCATTTTGGAGCAGTCTGGGGCAATAGTAACCCAAGTAGCATCAGCTATGGAAGCATTACAAGTTCTGCCTGAGTTACAGCCAAATCTACTCCTAAGTGACGTTGGAATGCCTGAAGTAGACGGCTATATGTTGATCCGTCAAATCAGAGATATGCCGCCAGAACTGGGAGGGAAAATTCCGGCCATCGCTTTAACCGCCTATGCAGCTGAAATTGATTATCAACAGGCAATGGCCGCCGGCTTTGACAAGCATATCACCAAACCTGTGGAGCCAGCGAAGTTGGTTCGAGCGATCGCTAACCTGATTTTCTGATTCCAACCAATACATTGAACAGAGCATTTTTGTAAGTAGCAATTTGAGTTATCTACGATCTGTCTTGTGTAGTGAATGCTATTCCTACCACAAGTAGAGTTATTCATTTCCATTGATTCGTTAAGTTTAGTGAAGTATCGAGAATAATTTTCTCAATAACTTTAACTTGCTCGGAGTTTTTTATGACTTACACAGTTGACGAAAAAACAAGACCAGCTTTAGAAACTTTTCGACGCTTTGATGTAGATACTCAACTGGCCGTACTTTGGTTTGGTTACCTAGATATTAAAGACCAACTACAACCAGCACCTCCTCAAGACATAGAAACCCTTGGAAAAGCAGTCTTTGATCGAATTAAAGTTTTGCCTCAGCAAGAACAACTGCAAGCACAACGCGACTTGCTTACAGGTACAAATAATGAAATCGGCCAAGCCTATAAGAATCTGAATCCTAGAGCTAAATTGGAAGCTTGGCTGTTGTTGGCACAAGGAATAGAAAATGGAACTATCATCCCTGTACCATCTGACTATCAACTACCAAGTGCAACTAATGAATTTAGAGCAATGATTAAAGACCTAAACTTTGAGCAACGGATTAATTTCTTGCTAAGTGCTGTATAAGCAATAGGTTAACTCATACCATTTTGAATGTTAGATTTGTATTCATCCATATCTCACATTCATTTTTCAAATTGGTATCAGTCCAAAAATCTTTCAAAGCTTTGAATCATTGGGGATAATAAAAACGAGCAACTTTAGCTAAGTCTGGTTTGTTTCGTTTTAGTTCAACATAACGCAGAGATGCTAGCTTCTGCATTATACCAATTCGCAATGATGTAGAGACGTTGCAATGCAACGTCTCTATTAATATTTGTTTGTTCAGATAAAATTAATTTAGAGAATCAATTAACTTCAAAACTCGTTCTTTAACTTCATCCCGAACGCGGCGAAAAACTTCAATTGATTGTCCTTCTGGGTCGTCAAGTTGCCAATCTTCAAACACATCTCTTAACACCCATACTTCGGGTAAATTAACGCCACACCCACATAACGAAATCACCGCATCATAATCTTCAGCTTGAAAATCACTTAAAGACTTTGAGGTTTGATTGCTAATATCAATGCCAATTTCTGACATCACTGCAACAGCAATAGGATCTACTTGACTAGCTGCTAAGCCGGAACTTTGAACGGCAATTTTATTTTCTCCTAAAGTTCTTGCAAATCCCTCTGCTATTTGGGAACGACGAGAATTATGCTGACAAATAAACATTACTTTTTTCATAATTCCTGCCCCTGTTTTTACTCTACAAAATTACCAGAGGCAGGTTAAGCCTCTGGCAATAGTCTACAATTTGCTTTCTTCTAAGCACAACATGGCTTATTAACAACCTTGGCTACACCAGCTGAATTAACTGTACTCACCAAATTCTTTTCTGGTGCTGTGTCTGACACCTTCACCACAAACACTTCCCAACGGTTCCCATCGGGATCTGTTACCCAAACTTTATCTTGCAAAGCGTAGCAACAATCAGTATTGTCTTCGGTAAATAATGCTAGTCCCGCCTCTGTAAACCTCTGTATCGCAGCTTGCACTTCTTCTGTAGTTTCAACTTGTACGCCCAAATGAGACAATGCACCACCTGTCTGAACGCTAGCAACTAGATTCAATGTCAAATTTAAAGCTGGGCTGGCAATATCAAACTTAGCGTAGTCATCCTTATATTTCAGAGGTTCCACGCCAAACATTGCCCGATAAAATGCCACAGATTTTTCAATGTCAGTAACATTCAAAGCCACATGAGTTTTCAGCAGTGCCATAATTTTGCTCCTTGTAATCTTTAATATCGATACTTATCAATATTTATCGATATCAATATGTTGCCAGAATATATTGACGAATGTCAATATAAGAGTATGAATTTTCCTAAACAAATTTCCACTTGTTGTCCACCACTGTTGTCATGCTGCATCAAACCTGAGGATGCAGCCCAAACAGCAGCGATTTTTCGAGCTTTGGGAGAACCTGCTCGTTTGCAATTGCTGAGTCTAATTGCCAATCAACCAGAGGGTGAAGCCTGTGCTTGTGAGTTAACAGAACCTTTGGGACTATCCCAGCCCACCGTCAGCCATCATCTCAAGGTGCTGTACGAAGCGGGTTTGCTGGAGAAAGAACGACGCGGTACATGGATTTACTATCGCGTGGCTGCTGAACGGATTGAAGCTTTGCGAAACGCTTTAGCCCTACCTCAAAAAACCCAATAAACATATTTCTAAAAGATTCCTAATTACGAATTACACCGTGGATCTGCCAATGTTGCCTTTTCTGGCTCCCTTGGAAACCAAGCGGCCGTTCGCTTACAAACCTCAACCAGCATCAACATTAGTGGGACTTCGATTAAAATGCCTACCACTGTGGCAAGGGCAGCGCCAGAATTTAAGCCAAACAGCATTACTGCTGTAGCGATCGCCACTTCAAAATGATTGCTGGCTCCAATTAATGCTGCGGGTGCGGCATCTTCGTAAGAAATATTTAGCTTTAAAGCTGCCACATAACTAATCAAAAAAATAAAATTAGTTTGGATAAATAGTGGCACAGCAATTAATAAAATATGCAAAGGGTTGCTAACAATTAATTCACCTTTAAAAGCAAATAGCAAAATTAAAGTAATCAGCAAAGCAGTAATAGCAATTGGACTGAGATACTTTAAAAATCTCCGTTCAAACCACTCTCTACCTTTGTTTTGAAAAATCCAATAGCGGCTGTACATTCCTACTATTAAAGGCAATCCGACATAAATCAGCACCGACAAAACAATTGTTTGCCAGGGTACCATTAAATCATTTGCTGCCAGTAACCACCTGCCTAAAGGTGCGTACAAAAACAGCATTGTCAGAGAATTAACCGCCACCATCACCAAAGTGTGTCCTTGGTTGCCATAAGAAAGATAACCCCACAGCAGCACCATTGCAGTACAAGGAGCAATTCCCAGTAAAATCGTGCCAGCAATGTAGGAATTGGCGATCGCTACTTCACTACCCCGAATTAATTCACTCCCTGTAATTAGCGGACGAAATAACCAACCTAAGAAAAACTGGGCAAATACTACCATCGTGAATGGCTTAATCAACCAGTTCACAATCAAAGTGAGAATAACTGGCTTTGGGGCACGGATAGCATTTGCAGCTTGAGTGAAGTCAATTTTCACCATGATGGGGTACATCATAAAAAACAGACACACTGCAATAGGAATTGACACTTGATAAATACTCAACGCATCCAGCATCACCGCCACCCCAGGAAATAATCTTCCGAGTGTAATTCCTGCCAAGATGCACAAAAACACCCAAAGCGTGAGGTATTTTTCAAAAAAACTCAGATTACTCCCTACTTTTGCTGGAGTTTTATTCGCCTGCGAATTTGTACTCATAGATGTTAATCAATAAAAGCGAATCGTGAAGGAGATGAGGGAGCAGGGGAAGCAGGGTTAGAATAACCAATGCCCCATGCCCCATGCCCAATGCCCCATGCCCTAATCTCCATCTCCAGCTTTCCAAGCGATCGCTTTGCTGGGTTCGGGATCTGGTAGCTTTAGAGAAATTAATCCTGCTGCGAGGACAAAGAACATGGATGTCCACAAACAGCCAACTAACCCGAAAAACTGATATACCAAACCTGATAAAACAGTGCCAGCTAATCGGCCACCAGAGTTTGCCATATAGTAAAAACCGACGTTCAAAGCTACTTTGTCATCATCAGTGAATGCCAATACTAGATAAGAATGAACGGCTGAGTTGAAGGCAAACACTACGCCAAAAATCAGGAGTCCGCCAACGAGCGCAATATTCGCTTTTATACCTAGTTGGAGAGCAAGAGCGATCGCAGCTGGAACTACAGTTAAAGTAAATGTCCAAAATTGGATGGTTTTTGATTGTGGTGGACGGCCAGAACCAAATCGCTGAATCAGTGTTGGTGCCAAGAACTGAATAATCCCATATCCAATCACCCAACAAGCCAAGAATCCACCGACCTGATAAAACGACCATCCCAAAATTTCACGTAAAAATACTGGTAATCCTACAACAAACCAGACATCCCTCGAACCAAATAAAAAGAATCGGGCAGCTGAGAGAATATTGATCTCTTGGCTCTTAGAAAAGAGTTGGCTAAACTTGACTTTTTTCTTGATTTTGCCCATTCCTTTAGGCAGCAATAGCCCACTGAACATAATCAAGAACAGTCCCCCTGCCATAATCCACAGGGAATTGACAAAGCCAAGCGAAGCCAAAAGTGCGCTACCAACAAAAAAGCCAACTCCTTTGAGAGCATTTTTAGAACCTGTCAGTACTGCTACCCATTTGAACAAAGACGATTGGGCATCCTGGGGCACCACCAACCGAATAGCACTCTTGGAACTCATCTTCGTTAGGTCTTTGGCAATCCCAGAAAATGCCTGCGCTACCATCACATAAACGACTGCAAACGACTGTACCCAATCAGGATTTAGCCATGACAGCATGACTAAAGAGAAGATTTGTAGCCCGATGCCAGTATAAAGGGTAACTTTGAGTCCTAATTGAGAACCAATCCAACCGCCTAAAAAGTTCGTGATGATGCCGAAGACTTCGTAGAACAGAAATAAAAAGGCAATTTGTAGTGGTGTATAGCCAATTTGGTTGAAATAAAGCAGCACCAGCATTCGCAAGGCGCCATCGGTGATGGTGAAACCCCAATAGGCGAGGGTGACTAGGATATAGTTTTTGAAATTGGCGCTAGAAGCTGTAGTGGAAGACATGAGGGAAGAGAGAAGAGATTTAAACGCAAAGGAACGCAGAGTCAGCGCAGAGGCACGCAGAGTATTTCTGAATGAGAATATTTCACGCCTTTAGACTCAGAGCTACTTTCCGGGTGAGTTCGACCATGCGGTTGGCGTAGCCCCATTCGTTGTCATACCAAGCGAGTATTTTGACTTGTGTCTCGTCTACCACCATTGTGGAGAGGGCATCAATGATGGAAGATCGAGGATCGTCTTTGTAGTCGATGGATACTAAAGGACGCTCCTCATAGCCGAGAATTCCTTTGAGTGGTGCTTGTTCGGAAGCTGCTTTTAGTAAGCTATTAATCTCTTCTACGGTGGTGGGGCGCACTACTTCAAATACACAGTCTGTTAAAGAAGCGTTGAGCAAGGGTACTCGTACTGCTATGCCGTTGAGTTTGCCGTTGAGTTCTGGATAAATCAGTCCGATGGCTGTTGCCGATCCGGTGGTGGTAGGAATTAAGGATAGACTGGTAGCTCTCGCCCGACGCAAATCTTTATGGGGTGCATCCACGATGGTCTGAGTATTGGTGTTGTCATGGATGGTGGTGATAATTCCATGCTTAATGCCCAAGCCTTCATGGATTACTTTCACAACTGGAGCTAAACAGTTAGTCGTACAAGAGGCAGCAGTCAAAAGATGATGTTTTTGAGGCTCGTAGAGGTAGTCATTAACCCCCATGACAATATTCAAGGCTTCTTCTTTTACCGGAGCAGCCACAATTACCTTTTCTACTCCCCGCTTAAAATAGGGGTCGAGAGTGGCGGGAGTCCTAAACTTGCCGGAGCATTCCAACACGATATCAATGCCTAAGTCTTCCCAAGGAACTTCACCAGGTTGGGAATGTTCGCTAAAGCTCAGGGGTGTTCCATCAATAAGAATGCGATTCTCCTGTGCTTCTACTTCCGATGACCAACGCCCGTGGACAGAATCAAATTTGAGCAAATGAGCTGCTGTGACTGCCCCTCCTTTAATCTCGTTGATATGCACAAACTCTAGCTCTGGCCAACCCCAAGCAGCCCGCAGAGCTAGCCGCCCAATTCTGCCAAATCCGTTGATGCCAACACGTACTTTCATTAGTTTTCCTAAGTTTATTTAAATCAATAAAATCTGAGTTGATGAATCTGTTTTCAATTAATTGGTAATAGCAAACTGATTCAAGAGTGTGTTTTAGTAAGGGCTTTAGTCTTTGAAATTTAAGCACTAGATTCCTAACTTTTAACTCTCAAAAAAGCCGTTGTTTTTGAGTTAAAGCACTAATTTTGTTCTAGCTTCAAAAAATCACTAATTTTTAAATTAATCTGCTCTTTCCCTGCAAATACCATTCCTTGTTTGCCTGCTTGGAAGCGTTTTTCCACTAATTCAGATGCTTCACTAGGTAAATGCACATACCCAACCGAACTAGTTGTTATGGGTGCAAACTTGAGGTAATAATCCAGAAATTCTCTGAGTTCTGGACGATTTTGCAAAGAGTCAGCATTAACATAAATCAACAATGGTCGAGCTAATGGCTGATATTCTGCTTTTTCAACAGTTTCAGTAGATGGCAATACTGCTCCTTTGCCGCTATCAATCGCCAGAGGTTTTAATCGACTTTTGTTGTCTTCGTAATAAGCAAGCCCGAAATAACCCAAAGCATTGGGATCTGTGCCGACTCCACGCACTAAGGCGAGATCGTCTTCACTGGAGGTGTAATCTCTGCGGCTGGCTCTGGTTTTACCAACAATAGCTTCTGTGAAATAATCAAAGGTACCAGACTGACCGCCTGCACCATAGAGGTTAATTGGTCTATCAGGCCAAGAGGATCGCACTTGATTCCAACGAGTAATTTTTCCTTGGGCTTCTGGCTGCCAAAGCTTTTTCAATTCAGCTATAGTAATGTCTTTTGCCCAAGTATTTTCCGAATTTACCGCAACAGTTAGGGCATCAAAAGCAACAGGTAACTCGATAAATTTGACACCATTTTTGTTGCAAGTTTCTATCTCTGCTTTCAAGATAGGACGCGAGGCGTTGCTGATATCTGTTTGTTTGCTACAAAATTTTTTAAACCCAGCGCTAGTACCGGAAAAGTTAACTACGAACTGTCCTTTGTACTGTTGCTTGGTTTGTTGAAACTGGTTAGCGATCGCCTCAGTAATCGGATACACTGTGCTAGAACCATCAATCTGAATTGTCGTCACCTTTGTTGAATCACTGACTTCTGTAACCTTTGGCAACGACTGACTCTGACTAGATAAATTGGATGTGTTTGTGCAACTGCTAACAACAGCCAACACTCCAAATGCGAGAGCCAATTTTTTTGCGATCGCGTTCATTGACCTCACCTTTATAGTTAATTTTACTGGTATATTTACATCATTTCAAAAAAAGTTGATGTGTCAATATCAAGCATACCACTATACATAAAAATTAATCAAAAAAAATTGATGTATTCAGCAATTGTTATTTGACCTTGAGAAATCTTGTTTACCCAAGGTGTGGATAAACCTATTCCTAATCGCAGCAGGGACGCGCAGATGAGATTACACTATTGCGGCTAAAATCTACTAGATATTCTTCTAAAACACTAAACTGTGGAAAATTCAAGCTGTAATAAATCCAGCGTCCTTCCTGACGCGAGTTAACTAAGCCAGCTTCCTTTAGGGTTTTCAGGTGAAACGATAATTTCGACTGACTAACCCCCAAGGCGTCGCACAGATCGCATACACATAGTTCTCGCTGTCGTAACAATTCCAACACACTAATCCTAAGTGGATCGGAAAGGGCGTGAAAGCCTGCAACAATTAAATGAGGAATAGTGGCAGCGGGGGTTTGCATGAATGAAATTTTGATAAGGTGATGCTATCTTTATTGTGAACTATAAACTATAGCTTAGATGCGGTCGCTGTTGAACAGCACTATTTGTTACTAAGATGCATATTATATCAATCTCTAATTCATCCATTCATCAGATAGGCTATCTAACAGCAGCACCTGGTGGTAGTGGTGTTCTTGAGAGAGATTTACCAGTTTTATTAGGAGAAGTTGATTATTTACCCAATAATTTAGAGGCAATTATTATTACTAGCGATTTACAAGGAATTGACCCTAAAAATCACCAACTTCTCAGTTATCTTGTTATCGAAGAATTAGAAAAGTTGTCAGAAAATGGAACAATTCCCTCTCTAAGAAATACAGGGATTATATTAGCTGGTGATTTATATGCAGAGGTTAATAGGCGTGGTGGAGTAGTCGGCGATATCCGAGAAATTTGGCAAGCTTTTAATCGCCGATTTCATTGGGTGGCTGGTGTGGCGGGAAATCACGATAGTTTAGGAAATACACAAGAAGAAATTCAGCTTTTTAAACAAAATCGCAGTATTTACTATTTGGATGGGGATATTAGAAGAAATAGCGAACTGAGTCTAGCAGGAATTTCTGGTATTATTGGCAAAAAAATTAAACCCTTCAGACGCCCTGAAAAAGAATTTATCAAAGCAATTCGAGAACTTACAAAGCAGTCACCAGATATTTTAATCTTACATGAAGGGCCGGATTATCCAGAAGGTAATTTGGCTGGAAAAGAATCTATTCGCAAAGAGTTAGAAAAAATCAATTTAACTAAAAATTTATTAGTTATCTGCGGTCATTCTTATTGGAAAATTCCGGCGATCGCTTTAGCAAATGGTATCCAAGTCATCAACACAGATAGCCGTGTTATCGTACTTCAGAGGAAGAAATAATACGACAGAATTCAGAATTAACAACTGCTATAACTTTGTTTTCTAAAATTTTCCATAGACTGTTTAGAAAAGAAAGAAACAGAAGACAGTATAATGAGCGAACAAAAACAACATACTCATTCTGTACTCTATAGAATACAATCAAGTAAGAAGGCTCCTAGTGTTCCCAGCACCAGAAGCCTGTAAAAGTCAATAAATCCTATGTAGAGCCTTATTGTTAGTCAATAAGGCTTTACTTACCATTAGGGATTAAATACCCTATAAAAGCACCAATAGTAACCTTAGCAACATCTAAGAAAGCAGATCGACTATTAGTGTCATAAATTGAAAAACCGATTAATCCAACAAGTGAAAGAACTACAACTATAGCTAGAGTAAGTTCTTTGAACGATACGTTTTTCATAAGTTAACCTCGATAGATTTAATCTGATTTTAATTGAATCAATTGAAGAAATCCGTATCTGCATAGTAGGATAACCGAACCAGGTATCTCTGTTCGAGAAGGGATGTTACGACCTCGCCATATAACAAGCTATTGCAGCTTCTATTTCCGTTTTTGCAGGGATCTGGTTCAATGCCCAGATCCCCCTAGTCGCCGATAAATAGAAGTAACTTCTAAAGCCTCCTTGGGAAGTGGATCTGAGTGCATAAGTTATGATGATATCAAACATCATCTAATCAACTAACGAGAGCGACGATCGCTTTTTAAGCAGAAACTACAGCTTCCGGTTGATAGCGGATGCCAGCTTGCTTAAAGCGATGTAAAGCTTCACCCAAGCGATCGCAATCTGCAATCAAACTAATTCTCACATATCCTTCACCGGCAACCCCAAAGGCATTACCTGGAGTCACCACAACGCCAGTTTGCTGCAACACATTCAACGCAAAATCTGTAGAACCCATCCCTACAGGACATTTCACCCACAGATACATCGTCGCCTTGGTTTTAGGAATATCCCAACCCAGCTGTCCTAACCCTTCAATCAGGAAATCGCGACGAGTCCGGTAGCGTTGTTGTACTTCATGCAAATACACATCTGGTAGTTGCAAAGCTGTTTCGGCAGCTGTTTGCAAGGCGGCAAAAATGCCGTAATCCAAGTTAGTTTTCAGCGTCCGCAAACCTTGGATGACATGGCGGTTACCCACTACAAACCCGACGCGCCAACCAGCCATATTGTAGGTTTTGGATAAAGTGTGAAATTCCACACCAATATCCTTTGCACCGGGAATTTCTAACAAGCTAGTGGGTTGATAACCATCAAACGCTAACTCGGCGTAACACAAATCGTGTACCAGCAAAATTTCATATTTGCGGGCAAAGGCGACGATTTCTTCAAAGAATTCGCGGGGTGCGGTGGCGGCGGTGGGATTGCTGGGATAGTTGAAGTAGAGGATTTTGGCTTTTCGGGCAACTTCATCAGGAATAGCACCTAAATCGATTAACCAGTCATTCTCTGGTTTGAGAATCAAGCTATGAACTTGGCCGCCAGCAATTACGGGGCCGCGAAAATGGGCAGGATAAGCAGGAGAAGGAACTAGAACTACATCGCCTGGGTTGATGTAAGCGATCGCTAAATGTGCTAATCCTTCTTTAGAACCGAGTAGTGGTAAAGCTTCACTATCGGGGTCAAGAATGACATCATAACGCCGACGATACCAAGTAGTAATCGCTCGGCGGAAACTCGCAGTGCCTTCAAAGGGAGGATAACCGTGATTGGCCGGATTTTGCAAAGCGGCCATTGCAGCTTCTACCACTGGTTGTGGTGTCGCACCATCGGGGTTTCCCATCCCTAAATCAATTAAATCTAACCCTTGTTCCCGTGCTTTAGCTTTTAGTTCGTCTAAACGGGCAAATACATAAGGTGGCAGTTTTTGTATGCGTTCTGCTGGCACTATCCAATTCAAACTCATGCTTCAACCTCGTCACTCATTCCCTTGGGTGAAACTCGATTCATAAGGCTGCGCCGTGGGGAGGTTCCCTCCGTTGAGGCGACTGCCGTAGAATCTCTACTATCTATAGGTGCAGTGGTAGAAACCATTGCCGCCATCAACTGTTCCAGCGCGACTTTAAAAGGTAGCCGATGGATGTCAGAATTAGGAGCTAGGGCAATTTCGGCAGCTGTTTGCAACTCACCTAATGTAATATTGCCCAATCCCAAATCACTTAATTTCTGGGGTAGTCCAATTTCTGCGTAGAACTTTAACAACTGCTGCCGTGAAGATGCTGCTAGTTGATTGTTTTGTAGCATTTCTTCTAAACGCAGTTGCACCAGAATTCCGAAAGCAACTTTTTCACCGTGAATACTGCCGTGTCCAGAAATGTGCGTTAAACCATTATGCACAGCATGGGCGGCAACGGTGCGACACTGCGCCCCTCCAAGTCCGCCAACTACGCCAGCGAGTAACACAGTCGCGTCTACAACTTCTCGCCAAACTTCACTACCTGGTTCTTTGAGGGCGGCGGCTGACTTCTGCAAGAGGATATCTCGCAAAACTCGTGCTTGTTGGAGGGCGGCAATAGTTAAAGTGTCTTGTAAATGCCCGCTACTAACTGAGGCTTCGTACCACTTGGCGATCGCATCACCAATTCCAGCTACTAAAGTACGTTGTGGTGCAGTTTTAATCAAGTCATAATCGAGTATCAATAAATCCGGACAACGAGACAGCGCCACATCATAAAGGAATGCCCCGTCTTCTGAATAAACATTCGACAGGGCACTCCAAGCTGCACAGGTAGCCGCAGAAGTCGGAATCGTCACCACTGGTAGCTGTAATTGTTGCGCGACTAATTTCGCTGTATCCAAAGCTTTGCCGCCACCAACACCGATAATCACATCAGCTTTATGTTCTTTAGCTGCCTTGCGTAAACTTTTCAAACTAGCTTCGCAACAATCTGCACCATAACTAGCTTCGGCAGGATGTAACTGTTGCGTTTCTAGAATCGGTAGTAAATTTTCTTGGCTGATGGCAAGAGTGCGTTCTCCCGCCACAATTAAAGGACGACTTCCCAACAAGGCGATTTCTGCTGCGGCTGCTTGCAACACGCCAGAACCACGGATTACTTTTGCTGGGGCAACTGTAAGGGTAAATAACGAACTAGAAGTTTGAGTAGACAAAGAAGGTTGAGTAGAAAATTTATTAGACATATAAACTAGTGTGCCAAAACTTTGATATTTCTTAACCAAATTGACTTTTGCTTAGGGATACTTGTTGCCAAGCTGATTTAAAGATGGCGACAAATTTTACACCCCTTCAACTGGATTTTAGCCGAGCCATGAAATAGACAAAGCCTGTTGCCGACTGCTTAAGTGATTTGACGACCGTGCTTGAATCTATGCTGCTCATCCTAAAATTCCGAACTACCAAACTTTTGAATAACCGTATAATTAAATAACATTAGCACTCTCAGATACCCAAAAAAAGCGTAGTTTACCGCCGCAGGCATCGCCAACTGGGATTTTCTTCATAGTCCTACCATTCAAGCAATTGCAGCTACAGAATATATCAGCTAGGCGCGTACATCTGTAAGTCCTACAGCCAATTCAGTTGTCGCAAATATTTTTGCAAATGACAAAAATGGTAACTAGGAAAACAACTGACAGATCATAATTGCCAGTACCAATTACCCTACGCTAATAAAATTTTGCTTACAGTCCGATCGCTAAAGTGTCAATATCTTAATCTAAAAATAATATTTAAAGTATCGGTAAATACAAAATAAATTATGTCATCCTGATAACAAGCATTAGGAATTGGAAATTGGGCATTGGGCATGGGGGATGGGGCATGGGAAGAGACTCCAGGGGCAAAGGGGCGAACATACCATTTCTCAGTCATCAGTCATCACTCCCGATGCCCGATGCCCAATGCCCCATGCCCTTAAGCCTTCGATTTCGGCAATTGGGCAAATTTGTCTTGATAAATTTCCACTTGTACTGGGGAGTTGTCGCGAGAGAGGAGCGATCGCTTAATCTCGCCCAAGTAAACTGGTACTGAAATTCCTGATTCTGGGTGAAGAATGGTACGGGCGCGAACTGTTAGCTTGTCGTCTTGGAGTGTACCAGAACGACCATAAGAATAAAGATTGCTAGCTGCTTGACGTAAAGTTGCTTCTAATTGTGTAGGGGTAATTTCGGGTGAGACAGCGATTACGGCTTGGGTTGAGGCATTATCATAAACTAGACTGTAGCGCACTGCTCCTGGAATCACAGTACGACTCAAGGGGACTATGGAGAGTGCAAATAAACCAGCTGTTAGCACCACCATAAAGCCAGTCGTGCCCACCAGTCGAAAACGGATGCCCCATTTGAGAACAAAAGCCAACACTGCTAAGGCAGCGAATACCAAAGTAGCTATACCCGACCATTGGGTGTATTGAAAAAAATCAGCTGTTGTGGGCATAAAGTTTAGTTACTGAGGCGTCTTTTTTTTCGTTACGGACAACCTCATTGTACCGAGACCTGCCATAAAAATTGGGCATTGGGCAAGCAGGGAGTCTGGGAAAAAGGGGAAGCTTGAAGAAGGCAGCTATGCTGAGGGCAGAGGGCAGAAGGTTTTGTAAGATCGGGGATTCAGACCCCTCCTAAACAAGAGCCACCAAATTTTCAATTTGGTGGGGGTCTTAAACCCTTACTCCCTACGGTCGTGGCAGAGAGCAGGAGTCAGAATTTCATAAAAGCCTTCTGCCTCCTGCCCTCTGCCTTTCCCGATAAATTTTCTTTCGCCCCACACTCCCCACCTCCCCATCTCCCTAAAAGCTTTACCGCCACTCGCCTTGGACGACAAACGCCGCCCAATAATACGGTGCATTCCATTGCTGAGTTTGCCACATTTCTAACTGTGCGGCACGTAGGGCGGCCACTGGTGTCAAGCCTTTTTGTAACATCTGTTGATAGAATTTGGTCATCAAGTTGGCGGTTGCTGTATCGTTGACACTCCACAAACTGACAGCAACTCTTTTTGCTCCAGCATACATAAAACCTCTTGTCAAGCCCACTAAGCCTTCTCCTTTTACATCTTTACCGAGTCCGGTTTCGCAAGCGCTAAGAGTTACGAGTTCAACAGGTAGATTGAGGTTGAAAATATCGTGGAGGCGGAGAAAGCCGTCGGTATCTTCACCTTTTTGGTTGACTAAAGATAAAACGATTCCTGACAACTCTGGGTTAACAGTGTTAATCAGTCCGTGAGTGGCAAAGTGTACCATTCGATATTGTGCAAGATTGGGATTGGTGGCGGTGGTGCGGGAAGCCTCAAAATCAAGAGATGATAGGCGTTGAGAAGTATTGCTTACAAGTTTGGTAATTGCATCAGCTTCTTGGCGGCTGTACTCAAGGCGGTCAAGAACTACGCCGATATCCCGCGCCGAACGTACTACTTCGCTGGTTGTTGCGGCTGCGGCAGTATGATTATTTGTAGCCTGCAAGCGTCTATCATCGCGATTGAAGACTGGATCTGCGAGAATTGCAACGGTTTTAGGTGCTGGCGGTCGGTTTTTGAGTTCGCGTCTTTGGATAGCGATAGTTGAAGCGGAGGGAAGCAAAACGATTTCGTTTTGTACCAACAGAGGAGTAAAGTTTTCTTTTGCGTTCTTTGGTAAGGAAGAAACAGAGGTTTCAGGGGTAGGTAAGGCGGCGAAGGGAATTGATTGCAATGCACCGTCACCAACTATTAATAAACGTTTTCCTTTGAGTTGGCTGGCGACGGAGCCGAGTAACATCTGACTTAATCGCTTACCAATTTTAGGATTGACTTCTTGGCTTGATGTGACTTGCTTGTAATATGCTTGGGCAGTTTCTTCGATAGTTTCGCGATCGCCCAATTTATAACTGCTAATATCTGTCTTAGTCACTGCCCAAAGATAACTGTGCTTTTTGCCTAGCGAGTACTCTAAAAGTATTGTATTTTCGTCGAGTACTTCGTTTTGAATTTCTTTGAGTGTCAGGGGTTGCGGTTGAGTTAATGCCGCATAACGGGGGCTTTTGAGGCGAATTTGTGTTTTAACTTCTTCGAGTTGATTGAGGAGTGTTGCTATTTGTTGTTTGATTTGAGCTAATTCTTTTTTAGTGTATTGTCCTTGGAGTAGTTGATACTTGCGAAATTCGGTAGCGTTAAGTTCTTTTTCCAGGCTTTGCTGACGTTGAGATAATTGTGCATCTACTCCTTGACGAATGTTTGCACCTGCTTCGGTAAGCAGTTCGATGAGACTGCGGGCGCGGGCGCGTTCGCTGGCGTGGAGGGCTTGGGCGTTATATCCTTTGTTGGGTTGCTTTTCGTGCAACTCCATTAATAAGTCAATGTAGAATTCATAATAATTTTGCTTTGAGCCAAAATAACTGGCTCGCAATTCTTCATTAATAACTTTAGAACGTAAGTCTTCAATAATGGCGATCGCAGCTTTCATACTATCTATAGATGGTTGAATATTTCCTTTATCTCTTTCAACATAAGCAATGTTAAAAAGCGCAATAGCTTCACCCTCCCGATCACCTAATTCACGCTTCTGTGATAAAGATTGGTTCAATAATTCCAGAGATGTTTTGTTGTCCCCCACAGAAGAAGAAAGAGTGGCAATATTACCAAGTACAATAGATTCTCCTTTCTGACTACCTATTTGACGCATCAATTCTAAAGCTTGATTGTACAAAGAAATCGCTCGTTCTGGTTGCCGCAAAACCCAGTAAGCTTTACCCATATTGTTAAGAGTAATTGCTTCTCCGTACTTGTCTCCTGTAGCGCGGCTCAAGGGTAAAGCTTCTTCGTATAAGCCAATTGCTGTTGCCGGATCGCGTAAACTATCGTAGATGTTCCCCATATTACCAAGAATCGTTCCTTCTCCTTTGGTATGTCCTATACTACGTGATAGGGATAAAGCTTCTTTGTAAATTTCCAAGGCTTTTTGCTGTTGTCCTAATTCACCATAGATGATGCCGATAAGATTAAGAATATCCGATAAATGTGCTTTATCACCTATTTCACGGTTCAAAGACAAAGCTTGATTGTAATATTCCAGAGCTTTTTGCTTTTCGTCTAATTTTTTGTAGATTATACCAATATTTCTCAAAGCGCCTGCTTCCCATTCCTTATTTTTTAAAGTACGAAACAGAGATAAGGATTGGTTATAAAATTCTAAAGCTTTTTGGTTCTCTCTAAAATTATCGTAGACTTGACCAATAGATAACAGTGTGGTGGCTTCACCTTCCTTATCGCCAATAGTACGGTAAATAGATAGACACTGCTGTAAATAATCAAGGCTTTTTTCCATATTTTTGGAAGTAAGGTAAAGCAAACCAATATTGTTCAAAATACTAGCTTCATCATCTTTTTTACCAAGACTACGGGTAAGAGATAGCGATTGATTATAATATTCAAGCGCTTTTTGTGTTTGCCCTAACTCTGAGTAGCTCATGCCAAGATCATTCAGGATCAATAATTCTAATTTTTTATTGTTTAAAGCGCGAGTTAAAGCTAGTGATTGGTTATATGAATTGATGGCTTCTTGTGGATTTCCCAAACTAAAGTATGCTCTACCAATATCATGAATAGTATTAGCTTGTGATAATTTATCGTCAGTATTGCGCCAGAGTTGCAATGCCTCTTGTAATTTGAAGATCGCTTTTCGCAATGATTCTGCTGTGCCTTGATTATATAGTTGTATTCCTTCCTCATATAATTTGTCGGCGGTGGTAGATTTTGTCTGTTGCGATCGCCTTGCTGAAGATTGAGCAAAACTCGCCTCTGTATTTCCAAGTATGGTAACTACTGTTTGCGAAAGGAAGATAATACTTGCAAATAAAATAAAGTATGTTTTTTGATGCATTTTATTAAAAAGTGACTAGAGATGGGTTGATAATTAAAGCTATTTCAACAGATGTAGAGACGTTGCAATGCAACGTCTCTAACAACGATTTTCCTTTTTGCTTATGCGATCGCCTGCAACAACATCCCTGGTTTGACAATGCCTTTTATTGTGGCAATTCCTACTAATCCAGTGCGCGATATCAATTGCACCTGTGGAAAATTAGCTTTATTGACTCCCATTGCCCTAAACTGAGAACCTTCTTCTATATCTCCAATATCAACGCCACCAAGCCAAATTTTTGCTCGATTACCACTAATTTCGGTAATTACAGCATCGGCTGTGGTATTTGCTGCATTGAGGAAAAACATAGGTTGTTTTTCATTCCTGCTTCGAGGCTTAACTTCAAGGATGGGTGTTTGTTCGTAATCTTCTTGAGATAAATATTCAAGTACTTGTGCGATCGCTTTTTCTGGCGTACTGCTATTTTGCCAGAGATAACGTGTTAATGGGTAAGTAAACGCCCCTGCATAGAAACCATTAAACCTTGCATCTGCGGCGGTTTGTTCAGGGTTTGTAGCTGCGAGTACTACACCTTTGGCAACTCCCGCCCGATAGCGGCGAATAAATTCTTGGCGTGAAAGATTGAGTTTTGATAACCATTTTTTTTGATAATTTTTTTCGTTCGCGGAAATTTGGACTGAGTTACCACCAGGACGCGATCGCACTTTGTAATTTCGCGTTGCGCCACCGGAAAAACAACTATCCAAAACTGCTGTAAAATTTTCGCTTTGGCAAGCTGACATCAATAAAAATAATGTGTGCCCCATGATGTCTTGCACTGTACCGCTTTTTTCAGGATAGCCAGCAGGTAAACCCGAATCTACAGGAACAAAAGTACCGTTTAATCCTATTTCTTCTGTTATGGGATTTGGATCGTAAACTTGGGAACCATGCCCGGAATAATGAAACATTACCACATCATCAGGCTTGGCTTGTTTAATTAAATGTTCTTCAAATCCTTGGAGAATACCGGTACGAGTCGCTTTTTCATCTGTCAAAGTCAAAATATCTGTTGGCTGAAACCCAAACCGATATATGAGCAAATGGCGCATCATTTCAACATCGTTAACACATCCCCGCAGCGCACCTTCTCCAGGATATTTATTAATCCCAACCAGGAATGCAAGTTTACGTGGTGTAGTTTTTGCGAGGACTTTACCAAAGCGATCTGCTTGCGTAAAGAATTGACTTAATCCAAACCCCGCAACAGTCGAACCAGTAAATTGCAAAAATTGACGGCGATTGAAAGTCATATTTATTACTTACATCCCAGATATTTTACTCAAATTATGACATTTGGTATATGTAAGTTGCCATTTAAAAGTGTAATTTTTTACTGAATCTTTAAGAAATAAATTATCAAAAATAATGACAAAATTTTGAAAATAATTGAATGTAGAAATTCCAATTTTATTGGGAAAAAATAAACATACAAAAGGGCATCTACAAGAGATGCCCGTCATGCAGGAAAACCCCAAAGGGTTGTCCCTACACCTTCCCAACAATCAGCAACAGTGACTATTTAGGTTTTAGTCACACTCACAGTCACAGACGTGAATATAGTTATATTATTAACTTAAAGCTTTAAATGTCCCCAGTGCATACACTGAAAAAGAACAAGAGACTTCCATTTTAAAAAATAAGCTGTTGCAAATCTAACGCAGCGCATCTTTTCGTGTTAGTTGTTGACAGTTGAGAGTTAAGCGTCAACAGGATGACTAACTGTGCAATTTAAAAGCGTAATAGCTTACCCAATTTAAGAACTTCCCCAGTACCCAGTTCAATGAGATGCAAGCTTTTCTTGTTGGTTATAGCGATGAACTACTCCACAAGTAGCGGCCAAAATTAACCATGAAAGAGCATTCAAACGAAAATCGAATAGGGTTACGTCCACGTTATTTAATAGAATCCACCCGATACAGGCGAGAAGATAACTGAAAATTAGCAATCTATCTTCTGTATATATGTGTTTGGAATTTCGCACTAATTGGACTCCTGCAATCAAAATCCAACCGAGTAGGCTGCAAAATAAAAAAGTAGTGATAAAACCAGTTTCAGCAGATAACATTAAAAACAAGTTGTGGGGATGACCCAACTTAATTTGCATGTGTGCTTTGTAGAGTGCAGTAAAACTACGTAAGCCCCATCCCGTCCAAGGATGTTGCCAAGCTAAAGACCAGGCAAACTCCCACTGAGTTTTTCGCATCAAAGCCACTGGTCTATTTGGATACATATCATCGTTTAACCTTGCCCAAAAGAAAGCAGGAACGTACTGGCGAAAAAACTGAGCGATTGGTGAGGGAGCAAAAGCCGCTAAAAGGATACTGGTGACAATACCGATAACGCCACCAACAAGAATCCGCCAACCCTGATAGATTGCATAAGCTAAACAGGCAAAAATAGCGATTCCCCATCCATTACGCGAGTTGGTAAAAATCAAGGTGATGAAATTTGTAAGCACCGCGATGGTCAGGAATAAGAAGGGGAGTGGGGAGTGGGGAGTGGGGAGATGGGGAGATGGGGAGACTTGTACTGAGCGTACCCCTCCGGGGAAGCAAGCTACGCGTAGCGTCTCGTAGAGAAGCCGAAGTATGGGGAGATGGGCGAAACTACTCCTATCACCCCACCACCCCATCACCCTATCCCTACCAAATGCCCTATGCCCCATGCCCAATCGCCATTGTTCCAGCCACAACCCTACACTAAGAATGAATACGATTACTAGATAAGCGGCGAAGGTATTGGCGTGCAAGAATAATGAAGCTATGCGGCCTGGTGGATTTCCTCCTGGTCTAATTGTCCAACTCAATACAACCCATATAAACTCGAACTTAAAATTCCAGCCCAAAAATAATTGTCCCAAGCCGAGAGTCGCCACCGGCATCGAACCTATTACCAAAGCCCAAGCCATTTGACGCAATTGGGCCGTTGTTTGAATCAGGGTGCTGAAGGCGGCGAAAACTAAAAAGAATGGTAAGAAATTAAATAAGCCGAGGAAAGCTTCTATTTTGTTCTGGGCAAACCCACAACTGACTATTAGCAACACACTCAAAAGGGCAAATCCCCAGTTGAGAGGGCGGCGACTAATTTGGCGGTATTGTTTCATCCAAGTTATGAATGATACCAAAACTATAGTCACAGCCCCAACAAAAGGACTCAACGGGAAGATTAACAGTGCCAATAAAGAGTAGTTCCAACGAGAGTTGAAATTGTAAAAAGCTTTATTCAAGCTGGCTCCCAACATTCAGCACGAGTGAGACGAATTTGAGCTAAGGCGAAAATAGTGGGGATGATGCGACCATAGTTAGTAGCGATCGCTCTCCACCCTAAGTCCGCAAAAAACCAAGCCCACATCATTGGCCCAATTACGGCAAACATACTGCGAACTGTTCCATAACGAGCTGCACTCACAGTCATACCCCGTCTGGCCATTTGCATAGTTATATAGCTTTGAAACTGGGTTGTTGCAGCTTGTGAGCCTTTAATGGCAGCTTGTTTTGCTACTTCGTAGGTAGCAAGGTGTATGGCAAATTGACGGGCAATTTGCTTGAGTACAACTGGCTGGAGCATGGAAGTAACAACTAATGCACTACCACCTTTAAAAAGTAGCCCCAAAGGATCGCGTTGCAATAAAAGTGGTAAAGGTTGTTTTAGTTCTGATTTGACAAGCTGACGCTGTATCCGTAGAGTCAATTTTTGCTTTTCCTGTTCCGGTAATTTTTTCCACACTTGTCCTAGCAGATGCAAAAATACTTCTGCTTCTAAATCAACGGTTGTCAACTGATTAGAATAAGGAATTTTTAGATACTTACATACTTGAACGAGTGCTTGTCGGTAAGTTACTTGGTCTGTGCGTCCCCGCAACACCGTTATCCCATCTGCCGCCAAAAAGCGGAAGCGACCTTCTAGTGCGTCTAGCCAAGCTTTGCGGTCTTGGCTTTGCACTTCGATGGGTTCGGGTGTGTGAACGTAGTCTAGGGGATTGAACTTACGACTAAATAAAATTGCCGTTAAGTCTTGTAGTTCTTCTTCAGTCGCTAACTCTAGCGCCGCCCTCATCTCATCCAATTTCGCTTCCTCCCTTCCGTGCAGCTTTTCTGTACCTTATTCTACTATTAGCTTTCAGCAGTCATTAGTAGTAATTTTGTCGTTTGTCATTTGATGATAACTAATGATCGACAGAGAAGTCTGAGCAGAGGCTTCCGACCATCAGAACTTCAGATACTCATAACTGATTTCAACTAATAGGTGCTTCAATATTATGTTTAGTCTGCACCCAGTAGTGACAGAGCTTTTTCAGTAATTGAATCATACTACTCTCTACTGCTCACCTTTCCATCTCAGTAGTAGTTTAAATACTTAAAAACTGTTGTTAATGAAACTCAATATTCCTTTCCTTAGCCCCCTGTCCCTCTTCTGCACAAGGGAATAGGCTTTTGAAGTCTCTCTTGGGAGGAGAGATGATGTTGGGTATAGCAATTGAAGCATAGCTTAGTACGTAAGTCTACCGTAAAACCCAGACACTAAAAGACTTTCAACAGGAAAGGCAGAGGGCAGAAGGCAGGAGGCAGAAGGAATACTGTTTTCGCCCTCTGCCCGTGACCAGAGGGAACATGGATCTCTCGTCCCCCACCATAATCTCTGATTTGGTGGCCAAGAATTGGGCTTTCTTTAAAGCCCCGTTCAAATTCTTCCCTTCTGCCTTCTGCCCTCTACCTCCTGCCTTCTTTACGCCTATTGCCTTTTGCCTGCTATATATATTTTGACTTTGAAGACATGCTCTTAGATAATGTGAACTTTTTAAACGTTTTTACTCAATCATTTCATCTGTCGCTAGACTGATTTGACAGTCTAGCAGTTGAGTATTTTTCCAGTTTCCTAAAATCAATGTGCAACAAATAAGCTCTGTCTATGAAATACTAAATTGTCTAACAAATTCCCAAGTAATCTTAATTACCAAGAAGGTTAAATTTAACTAAAAATTTCTAACCAAAGCAAGTTGCCCCTCAACCATAATCTTGATCCCCTAAACTTTATGCTGCGTTTTATGTAGATTTCTGCCAAAAAGGCATAAATTTGAAATAATAAGTATTATAAATATAAAATGTCAGCTTTTTATCAGTTTCTTCAGTGCTGTTTTTATTCAAAATACTGCAAATCAGTATAAGGTTTAGCTCCAACCAGCACAGTAAAATGTTTGATATTCTATCCTAATAAAAGGCTAACTTGAGAGTCTATTGCATCTATCAGTTGAATCATTTATAACTGATTGTCATGGCAACCTTACCATCTAGAAAAGTTGTTTACTTAACTAATCTTTGACTGAATTAAAAAAGGAGTTTAAAAAATTATGAAAACTGTAGTTAATTTGACTCAGCAATCAGTAATAGGAGAAATTGAAAGCGTTTTGGATACATATCCATATCATCCATATCAACAAGCCTTTGCGATTCCTGACTTGCGCCAAGAGCTAATTGCTTTCGTTCTCAACCGCATTCCCTCTTTTTATAGCGTCATATCTGACGGAAATATTCCACTAGCTGAGGCTGAACAAGAAAACTTGCTAAATTATCAGTTGCCTCGTAAACGCTTAGAGCAGCAACTACATTTACAAAATTTAATTCACCAAGGTATTTGCTCAATCGTTCAAGAAAAGTCAGATTGGATTAGCCATCATCTTTGTGAAATAGTTCAACCCGGTTGTGAACCCTCTCACTGGTTTGGTTAATACTCTAGAATTCAGAATTCAAACAATAGGCCTGATGTCTAGCTAAGAGTAATGGGGCATGGGGCATTGGGCATGGGGCATAGGTTATGAATTATTCTCCTTGTCTCCCTTGTCTCCGTATCTCCCCCATTCCCCAGTCCGCAATGTTAGTAAATTATTTAAAGCAAAGCTTAAGTATATTGTTCTTGAAGTGTAAACTTTGACAAATAGTAAGTTCAAAGGACATTGCCAGAACATGAAAAAATTAACTGCTGTAATGCTGGTAAGTATAACTATGGCTGTTGGGATGGAAGCGTTAAGACCTAAAGTCACTCATGCCCAATTATTTTATCCACCAGCGAGCGATCGCCATTCATTAATGGTAATGGGTCAAGGGGTGGTAAGAGTACCAGCGGATACAGCGGATATTCAATTAGTATTCAGTAGTAAAGATAGCAACGAAGAGTTACAAACGCAACCATCAACGCTATCGCAATTCCGTCGGGGAACTTTACCAGTTCTCCTCTTAAATGCCAAAACACCAATAGGACAAATTCCACCTACATCTGCTTTAGAAAGCCAAAAACCCTTAAATAAAGCAACTCTCCAGCCAATAATTGATAGCCTAGTTACTAATGGAATTAGCCCTGATAAAATTCAAGTGCAAGTTAACCCTAATTCCACTGAAAATAATGCCAAGATATTAGTGAGAGCGGAAAAACCAACCCGCGATCGCATTCAGGAAATTGTCGGCACAGCGAATAAAGCAACAAGCAAAATTGAGAATTTAACTATCAATAGTGTCAGCGTGGAATACGCAGTTAATGATTGTCAAGCTTTGCAGAGTTCAGTTTATCAATCAGCAATGAAAGACGCTCAAAGTCGCGCTCAGGCTTTAGCAACTGCTATGGGTGTTAAACTTGGTGCTGCTTCTGTAGCGGAGCCATTTTATACCTTATTTTATCCTTCCTGTAATTCAAAATCTGGAGTTACTTTACCATCTTTTGCTAGCTTTTTATTGACACCAACTTACGACCCAGATGCCCCGGCGGAAGTTGAAATGAAAAAGGATATTTTTGTAACATACACAGTGAAATAAATATTTCTATTAAGTGCGATCGCATTAAAGTTCGCCTTAAAGGGTAAAGTGCGATCGCTGAGCTATTTAAAGCATTGGATATTTAGTATATAATTCAATGGAAAAACTCCAGAGATGTTGATGACAAATCTGGAGTCAGGAAAGATACGCATTTACCTATATCAATTTTTTCAATGAGTGAATCATACGTCATCAGGGTATACACCCAAATGTGGTAAATTATATTCCTTGACTTCATAATTGTGCTTCTAGTTTACACACCTTCAACGCAAAACAGCCCCAGTTCTGCTGGGGCTATTTTGCGAGAGTTGTTTGGCAGAGGAGTACATCAACGAGTGATGCTCCGTGTTAGATATAAATAATTCGCTATGCATCCCCTTTCAAGCTTGTTTTGGCATATCCGGATGATTTAAAAAATTTTGATAGCTTTATCAAAAAGAAACTCCAGATACGCCTAAGGCGTTCTGGAGCAGTAACAGGTTTCTAACATAAATAAATTTTTACCTATGCGATCGCCAGATGTCGTTAGGGTATATACTCAAATGTATTTTATGTCTCATCAACCGCAAATCCATCAACAGATTACCTTCTTCTATACCCAAGACCTTAATGCATCTACAGAATTCTACGAACAAAAGTTAGGCTTCGAGTTGTGGCTTGACCAAGGTAGCTGTCGAATTTACAGTGTTACTGGCTCTGGATACTTGGGATTATGCCAAGCAAGTGAAACATCTATTCTTTCACCTGAAAACCAATCAGGTGTTATTTTTACTTTGGTAACACAGCAGGTGGATGAATGGTTTGAATATCTCCAAGAACGTGGCATCAAGTTTGAAAAGCCACCAACAATGAATAAAAAGTATAATATTTATCATTGTTTTTTACGCGATCCCAGTGGTTATTTAATCGAAATTCAACGTTTTGAGACTAATAACGAAAAAAGACATAACTAAATGTTATGTCTAGACACTGAATTTACAGGGCAGGATTTGTACAGGTTAGAACTTGCTGATTTACTAGGGTACATGATATCTATTAATGCCCTATGGTCATCATCGATAGGCATGTACCTTTTCTTCTACAGAGTTATCAAGGCAGTTTGCGAGGTTTATGCAGCCAACTTAAAACTTTTACATTTCTTTACAATTAGCTGCGTAGGCGTAGCCAGCCTTAGGTATCGCTTTGAAATTTTTCATACAGAAAGTAGGATATAGCAGTGCTAAATGAGTTAGGAGCAAATCGACTTATGTACAAATGCGATGAGCCGTGTCTCTACTCCCCTACTCCATGAGCTTATAAATCAAATAGGATTTCTATACAGTCGCCGATCTAAGCATATTTCATGGGTTTTTAGCGCTACTTTTTATAGTATCCTCCTTGGCAATAATGCTGATTGTAGAGCTATTATTTTTAAGTAATTATTAAGATGTTTTCTTAGGGTGACTACATGAGTGCCGTAAACCTGAAATGGGTAGACACGACATTACAACTCAAAGGTTCAGTAGTACACGCCATTTACAAAAACGTTTTATGGTGTGGATTTTTTGGATTTTTTGTTTCTATTCTTTATCATTTGCAGCTGCCGGTATCCCAACCTATTTTAGGTAGCGTTATCCCTAGTATTGTTTTAGGCTTGTTACTTGTGTTTCGGACAAATACTGCTTATGAACGATTTTGGGAAGGGAGGAAATGTTGGGGTTCTATAGTAAATAATGTCCGAAATCTAGCACGGCAGATTTGGGTATCTATTGACGAAATCTCTCCAGATGATAAAGATAATAAAATTGCAGCATTAAATTTATTAGTAGCTTTTGCTGTGGCAACGAAAATACACTTGCGCGGAGAAGCCGTCAATGACGAATTAGAAGAATTCATGCCATCTAGCAGATATGTCAAGCTGAAGATAATGAATAATCCTCCCATAGAAGTGGCTTTTTGGATAGGAGATTATTTACAGCAACAATACAATCGTAATTGCATCAATAGCTATCAATTAACAGCAATGCAAGAATTATTGAATAATCTTGTAGATAATTTAGGTGCTTGCGAACGGATTTTAAAAACGCCAATGCCACTGGCTTATGCGATTCATCTGAAGCAATTATTGGTACTATATTGTTTACTGTTGCCATTTCAAATTGTCAATAGTTTGGGTTGGTGGACAGGTTTGATTACTGCTTTAGTTGGGTTTACAGTGTTTGGCATTGAAGCAATTGGTTTGGAAATAGAAAATCCCTTTGGTTATGATGCCAATGACTTACCTCTTGATGCAATTTGCAAAACAATGAAGCACAACATCGACGATTTAATGAGCTTGACTCCAAATACGCGATCGCCTGAAAATAATGTCAATTATTAAGTAAATTTAATACATTGTTTGATATTTGCATCCTCACACAACAAAACTTTTGAACAACGAAGATACTAATTAACTCAGCCATTAATTCAATTCTCAGTCTACTTCAAGCTAACAAGACTTAACTTATGGATTGGAGTATTGATTTTTAGCGAACACGTAAGTTAGATTATTGAGTATTAAGCGCTACTTGTAAGTACTACTTAGTTATTACTTTTTCTGAGATTTAACAAAATCTCGAAAAGCTTGCTAATACTGGCTTTTAGTCTTTATTTTTGAGCGAAAACACAATTTTTGAATCAAATATCTTGCTCTAAAACGTGGACAAATTGAATCTTTACTGTAGAATCAAAACCAACTTCAAACATATAAAATACGTATTACTTTTGGAGGTAGGATTATTAATCCTTCTAGCAACTTACCAGATGCCAAATTTGCTCCGAAAGCAGACTCCTCAGTCTTGCAAATTTGGGGTGGGCATCCCTTACGAGGTCATGTGAAAATTAGCGGGGCGAAAAATGCAGCATTAGTAATTATGGCTGGAGCCTTGCTGTGTCCGGGTGATTGTCGCATCCGTAATGTTCCCCTATTAGCGGATGTAGAGCGGATGGGTCAGGTGTTATCGGCTTTGGGTGTACGCTTGACACGACAAGGTGACATCTTAGACATTAACGCCAGCGAAATTAAAACATCAAAAGCTCCCTACGAACTAGTTACCCAGTTGAGGGCGAGTTTTTTCGCCATTGGTGCGATTCTGGCAAGACTAGGAGTCGCGCAGATGCCCTTACCAGGTGGTTGTGCTATTGGCGCAAGACCAGTTGACTTGCATGTCCGGGGACTGCAAGCAATGGGAGCTGAAGTGCAGATTGAACATGGCATTTGTAATGCTTACGTTCCTGGCAGCAGCCGCAGGTTAAAAGGAGCGAAGATTTACTTAGATATCGCCAGCGTCGGAGCCACAGAAAACTTGATGATGGCGGCTACCTTAGCAGACGGCGAAAC
This sequence comes from Nostoc sp. ATCC 43529, assembly GCA_003326205.1. Classification (GTDB taxonomy): domain Bacteria; phylum Cyanobacteriota; class Cyanobacteriia; order Cyanobacteriales; family Nostocaceae; genus Nostoc. The sequence goes on from LWTK01000036.1 coordinate 453,080, forward strand.
AATTATTGAAAACGCTGCCAGAGAACCAGAAGTAGTTGATTTAGCTAACTTCTGTAATGCGATGGGAGCAAAAATTAGTGGGGCGGGGACTAGCAGAATTATCATCGAAGGAGTCCCCAACTTGCATTCTGTTGACTACAGTATTATCCCCGATCGCATTGAGGCAGGGACGTTTTTAGTCGCAGCAGCAATTACCCGCTCAGAACTCAGTCTTTCGCCAGTGGCTCCAGAACATCTCATACCAGTGATTGCGAAGCTGCGGGATATTGGAGTAACAATCATCGAGGAAGCACCGGAACACTTACGTATTCTGCCAGCAGAAACCCTGAAGGCAACAGATATTGAAACCCAATACCATCCAGGTTTTCCCACAGATATGCAAGCGCCGTTCATGGCTTTGCTGGCATTGGCTGAAGGCGACAGCGTAATTAACGAATCTGTATTTGAAAATCGCTTGCGTCATGCCTCAGAGTTAAATCGTTTGGGGGCAGATATTCGCGTCAAAGGCAATGCTGCTTTCGTTCGGGGAGTACCCAAGCTGTCTGGCGCACCGGTATTAGGCACAGACTTGCGAGCATCAGCAGCGCTAGTCTTAGCAGGACTAGCCGCAGAAGGACAAACCACAATTCAGGGATTGCAGCACCTCGATCGCGGCTACGATCGACTTGATGCGAAGTTGCAACAATTAGGCGCTAAAATCCTGCGGGTGGGCGAAGTATCACCAGATGTAGAAATTCTTTCCACTATCAGTAGCGTGTGAAGTTGTGATGCTCTCATGAGGGAGATGAGGGAGATGAGGTAGACAAGGTAGACAAGGGCAACAAGGGCGACAAAGCAATCTTTCTCTCCGAAGTTCTAATCGCCGGAAGCCGGCGCTGGTGACTTCTCTCCTTGTCTCCCCCTCTTCCTTGTCTCCCTTTCTCCCCTACCTCCTCCACATAGCCGACCCTACTTAATCGCTATACTATCTGTGGGAGGCTGTTTATTTAACCAGCCAGCTTCCATAAGTTGTATTTTTGATAGCTTGCTGCACTATGTCCTTCTTCAAAACCCCCCTGATTGGTTTAAAAGCTGACTCATTTCGCCATCCATTAGACCTAGAATCTACTAATGCGCTCAAGCAGATACCAGGCATCGATATGTTGGTGCGAAATTGGCTAGGGCCAATGGCAGAGCAGGTTTTTTATGTGGAAAATATTGCCTCAAGCGTTCTGGTTGGTGAAAAACAACTACCTGATTTACACCAGTTGCTGTTAGAAGCTTGTAAAATCTTGGATATAGAGCCTCCTCAGTTGTACGTCCGACAGCATCCGGCTCCCAATGCTTATACTTTTGCAGTGCGGGGTAAGCAGCCTTTTATTGTCTTGCACACATCCTTAATTGATATTCTCACACCAGAGGAAATCCAAGCGGTAATTGCCCACGAGTTGGGACATCTCAAGTGTGACCATAGCGTTTACTTAACGCCTGTAAATTTATTAATATTAGCTGCGGCAATTGTCCCCAATGTTGGAGGCTTCATTGCCCAAGCGATACAAGCACAACTTTTGGAATGGGTACGCTGTGCTGAGTTTACCTGCGATCGCGCCGCATTGCTAGCAACCCAAGACCCCAAAGTTGTGATGTCGGTGTTGATGAAACTAGCTGGTGGTTCTCCCGCCTTAGCACCGCAACTAAACCTCGATGCTTTTGTTGCTCAAGCCCGTGCTTACGATGATATTAGCAAGACCGAACTCGGTGAAATGGTCAAAGCTGCCCGCACAGCCCAATTAACCCATCCAGTACCAGTACTACGGGCGCGAGAAATTGACCGCTGGGCAAGCAGCACAGAATATCAATCTTTAATTCAAGGTCACGGACTCAAGCCCACGAATGATGAAGCTGCACCCAAAGGCGGCTGGCGAAACTGGTAAATATACTTAGATATTTTGCTCAATCCTCATAATAGGGAAATTCAAAAAATAAATGATTTTGTTTGAGGTTGTTGACTGTTAACTGTTGACTGTGAACTGTCAACAGTTAACAGTAGAAATAGAATATTTTTACTTGGAAGTCCCAAAAGTACTGGTACATATAAAAAATCAACTAATGACCAGGTTTCCCTACGACCAGTTCACAAAAGACTATATTAAAGAATTGTTACAACCACTAGGAGAAGTGGAAACAAGTCGCAAAGTTCCGGCACAAATCCGCGAGATTGATGTTTACTTTATACCTTCATCTCAATCAAGTGAGACAATAGAATTAGGATTGTTAGGTAAATTTGCAGCCGAACCTGCTTTAATTGAACCATTTAGAAATGCAGCGACAATTGCAGAAATTCGCAGTTGCATGAATAAGTTATTTGATATATTTGCTGAAATAAAACGCCAAACTAAATCCGATAAAAACCGAATTCCAGAATCAAAATTACCACGTTTGTGGATTTTGTCACCCACAGCCTCTGAATCTATCTTAAATGGTTTTAGAACTAGCTCAGATGAAGATAACTGGGGAGCAGGAGTACATTTTCTCGCCGAGTATTTGAGAACAGCAATTGTCGCTCTTCACCAATTACCTTCGACACAAGAAACATTATGGTTGAGAATTTTAGGTAAAGGTAGAGTCCAGCAACAAGCCATAAATGAACTAGAAGCACTTCCTCGAAATAATCCCTTGCGTTCTAAAGCAATAGATTTATTATTGAGTTTAAAGACGACCTTAGAAGTAAATCAAAATCTAGACGATGAGGATAGAGATTTAATTATGCGCTTATCACCTATTTATGAGCAAAAATTAGCAGAAGCTAAACAAGAAGGAATTCAAGAAGGACTTGACGAAGGAATTCGAGCAGAACGTCGTAATGTTATAGAAAATTTGTTGCGAGTCAGGTTTGGTTCTTTAGATGCAGAACTAAGAATAATTATTGAACCTTTATTGGCATTATCTCCAGAAGAATTTACTCCTTTATTGCTGCAACTATCGCGGGAAGAGTTATTAAATAGGTTCCTCGGCGATTTATCATAACTTTGATGGGATTCACAAACATCCCATCCCTTAACCCACGATCGCCACCATGACAGCTGTACCCAACGAAGATCGCTTTCAACCCATTAACCTGTTTGAGTACGAAAAGCTCGCAAAACACTATCTATCTCAAATGGCCCTTGATTACTACAGTAGTGGAGCTTGGGACGAAATCACCCTGCGAGACAATCGTACCGCCTTTGAGCGAATCAAGTTACGACCTCGTGTATTAGTCGATGTTAGCGATCGCCATCTTAATACCTCCATTTTAGGACAACCCCTACAACTACCTTTGTTGATTGCACCAATGGCTTTTCAGAGTCTGGCTCATCCTGATGGTGAAGTTGCTACGGCTTTAGCTGCGGCATCAGCTGGTGTGGGTACGATCTTAAGTACAATGGCAACAAAGAGTATTGAAGAAGTAGCAACTGCGTGCGAGCAATTTCCAGATTCGGTACGCTGGTTTCAACTTTATATCCACAAAGACCGGGGATTAACTCGTGCTTTGGTAGAAAAAGCCTATAAATCAGGTTATAAAGCACTTTGTCTGACCGTAGATGCACCAGTCCTCGGACAGCGCGAAAAAGATAGGCGAAATGAGTTTGCTTTACCCCTAGACTTACATCTGGCTAATCTCGCAACTATCTCAGGGCTAGATATTTCCCATGAAAAAGGTGAATCGGGGTTGTTTACCTATTTTGCCCAACAGCTCAACCCAGCAGTCACTTGGAGTGACTTGGAATGGTTGCAGTCTATATCTCCACTACCCTTAGTACTCAAAGGAATTTTACGGCCAGATGATGCATTGCGGGCTGTGGAATATGGGGCCAAAGCAATTATTGTTTCTAATCATGGAGGCAGACAACTCGATGGTGCGATCGCTTCTTTAGATGCTCTGGCTGAAATTGTACCAGCAGTCAATGGTAAGCTAGAAGTATTGCTAGATGGAGGTATCCGTAGGGGTACAGACATTCTCAAAGCCTTAGCACTAGGAGCAAAAGCAGTACTCATCGGACGACCCATTTTGTGGGGACTAGCAGTAGCGGGACAAGCCGGTGTATCTCATGTCATCTCACTTCTACAAGATGAGTTAAATATCGCAATGGCACTTAGCGGCTGTGCCAAACTACAGGATATTGATGCTAGTTTATTAAAGTTTGCACGCATTTAAGCGATATTCAGCGAATCCTCCAAGAGTAGGCAGAGAAAGACATCTTAGGCATAGAATTTTGCCCAGTTTGCACATACTTGCCAGCTGGCTAAAAAAGCTAGACCCCGATATAGCGTCGATTATCATCAAGCTATTCATCACAGCAAAACTTTGAGAATTAATCTTGAAAATTGTTGTTGCAAAATTAGTAAATAGAGTATAATAGTGAAGTTGAATATAAGGGCGGGTGGCGAAACTGGTAGACGCACCACACTCAAAATGTGGCGACCTTGCGGTCATAGGAGTTCGATTCTCCTCCTGCCCACTACCAAAAAGATTTAATATTTTTTACGTTAAATATGTTGTGTAACTTTAAGTTACGTCATAATTAATGAAGAATCAATAAATTACTTGGAATTTATGTTATATATTAAGTAACATCGTATATTTCATTTTGAACTAGCAAACAACTATACTAAAAAAACAACATATCTACTAGAGAATATACATAATTACAGTATTTTTTGTCTGTAGTAGTTAACTATTAAAGATCGTAGAGGGCAAAGGTTATGCGACTCAAAAGGTGGGAATCTCCCCGTAAAGAAGGTAGGAATGATAAGGGTAGAGGCGGTTCTGCTAGGAAGAGGCAACTCAAAAAGCAAAGACAAATGTTAAGACAAAGGCTTAAGGAAGGTAACAAAGCCAACGAAAACAAAGAAAACAAAAATAATACACCAGGGGAAGATAAAGTCATCTTCCCCTTATTTTTTGCCTTTTGCTTTGAGCAAAAAATAAAAATTATGAATTTTTAAATACTGGCTTTGAGTTTAATCTGTAATAATAAAGAAAAGATAAAAGTTTTTTGAAAAAAAAATAACTACAATCTAACCTCTTAGCTCAAGTACATACGTACATACCAAAATCATGACATTGATTCTCTAGTATTTTTCTTAGTTTCAAAACCAGGTGTAGCAAATATTACCTAATGTAAAACATAATCTTTAGGAATTTATCGCAATTGTAATGCTTACATAAATCAATCAAAAATTAATTATGAAGGAAATATGAATTTTGCCAAGCAGCCTCTGAAATCCTTTGGTTAAACCAGTAAACTAAAACACAGCAACGAATAATTCTAGTATTACCGGAAAAGCCAAAAAGTGTACAGAGAAGGCAATTGCACCTCCATGTGTTAACTTCCAAAGATAACACAAGCCTAAAAAAGGCCAGGAGTTATCTAATCTGAATTGTTCAATATTCGGAATGGTCTAGGTAATCTATGGATTCTTTTATTGGACACAGGAATTATTTATGGTGGCAAGAGTGCTTCTACCTACTCAAAAAGTACTTGATTTTCCTATTACGGCTCTACGCTTTAACGACCAAATGCAAACAATACTGAAATGGGCGAGTAAGCGTGAGAGTAGAAGTGTATACGTAGCAAATGTACATATGCTGATTGAAGCTCACTGGAACCCAGAGTTTGCCAGCCTATTACGAAATGCAGATATAGTTACCCCCGATGGTATGCCTCTTGTATGGATGATGCGGAAAATGGGAGCTATCTACCAAGACCGTGTAGCGGGGATGGATATTTTTCTGGCTTTGTGTCAGTTATCTCAAACACAAAATCTCAGTATTTTCTTTTTGGGTTCCCAAACAGAAATTCTTTCGAGGATAGAAAAAAGGTTAGAGCGCGAATTTCCTCAAATAAAGATAGCGGCTATGGAACCTCTACCCTTTCGTCCCCTGACTCAAACTGAAGATGAAGCTTTAATTCAAAAAATTAACTCTAGTGGTGCCAACGCTGTCTTAGTTTCTTTGGGATGTCCAAAACAAGAAAATTGGATAGCTCAACATAAGGGCAAAATACAAGCTGTGATGATTGGACTTGGTGGAGTTTTCCCAGTTTATGCAGGAATCCACAAACGCGCACCCCGCATAGTTAGAGACTTAGGACTTGAGTGGCTATATCGATGGATTCAAGAACCACGTCGGCTTTTTGGTCGCTATTCTAAAACAATTCCGCTCTTTATATGGTTAGCTACTAAGCAATTACTTTCATCAAGTCGTATTGCAGGGGTCTTCCTGCAAGAAACTGGAGACTAAGAAAGTAAAAAAACATAAATATGTTTATGCTCTTATAAGCAATGATTAGCAAATTCACATATCACCTCAATTCCCAAAATATAAGTAGCGATATATTTAATACCGAAATTTAAAAGACTCACTTATCAGTGAATTATATGGATAAAAGTTTATTAAAAAGTTATAAAACTACAAAAAGATTATGGTAGACTCTTATTCAAGGCTGAGCGCTGAGGAATAAAAGTATACTTAAAAACACTACGCATCCATTATTAAGTGCTTAAGTTGGATTTAATTTTTCAAAAAACGCTTACTTTTAATTACATTGCAAATACTTTAATGAAATTAACCCAATATTTATCAAATTTATGACATGCTCTAGAAAGTTGCTTGCGATCGCCAAGCAGTTTCTATAGTTATTTTATTTGTCCTAGTACCTTCAGTTAATCAAGAAACTTAGGTTTGATTACTTAGCATCTTTTCTTAGATTGTGCAGATTTTTATTCATCCAAGACGCACACAAACTGAGGTTTTGATGACAAGTGTTTTTAAGGTTTCACAAAATAACTACGACACTTACTTAAGTAACGTCAAATCAACCACCAATTTATAGTATATCGCAGAGAGCAAACATGAAAATTGGAATTTTAACTTTTCACCATGTCACTAATTACGGAGCAACACTGCAAGCTTGTGCGCTTTGGACTTTCCTGAATAGCCAAGGCTATGATGTTGAAATCATAGACTATAGACCTCTAAATATAGTATGGAAGTACCTCAGGCCTTTAATTCCCCTGAAAAAGCCAGAAAAAGTCTTGGTTAATATTCCAAGAGCTTGGAAAATGAGACGTTTTTTACTTTCTTATATGAAGTTGAGTCCGAAAAAATTCTATGATAAAAAAGGCTTAGAATACTATCGTGATAAGTATGATGTAGTAATATGCGGCAGCGATCAAATATGGTGTCTAGATTCTTTTAGAGGTTTTGATTCTGCCTTTTTTCTGGATTTTGTTAACAAAGAAACTACCCGTAAGATAAGCTACGCTGCTAGTTTTGGCAATACTGTTAAGTTAGGAAATTACCACGAAACAATTTGCAATTTAATCGATCAATTTCAAACTATTTTAGTTCGTGATTCTAATAGTGCAAATATTATTAATAACGAATGTAATCAAAAAGCAATAAAAGTTTTAGATCCTACTTTTTTAATTAAGTATGACGCAATTAAAACTTCGCCAAAAATTCCAGGTAAATATATTTTGTTATATTTTCATGCTGCAATAGAACCAGAAGAAGAAGAATTTATCAAATCATTAGCAAAATCTGAAAATCTCACTATAGTTTCAGTAGATGAGCCTAATAAAATAGCACAAATCAATCTGGAAAGTGCTAGTCCACAAGAGTGGGTTGGACTATATAGCGAAGCATCTTACATAGTGACTAACACTTTTCATGGCACTATATTCTCTATTATTTTTCAAAAACCTTTCAATGTATTTCTTCGTAGTGAGAAACAGAATAAAGTCACAGATCTCCTTAGAGATTTAAATTTAGAACACCGGATATTTTTTGTTAAGGAAAAACCCCAGCCAAGCCACAAAGAAATTTTTGATATTGATTATGAATCAGTATCTAAAATATTAGAATCCAAAATAATGCAATCAAAACAACATTTACTTCAAGCGATTTCACCAGAAAAAATTGAAGATAGAAGCAAGGCGGTATGTAATCAGGAGTAAAAACAATTAAAATGTCTAATTTGAAAATTGAATCTTTAACATCGAATAGTCTTTCCCACTATAGAACTCAACATCATTTTCAGCGAGTAGGAGAGATTAATAGTATTGACGAACTTCAGGAGTATTGTAATTGGGCTAAAGAAAATAAAGTAAATATTTACATCATTGGAAATGGCTCTAACACCTTATTTGCAAGAAAGAATATCCAATCATTGATATTGAAAAATAAACTACCTAAGTACATAAAACCTCTAGGCGAAAATAGAGTAGAAGTGTCTTCTTCTGCTTCAATTATGGAGGTATTAAAATACTGTTACCAAAACTCTGTGGATTCTTTTTATTATCTTGCGTCTGTTCCAGCAACTATTGGTGGTGCATTAGCAATGAACGCTGGTAGGGGAAAGCAACATGGATGTACAATATATGACTTTGTTGAAAGTGTAACTTTCTTTGAGGATGGCTCTATAAAAACACTTGATAATAGTCAAATTGTACGAGATTATCGACAAACTATATTCACTGGTATGCACTCCAAACTGATATTGAGTGCAGTTTTCAAATTTGAACCAAAAGAATTCACAGAAAATCCTATAGTTTCAAGGCAACATTGGGCAAAAGAACATCAAGATAATACAGCACCTAACTGTGGTTCAGTATTCAAAACTGCTAATTTTAGAATCCTCAGTAAGCTTAGAGGTATGTCTATTGGTAAAGCTATGTTCTCTGCTAAAACAGCTAATTGGATACTGACTAAATCACAAAATAGCTATGCAATACTTTTGTTGATTAACATAGCTAAATTTTTGCATTTTGTGAGTGGGCAAAAAATTGAACTTGAACTAATTGTAATTGATTAATTAGTTTGTGTAATATCATGTTCGGCAAAATAGTTATGATTAAATCTCACGCAAAGGCGAGGCAGCGCGGTCTTGGGGGTTTCCCCCATGAGCGACTGCCGCGCAAAGGCGCAAAGAAGTCTGCAAAGTTTTTATCGTAACTAATTAGACGAACCTGATATAAAAAATAAATTAATCCCTGATACAGGAATTTTTTGAGCGATCGCCTGCTTACATACAGCAGTAGGAAAATCTTAGGGTATTATATCCCTACTCTTTACTTTTACATATCATGCTTGTGGAGAACATGGATTGGGTATTGTTCAAATTCTTCGCATATATTGGTTTGCTTATCCCAAAGCAATGCCTTTTCGCCATGTCAAGCTTTATGCGATCGCTCCAGACACTCACTGCTGTAGTCTAAGGCTATGTAAAAACCCACCTTCTAAAATCAACTATAAAAGTACTTGACACAAACCCATGAGTAGCTGCTATATTAAGTAGGGTGAAGTTGTTGGGGCGTAGCCAAGTGGTAAGGCAGCGGGTTTTGGTCCCGCCATCCCTAGGTTCGAATCCTAGCGCCCCAGTAAAGAAAAAGACAGGCACAACAGCCTGTCTTTTTGCATTTGGATTTAAACAACTTAAGATTCATTCTTGAAGAATTACTTGTCAGGCGACTTCAGAGCTTGATCCAGAACTTGCCTAGCTTGTTCTGCTTTAGCTCGTGCTTCCTGGTAACGCACATTAGCTTGAGCAAAATTTTTCAAAACTTTAAAGCCTTCCTTGAGGCGGGTAATTTCCTCTTCACTCACCGATTCGTCAGTGAACAGAACATCAACTGCTTTACGAATCTCCAAGGCTTCAGTTCGTGACTCTTGAACTTTCAGCTTGAGGGTTGCCAAGTTACTCAGAACTTGCACAGCTTGGGTAATAGCATCCTCACCGTTAGCAGTATCAACACTTGGCTCTTTAACCTCAATTAATTGTTGAGGGCCAAATCCTTCTTCTAGTTCCGTAGGTAGCTTACCTGCATCCATCAGTTCCATTAACTGATCCATTGCTTTGTCACGGGCTTTAGCTGAATCTTTTCCAGAAACAGTGAGGATAATTTCTGGGCTTTGGGCGAGAGTATACTGAACCATATTTAGGCAGAAAATTTGCTGGTTAATTAAACCAAGGACGACGATTATAACATGTCGTGTGTCATGTTATTTGTTAGTTTATTTATGCCTTTGACGAGGGATTTAAAATAAAACTTTATACTTGAAAAGAAAGAGTATATTTATTTTCGCAGGAGGGGAGAGGAATGGCTCTCAATCCCACCATCATGCAAGCAGTGGAACAGATGGGTTACCGTGTCACCGTCGGTGATGTGGCAACTCAAGCAGGATTGAACGTTGCTGAAGCTAATCAAGGTTTATTAGCATTAGCATCTGAGGCTGGCGGACATTTACAAGTAGCAGATTCCGGTGACATTGTTTACCTATTTCCCAAAAATTTCCGCACAATTTTACGGAATAAATATTTCCAGTTACGATTGCAGGAATGGTGGAAAAAAGTTTGGAATGTTCTGTTTTACCTAATTCGGATTTCTTTTGGAATTTTCTTAACTGTTTCCATCGCCTTGATAACTATTACCATCATTATTATCATGACGGCTGCCAATTCAGACCGTGACAGCGATAACGGCAGCAGTAATTCTGGTGGTGGGTTCTTCTATTTCCCAAATTTATTTTGGTATTTTAGCCCAGATTATGACACTCATTACCAGCAACGGCCAGATGAAAGGCGACAACAAAGTGATTTGAATTTTTTTGAAGCTGTATTTTCGTTTTTATTTGGCGATGGTAATCCTAACGCCAATTTAGAAGAACGGCGCTGGCAAGAAATTGCTACGGTGATTCGGAATAACCGTGGCGCAGTGGTAGCAGAACAAATTTCCCCGTATCTCGATGACATTGGAGAAGAATATAAAAGAGATTACGAAGATTATATGCTGCCGGTTTTGACACGATTTAATGGACAACCATCCGTCAGCGACCAAGGGCAAATTGTATATTACTTCCCTGAGTTGCAGATCACTGCTGCTAAAAAGCGTCGTCGTTCAATAGCAGTTTATTTAGAGGAATTTCCTTGGCGTTTTAGTGCTGCAAGTTCAGGACAAATTATGCTGAGTGCTGGTTTGGGTATACTCAATTTTGTTGGCGCTTTAGTATTGGGAAGTTTATTGAGAGATGGTACGGCTGCTGCTCAATTAGGGGGGCTGGTAGCTTTTGTCCAAGGAATTTATTGGGTGTTGTTGGCTTATGGAATTGGGTTTTTAGGCATACCGTTATTGCGTTATTTTTGGATTCAATGGCGGAATCAAAAAATTGCTGCACGCAACCGCGATCGCCTTTCTCGCGCTAGGCTATTAGCAAGTGCTGATAGTTCTTTGCAGCAAAAACTTGACTTTGCCCATCAGTTTGCAGCAGAAAAATTCATTGGCGATGAAGAATTGGTTTACTCCACCGAAACTGACTTACTAGAACAGGAAGTTGAACGTTCTGCACAAATTGATGCTGAATGGCAACGGCGGTTGGATGAAGGTAATAGGCAATAGGCAATAGGCAATAGGTAATAGGCAATAGGCAATAGGCAATAGGCAATAGGCAACTCCAAGTTGCCTGAATAATTGGATACAGAGCAGATGATTTTAATTATGGAGATTTGCCTATTGCCTTTTTGCCTATTGCCCATTGCCTCTTAACGTTGGCGTATCATATTAAACTATCTTGGAGAAACTTTTCAGAGATTTTATCGGTCTGGTTCTCCAAATTCTGCAAGAATAGGCCAATGTCATCTTCTGCTCAAGGTATTCCTGGATTACCCGATTTAACACATCCCACTGAGCTTGTGCAATTTGGAACTCAAGCACTGACAGCTTCAGTATTATTAGTATTTTTAGTTATAGCTTTGGGAATTGCGATCGCTCTGGTGAGTTTTTCTCTACGTCGCCACCAAAGCGAAAATGTCATTGTCATTGGTGAATGGGCTGTTCGTTATTCCGAACTTTTACGGGGATTACAACATTTAACTTTAGTATTAGTTCTCTTAATACCCGGATTTTTTCTCTGTTCAACTTTGAGCAACCGCTACCATCACTGGGAACAAGCAAAGGTGGCTCAAGTTGTGGAAAGCGTTGCAGGCGAAAGGCTCGAACAGTCTGCACCACAAGTGCGTTACTCCATTCAAGAGCCATACTCTTATACCACGCAAGTCAACGGCAAGATAGTTAAGGTGAATGATACGCGAGAAGTTACCCGCTTCTTGACGTTGGCAGGTTCGCAAATTCAAGTCAAACTCGACCAAAGCGTAGATGTTCCAGGCCGCAGTTCAATTTATCGCGTGGAATACACTGCTGATTATAAAGTAGTTAACCAACTCAAAGATATTAATAATTTTTTCTTTGAAGCACCGCCGCCCAACGGCTACTCACTGCTTGCTAGCTACAAAGTAGAACGTGACGGTACTAGATTACAACAAACCAATCCCGGAGACTATGGTTTCCCCTTCCGTCTGCAACCAGGGGAAACAACCACCTTTCGAGTTACCTATCAAGCTCAAGGAGGGCCGCGTTGGGTTTATAGTGCTACCGGACAGTTGCTTTCTAACTTCCGTCTCACAGCAATTGCTAACTTTGCTCCGGCTGATTTCGCCAGTGGTATTGTACCGAATGAGATTAAAGTTGATGGACGCAGCACTCAATTTACTTGGATATTTAACGATAATGTTTCAGTGAAAAATCCATTTGGAGTGTTTACCAACACCGAACCCATTCGTCATACTGGTATCATTCCGCGGCTGTTGTTGTTAGCACCAGCAATATTTTTGTGGTGGATATTGTTGTTATATTTATCACTGCCAATGAGTTTCAAAAATATAGCGATCGCTGGTAGTATTTTCTTTGCTTGTCTATTAGCTTTGACCTATCTCGCTCGCTTGATAAATCCTCAATTGGCTTGGGCTTTCATTTCCATCATCTTATTGTTTTTGACATGGGGATTAGGCGCTAGCCGTAGTACTTCTCTGGCTGCTATCATCTGCACTATTGCTGGAGCAATATTACCCATCTTTGGATTATTAGTACCGTTTAGCGGCCTCACCCTCAGCCTCGCGGGTTTGCTTTCCGCTGTCTGGCTAGCAGTTCGCCACTGGTACGGCTGGTTCAGTTTGCACCCAGAAGACCAAAGATTGCAGGTTCAGAGAAACGGTAGAGATTAGATTTTTTATTACTCATCTATCGTTGAGGTGATGAGGTGGAGAGATTTAATCACAACCAATTAGCTGGACATTAAATCGCGGTAGTCTGGTTATGATTAGCAAAGTTTTAGCTAACAGTAGTTATGGATAGCGATTTACTAACTTTCTTTGCAGCGGCTGGGTTACTCATTGTCTATCTCATTTTCTCCGCGTTGACGGAAATGGGTACTAAATTCCCTTGGAAGAAATAAGCTAATGGGGCGATGAATTGAGGGATTGACATTTTCTAAAATCAAAAATACAGCATAATTCAGAATTCTGAGTCTTGAATTCTGAATTAAAAATTAGAATAGGCTCTGTGCTTAGCTATTAGAACTTGATAAAGATTTACACTTATCAAGCTCATTAGCCTTGGAAAAAGGTGTAAACATCCATTAGGGTGGACTGTTATATTTAATTGATTGAGAGAATGCCAAATGCGCGATCCACAGAAGAACCAAATTAAAATTGAGCCAGCAACCCTCGTTTTGATTGTGTCTGTCTTAATATTTTTGCCTCTGCTGGTTGTTGGTTTTTTCTCCCAGTGAAACTTTTTCATCGAATACCTGATACCTATACATAGCTAGGGGCGCTGGGCAGAGGGCAGAAACTCTACCTTCTGCCCTCTGCCCTGTCTTCGACACGCACTCGCGTTCGTACTTCTGCCTTTCTTGTTGAAGATCCCCCAACGCCCTTTAAAAAGGAGGATCTTAACCGAACCGTATTGCTTGAACAGTTAATGCATCGGCTTGCAATGTTAATGCATCGGCTTGTAGAATCTCAGCTTTGCTTTTCAAACAATGCTAGAGCGATCGCCATTGCTCTTTTGTGCTTTAAACTTTAACGTGAGTTCGATAGCTGAAATTTGACCTCTCTCCAAACCTCTCTCCTACAAGGAGAGAGGCTTAAAAACCTGATTCTTTCATTACTCCTCCATCCCCTTGCAGGGGAGGGAGGCTGGGTGGGAGAGGTTTATGGAATTCACGTTACTTAGGTAAAACTTGCCGCAATGCTGCTGTCAGTTGGTCAACACTTTCCTTACGACTATTAAAGCCCATCAATCCTACGCGCCAGACTTTACCAGCCAATTCGCCAAGACCGCCGCCAATTTCAATATTATGTTCATTGAGTAACTGTCGAGCGATCGCTTTGCCATCTACTCCCTCTGGAATGCGGACAGTGGTCAGGGTTGGCAGTCGATACTCCCGCTCAACGTGCATACTTAATCCTAAGTCTTCTAAACCTTCCCAAAGATATTCTACGTTCTTTTGATGACGCTGCCAGCAGTTTGCTAATCCTTCTTCGGCAACTAAACGCAGTGCTTCCCGCAATGCGTAGTATAAATTAATCGGTGCTGTGTGGTGATAGACGCGTTCGCTACCCCAATACTTACCCAGCAAAGACATATCTAAATACCAATTGGCAACTTTCGTGGGACGCTTTTGTAATTTCTCAGCTGCACGCGGACTCATGGTAAAAGGCGAAGCACCAGGTGGGCAACCCAAGCCTTTTTGGCTACAACTATAAGCAAGGTCAACTCCCCAAGCATCCAAGAATATAGGAACACCACCGAGACTTGTAACGGTATCTAATAATAATAAAGTGCCAAATTCACGACACAAATCAGCAACTCCTTCTAAAGGTTGCCGTGCGCCAGTGGAAGTTTCGGCATGAACCAAAGCTAGAATAGCTGGACGATGAGTTTCCAGGGCAGTTTTCAATTCTTCCAAGCTGAAAACTTGTCCCCAAGGTTTAGTAATTGTTCGCACATCAGCGCCATAACGTCCAGCCATATCCACCAAGCGATTACCGAAGTAACCAGCTACACCAATTAAAACTACATCACCGGGTTCTACGCTATTGGCGATGGTTGCTTCCATTGCGGCTGTTCCCGTACCGCTGACTGCAATGGTGAGTGGGTTTTCTGTTTGCCATACGTAGCGTAGCAACGATTGAATTTCATCCATCAGTGCGAGAAAAGCCGGGTCAAGATGCCCGACTGGTGAAGTATTCATCGCTTGCAGAACTGTAGGATGGGCATTGGAGGGGCCTGGCCCCAACAGTAAACGGGATGGGATTTCTAAAGGTGAGAGTTGCAAGCGTTGAGAATCGTTAATTGAAATTGTTGGCGTCATAACTTGTCTTCCCTTAGACGGTACTTACCGCATCATAAAGCGAACGCATCACTGATGTTTGAGTCAGTCTATCATTTGCCAGAAGAAGCAACGGCCACAAAGTTTTACAGTAAGTGGAAAGGAAGATGAAGTCAAATTTTTTGACAAGGGAGTAATGAGTCAAAAGCGTTCGAGTCTAAAACCTTTACAAGGAGCAAATCGTAATTTTAGACGCAGGTTAGATCTTAAAGGAGAGATAGCTCTGGTAACTGCGCCAACTGCGATCGTACTATTAGTTATGGCTTTGGTAGAAGCTCTCAGCCAACAGCGCCTACTATTTGCATCCCTAGCTTCCAGTGCATTTCTCATTTATCTTGACCCGCTGCACGGCACAAACGCTGTGAGGACACTGATTCTGGCTCAAACAATGGCTGCTACCATTGGATTTATTACTTACTCTATCTTTGGTAATGGGTATCTTTCTGGTGGGATTGCAATGGTAATTGCCATTGCTTTAATGATTTTACTCGATGCGATGCATCCCCCTGCTGTCGCTACTTCTTTAAGTTTTGCCTTAAAAGCTGGTAATGTGAGTAATTTATTTTTATTTGCTCTAGCCCTTGGCATAACTGCCTTACTAGTGGGCTTAGAACGCTATGCCTTATGGCTATTAGCGCAGTATACTCAAGAGTAATATCAAGCATCTTAACGCTTGCTTTTGACATATTCACTTACTAACAAATACAATTATGATTTTTGCAGGAAAACGACCCAATAATTTAGGCGTTAACGGTGGTAAATTAGCACCTTGCCCTAACTCTCCTAACTGCGTTTCTAGCCAAAGTACAGATGCAGTCCATCAAATTGCACCGCTAGCTTTTACGTCCAGTCCAGAAGAAGCTTTAGCTAATTTAAAAACGATTATTGAGTCTTTACCAAGGACTAAAATAATTACCGAAAGCCAAGACTATTTATATGCAGAATTTAAAAGTGCTTTGCTAGGATTTGTTGATGACGTAGAATTTTATTTAGACCGGAATGCTAATGTGATACAAGTCCGTTCAGCTTCACGTTTAGGCCAGAGCGATTTAGGTGTGAATCGCAAACGAATCGAGACGATTAGAGCCAAATTTAACTAAATATTAACTTTGCGTTCGATCCAGAAAATTAAAATAGGTAGGTATTGCGAATTCTGTGCCTTATCCAATTTTTCAAATGTAACTAAACTTAGTGTTGTGGGTGTCGATAACTTCCATATTTATGTGATTCAAACCCCATTGAATTAAGGTTGCGATCGCAATATTTGTGAAACTTAATTTATTGAAAAACTTTGACCCGCGACCTCGACTGTTTATTGCTGTTGGAGTCGCTGTATTAATTTCAGTAATACTTCCACCTTCGCTGCATTTACCCAGCCGTATTCTCTGTGCTTGGAACTTTGGTGCTGACTTTTTCTTAGCCATAACTTGGTGGAAAATGCTCAAAGCTAGCCCAGACAAAATTCGTCGTTATGCAGAGAACGAATATGAAGGACATTTAGCTATATTCATGCTCGTGATTGCTGCGGCTTGTGCTAGTGTTTTAGCCATTGGGTTTTTATTAACTGATAAAGAAGGTTTATCAACAATAATGCTTATCCTACATGTCATACTTTCAATTATGACGATTGTAGGTTCATGGTTATTGGTGCATACAATATTTGCAGTGCAGTATGCACACACTTATTATAAATATCTTAGTCGCAATAATAGTGAAGAAATTACCAGAGGTTTAGATTTTCCTCATAACGACTATCCAGACTACTGGGAATTTTTATATTATTCATTTGTAATTGGCATGACTAGCCAAGTTTCAGACGTGCAAACGACATCACGCGATATGAGGCGCTTGACGTTGCTACATGGCATATTATCCTTCTTTTTCAATACTACGATTCTAGCTATGAGTATCAATATTATTGCATCGTTGATTTAAAAATTGTTTTACTCAGCCAAAAGGATGATTATTTAGTTCTCTACTTAGAGAAAGATGGCATCTCTTTAACTAATTTTTTAGTATGAACTTAAGTTAAGAGAATCGGAATAAAATCATGCCAGAACAAGGAATAAATCAAGTACCTGAAGATATTAAACAACAATTGCCCCAACACGCACAGCAAATTTTTGCAGCAGCATTTAACGCTGCTCAAAAAGATGGTTTCAGTGAAGAAGGTGCCCGTGAAGTTGCTTGGAATAGTGTCAGAAATGAGTACGAACCAGGCAGCGATGGCAAATGGCAGAGAAAGGCTGAAGACACTGCCATACATAATAAATCTGTTACTTCTGGCGGTAATTAATTAAGTAAATTTAACCGTCGATACAGCAGAATTCAGAACTAAGAATCCAGGATTCATACCATTTCACTAAAACCCTGAGTAAACACAGATTTTCCGTAGGGGCGCACAGATGTGCGCTCCTACCAACGTATTCGGAGCATCATTAAAGTGAAACGGTATCATGCAAGATGAAATATATGATTATAAGTTGAGGACAAAATTTTTAACTGAATAAAAAGTATTGGGATTTTATGAAGGAAGAGATAAAACTTTTCCTTGAAAAATAGCTATAGAAACATATAAACCGTTTTTATGTGTATATTTTATTATCAAAAGATTGCCATTGATTATTTAGAGTAATAGGCAGTGAAGGATTTATAATAAACCGATAGGCAACTATATTGTTTTTGTTTATAGGCATAGCGGCAAAGAAATCATTACACTTAAGTTAGTTGCCCTGCTAGTATTGACCGTTCCATAGAATCGATGACTCAACAAACTTCTAGAATCTGCATCCTTGGTGGAGGCTTCGGTGGTCTCTACACAGCCTTGCGTTTAAGCCAGTTACCTTGGGAATCTACACAAAAACCCGAAATTGTTTTGGTAGATCAAAGCGATCGCTTTCTATTTTCCCCCTTCCTCTACGAATTACTCACTGGCGAACTGCAAACCTGGGAAATTGCCCCACCATTTGAAGAACTTTTACAAGGCACAGGGGTACGTTTTTATCAAGGAGTCGTATCTGGAATTGACATCGACCAGCGACGGGTAAACTTACATGAAGGGCCGCAAATCCCTTACGAACGATTAGTGCTGGCGCTAGGAGGAGAAACACCGCTAGATTTAGTACCTGGTGCAGCAACCTACGCCTACACATTCCGGACAATCTCCGACGCCTATCGTTTAGAAGAACGCCTGCGATTTTTAGAAGAATCCGATGCTGATAAAATTCGAGTGGCGATCGTCGGCGCTGGTTACAGTGGTGTAGAGTTAGCTTGTAAGTTAGCCGATAGACTAGGCGAAAGAGGACGCTTTCGCATTGTTGAAATCGCCGACCAAATCTTGCGAACTTCCCCAGAATTTAACCGTGAAGCAGCCAAAAAAGCTTTAGATGACCGTGGCGTGTTTCTTGATTTAGAAACCAAAGTCGAATCAATCGGGCAAGATACCATCTCCCTAGAGTATAAAAATCAAGTAGATATAATTCCCGTCGAATTAGTAATTTGGACAGTGGGAACACGAGTTGCGCCAGTGGTGAAATCTCTTCCCCTCAAGCAAAATCAGCGCGGCCAAATCAGCACCACATCGAATTTACAAGTCTTCGAGCATCCAGAAATCTTTGCCTTGGGAGATTTAGCAGACTGTCACGATGCAGAAGGACAACAGATACCCGCCACCGCCCAAGCTGCTTTCCAACAAGCTGATTACGCTGCTTGGAATATCTGGGCTTCTCTTACCAATCGTCCTTTACTTCCCTTCCGCTATCAACACTTAGGCGAAATGATGGCATTGGGCAAAGACAACGCCACCCTCGCTGGCTTAGGAATGAAACTAGATGGGCGTTTGGGATACATCGGTCGTCGTCTTGCTTATTTATACAGGTTGCCAACTTTAGATCATCAGCTTAAAGTTGGTTTTAATTGGTTAGTCCGTCCTATTATAGAGACACTTTCTAAGTAACATTGGGCATGGGGCATTGGGCATTGGGCATCGGATGAGGGGCAGGGGAGGCAGGGGGAGATAGAGAAATAGACGCAAAACACTTGTTGCAAATTGTCTCCTTGTACCTTTGTTTTCTCATCTCTCTATGCCCCATGCCCTATGACGCCACTTGCTCCACTTGGGGAGACCCCAAGACCGCAGTGGCTCCCCCATGCCCTATGCCCCATTCCCCAGTCCCCGTTATGGAACAACCGAAAGTTATTTTTTTAGATGCTGTGGGCACACTATTTGATGTTAAAGGTAGTGTGGGTGAAGTTTATAGTCAAATAGCTGAGGAATTTGGGGTTACAGTTTCCCCTGAAACATTAAATAAAACCTTCATCCAAAGCTTTAAAGCATCGCCGCCGCCCATATTTCCAGATGCAGAACTGCAAGATATTCCCCAGCGTGAGTTTGATTGGTGGCGGATAATTGCCTTGAACACTTTTGAAAGTGCAGGAGTTCTCAAGCAATTTTCTGACTTTTCGGCTTTTTTTAGCGAACTTTACATTCACTTTGGTACTGGCGAACCGTGGGTTGTCTATCCCGATGTCCTACCAGCTTTGATTAACTGGCGACAGTTGGGAATCACTTTAGGAGTGCTGTCTAATTTTGATTCGCGGATTTATTCAGTATTGCAAAGTTTGGGATTGAGAGAGTTTTTTAGTTCTATTACTATTTCTACTCAAGTGCGTGCAGCTAAACCCGATCCTCAAATTTTTGCCATTGCTTTAAACAAACATAAATGTTCCCCAGAAGTAGCATGGCATGTTGGCGATAGCATCGTTGAAGATTATTACGGAGCTAAAGCTGCTGGTTTGAGAGCCGTTTGGATCAATCGTGGGAAATGAATGATAACAATTTTGGATTTTGGATACTTCGACAGGCTCAGTACAAGTTTTAGATTTTGGATTAAAAGCTTTTGCTAAAAAGCTATTTCAAGAATTTAAAAAAATACTTCCTATAGGCTAATTCTACAAAATTGTGGGTTTACCAGACGTGATAAATCGCCGTCTATACAAGTGTTTTGGTCTTATCTGAACTGTATTGGCTATAAAACCGATTACTCCAAAAACTTACAATCTTCTACTGGGGACTGGCGACTGGGTGAAAAGTCTTTTGGTATCTAAGTTTTCTCATCTTTTGATGTCCTAACCAGCTTGGCTGTTGTTATAAAACTAGAAGTTTCAAGCTCAGAGATTCAGCCACAAAGCTCAGATATTCAGCGACAAAGCTCAGAAGTTCAGCGACGAACCTCAGATATTCAACGACAAGCCTCAGATATTCAACGGCGAACCTCAGATATTCAACGATGAAGCTCGGATATTCAGCGACGAACCTCAGATATTCAACGGCGAACCTCAGATATTCAGCGACGAACCTCAGATATTCAACGACGAACCTCAAAGGTTCAAACAATACACTTGGGATAAACATTTTTTCTCCCCTGCCCCCTGCCCCCTACTCTCTTATTCTCCATGCTGCCCTAACACTCGTATGATCGAGATATCAGCAAAATATAACAACCAGGTTTTTACAGTCAAACATGGGCAATATTTGGGAAATCGATTTTTACTCTCGTCCGATTTTAGACGCCAATCAAAAAAAAGTTTGGGAAGTCTTAGTCTGTGAAAGTCCTTTGGATGTCAATAAACAAGCAGATTCTTTGTTTCGCTATGCTCAATATTGCCCCAGCACCCAGGTAAATTCGGGCTGGTTGCGGACTGCATTGCAAGAAGCTATTAACCAAGCTGGAAAAGCGCCAATTAAAATTCGCTTTTTCCGCCGCCAAATGAACAATATGATTACGAAAGCTTGCCAAGACTTGGGAATTCCCGCCCAGCCAAGCCGCCGTACTTTAATTCTCAACCAATGGTTACAACAGCGGATGCAGGACGTGTATCCTCAAGAACCAGGGTATCAAGGAGGTACTAATCCCTCAGTCCGGTTGGAGAAACCTTTGCCGCAACGTTTACCAGATGCTTTGGAAGGACAGCAGTGGGTATTTGTGAGTTTAGCTGCGGGGGATTTGGCAGAGATGTCAGAGTGGGAAATTAGCTTTGGTGAAGCTTTCCCGCTAGAGTTGGCACAAGTATCACCCGAAACCCGTATTCCTGGTGTTTTATTTTTCTCACCTAGAGCCTTGCCTTTGGCGGGTTGGATGTCTGGTTTGGAGTTGGCTTTTTTGAAAGTTGACTCTAACCAAGAGACGAGATTGCTTTTAGAAACTGGTGTTAGTGAAAGCTGGATTGTGGCAAATATCAAAAAACCTCAAATTTTAGCAGAAGCCAAAGGTTTTGAAGAAGCCAAGCAAAAAGCTAACGGGGTGCATTTTCTAGGTGTACAGTCCGATCCCAAAGCGGAATCATTTGCTGGTTTTTGGCTGTTGCAAGAGGTTAATCTTTGAAAATGGGGAGTGGGGAGTGGGGAGACGCGGGGACGCAAAGAAAAACAAATGCCCAATGCCCAATGCCCCTTGCCCAATGCCCAATGCCCAATGCCCAAAAATTGCGATCGCGTAAGAAACGTTGAGACATGGCAATGATTTGGGATAATTATCTGCGTCTATCAGCGTCGATCTGTGGTTGAAAATTGCAATTGCAAAATTGCGCTGATGATTTTTTGGATAATTATCTGCGTCTGTTGGCGTTGATATGCGGTTCAAAATCCACAATTCACTAAGGGTCATGGGTTCTGAAAATTTGTCAAAAGATACACTAGCAGAAGAACTGCTGGAACTAGCGATAAAATCTGGCGCAGAAGCAGCTGAGGTGTACCAATCACACTCCCTTTCTCGTCCAGTTTTTTTTGAGGCCAACCGACTCAAGCAGCTAGAAACCAGCCAATCTGAAGGTACAGCCCTGCGGCTTTGGCGAAATGGGCGTCCAGGACTGACGGTGGCTTACGGTTCTGTCCCAGCCCAAGTGATGGTGGAAAAAGCTTTGGCTTTGAGCCAACTAAATCAGCCGGAACCAGTGGAATTAGGCTCTAATTTTCAGCCATCTTACCCAGATTTAGGGGAAAGTGTGCCGATAGAGGTTTTGGTAGACTGGGGCAAGGAAGCGATCGCACTCATCCGCGATGCCTATCCCGATGTCGTGTGCAATGGCGACTGGGAATGTGATGTTGAAACTACTAGGCTAGTCAATACTAAAGGTTTAGATTGCCACTACACCGACACTACCCTCAGTTGCTACATGTCGGCGGAATGGGTGCGTGGTGATGATTTTTTGAGTGTGTCTGATGGTCAAACCCAGCGAGGCGAACTCGAACCAGAGAAATTAGCTAACCAAATTTTACAGCGATTAATTTGGGCAAGAGAAAATGTTTCATCTCCCAATGGCCGCGTCCCAATTTTATTTACTTCTAAAGCCGCCGATATGCTTTGGGGTACTGTGCAAGCAGCTTTGAATGGCAAGCGAGTTTTAGAAGCAGCTTCTCCTTGGACAGAACGCTTGGGTAGCCCAGTGATGGCACCAAGCCTCACCCTCTACCAAGATCCCCAAGCCGGCCCTTACAGTTGCCCTTTTGATGATGAAGGCACTCCGACTCAATTTTTAGTATTTATCCAAAACGGAACTTTAGAGCATTTCTATGGCGATCGCACTACCGGCCGCCAACTAACTACTCACACCACCGGAAATGGTTTTCGCCCCAGTTTAGGCAGCTATCCCACCCCTGGTTTATTTAATTTTCTCATCCAGCCAGGATCGTTATCGCTACAAGAGTTAATTGAACAGTTGGATGATGGCTTAATTGTGGATCAAATGCTGGGTAATGGTGGCAGTATTTCTGGAGATTTTTCAATCAACGTTGATTTAGGCTACCGCGTCCAAAATGGTCATGTAATTGGACGCGTTAAGGATACGATGGTTGCAGGTAATGTCTACGCAGCTCTCAAGCAATTAGTTACACTCGGCAACGATGTTGATTGGAATGGTTCTTGTTATACTCCATCTCTTATAGTCGAAGGGCTATCGACGACTGGGAGAAGTAATTAAATTGCCCAATGCCCTAACCCCGAAAAATTATGTCTCTTCCTGTTCTGAATCAGCGCTTTCGCACTTGGTGGCAGCCTAGAAGAGGTTTAGCGATCGCCGAAGCTTGTGTTATCGGTCTGGTTGCGGCCTTATCTGCGGTGTTGCTGAAAGTGGGTTCGGGATGGCTGGGAACATGGCGAGTCCACAGTACTAGCCTGTTACCTGTATGGCTGGCACTGCCGATGGTTGGTCTTGTTTTGGGGTTTGTGGCTGGCACTTTGGTGGAGAGGTTGGCACCAGAGGCTTCTGGTAGCGGTATTCCCCAAGTTAAAGCAACTCTAGCTAATGTACCCATTAGGCTATCTTGGCGTGTGGCTGGTGTGAAGTTACTCAGCGCCATCATCACCATCGGTTCGGGCATGACTCTGGGACGCCAAGGCCCTACTGTCCAAGTGGGGGCAAGTTTGGCAGCAGGGATGAGTCGCTCTTTTCCCACTTCTCCAGATCATCGGCGGCAAATGATTGCAGCAGGCGCTGGTGCAGGTTTGGCGGCTGCTTTCAATGCCCCGATCGCAGGTGTATTATTTATCGTGGAAGAGTTACTCCACGATTTATCGGGGCTGACTCTGGGAACTGCGATTATTGCTTCTTTTATTGGTGGGGTGATATCCCGGCTTTTAGGTGGTGGCAGTTTAGACCTGAACCTACGATTGGTGCAATCTACCAGCCAATTCTCTATCCCCGAAATTCCTTTTTTCCTAGTATTGGGTATTTTGGCAGGTCTACTGGGTGCATTATTTAATCGGGGAATAATTTTTAGTATTAAATGTTATCAGCGATTACATATCAGTTTACCCCTACGGGTTGCTTTGGCTGGATTTATCTCTGGTGTTGTGGTAGCAATGCTCCCCGCTTCCTTCCGCGATAATACTGGGTTAAGAGAATATGTAATTACTGGAGTAGCCCATCCCTCTGTAGCAGCGATCGCTTTTGGGGCACAGTTCATCCTCACACTGGTAGCATTTGGTTCGGGAGCGCCAGGGGGATTATTTGCTCCTAGTCTGATTTTGGGTTCTTGCTTAGGACACATTATCGGTGTATTTGAGTTTTATATTACAGGAGCGGGTTCGCCGACTACTTATGCCCTAGCAGGTATGGGTGGATTTTTTAGCGCCGTCTCCAAGGTGCCAATCACAGCAATTGTGATTGTGTTTGAGATGACTACAGATTTCAATCTGGTGCTACCTTTAATGATTGTTTGTGTAGCAGCTTACTTGGTTGCGGAAAAGGCAGTGCCTGGTTCCCTTTATGAGAAACTTTTGGAATTGAAAGGTATTACTCTCACCAAAGAAGTCGCTGTGGAGGGAGCATTAACTAAGTTAACCGCCAAGGATGTGATGCAAGAACGGGTGGAAACTTTGGATGCACAGATGAGCTTAGAAGAAGTAATGCAAGCTTTTGCCCGTTCTCATCATCGGGGTTTTCCCGTAGTAGAAGATAACAAGTTAGTAGGAATTGTAACGCAAACAGATTTGCTGAAAATCCGCGATCGCAATCTAGCTAGCGATCTTTCTTTAAAAGAAATTATGACGGCTGTCCCAATGACAGTAACACCAATCCACACCTTGAGCAATGTTTTGTATTTACTCGATCGCTATCAAATCAGCCGCTTACCAGTGGTGGATGGACGAAAACTGATTGGGATTATTACCCGTGCAGATATTATTCGGGCGGAAGCAGACCATCTCAATGCTGATGACAGAAAACCTAAACTGCGTCCAGAACCTTCTTATGTAGTGTATCAAACGCGATCGCCCAGCATTGGTAGAGGTAGATTATTAGTACCAGTAGCTAATCCCGAAACAGCGGCAATATTATTACAGATGGCAACAGCTATTGCCCGCGATCGCCATTATGAAATAGAGTGCATACAAGTAATACTGGTGTCACGCCACAGTTCCCCATCTGAAACACACGTCAGAACAGCAAAAAGTCGTCGTCTGCTCCGCAAAGCAGAAGTCTTAGCGAAAAAGTGGCGAATTCCCCTGCACACACAAATTCGAGTTACCCACGATGTCGCTCAAGCAATTTTGGAGACAATCAACGAACAACACATCGACCTAATATTAATGGGATGGAAAGGTAGCACATCTACCCCAGGTCGGATTTTTGGCAACGTTGTAGACACCATAATTCGCCAAGCCACCTGTGAAGTAGTTTTAGTCAAGTTAGGCAAAACTCAGGAAGACGCGGGGACACCGGGACGCGGGGACAACGGGAATTTATCACAAGCACTCTTTGCGTCTTCTTCCACTCCCCACTCCTTCAACCGCTGGCTAGTCCCAATGGCTGGCGGCCCGAATTCACGAGTAGCCATTAAATTACTTCCGGCTTTAGTCACCTTGGGCAATGACCCAAAAATTCGCTTGACACAGGTGTTTAAACCATCTGAGTTGCAGCCAAACATGACAGTTTTAGAAAATGCTATCCGTCAACTGATGCGTCGCCGTGAATTGTCTAGTACTGTTGTTGCTTTTCCTGTACAAGCTAATTCAGTTGCCGAAGGTGTGATTAAATTAGTAAAAACCGAAGGTTATGATGTCGTAGTTGTGGGAGCCTCCCGCGAGGGATTGTTGCAGCAGGCGATTCAAGGTAATATTCCAGAAGCGATCGCCTCTGGTGTGGAAAGTACAGTAATTCTGGTTAGGAGTGCGATTAATAGTTAGATGGCAATAGGCAAGAGGGAAAAGGCAATAGGGAAAAGGCAAGAGGCAATAGGCAAGAGGCAATAGGGAAAAGGCAATAGGCAAGAGGCAAGAGGCAATAGGGAAAAGGCAATAGGCAAGAGGCAAGAGGCAATAGGGAAAAGGCAATAGGCAAGAGGCAAGAGGCAATAGGGAAAAGGCAATAGGCAATAGGAATCAGGGTTTGAGCCTGGTTTGTTTTTATTTAGATAGTTTCGATTTTATTGTGCTAACTGTAATTAATTGCTTGAATTAGTGATACCAGACACCAATAATCAGAGTAAAAATTATTGGTATTAAGATTGGAATAGCAACTACAAGTCCCCACTTCCCAAACTTAATTTCCTCACCTTCAGATTTTAAAAACGCAATCCAGCCTACAACTCCCATCAAAACCCAAATGAACCCAAAAACCAGAAATATAACAAATACTGAATCTTGCATTTTTCAAACTACCAAATTATTTTCATAAATTTCCACAATCTAACTAATAGAGTACTCACATTTGATTAGCAAAAAAAACTCACTACAACTCAATAGCCCTTCTTTACTATTGCCTCTTGCCTATTGCCTATTGCCTCTTGCCTCTTGCCTCTTACCTCTTGCCTATTGCCTCTTGCCTATTGCCTCTTGCCTATTGCCTCTTACCTATTGCCTGTTCCCTATTCCCTACTAAACCAAATAACTTTGCTAATCTTGCACGAAACTGACTATATTCATAAGCTTCAATAGTTTTTTGTTGCAGATATTCTGGTTGATAAATCGCTGGATTTGAGAAATTACCTTGCAAAATTTGAATGAGATTATCAGTTATTTCTTCGACGTTATCAGGGTCAACTAAACATCCCAATTTTCCTTGGGCTAATGGGTCTACAGAACCATCTTGATTACCCGCCAATACGGGTTTACCACAAGCTAACGCTTCTAGATAAACAATACCAAATCCTTCGCCTTTACTAGGCATAGCAAAAACATCGCAGAGATTGTAATGAGCGCATAATTCTTCGTCTGGTATAAATCCGGCAATGGTAATAGAATCTTCCAGATCTAAGCTGTTAACTAAAGCTTTAATTCGAGGTAAATCATCTCCTTTACCTCCAAGAATAAAGCGAACATCTGGAATTTGCGATCGCACTTTCACTAAAGCATGAATAATTTGGTCATATCCCTTATATTTTGCCATGCGTCCCAGGCGCGTTACCGTCAGAATTACAGGCTGATTATTTCTTAAATTGTAGCGTTTAAGTAACTCAGTAGGTTTTGGCTTAATTTGAAATTGTTTAGCATCAAATGTATTAGGCAAAACCACAATTTTTTGAGGCTCGATATCTGTTTCTGCAAGCAAGCGCTGGCGAGTGTAATTACTAACACTAATAATTCTGTCTGCTTTTTTTAATGCTAATTTTGTAATTTTGCTATCAATCTCCCAAACGTCTAAGCCATGAGCAACTACCCAGTAAGGTATTCCCGTTATCAGTTTGAGAACATAACAAGCGGTGGCATAGTTAACATGGGTTGATATAACTATAGTAGGACGTTGCAAAATACCGAAAATTATTATTTTGATAGCAAATAAAAGAGTCTGTAATAATCTTGGGAAATGTCCAAAGTAATGAAATTTTGTTGAATTTAAAAATTCCAAATTTGGATCTTTTTTTAAATTGCGTTTATCATACTTAAGAAACACATCATAATTAGCTTCAGGATATAAATCTTGTAATGCTCTCAGCAAAAAGATTGAATAAACTTGAATACCTCCTTTAAAACCAAATATATTGGGAAATATTAAGTGAAAATGATATTTATTTTTCATATGTGTTTTCAGCATTCCAACTAATTTAAACTATTTGCTATGGGACTCATATTTGATTTTTGAAAAAAGCTAAGTACACTAAATCTTCTAGAACCCTATTGCCTTTTGCCTTTTGCCTTTTGCCTGTTGCCTTTTGCCTATCTACGCAAATAATTTCAGTAATCAAACCGGATTCCTATAGATGACAAAACTATTATTCAGAAGTAAGCAGCGGAGTCAGAGATTGCATTTCTGAATTTTCTGGCACAACTTTTCGAGAATTTATTGCTGCTGCTAGAAAATAAAATTCAATAGTTGTAAATGTATAATCTTCGGCAAAAAAATCTGGCAATTGAGATGCTAAAAACATCATAATTGGAGCGATCGCTACGGGATTAGCATATTTAACTTTAGATGCAATTATTACTAAAAAGTTAATAAAAATAAGTAATCCTGGAACTCCTTCTTCTACAAGCACATTTAAAAATATATTGTGTGCATGAAAACCTTTAGGCCCAAAAACTTTGGTTCCTATATGTTCTGCAAAAACTCCTACACCTATACCAGTCACTGGCCTTTTAATAGTTTCAATAATAGCTGCCTTCCAAAGGGCAAACCTTGACAACGCCGTTCCTACAGGACTAGGAAGTGTAATTTCACTTGGATTTGCTGAAAATAAATTAATTAATGGAAATATTTTACTATCTACCAAACCTATTCTATATGTAGATACTGGTATAGTTAGAATACACAAAAGCCATAGACTTAGAATAGCGATCGCTCTTTTGAAATCAATAATTTTATATACCAATAAAATCATTAAACCAAAAATAAAAATTAGCCAAGCGTTTCTGCTGGCAGACAAAGCAAGGGATATTAAAAAAATAAATTCACTTGTATATAATTCGATTGTAGAAATTTTATTTTGTTTTTCTAAAGTTAAACTTAAACATAAACCAATACCCATTATTACTCCAAATTGATTTGGATTTTGCATTATTGAACCAATTTGAGGATAAAAGCTGGGAAATTTTAATAGTTCAAAAATCCAGTGATTCGGAACTAAAGCTTCTAAAAAGCCCAATACTCCAATTATTTGTAATAAGTACAATATACAACGATAGTAAAATGTCAAAGATGAAGTTTTGAGCTTTCTAAAAGTTAAAACTAGAAAAGCAAAAAACAATATAAAATAACTAGAATATTTAACACTATAAGTAATAGCAGTACTGGTGAATTGACTAGTTAAGGATGAAACCCACATCCATACATACAATATTCCTAAAGATATCAAAATAGTTTTATTATTTTTAATAAATTCTCTTGTGTCTTTTAAAGATAAACTAATAATCCCAAAGCTGAAAGCAGGTAGTAATAAATAATGAATACCAATATTGAGTCCTGGAAATTTAATTCGCCCTAAAAGCGAAGAAAATAGTATCAATAGGAAGAATATATTAATCATAATTTTTGATTTTGCGAATAATTTTTGACAAGATAAAACCTAGATTAAAACCCACATTTATAGGTTTAAGCGGAGATTTTGATATTTTTCCAAATTATAAATTTCAATCCTGTGGAGGATATTATCACAATATAGTCCCCCACTGATATCAAGCTTGCAATTAATTTACTATCAGCAGTTTTTATTGAATTGTCTGCCAAATTTTCAAAATATTTTCACCACTTCCACCGCCAGCAATAGTCTGTCCATCTGGGCTGATAGCAACAGTATAAATATATCCAGAACCCGTCTCTAAAGTGCGGATTTTTACTCCTGTGATTGGATTCCACAGTTTGATAGTCCTGTCACTGCTGCCAGTTACAAGGGTGATATTATTTAAAGTTGTCTTTGGCAAAAAGGCGACGGAGTTAATCTTATCATTATGTCCTTTTAATGTGTGCATTAACTTTCCCGTTTCCAGATTCCACAATTTAATTGTTTTGTCATTACTGCCACTGGCAAGGGTTTTGCCATCAGGAGCAAAAGCCACTGAAAGAACTGAGCCACCATGTCCATTTAACGTGCGGATTAACTTTCCTGTCTCCAAATTCCACAGCTTAATTGTTTTATCCCAACTACCACTGGCAAGGGTTTTGCCATCAGGACTGAAAACTACAGATTGAACGCCATTTTTATGTCCTTCAAGAGTGCGGATTAACTTTCCTGTCTCCAGATTCCACAGTTTGATTTTTGTATCCTTACTAGCACTTCCACTGGCGAGGATTTTGCCATTAGGACTAAAATTCACCGAGGTAACTCCGTCAGTATGTCCTTCGAGAATGCGAATTAACTGTCCAGTTTCCACATTCCACAGTTTAATTTTCGTGTCTGCACTTCCACTGGCGAGGGTTTTGCTATCAGGACTAAAAGCTATAGTCCAAATCCAATTGGAATGTCCTTCGAGGGAGTGGATTTCTTGTTTACTTCCTAGATTCCATAGCTTGATTGTCTTGTCGTCGCTAGCACTACCAAGGGTTGTACCATCAGGACTGAAGGCTACGGAATTCACATCGCTGGAATGGCCTTTGAGAGATTTGGCTAGATAAGGGACTTCCAAGATGTTTTTTGCAGGGGAACTTACAGGCTGAGAAATCGGTTCAGAAAGCTGGCTGACTTCATCCGGACGAGTTTGGAAATACCAAAGTCCCCCTAGTCCCAACACCAAAACGCTAGTACCTAACAGCAGTGGAGTTTTGAGTTTGTTATTTGGTTTTGATAAACCTGGGGCTGCGTTTGCTTTGTTATTGGGTTTTGGTGAAGCTGGAGCTGTATTTGCTGAAGTAGTTGTAAATGTTGGTGTCAGTATAGTTGGCGGAACTGATGGCAATGGTGGTAGCTTCGATGTTAGGTCAGTGAGAACTTCATCAGCCGACTGGTAGCGCTTTTGGATGTCGAGTTGCAACAGCTTATCGAAAACTTCAGCCAACTCCACAGACACAGTAATTTCGTCTCTACCTGGAGAATTCAAATATTGTCGCCACGAGCCAACCCAACTATAACCCTGTTGTAGCCACAGTTGAGATGGACGAACCCCAGTCAGTAGATGAAAACAAGTTGCTCCCAAACTGAATAAATCACTGGCTGGGTAAGCTTTGCCATCTTGCATTTGTTCCAGCGCTGTATAGCCATGTGAGCCAATGACAGTGCCAATTTTAGTCTGCACTGTTGCTGTTAGCTGCTTAGAAGCTCCAAAATCAATTAACACTAATCGCCCATCACTTTGACGGCGAATAATATTTTGTGGCTTAATATCTCGGTGAATCACTCCTAGTGCATGAATAAACTTCAGCACTGGCAATAAATCTAGTAAAAGTTCTCGAACCTCTATTTCGTTATAGCTTCCCCGGCTTTCCCATTCTTTGAGCAAGTTTTGTCCATCAATAAATTGTTGTACTAAAAATAAATAGCCGTTCTGCTCAAAATAAGCCAATAAAGTGGGAATTTGCGGATGTTCAGCTAATTGTTGAAGTCGGCTGGCTTCTTGTTTAAATAATTCAATAGCCTTTGTTAGTGGGCCGGTTCCTTGAAGTTTTGGTGCAAATTGTTTGACAACACAGCATTCATTGAGCTTGTGTACATCTTCCGCTAGATAGGTTCTGCCAAATCCGCCCTCATCTGATAATACCTGAGTCGGACGATAGCGACCTCCCAGTAGGGGTATCAATTCCGCTCGACAATTGTGGCAATACTTGTTTTCATCAGGATTTTGGGGTTTTTGGCAGTCGGGATTCACACAACAAAGCATACTGGGAATCCATTTCCATATTGGGGTATATATTCATTTTAAGTCATGCAGTATAATCTCTCTTGTTAGTTAATCTTACTCAGATACCATCCAAATCGCTAATTTCCTTACCTCATCAGGTATTCAACAATTTAGATAACTTGAAAAAAGTTGCGATCGCACAATGTCTTTTCAGCAATTGATTGGCGTTAATTCCACATATCCATTGTCTATGCATTCTCGATTGAGTAGTCGGGCATCATCTGGCTGAGTTTGGCAAAAATATCAGGGCAAAAATCCGAAAAGCAGTAATTTCAGTTTGTAGCTCAGTATATACCTACCAATTTGGAATTTACTCTGGTAGTCTAAATTGAGTAAGGCATCGGAATTCAGAAGATTTCAAAAATCACCAAGTGGAATTTGAATTTAGCCTACACAAAATTTTCACTTGATTGAACTGGGGTAAAAATAGGAAATATTAAATTTATTCCCTAAATACAAACAAAATTTTCAGCAAACTTAGGAGCGTAATCATGCTAGGAGAAAACAACAGCTATCGTCACAAATTAAATCAATTTTTAATTTGTTGCTTGAGTAGTAGTTTGTTGATCGCAAGTAATGGGCTGCCTATCAGTGCTTTGGGAAAACCTCAAAATTCTCAAAACTTTTTAATTGCTAAATCTCCAGATGAAAGGCAGCCAGAAGCAGTGAAGAAAGGAATTGAACAGATTCCTGTTTCTAACGCAATATCTCCAAGACGGAAACAATCTGTTGACTCACCAATACAACAGCAAACTCGTCGTATATCGTCTAATACAGGAAATTCCCAACGTTCTTCTAGCACTGCAAATAATGGTGGTTCTAGATCCTCTGGACGTAGAGTTGCTAATTCTAATTCCAACGGGAATCGTGCAAATAATGGTGGTTCTAGATCCTCTGGACGGAGAGTTGCTAACTCAAACACGAATCGTTCTAATGGTGGTTCAGCCAGAGTTCGCAAGCCAAGTACTAATGTAGCTGTAAACAACCAAAATATTCAGGAGTCACCAGCACCTATTTATAGAGAAATTAACTTTGTAGATGTCGCTTTGGGTATTCTGGATAAAAAAGACTTTCAATCTCAAGGTAGATATTTTCATTTCTACGAGTTTGAAGGTAGAGAAAATCAATTAGTTCAAATTAGACTTATTGGCAGTAATGATAACCGCAGAACAAATAACTTGAGTTTAAAACCGTTATTGTTTTTGCACGATCCCGATAATAATATCATCGTTAGAAAAGGTGTTTTAGACAAAAACAGTGGTGGCGATGATGCCTTCATTTTTGCACGATTGCCTGTGAATGGTACTTACAAGATTGCAGTTACTAGCCAAGACCCCGGAGAAATAGGTCGCTATAGTTTGGCTTTGAGGAATGATAGAGCTAGCTATACTTTAGATGAATCCGGTCAATTAAGCGCCAATAGTTCGACCTTGAAACAAAATGGTGGAGCTTACAATATTTCTAATTTTCAAGGAAGAAAAAATCAGCTGATCAGCATTCGCGTAGATAGTGTTGACGAAGAGTTTTCTCCTTACGTCACCTTGCTCAATTCTAAAGGGCAGACCGTAGCCATAGATCAAAATAAAGACAAAGGTGGCGTATATACTGCTTTAATTGACCGAGCTAGGTTACCTGAGGATGATACCTACTATATAGTTGTTACTTCCAAGAATCCACAGGAACGCGGTAAATATAGATTGACTATTTTTTAAATGGGGTATGGGGTATGGGAAGGGGACAAGGGGACAAGGTAGCAATCTTTCTCCCTTGTCTCCCCCTTCTCCCTCATCTTCCTAGTTCGCAGTACCCAGTCTCTTAATAAAGCATCAATTTATTTAAGTAGAACGGTGTGAAAAATTCAATGTTTGTAGTAAGGACTTTAGTCCGAAGGAAAGGGCTAAAGCCCTTACTACGAGCTAAGTTTAGCTAACGTTATATTAGTTAACATACTTTGATTTATTCTCATCGACTTACTTAAACTAAATTCCTTGCTTCTTCATAGACAGACAAGTAAGAACGTGTAATTACTTCTAAACTAAATTCTTGTTTGGCTTTCTCACGAGCGCGTTCACAGAGTTTTTCATGGCGCTGTTTGTTCTCAAGCACCCAAATAATTCCATTGGCTAAATCATCATCGCTAAAACACTTGGCTCGATAGCCATTTTTTTGGTGTTCAACAATATCTTTTAACCCTGTTGAGTCAAAAGAAACTACAGGTGTACCACAAGCTAGAGATTCAGAAGCCGTTTGTCCAAAAGCTTCTTCAATTGATGGCACAATCATCACATCTGCTGCTGAATAAAGAAGTAGGAGCTTATTTTCATCAGAGATTTTACCTTGGTAATGTATTTTAAAACCAAAATCAACAGGATTTTCTGGTTGAGATGCACCAAAAACAATAAGTTCTATCTTGTCTTTCCATTCACTAGCGCTTAATTTTTGTAATGCCCCTTGCAGCAGATAAAATCCCTTTCTTTGGTTACCAGTTGCGTTGAGCGCTCCGAATAAAATTAGTTGCTTATTTTGCGGTAAATTAAGTAAGTGTCTTGCTGTTTGATGCTCAATAGGTTTATATATGTCAACATCTAAACCGTTGGGAATAACTTTGATAGGAGTATTTTGAAGTAATGAACTTGACTTAGTACATTCAGCAAGCCAGTTACTACAGGTGACAATGGTCAGTTTGAGATTTTGCCATGCTTTAGCTTTGCGCTTCCAAACCCAACTCGATAAATCAAAAGCTTGGTTACTAGCGAGTATAGGGCAATTTCCACAGGATTTTGTATAGCGATCGCACCCCTTACTATAGCAACATCCCCCAGTAAAAGCCCACATATCTTGAAATGTCCAAACAATAGGCTTATTAAACTTTGCTATAGCTTCAATTGGTACAAATCCGTCACATATCCAAAACAGATTAATAATATCTGGATTCAGATTAGCTATCTGCGAGGTAATGTTATTGGGGAGCCACTGTAAGCGCATATATATAGGATTTTGTTTGCTATGACCGTAAAATTTTAGTGGTAAAGCATCCAAAGAAGGACGAAGTTTCGATATTATTGGGCCTAATTTGTTGGGATAACCAATTACAGTTGGATCGTCAATTTTTTTATCTTGGACTAACATCCGAGAATTAATTCCTAACTTAAGTAGTCCCTGATGTAGCCTAAAAGCTGCGCGTGCATCTCCCGCTGCGGCTTCTGCTTTTGGTTCACAAGTACTCATCAACAGAGGCGAAATCATTTTTATATTAACTACTCTAATTCTGTGGACTTGAGACTAAAGGTGAGCGATGGCAAAATAAGATTCACACAATTGTGAATCAAAAAAATAGACAATAGCAGAAGTAGCAACTTTCCAAAAAATAAAAATCTGAGTTAGTCGAAGCTTTACTCAAAAGTGCCATAGACTTCCCCCAAATAAATCTATATTTAGTAGGAACCAAGGGCGATCGCTCAATATTCGAGTCAATGGTGCAAAAGACAACAGATACAGCAGTTTGTAACTACAGGGTTTTTGAGGTAAATGAAGTACACAGGTAGGGGCAAAACAGCTGTCATTGGTGTCAACTTAAGGTGAAACCCCCTTTGCGACAAGGTTTTGCCCTCACCCCCAGCCCCTCTCCCTTTGGGAGAGGGGAGCCAGAAATTAAATTCCCTCCCCTTGACAAGGGGAGGGTTAGGGTGGGGTAAAGAAAGGACTGGTACTGATTCGATAACTTGTGTATACACCGTAGCTTTTTAAGCAGGGCTGGGGGTGAGATCAAAATCCTGTACATCGAATTCACCTTTATTTAGTGTGCCAGCTGTGTAAGTCGTAACAGGCATACATGGCGGCGTATCGTCCACCTAAGCGCAGCAATTGTTTGTGGGTACCTTGTTCTAGAATTTGGCCGTTTTCGATGTAAAAAATTAAGTCGGCTTCCTCGATCGCTCTGAGGTTATGAGACACTACAAAGGTGGTGCGTTTGTGAGTTAAGCGATCGAGTGCTTCGTTGACGGCGCGTTCGTTTTCGTTGTCTAAGCCAGTGGTCGGCTCATCTAAAATTACAATCGCACCTTGACGAATGGCAGCACGAGCAATGGAAATTCTCTGCCGTTGTCCCCCTGAAAGTGTTGCCCCTCTCTCTCCCAATATTGTCTCGTAGCCTTCAGGTAAGGCCATAATAAAATCGTGGGCGTTTGCCAGACGCGCAGCTCGTTCAATTTCTCGGTCACAAGCCCCCAAACAACCGTAGGCAATGTTATCTCTGACAGTTGCAGCAAATAAAATCGTATCTTGCAGCACCACGCTAATTTGCTGGCGGAGAGATTGCAGTTTGTACTGGCGCAAGTCATGACCATCGACTAAAATTCGCCCTGACAATGGGTCATAAAGGCGTAACAGTAAACTTACTAAGGTGGATTTTCCGCCACCGGATGGCCCCACTAAGGCGACACGTTGACCGGGTTGCACCTCAAAACTGATGTTGTGCAAGATTCTCTTTGTCGGTTCATAGGCAAAGCTGACATTTTCAAACCGCACGCCGCCCCGCAAAGGCGGTGCGTTAATTGCTCCCCGCGCATCGCGGATGTCGGGTACTGTGTCTAGCACATCTAGGATGCGTTCGCCGGAGGCGGTAGCTTTAGCGATTTGTCCGGTATACTTGGCAAGTTGACGCATCGGTTTAAAAGCAATCCGGAGATAGTTGACAAATACAAGTAAATCCCCTGGTGTGATTGCTTGCTTTAATACCAGCTGCACGCCCCGCCATAAGACCAAAGCAGTGGCAATACCTACTAGCAGTTCTACCACCCGTTCTAAACCGGCTGCTAGTTTTTGCGCTTTGGCACTTTCTTTTAAACTTTGGCGGTTATGGCGAGAAAAACTATTCTCCAGTATGTGTTGTAGGGACAGGGCTTGCACAACTTTGATAGCCCCGATGGATTCTGCTGCTGTTGCTGCCATTGCACCTTCGCGTTGACGTTGCGATCGCACTACTTGGCGGATGCGTTTTGTCAACCGTATGGTACAAAAAATAAACAAGGGAAATACAGCGACAGCCATCAGCGCTAATTCCCAATTTAGCCAGAACATCACAAAAATCATGCCCACTAAGGTGAGAGAATGGGCAATCAATGGTAATACTGCCATCACCGTCACCTCCCGCAGCCGTTCAATGTCGGAGGTAACGCGGGTAATTAAGTCGCCTGTTTTGGCTTTGTGGTGAAATGACAGCGAAAGGTTTTGCAAATGACTGTAAAGTTGAGAGCGAATTTCAGTCAATACATTGCTAGCTGCCAGCGCCATCCCCACTACACTAAAGTAAGCAGCAGTAGCCCGAAGTAAAGCGATCGCTACTAACCCCAATGTCAAAGTTGTTAATAGGGCAAACTGTCCCAGTCCTGATAACAGAGGAATTCCCAAAGACTGAGGCCGAAAACCAGGTACAAAAATATAGTCAAAAATGAACTTTAGCGGCCAGGGTTCCAGCAAATGCAAGAAAATCTCAGCCATCAGCGCCACAAAAGAAACAATCAGCAGCGTCTTTTGTTTGCTCAACTGAGGTGAAAATCGCCGCAAAATCCTCACAATTCCCGGTAAAGCTGCCCTCAGACTTTTGGAATCTCTAGCCGCCATTATTACTTATCTCCCTCCAGCGAATGAACGAGAAATGCTAACTCGCGGACGGGTTTGGTTGTGTTGGGTGCGATTTGGTTTTGAGTGTAGCGATCGCTAATGTAATAGTTTAATTTTATTTCCAGAGCGATCGCTATTTTCTCCAACCACAAGGGATTTTGCCCAAAAGTGACGCGATTTAACAACGGCTTCAAAAATCCCTGATGGCGGCGATGTCCCATCCGTTGATAGCGCTTCTGGAAATACCTGTCATTCATCGTCAAATGCCACTTCTGGGCGAAGTGTTCTAAACTGGCAATTTCCCAAGCATTACTCCAACGCAGCATAAAAAATGCCAGTTCTGACAATTCAAACTTCAGCCCTGGCACATAGGTAACTACCGAAGTCGGTTCGCAGTAAAAAGTGCCTCCAGCTTCAGCCACCGTCAAACAAAAATCGATGTGTTCGCGCGTACTGAGCAATTTTTCATCTAACAGCCCGATGCGCCGGAAAATCTCAGTGCGAACTAACATACAATGAAACTCGGCAAACTCGCATTGTTGGCGATGGAGTTCATTCCGTACCTCAGCAACTTTGCGATTCACAAAGTAATGTTTTTCATATACCCGGCGTTTGATTTTAGTTTCCTTTTGTTCCACAACAATATGAGCTTCGCCACCCGCCAGATGTACTGTTTCTCCCAAAGGTTTGCCGATACAAGTCAGCGGACAGACTACAGTGGCTTTTGTTTCTTGGGCGCATTGGAGTAAGGAGTTTAGCCAACCTGGACTGACAATTACATCGTTGTCGATAAATACTAAATACTCGGTTTCAACTTGTTGTAAACCCAGGTTGCGCGCTTGATTTGGTGAAAGGTAGCGTTCTGTGCGGATTAATTGAAATTTTTTTTCTTGGGCTTGTTGTTGCAGGTAGCGGTGAATATGTTGCGGTGAACCGCCGTCTACATAAATTAAAGAAAAAGGTAGTTGGGTGTTTTGATAAATGCTTTCTAGCGATTCGCGGGTGTAACTAAATCGCTCACGCTGGGAAATAATTATAGTGATTTGTGGTTTTTTCATGGTTAATAGTAGGGAGTAGGGGATAGGCAATAGGCAATAGGCAAGAGGCAATAGGCAATAGGCAATAGGCAAGAGGCAATAGGCACAGACGGGATTAAAACAATGCGACAGACCACTTGTAGAGACGCGATTCATCGCGTCTTGACCTTTCAAGCAGACACAATTGAGTTGCGATGCGATGCAATTGAGTTGCGATGCGATGCAATTGAGTTGCAAGTCGATGCAATTGAGTTGCGATGCGATGCAATTGAGTTGCGATGCGATGCAATTAAGTTGCGAGGCGATGCAATTGAGTTGCGAGGCGATGCAATCAAGTTTGGCTAATCAATTTCTCCGCGTCCCCGCGTCCCCTCGTCCCCGCGTCAGCCCCAATTATGCCTAACAAAACTGCTTCAGATCTCCCCAAAGCTCGTTGGTAAACATTTATCCAGTTTTGGTATTCTACTGATGGGGCAAGCTGTTGAGTTACTTTTGTTTTGGCTGCTGCGCCGAACTTTTGCCGCAGTTGTGGTTGAGTAGCTAAATATCGCAGTCCAGCCGTTAACTCTTCTGTATTGCCGGGGTTGACTAGCAAACCGTCTACGCCGTGTTCTATAATTTCAGCGATCGCATCTACACGAGTGCCAATTATTGCTCGGCTGGCTGACATCGCTTCCAAAAGGCTATTCGGGCAACCGTCATGCACTGAGGGAATTGCAAAAATATCCAGGTGTGGCAGATAAGCTAAAGCTTCTTGACGGCTGGTAATTCCAGTGATACACAGGCGATGCCCAATTTGACTTTGCTGTATTTGCTGCTGCCAATACTCTCGCTCTTTCTCAATAAAATCACCTACTAGCAAAAGTGTTACATCTAACTCTTTACCCAACTCTACACAAGCATCGAGAAGAAATTCAATTCCCTTTTTGTCTCGAAACCTACCCAATGAACCGATAACAATACCAGATAATTCCTTAACTAAAGATGGGGTGGGGAGTTGTTCAAAGTTGATGGGTGCAATGGAATTCCAAAAAGCTGATGATTTTAACTTTACACTTGGAGCGATAATACTAGCCCTTTTGAGCAAGTCGCGACTGACAAATGTTACCCAATCAGAATTTTCTAAAATCCACGCTATTTGAGCATGGTTTTTAGGATGAAAAATATGTTTATGCAAATCATTACCACGAACGCTATTGATTATCGGAATATCATTTTCTTTAGCTAAAAGCGTGGTTACATAACCTGTCTCATTGAGAAAAAAAGCATGAAATAAGTTAAAATTGTATCTTTGATGTAAATATTTGAGTTGCAAATAAATTTCACTAAAAAAATCTTGAACTTCTGTAACATTGCTGCGAATTGCTGACTTAATGTGATGCACAAATACACCATCTTGAAGCGTTGTTGTGCAACTTGCTCGTCTGCGAATTCCATCAGAAACTAAGCGTTGTTTCGAGCGAAAAACTGCAACGTGAACTTCATAGCCGTTATCAATTAGCATCTTGGCAATTCGATGCACTGATTCACCAACACCACCAATGTCTGGGGGATATTCGAGTGTGGTAATGCAAATTTTAGTTTTATCCATGATTTTTATGTTATGTGGGGAAGAATTCAAAACACAGAATTCAGAATTCAGAATCAATTAAAGCCAAAATAATATTTTGACTTGTGAACTTTCTCTTCTTTATCCTAACTCCTGAATTCTGACTCCTGAATTCTGAATACTAAGCAATTTGTTGCTTAACTGCAAGATTTTTTAAGATGCTTGCAGTTTTCTGAACTCCAGCAAAATCAACATTAATTTTAGTGTGTTGTTCCTTGAGATAATTAATAATTTTGATAGCTAAATAATCAGGTTGTAAATCATGAGGATTGAGAAGTTTGACGATTCCTAAATCGCTTAACTTTTCGGCTCTGATGCTTTGTTCTCGATCTTCGTTACCTGTAAACGGAAGAATCATAGCTCTGACACCTGTGGTTAAAATATTCATTGTGGTGTTATAGCCAGACATATTGATCGAGAGTTCTGCTTTTTTCATATAACTTAGCAAGTAAGGAGTATAGCGTCGAATGTGGATATTTTTGCTATCTCTTGCCAGTGCTTGCAGTTCATTAAATTTTGCATCCGGGATAAATGGCCCCGTAAAAACTTGAATGTTATGTGGTAATATTTTATCTAAAAAAGGTGCTGTTTTGACTACACAATCAAGCAATTCATGACCAAATCTGCCACCTCCTACACTCGTTAAAATCAAAGGTTTATCTGATTTCAGAATTTCTCGATCTTCATAGGTGAAAACTGGATTGTTTGGTGGTTCTTGTACTACATATCCGGTGTAATACACTTCACAATTGAGGTCATTGACTCTGGAAAATGTTTCTTCTAATGGAACAAACTCAGGGTCACCATGAATCAACAACATATCAAAATATTTATTGATTAAGTTGCAAACTTTTTCTTCATGTTTAGCTTGCTTATGTTGTTTAGTAACTACAATATCTCGTAAGCTAGAAACAACTTTTGTCGAACTTTTCTTTGATTTAGCTAATTCTAGTAAAGGAATCAATTCAAAAGAAAACCGCCTTCTCCCAAAAGGAAATAACTCGACAATCAAAATATCAGGCTGGAATTCATTAAATATTTTCAAAAGCTGATTTTTTCTGATTTCTTTGACTTCGTTAAGACTAAAGGCATCATCCACTACTTCCAGTTCTGTAAATTGTGGATCGGTTTTAATTGCAGGCAGGTTGATAACTTCTACGCC
Source organism: Nostoc sp. ATCC 43529 (assembly GCA_003326205.1). Taxonomy (GTDB): domain Bacteria; phylum Cyanobacteriota; class Cyanobacteriia; order Cyanobacteriales; family Nostocaceae; genus Nostoc. The sequence continues at coordinate 494,025 of LWTK01000036.1, forward strand.
AGCAGGAATTTCAAATCCTTGAATTATTTCACCGCCATTGATAAAACAAATTTGGAAATCTTTGGTTAAACCGCGTACAATTTCCCTGCTGCGAACCAGATGCCCCATACCTAAAATATGTTGGCAGTAAAACATTAGACGTTTCATGAAAATTTTACCTCTGTTAGTTTGGATTGAATGAATAAGTGTTAGCTTAAAAGGCAAAGATCAAAAAGCAAAATAAATATAAATATGAAATAAATATTTTTTTACTTTTGACTTCAATTCAGCACTAAATCAGGGAATTGTTCAGGTTATTGGTAGCACAATGGAATCAGGCTGTTTTTTTTTGCAAGTAAGGTGGAGATATATTGGCTAATTTTGGGCAAGGCGTTGAGATTAATTTCTGGAATAGAAATCTTGGGAATATGCAGTTGTTGTAGTAGCGATCGCAGTAATATATCTGGAGTGAGATCGTTTGGATGAATAATTGCCAAAACACCTAGCTTTGCTAAGTGTTCTGCACGAATACACTGTTCTTGTGATGGCTTAATTCTAGGTACTATAACTGCTGGCTTATCCACTGTCAGAATTTCACAAGTTGTGTTATATCCACCCATTGCTACTACCACATCTGCGGCGGCGATATAACTCATCAAATCATTGGTAAATTCGTCTATCTGCACCTGGGGATATGCAGCTGCTTTGTGTTTAAGTGCACCTTGCTGTTCTAGTGGCATTTCAGGGCCACATATAATTAAACTTCGCAGTTTATCAGGTGTAGGCAGTAATGCCAAACTGGATAGATAAGTGTCAATTAAGCTGTAACCATCTTCACCACCACCAGGCGTAACTAAAACGAGTTTTTCTTCTTTGGTAAGTTTTAACTCACTGCGGACTAAATTTGGGCTTTTGCATCCCAGTTCTTGACGAATGTAGCCACAAAACTCTACTTTTTGGGCAACTATTGGCGGTAATTGATATTCTTGGCGGATGTCAAAAATTTCTGGAGTTCCAACAACAAGCACGCGGTCATAAAATTTCTCAATTGCTTCGTAGTAACCGTGCTTTTGCCATTCTGGAATGATTGTATCTGGGCGATCCAAAATGTCCCGCAGTATTAAAATTAAAGGAGTTTCGGGTAATTTTGTTGCGAGATATTCGATACTAGATTTTAATTCATTACGAATACCATAGGGTTTTTTGTCTACTAGAAAGACATCTGGTTTAAAATTAGCGATCGCTGATAAAATTAATTCCGAGCGCAATTTTACTGTTTCATCAATTTCTATCCCTAAATACTTGACAGACATCTCACCTGAGATTCCTCTATTTAAGCAGGGTAACTTAATATAATCTAGTCTTTTCGGTAGCCGAAAGCTATGTAGCATTGGCGAACCAGAAACTACTAAAATTGAAAGTTTATCAATTGAATCTAACAAGTGAGTGCATATTCCTAGCATTCTCCGAATATTACCGAGACCGAAGCCATCGTGGGAATATACCATCAGTTTCATGGCTAAATATCCCTCAATTATTCAGTGGAGTTTGTCCTTTGAAATCAGAAAAAATTATGTATAACTCGCGCATAAATAAGTGGGTATCAAGCCAATTTGAACTGGGGTTCAGAATTTAAGAGGATATTTGAAAAGTTTTGGGCACAGGTGCTACTACACAGGCTAAGTCCGCCTCCGCGGACTAACAGAAAATCAGGGTTTTCAAACCCAGGTCGGTGGGTTTTGTCTGTGTAGCCGCGACTTACAGTCGCCAAGGCGAGTCATAAATTAGACCTTTCAAACAACCTCTAAAACCTCTGTCTAAACAGGTTCTCAATGTTTAATGAATGTTTTGTGAAACTTTTATGAGAATTTTCTCATAATATTTACAGCGTATTTCACGTAAGTGAAGTACACCGATAAGGAACATATTTCCTATCAGTGTACTTCATCAAGCTGCAATCTGCTGTATGATTCCAACAACAATGGAATTCAACATATCACTTAAATTGTAGGGTGCGTTATAGCAACACTTAACACACCATGTTTCTCAGTGTCCTGGGGCTAATTCTCACTGTCTCGAACTCCTAAATTTTTGCATAGCCGTAACACAAGTTCTGAGGCTGAGTGTAGAGATGCAATGAATCGTATTTGTACGGAGTAGGCAATAGGGAGTAAGGATATAAGTAGAAGCCAGGAGGCAGGAGGGAAAAGCCAGTTTTTATCGGGGTTTTAAACTTTTGTCTTTTACATTTAATTATGTTTACCTACTTACTGTTGCAATGCAACTTAGTATGAAACCGATTTATTGAAGAAGTAGCAAACCCAAATAGCCATAATTGTTTGAAACGCGCATTACTGAATCAATAGGAGATAAAACAGATGCTGTAATCGTAGATATCGAAAATTCGTCAATATATGTTCAAATATTCTAAATATTTTCAAAAACGCTAAATATTGACCATACCTGCTCTAGGGTATTCTCATATCTAAAAAAAATAGAAGATTTTATATCTACCTTGAGAAACAAAAATGCAATTTTCAATTATGTCTCAAGATTTATGAAATCCTGACAAACAATCCCTATAGTTGGGTCTTAGGTGGTCAAACACCTGATTTTGTAAGTGAGGCCAAGAATCATGTCATATCAAATAATTGCATCAGAGTTGCTACTCGATTTATCTGATGAGCAACAACAGCTCTTAGCTGGGGGCGTTGACTCAGAGAATAGTCGCAGTATCTACGGTCAAAACCAGGGATTTATACAAGGAACAACTAGTTCCGGTCCCCAAGGCAGCAGTTCTAATTCCCTAGCCAGTAAGAATAAGTTAATTACTGGGGCACAAGATACTCTAAGCTTGGGAGGAGAAGGTTACCCTCGTCTTTTGAAACGCTTTGCTAGGTAACTCGTACAAATCATCTGTTAAACTAGGGCGCTTCAGATAAAGCAGCTAATTGCGAGTAGTGAGTGTCAAAAATTTAAGAGTCGAGAACGAATCAATGTTTCTATCAGACCATTGTTTGTTTCCACTCCTTTCCAGTACCAAAATCTGGAATTTTGACCCCAATAATTGATATTCCAGGTGTTAGCCTACTCTCATCTTTGGAACACACTGCGAACTCTACTATCGTAATAGTGATAAGCAATCTAGGCGCTCAAGTTTCTTAGTTGTTAAGCTCTGGAATCACTTACTGATTCCAGTGCTTTTCTCGAATTTTCGCATTTGCATAACCCAGGAATTCGGCGAAATGCCTTCGGTAAAATGGAACTAATAACTTAGCCTCTAAAATCTTTTATTTTCAGAGGTAAGTTAAACAAGTATTTGTCACCTCTTAAGCAAAACTGCCACCTTTTCGGTCTACAGAAATAACATTAGTAACACTTCACAAAATTCTTGAAGCTTGAGTTAAATTATTCTTGCCAGCGTCACAAATTTGAGTTCTGTATTACTCTAAAATGGTGGAATAAAAACTCCAATCTTCCTAACTCGCTCATTTATCACTATCAAAAACTCAGGTTAAGTCAGCGCTATTATCAAAATTTGCTGTTACACCAAGATGCTTTACATATCTCAAACTAATTTAGGGATAGACTCATAAGTCAGACTTTTCAAGTACTCAAGATTTAAGGATGAATTTTTACATCTTCCTTCTTCTTTGCCTAACTGAAAATCTTCAAGTTCGTAGCTATGATACTCAAAAATTCCAAAGCTTTTGTGTAATTTCCATTTTTGCACCTATAAGACTTTGGTTGAGTGCTTTTTGGAAAATTGATTCTGTAAGCAAGCAAATATCTGAAATTTTCTGTTTTGCAAATAAAAGGGGGACAGAAGATTTTTATGACTCGCTCAATGTAAGTGAGGACTTTGAGAGAGTTTGAGCGTTCTTCTTGATTTTATAAACGCGTTGTCGGCGTCAAAAATATGAAAAAGGCGATTCTAGCGCATCGCAGTGGCCTTTTTCTTCCCCCTTCATTGATTATAAACAATTATAGAAAATCATGTTGGTTACTATGGAGAATATATGTTAAAGTTTGAGTCTTTTGTAAAAGTTTGTAGTCACCAATTAAGGGCTTGAAATCGAGCGGTAAGTCCATCACAAAGAGTATTGCACAATTAGTCAAACACACTTCAAGGGGCGACAATAAAATTGGCCGGGTAATGAGTTGGGATTTGAAGTATCTATTAATACAAAAGGTGTAATGTTGTGAGCTTGTCACGTCCCAAAGAAAACTATTTTTGGAATAGGTTTAATGAACCATTACCAGAGCAACTCCATCTAGTTGAAGCTAACGAGTTTCTCCCTCGTATCAGCAAGTGGACTAGCATAGGTGCGGGAGTTCTGCTGACTACTTTTGTAGTAGGGGTGACTTTAACATCTGTTCTGAATTACAACGTTACGGTCAAAGTTCCTGCAACTATTCGACCGGTGGGAGAATTACGGGTTGTTCAGTCTGCGATGACTGGAAGCATTCAAAACATTAATGTTCAGGAAAATCAAGTGGTGACTCAGGGGCAAGCTATTGCGACTATTGATGATTCCCGCCTCCAGACTCAAAAGAGTCAACTAGAAAATAGTATTAGGCAGAGTAAATTGCAACTAACTCAAATTGATGCTCAACTGCGTGAAATTGAGATTCAGATTGCAGCGCAGATAAGTTTAAATAACCGCTCGATTATAGCTGCACAAGCCCAATTAGATGGTACACAACGCAACTATGAAGATCGGCAAGTTATAGCTACAGCTGAAATGGCACAAGCACAAGCAATCTTGACTTTTGCTAAGGCGCAACAAGAGCGATCGCAACAACAAAAACTCTTCACAGCAACTCTAGAAGAAGCTAAAACTGCTTTGACTTTAGCTAAAGTTCAACGCGATCGATTGCAACGAGAAAAAGTTTTAACCGCAACTGTACAAGAAGCGGAAGCTGCTTTAACTTTAGCTAGGGTGCAACGCGATCGCTTGCAGCCAATAGTAGCATCGGGGGCTGTTCCTCAAAATCTATTTGAGGAAAAAGAACAAGCAATTATATCTGCTGAGGCGAAACTAGAACAAGCTAAAGCTAATGCTAAAAATCTCCAGGAGGAAAAAGAACAAGCGGTTAAAACGGCTCAAGCGAAGCTAGAACAAGTCAAAGACAGTGGTAAAAATATCCTGGAGGAAAAAGAACAAGCCTTGAGGGTCGCCGAAACAAACCTAAAAAAGGCTAAAACCGCCATTAATCCTACTAATGCTGGTGTAACCGTTGCATCTGAACGGATTAAGCAGGAACAGGCTAGAGGTGAGGCTACCTTAGCTGCTTTGAAAAAAGAACGAGAAACTCTACTCCAGCAGCGCCTTGAACTTCAAAAGGAAATCGATCGCACCACTAAAGAACTGCAACAGCTCAAAACAGACCTCGATCGAAGTATAGTGCGATCGCCAATCACCGGAACACTGCTGCAATTGAATCTTCGCAACCCAGGACAGGTAGTACAGCCAAGCGAAGCCATTGCTCAGATTGCTCCTCTTAATGCACCTTTACTTATTAAAGCTCGTGTACCTGCTCAAGACATTGACAAGGTAAAACCAGGACAACAAGTCAAAATGCAGGTTTCTGCTTGTCCCTATCCAGACTACGGTACCCTCAACGGCAGCGTCAAAACCATTGCCCCAGATGCCCTACCAATTGTCAAAAACAATCAAAATCCAAGTGTAGTCCAAGTAGTTGCCTACGAAGTAACTATTGAACCCCAAACTCGATATGTTGCTAGAAGCGATCGCAAATGTTATCTCAAATCTGGCATGGAAGGTAGATCTGATATTATTTCCCGCCAAGAAACTGTACTTCAATTTATTCTCAGAAAAGCCAGATTTATTACGGAATTTTGAATTTATGGGTCAGGAGTCAGAAGTCAAAATTCAAAATTCAGAATGAATAATATTTTTAGACTCAGGCTTAATTGAATAAAAATCTTTCCTCCTGCCTCCTGCCTTCTGCCTCCTGCCTTCTCTTGTAATTACGAATTATTAAAGGTTAACATGTTTAATCTATTCAAACTCGGTAAAAATTACGAGTGTGTTTTACAGTTGAGTGAAGAAGACTGTGGAGCAGCTTGTCTGGCTGCAATTTGTAAACATTATGGACGTTTTTTAAGCATTAATCGTAGTCGAGATGCAGTTGGAACTGGACAGTTAGGAACAACTTTGCTGGGTTTAAAACGTGGGTCTGAGGCTTTAGGTTTTAATGCTAGGGCAGTTAAAGCTGCACCTGCCATCGTAGACAGAATTAAAGAAATACAACTACCAGCAATTATCCATTGGCAGGGTCACCACTGGGTTATTTTATACGACCAGCGGGGGAAGAATTATGCGATCGCAGACCCAGCAGTGGGTATCCGTTATATCAGCCGAGAAGAGTTGACAACAGCCTGGAATGGCGTAATGTTATTAGTCGAACCAGATCCAGAGCGCTTTTTTGGGCAACCCCAAGAAGAAGCAAAAGGTGGTTTACTACGCTTTTTTCATCGGATATTGCCTTATCGTTGGTTGTTGACTCAGGTTTTAGCACTCAATATTGTCCTGGGTCTACTAGCTTTGGGTACTCCGGTTTTAATCCAACTGCTCACAGATGATGTCCTTGTACGCGGCGATACTCAGTTACTTACTGTTGTCGTCTGTGCCGTTGTAGTCATGAGCTTATTCAGCAGTTGTCTGCAAGTATTACAAAGCACCATGATTGCTCATTTTGGTCAACGAATACAATTAGGCTTAGTTTTGGAGTTTGCCCGAAAAATTCTTCAGTTACCCTTAAATTATTACGAAGCTCGCCGCAGTGGTGAAATCACTAGCCGACTCAGAGATATCAATGAAATCAACCAGTTGGTATCGCAGATTGTGGTTCTTTTACCCAGCCAATTTTTTATTGCAGTTATATCTTTCTGCTTGATGCTGTTTTATAGCTGGAAACTGACACTAGCAGTGATTTTGTTTGCAGCGTTAATGACTTTATCCACCCTACCTTTTTTACCTATCCTTCAACAAAAAACCCGCAGTTTGTTGGTTTTAGGAGCAGAAAATCAAGGTGTTTTAGTAGAAACTTTTAAGGGAGCACAGGTACTTAAAACCACAAATGCTGGGCCGCAATTTTGGGATGAATTCCAAAGCCGTTTTGGCCGCCTGGCAAATTTGACTTTCAGCACCATTCAAATCGGAATAATTAACGGTACAATTGCTAAACTTTTAGCTACTCTCGGCGGTGTGATTTTACTTGGGTTAGGGAGCATTTTGGTAATTCAAGGAGAATTGAGCATCGGTCAAATGCTGGCTTTTAATGCCCTACAGGTGAATGTCCTAAATTTAATTGACTCATTAATTAACTTTGTAGATGAATACTTTCGCTCTCAAACAGCAGTCTCTCGCTTACTAGAAGTTATCGATGCTACACCGGAAGTAGTTGGAGGTAGTCAAAAGCCAGTTGCTCAAATCGCTGGGGATGCAGATATTCGCTGTTCTCATCTGCAATTTCACCACGCTGGAAGAGTTGATTTATTAGAAGATTTTTCTCTCAAACTTCCTGGGGGGAAAGTAACTGCTTTGATTGGTAAATCAGGCTGTGGTAAAAGTACTCTGGCTAAAGTGATTGCAGGTTTATATCAACCTAACTCTGGCAATATTCGCATTGGCTTCTATAACATTCAAGACCTTTCGTTGGATTGTTTGCGACAACAAGTAGTTTATGTGCCCCAAGAACCTCATTTCTGGAGTCGGTCGATTTTGGAAAACTTCCGCTTAGGAACCCCTTATATTTCCTTTGAAGAAATCGTCAAAGCTTGTCAGATTGCAGATGCAGACGAGTTTATCAGTCAACTTCCAAATCAGTATCAAACTGTTTTGGGGGAATTTGGGGCGAATCTCTCTGGTGGACAAAGACAAAGACTAGCGATCGCTAGAGGCATTCTTACTAATCCACCCATACTCATTTTAGACGAAGCAACCGCCGGACTCGATCCAGTCAGCGAATCTCACGTACTAGACCGACTCTTGGAATACCGACAAGGCAAAACCACAATTTTAATCACCCATCGTCCCAGCGTAGTTAATCGAGCCGACTGGATTGTACTGCTAGATAAAGGTCAGGTGCAAATACAAGGCACTCCTGAAACTTTTCTCTCTCAACAAGGAGAGCATTTAAAGTTTTTATCCCTGTAAAAAATAGCCTCTAAGCAAATAAAACTATGTCTGAAAATATCAAATCCAAAAATTCTCAATGGTTCAGAGATTTGTCACCAAAAGAACAGGAAACTGTAGTTGGTGGGCAGATTACAAATATACCAAGTGAGAGTAATTTTTTACTCCAGCAAACTAAAATCGAAACTACAGCAAACAACACATTAATAACTGCAAATGGTGATATTTCTTCACAAAATACTAAATATCTTTCATCACAACTTAGCCTAGCGTCTTCTATAAACCTAAACCTGGCAATACCCAATTTTAGTTCATTGCGTAATCTAATCAATAACCCGATTGTAAATATTCTCAATAAAATCTTGGCAAATAAGTAAATCATTTATTGAAAAACATTTTAATTTTACAGACGTAAAATTAAAATGTTTTTATTTTAAGGAATTAAATAAAATTGATTTACTATTCTGCCGAGTATTTTATTTTATAAAAACGATTTCATGAACCAATAGTAGTAAATTTATAATTAATATTTATAACTTTAGATTAGTTTTTCATCAATATAAATAATTAATAATGAAAATATAGGCATTCAGTCCTAAATAAGTAAGAGGCTATTTATAAAGTAAAAATCCAATTATTGTAGGGGAGCCAGTGCGCCCTTGTGGGTTAAGAGACTTGTACCGCTAACGCGGAACCCGCTTTCTTAGCAACTGGCGTTGTGTTAGGCGCATATTTTGAGATTACTTGTCACCAAAAATATGATCTGAACGCCTAACGCAGCCGCTTGTATAGCGTTGCATTAGGCTAAAGCCGTAACGAACCCTACTGAAGATTGACTTTATAAATAGCCTCTTAACATCTATCTTTTTATTTTTGCTTTAATTGATTGGATTAAAAAATGAAGTTGGGTTGAGCAACAGTGAAACCCAAAAAATCTTAATGCCCTCTTATTTTGCTATTCAATATAGTCTGTTTATTATTAATCTATAACTTTAGGATAATTAAATTTTTAAAAAAGCAATCTATAAAAAAAAGTATGGTGATTGACACCTATGTTTAAAGCACATATGTGTACACACCTACATTTGTAAGGGAGGTCATGAATCATGTTGAATCAAGCTATCCAATCTGACTTACTTGTGGATTTATCCACAGAAGAACAACAGCTTCTGGCTGGGGGACAAAAAGACAAAGACATAGACTTCAAAAAAGGCTATTTCTACTTGTTCCCTAGAGGTGAGGACTTCTACTACGAGGGCAGAGCCAGAAGGAGAAGGTTAGAAAATAATAATGACTAATCTGGCTTATAGTCAGTGTCAGTCTGTCAAATCTAACTAGTAACTAGTCTTGTAGTTTAAACTTTGCAATTAGTAGAGAAGAAGCAAACTCACATAGCTCGTTGAAAGTAAATCAGAGTTTGAGAGCATTTAGGCGGTCTACTATGTCTGATAAAGGCATTAAATTAATAGACCAGAGGTAATAAAGGTGAAGGCTAAAGTTAGCACTTACCTTTTTGTTTCTCTTTCTTACTCTATATCCAAATCCTTTTAACTACTCGACTAGTAATTTTTGGATTGAATAATTCAATGTTGCAGCTTGAATTTAGCACCCATGAAGGTATTTTGCCAGTATGGGTGTTTACTTATTTATCAATTAATGCGGTTCATTTAAGCAAAAAAATAGGTGCGATCGCTAACACCTATCTTTCTACTCCTTCTCATTAATTTCAGCAGAATCAATATTCGGAAAATTTTGGGAATTGCTGGGCACAAATTATGCTTCTAATTTTGTCGAGTCTATTAACTGCGATCGCTCCCAAATCCAATCTTGTAAAATCGGGTTAACTAACTCTGGTGCTTCGTCTTGGGGACAATGCCCCACTCCTTCTAAAGGAATAAATTTTTGTACTTGCTCAAAGTTAGCTAATTCTCTACCTAATTCAATAGGTTCCCAAGGATCGGCCGCTCCCCACAAAATAATTGCCGGACAAGGTAACAACGGTAAAAGGTCTTCTGGTAAAGGCCCTGTGGAATAAGAAGTAAATGCCAGAAACACAGCCACAGCACCAGGATCGCTGGCTGGGGAAGTTAGAATATCTACTAATTCATCTGTAACTACTTCTGCGTTGGCATAGGCTTTGAGTAGAATTTTCCGCACTGTTTTCGGTTTGGCAACTTGATTGAAAAAGAACTCGCCAACAGGTTTAATAGATAACACCTGTTGCAGTAAAGGCGCTCCTGCGCGACGAACCCAGGGTAAAGTTGCCCGTTTGCGATCGTGTAACAACCGTAGAGAACAGTTGAGCAAAGCAACTCCCAAAGCAATATCTGGCTGACTCACTGCTGCTTGCATGGCTACAATACAGCCAATGGAATTTCCCACTAAAAAAGCTGGTTCACCCACTACTTCGCGACAAAAATCTGCTACCTGCTGTCCCCAGGTTTCTAGGGTATAGGCAATTTTTTCACCGGGTTCGGGTTTGGCTGAAGCACCAAAACCAATCAAATCAATAGCATAAACACGGCAATTCTCTGCTAGTACAGGAATATTTTTTCGCCAGTGCCACCAAGAAGCCCCAAATCCATGCACCAGAACAACAGCAGGCCCGGTGGTTCCTTGGGTTTGATAGCAGATAGTAAAACCTTGCCAAATCCAGGTTTTGGTAGACGTAAGCGCTGTTTTTGAACTTGAGGTTGTCATAGGGAATTTGATGAACGCAACGGTATAAGATTTTCAGCTGTAAACTCAAGCAAAATTATTTTGATTTTGAGTAAAATTTATCAGATTTTCAAACTAAATCTTTTGTCCTGGTGATAACTTAGACATACAACACAAAAGCTTCTAGGCATTTAATACTAGCGTTATGCTAATAGTTTTATCTAGCATAGGCAGTGTTCATATTGTTGATAAAGCTAATTTACTCACAAATTAGATTATGTCAGTATTAGGAGCCACAGTTTCTGTCATCTGAATTAAATTCTCGCCATGTTGGCACACATTTATACTCTGATGCTATCCTTGAGCTTTAATAACCATGCTACTTACGATACTTCAAATTCAGTAATATTATTTACTAGTTTAGTAATATATAACCAAGGTACTAATGATAAATGTGATGGAATTAGCATCAGTGCTAGATTCAGTAGTTTCACAATTTACGATCGCCAACCTGGTTTATAAAATTGTTGGACATGAGGCATCGGCTAAGGGGTGGTTTGCAACTGGAAACTGACGCTGAATTTAACAATATTTTTCTTGTTCCTAGTCCTGCGAGCCAGAAAAGATGAATATAGTAGAAACAATTGATACTCCCATCGGCAGCTACGCACCAGATTTTGAACTTCCAGGAATTGATGGTCAAGTTCACCATCTTAGCCGTTATCTTGAGAAGTTCCGTGCAGTCGGTGTTGTTTTTATATGTAACGACTGTCCTTATGTAGAGTTGTATGTAGACAGACTCAAAAACATTCAAGCCGAATTTGCTCTTTCAAGCTTTACCTTGATTGCCATGAATGGTAGCGACTCAGGGTCAACCTTTGAAAATATGAAAGCTTTTGCCCAGCGTCATGAGTTGAATTTCCCTTACTTGTGGGACCCAACTCAAGATGTAACCCGGAGTTTTGGCGCTACAAAAACACCAATGGCATTTTTGATAGATAGTACAGGCATAGTACGCTACAAAGGTCAAATTGACGATCGCCCCCAAGATCCAGCATCTGTGGGACAGGATTATTTGAAAACTGCGATCGGGTGTTTGTTTGCTGGTCAAGAAATAGTCATACCACAAACAGAACCAATAGGTACTACATTGATTTGGCGTAACTAGACATAGATAGTCCCTGTAACTGCTATCTTAAATTGGAGGCAATTGCAACTTTTTTGATAAAGCGTAACTTCATGGGAACGAATTACCGACGGGTTTTACTCAAACTGAGCGGTGAAGCTTTAATGGGCAACATGGGCTATGGCATCGATCCAGAAGTGGTGAAAGAAATAGCCCAGGAAATAGCAGAGGTGGTAGCCACTGGGTCTCAAATCGCCATCGTTGTTGGCGGCGGCAATATTTTTCGTGGCGTCAAAGCAGCATCGGCGGGGATGGATAGGGCAACCGCTGACTATGTAGGAATGATTGCCACGGTAATGAACGCCATGACGCTGCAAGATTCGCTGGAGCGAATAGGAGTGCAGACGCGGGTGCAAACTGCGATCGCGATGCAAGAATTAGCGGAACCGTATATTCGTCGTCGTGCCATCCGTCATCTTGAAAAAGGGCGGGTGGTAATTTTTGGCGCTGGTTCTGGAAATCCCTTCTTTACCACAGACACCACTGCCGCATTAAGAGCCGCAGAAATTGAAGCTGAAGTGATTTTTAAAGCCACCAAGGTAGACGGAATATACGACGCCGATCCTCATATTCATCCTAACGCCAAGCGTTATAAGACCCTCACCTACGCCCACGTTTTGGCTCATGATTTGCGAGTAATGGATAGTACTGCGATTGCCTTGTGTAAAGAAAACAACATCCCAATTTTGGTATTTGACTTAACGGTGCGAGGTAACATCCACCGAGCAGTCATGGGAGAAACCATCGGCACCCTTGTGGGAGGTTCTTGTGAAATTAGCTGAAGCTGAGAGTACGATGCAAAAAACCGTTGAGGCGACTCAACGAGCTTTTAACACAATTCGCACTGGTCGCGCCAATGCGAGTTTACTAGATAAAGTCTTGGTGGACTACTACGGTTCGCCTACGCCGCTAAAGTCAGTGGCAAACATTAGCACGCCAGATGCCTCGACAATTTTGATTCAACCTTACGAGCGCAACACTTTAAACATCATTGAGAAAGCAATTTCTCTTTCAGATGTAGGTTTAACACCCAGTAATGATGGTACCGTAATTCGGCTGAATATTCCGCCTTTGACGAGCGATCGCCGGAAAGAATTTGTCAAAATGGCTGCTAAGTATGCTGAAGAGGGTCGTGTTGCCATTCGCAACATCCGTCGCGATGCCCTAGACTCTATTCGCAAACAGGAGAAAGCCTCTGAAATCTCCAAAGATGAATCAAAAGACAACCAAGACAAGTTGCAAAAGCTGACCAATGAATATATCGCCAAAATAGACGCATCGTTGGCAGAAAAAGAAAAAGACATCACGACTGTTTAAAGTCTGAGGTCTAAACCATAAAGGCTGAAGAATTTATCCCATTCTTCAGCCTTTGTCTTACAGTAGGTTGGGTTGTAGCTTGCTTCCCCGTAGGGGTACGAAGTGAAACCCAACATTAGTGTCGGGTATTGTCACAGGTAATGTTGGGTTTCGTTCCTCAACCCAACCTACGAATTACTTGAGTGATAAAAATTAGCTTAAACTAATTGAGAAGCAAAATTTCAGCCATTATGTACGATTGCATCATTGTCGGTGCTGGGCCAGCTGGTGGAACGGCTGCATATCATTTAGCTAAACAGGGACGCTCAGTATTAGTTTTAGAAAAAGAATCTCTGCCAAGATATAAACCTTGTGGTGGTGGTGTATCTCCAGCGATCGCTCAATGGTTTGACTTTGATTTTAGCCCAGCAATTTCACTAAAAGCAGACTCGCTGCGCTTTACTTGGAAACTAGGCGACCCCGTGGAAGCGAAAATCGCCACAAAAGAACCAGTTTGGATGGTGCGGCGGGATGTTTTTGATTATTTCTTAGTCCAGCAAGCCCAAAAACAAGGCGCAAGGCTCCAAGATAATACTGAAGTAACTGGTATCGAATTTCAAAGCGATCGTTGGCAAGTGAACACAGCCAACGAGCCAGTTACAGGTCGTTACTTAATTGCAGCTGATGGTGCAAAAGGCCCGATGGCGAAATGGCTAGGTTTCAAAGAACGTAAACGTCTCCTTACAGGAGCTTTGGAAGCAGAAATTCCTGGTATTGCAGAAAACAACCCTACAATTCATTTTGATTTTGGCTTGGCTAAAAACGGCTATCTGTGGAACTTCCCTAAAGCTGATGGTTATTCAATAGGTGTCGGGACGTTTATCGGTCGTCAGCCCCAGAATTTCAAAAAGATTTTGGATGAGTACGCCAAATCATTAAATGTAGACCTCACAACCACCAAGCAATACGGTCATCCCCTTTGTATTTGGGATGGTACTCAAAAGCTGCATACCCAAAATGCGCTTTTGGCTGGGGAAGCTGCTTGTTTAGTCGATCCGATGACAGCAGAAGGCATTCGCCCTTCAATTTTTAGCGGTTTACTCGCAGCTGCAAGCATTAATGAAGCACTTGCTGGTGATATTAACGCTTTAGAAAAATATAGCGAAGCCATTAATGAAGAATGGGGTACTGAAATGGCTTGGGCGCAAAAATTAGCCAAAGCATTCTATTTGTTTGCCAACATTGGCTACAAAGTTGGTATTAAGCACCCCTCTGCTCCCCAAGTTATGGGTAAGATTATGTGCGGCGAACTCCGCTATGGCGATATTGCCACTCGTGCGCTGAAAAAATTAGTTCCTGGGTTTAGTAATTGAGAGTGCAAAGAGACGCGATGAATCGCGTCTGTACAAGAGTTATTTTCCCCCAGTCCCCAGTCCCTAATCTCCCAAATAAATACCCATACCACGGGCGGTTTTAACTAAAGTACCGTTGGGATCGACGGCGCTATATTGAGCGATCGCTTCTGTAATTGGTATGCTTAATACTTGGCGATTTTGCCAGGTAACCATGCGATCGTATTTACCCTCTGCAATCAGATTAACTGCGGCTACGCCAAAGGCTGTTGCAACTAATCTATCCAGTGGCGAAGCAGTCCCGCCGCGTTGAATGTGTCCTAAAACGGTGACTCGCGTTTCCACACCAATGTGCTGAATAATTCGATCCGCTAAATATTCGCCAATTCCACCGTATCGAGATTGACCTAAGCGATTTGTAATTGTGACGTTTTCCCCATCTTGGGTACGAACAGCTTCGGAAACAATAATCAAACAATAATTTTTGCCTTTCTCTTGGCGTTCTTTGATTTTGTGGCAAATGTGTTCGACTGTGTAGGGAATTTCAGGAATTAAAATGACATTTGCTCCGCCTGCAATTCCCGCAGCTATGGCTATGTGTCCTGCATCGCGCCCCATCACTTCCAAAATCATGACTCGGCTATGACTTGCAGCGGTAAAATGTAACCGATCTAATGCTTCCGTGGCAATATTTACTGCTGTATCAAAACCAATGGCATGTTCGGTAACGCCAATATCATTATCAATGGTTTTGGGAATTCCAACTAAGTTAATACCGCCTTGTTGTGCGAGACGGCGGAGAATTGCCAAACTACCATCGCCGCCAATACCAATCAAAGCATCTAATCCTAGTTCATGGTAACCTGCAATGATTTCTTCGGAGCGATCGCATACACTTCCATCCGCCATTGGAAAAGCAAAAGGGTCGCCTTTATTAGTTGTTCCCAACATTGTGCCACCCGCAGTTAACAGCGAATCAACTTTATCTATTTCCAAGTTCGTGAATTGTGGCGGACGGGCCATTAATCCGACAGTCGCTTGGTGAATTCCTAGAACTTCCCAACTGTAAGTACTCACCGCACAATTTACTACAGCCCTGATGGCAGCATTTAAGCCAGAACAATCTCCTCCACTTGTAAGAATTCCAATGCGTTTGGGTTCTCCCAGATCTTTGCTTGACATTTCGATCCAAATATATCTATTAGCTGATTAAACTTAAGCCTGAGTAAGTAATAGATTAAACCCAAACAAACCTCTCTCTGTAAATGCAAAGGTAATTTTATGTTGCTTTTGTGTTTAAAAACAAAACTATGTTTAATAATTCATAACTCAAAAGCTAGGAGTCAGAATTCAGGAGTAAAGCTGAAGACTTTCGAGTAAAGCGTCAGAATCCGTCGAAAATCAAGGCTAGTATGGGTACTTGACTTTGTTCAAATTTATCAAATTGGGGTTTCCAAGTCCGAGCAAAAATTCACCTATTCTGGATTCTGACTCCTGAATTGTGGATTCTGAATTCTGACAACTAACTGACCCCAGCTGTAAAATATGAGTGTGGAGGTAGTAGTAGATTAAACCTCAAAAGTAATCGCCGAAAATGCTAGGGTGATTCTATGTCTGTTTTCAAAACAAGAAAAAACCAAGTTATTCCAACTCTAAAATATGAAGGTGGAGCAAAAGGTGACTAGTATTGATAATTACACCTTCTCTTTTTCAGGAGAAGTAACAATCCCTGAGGCTCCTCCAGGTTTTAAATCAGGTTTTATCGGCATTATTGGTCGGCCAAATGTCGGTAAATCTACTTTGATGAATGAATTGGTAGGGCAAAAAATCGCTATCACATCACCAGTAGCGCAAACCACACGTAACCGTTTGCGCGGCATATTAACTACACCAGAGGCGCAGTTAATATTTGTAGATACACCAGGAATTCATAAGCCCCACCATCAATTAGGGGAAGTATTGGTGCAAAATGCCAAAATAGCCATTGAATCGGTAGATGTAGTGCTGTTTGTGGTAGATGGAGCAGTGGCTTGTGGAGCAGGCGATCGCTACATTGCCGATTTGCTCAGTCGCACCCAAACACCAGTAGTTATGGGTTTGAACAAAATCGACCAACAACCCGCCGATTCCCAGTTTTTAGATGATAGTTACGCCCAGATGGCAAAGTCGCACGAATGGGAAATCGTCAAATTTTCTGCCAAGACGAGCGCAGGATTACCACAACTGCAACAATTATTAATCGAACATTTAGAAATCGGCCCGTTATATTATCCGCCTGACTTGGTAACCGACCAGCCAGAACGCTTTATTATGGGCGAATTGATCCGAGAACAAATTATACTTTTGACTCGTGAAGAAGTACCTCATTCAGTAGCGATCGCCATTGACCAAGTAGAAGAAACTCCTAACATTACCCGTGTACTTGCCACCATCAACGTCGAACGCGATTCCCAAAAAGGCATACTCATTGGTAAAGGCGGATCGATGCTCAAAGCAATTGGTAGCGCAGCCCGCGAACAAATTCAAAAATTAATCGCTGGCAAAGTCTACCTAGAACTATTTGTGAAAGTCGAGCCAAAATGGCGACAATCGCGTGTGAGTTTAGCCGAGTTGGGCTATCGCGTGGAAGAATAAAAAATTGTCATTAGTCATTGGTCATTAGTCAAATGACCAATGACTAATGACTAATGACTAATAACTAACTTATGTTAAAAGTATTAATTGTTGAAGACGATCCAATGATGCAACTGGGGTTAGAGCAATCTTTAATGGCTCATCCCGATTTGGAAATTGTTGGACAAGCCGAAGATGGGTATTTGGGCGTGCAAGCTGCACTGCAACTCAAACCAGATGTGGTGGTTATGGACATTGGGTTGCCGCGATTAGATGGCATTGCAGCGACACAACAAATTAAGGCAGCACTACCAGCAACTCATGTGGTGATGTTGACATCCCATCAAACGGAGACAGAAATTATTGCTGCACTCTCTAGCGGTGCCGATGCGTATTGTATTAAAGGTGCAAGTGTGGAACGATTGTTAAATGCGATCGCTGCCGCAGTTGATGGTGCAGCTTATCTCGATCCGCAAATTGCCAGACAAGTAATTGACAATCTCAAACCGCCCTCACCCACCAACAACACCGCTAATTTATCTGCACGTGAATTAGAAGTATTGAAACTCATGGTAGACGGATTGAGCAACCCAGAAATTGCAAAAAAACTTTATCTCAGTCCCAATACGGTCAAAACTCACGTCCGAGGGATTATGAATAAATTAGCAGTGGACGATCGCGTACAAGCTGCGGTAGTTGCATTGCGATCGGGTTTGGTTTGATTAATAAACTTTCTGCTTTGTAGATTACTAATGACTACTTAAAATTTGATTTTTTTGATGTCAGAACAAATCCAAACTTTCAGTACCGAATATTTAGATCGGTGCGCCTATTTATATGTTGAAGTATTTAATAGCGAACCTTGGAACGAGGAATGGAGTTTTAATACTGCAAGAACCCGCTTGTTTGAAATTATAAATACACCAGGTTTTGTGGGATTTGTATTTAAACAAGATGAATTGCTAGGGTTCCTGGCAGGTTATTGTCAGCAAGGGCAAAAAAGTAAAAGCTTTTATCTAGAAGAAATCTGTGTCCGACCTGATAAGCAGCGTCAAGGAATTGGCACAAAGCTACTCAACAAATTAATGGATACTCTAATTTCTATTGAAGTCAACAGAGTTTATTTATTGACCAATAAGGATGGACAAGCAGAGACTTTTTACACGAAACATGGTTATCAAAGAAATCAGCAAATGATTTTTATGAGAAAACAGTTTTAGAAATGAGCAAAAACGATGGAAGTCAGAAGTAAAAAAACGTTTATAGCTGGCATGAATCGTTGTGTATTTCACCAAACTTTAAATCTGTATGGGTTAATTAACAATTTTAAACGTAGCTTGTTTCTTGCAGAACGAGTATAAATTAACTTCCTCTTACACCTTTTTAAATTTTGGATTTTGAAGTTTTAATCCAAAATCCAAAATTTAAAATCTAAAGTTTGGTGATTTATCTGGTTATTCATCTATCGATTCAGTTTTGATGTCCGCGTTCAATGTCTTGTGATATCAAAACTTGGTGTAAATCCTCAGTATTTACCTGTTCTTTTTGCGACAGTTCTTCTCCTTTTCCTTCCCATGAGTAGTTGCAAATTTTAGTACTAAGTACTAAACCCAGCGTTTTGTTAATCATAAAGGCGAAGCTATCGATAAAAATCAAGTCCAAAGTTCGACTAATCATAAATTCCTTTTCAGCTTTGTAGCATCAACTAACATTTGTCTACACATGAGACAATGTAGTTTCCAGAAATTTACTGTCTCAAAATTTGTAAATTTATAATTTCTCTAAACAAAAACTGCTGTGGTATACCTATATCTTTAGATATAGATATTAGGGGGTGTAACCCTACACCCCTACTCCAGATTATGAATTAATTAGTAGTAGACCGCGTGGAATCCTGCATGGTATTGTTAACACTAGATTTAATCGATTCTTTGTTAGAAGTCGCTAGATAAATACCTCCTAAAATTAAAGCCAGCCCTAGCAAGTTAAAAATACTCAAATTTTCTGAAAAAAGTATCCAAGCAAGAATCGCAACAATCACTGGATTGAGTAAGAGTAGTAATGAGATGAATCCTGAAGAAAAAGTTTTCAGGCTGTATACAATCAGCCCATGACCCAAGGCTTCACAAATAGCGCCTAGAGCGAATACTACTAACCACCCTGATAAGGTAGCTGGGAAAACTTGTTTTTCAAAGATTAGCACTACTGGTATCATCAATGAAGTTGCGATCGCACAACGCCACACGAGTATAGTGAGAATTGAAAATTTATTGCGAATCTGCTCGATAAGTAAAAAGTTTGCGGCATAAAAAACCGATGAAATGACGGCAACAACATCACCTGTAATATTATTATTAGAGCGCAATAAATCTTCAAATCCAACAGCGATCGCACCCACTACAGCCAAAATCAAACCGATGATAAATTTGCGCCCAAAAATTTGACCAAAAAATAGCCATCCTCCTAATGTAGTAAATATCGGATTGAGACTACCTAAGGCATTAGCATTAGCAGCACCAGTTTGAGTTAGCGCCCAAGTCCAAGATAATCGACCTAATACATGAACTAAACCCACTGCTATTAAGAACGCTATTTCTTTAATTGCATAACGCTGCTCAGGTAAAATCGGTTTATCATCTTTAATTTGAGTACGTGCTTGGTTAATTCCAGTCCATAATCCAAAGATAATAGTTGCTATCCACAAGCGATTAAATAATGTAGCAACAGCACTCATTTGGCTAACAGCAATTTTGATAAATATTGCTGTTGTAGATAAAGCTAATAATGCACTTATGACTGTTATGATCGGCAGAATGTTTGAAGCTTTATCAGATTTTTCTTGTGTTAGGCTTAATTTATTTTCTACCATTTGATTATATTGATTAAACAAACTGCCAATTTTAAATTGGTCATTAGTCATTGGTCATTGGTCATTGGTCATTAGTCATTAGTCATTGGTCATTTAGTGATAATAAAGGGTAAAAGACTGTCTTCTCCTATGGGAGATGCTGGGCTGCGCGAATACGTAGAAAATGTACAATTTAGAGGCGTATCAAGTTATTACTATTGGCATTATTGAGGTAGTAGTGCCAGAGAAGTCTTGCAGCGATCGCTCTCCACGGTCGCCAGTGTTGGGTCATTGCTTCCAGTTGTCCTGGTGTTGGACGTGTTCCCAAGTTTTTGAGCTTTTGTAAAGCGATCGCTAATCCTAAATCGCCTTTGGGAAAGACATCAGGACGTTGCAGTGCCATGAGTAAATAAATATCAACTGTCCAATCTCCAATCCCTTTGAGACGTTTTAATTGAGTTCTGATAGCAGTTTCGTCCATTTTTGAGAGCTTACTTAGGTCAAGTTGACCACTGGCGATCGCATCCGCCAACCCACGACAGTATAAAATTTTTTGGCGACTGAATCCAATCCCTCTTAGTTGAGCATCATCCAATGTGAGAAAATTTTCTGGCGTCAGCGTTACAACAACCCCACATAAACGTGTAAATACAGCTTTTGCAGCTGCTAAGGAAACTTGTTGTTCGAGAATTATGCACACAAGCGTTGCAAAACCCGGTTCTCTTGACCAAATTGGTGGAGGCCCCAGTGTTTCTAAAATCTGAGCCAAATCATTGTCAAGATTGGCAAGTACCATTAAACCACGGCTAAAACTTTCTTCGGTCAGCAATTCTAGTTCAGGTATTTGAGTCATGTTTGGAACAAGTCTCATATCTAGCAACTACTAATGTATCAAATTGAACGCAAAGCAAATGCAGCAAAATTCCCAGACAAATTCAATCAAAACGGAGAATATTGGTGTATCGAAACTGAATAATGAATTTCCCACTTTTTGCCCCAATAACCGCGAAGAATGGCGAAAATGGTTAGAAAAAAACCATCTCACATCTTCTGGAGTGTGGCTCATCTACTACAAAGTCAAAAGTGGTAAACCAAGTGTTCGATATAGCGAAGCAGTAAAAGAAGCCTTATGTTTTGGTTGGATTGATAGTAAAGTCAAATCATTAGATGCAGAACGTTATATGCAAATATTTACACCACGAAAACCAAAAAGTGTGTGGTCAAAATTAAATAAACAATATATTGAAGAACTTATCGAAGAAGGTTTAATTGCTAAAGCAGGCCTAGAAAAAATTGCAATTGCAAAACAAAATGGATCGTGGAATTCTTTAGATGCGATCGAAGCATTAACTATTCCCTCAGATTTAAATCAGGCATTACAAGCAAACAAAACTGCCAAAGATTATTTTGAGGCATTTAGCAACTCATCCAAAAAGAATATTCTTTTTTGGATTGAGAGTGCTAAACGTCCAGAAACAAGATTGAAGAGAATCGAACAAACTGTTAATTCCGCAGTCCAGAACAAAAGCCCATTGGTACGCTAAAAATTTATAAAAAAGGCGTACCTGTGTACGCTTATATAGTCAATTGATTGATTAAAAAATATTTTTCAAAAATGGTTGAACTAATGCATTTTAATTAAAAGATCTTGAGAATTGATTAGGATCTAAATCAGTAGGAAATATTAAAATTTCCATACCTTCTAGTTTTGCTTTGTGACACAATAAAATTGCCTTTTGTAAAGAACAATATTTAATTGGAACCCACCCGTCGCTATAAAAGTAGACAGTCACTCGGCTCATTGCATACTCTTTCAACGGTAGTGGAAGATGCCAGGACGAGTCCACAATTTGACCCTTACCTGTTGAGTCCATGCTTTGAACCTCTATTACTAAGTATATTTACCTCACCGACTTCTCCCACTACTTTCGCTGATTCAGGTGAGTATTAGTAACTATCATAGGTAATAAACCAATTTGTCTTAAAGTCGCAACTTTAAGGCTCTCAAGGAATGTTAATGCCAGGAAGAGAGGCAGAGGAGCAGGGAGCAGGGGGGAAAGAATTAGAGACTAATCATTGGTATCGAGTATTTTGTAAAATGCTATCACTTGTAAAAGTTTTAATACGATTGTCTCGTCCCTCTGTTTTAAGATTGCGATCCTCGTTGGCGAGTATCAAAGCCTCATTAATAGAGTTCAAAGGCTGATTAATGAAGTTCAGATACTCATTAATAGAGTTCAAAATCAGAAATTACGAACTACTTAAAGCGGTGTTAGTGTTGGTGGACTCGCTCCAGCAACCATAACGAGGTGACAGTACCTAGATAGTGAGCGGCAAGTCCGGTGATGTCTGCCACAGCAACAAAAACATCCATCGGCCGAATAATCCTGTAGGGGTCAGTGATTGCCACTCCTGGGGGTTGAGATATAGATTTTGCTACTAGGACAAATATAGTTGAACTAGCACCTAAAAGAGTTAATAATATTCCTACTAAACTTATAATTATCCCTAAACGGAGGATTTTAGTTGTATCTGGCTTACTAGGATGTAAAGCTGGATTGCGATTTTCTAGAGCTTTGCCTATGCGAGTGTAACGAAAATCCAAATAGAGACTAAATAACAATAGTACAATTCCGCATATAGCCCAAAATACGCCAATTCCAAGACCAGTATTCTGTTGTTGAACGAAGCCACGACCAGTCAAGGCAAACAACAAAGCTAAGACAGAAACCGCTCCAATTGCCAATTGGAGCCACAGAGTAACCCAGCCTGTCAGGCGAATAGTATTACCAATTCCTCGCGTTTCTGGTGCTAGTGAGCGCATTTCCGATTCAGTTTGCATATCAATTACCATTATTGAGTTTAATTACCTTATCCCCCTATTGCTCAGAATATTTCCCCTCTCTACCGTATACCCCCACCTTGAGACAGAATCGGGTTGTCATCTTGGGGAATAAATGGGAAGTGGGGCATACCAATACCCATAATTTAAAATCCTGCCAAACGATGAAAAGTTATCAAACTCAAGGATGATGAGTGATTAACAGCTAAATTGACAAAATAACACTATAAAGAGTGATATTTCAGCGATAGATAGCGCTTGTAGAGGATAAGGGGCATGATTAAATCTTGGATGGTAATTGGGGGTGTGGCTTTCTTAGTTGCCTTGGCGGCTAACGCGATTACACCTGGCGATCGCCAATGGTTCAAGCGCTTACAACGGCCCAGATGGCTAACTTTTGAAGGCGCGATTCCAATTATTTGGACTGTAATATTTATTTGCGGTGCTTGGTCAGCTTATATTGTTTGGGAAAAAGACCCAGGAAGCACTTCAACGTGGTTAATCATGGGTTTATATTTGCTATTAGAAATTGTGACTATTGCCTATACGCCTGTAATGTTTAGGCTTCGTAGCTTGAAAATAGGCACAATTCTTGGTGGTACAGGTTTTCTCATTGGTGCTTTGTTGATGCTTGCAGTCTTAAGTATTTCTGGTTGGGCAGCACTGTTACTAATTCCTTATTTGCTTTGGAGTCCCATCGGAACTTATACCACTTGGCAGATGATTAACCTCAATCCCCAAGATGCCTAGTATTATTTTAGATTTTTGATTTTTCTATTAAGATTAGCACCAGCGAATGATTTAACCTATCTTCTAAATTGTCAAACTTGCAGTGTATGACTAGACAAAATACACAAGCAGGAGTGCAGTATGATTTCATCTTGGATAGTAATTGGGGCTGTAACTTTTTTCGTTGCCCTTGGTAGTTTCTTCATTACACCCCGCGATGTTAAATGGTTTGCAAAGTTAAGCCGCCCTCGATGGCTAGTTTTTGAGCCGCTGATTCCATTCATCTGGACTGTGATTTTTATTTCTGGTGCAGTTTCAGCCAATATTGTCTGGCAAAAAAACCCAGGAGGCGTAATTACTTGGCTGTTAATGGGTTTGTACCTTTTCGTGGAAATTATCACAGTCGCCTACATACCCTTAATGCTGAGGTTTCGCAGTCTTAAAGTAGGAGAAATTCTCGGACTAGTTGGTTTGATTTCTGCCGTTGTCCTTGCTATCTGCGTTTTGCCGATTTCTCCAGTAGCAGCGTTTTTACTCCTTCCTTATCTAATTTGGACTCCCATAGGAACTTACACCACAGAGGAGTTAAGAGAGTTAAATCCCCAAGATGCTTAGTCAGCAAACCTCTGCGTCCCTTCGCGTTGACTCTGCGTCCCTTTGCGTTGAAAAAATAGTGTTTTAACGCAGAGTCACGCAAAGGTTAACGCAGAGTCACGCAGAGTTTTCCCCTGAGGTATCTATATAACACGTCCATAACGTGCAGTAACGGGATCGATCTGAGATTGATTATTCAGCCAAGCCCACATTTGATCGCCAAAAGAAAAATGCCACCATTCTTTAGGGTTGCGTTGAAAGTCGGCTTTTAACATTACATCTCGCAATAGCTGACGGCGATTATGATATTTTTGTGCTTGTGAGTCGTCGCTATTGGCATAATAATCGGGATGCGATCGCCCTGACATTTCATCAATGGGCGAACCCATATCCACAATTTCCCCAGTATCATCTACCAGCGTCACATCCACCGCAGCGCCGGTGCTGTGAGGAGGGGGAGTTTTTTCGTCAAAACTCGGTACAGCCCAAATTTCATAAACCGCCTGCCAAATTTCTTGGCGTTGGTTTGCTGATAATTCCGCCTCAATCAGTCCCCTTTCTCGTACTGCTTGCGCGAAGCTGTAATCTACCATAAACTGCTGGACTGCTACTGGGCGATAGGCATCAAATATTTGAATCCGCCACTTGGGATACAACAATTCAAGATAATTTTGCGCTCGAATCAAATTTTCAATGACGCTTTGACGGAGATAATAAGGAGAGCGATCGCCATAAGGCGCACCTAACTTTTCATAAGGATGGGGAGATTCCACCGCAAACAATTCCAAAGGAATCTCCGCCAACGTTTCGCCACACTCAAAAATCGGGATTTGATGATAAGGTCTCATCTAGTCAGCCATGCAGGACTTACGGATTTTAACGCAAGCATAACATTTAGCGTAACGATTCTCTTCTTCCTCTGTGTTCTTTGCGCCTTTGCGTGCAATACCAATTTTTCTCAAATTAATCGCGCTCGAAAAATGTAACAATACCATATACCTTCTTCTCATTATTTAGGAAGATCCTTGCACGAAAAATTAACAGAAAAAATCAAGTATGGCAGATAGAACCAAAATTATTTCCTTTCAACTTTCTGACGGCAAAATAATTAAAGTAGAGGTTACGCCTATAGGGGAACAACCTGTTTCTGATGAAACCAGAGTTTTTAAACAAGCCACGGAAATTATTAAATCCATTGCTGAAGATGTCGCAAGTACATTAAAAGATATTAGCGAGACAGTCAAACCAGATAAATTTAGTGTCAAACTAGGTTTACAAATTGGAGTTGAGTCAGGACAACTAACCGCTTTAATTGTCAAAGGAACAGGCACAGCTAACTTAGAAATTACGATGGAATGGGGTAAATAAAAGTTGATTGTCTTACACAATTTACTAACAGGTAAAGTTTGTGGAATTGTGCATCTTTCCCGTGATGAGGGTAACGATTTAGGTGGGCGGGCAGTTTCGGCTCAAATGATTGTAAAACACTTTCCCGAAATTGCGTTGCTTAATAAACAATTGCATCAGTCAAAGCCCGAAGGGGATAATCCATTTGAATATGGTCTTCCTGTTCCTCCACAACGTTTTTACGGACGGAGAAAAGAGATTTTAGAGATTAAAAACCGCATTGGCGCGATTAGTCCTCAATGTGTCAATTTGATAGGCTTGCGGCGCAATGGAAAAACCTCTATATTGCGATATATCAAAGAAAAAATCAGCGAATTTTGTTCGCCACAACAAAAGCCTTTAGTTGTTTTTTTAGATTTAACGAGTAAGAATTTTCATACTCCAGAGGGGATTATTGAAGGCTTAAGGCGAGGGATTCAGAAACTAACAGGGAATTATCCTTGGTTAAAGGAAGATAATGAAGATGGCTTTGCAGTAGAAGATGGCTTACAGGTGTTAGTAGATGAAGGGTATCGTTTAATTATTTTATTGGATGAATTTGAAGCCATTGCTAGTAAAAAAGATAGATTGGAATTGTTTCAGGATTGGGGAGAAGATTGGCGTTCTAAGGCTTGTGCGGGTTTATTAACAATGGTAATTGCCAGCAAACGCCCTCTTAATGAAGTTTACGAAACTTTGAGTATGGGTTCACCCTTTGCCAATATTTTCAGTACGACTATTTTAGGGGCATTAGAGGAGGAAGCTTGGCAAAGCATCATCCAGAAAGGATTTCCGGCTAATTCTGCGCTATTGGAATGGGTGGATGAGTTAGCAGGAGGGTTGCCCTATTATGTGCAGATGATGGGGGCGATGTTGTGGCAATATGGGAATCAAGAAATAGCTAAAAATGAGTTTAATTTTCAAGCAAAGCCTCGTTTTGAAGAACTTTGGAAAGATTTAACCGAAGTTGAACGTTTAGCATTGTGTTATGAGTTGGGAGGGGGTAATTTACCTATTAGCGATCGGGCAATTGTAGATAGGCTTCAGCGTCATGGGTTATTACGGAAGAATGGGGGTTTATTTAGCAGTGTGTTTGCAGAGTTTGTGAAAGGTCAAAGATAAAGCAATAAACCAAATATTCAAACATTAAAGATAAAAAATGTTGCTGTTTTTGCGAGAAACTTGGGAACTATTTTGGTGGGCGATGTTTTGTCCTTCAAGGCTTCAGCACCGAATGAATGAATGGTTGCCTCAAATAGAAAAATATGGACGCAGACCAGACACAAGTTTTTTTGATACTTTATTTTTCGGAAATGTACGATTTATAAGTCAGTATTTATTATTATTATTTATTTTTAATATCCCTCTTATTTTAAGACTGATTGAGGGTAATCAATTGTTAGATTGGTTACAGTTACCTTGTGTAATATTAATTGCTTATCTGACAGGATTTTTATTTTTACCTTTAGGACTGCTTATTTCCTTTTTGTGGTTGATAGTTATATTAAATCAGCCTGATAGCTGCTTAAAGGGCTTAATAGAAGCTATTAAAGTTTTACCTCCTTTACCTCAAATAGGGATAGGTCTTGCAGTTTTGGTAGTATCTTTATCATTAACTGTTTGGTTAGCGTTCCAACGGTTAGAAAAAAAACATCTTTCCCTTGCACATAATGTGATGGTGATAGGGGGAACAATCAGTGTGATGTTAGGTGCATGGTTAGCAACTGAAAATTGGTGGTTTCTGTTGTTAACCAGTGGGATTACAAGCATTGCCTTATTTTCCTTAAAAAAAGAGATTACCGATAGTGATGATGTATTTATCGTGGCGGGAGTCGTGGCGTTTCTCGTAGCGGCAGCCGTAGCGGGAGTCGTGGCGTTCATCGTGGCGGCAGCCGTGGCGGGAGTCGTGGCGGGAATCGTGGCGTTCATCGTGGCGGGAGTCGTAGCGGGAGTCGTGGCGTTCATCGTGGCGGCAGCCGTGGCGGGAGTCGTGGTAGTAGGCGTGGCGTTCATCGTGGCGGAAGTCATGGCGGAAGTCGTGGCGTTCATCGTGGCGTTCGTCGTGGCGGGAGTCGTAGCGGGAGTCGTGGCGGGAGTTGCTACTTTACCGCTTACTTGGTTTTCCGTTGTTGCAAGTTTAATAGCTTTTGCTCTTGCACCAGCAAAAGACAACAGAGTTTTTATCACCGCTACAGTGATTTTAATAGCTGTTTCTGTCCAAAATTTAGGATGGCTTTCAGCATTAATCATCCCTTTAACCTTAGTCAGCTATTACAGAATATTTCCTGATTATTACTTTATCTCTTCAGCTTGTTATTATAAATTTCCTGATTATTCACTAAAAATTTTCAGAGTTCCAGATTCAATCATTAGGCGGTTACGTGCCCAAACAGAAAAAATATTTTTTCAATTACCTCAATTACCTCCTTACACTAGCGAACTCCTGTGGATACCTTTACCTAATCATACTCAACTTCTTGTTTCTGAATTTCGTGAAAGACCTCAACAAGCCTTAACAATCTTTCAATATACCCAAACTTTTTCCTTACCAGGATTTCAAATAACCTTGGAAAATGCCTTACCACAAATTGTCGCTGACCAACTCAAGCAAATTCAAAGTATTCCAGAACTAATCTTTACTGCCAACTCAGACCATCCAATATTACCCTTCCTCATTTCTCCCTTTTATCACCTCAATTCTGACAGCTATACTCCCACTCCAGAAACACCTTTACCAAAGATTAAACCCGAACTTTCTATCCTTCTTCCTCGCTTGCAAACTATTATTCAAGATATTCAATCTGCACTTGAAAATAAAAATATACCCCTACGGGAACGAGGATTAGAAAAAATCAATAACAAGCTTGTTCAATTACAATCTCAATTACCCTCTCTTGGACTTAAAGACGAAGCCATCAAACGCTGGACACCTGTACTGGAACATTGGCAAAGGGTTATTGAACTGGAACAAAATGAACAACGCAAACTCTCTCAAGGCGAACTAATCAACCCGTTCCAATATGGAAATCCGGTGCGACTTGAGCAAAAAAACTTGTTTAAAGGTCGTCAGAGATTTGCTAATGAAATTGTCCGTCGAGTTTTAGACCGTGACCGACCTACCCTTGTGCTGCATGGCCCCCGTCGCTGTGGTAAAACTTCCTTTTTGTATAACTTTCCCCGCCTGCTTCCCAGTGATATCCTCCCCGTATTTCTGGATATGCAAAGTTCCGCCATTACCACCAGCGAATCTGACTTTTGCTTTGGCTTAGTCCGTGCAATTCATAAAGACTGCAAAAGTCAAGGGGTTCAATTACCAAACATTCCTAAACGCAATGATTTTCAACCTACTCCCTATACCACCTTAGAAGATTGGTTGGATGAAGCATTTGACCAAATCGGAGAACGGCGCATCCTTCTCAACCTTGATGAATTTGAAAAAATCGGTACTGCCATCCAAAAGGGACAGATAACTTTACGTTTATTTGACCAACTACGCCACTTAATTCAACATTACGAACAACTCGGTTTTCTGTTTTCTGGTGTGCAAACTTTAGAGGAATTAGGGCCGAATTGGAGTAGCTATTTTATCAGCGTTGTCCCGATAGAAATGCTTTATCTTGAACCTAACGAAGCCGAGGAATTACTCCTTAATCCAGATCCATATTTTGCACTGCGTTACGATTCAGGGATTGTAGAAGAAGTATTAAAGCTTACCAATTGTCACCCTTACTGCCTACAATTATTGGGCGCATCAATGGTGAATCAAGCTAACTTTAACCATACTGATTTGATTACTGCTGAACTCTTGCAAGCTTCTATTAATGACGCATTTATTTCCGGTCAGCCTTATTTTACAAATATTTGGACAGAGTTTACAGGAACTACACCAGAAGAAATTGTAATTGGTCAAGAATTATTATTACAAGTTGCCAAGACAGATATTTTATTAGCTATAAGTACTGAAATTGTTCAAAAAGTCTTAACCCGTTTGTTGCGTTATCATATTTTACACGAAATTAATGGAGGATATGATTTTGAAATTCCTCTGTTAAAACAATGGGTGAGAGAGCGTGCAATAAAAAGCTAATTATTTAAACTTAGGATGGTGCGTTAGCCTTCGGCATAACACACCCTACTAGCTGTATTGATTTTATTATGATAAATAATTGTTAATTAGGTGGATAATAGATGCGATCGCAAAATAACGAAAAACGAACCGCAAAGGACGCAAAGTACACAAAGAAATAAGAGTTTCAGAGAGTTTTTGCGTAAGTCCTAAATAACTTATTAGCTCTTGCATAGAAATTTATGCTTGCTCGCTGTTGGGTAATTTCATCGTCTATGAATATGCCCTAACAGACTTGAGATTTTATCATTAACGGTTCTTTTTCTCCAAATGCTCGATCAAAGCCAAACACCCCTATTAGATGCTTTAAAAGCCAATGCAACACGGTCTCATGCTCCTTTTTACATGCCAGGACACAAACAAGGCAAGGGCATCTCTCAACCTCTAGCGGATTTACTTGGCAAAGCTGTCTTTCGCGTTGACTTAACCGAATTAGGAGATTTAGATAATCTTTCTGCACCCCAAGGCGTAATTCAAGAAGCACAACAATTAGCAGCCCAAGCATTCGGCGCTTCGCAAACATGGTTTCTTGTTAACGGTTCTACCTGTGGGGTTGAGGCGGCAATTCTCGCTACTTGTGGCACAGGGGATAAAATCATTCTGCCTCGAAATGTGCATTCTTCTGCGATCGCCGGCTTAATTCTTTCTGGTGCAATACCAGTTTTTCTCAATCCTGAATATGACCCAATTTTAGATATTGCCCACAGCATCACGCCTGCTGCTGTAGAATCTGCACTCCAACAACATCCTGACGCCAAAGCTGTATTGACAGTCTACCCGACATATTACGGTGTTTGCGGAAATTTGAGGGCGATCGCCAATATTACCCATCAATATAATATTCCTCTACTGGTAGATGAAGCACACGGCGCACACTTTAACTTTCATCCCGAATTGCCCACTCCAGCTTTAGCCGCAGGTGCAGATTTAACTGTACAATCCATCCACAAAGTACTCGGTGCCATGACACAGGCATCAATGCTGCACATCCAAGGTAATAGAATAGATAGCGATCGCATTAGTAAAGCCTTGCAACTCCTACAGTCTACCAGTCCCAGTTATATACTTTTAGCTTCCCTAGATGCAGCGCGTCAGCAAATGGCACTCCACGGAAAAACGCTGATGTCTCACACTTTGGAACTTGCCCAAGAAGCCAGAACCAAAATCAGCCAACTTCCTGGATTATCTGTCTTAAGCCCCCCTTCTCAAGGGGGGTTGGGGGGATCTGCTGGCTTTGTGGCTTTAGATCAAACGCGATTAACTGTGACTGTTTCTAATTTAGGTTTAACCGGATTTGCCGCAGATGAAATTCTAGATGAAAAGTTTGCGGTGACTGCTGAATTTCCCTCCCCGCAGCACCTTACTTTTATTATTAGTTTGGGCAATACCGCAGCTGATATTCACCAATTAGTCCAAGGTTTTACCATTCTCGCCAAAGAATATCGCCCAACTAACGCTACTGTTAAAAACTATATTTTGCAGGATTTTTCCACAAAATTCGATACTAATTTACATTTGTCTCCCCGTGAAGCTTTTTTTGCTGTTAGTGAAACATTACCTTTAGCAAAGACTTGCGATCGCATTTGTGCCGAAATCGTGTGTCCCTATCCTCCAGGAATTCCCGCGTTAATGCCAGGGGAACTCATCACCAAACCCGTTCTTGACTACTTGCAACAAATCCAGGCGATGGGAGGATTTCTCAGCGGTTGCAATGACACTACCCTCAAAACGTTAAAAGTTGTTAAATAGCGTGCTAGTTTCGTAATTTTCCCACATCTACTTAAGTTAATACAAAACTAGTCACAAAAGCTGCTTTTAAAGTCACAAAAGCTGCTTTTAAAGTTACAAAAGCTGCTTTTAGAGTCGCAAAATTATAGTATTTGGTATATTTCGCCACAAACGCAATCAAACAACTTGCTTAAAATGATCCCAAATTTTTGGCAGCATAGCGCATGAAGCGAACTTATTTACATATTTTCGCTCATGCGCTATTTCCTTGTCCCCACCTTCTACAATAAAAATAGATTTATTGAGATTTGTATAGTTGGGGAAAAGCTGTCATGGCTCCCGCCGTTTTAATTCAAAATTTGCAAAAATCCTACGGCACGGTGGTTGCCGTTAAGGATGTTTCCTTTCAGGTAGAGTCAGGAGAAATCTTTGGTTTACTTGGCCCCAACGGTGCTGGCAAAACTACCACCTTGCGTGCCTTGTGTACCCTCACCACACCGGATGCTGGCAAAATCGAAGTATCTGGGATCTCTGTCTTAGATAATCCGAGACTAGCAAGACAAAAACTAGGCTATGTAGCTCAGGAAGTCGCTATAGATAAAGTGTTGACTGGACGAGAACTGCTGCAATTGCAAGCAGCACTTTATCACATCCCAGGCGCAGTAGCCAAACAGCGTATTGAGACAGTATTGGATTTACTCGGTTTACAAGAATACGCCAATAAAAAAACCGGAACCTACTCTGGCGGTTTACGCAAACGCCTTGATTTAGCTGCTGGGTTACTCCACGCACCGGATGTTTTAGTCTTAGACGAGCCAACTGTAGGGCTTGACATAGAAAGCAGATTCGTGGTATGGGAGTTTTTGAGAAAATTACGTGCCTCTGGGACGACGGTAGTAATTACCAGCCATTATTTAGAAGAGATTGACGCCCTAGCCGATCGCGTGGCAATTATCGATCGCGGCGTTGTGATTGCGGCTGGGACACCTTCCCAATTGAAAGATAAAGTAGGTGGCGATCGCATCACTTTGCGAATTCAGGAGTTTTCCCCCATTGAAGAAGCAGAAATTGCTAAAAACCTCCTCCAATCTTTGCCCTTCGTCCAAGAAGTCATCATCAACAGCGCCCAAGGTAATTCTCTCAACTTGGTGGTGACGCCCCAAAATGACGTTCTCATCAACATACAGCAAACCCTAAATACTGCTGGCTTGCCCATATTTGGCATCGCCCAATCTCGCCCCAGTCTCGATGACGTTTACCTCGCCGCCACAGGACGCACCCTGATGGATGCAGAACTAGCAGCGATCGCCACTCGCGATCCCAAAGCTGAGAAAAAGCAGAATATGAGATAGGGGCTGGGGACAAGGAAGACAAGGAAGACAAGGAAGACAAGGCAGACAAGGGAGATGGGGAAAATAACTCCTAACTCCTAACTCTCAACTCCTAACTCCTAACTCCTAACTCCCAATCCCCAATCCAAAATCTAAAATCCAAAATCCAAAATTCTTATGAGTGTTACTCCTAAATCCGATCTTAATTGGCAGACATTGGCATCGCCCCAAGCAGATGCTAATGCTGCTCCTAATTTTTTTGGTGAATTGGTACAAGAGACGTTGGCTTTAACTCGTCGCTTGTTTATTCAATTGCAACGTCGCCCTTCGACATTAATCGCCGGAATTATTCAGCCGGTTATGTGGTTGGTGCTGTTTGGCGCTTTATTTCAAAATGCACCCAAGGGCTTATTTGGCAGTACGACAAATTACGGTCAATTTTTGGCTGCGGGAGTAATTGTATTTACAGCATTTGCTGGAGCGCTGAATGCTGGTTTACCTGTGATGTTTGACCGCGAGTTCGGCTTTTTGAATCGTTTGCTGGTAGCACCTTTAGCATCACGGTTTTCCATTGTCTTTGCTTCGGCAATCTTCATCATCAGCCAAAGTTTACTGCAAGCAGCGGTAATTGTAGGAGCAGCGGCGTTTTTAGGTGCGGGAATACCTGATGCAGCTGGTTTAGGTGCGATCGCTTTAATCGTTTTCCTCCTAGCTTTGGGTGTGACAGCCATTTCCCTGGGCTTAGCTTTTGCTTTACCCGGTCACATCGAACTAATTGCGGTAATTTTCGTCACTAACTTACCACTATTATTTGCTAGTACTGCTTTAGCTCCTCTCTCGTTTATGCCCCAGTGGTTGCAGGTTGTGGCTACCTTAAATCCTCTTAGCTATGCGATCGAACCCATTCGCTATCTCTATCTCCACAGCAGTTGGGCATTGGATAGTGTAGTTATGCAGGCTCCTTGGGGTGATGTTACCTTTGGGGGGGCGTTGTTGGTGTTGTTTGGCTTTGCCCTTGTCGCTTTAATTAGCATTCAGCCCCAACTACGACGGACTCTTGCTTAAGATAATAGAGAGCAATTTTCGAGTCAAAATCCATGAAAAAACCATTTTTACAAATTACTAGACTCTTCTTGGCTACCGCAGCCGGAATTAGCTTCGCTCCCTTACTGATGGCTCAACCTAGTTTGGCTCAACTCAGTCCAGCCGATGCTTTTCCTAGTGGTAGTACAACAGACCAAAATACCGATCCCTTTTCCCGCTCGAATTCAGATAATTTCAACATGTTCGATCTGATTCACCGGGCAAATTTCGGAACTCTCAACTGGAATTCTCAACAACAGAACGAACAACTCAACTCAACCGCAGAAGCTTTTAAAGCTAGACAGCAACAATTACTCCAATGTCGTCAGCAAGGGCAACTAACAACCCCAGGATCGACATCGGTTGCATCAGCGTCGCCGACATCATCAACTCAACCAGCAACAGCAGCTCCTTTAAAAACAAATCAACAGCAACCACTCCAGTGCCAGCAAGCACAACAAGCGAACCCACAGTTACCATCGTTTAAATTACCATCAGGTAACTGAATTCAAATGAATAATCCCAACCCCAAGCTTTTGGGGTTGGGGTCAGACTTTTCAAAAATCCTTAGTTATAGCAGTTGCCAGCTAGGTTGTGACATAAATTAATTGTCAAACCCACACACCAAGAAACTTTTCAGCCTGTTGCCTATTGCCTGCTATATGAGGCAAAAAACTACAACCCAAGTGCAGCTAAAACATCCTCAGCATGGGTGGTAGTATTTACGCTGGCGTCAACATGGGTAATTTTGCCGTCCGGGCCAATTACGTAGGTGACGCGCTTGGCGTAACCGCCGCCATCCACATCAAAAGCTTTGATGAGGGATTTGTCGGTGTCAGCCAGTAGAGGAAAATTCAAATTATATTTTTGGGTGAATGCCTGATGAGAAACTTCATCATCTGCACTAACTCCCAGAACTACAACATCTTGACTTTGATATTTAGATTGGGCATCTCGAAAACTACAAGCTTGTTTGGTGCAGCCTGGAGTATCATCTTTGGGGTAAAAATACAAAACAACTGTCTTCCCAGCAAAATCAGATAAAGAGACTGTGTTGCCGTTTGTATCTTTGGCGGTAAATGCAGGTGCATCCGTACCAACTGCTAGAGGCATAATTAACCTTTCCTGTTTCAGATTGTTGATGCACTTGAAATTTTACAATAATTTATAATGATTAAATATATTTACTAAAAAACAACATAACTATACTATTCTGCTGTTAATGAGCTAACTGGTGCAAAAAAAATATATTCTGAAATTAATTTTTATTCCAAGAAAAATCTCTACCCATAGATAATGCCTCCTGTTGTCCAAAACCCAAAAACTTTTGTCTATCCTCCTAGAACAATCGAAAGAGCCGAACGCTCCCTAAGATGTTCGCCCTTTAATCCATCTTTATTTAAACTCATGCGACACCAGAGTGTATCGTTGAGTGCGATCGCCTTGGAAAATGGATTTAAGCAGGGTTATACTCAGCGCCCTTTATCAGAATTAGCATGTGACGACGCCTTGGGTTGGCTGATTCAAGTGGGTGTATTGCGCCGAGAAGTCGATGGTCAGGGAATTACAGATAGTTTTCGCCTCACTCCCTTGGGACGCCAGTTGATAGAACAACATCAGGGGGAAAATTGGCGTACTCCTTCATGGCGCGATCGTTTATACAATGCAGTGATTCGTTGGTTGCGGTTACCCTTTTAGAACAGAAAACTAAAGAGTTAGGATTAGCGAATCAAAGGGAACAATTAATATACTGAAACATGACACCCATTCATGAAGTCTTTACAATGTGGTGAGGTATTGGGATTGGGCATTGGGAGATAGGGGAGATGAGGAGCAAACGAGCAGGTAAGGCAGGGGAAAAGGTTAAAGGGAAAAGGGAAAAGGTATAAATTTAACCTTTCTCCTTTACCCCTTTCCCTTTTCGCATTTCCAATGCCCTATGCCCTATGCCCCATACCCAATACCCGTAAAATTTCACCTTATATATTAAAAACCTGAATAGTGACTATGAAATCAATTATGGTGGTGGGGACAACATCCCACGCAGGGAAATCACTCTTAACTACAGCTATTTGTCGAATTTTGTCGCGGCGTGGTTGGCGGGTGGCTCCCTTTAAAGGTCAAAATATGGCTTTAAATGCTTATGTCACTGCCAGTGGTGGAGAAATTGGTTACGCGCAGGCAGTACAAGCTTGGGCTGCGGGAGTCGTACCTTGGGTAGAAATGAACCCAATTTTACTTAAGCCCCAAGGGGATATGACTTCGCAAGTAATTATCAAAGGTAGACCTGTGGGCAAAGTGGGTGCCGCAGATTACTACGAGCAATATTTTGAACTTGGCTGGCGGACAATTGAAGAATCGCTACAGCATTTAGGGACAGAATTTGACTTGCTGGTTTGTGAAGGTGCTGGTAGTCCAGCGGAGATTAACCTTAAGCACCGTGATTTAACGAATATGCGCGTAGCAAAATATTTGAATGCGCCAACTCTACTAGTAGTTGATATCGATCGGGGTGGCGCTTTTGCCCATGTGGTTGGCACTCTAGAGTTATTGGAACCTGATGAACGCGCTTTAATTAAAGGTGTAGTAATTAACAAATTTCGAGGACAGCGATCGCTCCTAGAACCAGGAATAAAATGGTTGGAAGAACGCACAGGTATTCCCGTTGTTGGCGTTATACCCTACTTACAAGAAGTATTTCCGGCGGAAGATTCCCTTGATTTACTAGAACGTCAATCAAATAAAGCCCAAACTGACCTCAATATTGCCGTTATTCGTTTACCCAGAATTGCCAACTTCACTGATTTTGACCCTCTAGAATCTGAAAGTTCAGTTTCAGTAAAATTTATCAGCCCTAAGCAAGATTTAGGACATCCAGACGCAGTAATTATCCCAGGTACAAAGACCACAATTGCAGATTTGTTACTGCTACAAAAAAGCGGTATGGCAGAAGCTATCCAACATTATGCAGCCTCTGGGGGAACAGTTTTAGGCATCTGTGGTGGGTATCAAATGCTGGGACAAATCATAGCCGACCCAGAAGGAATAGAAGGACAAGCCGGTAGATTTCAAGGGTTAAATCTTTTACCAATCAGAACTGTAATTACAGGACAGAAAATTGCCCGTCAGCGGCAAGTCAGCTCGAATTATCCACAATTGGGCTTGCCAGTTAATGGCTTTGAGATCCACCAAGGGCGATCGCGCATTGAACAGCAAGGAATAGATAGTCAATCTTACCATGCGCTATTTGATGATATTAACTTAGGGTTAGTGGATAGTTGTCAATCAGTCTGGGGTACTTACCTCCACGGAATTTTTGACAACGGGCCTTGGCGTCGGGCTTGGTTAAATCGCCTCCGCCAACAACGGGGTTTAAAATCTCTGCCCACTGGTGTTGCTAACTATCGGGAACACCGAGAACAGATTTTAGATTCCCTAGCTGCTGAAGTTGAAAACCATTTAGACTTAACTCCGTTTTTGTCTTAAGCTAAAATGCTTTGAAATGTCATTAGTCATTAGTCATTAGTCATTGGTCAAAGAACGAAGGACAAATGACAAATGACAAATGACAATACTAAATCAAAAGCGTAAGATTGATGATTGTTCGTGTCCGTTTTTTACCAGATGATGTCACAGTAGAAGCCGAAGTGGGAGAAGCCCTTTTGGATGTAGCAGACCGGGCTGGAGTATTTATTCCCACCGGTTGTCTAATGGGGTCTTGTTACGCTTGCACCGTGGAATTAGAAGATGGAGAAAACATCCGCGCTTGTATCACTGCGATACCACCACGCGAAGAATTAACGATTAATTTGTTTAGCGACCCAACTTGGTAGTTTTTTAACCCTCTAATACTAACTCTCCATGAAGATGCACCTAATATTTTTTAAACGAACCGCAAAGGACGCAAAGGACACAAAGGAAGAGATAACTTACATTAATTATTCAGTGCAAGTTGACAGAGAATTGGTATAAGTGCAGAAAGTCAGATAAAGAAGTAGAAGAGAACAAACAAGGTGAGTAAGCTTAAATACCAAATGCTTATTCAATGGTCTGAAGAAGATAATTGCTTCTTGGTAGGATTCCCTGATTTCGCAGGACAAAGCTGGCGGACTCATGGGGATACTTACGAGTTGGCTGTAGCAAATGGAATTGAAGCTTTAGAATCTCTAATTATTGCTTACCAAGCTGTAGGCGATTCACTTCCAAAACCATCTTATGAGGCTGGATTATAGGGAATTGAACTACCAAAAAGACTTTCACTAAAAAGATTGTGCAAATTCACAGTTTCTATATCACCATTATCAAACTGAACAACAACGTCATGAGATAAAGTCTCTTTCAGAATTTTTGCAATCCTACCGGATGGATAAACTCTACATTTACCACCAATATAAAAATCGTGGCGTTGCTGAATTATGGGATGAAACCCGATCTATTGAAATCTTAAACTCCTTATTCTCTCTGCGCCTCTGCGCCTCTGCGTGAGATAAATCATCCCGCAATTATGCAACGCCAAAATCGTAAGTTCCTCTATCAGCTTTAGAGCAAGGTACTCCTTTAAAGAAAAGTGTATTTATACCAGATTCATCAATGATGTTCAAATTAATGTGACGACGCATTGAATTTTCACTTAATTTTTAACAATAAAGCAAATTATAACATCTTATAATAAGTGTTATAGTCTAAACAAGATTTTTGTGTATTAAAAATCTCTTAATCCCTAATCAGTAATAGAGATGTGCGATCGCATCTCCTTTAAACCTTTAAAAATCCATATTGTCCCTATCAGACAGCAAGAAACTTTTATACTTTGTTTCTTACTGCCTGTTTTTGCTATCTATATCAATTACCTTTAACATTCAGCGCGTATTGTTTAAACCTTTCCAAATCAGCTTTGATTGTTGATTCAACTATCCGCCCCAAAAATAAGTTATCCATAATTTTGCCAATAATGCCAGGGATGGCATAGGAAATAGTCATTTTGACGATAGTACTACTGTGGCGATCGTAAAAGCGAATCGCTCCCTGATTTGGCAAACCATCAATGGATTCCCATTGAATAATTTGGTTGGGAATTACTTTGAGAATTCGGGATTTCCAAGTAAATTCCAGACCATTACTACTCAATTTCCAAAGAGATATATCTGGATTATCTGGTGGAACCTTGACTGAATCAATCCACTTCATCCATCGAGGCATTTGTTCTAAATCAGACCAGAGGCTCCATACTAAATCTATGGGAGCTTCTACTTCTATTTGCACAGTATGTTCTAACCAATCTGACATTATTTTTTCTTCCTTGGCGTCTACTCTTTGGCAAAAGTCACTGGGTGTCTATGTCAATTTTTCAAACTCTCCAAAATCACTTTTGCTGCACGCCGTCCAGAAATGGTAGCCCCTTCCATGCTATCTATGTAGTCTTGCTGAGTATAACTTCCTGCAAGGAAGAAATTATGCACTGGTGTTTTTTGGTTGGGACGATACACATCCATTCCTGGCGCTTCTCGGTAGAGAGACTGAGCAAGTTTTACCACGCTGTACCAAGTCATATTTAACTCCCGCGATGAGGGAAAGAGTTCGTGGACTTGCTTGAGGACATGTTGAGCGATCGCTTCATTACTTTGTGCAATAAAGGGATCTCCCGGCGTCAGCACTAGTTGTAATAAAGATCCCTGTCCTGGGCGATAATAATCGGCAGGGCTAGTCAACGCTAAATCGGCAAAACAAGAAAAGTCTGCGTCGGCTGTGTAAAGTAAATTATCTATTCCAGCTGCTCGATCTAGCTGTTTACGCTGTTGGGCATCGTTTAGTTCTGTCACCCAACCATCGAAGCGTAATTGCACTGTTGCCACTGGCACTGCATCAAGTTTATAAATGTTGTCAAATTCTGACCACTTACGCCATTCTTGGGGTAAGATCCGCTGAATGCCTGGAACATCACAGGCAAAGACATAAGCATCAGCAGTAATAGTTTCTACTGTATCACCTTGGGCAACTATTATGCCTGTGACGCGGGTTTGTTCGTCAGATTCTGTAAACTGAATTTCCCGGACTTGCCGACGGGTGTAGACTTTAGTGCCTCTAGCTTCGAGATATTCCAGAATTGGCTTGTGCAAATACTCAGCTGGAGAACCTTCCAGCATTCGGAGGATTGAAGCTTCAGTTCTGACTGCAAAGAACTGGAATATTGTTAACATACACCGAGCAGAAATGTTTTCGCAATCAATAAATCCCAGCGCGTAGGCGATGGGGTTCCACATGCGTTTGATGCTACCATTACTGCCACCGTGGCTGCGGAACCAGTCGGCAAAGCTAATTTTATCTAAATTGCGGATGGTTTTCATCGCCCCGTTAAAGTCCACTAAGCCGCGAACTATCGGACTAGTACCCAAGGCGATCGCATTTTGCAATTTATCCTGCAATGATAATTGAGAAGTTGTAAAAAATGCTTTTAATCCATTAAAAGGCGCACCTGTAATAAAGCGAAAATCTAAAGCACCAGTTCTGCCTCCTTTGTTAATAAAAGTGTGGGTATGTTCTTTGAGGCGTAAGTTTTCTAACACCCCCACTTTCTTCATTAAGTCAAATAATTGGTAGTAGCACCCAAAAAATACATGCAACCCCATTTCTAGATGGTTGCCATCTCCATCAACCCAGCTACCGACTTTACCACCCACAAACGGACGAGACTCAAAAATCTGTACTTCACAACCAGCATCGGCTAGATCCACTGCGGTTGCTAGCCCAGCCAGTCCCGCACCTACAATTGCAACACGCATTCCGTCGTTCCTTTTCAGTTTCTTTACAGATTGTAACTGGGTTGGCGTCGGAATTTGCTACTTAATATCAACTCACCAGCATATTAAGGCTAGGCAATGTCAATACTAAAACGTCTTTGATTACTCCTTCTAGCCCCAGCAAATGACCAGACGCGAGAAAAACGCGCCTGTATCGATTGGACAAACTCTTGTCCCTTGCAGTGGACTCAAAAAAGCATCACAGTTATTTTTTTGCTCGCAAAGCAGTTATCTGGTAAGTCGTAAAAGCATTCTCTTACTTATTTACATCTTTGCCATCCTCAGACATAGGCAAACTTCTAATCAGTTCGCGAATAACATCAGTTGCGGGTCTACCTGTTTGCTGACAATATTTTTCTAGTTTTTCCGCTTCCTGTGTTGCGAGGTTGACAGTTATACGTTTTACGGCCCATTTTTTATTTGTCATTATCATGCTATTTGCTATGTATTTACATCATCGAAAAAAGTCTAACTAAAGAGGAAAACGATAAGATTATCAGAGTTTGTGTCATGAAACAAGTAATACCATTAATATTAAGATTGTTCGTTTTGTCAAAGGTTTCATCATTTTCTAAAAAAATCAAAAAACTACACTTTTTGTTACCATTGTGACAGCATAAAAAGCACATACTTGCTTGTGCAAATAATAACCTCAGTAACAGTATGAGTAAACCCTGACGATGAGATTTTCAATAGTAAATTTGAGATATCTACTATTGACCCAATCAAGATTTCCAAAACTATTTTCCAGCCAAAGCATTTGAGCTTCGTTTTAGCGAAGTTTACCCAACATCCTTGGAGATAACATCTGAAACTCCAGCTTGAGAATCATTTTCGTGCTTAAATGCTGACCATGATGTAGGTTGGAATGGTATATATAACTAGAGAATATTTACTCAAAAAGTAGGTAAATAAGCGATCGCTCTAGACCAAACGCCCATCTACACGCATTACTGTAACCAATCAGCTAATATTTACTTCAAGCGTTATAATTTTTGGTTTTTGTCGATGGAACTGATTTATTTGTCCTGTGAATTTTGTAGTCAAAAAATCTGTGGTGTAAATATTTAAGATTTGCTGGTAAATTTTAACAACATTTTCTGTAATATTACACAGATTAATTAACTCAAAAATGTGATGTTAATTGAGTGTTCGCTCTAATAAGATTTTAGTTTTGTTTCATACTTTTACATTAACTCCCCGTAAAGATAAGATGAATTTTTGGATGTTTTTTCTCTTCCCTCTAACGATATAATTTGCTGTGATATCAACAAATTATTTTTACCTTTGTTATCTTCATCTATCTGAAGGTACTAGAAATTGTTTTTATGCGATTATTTTCTTACATATTGGCGAGTTAATTTTTGCTCATAGTTGAACTAAAATAAAAATGATTTACCAAAAATATTCGATTTGAAATTCAATCATTATTTAAAAGTAAATATACTTATTAACAATGATTATATATTTCATTTCGTTTTTTAGGTATTGTGTTTATTATAGCCGTAATATACGCACTTTAAGTAATCTTTATTTAGACAAAAAAGCCGATTTTTTCTTCTTTATAAAAAACTTATAAAGTAAAATATGTACACTGAAGTTTTTGCTTAATAATAGCAATACAAAAGAAGATACTAAGCTCAAAAAATTGTGAAAAAAAAGATTTTGATATTTAAGGGCATCAGCTAGGTTGAATTAAACAAAGGCCAATTTATAACTAGTATTGATTAAAACCTAATAATCTAATTAAAAAATGTATAAATTCAAAGATCGGTAAATTTGAGAATATCGCTACTTCATGAAATTTGCGTAAAGTAAACCTCTAATACCGTTTCACTGAATGGAAAACGGTAAAGCCTTAACCATTTTGCTTTTTTTTCAGGCATTTTCTCTAGGAAGTGCTGCTCCGGTCAAATATGTGTAAGTTCTGTAGAGATAAACTCAATCTCTCAGAATTACAATCTAATATTGAGGATTACCGCCAGAATAGCAACTATTCAAATTTTAGTTGGGGCATGAGTTGGAGAGTGCCAATACCCAAATCTTTAGGTGAGAGCGATCGCGCTTCAAACAAAGCCATCATATCTCGTAATTGAGGATTCCCGCGGGAAGCTCCAGTCAGTCCTTTGGCAATGATTAAACCACAGTAGCCCTTAGTATTTTTACACCGCTGATTCCATTTTTTCCGCGCTTCTACATGAATTGGATCTTCGTCTAAAAATTCGCCAAAGAGGAATAATTCGCCATTTTCAGTTTGCAATAAACCGAGGTCGTAGCGATCGCCATCAAAGGGATCGGCGCCTGGATTAAAGCAAATTGCTTTGAGACCGCCTGCTGCTTCAATTCTTTCAATTACAGTTTTAGCCTTAGGCCGGGAAGTTTGAATTAAAATCACCGGCAAACCGTCACCCACTTGTTTGATTTCACCAGCCTTATGGTAGTTGACACCTTTACGCAGATACTCCAACATTTCCCAAGAGACCACACCTAAACTCAGGAAAGAATCTTCTGGTATCAAGTCATCTTGTAACGAGCGGAAAGTCGCAGAGTTAAGATTGTCAATTTCTTCATCCTCAACACCAAAGCCAGCCATTTCTTCTAATTCTGCTGCTAACTCCGGCATGGTAGAGACTGTCACAGCCACAGATTTAGTTGATTCTTCAGACTGTGGCGGAGAAATCCGATAGCGACGGCTGAGGGTGGGGAAGGGTTCAGAATGCAGCTGGCGTCGGTGGTCGCGAAGAAAGC
The DNA here is from genome assembly GCA_003326205.1 of Nostoc sp. ATCC 43529. Lineage (GTDB taxonomy): Bacteria > Cyanobacteriota > Cyanobacteriia > Cyanobacteriales > Nostocaceae > Nostoc. The sequence continues at coordinate 537,486 of LWTK01000036.1, forward strand.
GGCTCAAGCTTTCAATGGCAACATAAATTACCAGTGCTTCCTCATCATACAAAACAGAACGCAGTCCTTCTAAAGGGTGGATATTACCGAAAGTGGGGTCTATATCTGAAAGTGGCAAATCTGCCAAATCATCCATATCATCTTCATCTTCGTCGGTTTCGTCAGCACTCTCAAAAGTCAGAAACAGACAATCTTGCTTGAGGAAAGCTTCTTCTAAACGCTCTTTTGATTCTTCATCTCTTAAAACTGCCGCCCGAAACCGCTTGAGGGACTCTTCTGAGCGATAGAATAAAATTCCATACTCCATTCCCAGCATTCCCATAATGGAGGCGTAGAGCGTACCAACATCCCACTTATTAATTTCTATTGATAAAATTTGCTGTTCTTCCAAAAATTCCCAAGGTGCCGCTTGCCAAATTGCAAATGCCTTCTCTCGCAAAATTTGTGCGTACTGTGGGGGTAAGTCGGGGGTTTGGCTATCAAGGATATCAGCAAAACCGCGAAACAATTCGTCAATTAAAGGTAATTCTGGTGCGTAGTCAATGGCGATATCCAAATCTTGCAGTACCCCTCGCAGGTAAAATTGGATCTCGCGGTCTTTGACTACAATTCTTTGAGGTCTAGCGGGTTTTGCTGGGCTGTGGGGATGTTCCATTGCTCGCATCAAGGTGCGAACTATTGCTTCCGGGCCGATATCTGAAGCTACCACATCCATACCCCGGACAATACCTTGGGAGTAATCTACCCAAAGAATGCACTCTCCCTTAGCTTCCGAGTCTGCATGTTGGCTTGGTGATGACAACGGACGACGATCGCCCTCCCATACAGAAGGAATTTGAGTTAATTTCTTCAACCGACGACTGGTAGAGCGATTAAAACTTGTCATAGAGTAACTTAATCAAAAGAAGCAATTTGGGAAGTAAACTTTTGGGGATGGCTAGCCTCTGATAAAATTTTCATGGCTGCACCAGAACAGTGGTTGCATCTGTGGCTGCCAAAAGGCTTGAACTCCAAAAATACGAATCGATAAAATACAGTGAGTCTCTCAATTCTAGAATAAAAATCTTTGGCCGCTTTTGACGGAGTGTTTACAATTTGGCACTTAGCAACATCTATGCCGCTAGAATGGATACAAAAACACCAAGGGCAATCCAGAGGCAATAACAAGCCTACACTGGGTAACGCTTGGAATAATTAAGGAGTTGAAAAACCAGATGACACAAGCAACTGTGCCACAACAACGCGGAATTCTGTTGAGCGAAGCCGCACTGCGCCAGGTAAAATTCCTCCAGGAAAGGCAAGGCAAAGACTTATGCTTGCGGGTAGGAGTACGCCAGGGTGGCTGCTCTGGGATGTCTTACATGATGGACTTTGAAGACGCAAGTAAGATCGGCCCTCAGGATGAAATTTTCGATTATGACGGCTTCCAAATTGTTTGCGATCGCAAGAGCCTATTATATCTCTACGGCTTAATGCTCGACTACAGCGATGCAATGATTGGCGGCGGTTTTCAATTTACTAACCCCAACGCTAGCCAAACTTGCGGTTGCGGTAAGTCGTTTGGGGTGTAATATTGTCATTTGTTAGTTGTCGTTTGTCATTTGTCCAAAGCAAATGACCAATGACGGATGACTAATGACCAAGCGCAAAGTCTGAGCGGAGGTTTCCTTCGATCATAACTTTGTAAGAAAAGACTAATGACTATTGACTAAATTTTAGTATGACTCAAACAGTTGAATCCCTGTTTGACACAGGTTTAGAACGTTATAAAGCTGGAGAACCAGTAGAATCTTTAATTCCTGTGTTTAAAGAAGTGTGCGATCGCGCTCCCAGAACTAGTTCAGCTTGGATTTGTTTGGCGTGGTTATATCTACTCAATAACAAACCCAACTTGGCCTACAAAGCTGCAAATAAAGCAGTCAAGTTAAATCCACAAGACCCACAAGGGAGAATTAATCTTGCCCTAGCAATGCTGGAAACAGGTCAAAAAGGTTTGCGGGAACACATTGACTTTGCACAACAGTTGATTTTTGTCAACCAAGAATGGGCAGATGAAATAAAAAATAGTATTGAAGATGGTTTAACCAGGAAACCAGATTGGCAGAATTTGATCAAAGTCAAAAAATGGCTGTTTGAAGAATAGTGACTGGGGACTGGGGACTGGGAAATGGGGAGATGGGGAAGTGTGGGGAGTGTGGGGGGAAAGAGAATGTATGCTTCCTCTTCCTCCCATATCTCCCACACTCCTTGCTTGCCCAATCCCAATGCCCCAATCCCAATGCCCCAATCCCCAGTCCCCAGTCCCCAGTCCCCAGTCCCCAGTCCCCAGTCCCCATCCCAATCATGAAAGATAAGTTATTAAATTGGCTAAACCTGGTTTTAGTGGCAGATGTGTTTTTAGTTTTGTTTGGCTTTGGTTGGTTAGCGATCGCGGCGATCGGTGATGCTGCTGGAGTCAACCTGGGTTTAGATTTGTGGCATCAATTGTGGCAACCCTTATTTAATCCGGCAATTGGTATCCTAATGGGCGGTGCCATTCTCAGCGGTATTATCAATTGGGCTTCCAAAAAATTTTTCTCTTCTAGTCAATAGTCAGGAACTGGGAATTGCCTATGGGGAGGTGGAAACAAAGGAGAAAAATTGCTACCTTGTCCCCCTTGTCTCCCTATTCCCCACTCCCCAATATCCCTAATCCCTATTGAAGAATTTCTTTTAGTGCTGATTGTAAATTTGGATAACGGTACTCAAAGCCTGTTTCTACGCTGCGCTTGGGTAAGACTTTTTGACCTTCTAAAACTACTATTGCCCCGTCTCCTAAAAGGGCTTCGATCGCAAAACTAGGAACGGGTAACCAAGAAGGACGATGCATCACTTCTCCTAAAGAATGACTTAAGTCTGCCATCCGCACTGGATTAGGGGCTGTGGCATTATACACCCCTTCAATTTCTGGTTTGGTTAAAGCTTGCAGAATCAGGTTAACTAAGTCGTCTATGTGAATCCAAGAGAACCACTGACGACCATTACCAATGGGACCGCCAGCAAAAAGTTTAAATGGTGGAATCATTTTAGCCAAAGCACCGCCGTTGCCTAAAACAATACCGAAACGCAGAATTACTAAGCGCACACCAGCCTCTTTGACTTTTGTAGCTTCTGCTTCCCAGGCTTGGCAGACTTGGGCGAGAAAATCGTTACCAGATAAACTTGTTTCATCAAAGGTAGCCGTTTCGCTGGTGCCGTAGTAACCAATAGCCGAAGCGTTTATTAACACAGTTGGTTTTGGATTAGCACTAACTATCGCTTCTACGATTTTTTGTGTACCTAACTTCCGACTATTGAGGATTTCTTGCTTGCGTTCTGGTGTCCAGCGTCCCTCACCAATGGGTTCTCCTGCTAAATTAACTACCGCATCACAAAGGGCGATCGCACTTTGCCAAGATCCGGATTGAGTCGGCGTATAAGCAACAATTTCCAGATTAGGGAAAGCCCCAGATGGAAAAACTTTTTGAGCAAAAGTGGTGTTCCGAGTTAACACCAGTATTGTGTGCCCTTCTCGGTGGAGTCGTTGTATCAAACGACTACCAACAAATCCTGTTGCTCCAGTAACTGCTACTTTCATTTTTTACCTCTGCCAAAGCCTCATTTTAAAGTTTTTTATCAAATTTTAAGCTTAGGTTACAAGGCAGCAAAGTCATAGTCTCTGTCCCAGACAACTCCTTGCAACCAATCTCGGTATAAATTTTTATTTTTCTTCATCAATGAATTTATTGCCTGCCAAACCCTCAAAATAAAAGGACAAAGGGACAAAAGTGAAGAGGATAGGAAGACAAAGAAAATAAGACACAAGGCGAAATACTTGCTGCAACTTTCTCTTCCTTGTCCCCTTGTCCTCTTGTCCCCTTCGGTCACATGCTTCGGTATTATAAGATGGACGGAGTGTTGCAAGGCGTGGGGCTATTATGGGTCGCTATACCTGTTCATTTCTTGTTTCTGTTCCTAGTGACCATCTCCAGCCGTTACTTGTAGAACTTCTACAGGACTGTCAGTTGGATGTTCAATACCAGACAAGCGATTATATTATCGCTCGTGAGTTTCCTGGTAATGTTCCTTTTTCTAAATTAGTCACAGTGGAAGTACTGATTGATAAATCAAAAAGTACTGAAACAGAAACCCGGATGAGTATTGTGATTAAAAATGAAGAATTGCCATTACAAGTGGATAATTACTGCCGACAAATGTTTGAATTCATTAAGCAGGCGATCGAAAGCAGCCGTCATTGGCATTTGATTGAAACTCTTGCTGGATAACTTCGATGCTAATTATTGATGTTCCCACAGCCCAAAGCTGTGGGATTCTCAAACTTTTATTGATGTGCTTTCCACTTTAATGGTTGTAATTCAGTCTCCTAAATCCTCTAAATCCTCAGTCATACCGGGGTTTATTAATGTAATATCATACTCACTTGAGTCTGTTTGCCCCAAACGCTGAGTATTTCTTAAGAGGTAATAAATGGCACGCACTTGAGGCCCAAAAACGATCTCGTCTTCATTTTTTAGATCGTGGGCTGGCATTTTGCGTCCATTAATCATCAAACCGTTGGAACTAGGCTTTCCTTTGGCATCGCCATCTACTATTCGGTAATAGTAGCTATGACTATTATGCTCTCGTGGCAACCTCACTAATGTGGCATGACGGCGAGAGACAAACTGCGACATCAAACGGATATTACATTCGCGGTCTCTACCAATAGAATAGACGGGCTGCTCTAAAGAAAATTCCTTGCGACCTTGATCGTCTTCAATAATCAGTAGATGGTTTTCATTGATTTCTGCTGCCATTGACAAATCGTTGCTAAAATCGGTGGAACTTTGATTAATCAAGATTTGTTTAGTATCGTATCGTACCATTCTCACGCACCGTAGTTTGTGGTGGCGATTTAAATCAGCTTTAAAACTGCATAATACCTTGAAAGAGTAGAACATTGGTCATTAGTAGAGACGCGATTAATCGCGTCTGTACAATAATCATTAGTGAATAACAAATGCCCCACGCCCAATGACCTTTTACGGATGATGAGCTAAGCGCCGTAATAATATTGAATTTGTAACGACGCTAACAGAGCTAAAAGCCATTAACGCGGCAGCACCCGATGGGTTAAGAACAAAACCGAAAGTGGGGAGTAAAACACCTGCTGCTAAAGGAATACCAACTGTATTATATGCAAAAGCCCAGAATAGATTCTGGCGAATTTTGTTGAAGGTGGCGCGGCTGAGTTGAATAGATTCGACGACATCGTTTAGCCGATCGCGCATTAGCACAATTTCAGCAGTTTCCATCGCCACATCTGTCCCAGAGTATAAAGCAATTCCGACATCGGCTTGGGATAAAGCTGGAGCATCGTTGATGCCATCGCCGACCATTGCGACAAAGGATTGGGGAGTGGGGAGTGAGGAGTCAGGAGTCAGGAGTGAGGAGTTTTCCTGGTCTCCTTGTCCCCGCGTCCCCTCGTCCCCGCGTCCCCGCGTCCCTTCTAACTGGAGGGCTTGTATTGCAGCGGCTTTTTTAGCCGGGGGGACACCTGCGATGACATCGGCGCTATCTAATCCTAATTGTTGGGCTATGGCGTTGGCTGCTTCTGGCCGATCGCCACTGAGCAGCATTACCCGTAACCCCATGTGACGTAATTTGTCAACGGTGGTTTTGGCATCTGGTCTAAGGCGATCGCTAACAGCAATCAGTCCGGCTAAAGTTCCTCCAACTGCCACGAAAACCACTGTTTTACCTGCTGTTGCCCAATCCTCTGCCACCTGTTGTGCAGTGGCGTTTGTGGCAATTCCATGCCAACTCAACCAGTCGGAATTACCCAACAGCACAACTGTGTCCTCTACCACTGCTGATACCCCTAGTCCCGGTTCCGTGTGAAAGTCCACAGCCTCTGGAATCGATAGCTCCTGCCGCTGTGCTTCTTGCTGAATCGCTTTTGCTAGGGGATGATGAGTTCCACTTTCTACGGCTGCGGCTAGTTGTATTAGGGATTGGGAATTGCCAGTACCTAGTCCTTCAATTAACAAACAATCTGTGACAACGGGTTTACCCGTGGTTAATGTGCCGGTTTTATCAAAAACTACGGTCTTTAGCTTGTGGACTTTTTCTAAAACATCACCGCCTTTGATTAACAGACCTCGTTCTGCTCCCATACCAGTACCGACAAGAATGGCTGTTGGTGTGGCGAGTCCCAAAGCACAGGGACAGGCGACTACCATGACGGCGATCGCTAATTTTAAGCTAATTAATAAAGGGGAGTGGCTAGAGACGCGATTCATCGCGTCTGTACTCATTGCTGAATGGTGAGCCATTTCCATGCTGCCAGACATGGTGACATCAGGCCAGATGTGAGTGCCAAAAAAGTACCAAAAAATAAATGTCAATACAGATGCTGTCAATACACCGTAGGTAAAGTAACCTGCTACTGTATCTGCTAGTTTTTGTACTGGGGCTTTGCGGGTTTGGGCGGCTTCTACCAGGGCAACAATTTGAGCTAAAGTTGTATCACTGCCGACACGTGTTGCTTGAATAGCGATCGCTCCTGACTGATTTAGTGTCCCGGCGGTTACTAGATCTCCTGGCTGCTTGCTCACTGGTACTGCTTCCCCAGTCAACATGGACTCATCCACTGTTGTTTGACCCGCTACCACTTCACCATCAACGGGGATTTTATCACCAGGCAGCACCTGTAACCATTCCCCAACCCGCACCTGTTCGGCGGGAATTTCTACACTAGAAGACCCAATTCCTGTTTTCTCTGGGTTGGCAATCAACCGCGCTAAGAGTGGCTGGAGTGCCAACAATTGCCTAAATGCTGCGGCGGCGCGACCCCTAGCTTGTTGCTCTAATGTCCTTCCTAATAAAATAAAGCCCAGCATCATTACTGGTTCATCAAAAAAGCACTCCCAACCCATTTGGGGAAAAAGCAGCGCTACTAAACTCGCAAGGTAGGCTGTCAGGGTTCCCAATCCCACCAGGGTGTTCATGTTAGGTGCGTTTCGCCGCCACCCCAGCCAACCATCTACTAAAATCACGCGGCCGGGAATTAGTATGGCGATGGTTGCCAGTCCACAGTGGAACCAGATGTTATTCAATATTGGCAATACTGAACTACCAATATTACCAAAATGTCCACTTGCCGACAACACCAGCAACAGTGCAGCAATCAGCAACTGTCTTAGTGATGAGTGCATTTGTTGGCGTTGTCGTTCTGCTGGGTCTGGTAAGTTAGATATCTCGCCTGCTACTGTACCACTAGCTTTTCGAGGTTGAGTCGGGAATCCAACGGTAGTTAATTGCTTTGCCAGTGCTTCTGCATCTACCGTACCTGCTTCTGACTCTACAACTGCTACCTCTGTCGCTAGGTTCACACAGGCACTTTTGACTCCCGGATGCTGGGTTAGCTGTCGTTCTACTGCCTTCACACACCCGGCACACTTCATACCTCCAACATCTAGAATAATTTTTTCTAAGATTGGGGTAAATTCTCGGTCTACCTTAGTTTTGGGAACAAGTTGCATGGCAAGTTTTTAAATTCGCTACGAAAATTCAACGCTTAACTAAAAGCGCCTCTAATTCGAGCGTAGGCGAAATATGGAACTACGACTTAATGTCAACCATATTAAATTTATTAATTTATCGTACCGCGCTGAGTGTCAATCACGGCTCCACCGTAAATAAGTCACATAAACAATCGCCGCAACCTGCATTGGCATGAGGACAATCAGGCTTTTCCAAAAATTGTCAATTTCCAAATTAGACATGGCGCTGAAATAGCCAAAGCCCAAGAACAAGAGAAAGATCCAGATTAGATGTTTACGTTTGATAGGTAGCATAGTAGTAGAATTGAGAATTTTTTTAGCAAAAATATCTAGTTATACCTAGAGAGCCTTTACAAAATACCTGATAACTTTAATTACTAGTTATTCAAAAAAGAAGTTTGCCCAAAGGTGAGTTAATAAAAGAAAAATAAATTTCTCCAGTCTGTGATAGGTTATACAACCGGATAATATAGTAAGTCAAAACTATAAATAACCCTATAATTTGTAACTTTCTTTGTTTTAATAGCTGGCAATACAATGCTATAATCCGGCGTTTAGTGACTAGTTCTACACTAATATGAATTACCACAATTCCAAAACTAACAAATAAAATTGGGCCGAATAAATTTTCAGCTACTGCTTGAGCCAAATTTCCTTGGGCAATAGCCATAAAGGAGCGAGTCATGCCACAAGTTGGACATGGAATTCCAGTCAAATGCCGTATTGGACAAACTAAGAATCCTACTCTATAACCTTGGCGATAAAAATAAGTACCAAGTAGGGGCGTACAGGAGAATCCTAGTAAACCCCAGCGAAATAATTTACCGTGGCATGACAAAGGATAACGAGATAATTCAAACACCAATGCACATTAAATTAAAACGGCAATTAAAACCAGCCTTTCTTCTGGATCATGTAAGCACTGACAAATTCTTCATCAGTTTTAGTTAAGTAAATGATACCTTCAACCAAACCAACAATCCCCATTACTGCCCCACCAATACCACATGTGAGTAAGGTAACAAGCAGCATAATCACACCTTCAGTAGTGTAACCAAGAATAAACTTGTGAACACCTAAGGCTCCTAGCAAGATAGCGCAGATGCCAGCTGCAATTTTTTTGCTACTAGCATCACCTGGGTTAATATTAGACACTATGAGGGATACTCCTCAACTATAAATGACATCCTAGATTCTAATGTAGTTATTCTTACTTGGCATCTGCATATCTCTCACAGTAATAAATTGTCAAAATTTAACCCTCATGCTATTGACTGTTGAGGGTTAGCTGTTAACCATCAACAGTCAACACAGAAATATTTGCTGCGTTAAATGGGCAAGACTTTATATAACTTCACACAGTAACCCAAGTGTGAAAAATAACTTTTTAGAACCAACCCTGCTTATTCACAAAGTAGATGTTTACAAATTCTTCAGGGGACTTATTCAAGTAGATCATGCCTTCAATTAAACCTACAAGTTGCATAATTAATAAGGCAACGCCATAGGTGAAAGAACCGCCAACTACGGAAATCGCCAACATGATAAAGCCTTCTGGGGCATATCCTAGAATAAACTTATGAACGCCAAATCCTCCCAAGATAATGCCACAGTAACCAGCTAAAAGTTGTTTGGTAGGATGACTGGGATTGAGATTTGCCATATGAGTGCTGCTCCTTAATTAAGTGAGGTATAAAAATAAAGTCTTTATTGTAATAAAAGTGAGTAAATATATTTGCTAAACAAATATATTTTTAAGTTTTTGAGTATGAATAAGCGCTAGGATACATAACCACAATCAGCGTGCTTATAGTCTAGAAAAGACGTTGGCAAGATAAGACATCAAATGTCTTAAAAATTTGTAGTTCGTTGAGGGCTTTTGATGGATTTGATTACAAACCCTGGTGCGGGAATTGTCCAGATTTTCCGTCAAGACATTTATTCTCGATCGCAATGAACCTTAACGCTCGAAAACAATTGCTATGCACACCACTTTTTACAAATCCATCAGTATTATTTCCGGAGTTTTTTACGATCGCATCAATCACAAGTATTGGTTGTGTGGGTAGTACAAATGCAAGATTGTAACTCCTGTTTAGTTATCAATCACTACTTGCACAAGTGGAAACAAGATTTGCAATCCAATTAATTACAGACACAAATAACTTTGTAAGCCAATTAAAATCTCGAAAATGGCTAAAATCACCCAGAGCATTATTTAATTTGCTTTTGCCGTTGTTTGGCTTTTAGCTAGTATTTATGCTTACAACCAATTATAACCAGTAAATTATTGCTATCTATGGAGATAAAATCAGATATTTCAATTTTTAGCAACCGTACATCTTAAGTTTTAATTACTACCAAGTACAAAAAGACTTAATAATGTACCGCTATTCCAGAGGCTGTGGAGGAGTATGGGAGCCAGGAGATTGCGCGATCGCGTGTAGACTACGCCCAATACAATGCCTAATGCGGTGAGCGGGAGAATTTCCGATAAGCTCAGGTGAGCAATGGCAAACAACAGGCTACTGATCGTAATTGATGCCCAAACGGGTAAATAGCGAGTCAGGGAGGGTAACAAAAAGCCCCGAAATAGAAGTTCTTCAAAAAATGGAGCTGCGATCGCCGCTGTAAAGAAAAACATCCCAAGTGCCACAGTATCTTGGCTTTCGAGGGCTAATTGCAACAGGGGATTGCTACCACCTTGTCCTTGCCAAAGTTGTTGATTAATTAAAGATACTATTACAACTATGGGTAAAGCAGCGCAATAGCCCCCCAGTCCCCACAAAAACCACTTATCTTGAAAACGGAAGCGAAACCAGAATTCTGGTAGTGGAAAAAAGCGTTTAATAGAGAAATACAGTACTAGCAAAGCTCCTGATGCTACCAGTACGTAACTAACTAAAACTGAAAAAGCCTGGAGTCGCACATCAGTAAGGGGACGCGGGATAGGAAGCAGCGATATTAGTGCAGGTACAAAAAGTTGTCCCATGAAGAAAAAGCCGACAACAAAAACCTGCAAAACCGTTTCCACATCCCAAGGCGTTGACCAAGCTAAATCAGCATTTTGACTTAATAAAGAGGCTTTTCCTTTGAGTAAGCGTTGAGCAAACAAGAAAATCAGCAATATTAGACCAATTAATGCTGCCAAAGTTGGAATAGTACCAATAATTGCTAACTTCAACACTGCACTAGTAGCAGTTTCTTGTTGTGCCGCTTTAACTGCCGCTAGAGCTTCTTCTCGCTGCTGGAGTTGATATAGCCGAACCAAAGCAGTAGAGCGAAACCAACCTTCTAAATTCTTTTGAATCGGTTGTTGAGCATCGGGAAGCAGCTGGGGAGGATTGCTCCACAACCCACTCAATACAGCAGCAGTTTGTCCAAATTCTGGATTGATATCTGAGCGCTTTTGTAATTCGCTCCAACTTTTGAGAGCTGCATCCGTCTGTCCTTGCTGTGCTTGTAAGATTCCTAGTCGCAGGTCTAATTCAGCTAGTAATTTTTGTAGTTCCTTAAAGGATTTTTGTAACTGTTGCTGCTGTGGTTGTTGAGAAGTTTTAGTAGTAGGAGAAACATCTGGTAGAGGTTTAGGAGGTGTGGGAGCGATTTCAGATTGAGAGCGTAACTGTGCAAGTTTGTTGTTAACTTTGTCTAAATTAGTTTGAACAGATTGACGCGCTTCTTGATACTGCTTTGTAGCGCTTTCTAGGGGTTGCTCGCCAAGTATTGCACCTCGAATAGTCTGGAGGTTGTCATCGCTACTATTTTGCGATCGCCAAGCTTGGGCTTGTAGAGCGATATTAGTTTGGTACAGTTCTAGGCGGCTTTGAAACTGAGGTTCTTGCCAACTACCGAATAAAGACAAAACTGCCAACAGAACTGCCATTGGCGTCATAATGAAAACTAAAATCAACCGCTTGAGTGTCATCTATACCTCTTTTACCGTACTCAGTGCTGAGTTAAGAGTTAGGAGTTAGGAGTTAGGAGTTATTCTTCTCACACTCCCCATCTCCCCATCTCCCGCATCCCCACGTGCCTTCTCTTTACGTCCCCTTGGGAATTATCGCAAGAAAAAGTCAGAGGTGGATAGATATTATCAATATTATGAGTCTGCGATGTCTACGATGGGCTACGCCTACGCACCCGCTATGTTAAATTACAACCCATTGCACTGCTTACCCTCCGCTGAGGATCTGCTCGATTCTGACGACGAACCTGTGGATAATCAACTACAACACTTGATTCCTGGCTTGCTAGAAGCCACCTTAGCTTGGCTGTGGGCAAACCGTATGGATTGGTTTTTTGGCGTTGATATGGGGATTTATTACGATCCCGAACTGCCTCCAATTGTCCCAGATGGGTTTTTAAGCTTGGGAGTCGAGCGAGTTTTTGATGAGAACTTGCGTTTAAGTTATGTATTGTGGGAAGAAAATGTGATGCCAATTATGGCATTAGAAGTTGTTTCTCACAGACGGCGTGGAGAATACACCAGTAAAAAGAAACTTTATGCTGAGATGGAGATTTTGTATTATGTTGTCTACAATCCCCAACCCCGAAGAAAACCGCCTTTAGAAGTTTATCGTTTTGTAAATGGCGAATATGTATTGCAACCTGGAAATCCGGTTTGGTTACCAGAAATAAATTTAGCAATTGGTCACGAACGCGGAACTTATCAGGGAATTACGCGGGATTGGTTGTATTGGTATGACAAAGAAGGAGTCAGATATTTAACACCAGAAGAACGCGCTAATGCTGCCGAACAACGTGCTACCACCGCTGAACAACGCGCTCAAAGATTGGCAGAAGAATTGCGAAGATTGGGGATAGATCCAGATGGTTTGAGTTGATTTGGTGAGGGGGCGATCGCTCTGTTTATACTCTTACTAGTTATTAATTCTATAACGCGAATCATGAATAGTTAAAGTAATTGAACGTAAGATAATACAAGCGTTCAAATATTTCTGTTTTGCCATTGTTTAGGATTGCGTTTGACGTGATAGCAAGCAATTACAGTGATGACATTTTCTTCTACAAGATAAATAACACCATAGGGAAACCTACGTATTAATACTCGTCGTGCTTGTCGATACACCACAGGATAAGCTAAGGGGTTACGTCCGATTAAAGCTAAACAGCTATCAACTGCACGTACAAATTCCGAACCTAAATCTAGGATCGCGTTGCTCGTACCATTCAAAAGCATCTTGAATATCTAGTTCTGCTTCTGGGCTAATTATTAACTGATAGCTCATTCAGATAAACCTAGTCTTTGCTTGACTGATTGCCAGCTTGAACCTCGGTTTGGGTCTTGGCGATGCATTTCCAAACGTCTATCTAATTCGTGTTTTTGCTCATCGCTGAGAAGAACTTCATCGGGTGTGGCAAGAATGCTGTCCCATAAATCTTCGGCAAGTTGTATACGTTCGGATACACTTAGTTCAGAAATATCGACTTTTAATATTGGGTGCATCGTGATTGTTAATTTATTTGCTCAATCTAGTCTTATCTTAAATTATAAATTATTTATCTTTTTCCTCAATTACAGTAAAGCATCAGGTTTAATAACTAACCTATTCTATCCTCTAACAAAACACGAAATAATTGAAGCAAAGCAATTTCACCCATGCTTTTACTTTGTTCAATAAATCTACTTATCTCACTCACTAAAATTATAAGAAAGGCAATACTAAAGTTACCTTTCTTCAGCAGGTGTTGATGGGACAAGCATATCTTGGAAAAAATAAGCCATTAATTAGATTAGTGAATGAAGTATATTTTACCCTAATTTACCTTGCACCCAAGTGCGGAAAGATTCCACCAAATCGATTTCATCCATAGTTTTGCTTTGCTGAATAAATCTATTCATATCGTTAACAGAAATTAAGGGAAAAGCAATACTTAAATTAATTTCAATATACTGGCTTTCCATTAATTGATAAAATTTTAAAACCTGACCGTCGTATCTCCACAATTCTGTTACGCCTAAATCTGCATAAATATTAAACTTATTAACAGAAGTACTAGTAATATCAATTTCAATTGCTAAATCTGGCGCTGGATCTGTTCTTAAATCTAATTGTTGTTTTTCTCTAATTGCTGGCTCATTTTGAATATAATAGGAACTATCTGGTTCTATTCCTTTGGATATTGGTTGACGTTTTAATGTTGTAGAACCAGCACTTCTAATTTTAATTTTTAATTCCACTGCTAAAGCGAATATCAATCTGTCAAACTGAATTTTGGGGTTTTCATGCTCAAACAGTGGTGTCATAATTTCTAAAGTGCCGCAGTCATAAGCAAACCGAGAACCTCTATCTTCACCTGTATCTCTCAGCAAGGCTTCAAAGGTTTCCCAGCTAATGTTGTGTAGGACTGTTCTTTGTTCAGCAGGTGTTGACTGGACAAGCATATTAAAATACTTCTTCTGTCAGGATGTTAGATAAAATTCCTAAAATTTTACCTATGTCACTAATATAATATTCGCCTAAGTCAATTTCAACGACTTGCCCAACCAGCTTTAAAAATTTCCAGATGGTTCCAGTGGTAACAGTACCATAAATTGTTTTAATGTTATTTCCTTCACGTTCATTAAACAATTTAGCTGCTAACATCTCTGCTACACACTGACCTAATCCTGCATTGATATTTTCCTTTTTTGCTTCTACAATCGTTACTACTGGTGCGTTAAGAATTAATAGTTCTGGCGAACGGCTAATAATAAAGTCGCAATTTCCATTTAATCCCTGTGGTGCATCTACAGTAAAATCGATACCCGAAAATAAACTTATTTGATTATTTAAAGATTTTCTTATAGCAATTAAAATAGGTGCAATAATCATTTCTGAACGCGACTTTTCTGTATTACTTGCTAAAGCTAAAGGTATATTTTCTTGTAATATTTCTGCAAGTAATGGTGGGCATTTTATTGGTGGGGTAGATGCAAATATATCAATTTTGTCAGAAATGATTAGATCGAAGGTTTTTCTAACTTTATCGAGAGTAAAGTCACTGTAAGACATTTTAGCTACTCCTGTAAATAATCCAGGTAGTGAAATTGTGCCAAATATTATTACTTAATAATTGACACAATCAGTATCTAAACATTGTCTACTTTTAACTAGAGAATTCAGCAAAAAAGTCTAGGGTTTCCTTTAGTGCTTTGATGAAAATATCAATTTCCTCGCGGGTATTGTAGAAGGATAAACTGGCCCGTGCGCTTGCAGGAATTCCTAAGTAGCGGTGTAATGGTTGAGTGCAATGGTGTCCAGAGCGAATGGCAACGCCTTCTTGATCTAATAATGTAGATAAGTCGTTGGCGTGGACTCCTTCGGCGGTGAATGTAGCTAAGGCGGCTCTACCTTCTCCTTGAGCATTTGGTTTGGGGCCGTAAAGTCTTATTTGGGGAATTTGCTCTAACTGTTGGAACAAATAAGCTGTTAATTCGGCTTCGTAGGCGTGGATTTTATCCATACCAATACTACTAAGATAATCTATAGCAGCACCTAAAGCGATCGCTTCCCCAATTGCAGGCGTACCAGCTTCAAATTTATGCGGTAATTCTGCATAGGTGGAATGGTCTAAATACACCTCTGCAATCATTTCACCACCGCCAAAAAATGGCGGCATTGAATTTAACAATTCCAACTTGCCATACAAAAATCCGATGCCAGTTGGAGCGCACATTTTATGACCGGAAGCAACCAACCAATCACAATCTATTTTTTGTACATCAGTGGGGAAGTGGGGTACACTTTGACAAGCATCGACTAAGAATTTCGCACCGTATCTGTGAGCAATACTAGCAATTTCTTGCACTGGATTAATACAACCCAAAGCATTAGAAATATGCACTACTGACACCAGTTTTGTTTTTTCGGAAATCAGCTTTTTAAACTGTTCTAAATCAAAAGTTTGTTCTGGTGTCAATTCGACAAATTTCAACACTGCGCCAGTTTTTTGTGCCACTAATTGCCAAGGCACAATATTACTGTGGTGTTCCATCACCGAGAGAATAATTTCATCTCCCGGCTGTAAATTGTTCATTCCCCAACTGTAGGCTACTAAGTTAATTGCCTCGCTAGCGTTGCGGGTGAAGACGATTTCTTGACGAGATGCAGCATTAATAAATTTAGCAACTTTGTCTCGCGCACCTTCATAAGCATCGGTAGCTTTTGCACTGAGAGTATGGGCACCACGATGCACGTTGGCATTATATTGCTCGTAATAATCCCGTAGGGTATTTAATACGAGTAAAGGTTTTTGGGATGTTGCAGCATTATCGAGATAAACTAGGGTTTTCTCATTGACTTCCTGATGCAAAATCGGGAAGTCAGCGCGAACTTTATCGGCAAGGGTTTTAGTAGTGGTGAAAGTCATTGGTAGATTAGTTATTAGTCATTAGTCATTAGTCATTAGTCATTAGTTAGAGACTTTAGACTATTGACTGTGTTTAGTAATATTTCTCTCAGAGAAGGAACGGGTATTTGGTTGATAATTTCAGCGGCGAAGGCGTTAATTAACAATTTGCGAGCATCATTTTCATCGATTCCTCGGCTTTGGAGGTAGAAGATTTCATCATCTTCCAATTGACTGACGGTAGCGCCGTGAGCGCATTTGACGTTATCGGCAGTAATTTCTAATTGGGGTTTAGTATCGACTCTGGCTTTTGATGATAGCAGCAAATTCCGATTTAGCTGGGCTGCATCTGTCAGCTGCGCCGGCTTGGGAACAAAAACTTTACCATTGAACACTGCATGAGCGCGATCGCCGACAATACACTTATGTAACTGTTTACTTGTACCATAAGGATAATTCAGAGCGATCGCACTGTGAGTATCTGCCAACTGCTTGCCAGAAATCATCGTCAACCCATTGAGAGTAGTTTGGGTTTGTTCGCCAGTTTGCAAAACTTCCAAATTGTGGCGCGATAATTTTGCACCGAAAGTAATGGCATGACAAGTATATCGACTATCACGGGACTGAGCGATCGCAGTTTTCCCAATATGAAAAGCCTCTGCACCTTCTCGTTCAACCCTAGTGTGACTCACCTCGGCATTTTCACCAAGCCAAATTTCCGTTACCGCATTCGTAAAGTAAACCCCTTGTGTGAGGTTACTATACTCTTCTACCAAAGTTACCTGCGAACCACCTTCAGCCACCACCAAACAACGCGGCTGTGAAATCGTCGCACTCTCACCCGTAACCGCAACAAACACCAGATGAATTGGTGTCTCCACTACCACATTCTTCTTTACCCAAACCAGTGCTACATCAGTGATTCCAGCAGTATTGAGGGCTGTAAAAACTTCTTGCGCTCCCTCAGCTTGAGCTAGATACTGTTGTACAGCTTCCTGTTCGGCGACAGTTAACCCAGCTAAATTACTCACCACTACCCCAGCGGGTAAATTTGCGACTGCGGATAACTCCGGCGCGTAAACGCCATTCACAAAAACCAAACGACTGTTAGCCGTTTCTGGCAAAATCTCTGGTAGAGACGTTACATGTAACGTCTCTACATTAAATTGCACTTGTCGCAGAGAAGATAAATCAGTAAATCGCCATTCTTCTTCGCGGGTTTTGGGAATAGTAGAGTGGCGTACCACATTAGCGGCGCTTTCACGTAAACCTTGCAACCACCCTTCTGTTTTTGATGCGGTTACTTGATTTAACAAGCCAATTAAATACGCATCTTTATCCAACAGAGTCGCCGTCAAACTCACTGCATCCGAGTTAGGAATTGGACTGGGAGAAACTTGAATAGTCATTAGACACCCACCTCAGCTGCGAATTCTGCCAGCACCCAGTCATAACCGCGAGACTCCAATTCTAGTGCCAATTCTTTACCGCCACTGGTTAGAATCCGCCCGTTGGCCATGACATGGACAAAATCTGGCACAATATAATCGAGTAACCGTTGGTAGTGGGTAATTAAAATCGTAGAATTTTCTGGAGTTGCCAGTTGATTTACCCCATTCGCCACAATTCTCAGCGCGTCAATATCCAAACCCGAATCTGTTTCATCCAGAATTGCCAACTTCGGTTCTAACAGCGCCATTTGCAGAATTTCATTCCGCTTTTTCTCACCACCAGAAAACCCTTCATTCAAACTGCGATTGAGGAAAGCAGCATTCATTTTTACCACTTCCAGCTTTTCCTCAATTAAATCGTCAAAATCAAACGCGTCTATTTCTTCTAAACCCTGTGCTTTCAGCCGGGAATTGTACGCCACCCGCAAGAAATCCAAATTACTCACACCAGGAATTTCCAAAGGATACTGAAAAGCCAAAAATACACCACTTCTAGCGCGTTCCTCTGGTTCCAACTCCAGCAGATTTTGTCCTTGGAAAATTATTTCGCCGCCAGTCACCTCATACGCCGGGTGTCCAGCTAACACCTTAGAAAAGGTACTCTTACCAGAACCATTGGGCCCCATAATCGCATGAATTTCACCCGATCGCACCTCCAGGTTCACACCTTTTAAAATCGGTGTTCCATCAACATTAGCCGTCAGATCCTTCACTGACAGCACAACTTCACTATTTTCAATAATCATCTTCTCTCCCTTCTCTTAAGTTCGTAGTAAGCGCTTTAGCGCTTTCTTTCAGCGCTAAAGTACTGACTACAAATGCTAATCATCTCAGTTCCTAGCGACTTTCCAGCACTGAAGTGCTGACTACAAGCGTTAACCAACACTGCCTTCCAACTTCAAACTCAACAACTTATCAGCTTCCACAGCAAATTCCATCGGTAGCTGATTGAAAACATCCTTACAGAAGCCGCTAATCATCATCGAAATCGCGTCTTCTGAAGAAATACCCCGTTGAGCAAAGTAAAATAACTGGTCTTCCCCAATCTTAGAAGTAGAAGCTTCATGTTCTACTTTTGCAGTATTATTTTGCACCTGGATATAAGGGAAAGTATTGGCGTGGGCATTATCCCCAATCAGCATTGAGTCGCACTGAGAATAGTTTCTCGCCCCTTTAGCAGTGGGGTTGATTTTCACCAAACCCCGGTAACTGTTACTGGATTGACCTGCGGAGATTCCCTTAGAAATAATTGTACTGCGGGTATTCTTACCAACGTGAACCATCTTTGTACCCGTGTCAGCTTGCTGCATATTATTTGTCAGCGCCACCGAGTAGAACTCACCCACAGAGTTATCACCCACCAACACGCAGCTAGGATACTTCCAAGTAATTGCCGAACCTGTTTCTACTTGAGTCCAGGAAATCTTGGAATTTACGCCCTGGCACAAACCGCGCTTGGTGACAAAGTTGTAAATACCGCCTTTACCGTTAGCATCTCCAGCGTACCAGTTTTGCACGGTGGAATATTTAATTTCGGCGTTGTCGAGAGCGACGAGTTCCACCACAGCCGCGTGCAGCTGGTTGCTGTCATACATTGGCGCGGTGCAACCTTCGAGGTAGGAAACGTAGCTACCTTCTTCAGCGACAATCAAAGTCCGCTCAAATTGTCCCGTGTCTCCGGAGTTGATGCGGAAGTAGGTAGACAGTTCCATGGGACATTTGACGCCTTTAGGAATGTAGACGAAGGAACCATCGCTAAATACCGCAGAGTTCAGGGCGGCAAAATAGTTGTCAGCTACGGGAACGACGCTACCCAGATATTTTTTTACGAGTTCTGGGTGTTCCTGCAACGCTTCGGAAATCGAGCAGAAAATCACGCCGTCTTTGGCTAGCTTTTCTTTAAATGTAGTGGCAACAGAAACGCTATCGAAAATCGCATCTACAGCCACGTTAGCTAGTCGCTTTTGTTCGGATAAAGGAATCCCCAACTTTTCAAAGGTTTCCAGCAAAGTGGGATCGACTTCATCTAAGCTGTTGAGTTTTTCTTTCTTGCGTTTTGGTGCTGAGTAATAAATAATATCTTGATAATTAATTGGCGGATACTTGACGTTCGGCCAAGTTGGTTCTGTCATTTTTTGCCACTGGCGATAAGCCTTGAGGCGAAAGTCCAACATGAACTCTGGCTCGTTTTTCTTCGCCGAAATCAAGCGGATAACGTCCTCGTTTAGTCCACGAGGGATAGTATCCGTCTCAATGTCGGTGACAAAGCCGTATTTGTAAGGTTGGTTGACTAAGGTTTTGACAGTGGCACTCATCGGTAATAATCTCTCGCGTTCAGTTCAATCTCTTTAAGGATGGGAGACAAGATCTTTTGGCAACTCCCATCTGGCGTTACGGAATGGTTACACGACTGCTAGAATGGGTGTGGGGACTAAAACAACAGCTATGTTGTTTTATGTATCTCCATTTTACGCTAAATTAACAACAACAATGTTGTCAAAGTCAAATTTTCCCAGAAATTTTTGGGGCGTTCCCGCAGCGTCTGACATCTGAAGATGGCGACTATCAACCAGTCCTCAACCAAGCAAGAAATCCTAGAGTACCTGCACAAGCACGAAAAAGCAACGGCTATTGAGCTAGCTGAAGTTTTGGAAGTCAGCAAGCAAGCGATTCGCCGTCACCTCAAAGATTTGGAGACGGACGAGTTAGTTTTGTTTTCGATATCAGAACAAGCCGGAATGGGGCGTCCGCAGCACGTTTATCAACTGAGTCGTCAAGGACGCGATCGCTTGCATCGGACAATGAGCGATAAATTTGGTGATGCTAGCGGCAATTTTGCGGTTTCACTGCTCGATACCTTAGCTGAAACCGTAGGATACGACCAATTTAAATCAATTTTACAAAAGCAGTGGGAGCGTAAAGCACAAGAATATCGCGATCGCGTGGGTAACGGTTCCCTAAAAGAACGTGTAGCCAACCTAGTAGAGTTGAGAAAAGCCGAAGGCTTCATGGCCGAGTATCACTCCGTTGATGTGCCTGACTCCTCTAGAGGTGAAAGCTTCATATTAATAGAACATAACTGCGCCATTTCCAACGTTGCTGAATCTTTCCCCACCATTTGCGGTCATGAATTACAAATGTTTGCTGCTGTCTTACCAGACTGTACTGTAGAACGCACCCACTGGATTATCAACGGCGAACACCGTTGTGGTTATTTGGTGCAAGCTTGTAATTAGTCATTAGTCATTAGTCATTAGTCATTAGTCATTAGTTATTAGTCATTAGTCATTAGTTATTAGTGAAAACTAATCTCCAATGCCCCATGCCCAATCAAATAAATTTGAGATAGCATTTTATGGATGTAGCACCACAGCAACCGTCAACCCAATTTTTAACGTTGGAAGAGTCAGCACAAGTAGATGCGGCTTTGTTGTCTTCGCCAGAAAAATTTTTAACTAGATTAACACTTTCATCACTTAAACTTTTAAAATATATTGCTCAAGAATACGGTGTTGCTATTGAAGATTTGACATCCCAACAAGTAATTGCTTGGTTTGAAAAAGATGGCAAAATTCGACGCGAACAAGGAATTGAAGCTTCATTTTTGAAGTGGTAATTGTGGTCATCAAAGTTTAAATTCAGTAAAAAATAATCATACACAATATCCCGCTTATAAAAAACAGAAATTTTTTTTATAAGCGGGATATTAACAGATAAGATATCTTGGCAACTGTCCCTAAAGGCTATTTATGGAAGTGAGAAATTTTAAATTACGCCCTCATTCATACTGTTGACCGCTGACCGTTAACTGTCAACCGTTAACCGTCAGCGGCCAACACGAAAATATGTGCAGGTTAAATGCAAGGGGAAATTATCTATTTATTCTTGTGACTCTGGCGTCCTGCTTTAGCGTGTTGTTCTGATGTGCCTCCTTGGGTTCCCTTTTCTTCAGTATCAGAATCTTCATTACCTTGATTACGATTGCCTTTGTGGGAACTCTTGCCACCTTCACGGCCGATTTCAGCCATGTGTTCTCTATCCTGACTTACAGCTTCGCCACCTTTGTGTCCAGCTTCACGAGCTTCTTCAGATGTAAACTCATGAGCAGTACCCTTCTCATGGGCAGCCTGTCCGCCCTTGCTGGCTATTTCACGTTGCTTGTCTTCATCCATCGAAGCAAAACCACGTTTGCTTGTATCTGACATGATAATACTCCTTGTAACTAATTAAAGCTTTTACTTTTTCAGCCAATCAAAACCTTAAATCGGTTTTCCATTACATCAGTTATTGACCTTCTCTATTTAGCTACTAAAATCAGCTATCTTCATGAACCTTAGGAGATAAAAGATTAAAATTTTTCCTCAACTTTTGGCGTACAACTAAAGTTGTTAGTTAATATAAAAATTCATATGTACAATACAGTTTCATACTGCAAAAGCAGAATATTTATCCTGCTAGTTTTTTAAATACTAAAAATTCTGATATTAGGAATTTTGATGGAGATAAAAATACAAAAATTGATATTCAAAGCTATCGTTATATTTTTGTTAATAGAATTATTCTTAGTTAGTTGTAGTTATGTTAATAACGCTAAGAAACTAATCAATTCTAGCAATAATAATCAATGAAACAAGGAAGGAAAAACTATGAAATTGGAAAGCAGTGCTTTTAACTTTAATGAATTAATTCCTGCTAAATACACTTGCGATGGTAAAGATGTTTCTCCACCTCTGTATTGGGATGAAATCCCAATAGGAACGCAAAGTATAGCATTGATTGTTGACGATCCTGATGCACCAGGAAGAACATTTGTGCATTGGCTTATTTACGATATTCCAAATACAATTCGCCAACTACCAGAACATACTCCAATTGTAAAAACTCTACCTAATGGTGGAACACAGGGCAAAAATGATTTTGGCAAGTTTGGTTACGGTGGCCCTTGTCCACCAAGTGGTATCCATCGCTACTTTTTTAAGCTTTATGCTTTAGATAAAAGTTTGGCTTTAGGGGCAGGGGCTACAAAAAATCAACTTTTAGCAGCAATGGAAGGTCATATTTTGGCAACAGCAGAATTAATTGGACGATACAAACGCCAGTCTTAAATAATAAACAAAAAGCACCTTTTTTAAAGGTGCTTTTAAAAGAATAGGACAAATAAATTAGGTAGAGTAGCACTGCTGTGCTACCCCACAGACGGTGGAGTATTGCAAAGTTGGTATAGCGTGAATATGTAGGGTGTGTTAGCGCAAAGAGTACGGCACTATTCGTAACGATTTGGTGCGTTACGGATTTCATCCTAACGCACCCTACATTACTACAAATTTGATTTTTCAGACAATTTTTAAGGATTATAATTGTTAGTCCGGGGGCTACGGGCACCGCTTACAGATCCGATCATTGCGGCTACTAAACCCAACAACGAACCAAACACAAACCACCACAATCCCGAACGTACATTTCCTGCAATCTGACGAGCTTCTTGAGCAGTTACGTTTGTTCGCGGTAAGTTAGGGGTACCAACTTGATTTATGACTTCACCAGCGTTAGAAGCAGCAACACCAAAGGCACCAGTTACTCCATTAGCCAATAGCCAGGAACTAACTGCTAAAGTAGTTGCCCAAAGAATCGCACCGTTAAGAAGAGCTGTATTGCGGTTCATAGGCCCACAAGCACGAGCTGTAACCCAACCACCAGTGAATAGGGAAATTAACAAAGCGATAGTTGACCAAAGCCCCGCACTACCCGCAGCGTTGGGGGCAATTGACCTGGGTGCACCTGAACCTTCAACTGTACCTGCTGCAACAGCACCAATTATGGCGCTCAAAATTAATTGAGTAGCTAAAGCAACCAACAAACCAGCAATAATTGGCCCCCAGCGAACAAGATCGTGATATTCGCCTACTCGCCCTGCTATCACAGGCTCGGTAGAAATAACTTCATTGCCTGTTCGATTTACGTATGACATAGCTTATATTCTCCAGTGCTATTTCAGCAAAGTTTCTGTTCAGGTATATTTATGTTCTATGCTCAAATTAAATAACTAAATTATGTGTTTTAATATCTATCAATAGAAATAACTAATATGTCTATCTTTAGTTATAAAATAGAGACTTTATTTAATAGGTTGTAATACAATTTAGCCTTAATTCAGTTTTTGAATAATTATTCAGAAAAAGCCCATGTAAAAATTTTTAAATTAAAACGCAATGATTAACTTCTCTGATAAGCTAGCCTACTCGATCTGCAATTAGGCTTAATACAAAACTTTATAAAGATTGTCAAAAGTATAAGTTATTAAAAATTAACGTACTCTCACAGCAGTACCAGTGGCGGTAATGAGCATTAAAACTCCTGACTGGTCAACATTGATTGTGCCAGTATCAATTTCAATACCGATTACAGCGTTTGCTCCTAAACGTTGCGCTCGTTGTTCTAATTCTTCTAGCGCTTTGCGTTGACCCTGCTCAAATAAACGCTCGTAACTACCAGTGCGTCCACCAACAATATCCCTAATTCCGGCTAAAAAATCTCGCAAAAAATTGCTTCCATAGACGACTTCTGCTGTCACAATACCTAAATATGATTCGATAACGGCTCCTTGAATCACATCAGTGGTAGTTATAATCATAAATTCACCTTATCAATCTGCATCAATATTATATCTAGTAATCTGCTTTGATGTTTGCGCTGATTTGCGTATTAATAAAGTTGGGAATAAAAACTTCGGTATATAAATTCGTGGTGAATTGAGGTGTGAAAATTTAAACGCAAAGAAACGCAGAGTAAGCGCAAAGGGACGCAGAGTATTTTTAATGAGAGGCTGTACTTAGATAATTGAGAAAAGTGATCGCCACTCTACTTTAGAGTATTGTCTCACTACAAATAAGACTTTCAGGAACTTTTTTTTTGTTGGCTCGATCTTACCGTGTAATGACGAAAAAAGTATCTAAATGGCTAGATATTGGTATACGAAAGTTACTATCAAAAAATAAATTTTCAGAAAAGTTGGATACAGACTCAGCAAATTTTTCAACGAAATAATGAACAACTATGAATGTTTTATTCTCTGTAACTATTGGCACATTAACTATTGAACGTTAATTGTGATATTTTCACACATACGTATAAGCACTGAGGAAAAAGTGTAATTTTTATTATTTTAATGATTGATATGTAGAAGAATTTGCTTTGCTTGTTGAGAGCTTACACTCGACCATTCAGTAAAAACTCTGTTATCTGATGCCGATTGTAAAGGAAAGAGCAAATGAACAATTAATATCTTAATCAATGCGAAAAAATACAGTTTTCAAAAGTCCACATTTTTGTTTTAATGTACAAGAAAAAAGTCCTCTAAAATTTCAGGAAATTTACTGTGTACAAGCCAACATCTTTTGTGTTTAGTGTGGTGTTACTAGGATGTTTTGCTTTTACTATGCCTACGCCGGTTCAGGCTCAGGTGTTAGTGGCGCAAAATAAAAACCCAGAATTAAAGCAATTATTAGAAGAAGGGCGGAGGTTAGTTGATACAGGCGATTATGGGGGTGCGATCGCTGTTTATCAACAAGCAGCTAGCCTAGATCCCAAGAATGCTAAAATTTATTCCGGTATTGGTTACTTATACGCTCAACAAGGAAATTATCAAGCGGCATTAACGGCTTATCGTCGGGCGATCGCTATCAACCCTAACAATAGTGATTTTTATTACGCTGTCGGTTACATCAAAGCTAATTTGGGAGACACCGCCGGGGCAAAAGAAGGTTACCGTCGTGCCATACAGTTAAACCGTAACAATGTTAACGCCTACTTAGGCTTAGCTGTAACTCAATCTCGTTTAGGAGATTATACCGCTGCTGGCTGGGCATACGAACAAGCACTTAGCTTAGATAAAAACAATGCCCAAACTTATGAATTGATGGGTTCGATGTATAAACAGCGACGGCAAGCCAAACAAGCGAACACTGCGCTTCAAAAAGCCCGCGACTTGTACAAGCGTCGCAATGACTTAGATGGGGTGGACAGAGTAGAAGCCATGCTGCGACAGTTAGGAGGATGAGATTAATCTAACTGGCGTCCCGTTAATTCCACAAAAATGTCTTCCAGGTTAGAGGGACGCACCATCATTCCGGTTTTATCGGGCTGTTCATTCAAGTAAATATTTGCTTCTTCCAACGAAGGGAAAAACAAATATTCCCAAGCTAGGGCGCTGTCACTTCCTACTTCAGATAAACCTAATTGCTTCATCACCAAACCTTCACCATGAGTAGAACGCAGTTGTTTTAGCGTTCCCAAAGAAATCAGCTTACCGCCATCCATAATACCGATGCGTCCTGGCTTGGCGGAACCGAAAGCATCGCACAAAAATTCGACCTCATCCATATAATGGGTCGTTAGTAGCATCGTCATCCCCTGCTTATTCAAATCCCGAATAATTTCCCAAAGGCGTCGCCTGGTTTGGGGGTCTAGTCCAACCGTTGGTTCATCCAAAAACAACATTTGCGGTTGATGCAATAACGCCCTTGCTATCTGTAACCGTCGTTTCATACCCCCAGACAGGGTTTTGACCAAATCATTGCGTTTTTCCGTTAGCTCAACATATTCCAGCCATTGATTAATTAATTGTTGTCGCTGCGGGTTGCTAATGTGATGTAGCCTTCCATGCAGTTCCATATTTTCCCAAACAGTTAAATCGTTATCTACACTGACTTGCTGCAAGACTACGCCAATACTTTGTTTTGCCAACATTGGTTGGCTGACCACATCATATCCATTGACTTCTATCCGTCCTTGGGAGGGTTTGGTTAGTGTAGTCAGCATCCGAATAGTGGTAGATTTTCCTGCACCGTTGGGGCCGAGTAGAGCAAATATTTCTCCCGCTTCAATTTGGAATGACAGGTCATTAACTACAGGTATCTTGTTGTAATACTTGTAGACGTTTTCTAATAAAACAGCAGCAGTCACGTCACTTCGCTCCTAATTCAAAATTCAAAATTTAAAATTAACAATCTCATGTATTCTTTTGTTTTTCAGTCATAGATAAATTTGCTCACACCATTTTACGATCGCAATGGTAATGGCGATCGCATCCCCCCGTAAGGGTATGGAAACCTGGAAGTTACTTTTTGAAAATCGATAGGCTCAGATCCCCGACTTCTCAAAGAAGTCGGGAATCTTATTGTTCGTGTGCGTAATACGACGCTTGCTGAAGATGACTGCAAAGGTCTACCCTGGAAAACTCAGCCAGTCAGTATTTTAAATTAATGAAAAATTCTTTGAAACTTACCTTTGACAACGGACAAACAGCATTAGCTATTCAAGTTAATCAGCAAGCAGAATTGCCAAATGCTCTAAAGGAAATAGGACTTAGTGATTCGCATCCTGTTTTAGTAGTCGTAGGGGGTGCAAGTAATATCAGTGAAGCCGACTTTATCCGCATCCAACGGTTGTTTGTGGAAGTTTTAGCCCCCATCGCTGAAACTTTGGGTGCTTATGTCGTGGATGGGGGTACGGATGCAGGAGTTATGCGATTAATGGGTGCGGCTCGTACCCAAATAGGTGCTAAGTTTGCTTTGGTTGGTGTGACACCCGCAGGTAAAGTGGCTTTACCAAGTGAGTTAGAAACTGATTGTGATTTAACGCGGTTAGAGCCAAATCATACTCATTTTCTGCTAATTCCTGGTAGTAATTGGGGCGATGAATCTCCTTGGATATCTGATGTTGCAACGGTGTTAGGTGGTGGCGCACCTTCGGTGACAGTGCTTTTGAATGGTGGTGAAATTACCTTTAAAGATGCGTTTTATAGCGTTAATGCTGGTAGGTTAGTTGTAGTCATTGCTGGTAGTGGTAGAAGCGCAGATATACTAGCTGGTGCTTTGGCTGGAAACTCAACGGACGATCGCGCCCAAAATTTAGCAAAATCTGGTAAATTGCAATGTATCAACTTAATTGACATAGAGAGCGGAGTTGATAACTTAGGGGAAATGATTAAGAGTTTGCTTTCTACCAAGGAGTAAATAATGGCAAAAAAAGATAGTTATCAAGAATTTTTAAAGGAAGATTTTAACAAATTATTTGCAGGGATGAACTTAAGTGATGTGCAAAAACATTTTTTGCGATCGCGCTGGTTAGATCAAGTACTTTGGATGGAAGGTAAGGCTAATTTTTCACGCGATCGCTATTATTTTTTGCGCCTAACAACTATTATTGGTGGCATCATTCTTCCTGCGCTAGTCAGTCTAAATATTAATACTATTTCTCCCGAAAGTAAAACTACAAGAAATTTGATTATCGGTTCGACTTTTGTGATTAGTCAATTAGTTGCTATTAGTGCTGCCATTGAAGAATTTTTTCATTATGGAGAACGTTGGCGACACTATCGCCGCACAGTGGAATCTTTGAAAACCCAAGGATGGCAATTTTCGCAGTTGGCAGGTCCTTATCGTGATTATACAACTCACGAACACGCATTTAATTTGTTTGCTGGTCAGGTAGAAGATATTATTCAGCGAGATGTGGAAGTATATGCCACTCAAGTTGTACAAGAGAAGAAACAAGAACAGCAGAATCAAGAAAACTATATTTTCACTCAAAATACAAAAATAACTAATGTTGAAGAAAAGAAAGAAGAATAAGCTGCCGAAAACATTTTATGAATTATGAATTATGAATTATGAATTATGAATTATGAATTATGAATTCTGAATTCTGTAAATAAACTCCCCCCTGTTAGATAAAAACAAGGGGAGAGCTAAAACTAAAGTCCGGTAGGGTAATCGGGCTATTTAAGTTTTTATTATTTATCAACTTTATCTTATTCCTCCTAAAGATAGAGAAATATCTGCTTGAAATTCTGTTTTGGTAGCTTTTCAAAAAAATTCCCCGTTTCTGTTGAGAAATGGGGGAATGTGGAGTTAAAGTTCGTCAGGTGATCGGAATATCTGTTTATTTTGTCCTGATACTATCTTTCTTAATTCCTCCGTGAGGTAGATAAATCACTAATCAATATACTAATAGATGTATTATTCAGCACTTTAATACCATTAGACCTGCCTTAAAAATAGGGACTGGTGACTGGGAACTGGGGACTGGGAAAACTAAGATATTTTCATTGTTCCTTGTGCGTGCAGCTCATGGAGTCTCTTGCAAAAAGCACTTTTGCAAGAGGTGGGAAAAGGGAAAAGGTTAAAGGGGAAAAGGAAAATACCAAACCTTTCCCCCTTTCCCCTTACCCTTTAGATTTAGCATGAAGCGTTGAGAGTGTGAGAGAGGTGGGGATGTAGAGTGAAATTCTCTCCCCATCTCCCTCAAAAAACGAGTTGAAGTTTCCTTAGCTACCCTTGGGCACAGAATCTCCAGGGCCAGCTGTGACAATCACTAAATTTTCCGGCTGAATTAAATCCTGAATTACTTGTTTAATTTGAGCCATATTAACTGCCTCAATTTGCTTGGGAAATTCTCGAATTTCTGTTCTTGAAAGTCCCAAGACAGCATTATCTAAAATGATGCTAGATACATTACTAGGATTGGCTAAATCCACTGGATAACTGTTAGTAATTGAGCGTTTTGCTGTGTTTAATTCAGCTTCAGTTACTCCTTGTTCGCGTAATTGTTTGAGTAAAGCAATAGTACTGGCGATCGCTTTTTGGGCATCTGTGGGAGCAGTCTGCATTTGAATCAAGAAGGGGCCGGGATTAACTCCAGCGGCAAAAGCACTGTAAATACCATAGGTTAAACCCTGGCGATCGCGCACTTCCGTACCCAAGCGACTCGATAATGTATCACCACCCAAAATTTGATTCAGCACCAATGCTGCATAAAAACGTTTGTCTTTCCTTGAAATACCGTTGTAGCCAATGTAAGTTACAGCCTCAGCTTTACCGGGAATTACTTTGTTTAATTGTGTCAAAGTTTGCGGTAATTGCACTGACGGAACTTTGAGAACAGGTGGTTTTCCTGTAGCTTCCCATTTGCCAAATTCCTGATTTAGCAATGCTTTTACCTTAGCTGGATCGAAGTCTCCCACCAATGCGATGGTTATGGTATCTGGTCGGTAATTTGTCTGGTAGAAATTAAGCAAATCATCACGAGTAATACTTTTTAAACTTTCTTCCGTGGGGAAACTGTGGAATGGATGATTTTCTGGGTAAATTGCCTGTTGAAATACCCGTCTTCCCAGACCGCTGGGGTCATCTAGCTGGACTTTGAGACTGGTTAGCGCCCTTTGGCGGCTAAGTTCTAACTGGTCGGCGGGGAATGTGGCATTTTTTAAGACATCTGCCAGAGTTTGAATCAAAATTGGCAGGTTTGCTGACAAGCCCTCACCACTTATGTTTACGCCTTCGCGGCTAGCACTGAAGTTTAAACCGATTCCTTGGTCTTCTAAGGTTTTTGCTAGGGTGAGAGCATTTTTAGTCTTGGTTCCATTCATTAAGTTGATTGCAGTGAGATTCGCCAATCCAGATTTTTGATTGCTGTCAAACTCAGTACCGGCATCAATTTGACCGCTGAGATTAATGGTTGGAACATTGCGATCGCTTAACAACAGAACTCGCAAACCATTATTTAAGGTAAACTCTTCTGGAAGCGATTGTTTTTTAGAATCTGTAGTTGATGTGGCAGGTGGCAGATATTTAGCTAATTCTGCTGGATCTACGGGTTTACCAGGGCTAAAATTCTCTACGGTGCGTCCAGAACCAGCGCCAGAAGTTCCTGGTTGACCATCTGGTTGGGTCGGCTCAAAGTAGCCGATGGTTAATTTAGCGGGATTCAGGTAAGTTTTTGCTACTTTTTGTATCTGGTCTGGAGTGACTTTAGCGATCGCAGCGAGATACTTTTCAATAAAATGATAATCCCCCGCCACAGTTTGGTTATATCCCAATAAACTGGCTTGACTGGTAATGTCTTGGTTACTCAGTACGTAAGAGGCTTGGAGTTGCGTCTTGGCTCGCTTCAACTCTTCTGAGGTAACTGGCTGCTGTTGGAATTTTGTCAAAGTTTCCTCAAGTACCTGGGCAATTTTGCTTAATTCTTGACCGGGAGCGGCCGTAGCATCAATTTGATACCAACCTGGTTCGATGAGTTCCACAGCACTACCACCCACTGAACTAGCGAGTCCAGATTCTACCAAAGCCTGGTAAAGCCTAGAACTACGTCCACCTGTGAGCACGGCATCCATCACATCAATTGCTGGCACATCGGGATGCTTGATATCTGGCAGAGGATACAGCGCTTGTAGTAATGCTGCACTTCCAGGTTGCTTGAGGACAATCGGAGCCTTTTTCTTAGCAGCAGTAGCCGGGGAAGCATCAGCTAGGGCAGAAGACACCAAGAAGCGATCGAGTGCTTTGCTTGCATCATCAAGCACATTGTCTTGTTTTGCTTGTGGCGATAACTTACCAAAGGTTTCTTTAGCAATTTTCAGTACAGGTTCTGTGGCAAAATCCCCTGTAATTATCAATGTGGCATTTTCTGGGCTGTAGTACTTTTGGTAATAATTCCGCACCTGCTCCACCGTGAATTTCTCTACATCAGCTTTTGTGCCTCCCACCGGTAAGCCGTATGCTCGATTGGGGAAAGCATTCCGCATGACTTCTCGATTCAAACGATACTCAGGGGAATTTTCGTAGCCTTGTAACTCAGAGATGACTACTCGCTTTTCACTTGTGAGTTGCTCAGGATTAATTAAAGCATTTTTCATGCGATCGGCTTCTAATGTCAGCAATGCTTCGAGTCTGTCTCGCTGCACTGTGCCAAAATAGGCTGTTTCGTCATAACTGGTAAAGGCATTAAATTGGCTACCCAAGGCGCTAAACAAACGTCCAAACTGCACTGGACGGTCGGTTGTGCCTTTGAACATCAAATGTTCTAGCTGGTGGGAAATACCATTTTCTCCCTTAACCTCGTTGCGCGAACCGACTTTATACCAAACCTGCACGCTCACCACGGGAGCGGTGTGAACTTCTTTGGTTAGGACGGTTAAACCATTATCCAATACCGTTTTTTGCACTCCTTGGGTGAACGAGAGTGCAGATACCGGTGCAGTGGCTGTTGGTGTTGCAGCAATAGTAAAGTTGCCCGAAAACGGCACTAAGGTGAGGAGAAGACTCAGAAAAAATCCAATAAGCATGTATGCACGTGGCTTCATAAGCAATGGGAAATGAAAAATTTAAGTTGTTGAAGAAGGCAGAAGGCTGAGGGCAGAAGGGAGAAGGTTCTATTCTTCAAGGCGATTGGTGACCCCTCATGAATAGAGCCACCAAATTTTTAATTTGGTGGGGTCTGAAACCCTTGTTCCCTACAGTCACGGACTCCAGAGCAGGAATCAGAATTCCATAAAAGCCTTCTGCCTCCTGCCTCCTGCCCTCTACCTTTCTTGATAAAACACAATTTCAGAAGAAATACCAAGTTTTGACAAAGTTGAAAAACCTCTAATTTTTAATTTTGGATTTCGGTAAGCAAAAACCAGAAAGTAAATCAGCGTCCTATTGCCACAGGTTTTTCTACTTACTAGTTAAATGAGCGATTTTATAAACTAGTAATTATTTCATCCTAATTCATGTCTCAAGTTCCCATCCGGCTGGAAACACCACGGTTAGTGTTACGTGGATTTCAGGATAGCGACATAGTGGCGTTCTTGTCCTATCGCTCCGATCCTCAAGTGGCGAAGTATCAGAGTTGGGATACACCTTACCCAGAAGCAGAAGCGTTGAAATTTATACAATTAATGAAGCAATCAACACCAGGCGTATTGGGTGAGTGGTTTCAGGTGGCGATTGAACTGAAGGATACAGGCGAAATGATTGGGGACTGCGCCTTTTGCATTTTAGCTGATGACGGACGACAGGCAGAAATTGGCTTCACACTAATGCGATCGCACCAAGGTAAAGGCTATGCAACTGAAGCTGTAACTAAGTTACTCGAATATTTATTTACAGAATACAAACTGCATCGTGTACGTGCAAACTGCGATCGCGCAAACATCGCATCCGCTAAACTTTTAGAGCGAGTTGGTATGAGGCGCGAAGGACACTTTATCAAAAGTTTGTGGTTTAAAGGCGACTGGGTAGACGAACTATGGTTCGCTATTTTGCGCGAGGAATGGCGACAATGAAGTTTTGAAACTATCCAAAAGATAGTTACACTAAATGGCATCAATATTTAGTTACACTGATTTTTATGGAACGCGAAGCCTTAACAATCCGTTAATACGTATTACATTTTATTTAACAAAATACTCGCCAATTCATAGAAAATCGATTTACGTTATAATCTTGACAAAACCTCGTAAAATTTTATGAATACAGTAGAAATACGCCAGCAAATTCAAGAATATGTCAATAAACTTTCACCAGAGAGATTATTAGTAGCTGCTGATTTTTTAGCGTATTTAGCAGAACGAGAAGATAATGAAGCAACTGAAGAATTATTGAAAATAGAGGGTTTTAAAGAAGCGTTGGCTAAAGCAAAGAAGAATGTTGAAGAAGGTAAGGTAATTTCTGTTGACCAACTCCAACGAAAATATTAAGTATACTGTTATTATTGGTATTGATGCCCAAGAATTTTTTGAGTCTTCTTCTGCTTCTTTACAAAAAAAATTAGATCGTTGTTTTGAACGTTTAAAAATTGAGCCTCGTAATTACCCTAACATAAAACCTTTGAAAGGTGAGTTATCAGGTTATTATCGTTATCGCGTAGGTGACTATCGAGTTATTTATCAAATAGATGATGTCCTAAATCAAGTAACGATTATTTTGATTGAACATCGAAGTAGAGTTTATGAATAAGTTTCAGCGATAAGCGTAGACGCTTTGTAGCGTCTTGCTGCAGGCATCACATTGCGAAAAAAAGGGATATCGAGCTTAATTACCGTTTAATTTGTTTGGGAAAGTCAGGAACTAACAACGATCGCTCTAATTCACCTTGCTCGTTATAAAACTTCATTTCACCTTGTTCGTTACATAACCATACTTCCACAGCTTGAGCTTCTAAATACAAATTTCTTTTAAATTCCATTTCTTCCCAAGTGTTACTACTGGATTTAACTTCTACACAAATTTCTGGTGCAATAGACGCTGATATTTCATTTTCAATTTGAGTAAAACGTTCCTCCGAACACCAGACAACATCAGCAACTTTCACGCTGTCTGATGTGTTAATAGCACATTCTGGCATTACTTCTCCTGTATGCAATAAAGATTCTAATAAACGTTGGATTCTTCCTTGATAAAAAGAATGTTTAATTTTTACTGGACTCATTACGATTTGACCCCATTTATTTAATTCGATTTTGAAGGGTAAATCTTGTAATTGTTTGTTTTCGCAAACTTCTTCCCATCTCATAGTTAATATTTAGCTTGAGTGATTAATTTAATTTTAATCTGCCTATTACAGCAATTTTTAGGTAAATAGACCATGCGGTGGGGGCGCAAGGCCTTCATTGGTGTCAACTTAAGCCTTGGCGAATGGAATTCGCGGCTACACAAACAAAGTCCGCCTGCGCGGACTAACGTAATATCAAGGTTTTGAAACCCACGGAGGTGGGTTTTGTTTGTATAGACGCGGTTTCTAACCGCCCGTTTCGCTTCGTGCCTTTGAAATTATATTTTTTTAAACTTCAACATTTAAAGTACGCACCAAAAAAGCCCATTTATCGGCAGCTTCCTCGATAATTTTAGCTGTGGGTTTACCTGCTCCATGTCCGGCTTTAGTCTCAATTCTAATTAAAACTGGCGCATCACCTGTGTGATTTGCTTGCAAAGCGGCGGCAAATTTGAAACTATGAGCGGGAACAACGCGGTCGTCGTGGTCGGCTGTGGTAATCAAGGTTGCGGGGTAAGCTGTGTCTGGTTTGAGATTGTGCAATGGTGAATAAGCATACAACGCCGGAAATTCTTCTGGATTATCTGGGGAACCATATTCAGCAGTCCAAGCCCAGCCGATGGTAAATTTGTGGAATCGCAACATATCCATAACGCCGACTGCTGGTAGAGCTGCACCAAACAAATCGGGACGCTGGGTCATACAAGCACCTACTAATAAACCGCCGTTACTTCCACCTGCGATCGCCAGCTTATCAGTTTTAGTATACTTGTTAGCAATTAACCACTCAGCTGCGGCAATAAAATCATCGAAGACATTCTGTTTTTTCTCCTTCATTCCTCCTTGATGCCATTCTTCGCCATACTCGCCACCACCGCGTAAATTCGGCATTGCATACACACCACCCATCTCCATCCACACCAACAAACTCACAGAAAAGCCAGGTGTCATGGAAGCATTAAAACCACCATAAGCATAAAGATAAGTGGGGTTATTCCCATCCAATTTAATGCCTTTTTTGTGAGTGATAAACATTGGCACTCTAGTACCATCTTTACTCTGATAAAAGACTTGTTTTGTCTCATAATCATCAGGATTAAAATCTACATTTGGTGCGCGGAAAACCTCGCTTTTTCCAGTTACCATATCGTAGCGATAAATAGTCCCTGGTATGGTAAAGCTAGTAAAATTATAAAAAGTTTCAGTATCGTAACGCTTACCACCAAAGCCACCTGCGGAACCAAGTCCCGGTAATTCTACCTCGCGTATAAATTCACCCTTGAGGTCAAAAATTTTAATTTGGGTGTGAGCATCTTTCAAATAATCAGCAACCAATTGATTATTGAGAATACCAACACTTTCCAAAGTTTCTGCTGACTGGGGAATAATTTCTTGCCAATTTTCTGGTGCAGGTTTGTTGGTATCAATGGCAATTAATCTTCCCCGTGGAGCATTTAAATCTGTGCGAAAATAAAATACGCTACCATCATTATCGATAAAGCTGTAATCTGCCTCAAACTCGTTAATTAGTTCTATAACTTCAGCATTGGGATTAGTCAAGTCTTTGTAGAAAACTAAATTTTTAGAATCAGTTCCCAACCAAACAGAAATTATGAGATAGCGTCCATCTTCAGTTACACCACCACCAAAACCCCATTCTTTTTGGTCAGGACGATGATAAATTAGTACATCTTCTGATTGGGGTTTACCTAGTTGATGATAGTAAAGTTTTTGATAAAAATTAACATCTTCCAATCGAGTTTTTTCATTCGGTTCATCGTAGCGACTGTAGAAAAAACCTTGGCGATCGTGTGTCCAAGATGCACCAGAAAACTTAATCCATTTCAAATGGTCTTCTAAGTCTTCTCCAGTTTCGATATCGCGGACTTTCCACTCTTGCCAATCAGAACCAGATGTCGATATCCCATAAGCTAAAAGTTTACCATCTTCACTAATGGATAATCCCGAAAGCGCAACAGTACCATCTTCCGATAATTTATTAGGGTCGAGTAAAACTCTAGGTTCAGCATCCAGAGATTTTAGCGTGTAAAGGACACTTTGATTTTGCAACCCATCATTTTTAAAATAAAAGTATTGTTCGCCTTCTTTAAAAGGGATACTGTATTTTTCATAATCCCACAATTTCGTCAGGCGTTGTTTAATTTTTTCCCTAGCCGAAATTTCACCCAAGTAACCAAAAGTAACTTGATTTTGTGATTCAATCCAAGCCCTTGTTTCTGGGGAATCAGGATTTTCTAACCAACGGTAGGGGTCTGCAACTACGGTACCGTGATAATTATCGATTTGATTACTCTTGTGGCTGGATGGGTAAGTGAGGGATTTTTCAGACGACGGCATAATATCAGGTTAAAAGTACTATTTTACATATTACAAAGATAGACCAAAGATTTGGGGTATATACTAAGCTAATGTGCGCCCAAGTTGCAGATTATTATACTTAGCAAATGGCTGACAACTGGGTTGGTTAATTAATCCCCAAGATAAACAAGTAGAAATTTATCGCCCTAATCAAGTACCTGAAGTTTTACAATCTCCCACAAGTTTATCTGGTGAAGATCTTCTCCCTGGTTTTATTTTAAATCTACAATTAATTTTTGGATAATCACGATCAAACAAAAAGCCCCGTTGAAGGCGGGGCGAATACGTGCTATTTCACTTTATAGAACAATTGTACTATAAAATATCTTAAAAGCAAAACCTAAGACCGTCAGTAGAGCGAAAAGTTTGAACATTAATATTTACTCTTACTTTTGTGGTAGCACGATGAATTTAGCTTAGCTGCTTTCGTGAAATTTCATGAAGCTTGAGTCTTTTGAGCAGGAACAATATCTTCTGTCGCTAGTTTCAAGGTTCTAGGGATCTGAATTCCCTGCACTACAACCCTAGTCACCATGAACAAAGACATCGCTAACCACAACAGATGGACACTCTGTAACTTCCAAGCCAGGGCTGCTGTGGGAATAAACCCTAACCCAGTTGCAATAAAAGCCGCATTCCGGAGTATTAATGCTTCTGCCAAACCAAAGAAATAACCCTCAATTGAGACGACGAAGGCATATAGCGCCAGTACACTCATTAGCCAGGGAATATAGCGATCGATCTGGGTGGTTATTTCCGTATGATTTGTGAGTAGCCCAAATACCGTCTGAGGAAACAGGATGCAGGCAAGGGACATGGTAACTGCAAACATCAGAGTCACGCCTACAGAAACGCCAAGCAGTGGTACCATCTGCTTCTGCTCGTTTGTGCCATGAAAGTTGCCTGTCAAGGTTTCTGTTGCATAAGACAAGCCATTGAGTATTTGAATTCCTAGCGTCATGAACTCAAGCAGCAAGACATTTTCCGCAAAGGCGATTCTTCCCATCCCAGCAAACAGATTGGTAAAAGCCCAAAAAGTAAACCCAACCGCCAGTGTCCGCACAAAAAGCTCCCGACTCAGGGCAAAAGTCTCATTCCAAGCAGATTTGTCCCAAAGCTGAGGCGCGACGGCACGGATCTCTTGCCACTGGATTTCACTCTTGGCCCAAATTAGTCCAAGCGCCATCATCAGAAATTGGCTCAAAGCTTGTGCCAAGCCTGCTCCCATGCTGTCCCAACCTGCTCGCAGAATCATCTGGTAACTTAAGACGATGTTAAGAACGTTACCAAAAGCCGACAAAGCCAACACTTTCCCACTCTGTTCGCGCCCCATCAACCAGCCGAACAGCACCATATTCACCAGAACCGCAGGTACACCCCAAATCCGCATGTTGAAGTAGTCTACTCCAGCCGCTTTCACCTCTGGAGCATTGTTCAAGACAATAAACCCCAACTCTCGCAGTGGGTATTGTAGGAGCAAAACAGCAAATCCCAAGCTGAGGGCAATTAAAACATTCCGTAAGCCTAGCAGTAGTACTTCCTCGCGATCGCTCCTTCCGGTCGCCTGGGCAGTTGTGCCAGTCACAGAGAGACGCAAAAAATTGAATGTTCGATAGAAGTAATTAAACACAACTGTCCCCAGTGCAACGCCAGCTAAATGACGAATGTCTTGCAAGTGTCCTAAAAAGGAAACACTAACCATTCCAGACAACGGCACCATTAAATTGGAGAGCATATTGGCGATCGCTAATCTGAAATAGCGATGAATCCATCGGTCTTGCAAGTCATTATTTCCTAACATTTGAAATTAGTTAGCTGATGCGATTGGATATTTAGCTAATTCGTAATTTGTTATTTTCGGAGAAACACCACACCAAATTGTAAAATTGGTGATTTTCAATTAGTTGTAAATAAATATCCTACTACTTTCATCACGAATTACGTTTGCGACGTAGGAACTTGATTACAAATTACGAATTATTTTAACCCCTGTCAAACCCGTTCTTCTATTTGCGTATAATCATAATACCCAAAAATTGCTTCTGGATGACGATAATGTTTAAACTCTATCAAGTTATAGAAAGGATCTTCTAAAAAAAATGTGTCATGCTCTATAAAAGAATCAGCAAAACGGAGTTCAGGTTTTTGTCTAAAAGTGAGGTTTTGTTGCTCTGCTCTTGAAAGTACTTCTTCCCAATCACTTTTTAAGCTAAAGACAATTCCGCAATGCCTGGGGTATATAGGTTGAGGTACAAGAGTTTCTTTTGTCAAGAAAGCAACAAATTGATGCCCGTGGAGATTAAGAATTAAAAGTTGACGGTTTTCTCGACCAGGAATACAACCCAAACCATCAACATAGTACGTTTTTGCCAGAGCAAGGTCTGTCACAGGAAAGGTAAGATGAAATAAAGTTTTGTTCATTGCTAAAGACTACTTTCAAAAATTCAAGGTAATTAATCGCTTGTTTTAAAATCCTAATAGTAAGCTGGAGTAGCCAACAATATTAGAGGGTGAAATGCACCAATGATATTAATACCACAGGTAATAACTCAGCTATAAAAGTAACTATTTTCTGATTATCTTATACAGAGTGCATATTAATTAGTATTTTTCCATCTTTTCTGGAACGCGAAGACTCGAAAGCATTTAAGATGTCTTTAAAAGGTAAAGATGAAGTTACTAGTTTTTCAACTCCACAAAGTTTTCCTT
The DNA here is from genome assembly GCA_003326205.1 of Nostoc sp. ATCC 43529. GTDB lineage: Bacteria > Cyanobacteriota > Cyanobacteriia > Cyanobacteriales > Nostocaceae > Nostoc. Next base: position 576,280 of record LWTK01000036.1, read on the forward strand.
TGTGAATCATGGTGATTACGTTATTAAATATGCCATACCCAGAATGTCCGCGAGAACCTACTATTGTATGTGCCCCACTTACAAGACTATTCAAATCTATAAATGCTTCTGACTCTGCCCTACCTAAATAAATAATTTTTCCTCTTTTGGCAATATTTCTTTCCATCATTGGGATAGTATATTTAGCTGCTCCTGCGGCTTCAACTTGGATATCGGCTCCCCAACCTCCTGTAATTTCTTGAACCATCTCCGAAAAATCATTTGTGGAGGCTATATTGTAAGCGTAATCAGCTCCCATTGATTTAGCAAGATTGAGTCTTTCTTCAATAGAATCAACTGCTATTACTACTGCTGCCCCTGCTGCTTTAAGTAACATTACAGCACCTAGTCCAATTGCTCCTACACCATAGACTATGGCAAATGCACCAGGTAAGAAACCGTTTCCCGATATAAAAATACCGTTATAAGCACAACCGATAGGTTCTATTAAAGTACCTATTTTACAAACCTCTTCAAAGGAATATCTTTCCTGTAAGTGATTAAGTTTCCAACAATATTTGGCTTTGAGAGTTATATATTCGGCAAAGCCACCATCTACTGTTAATCCCAACAGTTCTACATTTTCACACTGATTCGGCATTCCTGTGCGGCAAGGTGTACAGTGCCCACACCATAAAATGCTTTCTGTAGTTATAATATCACCCTGGCAAAATCCTTTAACTTCTTTACCAACTTCGACGATTTCACCTGAAAGCTCATGTCCTAAAACAACGGGTAACTTGGTAGGGCCAGAAAATAGAATATACCCTTCTTTATCTGTCTCATAAACGTGAATATCTGAGCCACAGACACCGCAATATTTAACCCTTACTAGAAGTTCATCATGTCTAAGAATAGGGAAGCTTTTATCAACAATTTTAAATTGTGGATCTTTCCAAGCAAGGCTCCCTACAACACCTAAGTTTTTGTTAAGGTTTTGTTTCTTAGGTGTCCATGTAGCTTCAGCCAGTAATGCTTTCATTAAATAATTTCCAATTACTTGTAATCAATGATTTTTCACTAGGACTTACGCAAAAACTCTCTGAAACTCTTATTTCTTTGTGTCCTTTGCGTCCTTTGCGGTTTATTTTTTCATGATTTTGCGTAAGTCCTGTTCACAGAGTGATTTCTAACCCCCCGCGATGCTTGCAAGCGGATTGCGGGTATTGCAAGGATTCGTGAAAAATTCCACCATTTTTTGTGAAATGGCTGCTACAACTACTTTTGAACAGTTTTTTGAGCTGTGTCCGGCTCTGAGCGAGAGAATATTCTTTGCCTAAAACGGAAGCGCCCCTCCGACTACTGCCGACACTTGAGAGTCATCAAGTTCCTCGATTTCTGGAGCTTGCAGATTTTCGATGTCGGATGGTTTTAATTTAATTTTGCTGCTACTTAACTTAAAAACATAAAAATGCACTATTAACTGCATTATGAATGTATCAATATCCAGTACGATAATCAATGAAAATCCCGAAACATCCTACTTTTCTTACTTAAATGACTTTTTTACATATAGTACATTAATACATTAAGAAATATATATTTAGTCTCGGTTACAGAAAATTTTCATTCAAATGAAACTCATTACAATACTTTTTTGTCTCACATTCTAGCTGTTAAACCTCTAACAATAATGATAATCAAATATTGGGGAAGGGGGCGAGCGACGATCGCCCCCTTTTTTCGCACACGATTATCATTTTCATTAATTTATTTTGAGTATTTTAACTCGTTGACAAAATGTGATTTATCTTAACTTCTGACCGATGGTGTAGAGTTTTGCCTGCGTAAAATCCGAGTCTTTTGGTTGGTTTAGCTAACCAATTTCTCTCCTTTAAGCATTCGTGATGCAGCTTCTAGTAGCGCTTCTTCAAGATAAGGCTTGGTAAAGTAGCCACTTGCGCCTAGTTGAACTGCCATTTGTCTGTGCTTGTCTGCACCTCTTGAGGTGAGCATCGCAATGGGTAGGTGGTTGAGGTTAGAGTCTTTCTGAATGCGAGATAGTAACTCCAGACCATCGCAACGGGGCATTTCAATGTCGCAAAATACGATGTCGCAAGGCAAACCGGAGCGGAGTTTATCCCAAGCTTCCTGACCGTCACGCGCTTGTTCTACGCGATAACCTGCTTTGTTGAAGGTCAAAGATAGCAATTCTCGGACTGTGATTGAGTCATCAACAATCAGCACCGTTGGATCGATCTTCGCAGCAGGAATGTCTGTAGGAGTAGATTTCTGTTGCCAAGAACTACCACTAATTTGTGTAGAAATTCGTCCTTGGAAGATGTCGATGATTTCTAGCACGTCAGCGATGGGCATAATGCGACCATCGCCCAGAACTGTAGCACCAGCTACACCAATAGGTTTAGGTGCTGGCCCTTCAAATTGCTTAATTACAATTTCTTGTTCGCTCAACACCAAATCAATTTGTAGGGCAATGAGCGTATTTCCCGATCGCACCACAACCACAGAAACCATATCATCATCTCGGTTACCGCCATACACGTTACCGCGACTAATTTGGCGATTGAAGGTTAAAAGTTCCTTCAAAGGTCGGAATGGCAGCAGGGTATCGCGCCAAGAAATAAACGATTGTCCGTTGGTGTTATGCTGAATATTTTTAACTGGGATATCGAGGGTATCTTCTACACCGTCCATCGGGAAGGCAATTCTGGCTCTATCGGAGACACAACACAGAGCTTTACAAATACTCAGAGTCAGTGGCAAACGAATTGTGAAAGTGGTTCCCTTGCCAATTGCAGAATCGGTGTTCACTGTGCCGCGAATTTCGCTAATCGCCGAACGCACCACATCCATACCCACACCGCGACCAGAAATTTCGTCTGCCTGGTCTTTGATGCTAAAACCAGATTGGAATAATAGGTCGTAAACTTCCAGGCGAGACATGGTTTTTGCTTGAGCTTCCGTAATCATGCCAATTTTGACTGCCTTAGCTTTAACCCGCGCCGGATCGATACCTGCGCCGTCATCGCCAACAGAAATTACAGTTTGGTTACCTTGGTGGAAAGCACGGATAGTAATGATACCTACAGGTGGCTTACCAGCAGCTTGTCTTTGTTCTGGTGTTTCGATACCGTGAGCGATCGCATTATTGAGCATGTGCGTTAACGGATCGCTGAGATGATCTAAAATCATCTTGTCAATTAAGGTATCGCCACCTTCAATTACCAATTCCACTTGTTTGCCACACTTGATGGCGTTGTCGCGCACACCCCGCCGCCAGCGATCGATTGTTTGGGCAAAAGGCACCATTCGCGCTCTTGTCAGTCCCTCTTGTAGCTGGGTGGTTACCTGGCGGAATTGCCGTGCGACTCGTTCGGTTTCTTCGGTGACAAAATCAATGTCGCTAGCAGACTCACGCACTCGGACAATGCGCTCAATCATCTGCTGGGAGAGTGTGTGGAAGGGAGTAAAGCGATCCATTTCTAGCTCGCTAAAACCTCTGTCGGAATTAGAGTCTTGGGAATTGACACCAGATTCTTTGGCTTTGCGTCCGGCTAACAGAGAAGCTTCTAAAAGCGATCGCTCGTACAACTCTTGCATCCTCGCTCCCACATCCGAGAGTTGTTGTACCTGAATCAGCAAGTTATCAAGTGATTGCCGCAACCGTTCGTGATCCTGCTCTAAGGTATTGCGATTTACCACCAACTCCCCAACTAAATTACTCATATCGTCCAGTTGCTTAACTGGAACTTTCATGGTTTCTTCAAATCTCGCAGTACGACGAGTAGAGGGACGTGGAGTTTTATTTGTGTTCGGTTTTGCCAGTGCTGAGTGTGATATTGTTTGATCTGCTTCTGCCAGCAACTTCTCCAAATCGCTAAATTCATCTACGCGTGCTGCTGGAGTAGGAGTTTTTGCAGAGACTGGTTGAGTTAACGGTTGGCGTTGGCTTAGCCCATCGTAGACATTGCTAGATGCAGCCGCCTCATTCTTATCTGTACCCAACAATTCTTCCAGGGCAGCAAAATCTACTTCTGGCATCTCCTTAGCTTTGGGAACAGGTGCTAATTCCTCTCCTAATAATGCTTCCAAGTTTGCAAATTCATCTTCTGGAGCAACTTCTTCAACAGTTTCTGTTTCTGTCAATTCTTCAGTCAGGGCAATAGCATTTTCAGAGGTCTCACCTAAATTCAATAAATTTGCTTCTAGGTTTTCATCTGTTTCTTGGCTTTCGGAAATAATCGTTTGTGTTAATTCATTGACAGTTGATGAATCAATTGTTCCTGCTTTTACTTCTAACTCGGCTTCTAATAAAGGAGCTTCTGTAAACAATAAATTATTTGTAAAACTCAGTTCTGCACTTTCTAAATCTGTGTTTGCCGCAAAGTCAAAAGCAGTTTCTAAATTATTATTTTCAGTATCTAAAACTTCTAAATTTGTCTCCAAGAAAGTTGAAGTTTCTAGAGCCGATAGTTCGCCCACCAAATCATCTGGCATCTCCATCTGAATATAGGTGGAATCGTTAATGGCTACATCTTCAAACAACATTTGTGGATTTTCATCAAAGGAACCGAACAAATCATCTGACTGTGCTTGGGATAATTCTGAAGTTTCTAGAGCCGATAGTTCGCCCACCAAATCATCTGGCATCTCCATCTGAATATAGGTGGAATCGTTAATGGCTACATCTTCAAACAACAGTTGTGGATTTTCATCAAAGGAACCGAACAAATCATCTGACTGTGCTTGGGATAATTCTGAAGTTTCTAGAGCCGATAGTTCGCCCACAAAATCATCTGGAATCTCCATCTGAATATAGGTGGAATCGTTAATGGCTACATCTTCAAACAACAGTTGTGGATTTTCATCAAAGGAACCGAACAAATCATCTGACTGTGCTTGGGATAATTCTGAAGTTTCTAGAGTTGATAGTTCGCCCACCAAATCATCTGGAATCTCCATCTGAATATAGGTGGAATCATTAATGGCTACATCCTCAAACAACAGTTGTGGATTTTCATCAAAAGAACCGAACAAATCATCTGACTGTGCTTGGGATAATTCTGAAGTTTCTAGAGCCGATAGTTCGCCCACCACATCATCTGGCATCTCCATCTGAATATAGGTGGAATCGTTAATGGCTACATCTTCAAACAACAATTGTGGATTTTCATCAAAGGAACTAAGTTCTAGTTCTGAAGATGTTTGAGTAGAATTAACAGCAGCTATGTCAGGGGACTGATTAGTAAATTCTGGAATGAAATCTACAGCTTCTGGTTGTTGCGATAAGCTATGAATTTCCTCTTCTATAGGATACTGTGTGAACAATGGCACTGATTCTTCTAATGTCGCTGCTGACGCTGGAAGACTCGCTAACACTTCGCTATCGTTAATTTCAGGGAAAATCGTTGAATTTCCTGGTGCTAATTCTTCAAATAAATCATCTCCGGCATCTGTTGATAATATCAGATCTACTTGTTCTTCATTCTCTAAATTCTGATCAATATCTTCTATATCTAAACTGCTGATATCAGAAGCTGTAGATTGTTGAATAACAGTAAAAATATCATCATCGTTAGGAGTAAATAAATTGTGTTCTAATAGATTTTCTACATTTTGTTCAACTAAAGGATCGAATTCGTCTTCTAATTTTTCTGTAGTTTCCTGGCTCCAGAAGTTGCTCAAATCATTTTCTATTGGAGAGACTTCAGGTGTATCTATCGAGGATATATTAAATAAATCAGCAATTTCTGAATCGCTTGTAGGCAGTACTAAATCTTCTTCTGTGTCACCAAATAGATTATCTAAAGGCAAACCTGTTTGCTGGGATAATTCTATGTAGTCACTAGGGGTAATTTCTTCTACCCAATTTTTATTTTCAGTTTCTAAAAATAAGTTATCAAGAGCGTTTTCTTGGTTGCTGGATAGTTCTACACTGGCAAAGGCGTCATTTTCTGGTTGAGTTACTTCTTTTGGAATCAATAGTTCGCGATCGCCATCTAGTGTCAGTGCTAACAAATCTGCAACTACATCATTTTCATCGCTACTATTTGTGACAATTTCCTCAATTGTTTGTTCTGTAAATTCTGGTAAAATTGTCTCAGAATCTAAATCTAAATCGAGTTCGTTGATATCGTTCAACTCTAAATTTGTGGCAAAAATTTGCTGATTTCGTGGTTCTGGACTTTCTTTTTCTAGGAAATTGTCACCAAATAACAGAGATAAATCTTCTGTTTTAGCAGTGTTTGTGGTCTGCTGTTCATTGCTGGCATCATCATCAAATGAAAGGAAATCTGATAAATCGCCATCAGAATCTTCAGTTTCACTGCTAGTAAGATCGATTCCCAATTCATCAGTAGAAGTAATCTCTAAATTTTCTTCTTGTTGCCAAGGTTCATCTAAATCAGGAGTTTCGCCTTCAAATAAATCGGCAAGGGTATTTAATTCAGCTATTCCTACCTCTGGCCCGTTGGGGTCAAGATTCTTGCTGATTGGATGTACTTCCTCGTGTGGAGTGAAAGTAAAGTTAGCCTCAGTTGCAGCGTTTGGTGATGTTTGCTGTAACTCAAAAGAAGCGCGATCGCTAGTATCTGCTTCTAAATTCAGTTCTGCAATTGGCTCAGATAAGTTAGTTATCGCTAACTGTTCTACATCCTCAGTTTCTTTAACAATTGACTCCGACGCCGACTGTTCGCCAACTAAATCAGGGGTAATTTGTAACAACTCAATTTCTGCAAAGTTCAACAGTGCTTCTAGTTGTTGACTAATTGCAATTTCAGCTTCTTTACCTTGCAGAACTAATTCTTGAGCTTGCTTGATTTCGGTAATGACGATTTTAGCTAAAGTTAGATAAGTATTTTCAGGATTGGCGATCGCACTTGCCGCCGCTTGACACAAACCGCACCACTTGGACAAATTCCAACCCTCGCCAAGTTTCACTAACTGATGACAGCATTCCTGGAGGTTTTGCCGAGTTGAAGATGTTGTTGTCTGCTTAAACAATTGCAACATTTCCCGCAGTGTTTGTAGCACCTGGGTTTGAAACTCGCTCCAATCACGATTTTCTTTGGCGCTGGCTGAAGATAATACCTCTTGGGGTGCTACAGCGAAGGATATTTCTGATTCCTGATGCCCATCTTCTGCCAAACTGGGAATATCTCGCCGCAGGAAAAGTTCTGTCAGTGTGGAGACATTCTCCACAGAACCCCCATGTTCCGTTGCAGATGAACCGACTACTCCACTGTTTCCTTGTTCTACAAGTTGTTCTAGATGCTCATTGAGCCACTGAAACACAGGCTCAGTTTCTGACATCAATGTATTAGCTGTCTCTTCAGAAAGACCATATGGGCCGCTCAAATGCTCTAACAGCGCTTTCAGGGTATCAGATACACCGAGGAATAAAGACTCTAACTTTTGGTCAATCTGAACCGGATGTTCTTTAAGAACCTTGAAACAATCTTCCAGACGGTGGGATGTATGCTGGATGCTAGTCAATCCAAGCATTGCCGCTCCTCCTTTGATGGAGTGAGCCGCCCGGAAGACTTCGCTAATCATTTCCGGGTCGTTAAGGGTACTTTCTAGATTCAGCAACCCCTGTTCAATTGTATTCAGGTGATCCCTGGCTTCTTCAATAAAGTAACCTAAAATCCGCTGTTGTTGTTCCGGCAGCATAGTTTTTTAGTCAAGAGTCATTAGTCATTAGTCATTGGTCAAACAGGTCATTGGTCATTAGTCATTGGTCATTAGCAAATAACGAAGGACGAATGACGAATGACAATTTATCTACTTTCAAGGGTTTCCACTCGGAAACGTTCCACGGAGGCAATTAAGTCGCGGGATACGCCTACTAGGTGTTGTAAGGCACCGGAAACTCGCTGTGCTTCCTGGGAGGTTTCTTGGGCTGTGAGTTCTACCGATTGCATTACGTGAGCAACAGCGCGGGATGTCTCCGTCTGTTCCACAGTGTCGCTGGTGATAGAACGCACCAAGATATCGATGCGATTCGCCACTTGAATGATATTTTCGAGCGATCGCTTGGCTTCTTCTGCCAATTTTGTACCTTTAATTACTTGTTGTGTGCCTTCTTCCATCGCGGTCATTACGGAGCCTGTTTCGCTTTGGATTTGCATCACAATTTGTTCAATTTCTTTCAAGGATTTGGCAGATTTGTCTGCTAACTGGCGCACTTCATCTGCTACAATTGCAAACCCACGTCCCGCTTCTCCCGCCCTTGCCGCCTCAATACTGGCGTTGAGTGCCAACAAGTTTGTTCTGGAAGCAATCTGAGAAATCAACGCCACAATTTTAGAAATTTCTTGGGAAGATTCCGCCAACCGCTTCACTTTTCGAGTTGTTTCGGCAACGGTTTCGCGGATTTCTAAAATCCCCGCCACAGTATTTTCTACTGCTTCGCCACCCTTGAGAGCGATCGTACTGGCATCGCGGGCGACGGTTTCGGCTTCCCGCGCCGCCTCTGCTACCCGCTGAATCGAGTCGGTCATCACCTGTACAGAATTGAGCGTCACTGCCAACTCTTCTGCTTGCCGCAAAGCATCACTAGATAAGGCTCTAGCAAAGGTTTCTGAGTTGGTTGCACCTTTTGTCACTTCCTTGGCTGCCACTTTTACCTGTTGGACAATATCCCGCAGGTTTTGAATTGTCAGGTTAAAGGCGTCAGCTACGGCTCCCAGTACGTCGGCTGTGACTTCAGCTTGCACCGTTAAATCGCCTCTGGCTGCTCCTTCCACATCGTCCAACAACCGAATTACCTGGCGTTGCAGATTTTCCTTGGCTTCCTCTTGTTCGTCAGCTTTGCGTTGGGCTTCATTTGTGGTCGTGAAAATTATTCGCGCCATTTCATTAAAGCCACTGGCTAAATGCCCCAATTCATCTTCCGAATACACCGTGGCTTGAGCATTCAGATTTCCTTGACTTACAGCGTCAAACTGAGCTTGCAAATCCTTGGTTGTGCGCCGAATTTGCTTGAGTGTGATATTTCCCATGAAGCCTGCGGTAGCAAAACCCGTCAGCCCAGCCGCTAGTGCCATTGCCCAACCTGTATTCCGCACACTTTCCCTTTGTTGGGCTGGAGAAAACGTAGTAGCAACAAAGCTAACTGTGGCTACAACAAGTGCTGAGGCAATACCCACAGTCCCAGCAATTAACCATTGCTTCCTTTGTATGGGGGCATTTTCTAACGGTGCTAACCAGCCTTGCTCGACGCTGACATTGGGTTCTACCTTCGAGACCTCTGCTTGGGTAAAGGCTGGAACTGGTTCGTGCGAACCAGTGATTGTAAATAGTTCCTCTTCCCGATCTGCTGTAGTACTTGGAAAAGCCTCCAGGATTTGAGCGCGTCCAGTACCACTGGTTTCTGCTGCGGCAGAATGCATCGCCACATCAGCAAAATCAGAATCTCCTTCGATGAGATCAAACCCTGGAATATTGCCTAAATCATCAAATTCCTCAAAATCATCTAAAAATTCTATATTGCTCTTAGAATTTTCTCGATTCATTATATTGTTTGGTTCTTCATCAGAGTCAAAGCTCTCTGAACCAAAGGCAGACTCAAATGCCTGGATATCAAAACTTTCATCGTCATCAAAGCTATTTTTATCTAAGAATTCAACTGATTTAAACTGCTTTTTATCCGAAATGAAATTGTCGTCACTAGGCGAAGAATTATCAGAAAAATTTGGTTGAAATTTTGATTCTGTGTCCAAGTCTTTTTGTTCCAACCAATTCTTTGCTTTATTTGGTGATGAATTCTCTTGGGTGTTATGTTCTAAGCTATTGTTTGGAAATCGATTGTTCGGTTTTTCTTCAGCAATTAAGACAGTTTCATCTGCAAAATGATGCCGCTCAAGTTCTAAACTTTCAACACTATAATCTTGCGGTTGGGACTCACTTAAAAACTCGGCAAAATTATCGTTAGTATTACCAATTGGTGAGGTAGAATTTGAAGAATAGTTATGATTGTTAATAGCTGAGTTTTCGTTAGTGGAATTTATTTCATTTTCTGTAAAATGATTACTCACTAATGATTCTTCCAGACTTTCTTGGGAGCTATCTTCTTGCCAAAAAGCAGGTAACTCTAATTCGGCTTCTTCCTTCAAACTATTGCTATTCGACTCTTGTTCCTCTAATTCTTCATTTAAGGCAAAAGGATCTTCCCCAAAATTTATAGAAGAATCTGATATGTCTTCTGTTCCAATATTGCCTTCTGTGGGTATATCAAATGGATTATTTGAAGATCGTTCTTCAACTGTATTCACAGTTTGTTGAGCATCTTCAAAAAAGTTTAAATCCAGATTTTGGCTGTCAAATTCCTCACTCGCAGGCAAATCTTCCAATTCTTCTTCGGTATATGCCAGCGGATCGGACATCTCTAGGGAATTTATTTGCTCTTGCCTTGCAGATGTATCAAGCTGACCACCAAACGACTCTAGATATTGATTGATATTCTCAATTCCATTATTGGCAAAACCAATAATTTCTGGGTCGTCAGTCAAGTCTAATACCTGCTGATATTCTTGTTTTGCAACATCATACTGCTGCAAAACGTAGTAGATGTGACCCCTTAATAAATGGGAGTTTGGGTCATTTGGTAGACTTTGCACCACTTGGTCAACTAAAGTGGCGGCAACGTCGTAATTCCTTTGAACATAGGCGGTCATCGCCTGTTGATATGTTGGCTCGTAATCATCAATACTTGCTGCCATTTCCTCCTCCAATTTCATCCTGCCCATCGCGCACTCCGTAAAATAGCCGTTTGATCGAGCAGTCGTAGACACTGATTATTTTTAGCACCTAATACCCACTCGCCACGTAAAAAAGGGGCCATAGTATCTGGAACACTCGTTGGTGGCATGAGATTCTGGACATCCAGCCAGTCCATACCACCGATTTCCTCCACTGCTAAACCCACTATTGTGTCTTGTTCTTCAATGGCAATTACTGGAATTTCAGCTTTATCCGTGTTTAATGCACTTGGTTCACCTAAAAATTGACCCAAATCAGCCACCCAAATAACTCGACCTCGTAAATTTAGAGTACCCAAAAGTAAAGGAGAAGCATTAGGAATCGGGGTGATTCTATCAGGACTTAGTTCGATTACTTCCCGGATGCCAGTTGCTTGTAGTGCAAACTCCTGATGCGAGGGAATGTAAAACCTCAAATGTAACTCACCTTCAGGACTTTCTACTTGTAATTCTGGTCGGAAATGATCTTGACCACTGCCACTTAAAAAGTCCGGTTTGCTGACCATATTGCTTTTATCCTTATCCTCGCAGCAGTTGTTTGACTGTTCCTACCAACTCGGTTGGTTGAAATGGTTTGGCAATGTAGGCGTCTGCACCTTGTTTCATGCCCCAGTAGCGATCAAATTCTTCGCCTTTGGAAGAACACATAACCACAGGGACATTTTGGGTTTTTGGATCTGACTTTAACCGCCGACAAACTTCGTACCCATTCATCCGGGGCATGACAATATCCAATACCACTAAATCGGGAGGTGCTACTTGAATTGCCTCCAATGCTTCTAATCCGTCACTGGCATGGGTGACTGTTAGTCCAGTTGCTTTCAGGAGATCTGTAATCATCTCTCTTTGCGCGATACTGTCTTCTACAATCAGAACTGTACTCATAAGTGTCTATCTACCTCCTGATGTAACGTTCCTATTTGGAACATTCCCTGATTCCCCCGCAAGTATTAACTGTATAAATTAAATTTAGCTTTTCACTAATTTCCTAGATATTGAGGTTTCACTGGGTTGGCTCATTCTGTGATAACATCTTTTACCTCATCTTTTAGTAGATCCACAAGTAATGGATGGGGAGATGGGGAAGTGTGGGAACAGAGGGGGAAAAATTTCTTCCCCATCCTCCCACACCTCCCAATGCCCCATGCCCATTTTCATTAGTTATTGATATATTTCCCTACAAGCATTAGTAATTCATTGTCTGTAAATGGTTTAGTTAAATAATCTGTTGCGCCGACCATGCTAGCTTTGACTCGATCGATAAATCCATCTTTACCCGTAAGCATGATAATCGGTGTGAGCCGAAATGCTGTTGAGTGTCGCAGCATAGCGCAAACCTCGTAGCCTTCTAATTCCGACATAGCAATGTCGCATAAAATTAAATCTGGTTTAAGTTGAAAAACCAGAGCGATCGCTTCTAGGGGATTAGTAAGAACGATCGCTTCATAACCTTGTGCTTGTAAGATGGAATTTATAGTCTCACCGATGGCGATCGCATCGTCAATACATACTATCCGCCCCCTGTTTTTTTTATTCAATTCTGAGTTTTCAGTGTCAATCTCCGGTTGGTTTGTCGCTGAATATACTAACTGAAGCCAACTCTGTTGCACATATGGATATATTGCCTTAGCAACTGTCAAAATGTCTCGGTTGAGATAACGAGCCAGTTGACGCAGGGATGTTTTACCATCAGCCCAATGTTGTAGTTTATTGACCGTTGCTGCTGGTAAGGATGAGTGTGTCTGAACTTTGTCAGATAGTACCAGTAATTGTTCGGGAGACTGAATGTGCGGATAAAGTTGCTTCCATTCTTGCACCTGCTTGGTAATTTTTGTCACAAATTGAGCAATCTCAAAAGTGTTTAATTGTGGGGCAAGCGCCGCACTTTGACGGAAAATGAAATTACCTTGATGTAAGCTCAGCAAGTCAAATAAAGTTTCATGCACCAAGCCCTGGATAATACTAGCTGCTATCTTGGGGCTGATAATATTCTGTTCTAATAGTGCCCAAAGATACGCATACTCTGGGGCGTCAGTTGATGATAGGGAAGCAATTTGTTTGTCAGCAAGTCGCATCTCAACTCGGTAATGACGTAAATAATCGCTAATCCTGGATAAACTACTTTCCCCTTGTTGGCAATAGATGATTTGACCATTGACAAAGAAAACGAACCAAGACTGTTGTTTAGAGGGATATTTACTATTTTTGTCTCCACCAGATTTGTTGTTATGGTAATAGCTATGAGCTTCTACCCATAGTTGCCCAGTTCGTTGTCCCAACTCAATTAGTTGCAAAATACTGCAAATATCAATTTCATTTAAATTTCCTTGCATTGAGCTAAAAATTACTCCTCATGGTGGCGTTTATATTATTTGTGAATTGTGTCTGTTAATCAATTTTGGATTTTAGATTTTGGATTCAAATAGATCATTTTGGGTAGGGACTTGAGAATTTGAAATTTTGAATTTGTGGGGAGCTACTGCGGTGAATGGGTCTCCCGACTTGAGCGGACTGGCATCAAATGGTATCAGAGTATGTAGCTTTTTTCTTTGTACCACTTGGTGGAAGCAAGCTACGCATGACGTTCCGTAGGAAAGGAGTACTGAAGTAATTTTTAGTCTAAAATCTAAAATCTAAAATCTAAAATCGGCACAGCTATAAACCTTAATCTTTCGTAATACACTTTGACAAAGCTAGTGTTAACACGGAAGTCATCATCACTGTCATCAGTACAAAATATAAAGGCGCGGTCAAGTCGCTTCTATAAGTATCAAGACGTAACATCTCGCGTCTATAAATAGTTTTGTCTGTTTTGTTTCCGTCAACTTCGGTTCAGTGAAACAAGTTAACAGAATTATCTCAGGTATATCTCAAAACACGAAATTTAAGTGCATCAATAAGGACTAACAGTGTGCTGTATTTAGCAGAAGTACAAAAACAGAAAGGTGGTTTACTCAGTGGTGGTGGCAAAGCCGAACTGAAACTACTAGCTTGTCAGCGAACTGACCAGAATTGGAGTACTGTGTCGGAAGAAGTGATTGCCGCTGAGGACGCAAGTAAATTAAATGATGGCGCCTTGGTACTGGTGGAACTGAATCCGAATCGTCAAGTACAACGGATTCAAGAAGCAGGGCGGCCGCTAGTCAATATTTTGCAGAATTTTTCGCGCCAATTGGAGAAATTTAAGCTCAAGGAAGATGAAATCGATCAGTGGAAACAGTCGCTGACGTTTCAGGCCCAAGAGTTGAACCGGCGTGAAATGGAAATGGAAGCACGCTTGGAACAGCTGCAAAATATGGAAGATGAGTTGCATCAACTGGAGGAGCAAAAACAGGAAGTTGATACATCTCGTGGGGAGATTGAACGCTTACAAGCAGAAATTGAGCGCAACCGTCAGGAATTGGAAGGCGCTTGGGAGCATTTGCGCGGGGAGCAACGCCGCTTAGACGAGCGTCAAGCAGATTTTAAACAAGGGACGACTTTGGATGAAGAGCAAAGTCGGGCGATGAGTGAATTACTCGATCGCTTATCAAGTCGCGTTCTTCCCACAGAAACAGTAAAAGAACACCTGGATGTTAGCTTTGAATTGATAGAAAAGCAGCAAGCTATTCTAAGTCCCCACTGGGAACAACTCCAGCAACAAAAAACTGCGATCGCTCAACAACAGGAAGAAGTTGAGCGCTTGTCACAAATATTTAGCGATCGCCAAAATGCATGGCAACAAGGACAAAATTCTCTAGTCCAGCAAACAGCGCAATTGCAGATAAGTACAGCAGAGCTTAACAACAAGCAAGAGTATATTCAAATCCTTAAAGAACAGTTACGCAATCAAGAAGATTTATATCAACAAATTCATAGCTTGGCTACAACATCTGGTGATGTGGTTGTCGGTCAACCAGTTGATGTAGAAGCTTTACAGAAAATGCCTCTAGATGAACTACAAAAGATAGTCCAAGACTTAGAGCAGAAATTGGAAATAGACGCAAGCTTTGTTCACGATCAAGAACAAGAACTGAAATATAAGCAAGAAGCCATAGAAGAACTAGAAAATAAATTAAACCAAGCATCTGACGAAGACCACATCAATTTGGAACTGGAACTCAGGGATGAAAACGACCACTATCAGATGTTAAATTCCAGTTTAGTAGGACAACGCCGCAATATGCTACAGCGGCAGAAGTTTCTCAAGCAACATCAAAATATATTGCTGCGTCGCCAAGGACATACTGTTGGTGACGAACAAGAGGGTAGTCAAGTTAATTTAGAGCCAATTCTGTTACAAATTGAAACCCAGCGACAACAATATTCACAAGAAATCCAAAAGTTGGAACGTGAAATCGAGCAGATGCGTGCTGGTATCGATTTAGCTCAGGGAATGATTGACAATCAAACTCACGATTTGGAGGAGAAGCAGCAAGAACTCAAAGCGATCGAAGAAAACTTGCTCTCTCTACGAACAGCAACCGCTCAATGTTGTGGTCGAGTGAATCTCTACGAAGAAGCACTACAACCAATTCAGGATTGTCTAGATAGCTTACGCCAAAAGCTCCAAGGAATTGGAGAATCTTTGGATCGATTTAAGGAAACAGGCGATCATCAGCTACAGGCGATCGCTCAGATGCGTCAAACTCTTCAAAGTTTGATATCTCAACCAGAATTGTTAGCTTCTTAAAAAGTGCGTTGACTGTGAACAGTGGATATTTTTTTATTTGGAACTTAATGCCGGAAAACATGAATTATATAAACTATAATGAAGTTCTAAATAAAGAATTAGTAGAACTACGAGCTTAGTTATTATTCCATTAATACACTAGGTTCTATATGAAAAAACTCCGCTAGTTTACGTGCTTGCTCTGTAGTTATCTTCTCTTGTCCAGTTAAAATATTATCAACCAAATCTTCTGAACCTAATACGGCTACTAAATCATCTCTACTTTTTTCAGATTCTTCTAAAAGAAATAACAACATAGAGACAGGATTGTTCTGCTGGTTTGGCTGATAATATTCTTGTTCAAACTTTTCAACTAAAGTAATTAATAACTGATACAGTTCGTCTTCTTCTGGAGTACGTTCTCGGTGCATTAAATCTTCGACTATTCTTAAAGCTTGTTCATTTTCAGCTTCACTTTTTATCAACTTAGGAAGATAAGTTATTAATAATTTTTTATATTTATCATAATTAAAAGTAAGGGTCATTTTTCCAGTTCTCCTTATCATATTCTCCATGAGTGAGAATATACTTAATATAAATTAACTGTCCTTCATAATCTATACTAACAATCAAGCGATATTTATTTCCTTTAATATTGAAAACTGTAAAATTGCCAACAGCTTCAGCTTTCGGAAAAACCTGCTGTACTTCAAGTAAATTTGACCATTTAGCTTTAGTAGCAATTTTATACCAATTGCTTAATACTTCCTGACAATCTGCATGATTTTCTGCATATTCTCTTAAGATTCTAAAACTAATAATGTGCATCGCCACTGATAACAAAAAGTCTTGAAATAACTATTTCAAACATATCCAATCGCCTTGTACTTGAGCGATCGCACCCCCAGGAAAAGGATCGGTTTGCGATCGATTTGGTGCTGTAATTAAAGCCGTTAACTTTTCAATATGTTCAAAACTAGGTGCGTCAGTTAATATTTGCTGCAATACCTGACGCATTACACGACGTTGCAGCGCCAATGGTGCTTTCTGTAACACCCGACGATTTAACCGTAAGAGAACGGAATTCTCTTCATGCTCAATGCCCCACGCCATCGCCTCTTCTCGCAACTGCTGGGCAGCTTTTTCCAAATATTCCACTTCTGCTTGTAGAAGTTCTGCTGTTTGGGCTAAGGCTGATTCTACTTGAGGATTAAAATTTTGCTGCAAATATGGTATCAATTGTTGGCGAATACGGTTGCGGGCATATTTTAAATCTTCGTTAGTGGAATCTTCCCAAATTGGTAGTTGAAAATCTTGGCAAAATTGCTGTGTTTGTGTGCGAGTAATTTCTAAAAGTGGGCGCACTACCATAATGCCTGTAGTTAAAGGGCGTTGCCAAGTCAAGGCTTGCAAGCCATCAGCACCAGTACCGCGAATTAAATTGTAAAGGAGAGTTTCAGCGCGATCGCTCTTCGTGTGTCCTGTAACTATATATTGATAATTATTTGTTTTGGCGATCGCACTTAAAGCTTCATACCGCCAATCCCGCGCAGCAGCTTCACTATTTATAGGTTCGTTTGCTGTTTCTAAATAAAAGGATACACCCCAACTTTTAGCTAAGTTTTCTACGTGATTAGCATTAGCTTGGGAGTCAGAACGCCAGCGATGATCGCAGTGAGCAATACCTAAATGCCATTCCCATTTTGGTTGTAAGTCTAACAGCAATTTGATTAAACACAGAGAATCTTGTCCACCGGAAACAGCCACTAAGAGACTTTGATGACGCTCAAATAAATGGCGCGATCGAATAGCGCGATGTATTTTTGCATGTAGAGGAGTCCATGCCATTTTGAGTTTTTCACCGCAGATGGACAAAAATAATTTTTTATTCTATCAGTGTCTATAAGAATTTTATTATTCACATGCTAAAAAATAATTCATAATTCGTAATTGAATTATGAATTATGTAGCTTGCTTCTCACGCCTTGGCGAGTATTACGAATTATTTTAGTTTTCTACTTGTTTGAGCTTTTGAAAAATTTCATCAAGTGGTGATTCAGAACCTTCAGGGCAAAATTCTAAAGCAAGTCTAACTTTGCCTTTTTTCCATCCCTGAGTACTAAATTGTAAAACTTCACAATTTAATCCTTGAGTATACAAATTTACTTCATTTGTGCCCTCTGCTCCAAGATAATCCTTAATTGCTGTAATCAAATCACGAACCTTAAAAGTTTTAGCAATATTTAATTTGTTAAAAGTGTCTGGTTCTATAGACACAACTTCATCGTGATTGAGTATCTCGAATCCATCTTCCATAAAAATCTCCTCTTACTAAATCTATAATTTCCATAGATTTAGCAGCTTATCCGAAATAAAATGATGATTTTGTAGATTTAGTGATTGAAAATTGGGTTTGATTTGTAAGCTTATTTGTTTAGGCAGGAAGTAGGGAATCACCCTTTTTGAGTTAAGGGCGAGTTCTTTCACATAATAAAATAGGAGTATCAAATAAGTACTAAGTGATGAGTAAAAAATACTTAACACTTAGCACTATTTTGGTAAGGTTTTTAGAAAAACCAACCGTAAGAATGCAAACCTTTACCCAAAAGATTTACACCGAGATAACAAACCCAGACAACAACAAAGCCAGTGGCCGCTAAAATTGCGGGACGACGGCCTTGCCAACCGCGAGTAATTCTGGCATGGAGGTAGGCGGCGAACACTAACCAGGTGATTAATGCCCAAGTTTCTTTGGGGTCCCAACTCCAATAAGAACCCCAGGCTTCGTTAGCCCAAACGCCACCGGCAATAATGCCAATTGTTAGCAGGGGAAATCCTAGCCCGATAATGCGATAGCTGATGTTGTCAAGGGTTTCAGCGAGGCTAAGGCGTTGGGGTGAAAGGGGTTCGGAATTTGGGATTTCGGATTTGGGATTTGCGATTGGAGTTGCTGTAACTAAACCCAAAACAGCAGTGTTAGCGTTACCGTTACCATTGCTAGTACTTTCAAAACGAGCAAAGCCGTTATTTTCCACAGGGGGTGCTGGTAATTCAGAAGTCAGTTCAGTTGCTTTGTGTAAACGGTAGCCGTTGCTGCGATAGCCACCAGTACCAACAGAACTGCCTTGTAGTTGGATGTTTTGACCGCGAGTGACAATTAGAAAAGCGATCGCCAATAGCGAACCTACCATCAAAGCAGAATAACTCAACATCATGACGCTGACATGCATCATCAGCCAATTTGATTTCAAAGCAGGTACTAAAGGCTCTGACATTTGCATCTGAGATGGTAGCGTCATCGTAGCAAAAGCCACAATTGCCATTGCCACCGGAGCTGTCGCAACTCCAACTAAGCGGCTACGGCTGCTATTTTCAGCAATCAGATGAACTGTACTAATTCCCCAAGTTAAGAAAAACAAAGATTCATACAAATTGCTGAGGGGAAAATAACCCGCTTCTATCCATCGTGCCCCTAACAGTGTAGCTATACACAAATTAGCGATCGCCATTCCAGCTGTCCCCAAAGCGGCTAGATAAGGCAGATTTGGAAAAGCCGCACCTCCCCAATACACAAGCATTGTCAGGAATAATACGGCAAAGGAAGCATTGTCCAGCCAGTTCTGGAGTACAACCAGATTCATAAAGTCTTCTCTCCGTGGATTCTTTAAAATATCGATTCTGACTGTTCTGATCCTATCTGTATTAGAGGGGAATGGGAAATGGGTAATGGCGAATAGGGCATGGGGCATGGAGGAGACAAGGGGAAAAGGGATAAATTTAACCTTTCCCCATTCCCAATGCCCAATGCCCTATCTACTCACTTTTTTGAGTGCTATAAAAATGTCATAACGATTACTACGACTGTCGCTGACAGCAGATGTCATACCAATTGAGCGCGTTGCAGCTAGTAAAATTTGTTGATTGGGCATCAGGGTTGGTAAGGGAAAATTTTTCGCAGTTCGTTCCACATCCAGGAAAAATTGACCATTTGTTGGGTTTGGTTCTGTGGGAACTGTTTGTTGGAACGCAAGAGTACTAGCTAGTGTGTTGTTTGGTTTGGGAACGATTTTATCAGTGATGGGAGCGCCTACTACAAAGAAAGCGACATCTCCCTCTAACCAGCCGTGGGTGGCGGTTAAGGTGCCATAAGGTGATATCCAGTTAACAACGGGTTGACCTGCGACTTTCCCCGGTTGGACTTGGAACTGGTATTGATTAGTCATCACTTCATCAAGCTGACTGATGGCTGCTTGGGCTGATTTGCGATCGCTTGTCTGTACCATGAACAGCAAACCCTCACGAAAATTATCCGGTGAACCCTCTTTTGGCGTATTAGGAATCAGTGATAAGGAAAACTCACCTTTCATCCAACTGAGCAAATCTTTATCTAAATCGAGATCGGTAAGAGATTTTATACCACCCCGCAGTTGTTCTGGTGCGATCGGTGAAAGAGGATTTCCCTGAGATGTTAAAACATATTCTCCCCATAACCGCTGTAAGTTACTGCCAGAGAGCATCATTAAGGTTTCTGCTGGTACGCGGTTTTGCATTTTCCCAGCTTTGTTTTCCACCGCCAGCACGCGTTGACTATTAGGATTGAGCCAAGAAACGCCTTTTAAGCGGATTCCTTCTGGCTCTAAGGTCATTGTTGCCGCTAAACCTTGGTTATTTTGTAGTTGAGCTAAAACTTGAGCAGGCAAAGGGCGGTTTGGAGAAGCTGCGGCTATTCTGGCTGCTGTTGGTACATTGACGTAGAACTGAGCAAAGGGTTGCTGATTGGCGATTTTCGGGAAATTTTCTGCAAAGCCCCCTGTTGTAGCTAGGGATGTTTGACTTTTGTAGGCATCAATCGTTCTTTCTGTAGCTTTGGGGCTATCAGTTATCACTAAGAAGCGTCCATCTAGCAATGCTGCCGAAAAGTTTTCTCCTGGTTGCCCCTGATTTTGTTTGATGGCAATTCCTTGATAAGTGCGGTCAATCCATTTGCCTTGTTTGAGAGTTTTAGGTTGTGCGAAGATACTTTTTGCTATTTCTGGGTTTTTTACTGGCAATACCATTACCATCGACTGCTGATCCCCGGCCACATCTTCATTGGTGGTAACTGGTTTGGGCACAGATTTATTCGTTGTTTTTGGTGCAAGAATCGCAATGGTAACGTTATTGCCCACCCAAGGAGCAATATCTTTCTGGAAGTCGTAACCATTATTAGTTAGAAAGCGATCGCGCAACTGTACTAAATTTTTATCTAGTTCTGCTTGGGTTTCCTTTGTCCCAAACTCCCGTAATTTCTGCCATTGCCGGGGATCTGTTGTTAAGGAAACCGCAAACAGAGCATCACCAGGAATAATATTTGCACCTACTAGCAAATCATTCCAAGATGGCTGTCTTTGCAACCAGTATGCTGCACTTCCGGCAGCAATTAAGAACCCAACAGACGATAACGTCAGTACCAAAGACGGTTTCTTATTTTTATTCATGGGAACAGACACAAGAGGCGGTGCCATTGAAACCTAATACCTCATACTTGCAAACTCATTACTTGCTTGATTGGTTCAGTCAATCAATTTTGGATTTTAAATTTTGGATTTTGGTGAAGCAGTGCGGTCTTGGGGAGCCAGTTCGGTCATGGGGGAAACCCCTATGACCGAACTGGCGTGGTTTCCCCCATGAGCGACTGCACCAAGCCGAAGGAATTGACCCCGACCACTCTGGGTAGGAGCTTGAGGATTTTAAGTTTTAGATTTTGGATTTGTTCCACACACGAGAGGCGGGGCACGAACCGAAATAATCTAAAATCTAAAATCGGCAAGGTCAACCAAAAAGTTTCTCTTTATTTAGGGCACTTAAGTGGATAAATTTTTCCACCCTAGACATTGATTGTATTTCCGTAATCAATTTTCCTACTGTTTAAAAACCGCTGTTTTAGTGGTTAGTTACCTTTTTTAACACGCTTTGCTGAATTTCGCAGAACGCTTCCTTTGAAAAGATGCCTCTGCGGAAAGCCTTCAATAGTTTAATTCGTTATTTCAGGCACTTCGAGGATATAACTAAGTTGACAAAGCTGCAAGCCATTAGCAACTTACACTTCCTGATATTTACAGAACTGCTATCTTTATCTTGACTTTATATAACCTAAAATAATTCAGTATCAATTATTTTGTATCGTTTGCCAATGAGCAATCTAGATATGTTGTTGAATGATAATTTTCGTTAACTTGTATTATGTTATATCTAAAAAAATGTTATTCTTGCTGAAAGCTAACTGCTAATTTTTTGAAATCAGAAATTAAATAATTGAAATTTAATTACGCTTTCAGAGTTAAGTAATCTCCGAATTGGCAAAATTTTAGTAGAGACACAAAATTCTGCGTTCCTACTACAACTTGCCTAAATCGTCGCTTTTTCGCCACTATACCTCAGTATTTACAGCACTTAACTGCATAGGCCCCAGATATTTCGTTAAATAAGGCGAAAAAACTTCATAAATCAACGTCAGTGGCTGTCCATGATGCCAGAATAGATAGTGGCGGCCCCAAAAAGGCCCGTTTACGTTAAAACCTGACTGTAGCGCCGGAGAGTAACCGTAATAAATTCCTCGCACATCCCGATACAACTCTGTGCGGAGACGAGCTAAACTAGCCCAAATTGGTAATGAGCGATTTTGCAAATACTCATCCACATGGCTGGCTTCCCACCACGAAGTCGCATAGGCTAATCGCTGACCAGAAGCAGTACGCAGCCATACTTGTCGCCTTAGTCGCGGCCCTGGCACAGCTTGGATTAAGTCAGGAGCATTATCCAAGTCCATACCAATTAATGACATATCAATGACATCTACTTCTGTAGGCTCACCTGTGAGCAACTCTAAGTGACGTGTTGGTGAACCATCCCCCAAAAGTAGTAGCTGCCAAGCTGGTGCAAGCTGAGTGTGAGGCAAACTTTTTTGAATTACTTCCTCCCCTCCTTGCCAAATCGGAGTCAGGCGATGCCAAGCCGCTGGCAGTGTTAAGTTGTTCGTTGGCGTAAAAGTAATAGTCAATGTTTTTACAAAACTTCACCTATCTCTATAAAAGCATAAAAAACCATAGAGTCATTAGTTATTAGTCATTAGTCATTGAGCATTGGGCATCCCTTCTGGAGCGAGACGCTACGCGTAGCTTGCTTAAGAGTAGGGGTATGGCTACGCTCAGGGCAAGTGGGCATTGGGCATGGGGTATGGGGCATTGAGCATGGGGCAAACAGGGAGTGCTGACTGTTGAGTGTTGACGCTCAGAGTTATTATTCTCGCCCTGCTTCCCCTGCCCCTGTTCTCCCTCATCCCCCTCATCCCCTTCATCTCCCCATGCCCACTTAATATTTAAGGGTCAACAGTCTCAGGTGTTTCGACCCTTAGACTATTGACCCTTGATGAGTAAACTAAAAATGCGGATGGCGAGACTCGAACTCGCAAGGCAAAGCCACACGCACCTCAAGCGTGCGCGTATACCAATTCCGCCACATCCGCGCATGTTGTCTAAATATAGAATATAGCATAAGAAAATAATTATAGTAAGGTGAGTTCTAAGTTCCAGTTCGGAAAAATTTCAGTGTACGGTTTTATAAATTTCCTCAAGGCGGTATAAGACTGACAGAAATGTAGCAGATGCACAAGTGATATTAAAAGGGTTAGAGCTACTGTAAGAGGCACAATGAGGGACAAAAGCTGTCGTTGAAAAGGTGATGCCTTTTGAGCGAAAAACTAATTCGGGAAACTGGTCAAGATTAGCAACATTAATGTTGTTAATCTAGTTAAGCCCAGTAAAGGCAGCAAGCCCAATTCTTGACTTTGGTGAAGATGAAGGTTGGGAATCTCCTGTCATAATTTGAAATAACGCGAAAGCGTTGTTGCATATCAGATGGGAGAAAATGTCAATCTACTGGTACTAATATCGAAACTCTAAAATGAAGTTTGACAAAATATTAATTGCCAATCGAGGAGAAATCGCCCTTCGCATTCTCCGCGCCTGTGAAGAAATGGGAATTGCGACAGTTGCGGTTCACTCCAGTGTTGACCGTAATGCTCTCCACGTTCAACTTGCTGATGAAGCGGTTTGCATTGGCGAACCTGCTAGCAGTAAGAGTTATTTGAATATTCCCAATATCATTGCTGCTGCATTGACTCGCAATGCCACTGCTATTCATCCAGGATATGGGTTTTTGGCGGAAAATGCCAAATTTGCAGAAATCTGTGCTGCCCATGACATTGCCTTTATCGGCCCAACTCCTGAAGCTATCAGGCTGATGGGGGATAAATCCACTGCCAAAGAAACCATGCAAAAAGCTGGAGTTCCGACAGTACCGGGTAGCAATGGGTTGGTAGAATCCGAGCAAGAAGGATTACAATTCGCTAAGGATATTGGCTATCCAGTGATGATTAAAGCCACAGCAGGTGGTGGTGGCCGGGGTATGCGCCTGGTGCGTTCTGAAGACGAATTTGTCAAACTTTTCTTAGCAGCCCAAGGGGAAGCAGGAGCAGCTTTTGGTAATTCTGGCGTTTACATAGAAAAATTTATTGAA
Organism: Nostoc sp. ATCC 43529; assembly: GCA_003326205.1. Lineage (GTDB taxonomy): Bacteria > Cyanobacteriota > Cyanobacteriia > Cyanobacteriales > Nostocaceae > Nostoc. The sequence continues at coordinate 600,247 of LWTK01000036.1, forward strand.
CGTCCTCGGCACATTGAATTCCAAGTTTTGGCAGATAACTACGGTAACGTCATCCATTTAGGTGAACGAGATTGCTCAATTCAGCGCCGTAATCAAAAGCTACTGGAAGAGGCTCCTAGTCCTGCTCTCGATTCTGATCTACGCGAGAAAATGGGACAAGCTGCTGTCAAAGCTGCCCAATTCATTAACTACACTGGGGCGGGCACTATCGAGTTTCTCTTGGATAGATTCGGTAAATTTTACTTTATGGAAATGAACACCCGCATTCAAGTAGAACATCCTGTAACAGAGATGATTACTGGAGTAGATTTGGTTGCCGAACAAATCCGGATTGCCCAAGGGGAAAGACTTAAGCTTACCCAAGACCAAGTAGTTTTGCGAGGTCATGCCATCGAATGTCGGATTAATGCTGAAGACCCCGATCATGATTTTCGCCCATCTCCGGGACGGATCAGCGGCTATCTGCCCCCTGGAGGTCCTGGTGTTCGCATTGATTCTCATGTCTACACAGATTACCAAATTCCCCCTTATTACGATTCCTTGATTGGCAAGTTAATTGTTTGGGGGTCAGATCGTCCTACTGCTATTAACCGCATGAAACGCGCACTAAGGGAATGTGCGATTACCGGATTACCCACTACTATCGGGTTTCACCAAAAAATCATGGAAACTCCACAGTTTTTGCAGGGTAAAGTGTATACAAATTTTGTGCAGGAGATGAACGGGTAGGGAATTGAGAACTGGGGACTGGGGACTGGGGACTGGTGACTGGTGACTGGGAAAGAGTTTTCCTAACCCAATGCCCAATGCCCCATGTCCCATGCCCAATGCCCCATGCCCCATGCCCATACCTAATTTACATGAGCCAGCATAGTTAATAATCCTTGCTGGCCTAGGAGAATTTCTCGCACCAGGCTAAAAATACCAACCCAAATAATGGGAGTAATGTCAACTCCGCCGATGGGTGGCACGAGTTTTCGTAAAGGGATTAAAAATGGTTCAGTAGGCCAAGCTATTAAATTAAAGGGCAAACGATTCAGATTGACTTGGGGATACCAAGTGAGAATAATGCGAAATATAAATAAAAATGTCATCAGGCCTAACAGTGGGCCAAGAATCCAAGCAGTCAGGTCAACACCAGTCATCGGTTTCAGCAACTATCTGTGAATAAAAAACACTTGGGCGAACGGCAAGCCGCGCTTCGCTAACGCCAGTAAATTTGAAGCTTTGTAAAGCACTCTCATTACAATTTTATTTCAATAGAGAGGAACTGGGCACTGAATTTACTAAGCACTGCTTGAGAAAGTGCAATTATCAGGTTTGTCAGTTCCTGTCCAGAGGCTTCTCAAGAAAGTACTACACTATTAAAATTAGTGATGAAGTGTGTAAAAAAAGGTTGAGAAGTATGACGCCCGCTTTAGCAAATTTTCTTTGGAGTCTCTTTTGGGGTGCTGTAATTATTGTGATCCCTATTACAGGCGCTCTGATTTTCATTAGCCAAAAAGATAAAATCCAGCGTTCATAGTCCTTGGGATTGTCAAATAGACTCTCATAAAGGATGGTTTCTCAGCTATTTACTTCAATCATTGCACCAAAAGCACCAGTTTTTGCCGTTGGGGCATTTGTAGCTGAGAAAAACACGTTTTTTACTTTTCGGTTTTTACTTTTCGGTGAACAGCTTCAGAGCTTCTTTGTCAGAGGCTTTGAAGCTTCAATATATGATGACTAATTAGAGTAGTGATTTTAATTGTGACTCGCTAACATAGATTTGATATTGGGAAAACAGCAATGATAAATTTTGGGCTGAACTCAGCCAGTGTTCTGGCTCAGGTAAATTTTGGGGCGAACTCAGCCAGTATTCTGGGAATTTTCCTGGCTGTGGCTGGGGCAGCACTGTATTTTCTCCGCACTGTACGCCCGGAACTGTCACGAGATCAAGATATCTTTTTTGCAGCAGTCGGGTTGTTGTGCGGCTTTATTCTCATCTTCCAAGGATGGCGACTTGATCCGATTCTCCAATTTGGTCAATTGCTTTTAGTCGGCACAACTGTGTTTTTTGCGGTTGAAAGTATTCGACTACGGAGTATAGCTACCCAGCAAGCTAAGCGCAACACTCCTATTGTGGATGATGAGCGAGAGGTAAGCGGAAATTATTCCTACAAGCGCAATCGCAAGAACTATGAAGCTCAGATGGATGCAGATTTAGAGCCGCTGCCTTATGAGGAGGAGGAAGAACGCCCTGTGCGTGCCCGAATTCGCGGTAGCAGAGATGAAATTTCAACTCGTGATGACTATTACGAGGATCAACCTCCCCGTCGTTCAGAACGTCGCAACACCAACAATAATGAAAGACAAAGTTCAAGCGATAGAACCCGGCGGCGTAGTTCTGGGCGTCCAGTAAGTCGTCCTTCTCAAAGCTTTGAAGATGAAAATTGGGGTTCTTCATCCAGAGAAGTTGATGATTGGGAAAGTTCTGGCGGGGAAGTGAGAAAACCATCTCGCCGCAATAATAACGGGCCTCAGCGGCCAGAAAGCCGCGAAGATGATGTTGCTCCTAGACCAAGAAGGCGTCGTCCAGCCACTGACTCGGCTCCTCGAAGACCCCGCGAAGATGATGACGCAATTCCAACTGAATATGTACCATATAACCCAATTGAAAAGCCTAATGAGGGGCCAGACAATTCAACGGATTTTGATGATGATGTTTAAAAAAGCTGGTGTGAGGTAGATTTAAGGGCAATGGAAAACACTTGAGGTGAAAAAATTTACGCCTGGATGCTGGCTCCAAAGACCAATTCATTGGAGCCTGGTTTTTGGTTTTACAAGTTTGCTTGTATCTTGTGGTTCTAACGATATTCCTATTGGGCCTACTTCCCTCAACAGTCGCTACACCGAGGAGCAACCTGCTTTGAGCGGAAATGGGCGTTTTTTAGCGTTTGTATCTAATCGCAATGGGAATCAGCAGCTACTGGTGTACGATTTGGAAAGGCAAATATTTATTCCCACACCGGGTATAAACCGACAGGAAACCATTGCTGAAAGTCCTAGCATCAGCTACACCGGGCGTTACATCGCTTATATTACTAGCGACCAAGGTAGACCAGTAGTAGCGCTTTACGATCGCGCCACCCAACAGTCGCAAATCCTCACGCCAATCTATCGCGGTTGGGTCAGAAAGCCCAATATTAGCCCAGATGGACGTTATGTTGTCTTTGAAAGCGCCAGCCGTGGTCAGTGGGATATTGAAGTTCTAGACCGGGGGCCAAATGTAGAGTTAGATATTCCTAATGGTGCAACTGTGACACCTCCGTAGAGGATGGGGAGTTGGGAGTTAGGAGTTAGGAGTTGGGAGTTAGGAGTTAGGAGTTAGGAGTTAGGAGTTGGGAGTTATGAAACTCTTGACAGATGACTAATGACAATTATTATGAAACGTATCTTTTTTATACCTGCATTTTTATGCTTAAGTTTATTGACTGGGTGTTTTGGCTATCCTCGGATTTTGAGTTATCCCTTCGATCCAGGGGGGCGCGGTCTTAATAGTTTCGCTTCAGAATTAGATCCGCAAATCTCTGGGAGATACATTGTTTTTGTTACCGATCGCCGGGGTAGCCAAGACGTTTATATGTTTGATACGCTAACTCGCGATTTGGTTGATTTACCAGGTTTAAATTCCTTTGATGCGATCGCCAATCATCCCGGCGTTTCTCAAGATGGTCGTTTTATTGTGTTTGCAGCTAGTCGCCAAGGGCGATCGGCTATTTTTCTCTACGACCGAGAAACACGCCAATCACGCAATTTGACTTCTAATCTTCAAGCAGAAGTCCGCAACCCGACAATTAGCGCTGATGGTAATCGCATTGCTTTTGAGTCCAGTAATAACGGGCAGTGGGATGTTTTAGTATATGACCGTTATGGACGACCTTTGAATATACCCCAGGAACCGCGTTGAAATACAGTTAGGAGTTAGGAGTCGAGAGTTAAGAGTTAAGAGTTAAGAGTTAGGAGTTAGGAGTTAGGAGTTAAAATTTCTCACTCCTAACTCATCACTCCTAACTTTTATTTTCTTCTTGTTGCACAGATTCAATGAGCGATCGCACTTGTTCTGTCCCTTGGGAAGCTTCAAATGATAAGGGGAATTTACCTCTAGATAACATCCGCAATCCTAAAGGTGCAAGGCTGAGTAGTCCTCTGAGGTCGCGAAAATAATTACCGACTACTTGTAAGCCAAATTGACGTTCATCAATCCAACCACCTTGTTTGACTAAATCGATCAATACTTTGCGGTGGCGAATTGAGCGACTGTCACTGGCTTGTTTTTCGCTGAGAATTTCTTGTTTAATTTTAGTAATTTGTTCTAGTGGTGCAACTTCCATTGGACAAACACTATCGCAGTACAAACAACGGGTACAACCCCACACACCTTTAGTACCTTCGTTGTAACTTGCTAAGCGATTTTCGGTGTCGCTATCTCGTGAGTCTGCTACCATGCGGTAAGCTTTGGCAAGGGCATGAGGACCAACAAAATCTGGATTAATTTCGCGGGCATTGCACTCAGAGTAACAAGCACCGCACATAATACAGTTACCAGTTCGATCGAGTTGCGATCGCTCTTGGGGTGTTTGCAAAAATTCTCTTTCTGGTACTTGTCGTGCTGCTGTACTCACATAAGGAGCAACTGCTTCTAGATTGTTCCAGAAACTGCTCATATCCACAACCAAATCCTTAATCACCGGCATATTACCGAGAGGGGCGATGGTGATTTCAGGAATGGCGTTTACTTTACTTTCGGATGATGGTATTTGTTGTAATCTGGCAAGTTCACTGCCAACATTTTCCTTACAAGCTAAAGCCGAACGCCCATTAATTCGCATCGCACAGCTACCACAAATAGTATTGCGGCAATTTTTACGAAATGCTAAAGTTCCATCTTGCTCCCACTTAATATGATTGAGGCAATCAAGGATTGTATTACCTGGTTGAGCCTCTATGATATAGGTTTGCACAACAGGGGAGGAATTTTGCTGCTGTCGAATCACCTTAAAAATAACTTCCATTGCTTCTAACCAAAATTTTAAAATTGCTTCACCAGCCTCAAAAATCATCAGTCAAGGCAGGTATCGCCAAAAGTAAGCCATATTCTTTTTACCCTGAATTCTAAGCCTGATGTTAATAAGCTGACGATAAAAGAGCAACTGATTCTAGTTTAAGGATAACGATTAAACTTTTACTTGTAGTACTGCCATACAGCAGTACTAAATGAGTTGTAAACAAATCTACTCCCTATCCCTACTCCCTATTCCCTGTCAGTATGAGTAGTTTATAAATCAAATAAGATTGCTATAGATCAGATTTGTGCCGAGTTTTGAGCTAAAACAGCAAAATTGTCATCCCAGCTTTGCATTTAATTTATCTGTTTGGAAGTATCAAGCAAAAGTGGTTTGCCTCAAGAGTGACTGTTGTTCATCTCCTACCTAGCGATATATCCAAATTAAATGCATGTCAAGTTGTATCAGAGCAACTGGCTATCAAAATCCGTTAAGCAGTGGCAAAGGCCGAATCTTTTGATTATATAGAAGTGTGAAAGCACACGCTCAACATTATGCTGGTAAAAATTGATGGCTAAGCATATGTTAAGAGATTTATTCTTCCCATAGACAGACGTGCAGAATCCTCTGACCACTTTTTACTTGACGGTAATAAACCCAGAAAAAATTTTTAAGACTTTTAAATAAAAGTTCTTGCACCGGGAAACCTAGATACGCGAGAGTTTTTGCTTTTTGCTTCCTCTGAATCACAAAATCTTGGATTTCACTCATTGGTCAAAACTGCTCGTCTCAATTAGATCAATTTTTATAAAAGCCTTAGGACAATGCTCACGCTTGCAATCAAGGGTTAGAAAAATCGTCACTGGTTTTTTCTTCCTGAAGTCCAGTGATTTAAATAAAAATTTACCAGCAACTTTAATTCAAAATTAAACAACTATTTTGCTATTATTAGTCCATGCTAGTATTTAATATAAAATTACGAAGTGACAAAACCAGAATCAATAGCCGCATCAGCGCGGCTAGTGCTGCTTTGTTGATTCGTAATCTAGAGACAAGAAAATTCGCGTCTCTAGTTGTAGGACAAAAGGGTGTATACCCATAGGACTCTATTGAAATACTATGCTGTCCTCAGCTTTTGAGTATGAGTGGAGAAATCTGTACAACTCAAAGGCAAGAAAGGCAAGTACCGAAAGTGAAAAACCTGCAATTTATTAGGTCTACGACATATTTGTAGTAGAACCTAGCTAATTTGTAAAGGTGGCTGAAAATTACACCCATACAGTATCGCCAAAAGAAAAAATAGTTTCCTTTCTAATGGCGAATAATGGTTAAAACTACCGTAAAATCACCAAAATTAATCTCTTTGGTAACTATGACCTCTAATAGGTTGTAAACAACCATAATAGAAGTACTTTTGGCTCCGTTCAGCAGGAATTCACCCGTGACATTAGAGTCCTAAGTAGCTTTATGCGAATGCTAGGAAATCAAATACTGGCATGAAACTACATCGTTTATCAGTTTGGAGAGAGTAAGGAAAAATTGAGCATAATGAGTGAAACTGCAACCGCGCCATTAACCGGAAAAGCGTTACTTGCTAAAGTAAAAGAACTTTCCACTTTACCACGCCGAGAAAGAGCTAAGCAGTGCGGCTATTACACTGTTACTAAGAATAATCAGGTTCGAGTCAATCTCACAGATTTTTATGATGCTTTGCTATCAGCTAGGGGAATTCCTCTTAGTCCTGAAGCACCAAAAGATGGTCGCGGTCGCGAACCGACGTATCGCGTTAGTGTCCATCAAAATGGTCAAATTGTCATTGGTGCTACATATACCAAAGCAATGGGCTTAAAGCCTGGAGATGAGTTTGAAATTAGGTTGGGATACAAGCATATTCACCTGATTCAACTTGGTGAAAGTGATAAAAAACTAACCTCACCAGATTTAGACTCTGACGACGAATCGGACGAAGATTTAGACGAGGAAGAGTAAATAAAGCTGGTGGTAGGGATAAGATTCAGGTGAATACTTGACGACTTGTCCTTACCTCAATAGCAAACTGGTAGCCCTGTTGAGAGAATTTTGTCGAGGTAAAAATACGATTAGACCCCTTGCCGGAGTCAGTAAGTTTGGTAGAGTCTTGATTAATCAACAGGAAATCTATAGTGCAAGAAGTCTATCGTGTTTTTTTGTTTGTGTTGACAAATTTTTTTGAGGTTTCGGTCAACGCCTTACTGGCATTTATGGAAAATGCACCTGCACTAGTTGTAGTGATGGTATTCCTAATTTGCTGGGTAGGGTGTTGGTTACCAGTGGTAACAATATCAGCAATCTTGCTCAATTGGCAACCTACAAAATTGTTCCAGCCAGAGCAAAAGATACCGTTGTTGGTGTCACTTTACCTATTAGCTCCCCTGGTTATCTGGGGAGTTAGTTGGTTGGTGAATAGGTCTTTTGTAGATTACGGTTTTGTTGTCAATCTCTCAATTGTAAAGTCTTTAGCACTCGGTTTCGCCTTGGGAGTGCTGAGCCTAGCTATTGTATTTAGTGGGCAATTTGGGTTAGGTTGGTGTTCTTTTGAAAACTCGAATATCAAGTTACTACTACCGATTTTGCTACCAGTTTTCTGCATCGCCTTGTTAGTTGGTGGGATAGAAGAGTTAGTTTTTCGGGGTTTTTTGTTGACTGAATTATTGCAGGATTACCCGGTTTGGTTAGCAGCAATAATTTCTAGCTTGATTTTTGCTGTGTTACACCTGGTTTGGGAGCAACGCGAAACTGTACCTCAACTCCCTGGATTGTGGTTGATGGGAATGGTGTTAGTGTTGGCGCGGTTTGCCGATGGCGGTAATTTGGGTTTAGCTTGGGGATTGCACGCTGGATGGGTATGGGCGATCGCTACCATAGATACAGCAGAACTAATTAGTTACACAGGTAAAGTGTCTGACTGGTTCACAGGTAAGAACAAAAAACCTCTAGCTGGCTTTGCAGGAATTATTTGTTTACTGGGAACTGGAGTAATTATCTGGTTGTTGTCTAAGTATTTTTAATTAAGATAAAAGCAAAATAATTTACAAACTTTTAACTAATAACTCCCAATACAAATTCACCTTCATTCACAGCTTGATTAGTTGCAACATCATAAACTAATCCGTTTTGTTCGGCGCAGACATCAATTACGGTAGGTAAATTACCTTCTTTATTAAAACTGAGAATTTGATACAACTTTTCTCCAGCTTTAACAGTGCTACCTAATTCGATTCTTTCTTGAACCATACCACCGGCGATCGCATAATATTTTTTTCTGTTGCGGCTGGATACAAAATTCATTTCATGGGTTTTTGTTTCAGATGAGCGATCGGGAATTTTCAATACACCTTTTCGTGCTAAATAGTTTTTCACACCCAGTACACCTTTAGCAACTGAATTAAGGTTCATTTGCATTCCTGCTCCCAATTCTAGCGTCCAAGCTTCCACATCAAACTTGATTTCTCTACCAAAATCTTGAAAACAAGCTTCCAGTGCTAACCAAGGTTTAATAAACGCTTCATCAAAAGCATCACCATCATATTTATTGAGTAAGATTCCGAAATCAAGTAGGAAGTATTTGGCACTTTCTTCTCGATTTCGGAAGTAATAAAGGTAGTCTAAACCCTGATTGTTAGAGCTATGCAAATCAATTAAATAATCTGCATCTAAACTGAGACTTTGTAATTTGTAGCGGAAAAGCTCAGTATAGGGCACAGCACTAGGAGAATTAATTTTTTCTAAAATTTTTGCGAATTCTTGCTTAATTATAGTTAGATAATTTTGTCGAACGACCTCTAGATCATCATGAAGTTGAGATTTAGTAAAAGCTACTAAATCATCAGCTTCTTTCTCGTAATCCCAAAATATGCGATTCCAGTCTTTAGCTTCGTAAACGCAGTAACGCCCAGGAGAAAAATGTTGAGCGCGTTCATTTGTGCCCATTGGATTACAAACGGGAACAAGCCAAATTTCTCCAGTTAACTGTCTGTCATTTATTGTTAATAAAAACTCAATTAGCTGGTGAATAACGGCATTACCAGCGATTTCTGCACCGTGCAAATTAGATTGAATGTAAACCTTTTTACCAGGTTGAGCGCCGATGAATTTGTAGATTTGGAGAAAAAGGCGATCGCCCGAAGCCATTTGACGTAGAGGAATGGTTTCAATAACTGGCAGCATAAAATAATTCACTGATAATTTGAGTACATTATCCCTGTATCTATACTGAATTAAAACTCAATCTGCCTCTGGGTGTCTCTGCAATATGGTTCGGTTAAGATCCCCCCGCCTACGGCGACCCCCTTAAAAAGGGGTCAGCAGTTAAACACAATTACTTCCCAGGAGGTGGTTAACGAACTCGAAAAAAAGTTGCTAATTTTCTACGCTAATTTTCTGGGCATGGTAGCCGAAGATCAATCGCAGTTCGATGTGGCGATTAACTATTATAAGAAAGCCTGGGAAATGTATGAGAAATTCTGTGATTGGTATTGGGCATCCCAAACATTGGGTAAGTGGGGAAGGGTTTTAGAAGCTCAAGAAAATTACGCTCAGGCTTTGCCAATTTACATTCGTGCTTTAGCTATTGAACAAGAGCATAATCAAGATTTGATTTGTTATTATATCAATGCTTTAGCCCGTATGCTCAAGCAATTAGGAGAAAGCCAGTTTCAAGTTATTTGGCGCGATGCTACGGGTGAAGAGTGCGCGGGAGAGGTGCGTGAGGTAATTTGGACAGCGCGGGATGAACTAGGTTGATTCAGATCCCCGACTTCTTGAAGAAGTCGGGGATCTCGCAGCTTTTCAACTAGTGCGTGTTATTCATTCATAAGTTTTGTTTAAGTGTTGTTAACGATCACATAAGCGTTGACCACAAAAGCGATCGCTTTCATGACCAAAGGCATCGCTTTCATGACCAACATTGTTATTTTGGTCACGATAAGGTGGTTATTCACAAGTGCGATGTCTACGACAGGCTACACCTACGCAACATTTACAGCAGTGTTCTATCCTAGAAACAAAAAGGAGCAGAAGTATGCAAGCCTACAAGCTCAACGCCACAATTGATCAATCAGGCCATTTAATTATTGACGAACCTCTAGATATTGCTCCTGGAAAAGTGGAAGTGATCATTTTGCAGCCAGTTCCATCCTTGGAAAGTTCTACAGAAACTCAAACTCAGTCACAACCACAGAAACCGAGAAGAAAGTCTAAAGTGAAAGCATTTGAAGGTTTATTTGAAAATGCCCCACCCACACCACCAGACTTTGACCCAGACCAAGCTCGATGGGAAGCTTTAAAGGAGAAACATAATCTGTAAAAGTCTTGTTAGACACCAACATCATTGTAGATGATGCCCTTGAACGCGAACCTTTCCTAGACGCAAGCGAACAAGTGTTGGTGTTCGTTGAGCAAGGACAGATAGAAGGTTATATTTCTGCCTCAACTTTTAGCGATTTATATTACATCATCCGCAGGGCAAGAGGTCGAGAATAGGCACTTACTTATTTAAGGCAATTAGTCAACTTCTGCCATGTTGCCACCGTAAACAGTACCACAATCAACATGGCACTAACCACTAACTTCGCAGATTTTGAAGACGCTATTCAATACAGCACTGCGGTACTCAATCATTTAGATGCTATTATTACTCGCAATCCTGGAGATTTTCCAGTTACTACTCCCCGAATTCTCACGCCTGAACAGTTGATTCAGGAAGTAACAAACAGTCAATATGAGTACGGTCTGCGAAAGCCTTTAATAACGGGCTGTGAGACGTAAATTCTACAACACTCTACAATTTTTGGATAGATAACAGAATTTAGAAGGTAAATTAGAGAAAAAAAAGTGGGCATAGCCCACCATACTTTGTTACGCAACACAAAAAATTACTCACTGGCGCTATCAGATTACCTTTCTTTTCTTTTGCATCCTTTACGGTACCCGGCGGCCAAACGCTACGAGTCTAAGTTAAAAAATTTAGGTATTCTTTGAGCAGGAAGGGAGTAAGAACTCAGAATTTATTTGCGACTACCTAGCCATTTAGCTGCTGCAATTCCGATAATACCTGCCACTACAGGATTACTGAGGAATTTGATAATGGCTGGTTGATCTGCTAATACTTCGCGGAAAATATCCGGGTGATTGTGATAGACGAAAGACGCGAGTTTGCTAACATCATCAGCACTCATGCGGTTGGGGTTATGTGTAGAAAGACCCAACTGTTGCTCTAAATGCCGGTCGTCTAATCCTCTTTCTTTTAAGTGTTTGAAAAAACCCCTTGCTACATCATCGCGTTCATTAGGTTTAATTTGGGCGATCGCCTGTTGTAATTCTGGCTCCATTTGGCTACTAGGAATGCGATCTGGATGTAAAGATCGGCCAAATAACTGCCTACGTTGATCTGGTGTTGTGCGTTGAGCAAAATCATCAAAATTTTGATATTCGGTTGTTGAATTGGCTGTAGGCTCATCCAGAGATTCTACATTCCCTTCAGCCAAATCTTTCATTATTTCCCGTCTATATTCTTGATTACTTGTCATTTTTTCAATCTCCTTTTTTATGGTTCAATTTCCCCTTCTCCCCACTGCCTATTTTCTTCATCGCATCAGCAATTAGCTATACTTGACTTGATTCGTCTGAACGTCATAATCAGTAGTCAAAATTAATTGCTTGTCAGGGCTATAAACCAAAACTTTCAAGTCTTGATTCGGGAAATTTTTACGAAAACCTTGAACTAAAGATTTTGCTAATGGTCGGACTTCGTTAGGACGAACTTGAGGAGAAATTACAACACCCAATTTGTTGTTATCACGAACATAAGCATCTTTAATTAATCCTTGCGATGTTTGCACAACCCAATTACCAAAAGTTTGTCCTTTTGGGGTATTGCCACGCTCTAACTCTGCATAAGCTACATCTCGACCAATTGCTGGTGCGGTTGTTGGGCGATCGACTTGTGACACTGTACTACCACCACAAGCAGTAGTTATCATCAGCACTACAATTAAAACGAAAGTCGCTAATATTTTGCGGCTTTGTTGGAATAGAATCATTTTTTTCCTCCTAAAGAAACGCCTAGAATAATAAATTAAATAGCTAGTAAATCCCAGCTAATGAAAGTTGCAAAGTTTTGATTTTGACAGATAACTCTAATTAAAAACATTGTGTAATAAGTGTAGAGACGTGATTAGTTACGTCTCTACATCATCTCTTTAGCTCAAGTTAATACCCTTTTTTCATGGATATAAAATGAGTTGAACTTAGCTGCTAGAGATTTCATATTTTTTTGCAAAAATGGGATACACCTTGGTTATATTTCTACAGCTTTTGCAAAAAATATGAACTTTAGTCAATTTTTTTCTTGATATTTTCTTTCACGTCTTCAATGCCGTGACGTACTTCGCTTTCAGCTTGCTTTGCTTTACCTTCAGCTTTATCTTCTGGATCTCCAGTAACATTTCCTGCTATTTCTTGGGCTTTACCTTCAATATTTTTAGCAGCAGCTTTAGCCCGATCTTCTAAGCTCATTTGATACTCCTGTTTATTTGATGGTAAGTTTCTTTCAAAGCTGTAAACTGACTTTGAAATCTTTTGTTATTACTATTACACGCTAACTTAAGGTTCTTACTAAAGCCTTCCACCACAAGGTATATTAAAAAATTTAGAATTCCAAAACCATAATTTAGAAGTTATAACAGTAATTGTAGTAAGCATCCCAGCTATTATTTAAAGCTAAATTTAAATAATTAAACCTTAGTTACCTATGCTAAAAGACATAGAACAAATACAAATATCTTTGGTATGTTGAAACAAAAAAACCCAGTTTCGTAAAGAAACTGGGTTAATAAAGTTATGGGAATATTCTTTTGGTCTAATCTAGAAAACCCATCAGGTTTGCAGAATCGTCTATATCATTTGATGCTACTGGACGGTTTCCAAATACTGAATAGCTTTCGGCTACTACTAATGAACTTGAGCTAACTGGACGAATACCAGAAAGATTAATACTTTCAACTACTTTGAATGTATTAGCACCAATTGGACGAATACCCATTGCATTATAGGTTTCCACAACTTCCAAGGTACTGGTACTAACGGGACGGACTCCAGAAATTGAAAGTTTTTCAGCAATTTCCAAGTCGCTACTGCCTATGGGACGAACTCCAGCAATGGCGAGTGTTCCACGAGTTTCTGGCGCTGACTGTTCACTAGCTTGCTCGACTTGATCTTTATCCACACTCTGGCCTTGGTGATTTTCAACTTCCACTGTAGTTTCCCCTTTCAGTTTTGCGTACTTCTGCCGAGGACTGATTGCTTTAGCACCACTGCTAATAGCCATAACTGAATACCTCTGGTTTATTAATTGAATTTTACAATAATTAAGGAAAGATGAATTTTTCCTATGTATCAAAGTTTAACCTTAAAAATCCTCACATAGATATAAGAATCTTTAAAACTTACACATAAGTAAATCGAAATAGTAAAACTTTGTAAAAGATTATTGCTATTTCGTGGCTTAATTACCGAGCTACAATATATAGGGCGTGAAATCGTCACAATCAGGCAGGGTATTTTCAGCAAAACTGTATGACAGAATTTTGTCTTCAAGCTCCCTTTAGTCCGACAGGCGATCAACCGCAAGCGATCGCCCAACTCAGTGCTAGTATCAAAGCTGGCAATCATTACCAAACTTTACTAGGTGCCACGGGAACAGGCAAGACATTTTCAGTAGCAGCAGTAATTGAAAAGATTGGCAAGCCTACTTTAGTCTTGGCGCACAACAAAACCTTAGCTGCACAACTTTGTAACGAACTACGAGAATTCTTTCCCAACAACGCAGTCGAGTATTTCGTCAGCTACTACGATTATTATCAGCCGGAAGCATATATTCCAGTCACCGATACTTATATTGAAAAAACAGCGGCAATTAATGATGAAATAGATATGTTGCGGCATTCAGCGACGCGATCGCTTTTTGAACGCCGTGATGTCATCGTCGTTGCTTCCATCAGTTGCATCTACGGTTTAGGAATGCCAGCAGAATATCTCAAAGCTGCCATCCCCCTCCAGATAGGTATGGAAGTAAATCAACGTCAAATATTACGGGATTTGACAAATGTTCAATATAGCCGTAATGACATAGAAATGGGACGGGGAAAATTTCGCGTCCGGGGTGATGTTTTAGAAATTGGCCCAGCTTATGAAGACCGGATTATTCGCGTCGAATTTTTTGGTGATGAAATAGACGCAATTCGTTATATTGACCCAGTAACCGGGGAAATTATTAAAAGTTTAGAAGCCGTAAATGTTTATCCTGCGCGTCACTTTGTCACCCCAGAAGAACGGCTAGAAATAGCTTGTCAAGACATCGCAGCCGAATTAAAACAGCAAAAAGCCGACTTAGAACAAGCTGGAAAATTATTAGAAGCGCAACGTATAGACCAACGAACCCGTTATGACTTAGAAATGCTGCGGGAAGTTGGTTATTGTAATGGCGTCGAGAACTATTCCCGTCACTTAGCAGGAAGACAAGCTGGAGAACCACCAGAATGTTTAATTGATTATTTTCCCAAAGATTGGCTATTAGTTATCGATGAATCTCACGTGACTGTCCCCCAAATTCGGGGTATGTATAACGGCGACCAAGCGAGAAAAAAAGTTCTAATTGAACACGGATTTCGGCTTCCCAGCGCTGCTGATAATCGTCCTTTGAAAGCAGAAGAATTCTGGCAAAAAGTAAATCAGTGTATCTTTGTTTCCGCAACTCCAGGAAATTGGGAATTAGAAGTTTCTGAAGGTCATATAGTAGAACAAGTAATTCGACCAACTGGGGTAATTGACCCAGAAATTTCTGTGCGTCCGACAGAAGGACAAATTGATGATTTACTAGGAGAAATTAAAGACAGAGTTGACCGCCACGAACGAGTGCTGATTACCACATTAACTAAGCGCATGGCGGAAGATTTAACAGAATACTTGGAAGACCACAGTATTCGAGTGCGGTATTTACATTCTGAGATTAATTCAATTGAGCGAATTGAAATTTTGCAGAACTTACGCGAAGGTAACTTCGATGTTTTGGTGGGAGTAAACTTGCTGCGGGAAGGTTTGGATTTACCAGAAGTTTCCTTAGTAGTAATTATGGACGCAGACAAAGAAGGTTTTTTGCGAGCCGAACGTTCTCTAATTCAAACTATTGGTAGAGCTGCGCGTCACGTCAAAGGACAAGCAATTTTATATGCTGATAATCTCACCGACAGCATGATTAAAGCCATTGACGAAACAGACAGGCGGCGCGGGATTCAAACGGCATATAACAAACTGCATGGAATTACACCACAACCGATTGTGAAAAAATCTAGTAATGCGATTTTGTCATTTTTAGATGTATCTCGGCGGTTGAATGCAACTGACTTAAAAGTCGTAGACGAACATATCGATGAACTACCTTTAGAACAGATTCCAGAATTGATTACTTTGTTAGAAACACAGATGAAAGAAGCGGCGAAAAAACTCGAATTTGAAGAAGCCGCAAAACTACGCGATCGCATTAAACATTTGCGGGATAAAATGCTGGGACGTTAGTACTTATTCAGGATAGCAATTAAGAGAGCGCTCTTTTTTTGCTACCTAAATAAGGTGAATCATTCATCGATTGCTTAAAGCTGTAAAGGTTCATGTGAGAAAAAATCCCTGCCATGACTTACCAGACAATTACCAGCAGAATAACCTCTCAGGAGAAATCATGGCTATTGATGCAGAAATTTTACAAACAATAGAGCAAATGCCAGATTCACTTAAACAAGAACTATTGCATTATGCTAAATATTTAGTTGAGAATTATTCAAAGAGTGTTTCTCAGGAAAGTTCAGCACAACAAAAGCGTCGTTCTGGAATTTTACAAGGAACTTTTGTTTTACCTTTGCCTGATGACTTTGATGAACCTCTTGAAGTCTTCCAGGAATATATGGAATGAGTGCTTTCTTGTTAGATACTCATGCCTTTATCTGGCTAACTGAAAATGACTCCAGCCTTTCAGAAAATTTAAGGATGGCAATCGACAATGCAGATCTCGTTTATCTCAGCATCGCTAGTTTGTGGGAAATTGCCATCAAGTTGAACCTTGGTAAATTATCGCTACAACGAAGCTATGAAACAATAGGTTCTGCAATTGACGCTTCCGATATCCTCATACTTACGGTATCTTTTGCCGATACGGTTCAAGTTCGGAATCTCCCGCTACATCATGGCGATCCATTTGACCGGATGTTGATTGCACAGGCAATCAATCATTCGTTAATTATAATTAGCAGGGATAAAAAATTTGATGCTTATTCTGTTCAGAGATTGTGGGAATAGTTATACCAAAACAGAAAGCTCTTTTTTGGCTATTCTAGAAAAGTAAATCATTTCCCGATCGCCCCAATGGTTGCTTTACCCGATCGTATTTTGATGAGCGCAGAAGAATATCTAGCTTGGGAACCCACCCAAGAGCAACGCTACGAATATTGGGATGGCGAAGTTGTGGCCATGAGTGGTGGTACACGCAACCATAATCGGGTTTCTTTCAATTTCTCGAAGCTCTTAGATAATGCCCTAACGGATCGCTCCTGTGAAGTATACATTGTAGATGTGAAGGTGCAGGTAGAACCGGGGCAAAAGTATTTTTATCCAGATGTAGTAGTGACTTGCGATGAGCGCGATCGCGATCCACAATTAATACAATTTCCCTGTTTAATTATCGAAGTGCTATCACCTTCAACAGAAGCAGCCGATAGGGGAAAAAAGTTTGCCAAATATCGCCAATTTCCAACCTTACAAGAATATGTTTTAGTACAAGTAGAGCAACCAGGTGTGGAAGTGTTTCGGCGCAGCGAACAGGGAAAATGGGTGCTGTCTGAGTATAATTTTGATGAAATATTGCGACTGGAATCGGTTGATGTGGAGATAGCGATCGCCGATTTGTATCGTCAAGTGCAGTTTGAAAGCGAAGCCACATCCTGACAATTAGTTCGACAAAGGCGATCGCATTAAGCATCTGCGAGATAAAATGCTAGAACATTAACCTGTAGACATCAAAATATTTTAAGCAATCTTTTACTAAAAGTTCTATGGTATCTACATCTCCACTACCTATCGAGATTTTTATCTCATATTCGCTCAAAGATGAGAGTCTTAAACAGGAGCTTGAAAAGTACCTTAGTAAACTAGAAGATTGTGGGTTAGTTACTCTTTATAAGCGTCACTCATTTACACCAGGTCAAGGGTGGAAAAATCTTTCAAGTCAAGCTCTAAATAAAGCCAAAATAATTTTACCGTTGATTAGTGTGCATTATCTTGCGTCAGACTATTACTACGATGTTGAACTGACACAAGCAATGAATCAATATGAAATCGGAGAGGCTTGCGTTGTCCCTATTATTCTGGGCCCAAGTGATTGGACAGATTCTCCAATTGGAAAACTTCAAGTTCTACCTAAATATGGTAAGCCCATTAGTATGTGGGAAAATCATGATGAAGCTTTCAGGGATATAATCAACGGCATTCAACAGGTTGTGTGGCAATTAATAAAGCTTGATTTTCGCATACTAGCAAACTCTAAAACACCAATTGAAATCTATTTATCATATTCTCACAAAGATGAAAAGCTTCTAGATGAGCTAGAGCGTCATCTCGTTCTACTAGAATATCAAGGCTTAGCCAGATGTTGGCACGCTCGAAAAATGCATGCAGGAGCAGAAATACGTAGGCAAATCTATACTCATCTTAGTTCTGCTCAAATTATTCTACTTTTAATAAGCCAGAATTACTTCGACTCCCAAGATCTTCAAATTGAGTTTGATTTCGCGATGGAGCAACACAAAATGGGAGACGCTATTGTTATACCTATCTTTCTTGAACACATTAATTTGACAAAAACACAGCTTGCAAGTTTACCTATTTCTTCATTAGATGTTCAGCCTTTAACTGAATGGAAAGATCGAAATGAAGCTTTCCAAGTTATTTCTGAATATATCTGGACAGTAGTTAGTAGTTTTGATAAAAATTCATTAAGTAATAATATATACATATCCTATAGCAATAGAGATGAAAGCTTCTTACATAATTTAGACGCTCATCTTAATCTTCTAGTAGAAAGAGGTATAGCCAAAGTCTGGCATCACCGCAAGATTGTTCCAGGATTGGAGTGGGCTAGTGAGATCAATGGGTATCTGAATTCTGCCCAAGTTATTTTACTTCTTGTAAGCCATAATTATCTCGCTTCAGCTTCCCTGCTTGAGATGGAATTAAAACGAGCAATGGAACTGTGTGATGCTGGAGACGCTCGTATTATTCCTATCATCCTTAGCCCAGTCCATTGGAAAGTTGGGCCGTTTGCAAAATTTCAATGTTTACCTCACAATACTAAACCTATTAATTCATGGGAGGATCAATACCAAATTTATCAAGAAATTGTTATAGATATTTGGGCAACCATTGAACCAGAATTTGCGGAATCTTACAGGAAGTCAAAAATGAATGAACCATCAATTTCATCATCATCTTTAGAAGAAAAAACAAGACAAATCAAAACTGAGCGAAATCAGATTTTTGTTAGCTATAGTCACTCGGATAAGCGGTGGTTATCAAATCTTCAAAAAATGCTTCAGCCTCTCATAAGAGGGCAGGAAATCTTGTACTGGGATGACACCAAAATAAAACCAGGCTCCAAGTGGAGAGAAGAAATTCAGAAAGCTCTTGAATCGGCTAAAGTAGCTGTTTTACTAGTTAGCCCGAACTTTCTGGCTTCTAACTTTATTGCTGAGCATGAACTTCCCCACCTTTTAAAGGCTGCTGAATCTGAAGGATTAACTGTGATTTGGATTTACGTGAGTGAATGTCGATATGATTTAACGGAAATCAAAGATTATCAAGCTGCTCATGATATTTCTCAGCCTCTTGATATGCTAGCTTCAGGAAAACGAAATAAGGAACTAGTTAAAGTTAGTAAAGCAATTGAAACTACAATGAACTCTTGAAGTTTGCCGCAATATAACAAGCTGATGAAGCGGAAGGTTTAGACATTTTTAATAAGGTTTCCAAAGTTATCTGTTGCCCTTTATTTTGGTTGTTAGGTGACTTAGGCTATCTGTTAAGGCACGATCGGAAAGTTTTCTTTTCGAGGCGATCGCCCATTTGTACCGCTAATTGCAGTTTGAAACCGAAGTTACCGAAAATTGAATAGCTCAACGTATTTCTCAAAATATTCCTCGGTCTGAGAATTAGTTTAGCAAAGGCGCTCACTCATTTGTATCGACAAGTCCTGTACAGCATCGTTATAACTTAACAACTCAGCCCATTGGACAGACAAAAGCCTCTAGTGGTTTCAATTCCTAAACTATATCCATCCTCGTAGCTTTTTGTGTACCTGTGCCAAATACCACATATAGTCATCAATTTTGTAATTATCAGCAGCCTTAACTATATATTCCTGAGCCAAATCAAGATTATTCTCAGCTTCGTAATATAATCCCAAATAAAGATGATTGTAAAAATTTCCATTTATCCCTTGCGATCGCCCAACATTTAAAACATCATCTGGCGTACAATTTCCTGCATATAAATCATATACACGCTGCATAACACGTCGGGGGTCATTTTTTACAGTTAGTAAAGAATTACGTGCCTCTTCAACGCCTGACAAACGAGCAATGCAGAGATATCGCCATACTGTTTCTTCCACATCTTGAGCATTCACAGTCAAATCTATTTCAAATTGTTGAGCGCCCTCGGCAAATCTTTCTGCATAATAGTACGATAATCCACGTTGCCAGAGGTAGGGTTTGATACGGGCATCCAATTGCTCTGCCTTATCAAAATCTTCTATAGATTCATCAATTTTGGCCAGTTGAAACTTCACCATGCCTCGGCGAATGTAAGCATTGGGATTTTCAGGTTGATTGCGAATAGTTTCGTTCCACCGCTGGAGTTGATTTTCTAATGAATTTCCAAAAAACATGAGTTTGTCAGTGGGTTGAAATGCTGTGAATGGTTTAGGGATGGCAATCATCTAGATTACGACAAAAGGCGATCGCATTGGACACCTGCAAGATAAACTCGAATGGTCATTGAGAGCTTGAAAATAAAAAATCACTATAATTTAAATGAGCAATGAGCGAACGCTGGACACTGACAGGAAAGAAAGCGCTGATTACAGGTGCTACCAAAGGCATTGGACTAGCTGTTGCCAATGAGTTTTTATCTCTAGGCGCAGAAGTAATAATTGTGGCACGGAATTCTGAAGATGTTGACCGACAAGTAAGTATTTGGCAACAGGCTGGATTACCTGCATCTGGGATAACAGCGGATGTTGCAACCTCTGATGGTCGTCAACTCATCTTTGAGCAGGTTAGCAAAACCTGGGATAAATTAGATATTCTGGTCAACAATGTCGGAACTAATATTAGTAAAAAACTCGTAGACTATACGCTAACTGAGTATCAATTCCTCATCCAGACAAACCAGACATCAATTTTTGAAATCTGCCGTCTGTTTTACCCTTTGCTGCAAAATAGCAAAAACGGCAGCATTGTTAATATCAGTTCTGTGGCGGGTTTAGTCTCGAACCGTACAGGCGCTCCTTATGGTATGACTAAAGCGGCTATAAATCAACTGACGCGATCGCTATCAGTTGAATGGGCTTTAGATAATATTAGAGTAAATACCGTAGCACCTTGGGCTATTTACACGCCTCTAACGAAGTCTGTACTCGATAACCAAGATTTTCTCAAATTAGTTCTATCCCAAACACCTATGGGAAGAGTTGGTCAAGCAGAAGAAGTAGCAGGTATAGTGGCATTTCTTTGTATGCCTGTGGCATCTTTCATCACTGGACAATGTATCACCGTTGATGGGGGATTTTTGGCTTTCGGATTTTAAATCTCAAACGGAGATCTATCCACGAGGTAGAAGAAACTACTTGCACAATTCAGTAATGTAGAGTTTGTGTCTTCAAGTCAGGAAAAACGCCCGTGGTTCCAATTAGAGATAATAATCCTACAAAAATTACTCCTTATGTGACTTATGGATTGGTTGCTGCCAACGTCCTGGCTTTTCTTTATGAATCAAGTCTTCCTCCACAAGCATTAAATGGGTTTTTACACCTTGCAGCTGTAGTTCCTCGCGAACTCAGCTTAAGTTTTGCTGGTATCTCTGTAAATCAACCAGTACCAGAGTGGGCAACTTTGATTACCTCACAATTTTTGCACGGCGGTTTGTTGCACTTAGGCGGCAATATGTTGTTTCTCTGGATTTTTGGTAATAACGTTGAAGATAAATTGGGTCATGCTAAATTTTTATTGTTCTATTTAGCTTGCGGTGTTTTGGCATCATTGACCCAGTGGTACTTCGGTCAAGATTCTAGCATTCCTTCATTGGGTGCGAGTGGTGCGATCGCAGGTGTTATGGGAGCCTACATTCTTCGTTTTCCCAAAGCTGAAGTTATTGGCGTTGTACCCTTAGGATTTTTCTTCCCGACTTTCCGCGTCCCTGCATACTTCTTTCTGGGATTTTGGTTTCTCGAACAAGCCTTCTACGGACTTGTCAGCCTTGAAACACCCACCAACATCGGTATGGAAAGCGGCGGTATTGCCTACTGGGCCCATGCAGGCGGGTTTATCTTCGGCGCAATTCTTGGGCCACTCTTGGGTTTATTTAGCGATAAATCCCCGGAAGAATCTTGGTCATAGTAAGTTTACAAGAATTTTATTTTTAAGCCAATCCCACTCTTTAAAGGGTGGGATTTTGCAGTATTTATCATTAGTGATTTGCGATTAATGTGGAGATATTTTTCTCAAATTAAGCTATTGCGCTTTTAAATTTTAGAGTTATTCATACTGTTGCCAGTCAACAGTCAACACGAAAACATCTGTTGCATTAGATGTGCGGCAGTTTCCTCTGAGTTAAAATACCTAAACTCAACAACTGTGGGTAATACAAGCTATATTGCAGTTAGTCAATAATTTAGGAAAAACACCTGTGTTTCCTCTCTACGATGAAAATCCCACGCGTATTACCCCATATTTCACCTATGGGTTAATTGGCATGAACATTTTAGTTTTTCTTCATGAGGTGAGCCTGTCAAATGCACAATTGAATCAATTTTTAAGTCAGTATGCAGTAGTGCCTCAACAGTTAACCACCAATTTATCTGCGGAATGGATAACGCTATTTACGTCGCAATTCTTACACGGCGGATGGTGGCACTTAATCTCAAATATGGTGTTTCTCTGGGTTTTTGGCAACAATATTGAAGATCGTTTAGGTCATTTTAAATATTTAATTTTTTATTTGACATGTGGTGCTTTAGCTGCATTGTGCCAATGGTTTATTAGCATCAATTCTGATATTCCTTCATTAGGCGCAAGTGGTTCAATTTCTGGAGTTTTAGGTGCATACATTATTCGCTTTCCCCAAGCGAGAGTAATGACTTTAGTCTTTTTAGGGATTTTCATCACCACCATCCGAGTTCCAGCATTAGTAATAATTGGACTTTTCTTCGTACAAAATGTGATATCCGGCCTTGCTAGCCTGCAAACAGCCGCTAACATGAGCGTACAAACTGGTGGAGTTGCCTACTGGGCACACATCGGTGGTTTTGTTTTTGGAATGATTCTTGCTCCCCTATTTGGGCTGTTTAGACGCGACTAATATTAAGAGTTAGTAGTTAGGAGTTAGGAGTTAGGAGTGATGGGTTGGTGGGCGTAGTTTCACCCCATCTCTCCCAGTCCCCATTCAACTGGCACCGGCTGAAACTTCTTCTGATTCTTCAACATTTTCTGGTTCTACTTCTGATGAAAACGTTGGGGGAGGTAGAGAAACGACGATATCGGCACCATTAATAATCGCTCCTAATAACCCCAGTTCCGATTCAACCAATTGATCGATCGCCTCGCCTAACATGTTCTCTTCTGTATAATGCGGTCGCGCCACTAGTACCATGCCATCGCTGTAGGGTTGGATTAATAATGGGTCATTGGATAAGCTTAAGGAGCTAGTATCTAAAATCACTAAATCAAAGCGTTCACGGACATCATCCATCAGCCGCCGCATTTCGCTAGATTCAAGAATAGCAGCAGATTGCCGCACGGGACCGGGGCTGGGAAGAATGTATAAATTTTCTACATCAGGAACTAAACGAATACATTCACTCAAGTCAGCGTAATAACGCAGGGGTTCAATGGTGGCGTCGGGATCGGGAATTACTTTCAGCGATGTACAACGAGAAGGCGATCGCAAATCTGTTTCAATAATCAAAGTTCTTTTTCCTGCACGGGCAGAAGCAATGCCCAAGTTATAAGCACTTGCCGTTTTACCCTCTAGGCTACTGGTACTAGTAATTAAAACTACCTTTAAGTTTTTACCACCAATCCGCCGCAGATTACTACGGAACTTTTCATAAAATTCTAAGTAGGGAGATTCTGGAGAAAGTACCACTGGCACAGCCTCTCGATCCAAATCATCAACTAGCATTAAAGGCAACTCTCCCAACAATGCCACTTCACGTTGCTTGAGGCTCTCGCGGATATCTTCTCTGGTTTTGAAAGTTCCTTCCAGCGATCCCAATAAAAATATCACCCCACCACCAACTAACACACCCAAGACACCACCCACAGCCAGGGTAATAGGTACGCTCTTAGGAGGTTTAATATCGGGAGTCACTGTCGGGCGTCTGGCAACGCTAAGGCTGCTGGTTGTTTCTGCCTCTGCGGTTTTAGCATCTGTTAGCTTGGCCTGCATTTGGTCATAGATGGCTTTTTTGAGTCCAACCTCCTGTTCTAAACGCGATCGCTCTAATTGCTTGTTAGGTATCAAAGAATACTCTCTTCGCAGCCGTGCTTCTTGCTGGATTTCTTGAGCTAGTTGCTGTTGGAGTGTCTCCCGTTGGGTTTGCAAAGACACCATTTGGTTTGCTAGCTGTTGGCGTGCTGGGTCTAAACTACTCTGAGTACGAATCCCAGCAATATTACCCTGGAGTGGAGCCGCCATTCCATTACCGCCTAACACTTCCGCTGCACGTTGTTGGAGTAATTCTTCAGCAGCTTGTTTTTGACGCAGCAGCTGAATCATGGTTGGGTGTTCGAGTCGTAAATCTTTCCTTAATAAAGCGATTTGCGACTCACTTTGATAAATTTGCGATCGCAAGTTGCCAATAATGGGATCGGCACTCAAAGCTGAAGAAATATAAGCCTGTCCAACCGTTAAACCTAACTTATTTTGTAAACTGCGAATTTGACCATCAACGCCAGAAATAGTTAATTGAATTTGACGTTGGAGATTTTGGCTAGCAGTAACAGCAGCCAGCAAACTACCATTTTCAGCTGCTAATATTGCTGTGCGCTCAATGCGATCGTACTGTTCCAACCTCTTTTCAGCAATTTGCAATTCGCGTTTAGCTTGCGGTAAGCGCTCGTTAATTTTTTGAATAATTGCTTGTAATCGTCCAGTATTGATGTCACTGCTCAACTTGACCATTGATTGCATCAATTCCGCCAATACTTCTATAGCTCGTTTGGGGTCACTATCTATATATTTCAGTTCAAAGGTAGTAGTTTCAAAATCTCCAGTCCTGGGATTTTTCTTAGGTAGAGAAAGGACAATACTTGCACCGAGTTGTTTCGGTCTGAGATTCACTTTCTCTGCCACTGCTGCAATTATCTGATTTGATAGTAAAACTTCCTCATTTAATTCCTTTCCTTGCTGTTGGATTTCACTACCAGTTGCAGAGAAAGAAACAGGTGGGCCACTATATGTAAGTGCGGCGGATGCTATGTAGCTAGGAGGTGGATCTGGTTGCATAGCTACCACCGTTGACCCCACTACAACTAAACCAAAACTAGCTAGTCCAATCCACTTATATTTTTCAAAAGCAATAAGATAGCGCTTAACAATTGGTGGGGTCATGGTAGGAGCATATATTTAGTCGTTGGGCATTGGGCACTAAGCATTGGGCATTGGGCATTGGGCATTGGGCATTGGGCATTGGTTATTAATTCATCTCTTTGCGTCCCCGCGTCCCCGCGTCCCCGCGTCTCCCCATCTCCCCATCTCCCCATCTCCCCATCCCCCCATCTCCCCCTCTTCCCACTCTACACTCCCTAATTAGATCCACCGCCACCGAAGTTATCAAAAAATCGGAGAAAAGATTGTACATTGAAGAAGGGTTGGGTAATGGTACTCAGTAAATTAGTAATTCTACCGACAAGGTTACGACCAACAACAATAACATCATTATCTTGAAGTGGCACGTTTTGAGATGCATCGCCTCCCAGAGCTTTTTTAGCATCTAGTTTTTGGGTAATGGCTTTACCTCGTTCGGGATCGAACCGAACCAAGGCGATACTCCGGAGGTTAGCAGTGTCAAGATTTACTCCTCCCAAAGCATCTACAAATGTACTGCCATTAGGCAGTGCTTGAGTAGAAATACCTCCGGCAGCGTAGTTTAAAACTCGGACTCTAATCTGTGGTGTAGCTAAGGATGAACGTGCTACCAAATTGCGGTCATAACCATCTTCATTGCCGACTTCACGACGAGGCACAACGATCGCATCTCCGTCTTGTAAGCGTAAATTAGGGATTGAACCACCATTTTGCAGCGCTGCATACAAGTCAATAGTTTGCGAAACCACTGAACCATCCACTAACTTGCGGCGTATTTGCACTTGTCGGAGGTCTGCATTCAGTGTTGAACCACCAGATATCAACAAAGCATCAGCAACGCGTGGCGTTGGTGAATTAATCGGATAAATTCCCGGTCGAAATATTTCGCCGCTAATGGTAACTTGGACTGGTCGCGTTCCTATCAAAGATACCACCACGATTGGATCTGGAAAAATTCGACTCAAACCCAAGCGAATTTTTTCTTGAGCTTCTTCCAAAGTTAAACCTTGTAATGACACTGTTCCCACTTGTGGCACTACAACGTTGCCTTCTGGACTAATTACAGCTTGAAAAACAAAGTCTTGACGCTGGCTTGCTAGGGCTAAAACTATTACTGGATCGACAACATAACGATTTAAGCCCAGGCGAATTTTTTCTTGAGCTTCCTCCAGAGTTAAACCTTGCAAGGAAACTGTTCCCAGTAGCGGCACCACAATATTACCTTCTGGATTGATGACAGCTTGAAAGCTTAACTCTGGAAAGCGCTGAACTGAAACGCTAATTCCATCTCCGATTCCTAAACGATAGGGGCCAGGAGGACGCTGAAGCACAACGCCAATAGTATCTCCTGGCCCCAAAAGGTAGCGGCTGAGTTGAGGCGAAATCTCGTCATTTGCACTTGGAGGTACAACATCCTCAGTACCCGGTACAGGGGAAGGGGGTTGCCCTTGAGATGGGAAAGGCTGAGCAACAACAAGCTGGATAGGTGCTGTTAAAAAAACCCCTACTTGAAGACTGACAAAACACAGGGCGCTGAATGCACGCATATAAGAACTGGGAGTTATCAACATCGGTGCAGGAAAACTTATGTAATAATTAGTCGCGCCGACTCGTTATTTTACCCTAAAAATGTCCTTGATGTCTCTTTAATCTACAAGTATTTACCAGGAAAAAGCCGAAAAATTGTGTCAGTTCTAATTCTAACTTCATATTTTGAACATCTTTTAACTTAGTTTCAGCCACAGAGCGATCGCACAAATGTTTTTCTAAATCTCTGGACAAAAGTAGCTGGTAACATAGTCTACAGAGGGCCTGCCATCAATGCAGCTTGCACTGTTTCCCCAATAGACTGGGCTAGAGGCCAAGATTTTTCTACTTGTCCCAAGGGTTCCATTGGAATTAGAATACTCACGCCTACCCAAGGAGTGCGTTGCTTACGCCACTGTGCCAACTGGTCTGCAACGAACCAGTTGAATGGCGATGGATTTCCCCCGTTTGGCATAGCGTACCATTGCAAGACAGCAAAGGTTTGTTGTGGTGTCGAGCCGCGAAAGAACCTAGCTTCTACTTTCGTTTCAACATTAGAAGCTAACTTTGCAGACGGTTTGACAGTAAATTCAGCACTACGGTATTGAGCCACATCCCATTTTCCCCAGCGCGACCTTCCCCAGCCATTAACCTCTGTCCACTCTACCTCTGGTTGTTCCATAGGCCCGCTTTGCGGTAGCAAAAGTAAAATTGCCTGAGTGTCCTCCGAGCCTTCTTTTTTAATTAGCTGCACAGACCATTTATGTTCGCCAATTTGCTGTTCTGCTTGTTCAGTAGTTTGCCAACCAGGAATAGTTAACCCAGCCTTGCGGATTTGCCTTAATTCTTTAAGGCTAGCTACAGGTGGCGGCTGTTTCCATTGCCAGTGTCCTGTCAGGTATCCAGGAACCCCTCCCATCGCTAACAGCAGTAGCAATAACAAAAGTGCTGCTACCTGACTCAATTGATTTTCTTTGAAAAACTTAGAGAAGGAAATCATCAGTAAAATTTTCAATACTTAGGCAAAATTTTACTTTAAAAAATAACACCATGAGTTCAGTGATATTTAGGACTTAAGCGGGAGTGGGGAATGGGGCATGGAGATGGGGAGATGGCAAAGGGTGGGGAGAAAGAGAATTTATGCTTCTAGTTCCTCCCATACCCCACACTTCCAATGCTCCATACCCCATACCCCATACCCTATGCCTCATCCCCAACTTGCTCAGATGCAGAAAAATAGTTATTAATCCAATTCAGCAACGGCACTAATGATACGAGCATCAAAGCAGAGTAGAGGTCACCACCCCAACTATCATGGAGCCATCTAAAAGCTCCTTCTTGACCTGTCCCATGAAAAAAGGTTAGTAAAGTGTTACGAATAATATTGGCAGTAGTGCTAATTATCACAGCAATAGATAAAAACGATATGGTTGTGCGCCGTGAAGATAACGCCCCTGTCCAATAAAGCAGCATCAAACCGACGTAGAGTGTGGTGAACAACATTTTTAGCCCTGCACAATAGGGAGCGACTTCGACAATCCGTCCTCCCACGTAGAGATTTATCTCATCGACAGTTACTTCCATACCAAATTGATTCAGTATGAAGCCTGCACTACCAGCGATGAAGCTTTGAAGAGGCAGGGTATAGGGAGCAATCAGGTAGGGTACTGATGTTGGAGTCGCTAAAAATACTAACAACAAGGGAAATGCTTGCGATCGCAAACCTGATACTCCCTTAAACCACAAGCACAACCCACCTAGTATAAAAGGCAGCGAAAGATTAACCCACTCTCTAACACCGCTAAGATAAAATACTCCTCCTAATAACAAGAAAACTGCACCCAAAGGATGGATAGTATCTGGCAAACGTGCCCACTGTTTCCGGTTCAGCCAGCCCAAATAAGCAGCAAATGGCAAACCAATAATCCCATGACTGAAATATTCGTGTTCTGTACTAATATTTTTGTGCAGCCAGCCATCCAGCCAATGTAGCAATATGGGAGCATAAAGCAGCAGCAAAATGCCTAAAATAGCTAAATTTAACAAACCTGACACGTTTTTGTTTTTAATCTGTTGCTGGAGTGCCATGATTTTAATTAATTATTGGGCATTGGGCATTGGGCATTGAGTATTGGGTTAATGACCAATGACTATTGTACAGACGCGATTAATCGCGTCTCTACTAACGACTAATGACTAATGACTCCTGAGAATTTGTTGAAACTGCATTGGCGATCGCTGCTACAACTTCTTTGATTTGGCTACTGCTCAAACCAGGATACATAGGTAATGATAATATTTGCTGTGATAACTTTTCTGCTTGGGGAAAATCTCCAGGCTGATACCCTAAATAGGTAAATGCTGGCTGGAGATGACAAGGAATTGGGTAATGAATACCAGTTTGAATTCCCACTGCTGTTAATTGTTCTTGGAGTTGCTGACGTTCTATAGGGCAAAAATCATCAACTTTAATTACATAAAGATGATACACATGTCCTGCACCACTTTGGTTTTCGATGGGGATAATACCAGCAGTTGCTAAAGGAGCTAATTCGATACCATATTCCTGTGCGATAGTCAAGCGAGCGCGATTCCATTCAGGCAAATGTGGTAGTTTCTGGTGCAGGATAGCTGCTTGTAAGGTATCTAAGCGGCTATTTGTACCTGGTTCAGTGTGAAAATATTTTTGCGATGCTCCATAATTTCGTAAGCGCACCATCTTTTGGGCTACATCAGAATTTCGTGTCAGTAGCATTCCTCCATCCCCAAATGCTCCCAAATTTTTGCTGGGATAGAAACTAAAAGCTGCTGCGATTCCTACTGAACCAGCGTGATATCCATCTCTTTGGGCGAGGTGTGCTTGTGCTGCATCTTCAAAAATTAGTAATTTGTAGGTATCAGCAAAGTCAAATAACTTCTGTGGCGATACCATTTGGCCATAGAGATGCACAGGAATAATTGCTTTTGTATGAGGCGTAATTGCCTTTGCTGCTGCTTCTAAGTCAATTAAAGCTGTTTGGCGATCGCAATCTACTAGAATTGGCTTAGCACCAGCGCGTAACACTCCAATTAAGGTTGCAATAAAAGTATTTGCTGGTAAAATCACTTCATCGCCAGCACCAATATTACATGCTTGCAATCCCAAAGCGATCGCATCTGTTCCTGATGCCACACCAACTCCATATTCTGCCCCAGACACTGCTGCAAATGCCGCTTCAAAATCTGAAAGTGCTTGGCCTAAAACAAAATCCCCTCGTTCCAAAACAGATTGGATTGCATTTTGCAGTTGCACTTGAATTGGTTCGTGTTGTAACTTTAGGTCTACAAAAGGAACTCTAATAGCCATTTTATTCATGATCGGTTCTCCTCAGATTCACCATTTATTTGTGTTGTTGGCTTGTTGCAAAATCAATTTAAAATTTTTCATGTAGTTTGCTGCTGTCGTTCACCACGGCAACAAATTATTTTTATGGAAAAATTAAAATCACCCACACTTTTACCCGTTAAATTTTAATAGGTTTCATGTATTTATAGAAACTATTTTGTATTGCTTGGTATAAATCACCTCTGCAAGCCAAAAACCTCAGATTTTAGAAATTTGCAGAAATTCTGTAGTTTCTAGAAAGTATGGTAGGTTAGTTTCTAAATATTCAGATGCCATTTGCTTTGAGCCAAAAGGCCGGATGTCAGTAGTTACTTTGTAGAACCCAAAAAAACCTTGGTGGCTCTCCAACACAGTCCTTCAACTTCCTCGCATAAATTTTGAATTTTGAATTCGGTGGAGTGGTAGTAGCTATTATCAGTAATTTTTGCTAACAAAAATTACATTAATTTAGCTGATTTTAAGTAAAATTACGCTAAATGTAGTAACAGAAATTTCCCTTCTGTAATATCAAGAATCATAGACTCTTTGTTGTATCCTTAAGGTTAGGTTACCCTAGCTGAATCAAAATCTAACGCACTCTGATTGCTAAATCTCAAGTAATAGACACTACACCAGCCATCGATAGAGAACATTCAGTACCAGTAAATAATAACTGGTGGAGACTCCGTAGCCGACTTAATGGAAGAGGTAAAAATTTTTTGCCTCAAACTTGTTTGTCAGAGGCAAAATTAGGGAATGCTTAAAAATAGCAATTGATAACCCAGAAATAGGGCATATATCAATTTACAGTATCGAGAAATTATTAAGGTAGCAGTGGCAATGGTAGAGCCTGAAAACAAATTATTTGCCTTAAAGGATGGTTGGACTTCTCAGGAAACAAGAGAACAACAACGTCTTAAAGCTTTGTCAGATCTAGGTTTACGGCAACCAGAAACAATTCCGGTTTTTGAAGAAGCCACTCAAACTGCTGCGCACTTTTTGGAAGCACCAATTTCCATTTTGGGATTTGTGGATCAAGAACGCCACTGGTTTAAGTCGGCAGTGGGTTTATCTAGACTAGGACTAATGAATCATTTGGCACAAAGTCGGCAACTCTCACGTAGAGAATCTTTTTGTAGCCAAGTAGTGGAGAGTTATCAAATATTTGTAATTAATGATACGCATAAAATTACAGATACAGTATTGGCTAACAGCAAGTTAGTGCAAGAATATGGTATCCGTGCTTACTTGGGAGCGCCCCTGATTGATGCTTCAGGAAATTGTTTAGGCGCATTGGCGGTGATGGATTTAGTACCGCGCAATTTTACAAACCGAGACATTGAGTTTTTACAAATTATAGCTCGTTGGAGCATGAGTGAATTTGAGCGTAACCGACTCCTGCAAGGAAAAATCGAATCAAGCACTCCTGTAGCTCCTTTATTTTCACTCAACGAGGAACGTAACACTGAGATTAAAATCCCGGCATCTAGTTTAGAAAGTGATGTTTCTACCAAGCAACTCAAACTGCAACTTTTAGAACAGCTAACTCAGGAGTTACGCACTCCCTTAACATCCGTACTTGGTATGGCTAGTGTTCTAGGGCGTGAAATTTATGGGCCGTTGACGAGTAAACAGAGAGAATATTTGGAAATTATCCAACACAGTGGTCGGTATTTACTTTCTCTAGTAAACGAAATTACCGAACTGGGAACCATAGATGACAACTCCACTGTGCTGAATTTAGCTCCTGTGGATATTGAAATGCTCTGTCAACAGGCTATCAATACTCTAGAAGAAGCAGCTAATCGTCGAGACCAAGATATTCGCTTGTCTATCGAACCGGGACGCAATCGTATTTGGCCTTTAGATAAAGACAAGGTGCGGCAAATCCTGTATCACCTGATTTTTAGTGTGATTCAACTTTCGGCTACAGGTAGTGTTGTTCGCATTCATGTCTCTTATAAGGAAGATACGCTCAATGTTACTATTTGGGTGTCCCATCCTTGGCTGGGAGATGGTATTACTGAGGTCGATCCCTACTTCCGCTTGAATTCTTTGTCATTACTAGAATTGACAGGCGAAGTAGCAAGCTACAATTCTCGTAAAGAAAGTCAGGAGCAACCAGATATTTCGCCAGTAGCGGTGGACAAGTTCAAAAACTTGAGTGATTCCCACTCGAATTTATTTGCTCCTAATTCAGATCTAAATTTAGCAAAAGGCAATGGAAGTCTTTCTCGTGAAAGCTTGGGTCTATTGCTAAGCTGTCAGCTTGCAGAGTTGCATGGTGGACAAATTTTGGTTCAAGGTTCACCAGAATCAGGATATCGTTACGTGCTTTCTTTACCATTACAGCTAGCAGCTTCTCCACAAGCAATTAGTGATGTTTGATTCCAAGCAATCGGGATTGCGGACTGGAAATTGGAAGAAAATATTTTCAATCAATTGATTGTGGATGAAATAGATGAAGGGTTAATCAATAGCTGTCTTTTTTTAGTACTAATTGAAGTGTTTTGGAATTAAAGGTGAAACTGATGGCTATGAATAAAAGCGCCATCACTAATTTGTAATCTACGTTATTACCTTTTTATGACTATACGCATTATGATCGATTCCAAGTTCTGCGTAGGCAGGCTCATCGATCGCAATGTTTTTTATGAATTTAGTCTGGCAACGATTTACCTTATCATCTTTACCCGTCAAAGAATATCTCGCTAGCAGTTACGTACACCGTTCTCTGGTGGGACTGTTGGGTTCTTGGCGGCAAACCAGCGTCTTGATACAGTGGGGAGATGCGATCGCAGCTGCTTTACTGTCTTTGGTGTATGCCCTTGCACCATTTACTTCAAGTACGTTAATTGGTTTGTTACTGGTGGCTTGTGCAGGATTCTGGCTGCTGTTGACTTTATCTGATGAAAGAACAACAAATGTCTCGTCAGTTACTCCCATTCACTTGTTGGTATTGCTCTACTGGGCAATTGCCGCAGCAGCAACAGCGTTATCACCAGTCAAAAAGGCAGCCCTTAGTGATTTGGCAACCTTGAGCCTGTATTTGCTCCTATTTGCCCTTTGTGCCAGGGTATTGAGGTCGCATCGCCTCCGGTCTTGGATTATCATCCTTTACTTACACGTTTCGTTAATTGTCAGCGTGTATGGTTTGCGCCAATGGTTTTTTGGAGCCACAGCATTAGCAACTTGGGTTGACCCTGAATCTCCTTTATCTAAAACTACAAGGGTCTACAGTTATTTAGGCAATCCCAACTTGTTGGCTGGATATCTCCTACCAGCAGTCATTTTTAGCTTAGTGGCAATTTTCGCATGGCAAAGCTGGCTCAAAAAATCCCTTGCATTAACCATGTTTATTGTCAATACTGCTTGTTTAGTTCTGACTTTTAGTCGTGGCGGTTGGATTGGACTGGTGGTGTCAATTTTAGTTGCAATGGCATTGTTAGTTTATTGGAAGAGTATAGAAATGCCACCTTTTTGGCGTACTTGGTCGCTACCAATTGTTTTGGGAGGTTTGATAGGGGTATTGCTGCTAGCAGTAATATTTGTAGAGCCAGTGCGCCTGCGGGTATTTAGTATTTTTGCCGATCGCCAAGATAGCAGTAATAATTTTCGCCGCAATGTCTGGGATGCTGTTTTTGAGATGATTGCCGATCGCCCAATTCTCGGCATTGGCCCTGGTCACAATTCTTTTAATAAAGTTTACCCCCTCTACCAACGCCCTCGTTACACTGCTTTGAGTGCTTATTCAATTTTGCTGGAGGTGGCTGTTGAAACTGGCTTTGTTGGTTTAGCCTGTTTTCTCTGGCTAATAATTGTGGCATTTAATACAGCATTTTTGCAAATGCGACGATTACGGCAACTCAGAAATGTAGAAGGATTTTGGTTAATTGGAGCGATCGCTATTTTGTCGGGTATGCTGGCTCACGGCACTGTAGATACTGTCTGGTATCGTCCTGAAGTCAATACCCTCTGGTGGCTGATAGTTGCTTTAATTGCTAGCTATTGGACACCTTTAGGTCAAAACCAGGAAAATTCATCTAACTCAGAATTACCTGCAAACTAACATATAGCAGAGGTGAGAATTGAGAATTTAGGAGTAAAACACGCTTGATACCTGCTTATCAGACGATTCGTTGTGTACTTCGCTTTCTTTGAAATCTGCTGTAAATAAACGTGAATTCGACAGACCTCACCCACCCAGCCTCCCTCTCCTACTAGGAGAGGGAGGAGTAACCAAAAATTAGGCTTTTTGCTCCCCTCTCCTTGAAGGGGCTGGGGGTGAGGTCAAAATCCCATACATCGAATTCACGTTAAATAAATTGTCAGTTGTTTTCCTCATAACAACTGACAACTAAAAGTTTTTGAATTGTGTACACCAATAGCAACTTATAAAGGTATTTTGAGTTGCTTGTACCAATTTCAAAATTTATTTCCACAGATAGATTTACAAAATTGAGAGGTAGAAAATGGTTCGTAATCCAGAATTCCAAATCCTATCAGTCTCTATAGGTAGTAGCGCCAGGAGCATTGGGGTCGCGATAACGGGCTGGTTCGTCGTCACGCTTTTTACCAGCCAAACCTGCGAGACCGAATAGACCAATTAATCCCAACCAACCCCAATCAAAATCGTTGCGCTCGTAATTAGTCGTCCTTGGGGTAGTGGTAGTGGTAGTTCCAGGATCGGTAGTTGTTTGAGCTTGTGCAGATAGAGTTAAAGGCAAAATTCCCATACTCAAGGTGAGTACGCCAGCGCCAACAGCTGTAATCAAATTACTTTTCATACTTGTAAAAATCCCTGATGCCATCCAAAGTCACCCACTAAGTGTATCGAGTTCCAAGATTGGCTTAATCAATCTGCGGCTATAAACTAAGGATTTTTATAGTTCACGCTGTAGGTATACAATACCCTTGTCGAAGGAACGGATTTCTCACTCTGATGTAGTAGTTTGGCAAACTGACCAAGCCCTACCCTACGTCAAGGCTGTGCCAACGGGGCGGGAATAGGAACAGGGAAAAGCCAATAGAGGAAGAATTAGCTTCGTCATGAAGGGTAAAGCACCATTATTTATTTCTCAAAAAATCTTGCATATTTGAAACGAGATGGCGTCAGCCACGAAGTTCAATGCATTTTTATACAAATCCTCTAATTTTAGTTATTGGGTATCAAACTGTTGCCTCTTCTCCGTTCCCTGTTCCCTCTTGATGTTAATAGTTTTTCATCGCCCGTTGTATGTCACGCTGATCTTGGCGACGTTTGAGGTCTTCTCGCTTATCATGCAATTTTTTACCCTTGCCAAGGGCTATACTAATTTTTACCCAGCCTCGTTTGAGATACATTTTCAAAGGGACTAAAGTTAAACCCTGCTGTTCTACTTTGCCAATCAGCTTGCGGAGTTCTTGGCGATGCAGTAACAACTTACGTGTACGGCGTGGTTCATGATTAAAATATTGCCCACTAGCTGTATAAGGTGAAATATGCACATTGATTAACCATGCCTCACCATCGCG
The DNA here is from genome assembly GCA_003326205.1 of Nostoc sp. ATCC 43529. GTDB lineage: Bacteria > Cyanobacteriota > Cyanobacteriia > Cyanobacteriales > Nostocaceae > Nostoc. Next base: position 635,641 of record LWTK01000036.1, read on the forward strand.
AAGCAAAGCATAGCCATCTTGGAGATTGACTTTACCCGCACGAATCGACTTGACCTCAGTTCCTGTCAACTGAATTCCAGCTTCGTAAGTTTCCAGAATTTCATACAAATAACGGGCTTGACGATTGTCGCTAATAACTTTGTAACCTTCGTTCTTGTCGCTCATTGATAATTTGTGTACTTGAAATGTACCTAAAAAATTGTTTGGATTGGTTTATAAATTATAAGGTGTATTTTATAACCTCCATAAATGCTAAACTGTATATTACTAATTTAGCTTTTCTAATTTTGTAATTAAAATTTTCCAGTAACTTTAAATTACTTAGATTTTACTCATTAATCATTGGTCATTGGACAAAAGACAAACACACAAGTCTAAGCTGAGGCTTCCTGGGTGCGAAACTCCTCTTTAGGGAGACGCTCTGCTAGCTTGCTTGTCCGTAGGATACGGTGACAAAGGAGAAAGGATATTTATGGCGATCGCTACTGAAAAATTATTGTTGCAATCAATATTAATTTACATAATCGTGAGCATTTACTCTAGCTTATTAATGAGTTGTTACAAATTACAAAGCTGTCTATGCCTCCTAAATATTAGGAAATCGAAGCCGAGTTACACTTCGTTAACCCTTCCTAAGGTTTAATACTTTCTTTATAAATCAACCCTGAGGCAGTCATTAGCTGGTAATCCTGTCATAGTATGAAACATAAGAACACTATTACTGCCTGTGTTCACTGATGGAGCTGTAAAAGCAAATTTCTGAGTAAAAAAAATGCTAGGGGTGTACTGTCCATGCCCTTGAAAATCCTTGTAGTGGATGATGATCTGGGCACTCGTCTGTCTGTTAGCGACTATCTTGAACTGTCTGGCTACTCTGTGATTACGGCTAATGACGGTCAAGAAGCTTTGCTTATGGTGGATGAGTATCATCCTGACTTGATTGTTACGGATATCGTCATGCCACAGATGAACGGCTATGAACTAGTGCGCCGGGTGCGTCAACAACCTATGTTCCGTCTATTGCCCGTAATTTTGTTAACAGCACGAACTAAGACCCAAGAAAGAATCTTGGGCTATCAGTCCGGGTGCGATTTATACTTGCCTAAGCCTTTTGAACTAGAAGAGTTAGCAGCAGCAATCCGCAATCTTTTAGAGCGATCGCAAATTATTCAATCGGAGTACCGCTTTTCTCACAAAAACAGTTTAGAAATGTCCCCATCTACAAAAACAGTGGACGCTCATAATTCTCTGTCCACTCAAATTCAGAAACCCCACTTACACTCATCCCTAACTCATAGAGAACAGGAAGTTTTAGAACTATTAACTCATGGTCTTTCTAATGCTGAAATGGGTCATCAACTACATCTGAGTCCTCGAACAGTGGAAAAGTACGTTAGTAGCTTATTGAGAAAAACTTCAACCAGCAACCGAGCAGAACTAGTCCGTTTTGCAATTAAGCATGGTCTAGTTGAATAAAAGTGAGGAGTTAAGAGTGAGGAGTTAGAAGTGATAAATCAGAAGTGAAAAATTTAACTCCCAACTCCTAACTCCCAACTCCTAACTCTTAACTTTAAATGATTTGTTTTTGGCTGGTAACATAATTGAGCAGACCTTCACAAGCATCAATCAATAAATCAATCACCTGATTAAATCCCTCTTGGCCTCCATAATAGGGGTCTGGAACTTCCTTGAGGCTGTGTCGAGAGCAAAAATCACACATCAAACGCACTTTGTGATGATACTGCCCAGTTAGGTCAAGAGTAATAATATCCTCATAATTCTCTCGATCCATGGCCAAAATTAAATCAAAGTCTTGAAAGTCTGATTTTTGAAATTGGCGTGCGCGACCACGCAGTCTAATCCCTAACTTTGTAGCCGCCGCCCCACTCATACGTCTATCAGGTGGACTACCAATGTGATAACTAGATGTACCAGCTGAGTCACAATGGATGTGTTTGCTCAAGTCAGCCTGCTCAATGAGATGATTCATGATATTTTCTGCCGATGGTGATCGGCAGATGTTACCTAAGCAGACAAACAAAAGTTTGTAAGACATAAATATTTGTTGTCCTTTGTCAATAGTCATTTGTCCTTTGCCCTTTATCTTTATCATTTGTCGTGTCTAAAACTAATGACCAATGACTAATGACTAATGACCAATGACTAATGACCACTGACTATTGAAATCCAGGAAGCTCAAGTCCACTAGTCAAGTCTTCCATGCGTTCCCGCATTGTTGTTGTGGACTTGTTATAGGCTTCTTTCATTGCTGCGGTTACGAGATCGGAAAGTACTTCTGCACCTTCTCCTAGAGCATCTGGAGAAATTTCCACACGCTTAGGTTCTTGGTTACCACTGACAATTACCTTGACCAGACCACCGCCAGACTCACCTTGAATTTCCATTTGCTCCAATTCTTCTTGGAGTCGCTTTGCGCCTTCTTGAACTTGCTGTGCTTTCTTAAAAGCTTCAGCTAATTCTTTCATTTTTCCTAAGCCAAAGCCGAATCCTTGTCCTTTACCTGTCATAATTAGTTTGACGCGTCTGCGTTGAATAACAAATCAAATTCAATTATAGATGCGGTAAGTAATTTGCCTATTTTTTTACCAATAATTAATGCATTTGGAAATAGGGGAGTGAGTACGCGATTCATCGCGCGTATAGGGAATAGGGAGTGTGGGAGGGATGAGGTGAAATTCTCTCCCCATCTCCCCATTTCCCATTCTCCATTCCCCACTTACAGCAGATTTCAGCTTTGTGAGGTACATGAATACTCCACCGGCGCTATCGCGCACCCTCCCCGATGCCTTGAGGAGGGTTGGGGAGGGGTGTACCTCATGTACTTGCAATACGCTGTATTATCCACAAGCAGCTTGAAACTCTCCGAGCATTTTGACTTCTGGCTCTAACCGAATAGACCAACGCTCTTGTACTTGATGTTGGATGTGGCGAATTAGACAGAAGATATCACTAGCTTTTGCCCCACCACGGTTAACGATGAAGTTAGCATGGAGTTGTGCTACTTGCGCTCCACCAATTTGGTAGCCTTTGAGACCAGTTTGTTCAATTAACCAGCCAGCGCTGTAAGGTTTGGGATTGCGGAAAACACTACCACAACTGGGGAAGTTGTATGGTTGGGTGTTTAGCCGATGTTTTTTGTGTTCCTTGGTAATTGCTACAACTTGTGCTGGGTCTGAACCTGGCGTGAGCTGTAAGGTTGCTTGGGTGACTATGCGATCGCCACCTTGCAATAATGAAGTCCGGTAGCTATAACCTAGTTGATCGGGGGTGAGAGTTTCCAGGGTTCCATCAGGTGAAAGAACCTGGGCGCTAACTAACATATCTGCGATACAGCTATTATGTGCCCCTGCATTCATCACCACAGCCCCTCCGACTGTGCCAGGAATGCCAACAGCCCATTCTAATCCTTGCCATCCCAATGATGCGGCTTCCCATGCTAAGCTGGGAATTGATTCTCCAGCAGCAACGGTTAATTGCCCTGTTTCGTGGTCAAAGTGGCTGAAGCGGAGATGACGAGTGGCAATCACTAAACCTGATATTCCGCGATCGCTCACCAGCAAGTTAGAACCTGCTCCTAGTGTTGTCACTCTTAAATCGCGTTCTTTTGCGTATTTAAGACTTGCTTGCAGTGCTTCTATGTTTCGAGGGGCAACATACAATTGGGCTGCTCCCCCAACCCTATAGGAAGTAAATGCCGACAAGTAAGCCTGGGACTTGATCGCACAATCAGTATTGGGTAAGTAAATTACCTCGTTCTCCACCGAATTAGCTGTTTGTTGTTTCTTTGTATTCAAAGCAGAAGCTGTGCAGACTTTTCCTACTGCCTGGGAAATGGTCATTTTTACTTTTTATTGGTAAATTTTTTACATTTATTTACCGTAAAACTACGGTATTAGACTTAACATCAAACCGTTACGAAAGGGGTGCTTTGGTCAGAAATGGAACTTTGCAAAGTCCCCACTTACGATGTGGCTTTAGCCGGCTCACGCAGTGTTGCAATTATTTCAGGAATAATTTGATTTAAGTTCCCTGCACCCAAAAACAGCGCCAAGTCTCCTGGACGCAGTGTTTGTAGCAGAAACTCGCGTACTGAGGATAAAGATGGTTGATAAACTACCTGGGAATGTTGCTTGGCAATTTCCGCTGTTAGATGCTCACCAGTGATTTGCCCTAAATTGGGTTCGCCTGCACTGTAAATATCAGTCAGCACAACCAAATCAGCATGGCTAAAGGACTGGGCAAATTCTTCTAAAAAGGTAAGTGTACGGCTATAGCGATGGGGCTGGAAGATGGCGACCACTCTTTGTCCTGGCCTTGCCTGTAAACGTGCAGCGGCCAGAGTAGCGCGAATTTCAGTGGGATGATGAGCATAGTCATCGATGAATGTAATACCATCGACTTCACCCCGGAACTCAAAGCGGCGTCTCGATCCTTCAAAGGTGGCAATTCCTTTGGCAATTTCTCCAAACTCTAAGCCCAAAACACGACCAACAGCTACTGCTGCTAGGGCATTACTGAGATTGTGCCGACTCAACAGGCGCAAGTTCAACACACCTAAGGCTTTGCCTCTTTCCCAAACTAAAGCTGTGGTACCATCGGCACGATAATCAATATTAGTAACAGTGTAGTCAGCGTCACTATCTGAGTGTAAGCTGTAGCTGATTGTTGGTTGCAAGCGATCGCGAACTGTAGCACAGTCAATACTACCTACCAAAGTTTTGCAACCTTTGGCAAATGTCTGGAAGATGTCAACTACTTCTTCTAATGTATCGTAGTGGTCGGGATGATCGAGTTCAATATTGGTAATGATGCCAATTTCTGGAGCGTGTTTTATTAAAGAACCATCTGATTCATCTGCTTCGGCTACCAAATATTGGCTTTGTCCCAGTCGAGCATTGCCAGACCAAGCATTGACTTCACCACCAACTAAAATCGTTGGGTCTAGACCTGCTTGCAGCAACATATAACCAATCATACTACTGGTTGTAGTTTTTCCGTGGGTTCCTGCAACCGCAATACTATAATAATCAGCAATCAAGGCTGCTAGTACATCTGAACGATGTAAAATTGGACAACCTAATTCCAGAGCTGCTTTGTATTCTAAATTATTCGTGTTAATTGCTGTTGAACAAATGACTTGAGGCAGTTTTGAGTTAGTAGTAGCAGCTAATTTTTCTGGTGAATTTAATGCTACCGTCTGAGATTCATGAGGGCGAAAGAATTCGAGATTACTTGCCTCTTGTTTCCCAAAAATATGAGCGCCGATAGATTCCAACTTGTGCGTAATGTGATTTGGACGTAGATCCGAACCTGATACTGGAAATTGACGTTTAGCGAGAACGTATGCCAGAGCAGACATACCTATTCCGCCGATGCCAATGAAATGAAATGGTCTACCACTAAAGTCTACAGAATTACTCATTTATTGCTCCTCTTACACCACACCACACCATAAATCACAAATGACACGCGTATCATAACAGGAATTTGTTATTTACCATAATTACTCCTGCGTTATATTCATGCCTGATGCTCGGATGAGTTTTCTGCTCTGGTTTTGCGAGTTCAGAATGATTTTACCTTCGTTGGAGGTTTTTGCTATTTCTGAACTGTTCTTAAGATTATTCGCAAAATTTTGGTCGCATCGGGACAGAAATTCTTGTAATGACAAATACATATTTTTAGCTACCTTACTGTAATTGGCTACGATAGTACATTGGTTAGTGAAACTGATTTTAAATTGCATCAAGTCTACTTTGAGAATTGAGTACAATAGTACATTGGTAATGAAACTATTTTTCAATTGCATAAAACCCAGGCGTAACTGGATGCAGCAACTAGCAATTTTTGGTGGCACATTCGATCCAATTCATTGGGGACACCTACTCCTAGCCGAGACAGCTTTGCATCAAGTATCCCTTGAAAAGGTAATTTGGGTGCCATCTTTAAATCCTCCTCACAAAGAAGCAGCTTTGTTTGAGCATCGTGTAGAAATGCTGCAATTAGCTACAAAAGATAACCCAGCGTTTACTGTCTCACTAGTCGAGGGAAAACGCTCTGGAACGTCCTATGCCATTAACACCCTGATTGACTTATCTGCTTGTTATCCAAATACTTACTGGTACTGGATTCTGGGCTTGGATGCTTTCCAAACCTTACCCCATTGGTATCGTGGACACGAACTAGCACAAATGTGTAATTGGTTAATTGCACCCCGACTGCTAGGTGGTGAGAATATAACTCAAAGTGAGTTAATCTGCAAGCAAGTCGAAGAACAACTAAACAAAAACTCTCATAGAAGAATTGATTGGCAATTCCTGAATATACCCTTAGTAGGAGTTTCGTCAAGTCTAATTCGGAAGTTTTGCCGAGAACGCCACTCAATTCGTTATCTAGTCCCGGAATCGGTCAGATCTTATATTGCCAACAATAATCTTTACTCCAAATAAATCTGAATAAATTATGTGTTTTTTTATTGATCTAACACTTTATGGTTATAAGTGATCCCCCCCTTTGCGATATGATTGGGGTCAACGATATCAACATATAGGCATAAATACAGAGGGCAAGACACTGTGATTAGAGTTGCAATCAACGGTTTCGGGCGTATTGGACGTAACTTTGCGCGTTGCTGGGTGGGTAGAGAGAATAGCAAGATTGACCTTGTAGCCATCAATGACACATCAGATCCTAGAACCAATGCTCACCTGCTAAAGTACGACTCAATGCTAGGGAAGTTAAAGGATGTTGACATTACTGCTGATGATAACTCCATCATCATTAACGGTAAAACCGTTAAGTGCGTATCTGATCGCAATCCAGAAAACTTGCCCTGGAAAGATTGGGAAATTGACTTAATTATCGAAGCAACCGGGGTCTTTACCAGCAAAGAAGGAGCGCTCAAGCATGTGAATGCTGGAGCCAAGAAAGTTCTGATCACCGCTCCTGGAAAAAATGAGGATGGCACCTTTGTGGTTGGCGTGAATCATCATGACTATGACCACAACGTACACCACATTATCAGTAACGCCAGCTGTACTACCAACTGCTTGGCTCCCATTGCCAAAGTGTTGAACGAAAAATTTGGCATCATTAAAGGCACGATGACCACCACCCATAGCTACACAGGTGACCAGCGCTTATTAGACGCTTCTCACCGGGATTTGCGACGGGCGAGAGCCGCAGCCATCAACATTGTACCCACCTCTACTGGTGCGGCAAAAGCAGTGGCACTGGTAATCCCAGAACTCAAAGGCAAGCTCAATGGTGTTGCCTTGCGTGTGCCAACCCCGAACGTTTCAATGGTAGATTTCGTAGTTCAAGTTGAGAAGCGTACTATTACTGAAGAAGTTAATCAAGCCCTTAAAGATGCCTCAGAAGGGCCACTCAAAGGCATTTTGGACTACAGCGAACTACAACTAGTTTCGTCAGATTATCAAGGTACTGACGCTTCATCAATTGTTGATGCTAGCTTGACTTTGGTTATGGGCAATGACTTAGTAAAAGTCATGGCTTGGTATGACAATGAGTGGGGTTACAGCCAACGAGTCTTGGATTTAGCCGAATTGGTAGCCGAGAAGTGGGTTTAATTAATAAAGTTAGGAGTTAGGAGTGAAGAGTTAGGAATGAGGAGTGAAGAATGAAGAGTGAGGAATTAAAACTTCTAACTCCTAACTCTTGAAGTGTTGAAATCCCTGGCTAAGAGTAAGAACTTGGTCGGGGAATTTTTTTTGCTCGTCGTGTAATAGTATTGTTGAACCTGGTGTAATTCTGCCAACGATCGCAGCACCTTCCCCAAGATGTTTCACTAAAGCTGATGCTGACTCTTGTGGTAAGCACAGCACTAATTCAAAGTCTTCGCCACCATAGAGAGCATATTGGAGAGCTTGCTCTGGTGTCAGCCAATTGTTAAAAGCTGTTGGTAAGGAAATTTGCCTGAATTCTAAAACCGCGCCAACGCCGCTGGCGCGACAAATTTGGATTACAGCATCTGCTAAACCGTCGCTGCTATCCATACCAGCAATGGGCATTGGCGATGGTATGACTTTTTTGAGGATGGGTAGGACATCTAATCGTGGCTGGGGACGCTGATGTGCGCCGATTAGAGCGGTCTTTTGTTCATCGTTGAGGTTTTGTCTTCGTTCGGGATGCAAGAGTAATTCTAAGCCAGCGTGGGAGGCTCCATGAACACCTGTAACGACGATCGCATCTCCCACAACAGCAGCAGAACGGCGGATAATTCGGCTGGGGTGAACTTGACCAAACGCTGTAATTGCTAAAGTAGTCACAGGCGATCGCACTACATCACCCCCAACAATTGGGGTATTGTACTTTTGCAGGCATTCTGTCATTCCCTGGTATAAGCTTTCTACCCAATTCACGCTCAAATCCCCAGGGAGCCCGAGTCCAACAGCGATCCCCAGTGGGAAAGCACCCATCGCTGCCAAATCTGACAAGTTAGCCGCCGCCGCACGCCAACCTGCGTCCTCTGGGGAAGTGGTGAGGTTACTAAAATGTACACCGTCAACCAGCACATCTGTGGTGACAACTAAAGATTGCTCTGGTGCTGTCACCAATACTGCTGCATCATCCCCAATAATTTCTGGAGGACAGAAACGCTGTAATTTTGCTAAAAGACCTTGTTCGCCGATATCTTTGACTTTAGTCATTAGTCATTAGTTATTAGTCATTGGGAGTGGTGAGTTAAGAGTTAATAGTTAATAGTTATTATCCACTCTGCTCCTTTGCTCCTTTGCCTCTTTGCCTCTTTGCACCACTCCCCACTTCCTAAAGTTAGGATAATGGTATCGTCTAGGGGTCTGTTGAGATGCTCACTTCACCAGTAACAAATCTCACATTTGAAGATTATTTAAATTATGATGATGGCAGTGGTTTTCACTACGAACTGGTGGATGGCAGGCTGGAATTAATAAACCCCCAGACAATTTAACATTTTTTGATTGTTGATTTTTTAGATACCGCATTAAAAGCAGAAATTAAGCGGTTGAGTTTGCCTTGCTTAACTTTTCGGTAAACTGGGGTGAGGACGGGGAAAAGTAAGTCTAGGTTAACTGACTTGTCTGTGGTAACGCGGGAGCAAGCAAAAGAATTGCTCAATGCATCAGCAGTCTTTGAGTCAGCACCATTAATAATTGTAGAGGTAGTCAGTCCAGATTCTATCAACCGGGACTATCGTTATAAGCGGTCTGAATATGCGGCGCTTGACGTGCCAGAATATTGGATTGTAGACCCACTAAAAGAAAAGATTTCTGTGCTGTGGCTGGAAGAAGGATTTTACGAAGAGACGGTGTTTACTGGCGACCAGCAAATTGTATCGCAGACTTTTCCAGAAATGGCGATCGCAGTTGATTCAGATATTTACCGCTGGGAATCTCAGTTAGGGGACTGGGCATAGGCCATAGGGCATGGGGAAGAAGCAGGGGATCAGGAAGCAGAGGAGAGGAGCTTCTCCCCTGCCCCCTTCCTCTTCCTCATCCCCTCATCCCCCAGGGCTGTTTCATTCGTTGCTGTCGCTTGATTTGTCAAGAGGATATCTCACGCAAAGGCGCAAAGGCGCAAAGAAAAACAAGGTATTTAGGGCTGAAGGCGCAAAAGTTTTTCCCAAAATTGTATGCTTGTTCTAAATTTTGATTTCTTTGACCCTTGTAATTTTAACCATTTTAGGGAGCGAAACAGCCCTGCCTCATCCCCCGGTTGGTGAGCGAAGTCGAACCACATCCCCCTCATCTCTCCACTCCCCACTCCCTCATCTTTCCTACGCTGCTTGGGGTTCAACCAGATTTTCTATTCCTTGGACTACTGTTGCTGACTCAATTTTGTCACCAGCCCTTAGTTTATCCAAAACTTCTTTGCCTTCAGTGAGATAGCCAAAAACAGCATATCTACCATCTAATAGATTGCGTCCCGCTGGAGTAAGTTCTGGTTCAAATAGAAAGAAGAAAAATTGCGAGGAACCGCCATTTACTTCAGTTTCGGGACGAGCCATAACTACTGCACCAAAAGCGGAAAAAGGTAGAACTGGCATATCAATGTAACGACCAGCTTCTTCTAGGGTAATGCCATAGGTAGGCTCTTTGTCGCCTTCAACCAAGATTTCTAAAGGAATGGCGCGGTATTTGCCTGTTTTCGGGTCAATGAAGCCCACTTCTTTTCCTGGTGGATCTCCAGTTTGCAGAAAGTAAGATTCTTCAGAACGGGTGAATTCTAAGCCGTTATAAAAACCCCTCTGGACTAAATCTATAAAGTTACCAGCAGTAACGGGGGCGCTGTAGCCATCCACTACAAGGGTGAGGTTGCCTTTGTTGGTTTTTAATTCCACAGTGGCGCGGCCTTTAAGCTGTGGCAGGTTACTGTACTCAGCAGGAACTTCAAAGGGAAATTCCTTCACCATTGACTCTTCTAGCTGAGTGATAAGATTCAACAGTTTAGTTCTCTGTTGTAGAATTTGTTGTTTATCTTTCGTATTCGCCAATTCTTGCAGGTTAAGTACGCCAGATTTTAATTCGTTAATCCAAGCTTCTGCTTGGGGTTGGCGTTCTTCGGGAACACTTGCTAGGATTTGGGAGGGTTTATCGAGAATGCGAGATGCTTGGCTGATGTCTTTGGAAACAGCACCCCAGCGCCGATTTGCCCGCAGTTGGCTAGAAATGTCCTCTAAACTGGCTTGTAGTTGCCGCACAGGTTTGTTATCTATCGGGAGTGCATACCGCAACAAAGCATTACCGTCGGTAATTGCGTTGCCAGCTGGCAGCGCGGCGCTACTGGAGGGAGTCCACCCAGCTGTAGTTATGCCTAAAAATATTGTTACCAGCAGTATTGCCATTAGGCTGTTCTTCAGCCAGGATTTTAATAAGTCAAGCATGGAATAACTCAAATGCAGCATTGATATTTTTGACTGGACGTAAGCCATCAATAATCTTCCCACAGTAGGAGTGCCCAGTGCCTAATGCTGAGTTTTGAGTGGAAAAATGGGGAGATGGGGAGACGCAAAGATGCAAAGAATAACCAATGCCCCATGCCCAATGCCCAAAATGAATGACTAATTACTCCCCTTGAAGGGTACAATAAATGCCGATTGTCTTCCAAAACTTGAAAGTTTCATGATCTCCAGCAACGACTTTCGACCTGGTGTCTCAATTGTATTAGATGGATCTGTATGGCGAGTGGTGGAATTCCTCCACGTTAAGCCAGGAAAAGGTTCTGCCTTTGTACGAACCAAGCTGAAAAATGTTCAGAATGGGAGTGTGGTGGAAAAAACCTTTCGGGCAGGGGAAACAGTACCCCAAGCCACTTTAGAAAAAAGGACAATGCAGCATACCTATAAAGAGGGTGATGAGTTTGTCTTTATGGATATGGAAACCTATGAAGAAGGCAGATTGAGCGCCTCACAAATTGGCGATCGCGTAAAATATCTCAAGGAAGGTATGGAAGCTAACGTCATTCGTTGGGGCGAACAAGTCCTAGAAGTGGAACTGCCCAACTCTGTGGTTCTAGAAGTTGTGCAAACAGATCCCGGTGTAAAAGGTGACACTGCTACAGGTGGTACTAAGCCAGCTACTCTCGAAACTGGTGCAACTGTGATGGTTCCCTTGTTTATTTCCCAAGGTGAGCGCATCAAAATTGATACCCGTGATGATAAATATTTAGGCAGGGAATAAGTTTGGATTTTAATCTCAAACAAATCCCGATTTCAATCCCTATTTAGGGATTAAATCCCTGCCACACTTAAAAATGCTAATTTACGGATAGGTCGAGGTAATAAAAACTGTGCCATTGGACTTTAATGAAATCCGCCAACTACTGGCAACTATCGCACAAACTGACATTGCAGAAGTCACGCTCAAAAGTGATGACTTTGAACTAACAGTTCGTAAGGCCGTAAGCATTAGCAATCATATGTTGTCGGTAGGTCAAACGACCTTAGGCGGTGTGGTAGGTTCGGGCTTGTCATCGGCTTTACCTACGGCAAACCAGGTGGCTACAAGTCAGGTAACAGAGGTGGCGACAGGTCGCCTGTTTGATAATGCTGCAACTGGAGGCCAATTACAGTTGTCAGTTAATCCCCCCTCAACCATTGACCAAAGATTAGTAGAAGTGCCTTCTCCGATGGTGGGAACATTTTATCGCGCTCCTGCACCGGGTGAAGCACCATTCGTAGAAGTGGGCGATCGCGTCCGCAAAGGTCAAACAGTCTGTATCATTGAGGCCATGAAGCTGATGAATGAAATCGAAGCCGAAGTCTCCGGGCAAGTAATGGAAATTCTGCTGCAAAATGGTGAACCAGTAGAATATGGTCAACCTTTGATGCGAATTAACCCTGATTAAGTATTAATCTATATTATGAAGTGAGTTATCGTTAAAACTTTCAATCCTTGCGGGTTAATCCTGATGAAACAAACGTTGCCTTTACCACCAGAAGTGGTGCAACAAGTAGCTGAATACTTCGGCCTGTTGAGTGAGCCAATGCGCCTACGGCTGCTACACTTACTACGGGATGAAGAAAAATGCGTGCAAGAGTTGGTAGAGGCAACACAGACTTCTCAGGCAAATGTGTCAAAGCACCTGAAGATAATGTGGCAAGCAGGAATCCTTAGCCGCCGCAGTGAAGGAACTTGCGCCTATTACAGGGTCGAAGACCAAATGATTTTTGAGTTGTGTAATCGGGTTTGCGATCGCCTCGCCACAAGGTTAGAACAGCAAGCCCGTAATTTTCGTGTCTTGAATAGCAAACGGTAAGTCATTTGTCATTTGTCTTTTGTCCTTTGTGTAAAGTAAATGACTAATGACCAATGACCAATGACCAATGACTAAAGTGGATAGTTTTTCTCGAAGCTATCACGAGTTAGTGGTTGTTGTAACTCTATACCCTCACCGCCCAAAACATCCAAAGGTTTACCGTTCACGTCAATGTACACTTTGGCTTTTGGATTTAATGTTGTCGCAGTGTAAACAACTTGCCCCACGCGACCTATCATTGAGGCACTACCGCCACCGCTGGTAAATTCTTCAGATAAATTAACGCGAACTTCATCATTGTCCTGTTTCAGCCCTAATAATTTGGTTCCGTTGGGGATAGTTGTAGAATCTGTTCCTTCTGTTGGCCCTGCTAACAAGCTTTCAAAAGCTGCTTCTAAAGCTTGGTTGGGTCGTACAGCAGCTACTCTCACTGGCTTGGGAACCAAAGCAAAATTTTTATCCTTTGGTCTAAGCCAATAAACGTTAGCAGTTTGCTCATTACCTGGCTGCCTAGTTGATGGCTGTGCTGGCTGGTCACTACCTTGAGAGGGTTTTGACGGTGTAGGGGTATTATTAGATTGTGAAGTTAACCAAGCCACACCGCCACCTACCGCTACAACTGCTGCTGCCAGAGCTGCAATTACGCCTGAAGAAATGCGATTAGATCCTTGTTGGTCTTTCATGTTCAAAACCTTCCTGACTGAGGGCTGAGATGGTAGTTATGTGAGGAGCAGCCTGGTTAAAGACGATACTTACATGTGGAGAGTTTCCCACAATTTAGAGGAGGCTTCCTGCCTCGAAATCCGATTATTTTTTAATCCTGCAAGTCCCTAATTCAATTTTAGAATTTGCACTTCTAGTCCGTCACTGTCGAATTGTTTAAATTTTGGGGACTGGGGAGTAGGGAGATGGCTTCGCTAAGGGAAAAGGGTAAAGGTTAAAGGGAAAAGAGAGATCTTTCCTTTCCCCCTTCCCCTTTGCCCCTTGCCCTATGCCCTATGCCCCATACCTATTGCCTCTTCAACCCACTGTTTGAGTGTGGTTGTCACTTCATCAATGGCGATTTCTTGGGATTTACGGGTTGCTCTTTCTACAACTTCGACTTTGCCGTTGGCGATCGCTCGTCCGGTTACAATTCTGTATGGTATGCCTATCAAGTCTGCATCTTTGAATTTCACTCCAGCTCGTTCATCGCGGTCATCGAGTAAGGTTTCAATTCCCGCTTGATTGAGTTGTGTGTAAAGTTTTTGAGCGATTTCGACTTGTTGAGCATCATTAATGTTAGGAATTGTGACGATCGCGTGATAAGGTGCGATGGCTACTGGCCAAATAATCCCGTCTTTGTCGTAAGATTGCTCTACAGCAGCTTGTGCTAAACGCGAGACCCCTACACCAAAACAACCCATGACTAGTGGCTTTTCTTCACCCTGTTCATTGGTATAAGTTGCTCCCATCGCTTGGGAATATTTAGTGCCTAATTGAAAGATGTGACCTGCCTCAATTCCCCTGGCGCTTTGTAGGAGTTGTTCTGGGTTGTGGATGGCGCGATCGCCTGGTCTTGCTTTCCGCACATCTACTACCAATTCCGGTAATTTAAATTGCTCGTTCCAGTTAGCACCAACTACGTGATAGCCAGTTTCATTCGCGCCAGTGACAAAGTTTTTTAAATCAACGGCTGTTCGATCCACCAAACGCAAAAACTTGGGATGGATCTGTTTATTGGCGGTAATATACTCATCTGCGATGTCTGGGGCAATGTAGCCTAAAGGCAGAGATTTTGCTGTCCATGTTTGCTGTGCTTCGGAATTTGGTACGCTCAAATTGAGAATAGTTTGAGCGCCATAGTTAGAAGCTAATTTGGTCAATTCATTTTGCAACTTGACTTCGTTAACTTCTTGGTCACCTCGGATGCTCACCAAAACCAACACCGTCATACCATTGTTATAAACTGTTTGGTAAAGGACGTTTTTCACCACTTGGGTGGGAGAACATTTGAGGAATTGACAGACTGTTTCAATCGTCTCTGTTCCAGGTGTATCGCGTTTTTCGTAGGTTGTAAACCGTGAGGGTTCGATATCGGCTGGTAAAGAAACAGCCTTTTCTACGTTAGCGGCGTATTTACCATCCTCAGTGTAGAGAACTTCGTCTTCGCCAGCTTCCGCCAACACCATAAATTCTGTGGAACCAGAACCACCAATTGCACCAGAATCAGCTTCCACTGCCCGAAAAGCTAAACCAGAACGCCGGAGCATATTGCTGTAGGCTTGATACATATCGTCGTAAGTTTTTTTGAGGCTAGCTTCATCGACGTGGAAGGAGTAGCCGTCTTTCATGATAAATTCGCGTCCGCGCATTAAACCAAAGCGGGGACGAATTTCATCGCGGAATTTGGTTTGAATTTGGTAGAGATGCAGAGGTAATTGGCGGTAGGAACGAATCATATCACGAGCGATCGCTGTGATTACTTCTTCATGAGTTGGGCCTAATCCTAATTGTTGATCGCGGCGGTCAATTAGGGAAAACATGATCCCCTCAGCTTTGGTGTAAGTATCCCAACGTCCCGATTCCTTCCATAAATCAGCGGGTTGTAATTGCGGTAAAAGACATTCTTGTGCGCCTGTAGCGTTCATTTCTTCGCGCACAATTTGGGAAACCTTTTGCAATACCCGCCACATTAACGGGAGATAAGCGTAGACACCGCTACCGATGCGACGAATGTAACCTGCACGCAGTAATAATTTATGGCTGGGAATCTCAGCATCTGCTGGATCGTCCCGCAGTGTAACGAATAACATTTGTGATAGTCGCATCGTTTATTACCTTTCCAAAATCACTAATTTCTATGTCAACTAAAGTATGAATTATCAAGGATAAAGTACAAAGGGACTGGGGATTGGGCATTAGAAGTTGGGAGTTAGGAGTTAAGAGTTAGGAGTTATTTTCCTTGTCCCCTCATCTCCCTCATCTCCCTCATCTCCCCAGTCCCCAGTCCCCAGTCCCTTCAGGAGAAAACAACCTTGTCTAATGTAATTTATCAAGCACAGCCACCTTTAGAATTTATTCCTCCAGCATTCAACCCGTTGTTTCTACGAGTTGTCCATCTGTTGTTACCAAGTTTCATCAAATGGCAAACACCTATTACCAAAATTGAAGCAGACAACGTAGAAGTTCTGGTAGATCTCTATCGCCAGTTTCAGGAGGGTAAGATCCGTTTTCTGCTGGCTTTTCGCCATCCGAAAACCGACGATCCCTTTGGTTTGGGCTACTTGCTGTCTCAACTCGTGCCAAAGGTAGCACGATCGCAAGGCACAATGCTACAACTTCCAATTCACGCTCATTTTATCTACGATCGCGGTATTCCTCTATGGGCTGGTTCTCATATTGGCTGGGTGATGTCTCAGTTGGGTGGTACTCCGATTCAGCGGGGTAAGGCTGACTGGACGGGGTTACGTTCGGCGCGTGATTTGTTTGCTAATGGAAAATTTCCAATGGCTGCGTCGCCAGAAGGTGCTACCAATGGATTATCAGAGATTATTAGCCCCTTAGAACCTGGTATTGGCCAGTTAGGCTTTTGGTGCGCTGAGGATTTGCAAAAAGCTGGACGCGACGAACAGGTTTTCATTTTACCAGTTGGGATTAAATATAGTTACGTTGATGCTCCTTGGGATGCGATCGCTAATCTTTTAAGTGAATTAGAAGCAGCTAGTGGTTTACCTGTGAATCCACCCCAACCAGGTAATGTTGCTTCTATAGAAACGCTTTATCCCCGATTATTAACTTTGGCAGAACATTTGCTTTCGCTGATGGAAGTATTTTACACGCGTTTCTATCATCAAAAACTGCCAGATGCCAAGGTTGTCGCTGGACAAATTCCAGATAGAAATCAAGCATTAGCAGTTCGGTTACAAGCTTTGTTGAATGCAGCACTGTTAATATCAGAACAGTATTTTGATTTGCAGTCTAAAGGTTCTTTAACTGACCGTTGTCGGCGAGTAGAACAAGCAGGGTGGAATTATATCTTTAGAGAAGAATTTAAGGATGTTAAAGGAGTATCTGCTGTGGAAAAATCTTTAGGCGATCGCGTTGCCGAAGAAGCGAATGCACGAATGTGGCACATGCGTTTAGTTGAAAGTTTTGTGGCGGTTTCTGGTAATTATATTAAAGAAAAACCAACAGTAGAAAGGTTTGCAGAAACAACTCTAATTTTATGGAAAATGATTGCTAAGATTCAAGGTAATAAAGCTGTCTCGCGTCCAGAATTAGGAAGGGAAAAAGTAAAAATAACTGTGGGTGAACCTATATCTATTTCTGAACGTTACCCAGCATATAAAGAGAATCGTTTGGGTGCTAGACAAGCTGTTGCTGATGTGACGAATGATTTACAACATGCAATGGAAGGATTGATTTGAAAAGTAAGTTAAAGAAAAAGTCCGAATCAAAATGCTCTTTTTACCTCAAATAAAATTACTCAGGCAATTCACCAAAGCGTTCCCGATAACGCTGTAAAAGTTGTTCTGCTAATTCTCGCTGCTGTCGTTCCTGTTGGGCACGAATACTTTCCTGCTGGGCACGAATCATTGCTTGTTCTGCAAGTTCTTCTGGAGTTGGAAATCTATTACCTTGTTCATCAAACCAGTATAGCCACTCGCGCTGCCATCCTTCATGGACACCTTGACCTCTACCAATTGCCAAGCGTATTTCCGGCATCCATGTTGGTTCGCTAGGCTGGCGAATATATTCGCCATTTTCTAATCGATAAACTTCAAAAGGTTCGTGTTTGTCACGCTGATAATAATCAGGGTTGTATGTGACATAATACAATACACCTAATTGGGTATAAGCAACCATTTTTTTGTCGTATTCTCCCCCATAGGTTTGAGAAACAACTTCCAACACCAATATAGGAGAAACGTTATTTTCTTCTAATAAAACATAGCTTAAGCGTCCCTTGGGATCGTTCTTGCGGCGCGGTACTCCTATGCTTAGAAAGCCATCGGGAATTATCGGAGTTCGCCGAATTTGACCTGTGCGGTCATAGATACCCATATCAACCCCAAAAAACCAGTCCCATCGGTTTTGCCAAATTAAAGCTAAGATTGCTTTTAATAAGTTGGGAATCAGGTTTTGTAGTTCATTGTCCACAGGTGTATCGTCGGAGCAAGGTAACTCTTCTGAGGAAGGAAGATACTCAGGTGTGTTGTAGTCTAGCATGACGATTTATAGGGAAAATCTGTAAAAAACTATTTGCTGACTTCACCTTCAAGAAGGTTACCAGTATCAGCATCAAATAGCAACAAAATTTTATTACTTTACTTATATATAACATTATGCCATGTAAACATGGCAGATAGAAAGACGTTGAGCGATCGCTCTTAGCTATCAACCTGGAAACACTTTAGATAAATCTAGAACTAGATCGGGAAAAGATGGCAGATTAACTGATTCATTTGGCAGATAAATATACTTGCGACGATAACCAAATTTACCTTGTAAATCTTGATAAGGTTCGCTATAACATTCAAGATAATTATCTACTAAATTAAATATCCAATAGTCGGAAATACCAGCTTCGGCATAAAGAGATAATTTTACATCTCGCTCGTATTTCAAAGTTGAATTAGAAATTTCAATGACTAGCAATACATCAGATGGGCTAGGATGAGCTTCTAAATACTCATCAGGACGATTTCGCACAATGACTAGATCGGGTTCTGGTTCGCTGTCATCACCTATAATAATTGGTTCTTGTCCTCGAAGAATCGCCTGTTCTACAACCAGCTTGAATAACTCCCGATATAAGCGGGTGCTGCAAACAGAGTGTGGTGTGCCTTTTGCTGCCATCTGTAATATTTCACCCTTAATTAGCTCAACTCGGTCATTCTCTTTAAAGAAGCCGAGTTCTGCCAGACGGTGATATTCAGCTATAGTAAAGCGTTTAGCAGTGGTAAAGCTCATAACAACTACAAGAATGCAGAGTTATTTTTATCTTAATGTAGTTTGACAAGGAAGCAAAAAAACAATACCAACGACAAATAGGGATAAAAATCTTACCCCTAAAAAGTTGCGTATTATTTGAATAATAGCTAGAAAAAGCTATTAATTTTCGGTTAAATGACTCTCTAACAAAGATGCGATCGCTTCTGGATGAATGTTCTTGTATTTCTTTTTACCAAGCTGTAAAACACAATTGGGGGCGCTGCTGCAACATTTTTGGCAACTAGTATGTTCGATGGTAACTTTGTCTAATAAACCGCGATCGCACAAAGTTTTTTCTAATTCTGATAATAAGCCTTTACCGCCACGCTTGAGGCAACCCGACTTTTGACACACCATAATTTTGGCTTTGGGTAGGAGTGGCAAATTTTGAATTGGACAAGTACCAATTGGCGTGACTTGACAGGCTTTGATTTTAATTTCACCTGTGTGCGAGTCTAACTCACTATAAGCAAAAACGCGAATTTCTTCACCAGGAACTAACAACAAACTCAGAGAACGGCGCAACTCTTTTGGCAATTTGATTTCCATAGTTCCATCTGAAACTGCCAGTTGCAAATATTTATATTTTTTGGGTTCTGCACCAACAAAACCTAAAAACTGTCCTTCAAGGGTCAATTCTGATAACGTAAAATACTTTCTACCCATGATTGATTAAAAATGAAGAGCTAGGAGTTGAAAGTTAGGAGTTATGAGTTGAGAGTGAGTAGTTAAAAATGAAAAGTTAGGAGTTGAAAGTTAGGAGTTATGAGTTAGGAGTTAGGAGTTGGGAATTAGGAATAATAAATTATGAGTTATGAACATTAATTCACTCACACATTATAATTGATAACTCCTATTTCTTAACTATTAACTCTTAACTCCTAACTCCTAACTTTTTTTACGCAAGGCGTTTTGCTTCCACAGTTTGCGGTAAATTGGCTATATCTGGTAAGTCACGAAATTCTAATTCCCAGCCATTTGCTAAGGTCAAAATCTTACCATCATTGCCATCAGTTTGTTTGACTACTTCTTCTTCCAGATCTTTTTTAGCAACGTAGACTACTAAAGTGCCGGCATCATTCACGCGTAACATTACTTTCATGAGACTCCTCAACAGATTCTAGTTCTTTTTTCTTACAGCCGACGACAATCCCTGTTTCTATGAAATGCACAGCATATATATAGGAACTCTGCAAATATGTGCCTATACTTGCTATGTAGCCAATATCTCCTTTCTTAGCTAAAACTTGGCCGATTTCTTTACCAGGAAAGGTACCATCGTTTTTAATTAGTTTGCGAAGTCTGACTTTTTCACCAATCTCAAAAGCAGGTGGTAAGTCTAGCTCTAATTCATCGCGTTGCATGAGAATACCTCTGTTCTCTGGCCAAATTTAAGACTTCTTCTGTGGTGAGGCTACGTTTTTTCTTGACTGACTGATGGCGCACTGCGTCTAAAACTGACTGGGTTTCTTGTGAGTTCAAGAAAATTCCATGCTGTTCTAGTAAGTTGGAAACTGAATGTCTTCCAGAATGTTTACCTACTACTAAGCGGCGTTCGCAACCCACTTCTTCGGGAGCAAATGGTTCGTAGGTAAGGGGGTTTTGCAGGACGCCGTGGGCATGAATTCCAGATTCGTGAGCGAAGGTATTTTCACCAACGATCGCTTTCCAAGGTGGTACTTGGGCGCCTGATGCAGAAGCAACTAGTTGAGACAGTCCCAGTAAATGAGATGTGTCAATTCCCAAATTAACGCCGTAGATGCGTTTGATAGCCATGACAACTTCTTCTAGAGCTGCATTTCCCGCCCTTTCACCCAAGCCGTTGACTGTGGTATTCACAGATGTTGCTCCAGCTTTGATCCCAGCAAGGGCGTTGGCGGTTGCTAGGCCAAAATCATTGTGGGTGTGGATTTCCAGGGGAATCGTCAAAGCCGAAACCAGATGCTTGACTTTTGTGTAGGTGCTAAAGGGGTCAAGAACTCCCACGGTGTCGCAGAAGCGGAAGCGGGACGCACCCCATTCTTGGGCCCAAAGTGCTACATCTAAAAGGAAGCTTTCATCAGCTCTAGAAGAATCTTCTCCGCCGACTGCTACCCAAAGACCGCGATCGACTGCGAAGCTGATGGAGTCCTTGAGTTTTTGTAGACTTACCCGCCACTGACCATGAAATTTAGTGGCAATTTGAATACCAGAGACGGGGATGGCGATATGCACTCGGTTGAGACCGCAGGCGATGGAAGCCTTAATATCTGAGATGACAGCGCGGTTCCACCCCAAGAGTTTTGCTTGCAAACCCAAGTCAGAAATTGCCGCGATCGCCTGTGTTTCTTCACCACCCATTGCTGGTATCCCAACTTCTAATTCGGGAATACCAATGGCATCGAGAAACTTAGCGATCGCTACTTTTTCTTTTAAATTGAAAGCAACACCCGCCGCTTGTTCGCCATCACGCAATGTAGTGTCATTAATTATGATTTGATTCATTGCAAATATCCCTCTCTTGGAAGTATTCTCAATATCCTTTCTCTCTACTATTCACAGTGATGGTAAATGCTAAAAATATCACAATACATAAACAGGATACATGATCCTAAATTATTGCTCATTTACCAACATCACATCTGTATGACAAGGAACCAAAAATTGGTATAATTTACTAATCTTTTTTACCGAGGTCAATTGTAATTTGTTCGAGTAGCAAATAACTAATATAACTATTAGCAAGTCCGGAAAAAATTAAAAGACATAATCCAGCGATTAATGTAGTAATCATCTCAGGAACCTCAGATTTTGTATAGTATCGGTGTGTAGTTTAATCTCGGTACAAATGCAAGAATTCAGAAGTCAGAATTGCGGTAAAATCAATGGTGGTGAGCAGCTTGACTTTCTTGAAATTAAGAACTTAAGGGTATGCAAGCCTTAGAAATTAATAATTTTGGATTCTGAATTCTGAATTCTGAATTCTTAGCTACAAATTAGCTAACTTTGTTCTGCTAACCAGTCAAAAATCCGTTCTAACTGGTCTAAGTTAACTAAACCATACTGCCAGAGAAGCATCGGTAATGGGCCATTTTGCAATTCACGATGTCGTAGCGCTACAGCAATATCCGCATTTGAAAGTTCAAGTTCATGGTGCAAAAATTTGATGAGTTGAATATCTCTGTTACGAGTTAGCATAGTTGAACTTTCAATTTCTTCAGTTGGAAAAGAATTAAAAATTCCTATCTTGGGCATGGGGAGATGGGGGAGATGAGGGAGATGAGGGAGATGAGGGAGAATAACTCTTAACTCCAAACTCCTAACTCCTAACTCTTAATTCCTAACTCCTAACTTCTGAATTCCGCCATGCTGTAGGAATTCTTCTCAGTTTGCAATAGAATTTGCTAGGAGACAGTAACTTCAACTTCTAAATCTCTTCAATATTTATGCATCGGAGCAAAGAGCTATGCTTGTGTGATGAATTCAAGATTAATATTGTTTAGATTAGGTTTTTCAACAATATTTATGACTTAAAATTCACCATTAGATTGCCAGCAACGCTCTAGCCATTCGATTAATTCATGACGAGAAGCGAGAAATTGCATAACTGTACTCCGAATTAGAATTGCTTCTAGCAAATTGTTGACTTGCACCCGTAAAGAACCATCGGGAAGACAGGAACTCTTTATTTTTAATTCTTGCAAACGGTGATAGATTCGCCAGCGATCGCTCAAAGGAATCTGCAAAACTTGTTCGCCTAAAGTATCATTTGTCATTTGTAGTTTGTCCTTTGTCATTTGTTATTTGTCAGTTGTCCTTTGTCTTTTGTCATTTGTTATTTGTCAGTTGTCCGTTGTCAGTTGTCCTTTGTGTAAAGTAAATGACCAATGACTAATGACTAATGACGAATGACTAATGACCAATGACTAATGACCAATAACTACTTAGTCCTGACTCTTGATTCCTGAGTGCTGACTTCTAAAGCTTGCAGTTGTTTTTCGAGTTGTTCGATGCGCGTGAGTAAAGAACGAATCACGGTTGCTTCTACATCGGGTAGCTTTCCATGTTCTAAAGGAGAAAGGCTGGCGCTTTGATTACGAGAAATAATTCGACCAGGAACACCCACCACAGTACAATCGTTGGGGACATTCCGCAAAACAATGGAACCCGCGCCAATGCGAACGCGATCGCCAATTTGCAGATTACCCAAAACCTTCGCACCCGCACCCACCACAACATTTTTACCGACTGTGGGATGACGCTTACCGCTTTCTTTACCAGTTCCGCCAAGGGTGACGCCTTGATAAATCAGCGTATAGTCTCCCACGATCGCAGTTTCGCCAATCACAACCCCCATTCCGTGGTCGATAAATACACCCTTCCCAATCTCTGCACCTGGGTGAATTTCAATTCCGGTTAAAAATCGTCCCAAGTGAGAAATTAAGCGGGGAATAAAACCCACTCCTCGACAATGTAACCAGTGAGCAACACGATGCAAACACAATGCGTGCAATCCAGGATAGCAAAACACAACTTCTAGCCAATTGCGTGCTGCTGGATCGCGCTCAAAGATAATGCGAAAATCACTCAATAATGGCTCAAAAAAAACTCCAGAGAGTAATGTCTTGAGCAAGGATTTCTGTTTTGAATCCTGTATTTTCAGAGTTTGAGGATTCGTAATTTTGTCTAAGGACTGTTGCATCGCTACTGTCTATCTGGTTATAAGAGCCATGTGCTATTTTTATGCTTATATCAGGCCACTTCCAACTCGATAGTTAACCCAATGTTGATTGGATTTATTGGATTTATTAAGGTTGTACTCAAACGCCAAAACCCCCACCTAAAATAAATTAAAAATTTCTTTTGGGGTAGGGGTACTAGTATTTAATGATGGGGGTACTGGTATTTTTAGGGCAGGGTTTAAGAATTTCTGTACTCGCTACAAGAAACTTTACCTGTAAGACTTTGCAAAGATTTATTCCAAATATTTTGCGATTTATTAAGCTGTACTCAAATGCACTCAAACATAGGTTAGATAACGATAAAAGTGAAATTTCTGTATATCCAATCACTATTAGTATCTTATTATTTTGCTCGACAAAAAACAAGTTTCTTTATTTTGTTTTAGGATTTGGTGTCTGTATGTATATATACGTTTCCAAATATCGCTATCGCTCATAGCAGATGTTTTCTTATTATATAGATGTGTGAGAATAGCCAACACAAAATCTTAAACCAGTATAATAAGTAGATATTCCCATAGCAATTGAATAATAGTAAAGCTATGCTATCCTACCCAAAAAACTTGTAAGTAGGTAGACATAATTAAATGTAAGATAGGAGCTTTGTTCGTAGTAAGCGATTTATCGCTCTTAACAGACGTTTTAATGGCTCAAGCCCAACTACGAACTTTAGTTTAATTGAGTCCTTCTACTTAGAAGCTCATTAATGAGTATTACAGCAGTTTGAAACTGAATTGAATATACCCTTGAAAAATTAAAATATTGTAGGGTAGCACAGCTGTGCTACCCTACAGTAATCTATTCAAGTGCAAATTACTGTAATTTCTCAAGAACCAGACGTAGGTTTAGTTTTGATTAACCTTTACTCCTTGGAGTGAGTTAGATCGAAGAATATTAAGCTCAAAACCATAGCGTGAACCGTTAACTCTGTCTTGAAGGTGGTGAATTTAAGAAACCACTGCTAATGAAATATGAGAAGTATTTATCCAGCAGCTTAGCATCCATTGGTGGACAAACAATTTCAGAATCTGCCAATCCATTGAGAGTATTCTGATAGTCATAATCAACTGTATTTTGATACAACTCCATGATTGTCAAAGAATTTTGATAGACTTTTTCAGACATCATTGGTAAAAGCGGATGTAAAACATTTTCCTGAGAGTCCCTGAAATTTGCAATTAGCTCATTTTTCCACTGAGTATATGGTAACTTCTTGAGTTGGTAACCATAAGAACAAATAAACTCAAAAAGCTCGATGATTCCAATATTTTCGTCTGGTGGGGGTACTATATGGAAAGCTTTTCCTAGAGATTCTTGCTTTTTGGATAAATGGACAATTGCTTTGCTGGCGTAATCTACAGGAATCAATTCTTCTTTTTGATCTATGAGTTCCGGAAAACTACCAAGCTGTATGCATCCTTTAATAATTCTAGGCACAAAAGCATCTGCTGTATGAGCAATGCCTGTACCGCTATGTCCCATGAGAAATCCTGTTCTGAAGACGCTAACAGGTATTCCCCTAGACTTGGCAATCCATACAAGATTTTCGGCTACCCATTTAGTTTGAGCATAGCCAAGATCTAGAGCAACATAGTCTTTACAAAGCTCGATATCGTCATCTTCATAAACTACTTTTTGTCCTGTAAAATGGTTGATTGCACCAAAAACAGCAATGGTAGAAATGTAATGCATTGGTTTAATTTTGCCCAGACAAGCTAATCTGAGAACTTCTTGAGTTCCGAGAACATTGGATTCCTTGATTACAGAGTATGGTTTAGCAAAATTGACTTGGGCAGCACTATGATAAATAGCATCAATTTGCAGAGCCAGCTTTTCAAATTGTTCACTAGAAAGACCCAAATATGGCTGTTCTAAGTCTCCCGGAATCGGAATCACATGAGAGCTAAAATTTGGGTGATGAAGGGAATATTTTTCTAGGTTTTGTTGAATCTTTTTCAAGCCTTCATGCTCGTTCGGGGAGCGCACCAGGCAGTATATTTTTGCTTGAGTTTGATGTAGCAGTTCATCAAGTAAAAAAGCTCCCAAAAAGCCTGTAGCTCCTGTGAGAAAAATATGACGCAGTTCATTAACCTGAGCAACAGACCTTCCTTGGGCATCGATCGCTACATCGAGTACTACCTCAGATTTGAGATCGATCGCACTGGTTAAAGAAGAAACGCCATCTCGACGCACTATCTCTATCACCTGAGCCAAGGCTTCTATAGTGGATTTCTCAAATAGGCTTTTTAAGGGTAAATCTACTTGAAAGGTTTCTCTCACAACAAAAATCAACTGAGATGCGAGTAGGGAATTACCACCAAGCTCAAAGAAATTATCATGAATCCCAACTTCTGCGATCGCCAGAACTCGGCTCCAAATTTCAGCCATTTGTTGCTCAATCGGGGTACGAGGTGCGACAAATGCGCTTCTATCGATTTCAGGCTCTGGTAGACGGCGAAAATCTACATTGCTGTTGTATATCCCCTTAGTTTTTCCATCGCCCAAGATTTGGCCATCGTCAGGGACTGTTAATAGGGGTAAGTTGGAAATTGTCTGGTCTGGATTAGAGACAATACTCTGTAATAGAGCAGAAAAATGTTCTACCATTACAGCGATCGTCTCAGCTTTAAATAGGTCAGTACTATATTCCAAGTTGCCCGATATTCCTGCTGTTGTCTCGCGCAGTTCGAGGTATAGATCGAACTTGGATGTCCCGTTGTCAATTGCCAGACGGTTGATTGCCAATCCGGGAACGCTCAACTTAGGCATTGGGGTATTTTGAAGATGAAACATCACTGAAATCAGTGGATTTTGGTTCAAGTCCCGTTTGATCTGTAGGGCATCAACTAGCTTCTCAAACGGTAAGTCTTGGTACATATAACCCGATAAAGCTACTTCCCGGACTCGGCCTAACAACTGCCGGAAACTTGGGGAGCCAGACAAGTTGGTTCGTAATACCAAAGTATTGAGCAAAAAACCAATTAGCCCTTCTAACTCAGAACGGTGGCGGTTGCTAATAGGAGCACCTACTAAAATGTCTTCTTGCCCTGTGTAGCGAAATAGGAGTGTCTGAAACGCTGCCAACAAAGTCATAAACAAGGTAGTACCTTCTTGGCGCGAGAGAGCATTGAGAGCATCGGTTAGGGATTTGGGTATAACGATTGATTGGCGGGTTCCCTGATATGTTGGCTCCAATGGTCGTGGATAATCGCTGGGCAATTCTAATATAGGTAGATTGCCACTCAAATTTTCCTGCCAATAGCCAAGCTTATTATCTAAAATTTCACCTTGTAGCCACTGCCGTTGCCAAGCTGCAAAGTCCGCATACTGAATAGCTAAGTCAGGAAGGGGAGAGGGGTTGCCAGTGGAAAAAGCTTCATAGAGGACTGACAGTTCCTCGAACAAAACACTTAAAGACCAATCATCACAAAGAATATGGTGCAGGTTGAGGAGGAATATATGTTCCTCTGAACTCAATTGCAGCAATGTTGTTCGCAGCAATGGTCCTTGAACTAAATCGAAAGGACGTTGAGCTTCTTCAAGCATGATCTGGCGGACTTGAGATTCTTGGTCATCTGGAGACAGCCCTTGGAGGTTCACTACTAAGAGTTTGATGGGAAAAGTTGAGTGGATGACCTGTATAGGTTTTCCGTTGACGCTGGAATAAGTAGTTCGCAGAACTTCATGACGGTTAATAATTTCATTCAAGCTCTGTTCTACTATTGTGGTGTTGAGTACACCTTTGAGGCGATAGACTTCCGGAACATTGTAAAAAGCATGGTTGGGCACTAACTGGTCAAGAAACCACAACCGTTCTTGCCCAAAGGAAAGCGGTAAATCCGGATGGCTACACCCACCGCAGGCATCGCGCCCAATGGATTGTATTGGCACAACAGAGCATCCTTTGTCTTCCTGTTGTGCTTGTATAATGCTTTGTGTCATTTGAGCGATGGTGGCCGCTTCAAAGAAATGCCGCATTGGCAACTCAACTTGAAAGATATCGCGGATGCGGCAGAGGATCTGAAAAGCTAGTAACGAATGTCCTCCCAATGCTAAGAAATTGTCATAAACACCAATGTTTTTTAGACCCAATACTGTAGACCAAATTTCTGCGACTCGTTCCTCCATAAAGGTGCGAGGAGCAATAAACTTCTCACTTGCATTCAAAGTTTGAGTGAGTGCTGGGAGTGCCTTGCGATCGACTTTTCCGTTAGCAGTTAAGGGTAAAGCACTCAATTGCACAAACCGAGAAGGGATCATGTGGTCAGGCAATTTCTGTTTGAGAAAATGGCGTAAATTACTAACAAATGTGCGTTGTAGCACTTTCACCGGTGTAGGATTGTTGGCACTAATCTTGAGTGTTGGATCTCTATCTGTAGAGTCTTGGCTGTAAACTCCGTCCCTTAATATTTCATTTGTGTCTGCTGCTTCCGGCTTGGGAACTACGTAAGCTACTAACCGTCGATCGCCAGGGGAAAATTCTCTAGCAATCACCACAGCTTCTTGCACTTGAGGATGTTGCCACAGCGCAGTTTCGATTTCTCCTAGCTCAATACGGAAGCCGCGAATCTTTACTTGTTGGTCAATGCGCCCAATATACTCAATGTTGCCATCTGGTAAGTAGCGAACTAAATCCCCAGTTTTATATAATTTACTCCCTCCTGCCTTCTGCCTCCTGCCTCCTGACTCCTCAAAAGGGTTAAGGATGAATCGCTGATCTGTCAGTTCTGGACGGTTAAGATACCCTCTGGCTAGTCCCTCACCACCAATGTATAGTTCCCCAGAGACACCTGTGGGTACTGGCTGCATGTGTTCGTCCAACACAAGACAGCTAGTCTTGGCGATCGGGCGACCAATTGTCACGATGCTGTCACCTTTGTTCACCAGGGCAAATGTGGAATAGGTCGTATCTTCCGTAGGGCCGTATAGATTGAAGACTTTTTGAATATTGTCCAACTCATAGATCTGCTGCACCAAACGATTTTTGAGGGGTTCACCGGCTAAATTAACAGTGCGTACAGAAGTGGGTATACCATTAATTCTTAGTAACTCTGCGATCGCAGATGGTACTGTATTGATGAGAGTGACTTGTTGAGCAGCAGTTAAGTTAGGCAAATACAAGGCATTTTCGGCCAAAATCACCTTACCACCCCAACTGAGGGGAACAAATATCTCGAAAACTGATAGATCGAAGCAAATAGATGTTGCGGCCAAAACTCCAGCTAGATCCTCGGTTGTAAAAACTTCTTTTGCCCAATGCAACAGAGCCACTGTGCTGTGATGTTCGATAGCTACTCCCTTGGGTTTACCGGTGGAACCGGAGGTGTAAATCACATAGGACAGGTTTTCATCTGTTACTAGGCTGGTTAGATTCTCCTGGCTTTGTTGAGTAATTGCTTCTTGTTCCCTATCTAGACAAACCACATGGGCTTGATGCTCTGGAAGCTTTGAAAGTAGATGTTGTTGGGTTAGTAGTATTGGTAACTGTGAGTCCTCTAACATCAAGGCTAGACGCTCTGAAGGATAGGCTGGATCTAGGGGGACATAAGCTCCGCCTGCTTTGAGAATGGCTAATAATCCAACGATCATTTCCAGCGATCGCTCCAGGCAAATGCCGATTAGAACCTCAGGTTTGGTATTCAGGGTCTGTAGATAGTGCGCTAGTTGATTAGCTCGCTGGTTAAGTTCTTGGTAAGAAACTTGTTTGTCTTCAAAAATGATTGCAATTTGCTCAGGTGTTTTTTCTACTTGATATTCAAACAACTGATGGATACATACATTACTTACGTAATTCGCTGGATTTTCCTGCCATTCCAGAAGCAACTGATCTACTTCTGTCTTGGGTAGACTAAGGTCTTGTTGAGAACGTGCAGTAGAATTTTTCATGAATCTTTAGTATTTTTTGTGACTTTTATCTTAGCCTCGAATACTTAAAGTGGCTAGTCAATAAAGCATTGCTGATTCTGAGTATGATGACTCTCGGTTTGCCCATTTTTGAGGAGTTAGGACAAAAACTGTACCGAAAGGTATATTCAGTAGACCGAAAAGTTTTGCGATCGGCGCTAGAATAAATCAAAAATCTGGATACCTGGAAGCGGTGTCTACTGTCACTTTAGGTAGTTCACTTAATCATCTATTAACCTTTGACTGGATGCAGAGAATTGGCTTCTATGTCATCCTAGTAGACGAGAGTTAATTCGGTGAGTATTTTTGTTTTTAGTATTGCCAGACTTTACCCTTTTGGTATTTACAGACTTTTCTCCGAAATTTAAATCTCTACACATTTATGATTTTGGAGATAATCAATGTCAATTTATGTAGGCAACCTCTCTTACCAAGTTACGGAAGATGATATTAAAGGTGTCTTTGCTGAATATGGTACGGTCAAGCGGGTTCAATTACCCACTGACCGAGAAACCGGTCGTCTGCGCGGCTTCGCTTTCGTGGAAATGGGAACAGATGCAGAAGAAACTGCTGCGATTGAAGCTCTTGATGGTGCTGAATGGATGGGTCGTGACCTGAAAGTTAACAAAGCCAAGCCCAGAGAAGACAGAGGTTCGTCTGGTGGCAATCGGGGAGGATACGGTGGTGGTGGTGGACGTAACCGCTACTAAGTTTTGAAACCGGAAACAAAGAGAGAGCGAATTTTTAGGCCATTAATGAATTCAATTAAGTAGGAGAGATCATGACCCAAATAATAGTGGGTGAAAATGAACACCTTGAATCAGCCTTACGCAGATTTAAGCGACAAGTTTCCAAGGCGGGGATTTTTCAAGATATGAGAAAGCATCGTCACTTTGAAACGCCGATTGAAAAATCCAAGCGCAAAAAACTTGCCTTACAGAAGCAGGGTAAAAGACGTTTCCGCACTTGAGAACTTACACAGATACATAAGACTTACGCAGCAATACGAAAAATCAAGGATTTAGACAAGGAGTGTACGGATATAGGGGTATAAGAGTGTAGGTGACCAAAACCCTTACACCCCTACACCCAGTCTCAATAGGCGACGTTTATGCGTAATATCATATCCTGTTAATTAGTTCTGATTTCCACGGTCATTGCACCCCACCCCTTAATCCCCTAAGAGTCTGCTCTGAGGGGATTAAGCGCAGCTTTGGCGGGGTTGGGTTCTTGCGGTTTAACAAGCAATCCAGCGGACATGATATCTGACTTTTCACGTCATATGGAAAAGCTAACGATTGACCTAACCCCCTAGCCCCCTTCCCTTGAAGGGAAGGAGGAAAATTCAAAGTCTCTCTCCTGCAAGGAGAGAGATTTAGAGAGAGGTTTTCCAGATACCGTGAAAAGTCAGGACATGATATGAGTCCTTATATAAATAAACGTAAATTCGACGAACCTGTCCCTGGCTTGAACTAAAGTTCAAGTTTCTCTGAGAGTCGGAGAGGGACGGTTTTGCGTAGTAAAACCTCTTAGAGGTCTTTTCATTGAGCTAATTAGACGGACACTATATGAGTCGTCGAATTCACGTTAAATAAATGCCCTTATAGTTTTTATAAAATTTAGCGACAGTAACAAAAAAACTAAGTAATGGTAAGCTAACGCGCCTACATATTGCACAAACTCCGTGTAGACCGTCATTAGTCACTTGTACTGAGCGAAGTCGAAGTATTAGTCATTAGGGACTACCAAATAAAAAAATATACAACTTTTCTTGTGGGGTGGGCGTCTCGCCCGCCCGTAGAAAGGGGCGGGCGAGACGCCCACCCCACAAGACAATTTATTTCTTGGTAATCCCTTAGTCAAAAGTGTTTACCAATTGGACTTTGGACAATTGACTTAGGACAACCTCACCAGTTGATGTGCAATCTTATTTGCGTAACAGCTTAGTTCTTACTGGCTTCAAAGCGATATATCAACAATTACACGAGCCATTATCTCGCAGCATTTTTGCCTAGTGGTGGCTAACCAATTATGTAAACAATTTACGGAATGTTTAGTCTGCCAAATTCTTGGGAAATATTAAATTTGTAAGCTTGTTCTAGACATTTTACCTTCACGCTATGACACTGGCAGCAATCCCCTACTCGAATCCATTGCCACATCTTCCTGGTTATACTATTGTTGAGCAACTCTATGCGGGTTCTCAGACAAGAGTTTATCGAGGAGTGCAGGAGTCAAGTCAGCGTCCAGTGGTGGTTAAACTGTTACAGCAAGACTACCCCACCTTTAGCGAATTATTACAGTTTCGTAACCAGTATACAATTACCAAAAATCTCAACATTCCTGGCATAACCCATCCCTACAGCCTAGAAGCCTACGGTAACAGCTATGCTTTGGTGATGGAAGACTGTGGCGGCATTTCCCTACGGAGTTATACCCAAATTTATTCCCTGTCTTTACCGGAAATATTAGAAATTGCCCGACAGATAGCCGATATTCTCCATGATGTCTGCCAGCATCGAGTCATCCACAAAGATATCAAACCCGCCAACATTCTAATTCATCCAGAATCGCAACAAGTCAAGCTGATTGACTTCAGCATTGCCTCCCTCCTCCCGCGCGAAACTCAGAAAATCCAAAATCCCAATGTGTTGGAAGGAACCCTTGCCTATATTTCCCCAGAGCAAACCGGACGAATGAATCGCGGCATTGATTACCGCAGTGATTTCTATGCTTTAGGGGTGACATTGTACGAACTTTTGACTGGAAAATTACCGTTTGAGTCCAATGACCCGATGGAGTTAGTACACTGTCATTTAGCTAAGCTCCCACTCGCTCCACACAGCATTAATCCAGAAATTCCCGCCATCGTTTCAGAAATGGTATTAAAGTTGATGGCGAAAAATGCCGAAGATCGGTATCAGAGCGCCTTGGGTTTGAAGCATGACTTAGAATGCTGTCTCAATCAATGGAAAGCAACGGGTAGAATAGAAACCTTTGTCCTGGGACAACGGGATGTGTGCGATCGCTTTATTATCCCCGAAAAACTCTATGGGCGAGAAACAGAAGTTGCAACCTTGCTCAAAGCTTTTGAGCGCGTCGCTAATGGGGGTTCAGAAATGATGCTAGTAGCAGGATTTTCCGGGATTGGTAAAACGGCGGCCATCAATGAAGTCCATAAACCAATTGTCAGACAACGCGGTTACTTCATCAAAGGCAAGTACGATCAGTTACAGCGTAACATTCCGTTCAGCGCCTTTATGCAAGCCTTTCGTGATTTGATGGGACAACTGCTCAGTGAGAGTAATGTCCAATTGGCAGCGTGGAAAGCAAAAATTTTGGCGGCTGTGGGTGAAAATGGACAAGCGATCGTTGATGTGATTCCTGAACTAGAGCGAATTATCGGTCAACAGCCGCCAGTCCCAGAACTATCTGGTAGTGCTAACCAAAATCGTTTCAATTTGCTCTTTCAGAAATTTATCCAGGTTTTCACCACTGCTGAGCATCCCTTGGTGATGTTTCTAGATGACTTGCAATGGTCAGATTCAGCTTCTCTGAATTTGCTGCAATTATTGATGAGTGAAGCCAGTTGTGGATATTTACTCATTCTAGGTGCCTATCGAGATAATGAAGTTTTTCCGACTCATCCCTTGATACTGACGCTGGAGCAGATTCAGCAAAGCCAAGCTACCGTCAATACAATTACTCTGGAACCCTTGGTAGAAATAACGGTGAATCAGTTGGTGGCAGACACCTTAAGTTGTCCCCATGAACTAGCTCAACCCCTGACGCAATTGGTATATCAGAAAACCAAAGGGAATCCCTTTTTTACAACGCAGTTTCTCAAAGCACTGCACGAGGAGGGTTGGATTCAGTTCCAGCCAGAACTAAGTTACTGGCAATGTGACCTAGCTTCGGTGCGGCAGTTGGCATTGACCGATGGAGTGGTAGAGTTCATGGCATTGCAGTTGCAGAAACTTCCGGTGGAGACACAGGAGATTTTAAAACTGGCGGCTTGTATTGGCAACCAATTTGATTTGAATACCTTAGCAATGGTCTTTGAAAAATCAGCTATTGATACGGCGACCAGCCTATGGACGGCGTTACAAGAAGGGCTGATTCTCCCCATTAGCGAAACCTACAAGTTTTTTCAATCAAATAGCTCAGACCACATCGATCGCAGTGGTGAGATTGCTGTTCCTTATAAATTCTTACACGATCGCGTCCAACAAGCTGCCTACGGTCTGATTCCAGAAGCGCGAAAACAGTCTACCCACTTCAAAATCGGGCAACTACTGTGGGCAAATACGCCGGAAGCAGAGCGGGAAGGGAAAATTTTTGAAATTGTCAATCAATTGAATTACGGTCTGAGATTGACGACTCAAAAAACTTCTCCCGGATTGTTGAATGCACAAAATGGTGACGAAATCTCCAGGCTGCAAGAATTGGATTCAGATCGACGCAATGAACTGGCTCAACTGAACCTGCAAGCAGGACAAAAAGCCAAGGCTGCAACCGCCTATGAAATGGCAAGTAAATACTTCACAGCAGGGCTGGCAGCGCTCCCAGAAAACGCTTGGAAACATGATTACGACCTGACCCTTGCGCTGCATACAGAAGCAGCTGAAATTGAGTATTTGACTGCCCATTTCGAGCAAGCAGAACAGCTTTCAGAAATTGTTCTTCAGCACGCCCAGGATTTGCTGCAAAAGGTCAAAATATATGAAATTAGAATTTATTTCTACATTGCTCAGAATCAAATGCTGGCAGCCATCGACACCTCTCTACAAGTGCTGGAGTTCTTGGGTGAAGCGCTGTTTAAAGAACCACCAGTGGAGTTAGCGATCGAGGATTTAATTAACCTGCCAGAGATGAGCGATCCCCACAAGTTAGCAGCCATGCGAATTGCGATCGCAATGGTCACCCCCAGCCTCAACGCTAAACCAGATCTGTTACCACTAATTGCTTACACACTAGTAAACCTATCGATTCAATTTGGCAACTCGGCATTTTCGGCATTTGGCTACACCTTTTATGGTATGGTTTTATGTGCTAGCCCAACCGGAATTGAAAGAGGCTATCGCTTTGGACAATTAGGATTAAAATTGCTGGAGCGCTTCAACGCCAGGAAATTACATGCTAAAGCAATTAACATTTTTGATGTGTTTGTACGGCACTGGCGGGAACCCGCTCACAAAACCATCGCTCCCCTATGTGAAGCTATTCAGGTTGGATTAGAAACGGGTGATGTAGAGTATGCCTGCTACAATGCCGCCTCCTACTGCAACTATCTTTTCTTCGTCGGTCAACCACTGGAGCAGGTAAATCAGCAACAGCAAAAATACATCGATCTGTTATTAAAATTCAAACAAGAATATCAAATTTACTTCGGACAGATTTGTCGTCAACTGGTGTTGAATTTGATGGGAGCAGCAGAAGATTCCCTAATACTCGTTGGGGAAAGTTTCGACGAACTCAAAATGTTGCCGATTTTTATTGAAACTCAAAACGGAACTCTCCTGTTCCTGCTCCATCTGGCAAAGACAATTCTTCTGTTCATCTCTAAGGACTATCAGCAGGCACTCATACATGCTCAAGAAGCCGAAAAATACCAGGGAAATATGGTTGGCTTTTTGCAGTTTGCAGAACATAATTTTTACTACTCCCTCGCTCTTTTGGCTACCTGTTCAAATGGCAATGAGCCAGAACAGCAATCGGCACTAGAAAAAGTTGCAGAAAACCAGAAATTGATGAGCCAGTGGGCGTTCCACGCTCCCACCAATCATCAACATAAATACGATTTAGTTGAAGCAGAACGGGCAAGAATTTTGGGTTATGTAGACGCAATGATCTACTATGACAAAGCCATTCAGGGGGCAAAAGAAAACGGCTATATCCAAGAACAAGCCTTAGCTAGCGAACTCGCGGCCAACTTCTACCTCGGTTGGGGCAAAGAGAAGGTGGCCGCAGACTATATACAACAAGCCTACTACTGCTATGCCCATTGGGGTGCAAAGGCGAAAATTGCCCATTTAGAACAAGAATATCCGCAATTACTAACAACCATTCTCCAAGCGGATAGTCTTGCCATCACATCTGCGACAACCATCCCCTCAACTGTGATGAGAGGTGTAACTAAAAGCTCTAGCAACCAAAATTTATATTTAGATTTGCAAGCGGTGATGAAAGCTGCACAAGCCATTTCTCAAGAAATTGAATTAGAGAAACTGTTGGCAACCTTGATGCAGATTACCATCGCCAACGCTGGCGCACAAATGGGTCATTTAGTTCTTCGCCAAGAGGAACAATGGTTAGTTGTAGCTCAAGCAGATCAACAATTGGTAAAAACCTTAAAAATTTCCCTGGAGCAATACTCAGAAATTCCCCAAAGTTTGATTTATGGAGTAGCCAGAACTCAAGAGACGGCTGTGTTTGAAGATTTGAGTACAGCAGTGCAATTTGCCAGCGATCGCTACATTATCACTCACCAGCCCAAATCAGTTTTATGTACTCCCATTAGTCGCCAAGGAAAACTCATCGGTATTTTGTACCTAGAGAACAACTTAATTTTAGGCGCTTTTACCAGCGATCGCATCGAAATTCTCCAACTCCTAACTAGCCAAGCCGCCATCTCTGTAGAAAATGCCCGTCTGTATCAACAAACCGAAAACTATTCTCAGACTCTAAAAGCAGAGGTAGAACACAAAACCAAAGCTCTCAACCAAAAAGCTGAAGATTTAGAGCAAACCTTGAAAAAATTGCAGCAAACCCAAGGGCAATTAATACACAGTGAAAAAATGTCATCCCTTGGTCAATTGGTAGCAGGTATTGCTCACGAAATTAACAATCCAGTTAATTTTATCAAGGGTAATCTCACCCATACAGAAAACTATATCGCAGATATGATGAGTTTGCTGATGCTTTATCAGCAAGAATGTCTCCAACCTAGTCCAGCCATTCAAGCCAAACGTGAGGAAATTGACCTGGATTTTCTGTTTGAGGATGTGAATCGAATCTTACAATCTATGAAGGGAGGCAGCAATCGCATTAGCCAGATTGTCCAGAATTTACGCAATTTTGCTCGCTTGGATGAAGCCGAAATCAAAGCTGTAGATTTACACAGTGGTATTGAAAGTACACTATTAATTTTGCAACATCGCTTGCTAGCTTCTGAAAATCAACCCGAAGTCCGCGTCATTAAAGAATATGGCAATCTACCTCTAGTTACTTGCTATGCTAGTCAGTTAAATCAAGTCTTTTTAAATATTATTAACAATGCCATTGATGCGATTCGGGATAATCCCCAAAGCAGGAAACAGCCAGAAATTCGGATTCGTACCAAAGTGATAGATCGTGAATGGTTACGAATTGCGATCGCCAATACAGATAGTACGATTCCTGTGGGTCTACAAGAGAGGATTTTTGAACCGTTTTTCACCACAAAACCCGTTGGTCGCGGTCAAGGTTTGGGGTTATTTGTCTGCTATTCCATTATCCAACAACATCGCGGCACTTTAACTGTGCGTTCTCACCCCACCGAGGGAACTGAATTTGAGATTGTTCTTCCTATCTCTTGAACAATTCTCATTAGATGCTGTCCAGTGACTTTTTATTTATCGGTGTGCCAAATTACAGCAGTTTTCATGTATTTAGACCACAGTCTTGTTTCTTCTTTTCTTGCTTTGCGCGGCAGTCGCTCATGGGGGAAACCCCCAAGACCGCGCTGCCTTGCCTTTGCGTCTTTGCGTGAGATAAAAATAGTGTGGTTCGTTTACCTGAAAATCGCTGTAATATCATCGAGGGCATGAAGCTTGAACTCAAAGAGCGTTAAGCTTAAAAGTAGCACAGTGAACTTACAAGCTCTATCAACACAATATGATGACACGAATTTGTCTCAACACCATTTAGTTTGCCACTGTACAATTTTGCTTGTTCATTGGTTGGTTTATTGTTTGTTTCTCAATTGTGACATAGATAATAGTAAGCCTTTCTTTTGCGGTTTCAACTGTGAATAGTAAATTTTCTTAGGCATAGCCTCTATTTACATTTTCAGTCCTCTGATTAACCACTACTCTATGCAACTTCCAAAGATTTTCCTAGCGTCTGAGGCTCCGGTAGAGGTTCGCCATCAGCCAAAGATGATTCAATCAACATTTCTAAAACTTCCTGAGCATTTTTCAGAGCTTCTTCGTAAGTTTCTCCGTGAGTGCAAGGTTGCATTATATTAGTAAACTCAGGCAGCAAAACTACATAACAATTGTCTTCTTCTGACCATTGAATAATGATTGTATATTTCATTCTTCTGTCTCCTCGTCTTCTTGCATTTTATTTAGTTCTTCAAGTGCTTCATTGACTTGCTTTTCTAAATAAGGTTTGGCATCGCTACCATCTTTGCCAGCAATAATGATAGCTTTAGGCAATTGCGGATGCATCCATTTACTGTGGCTACCCTTTGCAGGTTTATAAGTAAACCCTGCTTGCAGCAACAAGCTTTTGAGTTCTCTGATTTTTTTAGGCATATACTCAGCTTACATTTACCCTTCCCACTGCTTTAACTTCTTCTGAGCATACTCCCGCACTTTTTCATCTGGGTCATTCTCTGCTCTGTCGCGCAACAGTGGTAAAGTCTGGTCATGCTGAGGATATTGTTCAATGATTGCTTCAAGTGCTATCTGCCGGGAAGGAACCTGATTGCTATTAGAAGTGCTATCAGTTGAGAAATCCCAAAATATCGGATTAAAGGAATCATCAACAGCACACTCATAAAGGAAATCATAAATTTCAGGACTAGTCTGCCAACTCTTAATCAGTTCTTCCATCACTTCGTGTTTGATATAGCCAAAATTATCAAGTTGAACAGGTTTTTTGAGCAAAGATAAGACGAAAGATAAAATATTAAGTTGATTTTTCCATCCCTGCACTAATTCTTTCACTACTCTACTTCGTACTACCTCATTATTACTAGACTGAGCAAGGGATTTGAGCATCGGCAAAGTATCTGGGTCATCTTTCCAACCTCGCGCTAACTCTCGCACTGCCATAGTTTGTATGCTCTTATCCTCACTAGACTGAGCAAGGGATTTGAGCATTGGCAAAGTATCTGGGTCATTTTTCCAACCTCGTGCTAATTCTTGCACTGCTGCATAGGCAGATATGTTATCTGTATTATGAATAGATTTAGCAAGAGATTTGAGTATTAGTAAAGTATCGGGGTCATCTTTCCAACCTCGCGCTAACTCTCGCACTGCTCTAGCTGGTATATATCCATCCTTTCCATTCAAACCATACATAGCTAAAGTTTTTAGCCAAGGTAATGTTTCTGCGTGGTTACTCCACGTAGTTGTAATAACTGAAACTACCTTAGTACTATTTAAGCTAGCTTGGTCGGTAAACGTATAAGCAACTTCTTCTGGGCTGTAAGAATCATAATACTCCGCTACTTTTTTTAGATACTTAAATAATTTATTATCAGTTGCTGTTATTGCAGAGCGGTTTCTTACATCCAAAATACAATCAGATGCGAGAAAAAGTATATCAATAACTTCTTCTTCAGAACCACCTTCATTTAGGCAGTCATCAAATATTTCAATTAAATGTTCAATAATATCTCCTGCGAAGTTTGATTCAAGACTTCCTGCAATCAAACATAAAACCTCATGCCAACTTTCATCTTGCCAATGTTTGCCAAAAACTTCACTCTTAAGTTGCTCAATAGTCAGCGTTTGTGTTTTTTCAAACTGCCAGACAAACTCCGAAGCACAGAAATATTCTAAAAATGTCCGATGTACAAAAGCATAATAATCCGCACCAAGTGAACATAACATAAAGTTGCGAGTATGTAGTTGGTCTTTCAACTTAGAGGCTTCATATCTGGCTTTATACAATGGTATGTCTATGTTTTGCATATAAGTACTGAATATTTCTTCTAAATCATCTTCATTTATAATGTTGCCAGCTAAACTTTTTTCCCTGGTTTGCATTTTATAAGCAAGCTTACGTAACATTGCTTGTTTATCTTTTAGCGAAATAATTTCTAGCTGATCATCTGGTTTTAAATGGCGTTTATTATCCCAATTATGCAGCAGTAATTTAGAAACCTCTTTATACAGTTTACTTCTATCTATGGGCAATTTTGCTTTTACATTAAGAATCGCCATCATCGTCAACAACAGAGGATTTACCGCCAGTTCTGCAATAGATTTGGAAGCTGCAATTCCTCTTTGTAGCTGTTCCCGTTTTCTCACTTTTTCTGCTGCATCAGCAAAAGTTAACTCATGCCAACGGTGGATAAAATCCTGAATTTGTTTTGAGTCTAAATCTTGTAATCTAAAGTGGCGAAACTCAGCATCGCGTAATGGTTGCGGTTTATAGCCAATAATCCGAGAAGTGACAATTACCTGCACATCAGGATAGTCATTAGTAAAGCGATGAATATCAGTAATTACATCCTCTCGCTGGTAAAAGACTTCATCTAAACCATCAAACATCACCAAAGCATTACCAGCTTTTAATTGTTTATCTAATTCAAGCTGATTGAGATGAGCAATTGCACCACTACATTGATGAAAAAATTCGATAAAATTCTTGCATTCTTTATCTTCCCGTCGCCGCATATAAGTGCGTAACTCAATTAGCAACGGAATCGGCAAAGATATAACATTATCCAGTGGTGACTGCGCCCAATTTAAAGCCAGAAATTGTAACAAAGTAGACTTCCCCGAACCTGGGTCGCCCAAAATCACGATAGATTTATAATCTTGTTTTTTATTAACAACATCTAAAACACAAAGTATCGGCTGTTCAAAATAAACTCGTTTGTGGCGTTCTAATTCTGCTAATTCAATTTCTGCTTCTACTTGGTCGCTTTCTCGCAGTCGGCGTAGATGTTCTTTCGGCAGTTCGTGAACTTGTGGTAAAACTTGATGAGCTTCCCGGACATTTTGAGCAGTAAAAATCCGCCACAATTTGAGTTCGTTATAGGCATAGCCACTAGTATCTAAGCTATCTAATTTAACATTGCCATACCGTTCGAGGATTCCTTCTTGAAATTTAATTAAATTAAAATCTGGAACCACACCAGCAATTTGATTTATATTTGTTTCAATACTAGATAATTTTTGTAATTCTAAAATATGGTGTAATTCTTCGGAATCTAAAAGCAGTTCTTGGACTTGTGTAAAATACTGTTCTGTAATAGATTGCCAGTTAAACTTAGGTGGTAGAGGTTTTAGTTGCAGCCTATTCCAACTCTCTTCTAGCTTTTTAGCATCTAGAGATTCACAATTAATATCAAAAGCTTTGCCAAGAATTTCTATAACTAATTTATCGTTGATAAATTTCTTGATGTCTTGAGTGTATTCTTTAATTTCAGTTTCACTCAGTTTGCAACGAACCTTTAACTGCTGCTGCACCAGTTGTAAAAATTCCTTTAAAGCTTTACCAGCAGCAATTTCTATATCTTCCTTCTGAAGTTTCTCTAAAATATTGCCAGGGATGCCTTTTAATAAATCTTTAGCCCAATCTTTAGCAGCATCTTTGGCTAAGTCTTCGAGAATGGGTTTAAAAATCAACCCAGCAGCCTGAGTTACACCCCAAATAACTAAGAAGTCCATAATACTCGCGTCTGTTGAGATTTTGATTACGAGTATATACACTAGCTTGAGTTGTTTCCAAATTTCAGATTTATTACAGAAACAAACCTTAATTTTGCGGTTTCTACAAAGAGTGGGCTGTGCTTAAGGGATAATAAATACATTTGCTTATAGATGCACAGTTATGACTTGCTGCCTTAATCCAGCTTGCCACAACCCGCCCAGTCTTGGCGATCGCACAGTGTTTTGCTCTAACTGCGGTACGAGATTGGTAGTGCTGAGAAACCGCTATCGCCCGATTAAATCATTAGGTGGCGGGGGATTTGGTAAAACTTATTTAGCAGAAGATATCGACAAACTTCAGGAGCATTGTGTCATCAAACAGTTTGCACCGCAAGTACAGCGAACAGCAGCACTAAACGAGGCTAAAATAAAAACGGCTTAACCAAGGCATGGGTAAGGAATTGAACAATGGCAACAGAAACAATTACTCTGCAAATTCCAGAAATACTCTATCAGCGTTTAGTCAACACTGCCCACGCACAACGTCGCCCTATTGAAGAAGTAATAGTTCATGCTTTGCAAGTAGGTAGTCCGCCAGAATGGAATGATGTACCAGAGGAATTCCAAGCTGATCTAGCAGCTTTAGATAAACTAGATGACAATAGTTTGTGGCAAATTGTCCGCAGTCATAAAACAGCAGAGGAAATGGAAAGATACAATTTTCTGCTAGAGCGTAATTCTAGTGGTAATATTGCAGATGCAGAACAATTGGAACTAATGAAACTGCGTCACGAAGCTGACCTTTTTATGCTTTGTAAAG
The DNA here is from genome assembly GCA_003326205.1 of Nostoc sp. ATCC 43529. Lineage (GTDB taxonomy): Bacteria > Cyanobacteriota > Cyanobacteriia > Cyanobacteriales > Nostocaceae > Nostoc. The sequence goes on from LWTK01000036.1 coordinate 677,433, forward strand.
CTCAAGCTGCTGTGTTACTCCGTTGGCGAGGACATTATGTGCCAATTCCTTAAACTATTGTGTCTAAATACATTCCTGAAAGCTTAAAAACTCAAGTAGCTGCTAGCGATAAAGGACGTTGCTCTTATTGCTTAACTACTGAAGCAAATAGTGGCATTCCTATGAGCTATGACCATATTAAACCCCGTTCAAAAGGTGGAGAAACTACCTTTGAAAATATCTGTTTAGCTTGTCGTTCTTGCAATGAATTTAAAGCTGATTCAACCGAAGCTATAGACCCTTTAACTGGAGAAATAACACCCCTATTTAATCCACGCACACAGAAATGGTTTGACCATTTTACTTGGAGTTCTGACGCTACAAAAATAGAAGGTTTAACGACTATTGGTAGGGCTACAATTGTTTGCTTACGAACAAATAATCCAGTGATAATTGTGGCTCGACGACGTTGGACAATTAGTGGTTGGCATCCTCCTGATGATTAATTTTGTAAAATGCAAATTCCAAAAATACTCTATCAGCGTTTAGTCAACACTGCCCACGCACAACGTCACTCCATTAAATAAGTAATAATTCATGCTTTGCGAGTAGGTAGTTGGCCAGAATGAAATAATGTTGGGTTTCACTTCGTACCCCTACGGGGAAGCAAGCTACAACCCAACTACAATTATCCTTAACTGAACCTTATTGAGTCATAAAATGTATGTATGGCAATGTCTACGACGGGCTACGCCTACGCAGATTAATCAAGATTATCTAGATCTATGATATAAACAAGCCACTAATTAGGTTTAACTTATGTCTTCTCCTGTCCTAGAAAAACCTACGACTTCTGAGACTTCCTACGTTCTTCTGTACAATGTCAGTTGGGAGCAGTTAGAACAGCTTGATGTCGCCCTTGCAGGAACAAGCGCACGACTAACTTATTTAGATGGGATTCTCGAAATTATGTCCCCACTTTCTGACGACCACGAGGATAATAAAAAAACTCTAGCAATGTTGCTGGAAATATATATGCGATCGAAGAATATCCGGTTTTATGGACGGGGAAGTGCAACTATAGGTAAACAGCAAGACAAAACGCGACGAGAACCTGACGAGTCTTATAATTTTGGCACAAAAAAATCTATTCCCGATTTAATTTTAGAAATAACCGTTACGAGTGGCGGAATTAATAAGCTAGAAATTTATCAGCGTTTGCGAGTACCTGAAGTTTGGTTTTGGGAAGATGGCTTATTATCAGTTTATTCTTTGCAAGGTGACAGCTATATAAAAGTGCCTAAAAGTACTTTATTGCCTGATTTAGATTTGAATTTATTAGCGAAATATGCACGAATGGCTGACCAATATGATGCGGTGACTGAATATAGTCAGATAATAAATAAGCAGTAGGAATTAAGAAATTTAATAATCGCAGCATAAACTTAATCAAAGCACCTGATTTGCAACCTACTTGCCGCGAATAACTCAATTTTTGTAGGATTTTGCGGTTTTTACAAAGAGTGGGCTGTGGTTAAGCGATAATAAATACATTTGCTTATAAATGCACAGTTATGACTTGCTGCCTTAATCCAGCTTGCCACAACCCACCCAGTCTCGGCGATCGCACAGTGTTTTGCTCTAACTGCGGTACGAGATTGGTAGTGCTGAGAAACCGCTATCGCCCGATGAAATCATTAGGTGGCGGCGGATTTGGTAAAACTTATTTAGCAGAAGATATTGACAAACTTCAGGAGCATTGTGTCATCAAACAGTTTGCACCGCAAGTACAGGGAACAGCATCACTAAACAAAGCCACAGAACTATTTGAGCAAGAAGCAAAGCGACTGCAACAGTTAGGCAAACATCCTCAAATCCCCACTCTGTTGGCGTATTTTAACGAAGATAATTGTCTGTATTTGGTGCAGGAGTTTATCGAAGGGCAGAATTTATTGGTGGAATTACAAGAACAGGGAATTTTTAACGAGCAAAAAGCTAGAGAATTATTGCTTGATTTGTTAGATATTCTCCAAACAGTTCATCAACAGAAAGTCATTCACCGCGATATCAAACCAGAGAATATTATTCGTCGTAGTGATGGCAAGTTGGTGCTGATTGATTTTGGTGCATCTAAGCAACTGACAGCAACAGCAATGACGCAAATAGGAACAACCATTGGTTCCTTTGGTTATGCCTCACTAGAACAAATGCAAGATGGTGAAGCTTACCCAGCCAGTGATTTATATAGTGTCGGTGCAACTTGCTTTCAGCTGTTGAGTGGAATTCACCCCCGCCAACTTTGGCAACGACAAGGTTATAGTTGGGTTGCGAGTTGGAGACAATATTTACAGCAACCAGTGAGTCAAGAATTAGGGCAAATTCTAGATAAATTGTTGCAAGAAGAATACCAGCAACGTTATCAGTCGGCGGCGGAAGTTTTACAAGCATTAAACTCACAGCCACAACCAGCAACTCCGCCTGTTCCACCTTTAGTTACTCCACCACCTAGCCAAAACAAATCTATTCCTATACGTCTTTTTGTTATTCCATTAATTGTATTGATGGGTGCTGGTACTGTTTATTTTATAGGCGTGGCGAATCCATTCAAAACAGCGCAGGAAAATACTGAGATTTACTATGAAAAAGGATTAGAAAAATACAACAATAAAGACTTTCGCGGTGCAATTGAAGACTACACCAAGGTTATAAAAATTAATCCTAAGGCAGCTGCCGCTTACTACAACCGGGGTTTAGCTCAATCTAATTTAGGAAATGAGCAAGGTGCAATTGAAGATTACAACCAAGCTATCAAAATTAATCCTAACTATTCACTAGCTTACGTTGGTCGGGGTTTAGCTCGCTCGGCTTTAGGAGATAAGCAAAGTGCAATTGAAGATTACAACCAAGCCATCAAAATTAATCCCAAATATTCCCTAGCTTACTACAACCGAGGTAATGCTCGCTCGGCTTTAGGAGATAAACAAGGTGCAATTGAAGATTACAACCAAGCCATCAAAATTAATCCCAAATATTCCCTAGCTTATAACAACCGGGGTAATGCTAGGTCGGCTTTAGGAGATAAACAAGGTGCAATTGAAGATTACAATCAAGCTATCAAAATTAATCCCAATTATCCACTAGCTTACAACAACCGTGGTTTAGCTCGTTCTGCTTTAGGAGATAAACAAGGTGCAATTGAAGATTACAACCAAGCGATCGCAATTAATCCCAACTATGCACTAGCTTACAACAACCGTGGTTTAGCTCATTCCGCTTTAGGAGATAAGCAAGCTGCAATTGAAGATTTTCGTAAATCTGCTGATTTGTATAAGCAACAAGGAAAAGAAAGTGATTATCAAGATACTTTAAACCGCATTCAACAACTTGATAAATAATCAGTTGCTATCGAACAAAACAGAATGACAACTCAATAAATCTGATAATTTATTAATCAAAATTATCTCGATTTATGCTAAGCGATCGCAATTTTTCCCATTGTACTTTCACTTTCGCGATCGCTATGAGCAGTTGCGAATGCTGGTAAGGTATATGTGCGATTGGTTACTGCACGAATTTTTTACCAGATTTAATCAGACAATGGTTTCCAGGTTCGCTAAGGTAGCGATAGAGACACCGTTGGGTTTGAGGACTTTTTGCCTTTGAGGGAGCGATCGCTGTATCTTTCTTTATACAGCAGAAAATTGTAACAAGATAGAAACTCTAGTTGTATATGGCTTTATCTTAAAATTTCTACCATATTTACTTTGAATGTGCTGTATCTCTAGACTCAAGCATTTTTTGATGAATAAGGAAAAATTGAATATATGAAGATATTTAACGAAGTATTTTCAAAAACTACTACACGTGATTACCCTGTGTTCGGACTCTCGGAAAATATTGGCTAGTCGAGAGTTGTGTGTAACATAGTTCCCTACGAGGCTAGAAAAATGGTTATGTTCGATCTAAATCCAAGACAGGCGCTTGGACGGATACTCTCTGCATCGCTAGTTGGTTTAAGCGTTTCAGTTACTAGTCTGATGTCTTTAGAGGTTGTTCCCAAAGCAGCGTTGGCTGACCCGCCTGCTGCGTCTGTTAATACTAAGGTCAACGTGCCTAGTGCAATGAGATATTGGCCTTTTAATACTAACCGTTATTTGAAGGTGCCGCCTAAGTTCTCCATCTCTGTTTATGCTCGCATTCCAAAAGCTCGCTTTATGGCAGTTGCTCCCAATGGGGATCTTTTAGTGTCACAGCCGACTACCGGTAAAGTGTTAATTGTCCGGCCAAATGGCAGCAAAGACCCGATTATTTCTAACTTTGTGGTGGGTCTACGCAAACCACACGACATTGTGTTTCATAAGATTAACAGCACCACATACGTCTATATCTCTGAGACTCATCAAATTAACCGTTTCACATATACGTATGGAGACCGAATTGCTAAAAATCGTCAAATCGTTGTAACTGGTTTACCAGACAGCAGCACAAGCGAACTCAAAGGCGCGTATGGTCACGAACTGAAAAATATCGCACTTGATAGCAACCACAAACTGTATGTGTCCATCGCCTCTACATGCAATGCCTGTGTGTCAGATACTGTCAGTAACCCAAAACGTGGTGCGATTTATCAGTACAACGCTAATGGAACCAATCGACGCCTTTTTGCACAAGGTTTACGTAATGCTGAAGGATTAGCATTCGTACCTAATACAAATGACCTTTGGGTAGTTAATAATAATCGAGACAACATCCGCTATCCCTTCAAAGATAGTACTGGCAATTACGGTAAGCTTATCCCCTCCTATGTGGACAACCACCCACCAGAGGTATTCACACGAGTCCGAGATGGCGGTAACTACGGTTGGCCATTTTGCAATTCCAATCCTGACACATCAAGTGGTATGAATAATATGCCGTTTGACAAGGACTATCAGTACAACTCTGATGGACGCGTTAATTGCTATGCAATGGACAAGATCAGCAAGGGTATCCAAGCCCATTCAGCTCCCTTGGGACTAACATTCTTACAAAATACTAGCTTTCTTGGCTCCTACGCAAATGGGGTAGTGGTGGGGCTGCATGGTTCATGGAATCGTCAGAAGAAAACAGGCTACAAAGTAATTTACTTTCCCTGGAACGCTGCAACAAAGACTCCAGGAAATCAGATAGATTTAGTCAGCGGTTGGCTAGTTCCAGGAACCGAACAAGTCTGGGGGCGACCGGTAGATATGGCAGTCGATAAGCAAGGTAATATGTTCATTTCGGATGACTACAGCGGCACTATCTATAAGCTCTCCTACACACCATAACTACAGGCGAAGGTCTACAGAAGCCTTAGTTTGACTGGTGTTTCCCAGTCTTTTCCTACAACTCGAAGAGTATATAAAGTCAACCAAGGTGACTTAAAGATTAGACCTCTTGCACGAATGGAGAATTTACCCTCATCTCCCAACCCCTTCTCCCAATTGTGGGAAAAGGGGAGCAAATTTCAAAGTCTCTCTCCCATGCTTGGGAGAGGGATTTAGGGTGAGGGCTTTTGGTTACAGTGTAGCGATGTACAGAATTTAAAGAAGACTAGATTCCCAAAAATAAAAATATCAGTCTAAAACGTATATTTTATATCACACCAGAATTAATACCAATTCTCAATGAACATGCGCCTAATTATTTTGGGATATCGTGAATTATCTCTATCAAACCTCAGCGAACCTTTGCGCTAACCTCAGCGTCCCTACCCTGCGGGAAGGCGTACTCCTACGGAGAAGCAAGCTACGCGTAGCGTCTCGTAGAGAAGCGCCTATGCGTTGAAAAAATTGATATGTTAGTGCAGCTTCATCAAGAAACAGTATAAGACCCTACACAGGCTATGCAATTGCTTGAGAAGTGATACAAAAGTTTGTAGCGAACAATTAAGAAAATTTATTGCGATCGCCAAGTCATGTTAGATTAAAGTTGATTGTTTCCTTGAAACACAAAATTCATCAGCAGCAACAACAACTTTCCTCCCATCTCCTCATACTCAGCATGAAAAAAAACGAGGTAAAAGTTAAAATTTTTGCAAAATATGTGCATCAAGACATCAATTTTGACGAGCCTCTATGCCTTACCAGCTAAAAGTTAGAAGCCTAATTGAACATCATTGCCAAAGTAAAAGTTAAAAAAATATGAATTGCATTTTTAGCCCAAAAAAAATGATATGTTGGATACAGAATTGAATTTCGCACGTATCTGGAGTAGTACGACATAATCTGCTCCAGTTTTTCCCCCAAATCCCTTGCTCTTTGTTGCTTTTGACGGGATTTGAGGGGAATCTGAGTACACATTTAAATAACCCAAAACCAGTTTCAAGTGAATTAAAATCCTTGCTGGAAGAGAGTTTTGACTGAGTACAAAGAAATCCTGAACCCCCATCTCTAAACACTAGAACCCCAACCAAAAAATACTAGAACCCCTACCCGAAAAAAATTTTTTTAATTCTTGTAAAGCTCAAAGAATTAGGGTTTTTCTTATTTGAGTACAAGCTTAATAAATCCAATAAATTCTATCCTAAATAGACGCGCCGCCTTGGTCAAATACGGCTGATATAAATCTTATATCGCCAATTACTTAACGCTCCTACACAAAAACGAAGCGAAGAGTAAGTGGAGGGATGACATAGCACCGTGCCCCAAGTGAATAGAAGTCGTGGCTCAACGCACAATTCTCCCAAGAACCGAACGTTGACACACACCAGCCCAAAATCAAAGCCCAAAATCAAATATCTACCGCCTGCCCTACTTGATGACAAGTCGCCAAAACCTGAGCGTTTGCAGGCAGCGTGCAAGCCACGACTTCAATTTCCGGGCATAGAGAGTAGCCACTGCATCTCCCACAGTGGCAGCCAAGTCCACCGATCCTTTTGCGAAATTCAATGACATCACCGTCTACAAGACTCGTCACCTCCCCTGCTACGGACTCGACAACCCAAGCAAAATCCGGTGGTTGCGGCTGCGATAGCAGTACCACCGTGGAAATGGACGAAAAACTCCAAGAACGCATTGCCAAACATCCCTGCTACAGCGAAGACGCACATCACCACTACGCGCGGATGCACGTTGCAGTTGCTCCCGCCTGTAACATTCAATGCAACTATTGTAACCGCAAATATGACTGTGCTAACGAAAGCCGTCCTGGAGTAGTTAGCGAGTTACTCACACCAGAAGAAGCAGCACACAAAGCCTTAGTAATTGGAGGCAAGATTCCTCAAATGACAGTTGTGGGAATAGCCGGCCCTGGCGACCCACTTGCGAACCCAGACAAGACATTCCGCACATTTGAGTTGATTGCCCAGCAAGCACCAGATATTAAACTTTGTTTATCTACCAATGGTTTAATGCTGCCCGACTACATCGATCGCATTAAACAATTAAATATAGATCACGTGACGATCACCATTAACATGGTAGATCCAGAGATCGGTGCTAAGATTTATCCTTGGGTTCACTACAAGCGCAGGCGTTACAGAGGCATTGAAGGCGCAAGAATTCTCCACGAAAGACAAATGGAAGGATTGCAAGCCCTCAAAGAAGCTGACATCTTGTGCAAAGTCAACTCTGTGATGATTCCCGGAATCAATGACCATCACCTAGTTGAAGTGAATCGAGTCATTCGTGAAAAAGGTGCATTCTTGCACAACATCATGCCATTGATTTCTGCACCAGAACATGGCACACACTTTGGTTTAACCGGTCAACGCGGCCCCACACCCAAAGAACTTAAAGAACTCCAAGACAACTGCTCTGGTAACATGAAAATGATGCGTCACTGTCGCCAGTGTCGCGCCGATGCAGTGGGATTATTAGGAGAAGACCGCAGCCAAGAATTTTCCAAAGATAAATTCTTGGAAATGACTCCAGAATATGACGTAGAACAACGCGCTAGCGTTCACGAAGGAATTGAGAAGTTTAAAGAAGAAATTAAAGTAGCCAAAGAGAAGGCGCTAGCCGGCAAGAAATTTGCCAACAAACCCAAAGTTTTAGTTGCAGTAGCAACCAAAGGCGGCGGTTTGGTTAACCAGCACTTCGGCCATGCTAAAGAATTCCAAATTTACGAAGTGGATGGTAATGAAGTTCGCTTTATCAGCCATCGCAAAATAGACCAATATTGCCAAGGTGGATACGGCGAAGAGGCTTCTTTCGAGTATATTATGAAAGCGATCGCAGATTGCAAAGCAGTTTTAGTTTCCAAAATTGGTAACTGTCCCAAAGAAAAATTGCAAGAAGCCGGTATACAGACTGTTGAAGCTTACGACGTAATTGAGAAGGTTGCTTTGGAGTTTTACGAACAATGGAGTAAGGAATAGGGCATGGCGCATGGGGCATAGGGAATAGGAAAAAATTATCTTCATGCCCAATGCCCAATGCCCGATGCCCAATGCCCTATCTACAAAAAGGAGAATAATCATGGCTTACAAAATTACTAGCCAATGTATTTCCTGCGATTTGTGTCTGTCTGTATGTCCTACCGGTGCAATCAAAATAGTTGATGGTAATCGCTGGATAGATCCCGAACTGTGCACAAACTGTACTGGTAGCATTCATACAGTTCCTCAGTGTAAAGCTGGTTGTCCCACCTGTGACGGTTGCGTAAAACAGCCTGCTGATTATTGGGAAGGCTGGTTTGCCAATTACAATCGCGTACTTGCAAAATTAACTAATAAACAAGATTACTGGGAACGTTGGTTTGAGTGCTATTCGCAGAAGTACTCCGAACAATTACAAAAACGTCAACCCCGAACAATGGGAGTAGAAGCCTAATAAGATAATTCGTAATTCGTAATGCAAAATTAAACTCAAAAATTACGAATTGCTGAAGCTTAAAAGTAAAGGGCAACGGAGCAAAGGAATCTTGTACAGACGCGATTCATCGCGTCTCTAGCTCCTAACTAAATTATTCTGATATCAAAATTACAAACAATGCAAAAGAACTGCATCTATCTCGATAATAATGCTACTACCAAAGTAGACCCGGAAGTTGTAGAGGCAATGCTGCCTTACCTGACGGACTTTTACGGCAATCCCTCTAGTATGCATACCTTTGGCGGACAACTTGCCAAAGGCGTGAAAACAGCCAGAGAACAACTTGCAGCCTTGTTGGGAGCAGATGAGTCAGAAATTGTCTACACTAGTTGCGGAACTGAGGGAGATAACGCCGCCATTCGCGCTGCATTGTTGGCGCAGCCAGAAAAGCGACACATCATCACCACCCAAGTCGAACATCCAGCAGTACTGAATGTCTGCAAACAATTGGAAACCCAAGGTTACAACGTTACCTACCTTTCGGTGAACAATCAAGGGCAGTTGGATCTTAATGAGCTAGAAGCCTCCTTGACTGGTAACACTGCGTTGGTAACAATTATGTACGCCAACAACGAAACTGGTACGGTTTTCCCAATTGAGCAAATTGGGTTAAGAGTAAAAGAGCAAGGCGCTCTCTTCCACGTTGATGCGGTGCAAGCAGTGGGTAAAATTCCCATGAATATGAAGACTAGCACCATCGATATGTTAACCCTGTCTGGTCACAAGTTGCACGCACCCAAAGGAATTGGTGCTTTGTATGTGCGACGCGGTGTGAGATTCCGTCCTTTGCTGCTTGGCGGACACCAAGAACGCGGACGCAGGGCGGGAACAGAGAATGTTCCGGGAATTATCGGCTTGGGCAAAGCTGCGGAACTAGAACTGTTACACTTGGAAGAGGCGACAAAAAGAGAAAGAAGGCTGCGCGATCGCCTAGAACAAACTTTACTCGCCACCATTCCCGATTGTGTAGTTAACGGTGACCCTACGCAGAGATTACCCAACACCACTAATATCGGCTTCAAGTACATCGAAGGTGAAGCAATTCTATTGTTATTGAACAAATTCGGTATCTGTGCCTCATCTGGTTCTGCCTGTACCTCTGGTTCGCTGGAACCTTCCCACGTCCTCCGGGCAATGGGCTTACCCTACACTACCTTGCATGGTTCCATCCGCTTCAGCCTTTCTCGCTACACCACAGAAGCTGAAATCGATAAAGTTATAGAAGTCATGCCCGGTATTGTAGAACGTTTACGCGCCCTCTCACCCTTCAAAAATGACGACGCAGGTTGGTTGCAAGGACAGTCATTAGTCACTAGTCATTAGTCATTGGTCATTAGTCATTGGTAACTGACTAATGACAAAGGACAAATAACGAAGGACAAATGACAAACGATAAATGACAAAGGATAAAAGTTATGTGGGACTACACAGATAAAGTATTAGAACTGTTTTACAATCCCCAAAACCAGGGGGAAATTGCAGAAGTTAGCGAACCTGGTGTTAAGGTTGCAACTGGCGAAGTCGGTAGCATTGCTTGTGGTGATGCTCTGAGATTGCACCTGAAAGTTGAAGTAGAATCTGATAAGATTTTAGATGCGCGGTTTCAAACCTTTGGTTGCACAAGTGCGATCGCTTCTTCTAGTGCATTAACCGAAATGGTCAAAGGTTTGACTTTAGATGAAGCTTTGAAAGTGTCCAATAAAGACATTGCAGATTACTTGGGTGGTTTACCAGAAGCCAAGATGCACTGTTCTGTTATGGGACAAGAAGCTTTAGAAGCGGCAATCTATAATTATCGTGGCATTCCGTTAGATAGCCACGATGACGATGATGAAGGCGCATTAGTTTGTAGCTGTTTTGGTATTAGCGAATCTAAGATTCGTCGCGTGATTTTAGAAAATAATCTCACTGATGCCGAACAAGTAACAAATTATGTAAAAGCTGGTGGCGGATGCGGTTCCTGTCTGGCGAATATTGATGATATTATTAAATCAGTAAGACAAGAAGCAACCGCACCGGATCTCAACAATTACGGCGTCAAAGTTGCTACAGAAATTGTAACTTCTAAGGAGCGATCGCTAACCAACGTCCAAAAGATTGCCCTCATTCAAAAAGTTCTCGACGAAGAAGTAAGACCCGTTTTGATTGCAGACGGAGGAGATGTAGAACTGTATGATGTAGAAGGCGATCGCGTGAAAGTTGTATTGCAAGGCGCTTGTGGTTCTTGTTCTAGCAGTACAGCAACTCTGAAAATTGCGATCGAAGCCAGATTACAAGATCGTGTCAGCAAAAACCTTGTAGTCGAAGCAGTTTAGAAATTCCTGTAGAGCTTACGTACTCTACAAATACGCCCGAATAAGCCTCAGCTAAGAACAGAAAGTAGGATTTGAATTGAATAATTGTCTCCACTCAATGTTTCATACCAATTCGTCAACAGAAAGTTCGAGATTGAAATCAAATCTTACTTTCTTAATTACGAATTACGAATTGGTATCAGTCCTACTCACAACAGACAGCATATAGGCGAAAGTATAAATCGCCTAATTGCAAATTCCGTCATTCAACTCGCTTCAAAGGAGACAAACATGAGTACACTGTACGAAAAAATTGGCGGAAAACCTACTATTGAGAAAGTAGTAGATGAGCTTCACAAACGCATTCTTGCAGATAACAGCCTCAAGGGTTTTTTCGCTAATACAGATATGGTCAAACAACGTAATCATCAGATTACTTTCTTCTCTCAAATATTTGAAGGGCCAAAGGAATACAGCGGTCGTCCAATGGACAAAACCCATGCAGGTATGGCACTACAGCAACCACACTTCGATGCGATCGCCAAATACCTGAGTGAATCAATGTCTGTAGCTGGAGTATCCGCAGATGATACAAAAGCTGCATTAGATCGAGTCTCTAATTTGAAACCCGCTATTTTGAACAAGTAATCGGACTTAGACATTAGTTGTTGACGAATATTTAAGTCAATTCCTACTAAGTTTTGCAAGCTGAAACACATTACGACGTATTTGTAAATTGCGTAATCTCTTAGTCATTAGTCATTTGACTAATGACTAAGGACAAATTACAAATTCCAAAAAGAAAACAAATTTAACGAGGAATATATGGGCTTACTTAATGTTTTTACTGTGGAGCGATCGCCACCGGCGATGTTCTACAAACCCTCACAGCCATAGCTCCGACAGGCGTGAGACCCTCAAACAAAAAAGACCCACCAACCAACCAATTGCAGGAAAACAAGAACAATGACTGACGAAAATATTAGACAGATAGCTTTTTACGGTAAAGGTGGTATCGGTAAATCTACCACCTCCCAAAACACCCTCGCAGCTATGGCAGAAATGGGTCAGCGCATCATGATTGTGGGTTGCGACCCCAAAGCTGACTCCACCCGTTTGATGCTCCACAGTAAAGCTCAAACCACAGTTCTTCACCTCGCTGCTGAACGTGGTGCAGTAGAAGATTTAGAACTCGAAGAAGTAATGCTCACCGGTTTCCGTGGTGTTAAGTGCGTGGAGTCTGGTGGTCCAGAACCCGGTGTAGGTTGCGCCGGTCGTGGTATCATCACCGCCATTAACTTCTTGGAAGAAGCTGGTGCTTACCAAGACCTAGACTTCGTATCTTACGACGTATTAGGTGACGTTGTTTGCGGTGGTTTTGCTATGCCTATCCGTGAAGGTAAAGCACAAGAAATCTACATCGTTACATCTGGTGAAATGATGGCGATGTACGCTGCTAACAACATCGCTCGTGGTATTTTGAAATATGCTCACTCCGGCGGCGTGCGTTTGGGTGGTTTGATTTGTAACAGCCGTAAAGTTGACCGGGAAATCGAATTGATCGAAACTTTGGCTGAACGTTTGAACACTCAAATGATTCACTTCGTACCCCGCGACAACATCGTTCAACACGCAGAATTACGCCGGATGACTGTTAACGAATACGCACCCGACAGCACACAAGGTAACGAATACCGCGCACTAGCTAAGAAGATCATCAACAACGATAAGCTCACAATCCCCACACCAATCGAAATGGATGAGCTAGAAGCATTGTTGGTTGAATTCGGTATTCTTGATGACGATACCAAGCACGCAGACATCATCGGTAAAACCGCTGCTGAAGCACCTGTTAAGTAAACTCTGATGTAGGAAAAGGAAAAGGAAACAATTGCATAATTTACCTTTTACCTTCTTTCTACCGATTACCTATATCCCCCAAGGGGACTGCAAGTCCCCAACCCCACAGGGGACGAAGTTCCCCTTCCTATCCCCGTTCCTTAGGAGCTAGAGAGGCAAAAATGACTCCTCCAGAAAATCAAAACATCATCGAAGAAAGAAAAGAACTAATTAAGGAAGTACTAAGCGCTTATCCCGAAAAAGCAGCTAAAAAACGGGAAAAGCACCTAAACGTATACGAAGAAGGTAAGAGCGATTGCGGCGTTAAATCTAACATCAAATCTCTTCCTGGTGTAATGACCGCTCGTGGTTGTGCTTACGCCGGTTCTAAGGGTGTGGTTTGGGGCCCTATTAAGGACATGATCCACATCAGCCACGGGCCTGTAGGTTGCGGTTACTGGTCTTGGTCTGGTCGTCGTAACTACTATATTGGTACCACAGGTGTAGACACCTTTGGTACTATGCACTTCACCTCTGACTTCCAAGAACGAGATATCGTTTTCGGTGGTGACAAAAAACTCACCAAGCTCATCCAAGAATTGGAAGTTCTTTTCCCTCTCAACCGTGGTGTTTCCATTCAATCTGAATGTCCCATCGGTCTAATTGGGGATGACATCGAAGCAGTAGCTCGGAACACATCCAAAGAAATTGGTAAGCCAGTTGTTCCCGTTCGTTGCGAAGGCTTCCGGGGTGTTTCTCAGTCCTTGGGTCACCACATCGCTAACGACATGGTGCGTGACTGGGTGTTCACCAGAGCCGACAAAGAGAAAAAAGAAGGCAAGTTACAATTCGAGTCTACTCCTTACGACGTAGCAATTATCGGTGACTACAACATCGGTGGTGATGCTTGGGCTAGCCGGATTCTGTTAGAAGAACTGGGCTTGCGCGTAGTTGCTCAGTGGTCTGGTGATGGTACAATCAACGAAATGTTGATGACACCGAACGTGAAGATGAACTTGATTCACTGCTACCGTTCGATGAACTACATCAGCCGTCACATGGAAGAAGCTTATGGTATACCCTGGCTAGAATACAATTTCTTCGGCCCCACCAAGATTGCTGAATCCTTACGGGAAATCGCTTCTAAGTTTGACTCCAAGATCCAAGAAAACGCTGAGAAGATCATCGCTAAATATCAGCCTACAATGGATGCGATCGTTAACAAGTATCGCCCCCGTTTGGAAGGTAAGACCGTTGCGATGATGGTTGGTGGTTTGCGTCCTCGCCACGTTGTACCCGCTTTCCAAGATTTGGGTATGAAGATGGTTGGTACAGGTTATGAGTTCGCTCACAACGACGACTACAAACGTACCACCCACTACATCGAAAACGGCACCATCGTTTACGATGACGTAACTGCTTACGAATTCGAGGAATTTGTAAAAGCACTCAAGCCAGACTTAATTGCTTCTGGTGTGAAAGAGAAGTACGTCTTCCAAAAGATGGGTCTACCCTTCCGTCAAATGCACTCCTGGGATTACTCCGAACCTAGCGATCGCCCTTCAAACTTAATTAAATCAATGTTTTTTAGCCGCTGGATAAAAAAGAGCCTATTTCTAGCCTAAATGCAAGTTACAGAATTATTCATTAACAATCTATTTTAGTGCTTCAGACAGTATAACTTTTATAGAATCTGGTTTTTAGATTTGAAATGCATTTTGCTCAAAGAAAAACTGTTAAATAAAAGACTATTTTAAATGACGATTTTTTAGATTAAATGGGGCGATCGCTGTTGCTGGATAATAAGCCAGTGCGTATCTATATTGGTAAGATTAAATGAACGTCCACAGTTTTTTCTTTGACACTCCTAAATAAGGAATTCAAGCACAGCAGATGCAAAGCATGTCCCTGTGTCTGCTGCACAGTGTTATAGGTTATTTTTTATGCAGATAATCTAGCTACTTCTTGCATCAATTGTTGAATTTCTAACTTACAACATTTATGCATATCCCAAACCTCTAAAGACGAGACTAATGAGTCAAATAGGTTATGCACAGTTAACTTGCTATTGGGAGAACTAAACTCAGACTTTAAATCGGCATTTATTTTATTGAACATTTTGATTTTAGTATCTAATTCAACAAGAATATTGTTAAAAATTTTAGATATCTCTATTTTTAGAGATACGTTTACATCATCTTTGCGACAAGTAGTATTATCGCTAAAATAAAGCTCAAAGTAGAGATTTGATTGTTCCCACCAAACTAAATATAGAGGTTCTAGTTGGTTAGAATGTATCTCAAGGCTATATAAGTTTCTATCTATAATATTGAGATTGCGCTCTAACTCTGAAGCAATCCTTTGTCTTAAAGCTATATCCTTGATATATTTATCTCTTTCACTTTGTTTTCTGGCTATATATTGTCCCATTAAAAATGTTGATACAGGAAATAAAAATTTAATTAAATCTCCCAATTTCTCAATTTTTGTTGCAAATATTGGAAGCAAAAAAGGTAATATTAACACAAGTGATGCTGGAAATAAAATTCCATATTTATCAAAATCATCATTTATATATTCCGCTAAATAAGCAATAATTTTTTTACTACATAGCTTCCAAATAATCCAGAATAATGGAGCAATAAAACCTAAGCTTGCTATAGTAATTACTAAAAAATCTTCAGACCACATATTTTAAAAATATCTGTACTTAGGTTGAAGTATACGATAAAACAGACAATAGCACCAACCCCAGAGCAGCCCTAAACATTTTGCATACGATTTATGTAACTGCCGAAAGTCGTAGGGTGTGTTGTCGCGTAGCGCAACGCACCACATCAATTATGGGCATCCTAAAAACAAATGTCATCTGCTCATGTCCATGCCCAATTACCGCAGACTCCATATTTCTGGAGCTACTTACTTCATCACCCAAGTTACTTACCAACGACAACCCTGGCTTTGCTCTGATATCGGACGTACTGCTGTTCGTGCTGCCCTTGGGCATGTCAGAAAAAATTATCCTTTTTCCATTGATGCATTTGTTCTTTTGCCCGATCATTTTCATACTTTATGGACTCTGCCTGCGGGAGATAGTAATCTATCGATGCGAATGCTTTTGATCAAACGTTTTGTGACTAAATACTACGGGCATCAGCTAGGACTTGATGTGGCTATCTCCCGTTCACGAGAAAAACGAAAAGAAAGAAATTTATGGCAACGCCGCTTTTGGGAGCATCTAATTAGAGATGATGTTGATTTTGCCAATCATTGTGACTACATTCACTATAATCCTGTACGGCATCAACTCTGTGAATCACCACAAGAATGGGCTTTTTCGAGTGTTCATCGTTTTATCGAGCACAACATTTACTCCTTAGATTGCGGTAGCAGTGGTGAGGTTCAACTTGTGTCTGATATTTGGGATGTTTGAAATGATGGTGCGTTGCGCTTCGCGACAACGCACCCTACTGAATTACGCGTGATGAGGGGATGCGATCGCATTAAATCATCCAGTCCTCAATTAACAATCCTGATACTTTGCTGAAATCTCGATGATTGCGCGTTAATAAAATTAATTTACGGGATAGTGCGATGCCTTTGGCGGGCTTCTCTACGAGACGCTGCGCGTAGCTTGCTTCCCCGTAGGGGTACAGCCGGGATACCTGCAAATTGGGACACGTTGTAAACAAATGTTGCAGAAACCAATTTTGCGATTTACTAACTTGCCCAAAAATGGTATTGAGACATTCAAATTTTTGCACACTAAAATCAACTCTTCACGCGATTCAGTCTCTCAAACTTGCCCATAAATGGTTGTTTTAGGGGATGTTCTCGCGGAGAGTGGCGCGCTCGAACTGGTGTTAAAACAATGCAAAATCAAGCATTTGCAAACCTCTGCGTAACATAACTTTACAACGTGTCCCAATTTGCGCGTATCCCGGCTGAACCCCCCGTAGGGGTACGCCAACGCACTTCAAAGTCAAGTCAGGCAAGTTTTTTCTTGTAGTGGTAGAAAAAAGGGTCAATATTTGTGTTGACAGCGGGTTGAAATGGGAGATGATGTCAGCATTGGGAGTCTTCATGCTGACACCTTGCCTTAACGATTTAAGACATCATTCCGATGAGCAACGGAGCCTACAATTTGCACGACCTCATCAATTAAGGTTTGGGGAACTTCCATCTCAACCAGTGTCGCCACTAAATCCTCTGCGATCGCATCGAAATGGCTATCGGTTAAGCCCATCTCAGCCACTAGTTCTTTATGTGCGTCTCTCATGGTACGACCATTCCAGTGCTGGGCACCACCGAAAGCATAAGTCATAAAGTCTTTTTGATGCTGCTTCTGTTGCCGCATATCTGTATGAACGAAAAAGTGCTTAACCCGCTCATCCGCCAAGACCTTTTCATAAAACTTTTCTACAGCTAGTTCAACACCTGCTGCGCCACCAAGCTTGTCATATAGTATGCTCATTGAAAATCACTCCAAAAGCGAAAAGAAAGAAATTTATGGCAACGTCCCTTCTGGGAGTATCTAATTAGAGATTGTGTGTGAGATGCACAACAAGTCAGTGATTAAGGGTACACGCCTTACATTTGAGTATATTCTGAATCTGCTTGCACGCGGGACGACAGTAACAGAAATTCTTGAAGAATATGAAGGTTTAGTCGAAGCAGACATAAATCACTGCCCGTTAATCCGGATTAAGTCTGTCAAAATATTATCCAAGCTGCCGTTAACTTGAATGCGATCAATTTTCTCTGCAATGCGTTCTAGAACTTCGAGTTCCTTGAGACGCAAGGCCACAGGGTTATCTTCCATTACTTTGGCAGTGTTTAACATACTGCGGGTAGCAGCGGTTTCTTCTCTGCGTCTGACTACGTTTGCTTGAGCAGCTTTTTCAGCTTCGACTACTTTACTCAAAATAGTCTTAATTTCGCCAGGTAAAATTATATCTTTGACGCCTACAGAATCTACTTCGATTCCATAGTCTGCGGTTTTCTGGCGGATGTATTCGGATATACTTCTGTCAATTGCACCTTTATCTTCTAATAAGGCATCTAGGTTGCGTTCGCCGATCGCACCGCGCAATGCAAATTGTAATTCTTTGTACAAGAAGCCAGCAATATCTGACAAGCCGCTTTTTGCTCTCAATGGATCGAGGATGCGGAAACCAGCTGTCAAATTTAACCGCAGAGGTACTTTATCCTTAGAAAGGATGTCTTGACCTGATACTTCCATGTTTTGGAGTCTCAAGTCGATGGTTTCGGTTTGAAAGGAGCGTCCAAATAACCACCAAGCGTGTATACCTGGCGATCGCTGTCCTTGAAACTCTTGATTAATGTATAGTAGTCCGATGTGCTGTGCGGGTACTTGGCATATATGCAAACAGTTGCGACTGAGCAATTTCACTTCTGCTGAACCCTCCACCAACTCAGCTACTAAGCGAGGCTCTAACTGAGCATCAGTGCTGATGTCAATGATTTCCACCTCAACACCTTGCCAAAACAACTTGCGGCTTGTGGGTGGCAAAATAGAAATCACCTTACCTCGATACCGCACAATTGCAACTTGCCAATTCAATAATTGTACTGTTTGGCAGTAGGCGGCAACAAAATCGGGATGTTTTTCAATTAGGACATCTTCGAGGGGAAAGTCTGGGTTAGGCACAATTCGGCTGAGAGTCCGTACTGAAACATCCCGATCTACTGACCAAAAAGCATATTCTCCAGGTTCTAGAGGTCGGACAAAATCATTTTGCACGTACAGTAAACCAACCTCATACTCCGAAATTTGGAACTTTTTCACTCCATTCAAGCTGATTTTACGTAGTTGCTGCACAAAAGAACTAGGCAATTCTAAACTTTCTTCTAAGTTGAAGAGATAAGATTCTACCTCAATAAAACCACGCCAAAAAGCTACCAATTGATTTGGTGCAACGCTTACCCAATTCTGACCACAGCGTACTAAAGCCGCTTGATTGTATGCTGTTCTGACAATCAGTAAATGTTGTTGTAGTTCAGCCTGATGATTCCGTAACAATAGTTCTAGGTTTTCAATCTGAGCTTCTGGCTGGTTGAGGTCGTAGGTTTTCACTTGCCAGTGCCGACCAAAATAAGTGTGCGTACCAGGCTGTAAAATTTTCTTGAAGTCGCTGCGATGGTATAAAATACCGATTTCGTTAGGTTTAATATAAAATGTCTTCCACATAGTAATTTGCATAGATAATTTGGACGATACCTTAGGTGATAGGATTTTGGATTTTAGATTGAGAATAACCTTGATGAATCTGCAATCATTTTTCAAATCGGTATAAGCTACGTTAAAGCAACCAGCTAGGAAGATTTAATCAAGATCTTTATAACCTTGCTTGAAACTAAATACCACCTATAATTCTGGAGTTTACAAACCTATAGACAAAGGCTAAAGAATTTGTTTTGTTTGTAGCATTATACTACATTTTACTCTGCCGGCGCAGGTGTTTATAGTTTGGGATGCGGGCAAAAGCTTCTCCAGAACTGGATTAAGATTGCTGTTACTTTCAATAGACGGCTCAATGGCAATCTAGAAAAAGAGAACCGCGCTCAAATATGCCGATCGCTTTTTGAATCTAGAATTCCCGAAGTCAAACCAGATGTAGGAAAACGAAGGTACATACTCAAGTTCAAGAGAGATACAGTTGCGCTGGCTCCTTTACTGTTACGAACACCTGCATGACAGAGTACAAAAAACAAAAAGTTTTTTCATTGGGTTTTTTTGAATCACCCAATACATCTAGCTGTAACGTTGCCTTGTCCCTAACAAGGTGCCCGTACCCAGGGCGGGGGTTTTGTGGCTGAAAGTATAGGAATCGAACCTATAACCAATCGGCGATACACCGATCGCTCTACCAAATGAGCTAACTTTCATGGTGAAATAGTTGGAAGCACTAGCGGAATACGCTATTACCAGAGGTTCGCGCACCAGTCGGGTATAAAGAACCCGAACCACAGCTTTGTGGCTTTGTCACTATCTCGGTTCAAATTTAGCATAGGAAAAAAGTAGTCAAGGGAAATCGGGTAAACCTGGACTATTCTTGGCATTCATATTTTTGTTTGATGCGTTCCACACGCGATCGCAGTTCTGCACCTTTGTCGGGGTTAATCATTGCTACATAATTTGCGAACCCAGTAATTGCAGCAATTATATTAGTTGAATTTCCCCAATGTTTGCCTGACAAGCCTTCTTGTTCGATTTGATATAGAGTTGCCCGAAAAGCTTTTAATGTCTTTTTAGATATATTTAATTTTGTATTTACAACAACACCTGTTACTTCTTGTTGCACAGATTTACTTAAAATATTGGTTTTATGAAAATTAACAGTAAAACCTTCACTATTAATAATTAATTTAACGTTTTTAATTAAATTATATATTTTGTGTGATGCCTGACCAGAAGCAGAAAATGTTAAATCGTCAGCATAGCGTGTATAGCAAAATCCTAGATTTTCAGCCATTGCCGCAATCCGACTATCGAGATGATAGCAAATTAGATTTGAAATTGCAGGGCTGGCAGGCGAACCTTGAGGTAAGTGGCGGTTTCCTGAAGTTATATCGTTAGCTTGTCCATGTATTTCTATTTCTGAAGTCGTACAAATCACAGCGAAAATTTTCGCCGCCGTTTCTGAATAACCAAACCCGGAAAATAATTCTTTGACACGTTTGTAGGTGATTGCTTCAAAAAAGTTTTGTAAATCAATATTGACTATGACATCGTTACCAACATGAGGTTGAGCGTTGGTGACTATCGAACGATTTTTACAAAAACCATGTGCTGAATTATGAACTTCTAATTTTTCTAAAATATTTTGTAAAATCCACTTTTGAGCAGCTTTGAGATTGGGCTTGGGTGCAGAAATTAGTCTTTCTCCACCTGTCTTTTTTGAGATTTGGAAGTGGACATAATGTTTAACTTGAGAGCCAGAAAAGCTAGATGTCAAAAAACGAAGTTGTCCTGGAGTTATTCCCATTGCACAGGCGATTTCTGTGACAGTATTATATTCAGCTAAACCATGCGATCGTAAAACTACTGACTTGTCAGTTTCTAACCTTTCAGAATTACCATCCATCGCTAGTGGAATAGTGATTAAATTTGTGCCGTACATAATACAAAATATTTTTTTACTCTGCTAATGCAAATGTTTACAGTTGAGATGCGGGCAAAAGTTTCTCCAGAACTGGATTAAGATTGCTGTGACTTTCCCCAGCAATGTGGAGAAAGATAACTGCGCTCAAATACACCGTTCTATTTCCCAATTCAAAATCTCCGTAGAGAAATCGACTGTGGAAAACGAAGGGACATACTCAAGTTAAGGAGAAATACAGTTGCGCTAGCTCCTTGACTGTAGCCATCAAACATCACCTTGGGAGTGATGAGCGACAGCAGAACACTTGCACCGCAGAGTTTAGAAAATGGGGGTCTCGAACCTTCTGGGATTCGTACCATATTTGCTACCTTAACAGGGTAGTGTCTTTTGACCCGGACAGGGTTGGCGGAAAGTGTAGGAATCGAACCTACAACAAATCGATTATGAGTCGATCGCTCTAACCAGTTGAGCTAACTTTCTTTGGTGTTTGATACAGGACTCGAACCTGCGACACATCGATTATGAGTCGATCGCTCTTCCCACTGAGCTAATCAAACGATGGCATAGTTTAAAGTACTCCACGACATACGCTCATACCAAAGGTTGGCGCACCAGTCAGGCAGATGGAACCTGAACCATAGCTTTGTAACTTTGTTACTATTCCGCTTCAAATTTAGCATAAAGGGGCTAGTGAATGGGGATTAGGAAAGTTCTTCCCAAATCCTAATTCTTAATTCCTAGTGGTCTGTCCCATTAATTTTGTAGAGAAAAAATGTTTGTAGTAAGGACTTTAGTCCTTGATTTTTATTGGTTCTACAGAAAGAAATTTGATTGCCGTATGAGCATTAACCAAGGTTCCAATATAAGTTTTACCTACCCCTTTTAGCCCAATTAAGATGAATAACATTTTCATAATAAAACTTATATTACAACTCTAAACTAAGTTGTAATATAAGTTTTATTGCCTGTTGCCTATTGCCTATGATTTAGTCCGGAAAAGCTAAACCAGTCATGGGGTCGCGAATATATAGCCCTAGTGTGAGACTACGGATTGCTTCATCCCAAACGGGTATTAGTTGTTCTGCTTGATCTGCCCAAAAATCGAATGTAATTAAGCACTGAACATTTGACCCCAAACCAATGCAAATCCGCGAAAAAGCTTCGCGTGGTTCTTCTTGAGTATCAATAAACTTAATCTCTGTCCAGACAATTTTAGCGGTTTGGCGTTTGACGGTAATAATTTCTCCCTTTTCAATGGGGTTGCGGCTGTCGTCTTCTACAACTTTCCTCAAGGTAGATTTGAGTGGAAACTGACTCCAATCATTGGGAGGTAACTGATTAAAAGATACTTCTAGACAGCAATCATCGTTGGGCGGTTTTTTATCCATGAACTTGAAAGATTTTTCTTGTGGTTCAAAAACCCAATCCTGGGGAACATTGAAGCGAACAGCCCCGCGATTGGCGACAAATATTTTGTAGCCTGATGGAGATTCCCAGCGATGGTCAGGCTTTAGTTCAAGCGTTTCTTTAATCCACTGGAGATTGCTTTTTTTGCGCTTTGCCATAGTGTTTTGCGATCTTTGGTGAAAAGGACACGACTAGACAGCCTGTCGTAGGGAAAAGTTTTAGCAGCAATTGACGCCGTAGACGCTTTGCCGTAACCGCAGGCATCTAAGCTTTTAAAGACAGACATCGCTCTTTTTGTTAATGTTACCAAATTGCTATAGAAATCTGCTTTGATTAGGAAAATTTCTTTGCGTGCTGTGCTTCGCGCAACACAAGCGCCATAGGGACGCAATAGGCAATAAGCAACAGCAAAGCAGGCTTTTTGAGTTGTAATTAGCTTCGCAAAAATCAAATATGAATTTTATAGGAATTGGAATAACTATTATATTAAAGAAAGAAATAAATAATATTTTATGGATTTTATATTAAGGAATCCAAGGGAATACTAAGCGTTGTGATTAAACTCTCAGCTTTCAGAATTAAAATCTTAGCAGCAGTATTCATGGTTATGGATCATGTGTGCTATTTGCTGTTGCCACAGTTATTAATATTGCATGTAATTGGGCGATTGAGCTTTCCGCTTTTTGCATGGTTGCTGGCTCAAGGCGAAAAACACACCCAAAATATATACCGCTATGGAAGTAGACTATTAATTACGGCTATTATATCTCAACCAATTTATACTGTTGTTTTCAAAAGCTTCGCACTTAATATTCTTTTTACCCTTCTGCTTGGACTTGGGATGTTGCGCTTAGTAAATCGTTGCTCCCAATTCTGGCAGAAATTAACAATTTATGTATTGTTTGTAGTCGTCGCTGAAACTTTTAATTTTGAGTATGGAGGATATGGGATTGGAGTAATTATATTGATGTCTCTAACAGATAAACTGAAGCCGAAAGTATGGTTGCTTTACTGGTGCATCTTTCACTTGATTTTAGTAGTTATATCTAGGATTTCTTTAATTCAAAGTTTTGCAATTATTTCAGGATTTATTGTTTTTCAATTCAATGGTAAACAAGGTTCGCAAGCTAAATGGTTTTATCTGTTCTACCCGGCTCATTTAATAATTTTAGGTATAATCGATTATTTAATATCGTCCAGGTAAAATTGAGGATTTGATAAGCGATCGCCTAAATGAAATCATCGTTATGCTGCATCAATACAGCCAGCTTTGATATTCTTGATTTACATCTTTCATATCGTTGTAAAGCCACACCATGCGATCGATGAACCAAAGTTTACCTAGTGTAACTAGGGTATAACCCAACACAGTAATCCAGCTGTTGAGTTCGATTAAGCCCCAAATGAGTAAAATTCCACCAAAAGCAGAGATACCATTGAGAATATTAGGCACGTGATAATGGTGCTGGGGAACAGGAATGCGATCGCGATTCAACCAAACTCGTTCGCCAAGAACACCTCTAGAAATCCAATGGTCGGTTGATTGTGGCTTAGGAAAGATGCGCGGGTTCAACCATATCCAAACAATAGCGATGGTAACAGGAATGAGCGATCGCCAACCCAACCAAACACGGCTCCACACTGCAAGAATTAGCAGTGGTAAGACAGTAATAAAACGCGTCCATCCACTCCAAGGGTTAGCATGACGTAACGAAGCATCATCGCTCATGCTAAAGGCTGCTGCTATATTTCTTTCAAGAGTCATTGGAATATCTCCTGAGTTTCAAGACTATTGTAAAAACAAACGCGATCGCATGAGTTTATGTGTTACATAAAGCAGTGTAAAAATCTGTAATTACATAAAAATTCAGAAAGCTGTGAATCTTAATTTGAATTCAAAGCTTTACTTAGAATGCGATATAAATGTCTTCTAAGTTGAGCTTCTTCTCCTGGATAAGCAGGTAAAGCTTCAATTTGTGCATCTGGGTAACGTCTATGAGAACCAGGATAAAGAATTGCAGCATAATTTACTACTTGCCGACCGTTATTGTCTCGAATTGTGTGGCAATAAGTATGCATTTTTTCAATATCCTGTTTTTTCGGCTTGCTTTCTCTATCTGTATTTTCTGGCTCCTCATTTTCAAATTTATATTTGGGGTCAAATATATAGACTAAATACGAATTATCTGGAAGCTGTACTTCTAAAGCTATATCAGGACGCTGTAGCAAGCTAGCACTATAAAGGTCGCCAATTTTACTATTTGTACTATATGTTCGCTCAGGAATTAGTTTAATTATAGTTTTATGCTGTGGATGGCTTAACACAATAGCTGGCTTTCTGTTGGGAAAAACTCTAACAAAAATTCCAGTTTTATCTTTCCCAACCAAAGATTGTTCTTCTAGCTTGTATCCTGTTTGCTCAGCAACTTCTAATAATATTACGATTACCCATAAAGTCCCCCAAATTTGATAAAGCTTGGGCAAATTTTCTAAAGGTGCATTTAAGTCTGGGCTATCTAGATACACTGCTGGGCTTCTAATGAATTCAAGGTATCCTTGCAAAGCGGCATGATAAGCAGGATTTTTTAGCAAAACCATTGTGATTTGGTTGGGCAAAGATTTAGGTTGACTGACTTCATTAAGAAAAGCAGCCTCTTGTCTAGCTTTTTTTAGTTGATAAGATAAAGACTTTACTTCGTCTAAAAGCTGGTTTTTATCGTTAGCTTCACAAGCATTTTTAACTCGCCTAAGCCTTAGATTCACCAAATCAAAAAACAACTTAACTAACTGATTTTCGTAAACATCAACGGTGTGTTCAACTCTCGTATCAAGGACACGAATTGGTCTTCCATTAGCATCTAAGTTATATCCTTTAGAAAAAGCTTGAATAAGGTTACTTGTTGAAGGTTTACGAGCTTGCTCTTTTTTAACCCAGATTTCGTTAGTTTTAAGAATTTTATGATGATCAAGGGCAAGCGTAGATAAAACTTTAGTTAATCCTCGCCGATTTACTATACCATTAATAGCTCGGCGTAAAATAACCATTTCTTGAGCTAAAGTATGCTCGTTTAGCTGTGGTAATTTTAAACCTGATAATAGCCTTCACCTATGGGATTAAAATATCCCAGTAAATCTTCATTAGTCGTCCAATTCGGAGCAACAGGAACTAAACGATATTTAGCCCCAATAGCTTCAGCGTATGCTTTTGTTAACCAAGTTTTTCCTGTTCCGCTAATTCCAGAAAGAATTACAAATTTTCTTGTTTTAAGTCCCAAGTGATAACGGCGCAGTACACTTTTAGATATTTGTAACTTTTTAGAGCATATATTTTGGTAAATTATTATAAATTTTGGTTCTGAATAATCTGGATGAATTGTATTAAGAAGACGTTGTGCTTCTTCATAATTTTCCACATCTTTTTCCTTTTGAAATAAATCTACTGCTATGCGTAAATCCTCAATTACTTCTTGGCTAGCATCCCAATTTTCAAAAGGGACGACTAGTGGAAGCATCTTACTTCCGAATGTTAACCATTGCAAACTAGAAGACTTTACTACAAATTCACAAATTTGGTATGCCATTGCTTTTAGTTTCGTCTCAAATTCTAAATACGCACCTCCTCGTTGATAATAGCCTAGTGCGTAATTAGAATTTATAGATATTGCTTGGCTATAATCTTGAATTGATTCATTATAATCATTTTGTTGGCGATAAAGATTTCCTCTACTATCATAAGCCTCAGCATTTTTTGGCTGGATGAGTAGTAATTGGTTAAAATCTGATATTGCACCATTAATATCTCCTAATTTAGCTTTTGCTTTTCCTCTATAATTGTAAGCATCTCCCAAATTAGGGGCTTTCTCTATAGCTGAGTCAAAAGCTTCAATTGCATTTGGATATAAACTATTATTATAAAATAATAATCCTGCATGATATATGCTTTTACCACCACTGAAGTCATATTTAAATATATATCTTTCTAATTGTGTGATTGGGTGAGCTTCAGTAGCAATTAAGAATAAGAAAAAACTCTTTCTAATGTTTGTTTTATATCATCAACTAATTTTTCACAAGAAGAAGATAATACTGTTTTTGGTTTTATATGTTTGCTAATTTGAATGTTTTTGGTAGCGCTTTTTAACCAACCTACTACTCCAAGCCAATCAGATAAACGGTTTACCCTACTAATTTTCTTAGTAGATTCAGAATGTAAATATAAATCATCTATTGGATGAAGATGCTGAAGAATTATTTCTTTAATTTTTTTCTCTTGAATATTTTTGATAAGAATTTGTCTTGCGTAACTCTTTTCATCTATTAATAGACCAAAACGAAAATCATCTTTTTCGATAGAAATAAATAAATAAACATAATTAAACTTATTTATTGTTTCTTTAGGAATTAAAGAATAACCAATAATGCTACTGCGATGGTATTTTTTTATAGTAGCATTTTGTACATTGACTCTCTCTATGATTTGACCTGGTAGTTGAGCAATGACATGAATATAAATTTGATGAAGAGGTTTTTCAATATATTCTTGAAACTCTTTTTCATGATTTAAATAAAAATCTTCAGTTAAATTATTTTTAAACTTTTCAAGAAGCTCAAAGGTTTTTGGTGTAAATGGGCACTCTGGATGTGGCGTAACTTCTGTCATCTTTATAGAGAATGATAACTAGAATTACTATTGTGCCAAATTAGACATAAAATGACTACTATTTAAGAATGTGAGGGAAGTTGATAATACATCTGCAATTTGTCGGAGTTAGTGTTTTTGGTGTTGCGTAGGTGTAAACTGTCGTAGGCATCGCACTTATAAAAACAAATTGATTAATCTGTGATATGCATAAAGTCAAAACATAACATTTTGCTGAATATAGCTAACTACTCAAGCAACGCCGTAATCTGTATATTGCCTTTTATACGGTGGCTGCAATCCCAAAACGATGTCGTCTTTGGGAACACCCATCTTAACTAACTCCTCAGCAGGATTCTGATCTGTTAAGTTCTGCTGAAGCCATATTTTTCCATTTTTAATGTCAAAATGGATTACACATCGATAAATGCGATCGAATTGTTCCCAACCCACATTCATCCACTGATAATGATCTCGCTCTGTATCGAAGATGAGTTGAGACTCCACTTCATCATTTGAAACATCGTCACTGGCATAACGAGTGAGTAAGGTCTGAATATACTCTCGATACTTAGCTATTTTATCCATTGCACAATCACCTCATTCACTGGATCGTAAACAACTAACAAAACTTGATATGTTTTTACTGCTGTCTGCGTGAACTCAAGTTGAAAGAAAGTTTTATAGGCATCTACTGGAACTGCCAAATATAATACTCGCTCTGGTTCAGCTGCTTTCAGTGCCAAGCGATAACTGAGGAATTGACCTAAAGCAGCGTAGAAATCTGTAATTGCGGAAGGATTTAGAAAGCTTTTAATCTCAACTGCTATTTTCTCACCTGCTCTTTCTGCTGCAAGCAGCCTTTCTGCACCTAAATCAATCTGAAAGTTGACATTACCAAATTTAAATTTGAGTGGATCGTCTGTAATTACCCATTGCTCTTTTTGTAGAGCTTGCTTAACTGCTTTGTGAAAGATGTCCTTTGCTGACACAGATAAAATTATATATTTCTACACTTAGAATCCTACTCTTTTTGTTGAAAAAGTAGACGCTTCTACCAGGATAATAGCACCATATTATTTTTATGAATTGTTTTAGGCATTCTAAATACAACTACCATTTATTTACGCTTATACCCAAATACCTCAAACTCTATATTCTTGGCTACGCTTATTTCATTACTTTATAGTTTGCGATCGCCTACACTCACAATCGTCATAACTGGCCATTACAGCACAAGAATGTAGATCGAGCATTCAGATGCAGAGACGTTGTATTGCAACGTCTCTACAAGGATTTTGATATTACGCTAAATCTACTGAACCTGTATATCCTTTGAGAATTCCCAAAGAACCACTAGATGAATTAATTAGTGTGTCATTTCCTATACGGGTGAAGCTGGCGTTTAAGCCATTGACATTTAAGCGATCGCTACAACTAAAGTTATAGATAGTAGCAAAACCACTGCTTCCCAAAATTACTGTATCAATTCCTTCACCCAAGTAAACTTTATCATTCCCTTTGCCTGTTATCTCTACAGATGAATCAAACAGGTTTGTATCCAGGCTTAAAGGTTCAGGTAAACAAACCGTTCCTCCCCGCAGATTTATGACGTTATTGCCACTTCCCACTCGGATAATATCATCGCCTGAACCGGCAAAAATTAAATTATTACCTGAGCCAGACTGAATAATACTGTTAGTATCATTTGTAATAATTGTATTGTTGCCATCACCTGCATAAATTTTGGCAGAATTTGAGGCGGGGATTCCAACAGCCAGAATAAAATCCTCACCGTCGCCTGTTCTAATTGTAGTTTCACCATAGGGAAGAACAGCAATTTGATTGTCACCATCTCCAGCTGTGATGTTTTGCTCATAGGATGGCGAACCACTGTCAAAAATATAAGTCAATACTGAAACTTCACTGGTGATAACGTCATTTCCTGAGCCTGTATTAATCTTGGCATCTCCGGCTCCCAGAAAAATTAAGTTGTTGCCTTTTCCAGCATTAATGTTTCTGTTAGCAAATCCCCTTAAATAAAAAACATCGTCACCCGCTCCTGCTGAGGCAACTAATTTTGGAATTGCTTCTAAGCCAATAATATTATCATCAGCATCGAACAGATAGTTTCCACCATAATCATCTAAAAAGTTGTTTCCACTGCCTAAATAAATTCTATGATTACCTGCTCCTAAACTGACGTAATCATGTCCTTTTCCAGTATAAACGATTGCTTCAAAATCATTAGGATTGCATGGCAATGAACTAGTTTGTAAAACCTCACCACTAAAGATGCTACTATCAAAATTAAATGTAAAGTCTAATTTTCTTCCTAATAAAACAACATCATTGCCATCTTGCGTATTTACAATATTCTTATTACCTTCTACAAAAAACCAGTCTGCATCGGCAGTACCGCGAACTCTTTGATTACTCTCTTGAAGGAATTGTTTAGTATAGCTAATTCCGCGAAAAATTTGAGTTGTCATAAAAATTGCCTTTATAGCTCGATGCAGTTTAATGAAGCGCCAAAATTATGTAGATGAGCTATTCTTCTCAAAAATTAAAGGAAATCCGGTAAATTTTTTAGAATTTTTCTTACTGTCTCTAAAAATAGAGAGTAAGTCACGTTGCTTCTCTACGAGACGCACTCGAGTTTGCTCCAATTCAAAATTCACGCATTAAAGACACCCATAAATCAATTTATTGGCTCTGTATCATTTTTGTTTTAGGTCATTATTCCTTTGTCGTTTGTGTTGACAAAAGATATAGCAGTGGTCAGGTTAATTAAGACATGAGCTAATGAGAAAATGGCTATACAAAGATACTTTTTTACCTGTTACTTGCTATAAAATTTAAGGTGCGTTGCTATAAGGCATAACACCCCCTACAGAAAATTGAGGTTTTATAGTGGCAATTTTTGCTTTAAATGGAAGTGGTTTGCACAACTATCATAAACTGGGTAAAAGAAAATGTAAGGTACGGTAGAGCCAAAATTTTAAACAAAGGTGAGTATGTACATATCTTGGGAACTATATATAAGTAAATCCAATTAACATTAACTTGTGGTTCCCACCAATGAAGATTCGCCATTTTAGCAAAAACAAGGCGCTACCATTACAAATTGTTCTTGTTGTTCCCTTCGTTATCCAAATTTTTGCAGCCGTAAGTTTAGTAGGTTACTTGTCCTTTAAAAATGGACAAAGAGCAGTTAATGACCTAGCAGAACAGTTGATAGATCGTACTAGCAATGTAGTGGATGAGCACCTCAAGTCTTATCTTGCCGTTCCGCAAACCTTGAATCAGATCAACGCAGATGCCATCCGCAACGGAATATTAGATGTGCGTGCGGGTGCAGCAGGTCTTAAGCATCGCGAAACTGTTGGTAAGTATTTCTGGGATCAGATGCAAGTATATAACTTGACTTATATTGGTATTGGACTAACGACGGGTGAAGGAGTGGGTGTTGCTCGTTACGATCACAAAACCATCACCATTGATGATTGGACTAGCAAGCCTCCTAACAATGTCTACACTTATGCTACTGACCATCGAGGTAATCGAACTCACTTAAATACTCGGTGGAATTGGAAAAATTCTGAGCAATCTTGGTATACCCAACCCATAGCCGCTGGTAAACCCATTTGGACAAAGATTCTGGTAGAAAACTTTCCCACTGGCCCCTATATTGCTGCTTCTGCCAGTCGTCCGATTTATGATTCGCAAAATCGCTTATTAGGAATGATTGCCTGTGATATCCATCTGCTAAAACTGGGCGATTTTTTACGGAGTTTGGATATTAGTCAGTCTGGGCGGGTGTTTCTTTTAGAACGAGATGGCACATTAATTGCCACTTCTGGCACAGAAAAACCTTTTAATTTAATTAATCAAAAGATTAAAAGATTGCGGGCGATAGATAGTGCTGACCCAATAATAAAGAAAGTTGCTAGACACTTGCAAAACTTTAATGGATTTGAGTCCATCAGGGAAGACGCAGATTTTAAGCTGGAGTTAGAAGGAAAACGGTATTTTGTAGATGTTTTACCTTGGCGTGATGAGTATGGTTTAGATTGGCTGTTGGTGCTGAGTGTGCCAGAAAACGAATTTATGGCACAAATTAACGCCAATACTCAAACCGCGATCGCTCTTTGTTTTGCTGCATTAATTGTTGCTTCGGTGATGGGCGTGTTTACCTCCCATTGGATTGTACGCCCGATTCTGCGCCTGAATCGAGCAAGTAAGGCAATGGCATCTGGCAATTTAGATCAGACAGTAGAAACTAGCCCCATTCAAGAACTCAATACCCTGTCCAACTCTTTTAACTACATGGCACAACAGCTGCATGAATCGTTTACAGCCTTGGAGAAAAGCAAGGAAGAACTGGAAGATCGGGTAGAAGAACGTACCACTGAACTCAAAAATGCATTAGATGAATTACAACGCACTCAATCTCAAATTATTCAAACTGAAAAAATGTCTAGTCTGGGACAACTAGTTGCTGGAGTTGCACACGAAATTAATAATCCAGTCAATTTTATTCATGGCAACCTCGGCCATTTACAAGAATGTACCCAGGATTTATTAGCATTTGTGCAATTGTATCACCAGCACAATCCTAATCCTGCTCCAGAAATTCAAATTGCTGCCGAAAATATGGATCTAGAATTTTTGCAGGAAGACTTACCAAAAATTTTGTCTTCTATGAAAGTGGGCACCGATCGCATCCGCGAAATTGTACTGTCGTTGCGGAACTTCTCTCGTATGGACGAAGCCGAATTTAAAAGTGTTGATATTCATGAAGGCATCGATAGTACTTTGATGATTCTGCAACACCGCCTCAAAGCTAAATCAGAACAACCTGAAATTCAAGTAATTAAAGACTACGGCAATTTACCCCCAGTAGAATGCTATGCCGGACAACTCAATCAGGTGTTTATGAATATTTTAGTAAATGCTATTGATGCCTTAGAAGGAAATCATGGTGAGGGTAGTCATCAGCAAAGCGAGGACAATCCTAGTAAAATTATAATTCGCACATCGACCGTTAATTCAACCTGGGTAAAAGTGGCGATCGCTGATAACGGAGTCGGTATTTCTCAAGAATTGCAGCAACGAATATTCGATCCCTTTTTCACTACTAAACCTATTGGCAAAGGAACCGGAATGGGTATGTCTATTAGCTACCAAATTATTACAGAGAAACATGGGGGCAAACTAGAGTGCTTCTCAACTTTAGGAAAAGGAACTGAGTTTATTATTCAAATTCCTGTACGCCGAAAAGCTCATTTATAATTCATAATTTATAATTCATAATTCGTAATACTCGCCAAGGCTTAAGAAGCAAGCTACGTAATTCGTAATGGGTTACGCCCTGCTGCGCTAATGTAATTTGTAATTCGTAGATGGTAATTGTGAGGGATTTAATTGAAGCGAATTATATCAGTCCAAAATATTTATACTTGCAAGCATGATACTGTATATACAATCAAAACAAATTATCTCTACTCAAGGGCTGAGTTTTGTGAATAATTTAGTAAAAGTATTACTAATAATTTATATCTAAAGAAAGAATAAACAACAAAGGATGATAGCCAGAATTAGGTAGTTTAATCAACGATTTGAAAATAGTTGGTACTTTATCTGCCTCCGTTTATGATGTGCGGAGGTCTTTTGCTATGAACAAGCAGGCTGGGAAAATTGTTTATCACCAAAAATCACAGGCATCAGCAGCCAGTTTTTTTGCTTTTACTGCTGTGTCTACTCCCTTGGCAATCTCTTTGATTGCTAGTCCAGTGTTCGCTCAGTCATCGACTGTTAATAGTTCTTTTCCTGTTCCGCAATCTGTTCCTAGTGGGACACAAGTGCGGATTAATGGCACAACCAGTATGGAAAAGATTAATCAGGCACTAGCGCAGCAGTTTCAAACGAAGTTTCCCAATACAAGTGTCACCACTGGATCTGATGGAACAGATGCGTCTTTGAAAGCATTGCCAAATGGACAGATTGATTTGGCGGCAATTGGTCGTTCGTTAACAGAGGCGGAGAAAGCCCAAGGGCTGACAAGTATTCCCATCACTCGGAATAAGATTGCGGTAATTGTCGGCAAGGACAATCCGTATATAAATAATCTGACTTCTGAGCAATTTGCTAAAATCTTTCGGGGTGATGTTACTGACTGGTCACAGGTTGGGGGTTCTGCCCACAGAATTCGCCTGATCGATCGCCCAGAAAATAGCGACTTGCGGCAAGCATTTCAAAATTATCCCGTTTTTCAAAAAGCTCCTTTTAAAACAGGTCAAAATGCCATCCAAGTTTCGACAGACAGCACAGAAGCGGTAGTCAAAGAATTAGGAACAGATGGTATTGGATATGCCATCGCCGATGGGGTAATCAATAACCCCAATGTGAAAATTCTTCCACTACACAATGTTCTACCCACCGATCCCCGTTATCCCTTCTCTCAACCTTTGGGATATGCCTACGACAAATTTAATCCAAGTCCGGCTGCCACAGCATTTTTAGGCTTTGTGACTGCACCCGCTAATGGGCGAATTATTGAACAAGCCAGGGTGAAAAATGCCAACATTATTCCTGAAACAGCATCTACGCCTACAGGCGCAACTGCTCCCACCACTAGAGCTGTAACAGAACCCCAACGTGAATCTTCATGGTGGTGGTTATTGCTGATTCCGTTATTAGGTGGATTGTTATGGTGGTTGCTAAGTCGGCGCAGCGATACTTCAACCCCGACTGGAGTTGCTACACCTGCTCTAGGAAGTGCCCAAGCCTCGGAGAATCGGATCGTCCTTACACCCCGAAATTGTAGAGATGTCTATGCTTACTGGGAAATTTCCAATCAGGTAAAACAAGACTTGCAACGGCAAGATGGACGTGGTTTAAAACTGCGCCTTTATGATGTCACTGATATTGACATAGATCGGCAAGCGCCGCATAGTATGAAGGAATTTGATGTTGATGAACAAGCGCAAGATATTCACCTGGCCATCGCACTAGATAATCGTGATTATGTTGTTGAGCTTGGTTGTTTGAGTAATAATAATCGCTGGTTAAACATCGCTCGTTCGGCTAAAGTGCGAGTTCCTGCTTGTGAATCCGTTGGCGCTATTCCTACAGCAAATACTGGTGTTGCGGCTGCTTCTTCACGGGACAATAACTTTGTAACCACAAAAGATGATAGTCGTGTAATTTTAGTACCTCGTAATTCCAGAGATGTCTATGCCTATTGGGAAATTCCCGAAGCACGGAAGGCAGAACTGCGACGACTGGAGGGAAGAAAGTTGGCGCTTCGTGTTTATGACAGTACAGGCATTGATTTGGAACGACTAACTGCCCATAGTTTTCGGCAGTTTGAGTGTGATGAATCAACACAAGATTTACACATTCCCATTGCCCAAAGCGAACGCGACTATGTGGCACAATTAGGCTATATTACTGCCAATGGACATTGGCTGAAACTGGCTGAGTCAGCACCGATAAAAGTTTCATCGACTCTGAGGCAGGATAGTACAGTCAGATCGTCCGGTGCGGCTACTAACTTGGCATTGGAACGAATTGATAATCCATCTAACGCAACAACCAACATCGCAAAAAATCTAGGAAATAGAGTTAGCGAAACAATTGCAGAAATCACACCTACTGTAGCAGGGCTGGGAACAACTGCTCAGTCATCCTTTGGCAGAAAACAAGGCACAGCGAGTCTAGGTAGCGATTGCCGAATTATCCTAGTGCCTCGCAATGCCAGGGATGCTTATGCCTATTGGGAAATCGCAGATGAGTACAAAGCAGCTGCACGAAGGCAAGGCGGACGCAGGTTTGTCTTGCGAGTTCACGATGTGACGAATCTGGACATTGACCATCAATCGCCGCATATTACTCAAGAATATCCATGCGATGAGTGCGAACAAGATAAACACGTAGCAATTCCAGCAAGCGATCGCGATTATCTTGCAGAAATAGGTTATTACACAGACGATGACCGCTGGCTGAGTATTATTCGCTCCTTTTACGTTCACATACCATCGAATCAGGTGTTGAGCATTTAATATCATGTCCTCAATCATAAATAATTAGCTGGAGATGATATTAAACCTTAACTTTTCGTTAGTCTGCAAAGGTGCATTTTGCCTCTGTAACTGCGAATTATAGGAATCGCCAAGGCTTAATTTGACTAAGGTGCATCCATTGATTAATCAATTTTAAGTAAGAGAGGAATTAATCATGGGACTTTTCTTTGAGGTTCTAAGTGCAATTAATAATCCCAATCAACGCGGAAATGTTGCTCAGCTAGAGTCGATTATCAACTCAGTTCAGCAAGCGGCGACTAGTCGAGGTATCCAACCATCTCAAATGCAAAATATTATGTCAGTTGTGGGGAATATGCTTCGTCCTGTACTTAGGCATCAACAGTCATTACCGGATGGGAATCAGTTACAAAATCTGATTAGTCAAGTTCCTGGTAGTGGTACGAGTGGAGCAGAAATGCAATCTCTGATTTCACCTCAGTTGCAGCAGCAAATTATTCAAACAGTTTCCCAAACAACGGGAATCAGCCCTAATGTCATTGAGGCTATTTTGCCCACAGTAACTTCGGCAGTACAAAGCCTGCTAAGTATGGGTTCTACTAACGGTGATTCTCTAAATTCAAATTCTATTTTGAATACTTTTTTAGATAGCGATCGCGATCGCAACATCGATCTAAGTGACGTTCTCAGATTTGGCGATCGTTTTGTTCATCCATAATCACAGATATAGGGTTCCTGTGTGATTTTGTAAAAAGTTGTGTACATCTCAAGAGTAGCAACTTTGAAATTGCACAGTAACTCATCCTGTTGACGGTTAGCTGTCAACCGTCAACCGTCAACAGGAAAAGATGTGCTGCGTTGCCCTCAGAAAATTTATCTATTGTGAAGTTATCTTGCTGTTAATATAATACACGAGATTTAGACGCTGACAGGTTATACAGTTGAACAAATAGTTAAAAACAGTAGTTCTATTTGTTAACAAACATATGCAGATAAATCAGGCGATCGCAACCTACGATCGCGGCGCAGCGGATTATGACGCAATTATGAGGCGTTACTGGCACATTGAGCGCGAACCGCTAATTGCTTCCTTGCAGCTTCAACCAGGACAAACTGTACTGGATGCTGCGGTGGGAACGGGTCTTAATCTTCCAGCCTATCCTCAAGGGGTACATGTGGTTGGTGTGGATCTTTCTCATAAGATGCTGGATGAAGCGCGTAAAAAAACCGTATCCGCAGACATCACCTTCAAGGTATCGGATCTCTGCAATTTAGATTTTCCTGATAATAGCTTTGATGCAGCTGCATCGGGATTTACCCTGTGTGTCGTTGACGATCCCGTTCGTGCTTTGGAAGAAATTTTAAGAGTTACCAAACCTGGTGCTTTAATTGCCATTCTTGATTATTGCAAATCACGAGATCCAGAGATTGAGAAATGGCAAGAATTAATATCTGATGGAGCTTCACAGTTGGGCTTCCCGACTGACAAAATCAAGTGGAATGCATTAATGGATTATGACGAATTGATTTACAACAGTAAGCTGACTATTGAAGTGCTGGTAGACAATCGCATAGACAGTCCTAACCCGTTTTCATGCGGTTGTCAATTACTGCTGAAAAATACCAAAGTTTAAAAACTTAAATTGTAGTGCGTTATGGCAACGCTTAACGCACCAACATATCTGGCGCGTTAATTTATCAATAGAGTTCCAACAATGCAGGGAAAATAAGCACAATCAGCATCACATCAAGTAAAACTAAGCTAACTATCAGCCAAATGTTAATTGTATAACCTTCTGACTTAAAGTATAACACAATAGCTTTATTAATAATTCCAACAATTATTGATGTATCAAATAAAGAAGCAGCAGTTATTCCAAACAGGTAAGAAAAACCATTCCCATGTTTATAAGTTGGCGTTGTTATATGCTCATAGTACAGCCAAATAGCTAAAGTTCCAAAAACAAGAGTATAAGCTATTAGGCACTTTGTGTTGGGCATAATCTGAGCAATAACAAAGGGAATAATTAGTACTAATAGAAAAAATCCAATAATATCAATCATTTATAAATACCTATTTTTTGATAATATTTGTAAATATTGATTACCCACATAAAATTTAGTAAAAAGGAACAGGGACTGCGTGAGTGTGGTATAACGCATCACTAACACGCACCACTGCCTATTCCCTATTTACTGCTTTACAAATTGTTTTTAAACAATTCTAAAACATGTTGCCAAGCATCAGGAGCCGCTTCAGGATTGTAACTTGGGTGTTGTTCCATAAATGGGTACTTATCTTTGAAAAATCCAGCAAAGAATCCGTGTCCGGCATCATATCTAAATACACGGTGATTGATTTGATTTCTCTTTAATTCTGCTTCAATTTCCTCGGTTTCCTCCTGAGAAATTAATGTATCCCTTGTGCCAAAAAATGCATAAATAGTACCTTTAATTTGTGAAGTGCGATTGATAGTTGGAGTCTTTTCACCATAACTAGAAGTGGTAATTCCAGCACCGTAAAATGAAGCTGTGGCTTTGATATCGGGGAAAGTTGCAGCGATGTAAGCAACGTGACCGCCAAAACAAAAACCAATGACACCAATGGCATCTTTTTTGACATTGGGTAAAGTTTTTAAGTAAGCGATCGCTGCTTGAATATCACTTAAGATATCTTGATATTTTACTTGTTGATAGTATTCCAAACCCAGCTGATAGGCTTCTGGACTAAACCCAACATGTTCGGGGCTAAAATCAGCTTCAAAACCAGGAGCAATACGTTGATACATCGCCGGGGCTATTACTACATAACCTTGTTTAGCGATTAGTTTTACGATATCTCGAATGTTACTGTTGATGCCAAATATTTCTGGAAAAACGATAACGGCGGCAAAGGTTCCCTGATGTGCTGGTTGAGCTAAGTAAGCATCGATTTCTAAGTCATTGTTAGGTATTTTGACTTTTGTAGTGTTAATTTCGATGTTTGTTATTTCTACCATCTTGTTTCCGGCGATTTGATACCAACTTGTCTATTTTGACTGTTTTTCGACACCGATAGGAGATATTTATACTAATTCGTAATTCGTAATACTCGCCTCCCGCGAGAAACAAGCTACGTAATTCGTAATGGACTAAAACTTAGGATGTGCGTTATTACTCAACACTGAATTTCTAACTTTTGGACAGACAGCATCTCGAACTTCTGGACGATACTAAGGGTTTTTGATTTGTGCGACCTTACAGAGGTAAGCATAAAGACTCAATATTAACAAGCACAAAAAAAACTATGCCAGATCAAACATTTAGAACAAACATACCAGAAGTCGATCCAACGCAGATTGAAGATACTCGAACTGCGATCGCTGACGAACATCGTTCGTTCTTAGAAAAAGTCATGGTCAAAGGTGGATTTGCAGATTTGTATGATGCCAGAGACTTTAGCGAAGTTGTGTTTCGCGTCATGCGTGACTTGATGACAACAGAAGCAAGCGATCGCGTCGAGGGAGAACTGCATACAGAAGCTGTACCTACTGATGAGAAAGCACTCCAGTTTGAAGTTGCCGATCTTTGGAAAGATACCAATCCAATTGTCGGATTATTGAGCCGGGTTCGTCCACCCTGGCAAGGCCCTGGCATCTTCAAAATCGATTCCGATCGCTTTCTGTTCCGAGTTGCTAATGAAGGCGGTAAGCCAGCAACAGTTGACCGAGAACAAGCAGTTAAAGCCGTATTTTCTGCTACCAAAGACGAACTTTCCCAAGAACGAATTGAGGAAATTGCTAGCTGGCTACCTGACTATGTACGTCAACTTTGGGAGCAAGCTTAATTACAAGTGTGAAAAAGTCAAGTCTGTTTGTGACGAGCGTACACAAACAGACTTTTTATATAGGAATCCGATTTGCGTAGCGAAATGTAGTTGAAGGGATGAATGCGATCGCTTTGTTCTCTCACACTACACCATAAGGCTTACGCATAGTTCAAGAAACTTACCTTGGTACGCACCCAAAGTTTTTTCTCGAAGAGATGTCAGTATCATTTTTACAATCATGACTGTGATTATTACTACTTTGTTGCAGTGTTTATCATGAATTAAAAAATTTAAATTATACAATTTATATCCGGAAAACAAAGGTGAAGTAAGGAAAAATAGTGAAGATTTGATTTTTCTTTTCTTGAGTTAATATAAGGGACTTCCACAATGGTTACTACTCCTGTATACTATCTGCAAATTCTGGGCAATCCGAATATTGAAATTTCTCAAGATGAAGTGCGATCGCTTTTAGGAGAAATAGAAGTACAACTGCATAGTAGCGGGGTTTATCGGCGTGCTTTAGCGATGGTGCAGAAGTTAATAGGCGAACAAACACATCAGGCTCAAGATTTATTAAAAGCTGTAGGTAGAGAAGCGATCGGTTTAGCATTTCGACAATTTGCCCAACAATATCAAGAAGTTGAAACAGCTACAGATACGAAGCAAGCCACAGAAACAGCCGATTCTTCACTAGAAATAGAGCAGGAGGATTGCACTCTTCAAGAGCAACCCTCTAAAAATACAGCAGAAAATTCGCTGTGGAAAAAACCACTACAATTGCTGAATCATCAGAAAATTTCTCAAACAGAACAAGCCGAGCAAGCAGCCCAACAACGCATAGATAGCCTACGCCAAATCGGGCAACAACTCCAAAAAACCCGTCAGTCCAAAGGGCTTTCTTTGTACCACATCCATTTTTCCACTCATATTCGAATGAAGCTGATAGAGGCATTAGAAAACGGTAACTTGCAAGAATTACCAGATGACATTTATCTACGTGGATTTATCCGACGTTATGGAGATGCTTTAGGACTTGATGGTGTTGCTTTAGCTGCTTCTTTGCCAGTACAAGTAGCTATACCAGTAACTAAGTCCTTGTCGCATCAATCTAAAAAAGGAATGGGATTGGAAATTCATCCGCCACATTTATATGTAGGTTATACAGCTCTTCTTGCCGGTGCAATGGGAGGATTAGCTTTGATGTCGCAGCAACAAGCAAATACGAATATATCAATTGAGCAAGATAATTCTTCTGTTTTACAATCGGTAAAACAAGAATCCCCTACTGTTAAACCAGGAATTAAATCTACTAACACTGGTGTGGTTGTAGGATCTGATATTTCCCCACCAGAAGGATTATATTAACGAACTGTACCACAGCAGATTGCAAGTTGATGAGGTACAGATTGTTGTAGGTAGCATAGCTGTGCTACCTGCAAACAAAAGTATAAAAGGAATGCGATCGCGCTTATTTTCTCAGGCTACGCCATATTGCGTGTATTGGCGCAAATGTGATGGCTGTAGTCCTAAAACAATATCCTGTCTGGGTACTCCCATTTCTGTCAACTCTTGGGCAATTTGGATATCAGTCATATTACGCTGAATCCATATTTTTTCATCTTTGATATCGAGATGGATCGCACAATTATAAATTCGGTCATATCCATCCCAGCCAATCTCTAAAATCTGGTAATGATCTCGCGTCGTGTCGAATATTAGTTGAATTTCAACATCTTCTTCTAAAGGTTGATAACTGCTATATTTCGTTAATAAGTTTTGAATATATTCACGATATTGGTCTAGTTTTGCCATTGCACAATCACCTCATCATTTGGATCGTAAACTATTAATTTAACTTGATACTCTTGTACTGAAATTTGGGCGAAGTCCCTGCTAAATAGCGATTTATACGTTGACAGTGGCACTGCTAAAAATAAAACTCTCTCAGGTTCTCTAAGTCGCAAAGCTAATCGATAATTGAGAAATTGCCCTAAAGCTGCATGGTAGTCAAAGAGTTCAGAATCTCCCAAAAAACTTTTGATTTCAACAGCAATTTTCTCTGTTCCTCGCTCAGCTGCTAAGAGTTGTTCCGCACCTAAATCAATCGACATTTTATCTTTGCCAAACTTAACAACTAGCGGATCGTGCGTGATGACCCACCCTTCTTTTTGCAGTCCCCGTTTGACGGCTTCGTGAAAAATGTCTTTTGCAGACACGGACAAAACCAGAACCCAATAACCTTATGATACCGAACTATGATTATGTCGTATTGCTTTGCGATAACTATGGGAGGGATGCGATCGCCTGCTGATACAATGAAGGTGCGTTGTGCTTTGTGACAACACACCTTACATTAGATATGCGATCGTTCTTACTAATTATCTCAAAGTACTTATGAAAGTAAACTTTTGATTTCAGGGCTTATACTACCAGCAGACAAATAAGCCTTTTTAATTGTTGCGATGTATTTAGAAACTAATTTTTGCAAGCCACTATCAAAATAATTAGTCTCCATTTCTTCCTCACTGACACCATCATCATCGCAGCACTCCCATGCTAAATGCCCCGGACATGGGGCTTCTTTGCTGTACCAACGTTTTTTATCCTCTTCAGAAGAGGGAGTCTCTTTACTCCACAAACGAACTAGATAGCTGTTTGGACAGTTAATACTAGTTTCCATTTCCACAAAAGCCTTTTCTAAATCTACGCTCAGTCCCACAGCTTCAGACATACTATCGCTTACATTATCATTCCAAAACTTAATTTTGCAGTTTCCAGAATTAATTTCTCGAATAATTGAATCAGAAATGTATACCAAGTTATTTTCAAGCTGACGATATACAAAGTCTTCTCTTGCTTCTGGATTAATTTGGCTGCACATAACTGTATGGTGTCGGTTTATATTTGAGGTTCAACTAGAATTATTCCCTAAAAACCTTCAAAACTAACATTATAGAGTTTCCTAATCTACTGAGTTACTTAATACATTGCTAATAAAATTGGATAAACCTCTGTGTAACTTTGCGCTTGACTCTGCGCCCCTCTGCGTTAAAAACAAAGGTTTGTCTACCTCACTTAACAGCGAATTGCTATAATATGTGAAAATTGTTTATCTGTGATAATATAAAATTCAAATCTGATTAGCTATAGAGTGGGTTGCCCTGTATGATAACACAGTATGTAAATTTCATTAACCAACTCAAATCTTTTTATAAAGTATCTCCATCTTCAATTTTTCAATCTCTAATCTCAAATTTTCATTCTCCATTCTCAATTTAGCATTATCTTCCCTAATCAACTCAACTTCATTCCTCTTACTCAAAGCCTGATTCATAGCTAACTTTCGCATATCCAGCGAGAACCAACGCTGATAGGTTTGCGTATGAACTTGTACGCTATGTCCCAAATTATCTGCCGCAGCCTTAATTGGAATTCCTAAAATATGCGCCCGAATTGCCCAAGCGTGACGTAAATCATAAGGTTTAAAATCTAAGCCTATTTTACGAAACCACCAACTGACTCGTTGTGTTAATGCTGTGATTTCTGCATAATTGGTATTATCTTTTTTACTAATTGTCATTGCCAGCATTTCTAAATATTTGGGATTTCTTAAATCAAATTCTTCAATCCATTGTTTATATAATGGCAAAGCTTCTCTCTCACCAGTCTTACAATCTTTATGAACCTTCCATGTTAAATCTATATTTTCTTGACTTAACCACCAATCGATGTCAGGATTAATAAAAAGCTCGCGCGGTCGCAAGCCAAAAACTGCTAACATTCCATAAGCCCAGCGCCAAAGCTGCCAGCTATCTTGAACATTTTGGTTAACTTGATTGCCTCTGGTATTTAAATATTCTTCAAACTTGCTAATTCCCTCAGCTATTTCCGCATCGGTCGGTATA
Organism: Nostoc sp. ATCC 43529; assembly: GCA_003326205.1. Classification (GTDB taxonomy): domain Bacteria; phylum Cyanobacteriota; class Cyanobacteriia; order Cyanobacteriales; family Nostocaceae; genus Nostoc. The sequence continues at coordinate 720,315 of LWTK01000036.1, forward strand.
TTGCGGGAATTTTTCTCTGGCATTTTGGAATATTTTGATAAATCAATTTCGATTTTGAATGTCTGGCAAAATGCAGCGATCGCTCTAGCTGCATTATACTTAGACCACTCCTTATCAATTTTTTCAATTGCACTTATTAAATTTTCCGCAGTCGCTAAATCTGTAGGATTAGTAAATCGCTTAGTTCGGGAAAAATAATAAAAAAATGTATGTTCGCTTTTAGTCGTTCGCTTGTGAGTTTTAAAATATTCATCTTCAAATTTTTCGAGTAATTCACCGATTGTTTTACAATCTTTTTTAATTGCCTCATTGCCTAAATATTTATCATTCCATTCAAAAGTTTTACGAGCAATTAGCTTTCCTAATTCATAAGCTTCTTCCTCAGCCGTCTTTAAACCATCTAAATTTGCAGGAATATTCAAGCTGAGATTATACTGCTTTCTACCAGTGCCGTTTTTATCCTTGTCTCCAGGTTTAATTGGTAACGTAGCGCGTAATTGCAGACTTCCATTCGATTCTCTAATTGTGACCTTTGTCTTTGCAGACTTCAAACGCAGATTTACTGTCTCTAATTCCAGTAGTACTTTTGATTTCATGTGTTCTATTTGCTGCTGTGCTTGCAGACTTGAAGCGAAATAACTACTAATTCGTAATTCGTAATTTGTAATTATGGCTCTTAATTACGAATTACTAAATATCAATTACGAATTCTCCTTTAGCCTATATTTAGTCTAAAAATAAATACGTTTTCAGCGAACAATGTTTAATTCTGACATTGCTCATTGCAAACATTAACCTATTGAAAAAAATAAAACCATCAAAAGGATTACTCCGGCCCTTATCACGGTTATGACGGATTTGCTATCTTCGCTCGTGATATGGATTTGGCACTCAACAGCCCAACCTGGGGATTAATTGGCGCTCCCTGGAGCAAAAAAGCTGAAGCTAAAACCGCAGCTAAAGCAACCGCCTAAAAAAATGAGAGAGACATAAGAACCTGGGGCTAATACCCCAGGAGGGAGTCGGGAATTCAAAATTCAAAATTCAAAATTCAAAATGATGTGTTTTGCTTTTTGCATTTTGAGTTTTGAGTCACATTTCCACTCCCTAACTAGTCTCCATTCGCCTCACTGCCGATTCCTCAATTAGTAATAACTCAGCAAGCTTGGAGATCAGAAATGCCTCAGAATCCAGATAAAATTCAAGACCACGTAGAGCTATTTCACCAGCCGGAATACCAACAATTATTCCAAAACAAGAAGGAATTTGAAAACGGTCACGACCCCGAAGAAGTTGCGCGGGTTGCAGAATGGACTAAGAGTTGGGATTACCGCGAAAAGAATTTCGCTCGTGAAGCTCTAACCGTCAACCCCGCTAAAGGTTGCCAACCTCTAGGAGCAATCTTCGCTGCTGTTGGATTTGAAGGCACTCTGCCCTTTGTTCAAGGTTCCCAAGGTTGCGTTGCATACTTCCGCACCCACTTAACCCGTCACTACAAAGAACCATTCTCTGGTGTATCTTCTTCCATGACTGAAGATGCAGCGGTGTTCGGTGGTCTGCAAAACATGATTGATGGCTTGGCGAACTCTTACCAACTTTACAAGCCCAAGATGATTGCTGTCTGCACCACCTGTATGGCAGAAGTAATTGGTGATGACTTACAAGCTTTCATCAACAACGCTAAGAAAGCTGGTTCAGTTCCTCAAGATTTCCCAGTTCCTTACGCTCACACCCCCAGCTTTGTTGGTTCCCACATCACTGGTTACGACAACATGATGAAGGGTATTCTTTCTAACTTGACAGCAGGTCAGAAGAAAGAAACCAGCAATGGCAAAATCAACTTCGTTCCAGGTTTTGACACCTACGTTGGCAACAACCGCGAAATCAAGCGCATTGCTTCTCTGTTTGGCTTTGACTACACAATTCTAGCTGACAACAGCGATTACCTGGATTCACCCAACACTGGTGAGTTCGATATGTATCCAGGTGGTACAAAGCTGGAAGATGCAGCAGATTCAATTAATGGTAAAGCTACAGTATTCCTGCAATCACACTCCACAGTCAAAACCCGCGAGTACATCGAAAAAGAATGGAAGCAACAAACCGTTGTTTCCCGTCCTTGGGGTATTAAAGCTACTGATGAGTTCTTGATGCAACTCAGCGAACTATCTGGTAAGCCCATTCCTGAAGAATTGGAAATCGAACGGGGTCGTGCAGTTGACGCAATGACTGACTCCCACGCATGGGTTCATGGCAAGCGCTTCGCTATCTACGGCGAACCCGATTTAGTGTACAGCGTTGTGGGCTTCATGCTGGAAATGGGTGCTGAACCAGTACATATTTTGGTTCACAACAGCAACGAAGAATTTGAAAAAGAAATCAAAGAATTGCTTGCTTCTAGCCCCTTCGGTCAAAATGCAAAAGTTTGGGGTGGTAAAGACCTGTGGCACATGCGTTCCTTGTTGTTCACCGAACCCGTAGACTTGTTGATTGGTAACTCCTACGGTAAGTACCTGTGGCGCGATACCAAGATTCCCTTAGTAAGAATCGGCTACCCCATTATGGATCGCCACCACTTGCACCGCTACAGCACCATCGGTTACCAAGGTGTAATCAACTTGCTCAACTGGATTGTAAATACAATCTTCGAGGAAATCGATCGCACCACCAACATTCCTTCCAAGACCGATATTTCCTACGACTTAATTCGTTAGAAATTGCACGCAAACGCAAGTTATTAGGAATTAACGGGTAGGGAGTGGGGATTAAAAATTGGGGACTGGGAACTTAATTATTCCCAATCCCCAATGCCCAATGCCCTATGCCCTATGCCCTATGCCCATTACCAAATTTAGCATTTACCTGAGGCATGAAATCAATGGAAACTATCAATAAAACTCACACCCACACTCATACTCATCCTAATTACCATCCACCTAATTATCAAAAACGCGGGATATTTAACAATATCCTCAATCCTTTACGTAATGTGGTAGATGGAATTGAGGTTAAAAATAATCGCTTCGCTCATTTAATTTGCCAAACAATTCCTTGCTGTTGTCCTTTTGAACGCCGAATCAGATTATTTGGGCGGGTTTTTGATATTCCAGCATTGTGTAAACTCAATCCTTTATATGATGAATTTGTAGGATTGCGTTTTCGTGCTTTATCTTATCTCGCCGATGTATGTGGGGAAGATGTCACGAAATATATTTGTTAGTTATTAGTCAATAGTCATTGGTCATTAGTCATTGGTTATTAGTTGTAGTACCAATTCTTACAAATAAGGCATTACTGCATCTAAATTTATTAATTACTAATTGCGAATTGGTATTAGTCATAGCTCTCCAGTTATTAGCTATTCAAAAAACTAATGACCAATGACTAATAACTCATAACTAATGACCAATGACTAATGACTAATGACCAATGACCAATGACTATTCACAAAGAGAAGAGAGATGAAAAGCACCCAAGGCAAAATTAACGAGCTGCTCAATGAGTCAGGATGCGAGCATAATCAGCATAAACAATCAGAAAAGAAAAATAAGTCTTGCACCCAACAGGCACAACCTGGTGCTGCTCAAGGGGGCTGTGCTTTTGATGGCGCGATGATTGCTTTGGTACCCATCGCCGATGCGGCTCATTTAGTCCACGGGCCGATCGCTTGTGCTGGTAATTCCTGGGGCAGTCGTGGTAGTCTCTCTTCGGGGCCGCAACTCTACAAGATGGGCTTTACGACTGACTTGAGTGAAAATGATGTTATTTTCGGTGGCGAGAAGAAGCTTTACAAAGCAATTCTGGAACTGAACGAACGATACAAACCAGCAGCAGTGTTTGTCTACGCTACTTGCGTGACTGCTTTGATTGGCGATGATATCGATGCAGTTTGCAAAACCGCAGCTGAGAAAATTGGCACTCCAGTTATCCCGGTAATTGCTCCGGGATTTATTGGCAGTAAAAATCTGGGCAACCGTTTTGGTGGTGAAGCTTTATTAGATTATGTTGTCGGGACAGCAGAACCGGAATACACAACGCCTTATGATATTAACTTAATAGGCGAGTACAACATCGCCGGGGAAATGTGGGGAGTCACGCCGCTGTTAGAAAAATTAGGCATCCGCATTTTGTCAAAAATTACGGGCGACGCTCGGTACAATGAAATTCGCTATGCCCATCGCGCCAAGCTGAATGTGATGATCTGTTCGCGGGCGTTGCTGAATATGGCGAGAAAGATGGAGGAGCGTTATGGCATTCCTTATATTGAAGAATCTTTCTATGGCATCGATGATATGAATCGCTGTCTGCGAAATATTGCTGCTAAATTAGGCGACCCCGATTTACAAGCACGCACAGAAAAGCTGATTGCTGAAGAAACTGCGGCTTTAGATTTGGCACTGGCTCCCTATCGCGCTCGACTCAAAGGCAAGCGTGTTGTATTGTATACTGGCGGTGTCAAGAGTTGGTCGATTATCTCGGCTGCGAAAGACTTGGGTATTGATGTTGTTGCTACCAGTACTCGCAAAAGTACTGAGGAAGATAAAGCCAAAATCAAGAAGTTGCTGGGTAACGATGGCATCATGCTAGAAAAAGGCAACGCTCAGGAATTGTTACAGCTGGTGAGAGATACTCAAGCAGATATGTTGATTGCTGGAGGTCGTAACCAATACACCGCCTTAAAAGCCCGGATTCCTTTCTTGGATATCAACCAAGAACGCCACCATCCTTATGCAGGTTATGTAGGGATGATTGAGATGGCGCGGGAATTGTACGAAGCTCTTTATAGTCCGATTTGGGAGCAAGTACGCAAACCGGCGCCGTGGGAAGAGAACGCGGGGAGTGCTTTCACTGCGTCAATGGAAGAGGTAATCTAAATGGCGATCGTTACTGTTTCTAACAAATCACTGACGGTTAATCCTCTCAAGCAAAGCCAAGCTTTAGGCGCGTCTTTAGCTTTTCTGGGATTAAAGGGGACGATGCCTTTATTCCACGGTTCTCAAGGTTGTACTGCTTTCGCTAAAGTTGTGCTGGTGCGGCATTTTCGGGAAGCGATTCCTTTAGCTACCACTGCGATGACGGAAGTCACTACGATTTTGGGTGGCGAAGAAAATGTGGAACAGGCAATTCTGACTTTGGTAGAGAAGGCTAAACCTGAAATTATCGGTTTATGTACCACTGGGTTGACGGAAACTAGAGGAGATGACATTGAGCGTTTTCTCAAGGATATCCGCGATCGCCATCCAGAATTGAATGATTTGGCGATTATTTTTGCCCCAACTCCAGACTTTAAAGGCGCCCTGCAAGATGGTTTCGCCGTCGCTGTGGAAAGCATAGTTAAGGAAATTCCCCGCGCAGGTGGAATCAAAACCGAACAAGTAACGATTTTGCCGAGTGCTGCTTTCACGCCAGGGGATGTGCAGGAAATCAAAGAGATGGTGACGGCTTTTGGCTTGGTGCCTATCTTTGTACCTGATATTGGCGCTTCCCTTGATGGACATTTGGAAGATAATTACAGCGCGGTTACAGTTAGCGGGACTACTTTAAAACAGCTACGAGAAGTTGGTTGTTCTGCTTTCACCTTGGCTTTGGGCGAGAGTATGCGCGGTGCTGCCAAGATTTTAGAAGAAAGATTTGGCACGCCTTACGAAGTGTTTGGGGAAGTGACTGGATTAGAACCAGTAGACGAGTTTTTGCAAGCATTGGCGGTTCTCAGTGGTAACAGCGTACCGGAAAAATACCGCCGCCAACGTCGTCAGTTGCAAGATGCGATGTTAGACACGCACTTTTATTTTGGTGCGAAACGAATTTCTTTAGCACTGGAACCCGATTTGTTGTGGTCAACAGTCCATTTTCTGCAATCAATGGGAGCGCAGATTCATGCTGCGGTGACAACAACGCGATCGCCTTTACTCGAAAAACTCCCAGTTAAAAGCATTACCATCGGCGATTTAGAAGACTTTGAGAGTTTAGCAGCAGGTTCAGATTTGCTAGTTGGTAACTCAAATGTCGGTGCGATCGCCAAACGCCTGAATGTTCCTCTTTATCGCCTGGGATTGCCCATTTATGACCGCTTAGGTAACGGTCAATTTACCAAAGTTGGTTACCGAGGCACAATGGAACTTCTGTATGGCATGGGCAACCTTTTATTAGAGGCAGAAGAAACAAGAGTTAAGAAGTTACAAGAATTAGGAATTGTGGGCGCGGATTTTTGAAGTTAGGAGTTAGGAGTTAGGAGTTAAAAGTCAAAATTTGATCGCGCGGATTTAGGTGTAGTTTTCCTAAAGAATATAGCACTAAATGTGCATATTTAGTGTGGATTTATTGACTCAAATCATTCTGAATTCTGACTCCTGTTAGCGCAGCGGGGCGTAGCCCATTCTAAATTCTTTCTTCAAACCTTTAAAGAGGAGAAATACGATGAAAATTGCCTTCACTACGAGTGACCGAGTTCATATTAATGCTCATTTTGGATGGGCGAGATTAATTGATGTTTATGAAATTTCCGATGAGGGATATCATTTTGTAGAAACCCTCAACTTTGAAGGCGACCTCAAAGAAGATGGAAATGAAGATAAAATCACACCAAAACTGGAAGCATTAGGCGATTGTACTATTGTTTATGTAACAGCAATTGGCGGTAGTGCTGCGGCTCGGTTAATCAAAAAAGGTGTTACCCCGGTGAAGGCGCGATCGGAAGAAGAAGAAATTAGTGAAGTGCTAAATAAATTAGTGCAAACCTTGAAAGGTAATCCTCCACCTTGGTTGCGTAAAGCTTTACAACAAAAACCTGCCAATTTTACAGATGAAGTTGGAGACGAAGCAACAGTATGACTATAAATAATAGTGTTAACGGAACTGCTGCCGCTGAAGTCTTGAGTTCCCCCTTTCTTAAGGTATTAATCAAACAGATTCGGGGTCAAGACAGCTATGGAGTTTATCGTAGTTGGTCGGATGAGTTAATTCTCAAACCTTTTGTTGTTACCAAACAAAAGAAACGGGAAATTTCCGTTGAAGGTGAAGTAGATCCAATAACTCAAGCTCGGATTATGGCATTTTTTCGAGCTGTAGCTGCGGGGATTGAACAGGAAACAGGTTTTATTTCTCAAGTTGTAATTGATTTGAGTCATGAGGGATTTGGCTGGGCGTTAGTATTTTCTGGTCGTCTTTTGTTAGCTGTAAAAACTTTACGCGATGCTCAAAGATTTGGCTTTGATTCGCTGGAGAAATTAGCCGAAGAGGGAGAAAGCTACGTCCAAAAAGGTATTAATTTGGCGAAGCGGTTTCCAGAAGTAGGCAAGTTGTAAAAATTTTAGATTTTGGATGACGATTTGTAGAGACGCGATTAATCGCGTCTTGACCTAAGGATGTGTTGCTCACGCAGAGGCGCAGAGACGCAGAGAGAAGAGTTGAGAGATCTTGAGCGATCGCAAATTTATGCAATCCAAAATCTAAAATTTAAAATCCAAAATTGATTGTGGGGTTGTTGATGGTGCAAGCGGAAGAAACAAGGATTGAGGAACTGAAGGGACAGATTAGACGGCTGAATAGTAAAGCAGGTCAGATGAAGATGGATCTGCATGATTTGGCGGAAGGTTTGCCAACAGATTACAAACAACTTATGGATGTTGCAGCTGCAACTTATGAAATATTTCATCAGTTAGATGAACTTAAGCAACAGCTGAAAGAATTGGAGAAGGCTAAATGACTGGAACTTTGGAAGAATTCAAGAAACTTGTAGATGCAGAAGAATTTTTGCAATTCTTTAATTTGCCCTACGATCAACAATTTGTGAATGTAAATCGCCTACATATTTTGAAAAAGTTTTCTCAATATATTCGGGAAGTTGATGATAATTCTCCCGATTTGAGTCCAGAAGAAAGGCTAAATCAATATTCTTTGGCTTTGCAAAAGGCTTATCAGGTATTTATCGAGTCAACACCTCACGAACAAAAGTTGTTCAAAGTGTTTAACGACAAGCCGAAAAATGTAGTCACACTGACAGAACTCACTTCTGATTAGGAGGTATAAATTGGTAAACCTAACGCCTACCGAATTAGAACGCTATCGTCGCCAAATGATGCTGCCTAATTTTGGCGAAGCAGCGCAGAAGCGTCTAAAGTCAGCAACAGTTTTGGTTACGGGTGTGGGGGGATTAGGCGGTACGGCGGCGCTTTACTTAGCAGTAGCGGGCGTTGGGCGGCTAATCTTAGTCCGGGGTGGTGACTTGCGGCTGGATGATATGAATCGTCAGGTTTTGATGACGGACGATTGGGTAGGTAAGCCAAGGGTATTCAAAGCTAAGGAAACTCTGGATGCAATCAATCCTGATGTCCAGGTGGAAGCAGTTCATGATTATATCACCCCGGAAAATGTGGACGCGTTGGTGCAATCTGCTGATATGGCTCTTGATTGTGCCCATAATTTTACGGAGCGCAATTTGTTAAATGAAGCTTGCGTGCGCTGGCGTAAGCCAATGGTGGAAGCTGCAATGGACGGGATGGAAGCTTACCTGACAACGATTATTCCTGGTGTGACTCCTTGTTTGTCCTGTCTGTTTCCGGAAAAGCCTGATTGGGATCGGCGCGGCTTTTCAGTTCTAGGCGCTGTTTCTGGGACACTGGCTTGTTTAACCGCGCTGGAGGCGATTAAGTTGATTACTGGTTTTAGTCAGCCTTTATTGTCGCAATTGCTGACTATGGACTTGAATCGCCTGGAATTTGCCAAGCGCCGTTCTTACCGCGATCGCTCTTGTCCAGTATGCGGTAATAGTGCGCCCTGGAGATACGCTCAACCCAATTCAATGGAAGCCAGCGGTATTGCACAGAATGGCTAATTAGTCATTAGTCATTGGTCATTAGTAAGAAAGTAAAGGGCAAATGACAAAGGACTAATGACAATGGACAAACAAAAAATCAGGAGATCTAATGTCTGTAACTTTATCAGAAAAAGCAGAATTTCATCTGTGGGCATTTCTTAGAGGTTCCGCATCCGACGCTAATGGCGCAACTAAAGGTGTCCGTTTCTCTGTCAAAGATGGTGGTTGCAGTGGCTACGAATATGCAATGGATATCACTAGCAAACCCCAACCAGACGATTTGGTAATTCAGCAAGGCAAAGTGCTGGTTTACGTTGACGCCAAAAGTGCGCCGTTATTAGAAGGACTTATTGTTGACTTCGTTGAGGGTGTGATGGAAAGCGGCTTTAAGTTCATCAACCCCAATGCCACTGAGAACTGCGGTTGCGGAAAGTCTTTCAAAACAGGTGACTGTACGCCTAACGGTGTACCTTGCAGCTAACACCATTGCTTGTGTTGCTTGCGTTGGGCGATCGCATTGCACAGCGATAAATTGACTCAAAATTTTCGGAAATTAATCCTAATTCTATAACGTTTGAGGAGAATCGGAAAATGGCTACCTACCAAGTTAGATTAATCAACAAAAAAGAAGATCTCGACACCACAATTGAAGTTGATGAAGAGACTACTATCTTAGAAGCAGCACACGAAAACGATATTGATTTGCCAGCTTCTTGTCATGCCGGTTCTTGCTCTAGTTGTGTTGGCAAGGTTGTTGAAGGTGAAATTAACCAAGACGATCAAAACTTCCTAGATGACGACCAAGTTTCTAAAGGATACGCTTTACTTTGTGTAACCTATCCTCGTTCTAATTGCACAATTAAAACACATCAAGAAGCGTATTTGGTCTAAATCTCTACTTTAATTGCTGTTCTTAGTAATTAAATAAAAATGAAGGATGAAGCATATTTTCATCCTTCATTTTTTATAATTCATAATTCATAATTCATTTATGTTTACACCTTTTAGTGTAACTGGCTGTTCGTTAGAATTGTTGAGAGTAGGGGAACAAGGAATTATCACTTTCTGCAAAATTGAGGATGAAACAAATTTAAAGAAACTGATATCAAAGGGCATAACACCAGGAAAATATATTACTGTACAACAAGGGTTTCCCTTGGTAATTATTAAATTAGAAAACACTTCTTTATCAGTAGATATAGAAACTGCCCGTGCTATTTATGTTAGAATAATTAATCATTAAATTACTTGTAATAAAAATACGGCAAATTGTAGGGTGCGTTATGCCGTAGGCTAACGCACCATCACCACCAACAATTTAAGGTGCGTTGCGCTCCGCGACAACACACCCTACTAATAAGTTTTTGATCTCACTCCTTTGTTAACTAATTTTAGGAGTGAGGTCACTAATTTATAGATTATCAATGTAATTCGATATCAGAAGTGAATTGGCTATTTTTTAATCAACAGCAACTAATACATCTGATGATTTAATCACTGCATAAGCCTCTTTACCTTCTGCAAGTCCCAGTTTTTCTGCTGAGGATTTTGTGATGATTGACACTAGCTCTACCCCTGGTGCTAACTCTATAGTTACTTCAGTGTTAACTGAACCAGGTACAACTTTTTTAACGGTACCTTTGAGAGAATTACGAGCGCTAATTTCCATTTCTCTTGTGTTTCTTTTATTCTAGATACTCAGATAATGTAGCAAATGATCTTTAAAAAATCAAATTCTTTGGTGTTTCTTAATAAGGTATAAGAAAAATCTACTAAAGTCTATTGGCATATATCTGTGGTATATTGACTTTTATTTTTTTATTATTGACAGGAACGTGTTTAATTGCTAGATGCTACTTGCTGACAATATATAGTTATATCACCTATCTGCTAATAATCTAATTTCTAAAATAAGACTACTAAAAATACTCAAAGCTTCTGTATTTTCACAATTTTTTAAGCTTTTTCCTTCAATATGTCTGGGGATCTTTATAAATGATTCATAATTCAAACTTATCATAGTGATAATATATAGATAAGCTAAATTGTTGCTAGTCAACCTAGACTTCAATAAAGGCGATTACAGGGAGATTTCAGACATCCCTGCCTTAATTCTGGTAAAGCCTAAGAATGGTAGGAAGTAAGATTTACTCAACAGGAAAACAACGGGAAAAACGTAAATCAGTTCGCAGAAACTAACCAGATTTATTAAGGTGTGAAATAGGTTCAATACATCTAAATAGGTATGTCTAATTCCGTAACCGCTTTTGACGGCGGCAAATATAATTCCTCAGAATTCAACTTGAATTTGAGTTAAGCATCTTTGCGTTCCGCGCAGACTAAGCAATGCAGTTTGGGAAGAATTGCAGCAGTTTAGAACAAATTCGCTTACTTGCAACAACGAATTTAAGGAGCAGCAATTATGAGAGCCAAACAGATCATGACTCAAGATGTAGCTACTATTCGCGGTTTGGCTAGTGTAGCTGAAGCAGTTAGATTATTAAGGCTCAAGCAATTACGGGCGTTGGTTGTAGAACCCCGTCACAGTGGCGATGCTTACGGTATGGTTACTGAGATGGATATAGCCAGCAAGGTTGTTGCTTATGGAAAAGACCCCGAAAAGGTGCATGTCTACGAAATAATGAGTAAACCCTGCATTGTTGTAAATCCTGACCTGGATGTTGAATATGTTGCGCGGTTATTTGCTAATACTGGTGTGTGGCGTGCGCCTGTGATTCAAGGTGAATTACTTGGGATTATTTCTGTAACTGATATTATCACTAAAGGTGACTTTGTAGAGAAACCAAAACTAACATTCTTACGGAAAGAACTGCAAAAAGCTATTTCCAATGCTCGCTCAATTTCTGCTAATTATGGTTCATTTTCTAAACGAGCGATCGAAGCTTGGGATTTTGTAGATGAACTCGAAGCGGAAGCTGGTTTCTATGGCGCACCAAAACCAGAAAAATCAGCAAGAGAATTATTCTCTGATAAAGAAGAGTTAGTGGCTATTGCTTAGCAGAATTCAGGAGTCAGAATTCAGAATTCAGAATTCAGGACTCAGTATTCAGAAGTTATTTCACTTTTGTGGAAATTTGCTATCTTAGGCAATTAGCATAAATTAGAGCATTGATTTACTAATCACAAAGCTCAATTTTAGGCTATCGCATAGCTTGTGAAATGATGGTGGGCAATGCCCACCATTACGTTTTGCAAGCAAATTTTTGCTTGTGAATTAGTGGGAGTTTTGGAATTTCAAGAATAATTATGAGCCAATAAAGTTCATAAAAATCCAAAATACTCATGTAGAGACGCGATTTATCGCGTCTTCAAAGACCAAGGATGTACATGAATAATCTTAACCCTAACGTATTGAATTATGAGTCCAGGTTTGAGTGAAGCAACAAGTCAATGGTTAATAGCAAAAGGCTATAATCCTGAGGAGTTAAATCAACCAGGTGAAAATGGCGATACAGCTTTAATGAAGGCTACAAGAGAAGGAGTGTATGCTGTCGTTAAAGAACTGATTGATGCTGGTGCGGATATCAATGCTCGAAATAGCGATGCCAATAATGCTTTATGGTTTGCTTGTTTTGGAAACCACTACGATTTAATTCACTTACTGCTGGCTCACAACATCAACATTGATAACCAAAATGATAACGGTGCAACTGCTCTAATGTATGCAGCATCAGCAGGTAAAACAGAAGTCGTTAAGTTGCTCTTACAATACCATCCTAACTTAAATTTACAAAACTTAGACGATTATAAAGCAATTGATTTCGCCAGCAACGTAGAAGTTTTAAGGATACTCAAAAATGCCACAAAGCAAAATATCAGCTAACGCCTATCATGAGGCTACCAAGCATTCTTACTTATCGGTACAGATAGATCCAAATTATGTGGATGCTTCAACTCAACCATCTGCATTTAAATTCTATCCAAAATTTTATCGAAGAGTGAAATTAAATGTCAATAATCCCGTTCACTCTTTTATATCTTTAACTAGTGCAATAACACTAGAAAAAATGTATAAAGATAGTCTCGATAAATTGCGGGTGAATCCATCAGCAGGCGCTCTGTATCCTACGGAAGTTTACGTACAGGTTCGCAAAATTCAGGGAATACTAGATGGAATCTATCACTTAGAAGTTGAGAATAATTGTCTAACACTTATCTATGAATTAATAGATGATGGGTTAGAGAGTTATATTATACCGAACAACAGTATCAAGGGATTCATCTTTTTAATTAGCTGTGTTTATTATAGGTCTAGCTGGAAATATCAAAATAGAAGCGCGAGATATTGCTTTTTAGATAGCGGACACCATTTAGGTACTGTTGCAGCTTCGGCTTATCTCCATGAAAAAGATATACAAGTAATTTTTGATTTCGATAAACTTGCTCTCAATTTAGCTTTGGGATTTGAGAATAAAGAGTTTATCACAGCTTGTGCGGTGTCAGGAGAATTACAAGAAAAGCAAGTCAGACCCTTAAGGATGAAAGTTCCTTTTGTTTGCGGTACTGATTACTTTGAAGCTAATCAATTCATTGAAGATACTTATCAAGCTACGGCTGTACAAAAGAGTAGTGAGCAAACACTCAAACAGCCTCACTTTAGCTTTGACAGGGATAAATTTCTTCAGACTGTTTTGAATAGACGTTCTATTCGACGTTTCCGGAAAAAATCTATTTCTCAAGAAGATTATCTATATATAATGCAGCAACTTCAGCAGCCAATACCAACAGAAAATCATGAGGAAATAGATATTTACTCGGTGGTACATCGAGTAGAGGAAATGTCATGCGGATTATATAAAGGTACGCATCTGATTAAGACAGGTGATTTCAGCGAACAGACGGGTTACTTATGTATTAATCAAGCTATTGCCAGAGATAGCGCCGTAACTTTATTTTTTGTGTCTGATTATTTAAACTACCAAACTGCTATGCAAATAGCTGGTTTTCTAGGACAGAGGCTTTATTTAGCTAGTAATTACTTGGGAATTGGATGTAGCGGAATCGGTGCTTTCTACGATGACGAAACCCAAGAATTATTAGAGAGAAATAAAGATGTACTTTACGCTATGGTGATTGGAATATAAGGAAGGAAAAAGAGATGGCTAGAAAGATGTATTTCTTAAATAGTGACGATTCGCATCCAGTACAACCGACATCGGCAGATATTATATTACGGCAACAACTAGAGTATTCTATTAGTAAGTACTTTTACGATGGTTGCGATCGCACAATTCAAAATCTGTTATCTAATTGCCGATGGTACGTAACAACCCACGCCAGCGCTATGACATTAGTAATTGAATGTCCCGACCAAGTTACCAACTGGCGCATCTTACAACAAATCGTACCAATGGGGACATTACTTCACCAAATCATCAGCAGCGCCAAAATCCGCGTTTGTCCTCCAGAAGGTCAAGGCGTACCTTTTGAAATGCGGGTAGATGAACTGTCTGTGTACCGTGATATGGCGGGATGAGGGACTGGGGACTGGCGACTGGGGACTGGGAAGATGAGAGAAATAACCAATGCCCCATGCCCTATGCCCTATGCCCTATGCTGATAAGTGCAACTACCTCTTCAAAAACCAAATCGGCAGAATGTTTAACAACAGGACTTAACTCTAGTCCCAAATCAAGATTCGCCGCTTCAATTAAATAAACTGTCACATCTTCAGGAAAATCATTTTGAAAGATTTTCCGTCCGGCGGCTAAAGCATTATCCCAACGAAAATCATGCAAATTATAACTAGGTTCTGGTAAAGCTTCTAGTTCTTTTCCTGGAACTTTAAACACAGCACCAGGCTCAGAATTAGTTGAACTGGCATCAATAATTATTAATTGTTTACTACCTCTAGCTTGAAACATTACTTCCATTCCTGCGGTGCCACAGTCATAAATTCGCACATCAGGATGAGGGTTTTGGGCTAGATATTTTTGTAGGCGTTGAGCGATAATTACGCCTATAGCATCGTCGCTGCGATTGAGGTTTCCGCAACCAATAATAGTTAGCATTCGATAATTTTAATTGTTTAAGCAGTTGCAAATTCAGTTAAAGCGCGATCGCATATTGTAAGCAAGCACGAATATCCTCTATTTGTAGCTCTGGATAGTAGTCTCGGATAATTTATTCAAAAGACAGCCCATCATTAAGCAGTTCAAGAATGCTTTGCACAGTTATGCGTGTCCCTGCTATACAAGGTTTACCGAAATGAATTTGTGAGTTAACTACAATTTTGTTCATTAACTATAAAGTAAATGTGTTTACTCAATTTTAAGATAAAGCTAGCAAAGGAGGTAGTATGGCAACAATTACCATTCGCAATATATCTGATGAGTTAGTCGATCGCATTAAACGCTTGGCAGAACAAAAGGGGATTTCGATGCAGCATGAAGTCCGCGATTTGTTACAAAAACGCTATGGACAACGTGATGAAGTGCTTGCTCGTATTCGCGAACGGGCGAAAGCGTTACCGATGGAATCACAAAGCCAAGTGCAGATTTGGCTCCAATTATAAATTACTAAAATAGAGGCTTTGAGTAATAGTACAGACAAAGCCTCTGAATAATTTATTAGCCGACAAAAATCATAGTTCTACACCATGTTTTTTGGCAATTTCAGTAAGTTTTTCGTACTGATGTTGTGATGCTTTAGTTAATATTGTTTGTGCATCTTCTGGAGTTGTGCCTTCTTTAGGAATTAAATATTTTACATAAAGTGACACAAAATCAGCTACGACAGCCATACCAGATAAACCATGTTTGTCGGCTTCCTTACCAGCGATCGCTGCTACTAAACCTGCTTTAATTGGATCTGGTTTAACTTTCATAAACTGATCCACAAGCTTGGGAATATAATCTGCTGGTGGCAAATTATCTAACTTACTTCTATCTGGAGTAAAGTTACATTCTGCGGCTTTTGCCTGTTCGACAACACACCATTCTATGAATTCTTGCAATGCTGCATCGGGAACGCGAGGGAAATAGTTATGTAGCGCTAAATCAGACACAAGCTTACCGTGTAAATTTATATTTTATGCAAGTGCATTAAGGCAAGCCTAACGCACTGTTTCTATAAGTTTTAGTGTGTTACGCTACGAGTTTTGAATAATTAGTCATTGGTCATTGGTCATTGGTCATTGGTCATTTGTCATTTGTCATTTGTCATTAGTTATTCCCCGTGTCTTTGCGTCTTCCTCATCTCTCCGGTTCATAATCTTCAGATGTTTTTGTCCCCAGTCGCAAAGAGATTTTAAAACTGGTATAAGGGTTTTACCATATTCTGTGAATGAATATCCTACTTTTAGAGGTACATCGGAGTAGACTTTTCGGTTAATAATTCCATCATTTTCTAGCTCGCGAAGTTGTTGAATGAGCATTTTTTCTGTAATCTCAGGAATTAATTTTTTCAATTGGCTGTATCGTTTTGCTTCATCTTTCAAGTGCCAGAGAATTAAAATCTTCCATTTGCCACCTAAAATTTTGAGCGTTGTTTGCACAAATAATGTGCCTTCAGTTTGCTGTTCGGACATGTAATTTGCTGAAATTCGACTTATACGTACTTACAAAAAAGTAAGTACTTTTCAAAAAGTAAGTATAAGTATACTTTTGGATTGGAGTAATTTCTGTCTCAATGCTGTAGAGGAAAATTATGGAAGTTTCAGGTGCAATTGCTTTGGTAACTGGCGCAAATGGAGGTCTAGGTAAGTACTTTGTAGAAGGATTGAAAGCGCAAGGTGCAGCTAAAATTTATGCTGGCGCTCGCAAGGTGGAAGCGCTCAATGAACTGGTTGCAACTGACCCAGAGCGAATTATCCCGATTCAGCTGGAAATTACTGATGAAGAATCTGTTCGCCAAGCAGCATTAAAATGTCAAGATGTCAACTTGTTGATTAATAATGCTGGTGTGGGCTTGAACAAAGGATTGATTGCTGCACCTGATTTATCCTCTGCTAGAGCAGAGATGGAAGTTAACTACTTTGGGACGTTGATTATGTGTCGTGCTTTTGCCCCGATTTTGAAACAAAATGGAGGTGGAGCGATCGCTAACATGGTGTCAATGGTGGCGCGGGTAAATCTTCCTTTTAATGGCAGCTATGGCGCTTCCAAAGCAGCAGTTTTGTCCATGACTCAGGCGATTCGCGCAGAGTTAGCAGCTCAGAAAACGTTGGTAGTGGCAGTGTTACCAGGAGCGATCGATATTGGTATGGGCAAGTCTTTCCCAGATCCTAAAGTACCTCCTCAAGAAGTGGTTCGCGATACACTGCAAGCTGTGATTGATGGTACAGAAGATGTTTATCCAGGCGAACAGGCTAAGCAATTCAATGAGCAGCTACTACAAGACCCCAAAGCAGTTGAAAAGATGATTGCGACATTTTTACCAGATTAGAAGAGTTGGTGGGGCGATCGCATTTGCTATTTTGGCGATCGCCCAAATTTGGAATCACAAAAATGCCAAAATTTCTTCTGTTCAACGAATTGCAGCTTGGTATAAAACTGGAATGACTGCGGAAGAAATTGTTGAACGGATGAGTAATTTGACTCTTGCACAAGTTTATGCAGCTTTAACCTATTACCATGCAAATCAGGAAGAGATTGAAGGTTATCTCATTGCTGAGAAGTTAAACTATGAACAACTGGCTAGGGAAATGGAGAATCAGCTGGTTTTCCTTAGTAGTTATTCTGGAGAGTAAATAGGGCGATCGCTTAGTTATCAGATATAATTTTGAGTTTGTAGACTAAGTTGAATATAGTTGCTATTTGAAAGCCTATGGGTAGAAGGTTTGGGCATGTTATTTATATTGATAGAAATCCCAACAACCCAGATGAAGGTTGGGGATGGGTGGAAGTTACAACCGAAGATATGAAACGTTTTGCTATTCCCAACAAGCATCCTGGAATGAGAGAAGTAATTAAAGAAAAAGAAATTACAGTTACACGATATAAAAATTCAATTCCATATCGTGTAACTTATACTCATACTTATCAAGATTTTGTTCGTCCTCCATCTAGAGGCAAAGCCGGTGCAAAAAATTTCATTCTGAATATTGATGGAGAATTGATTACGATAAAAGCCCAAAAGTCTTTAAATATCGAAGCTTTATGTGCATGGATCAAAACTTGGGCAAGTGCAAACGTTAAGATAGTTACTCCCGGTAATAGAACACTTTCTCTGGATGGTGAAAAGTTAGCCCATCAAGCTCATTTTGTGTATTTTATTCTGAATCAAGATAGCAATGCTATCAAAATAGGTCGAGCAAAAGATGTGGCAAAAAGGATGAAATCACTTCAAACATCGAGTCCGGCACAATTGAAGCTAATTAAGATTGTACAAGTTGACAGCATGGAAGAAGCTCAAGAGCTAGAACAATCACTACATAAACAGTTTAGTGAAATTAGACTAGCTGGGGAGTGGTTCAAAGCACAAGCAAATCTCCTTGAGTATATTAACCAGTTATGACATTAAGCTAGGAAACTATAAACTACAAAAATTTCGGTGCGTTGCCCTACGACTAACGCACCCGATATTAAATTAAGCAGTCCGAAAACGTGCCAACTCCTCACCCGTCTTCGCATCATGGGCGTGGACTGTACACACCAAACAAGAATCAAACGATCGCGCCACATGACCAACTTCCACCGGGTCGCTAGAATCGTAAATGGGTGTGCCAATTAAAGCTTCTTCAATGGGGCCGCGCTTTCCTTCACCATCACGAGGGCCGATATTCCACGTACCAGGCGCAATCACTTGGTAATTCTTAATTTTACCGCCTTCTATTTCCACCCAGTGACACAAAGAACCCCGCGCTGCTTCCGTTGCACCCCAACCCTTGCCATCTTTTTCTTTGGGTTTGATATACCAAGGGTCGTTTAATTTAAATTCGCGCAAACAATGTTCGGCTTGACGATATAATTTGACAATTTCGTGAAGTCTTGCCAGCTGGCGTACATGAATACTAGGGCCGCCCATGCGTTTGAAGACATCGAGGATGAAGGGGTCGTAGTGTTGCCAAGATTCGCCATGTTTGCCACCTGCAACTAATTGGCGCGCTAAGGGGCCAGCTTCTAAACGTCCGAAATCTTTGTGCAGGACGGCACTTGCCCAAGAATAAGCGTTATCGAAGTCTTTGGTATTATTGGCAGTAGGTTTAGTGGTGCGATCGCCAGGATGAATATCCGCAGTTCCTTCATCGTACCAGGAGTGAGTTGTATTCTCGCGGGTAAAGGACTGATCCATTAAGACGTGAGTATCAGTGAAGCTGTCATACACTCCACTTTTCATAATCATCGCCGCGTTTCGTCCTTCGATGGTCGGTTTTTGGTATTTATCCTCGTGGGCTAAATATCCCCAAGTGACATATTTACCAACACCAGCGCCATATCTATCTAAACCGATGTCTAAACCCATGCGCCAATAAAAACCCAAGTCAGATTCTCGATGATTGCGGTTTTCATCTAACCAATCCAAAAAGTCATCATAACTTTGGATTTGTTCGTAGCGTTCTAAAGAACAACCCAACCAAACTGGTTCTAACCAATTGGTGCGGAAATATTCCAGAATCGCCCAAGCGCGGGTAATATCTGTCAGGGTGGGGGCGCACATCACACCACCGGGAACCATGTAACTAGAATGAGGCCATTGCCCACCTAATAAAGCATAAATTTCTACAGGCTTGGCGGAAATTGTCACGCCTAATTCGTAAGATTTCCCGGTGAAAGCGGCAAAACGTCTGGTAGCTTCATCATAAAACCGACTATTGCGGTATTTTTTATTAGTCAAATCAATGGCAAACAATCCATAAAAATAACGGGGAATACTTTGGATTGTTTCGACAATTTGACCGAGATTTCTTGCCAAAATTGCATTGCGGGGAACTTCTGTTTCCCAAGCTGTATCTAATGCCCAAGATGCAGAAGTTAAGTGAGAACCACCGCAAATTCCGCAAATTCGAGGCGTAACAATTAATCCGGCTTGGGGGTCTTTACCGCGTAAAATAATTTCAAATCCGCGAAATAATTCCGCATGAGTCCAAGCGTTGACCACTCTTCCATTTTCGATATCGACTCGTACATCTAAATCGCCTTCAACTCTACCAACAGGCGATATATCTAATGTTTGAATTGTCATTTGTTATTAGTCCTTAGTCATTGGTCATTGGTCTTTGGTCATTGGTCATTGGTCATCAGTCATTGGTTATTAGTTATTGGTTATTAGTAAAAAAAACAAAGGACTAATGACTAATGACTAATGACTAATGACTAAACTGTAAAAAAGTCTTCTTCCGCCCAAGGTGGTGCTGCGTCTTTTGCCACCATTGTGAGTATGGCGTAGTCTTTTTTGTTGACTCCTGGCGGTAATTCTTTGGGAACGCCCATAACTGTTTGGGTTTTAAATACGGTTCCTGGTTTGAGGTCAAAGAAGGGAAATTCTGGTTCAGTGCAACCCAAACAAGGCATTCCGGCGCGGGTTTTGGAGGAGACGCGATTCCATAGGATGCGGTTGCAGGAGGAATGGGTCATGGGGCCGCGACAACCCAAGTCATAAAATAGGCATCCTTTACGCTGACCAAATTCGGCGGTTGATGCTTTGTAGGCAAAATGGACGTTACGAGTACAACCTGTTTGGGTATATGTATTGAAGAAAGTTTGCGGACGATGCAATTCATCGAGGGCGATGTCTGCTATGCGTCCAGTAGCGATCGCCACTAATATCTGCGTAATCCAATCGGGATGTGCGGGACATCCAGGAATGTTAATTACAGGCAATCCGGCTTGGGAAACGAAATCTTTGCCTAAAAAGCCGCCTTCTTGACGCTTGAGAAATTGCAAGCCTTCCGATTCGCTGGGGTTGGGTGACATGGCGGGAATTCCTCCCCAGGTGGCACAATCTCCGACAGCGACGATAAATTTGGCTGCTTTGGCCAGATCTGTTAACCAATCTTTCATGGGGCGATCGGCAAAGCGATTCCATTCCCCAGTGCCGTTGGGAGCGTTGACAACACTACCTTCAAAGACCAAAATATCTAGGGGAATTGTGCCAGAAATGCAATCCCGCAACAGTGTTTGTAAGTTATCGCCTAGTTCCAATCCTAAAGATGGATGCCAAAGTACCTTGATGCCAAAGTCGGCAATTAAATCGCAGACCGTCGGTTCTTCGGCGTTGAGAAATGACATGGTGTTACCGGAACAAGCACCACCTTGTAGCCATAGTACGTTAGTCATCGGCTATATGTTTTTCTATTGTTTACCAGACTCAGTGCTAAGTCCTAAGTCAGGAGTTACGAAGTTCTTCCCCTACTTCCTCATTTCACCGATATTACCCACTCTCTACTCAATACTGTTCATCATGCCTGATGTAGGCAATAAAGTTTGTAGAGTCTTACCTGTTTATCAAGATTTATTTTTTAACATAAGGTATTTTTTGATTCAACTCTCTTTTATTAAAAAAGAATTAATTATTAGCAATAATTAACAGCATCCCTTTAAGGAAGCAAAAAGAAAGAAGAAATACTTAACTAGAACTGTATTGTGTAATAAATAAGTCAAACATAGCAAAAATATAGGGGTGCATTGCACCCCGACTTACCACGTTATTGTTTTAGGATTTCGTTTGTGCAGCTTGTCTAACAATTTGTTCATCCAAACCTAAAGCTTGAGCTATCTGCTCAATACTTAAGCCCAACGCTAATAACTGGGGTATCGTTTCTAACTTACCTTCTTGTCTGCCTTCTTCTCTACCTTCTTGTCTGCCTTCTTGTCTACCTTCTTGTTTACCTTCGGCAAAAACATCTTGGTAAAATCTAGTTTGCTTTAACTCATTTAATCCAAACATTTTTCCTATCTCCTCCTGGCTCAATCGGGGCAATTTGTATATTAATATCGTCTCTATCAATTGTATAATTTCCCTAATAGTAGCGACATCTGGTATTTGCTGTCGGGCATTATTAACTATTTCTATAGCTTTTGTTGTTGCAGTTGATTCAGGTTCAACGATCAGCTTAACTGTCTGTATACCGATTGATGATGCCTCGATTGAGCTTAATTCGTTAAGATAGACGCGAGTTACTCGTTGTGAGTTGAATATTTCTGTATATCTTTCGGTATTTCCATTGTCAACGCTGCGGTTCGGGAAGATGACGACACCACGCCAATTGTTAGTTAATTCGGTTTTGTCAAGATAGTTAAAGATTTCAGCGAACAAACGTGAGTATAATTTTTTGTCTGGTTGAAATTGGACTTCGGCAAAATAAATCGGTAAGTCTGGCGTATTTGGTAGGAAGACGCCATCAATTCTAAATGCCAGTTGTTTGACTTCCACTGAGGAAAATTGATAAGCACTAGCTAGTTGCGGCGGTTGGTTAATCAATTCAAAGAAAGTGCTGGGGATACTTTGAAAGATGCGATAAAAGATACTGTCTGTTTTCAAGGGGGCTTATTTTATAGTTGATGAACATATTTTACACTTCGGTGTTCATCCAGGGTAAGCTCATTTAATTTGGCATCAAATCAGTTTGATAACTGACATCTTGATTCTATTTTGGTTGGCTAGTACCGCATTATCCAATGTCACAAAATTTGCTTATAAAAATACTGCATATATGTATGTCAACAATTCTATAAAGAATATTTTGATTGTGTTTAGCGATGATACAAAAAATATTTTCCAAATATTCAAGTGTTTAAAGCTGACATTAATATTGGCAATTCCCCCCTAGAATTTGAGAAATAGAATGTTTTATATTTTAGGGATTGGAGATTAGGTATTGGGGATAGGGTACTGGGAAAACTTTTCCCTAATCCCTAGTCACCAGTCCCCAGTCCCTAAAGGGGAATTCCGCCATTCGACTCGAAGCCTGCGTAAATCAGTATGGCCCGTGATGAGATGCGATTCATAGTGTCTTCATTATTCGTGGGTGTCAAGAGACTCAAATTCTAATTGGCTAGAGTACGGCAGAGTTATGACCCCTAGCATTACAGATTCAGCGGTGAAGGCTGCGATCGCGGCTGTTGCGTCGGAGTCAGCTTCAGCAGATGAAAAAATCCAAATGCTGATTGAGATTGCACAAGGCTTTCAAAAAAAGCCCAAAACAGCCCAAGATTTGCGGAATGCAGTTAGCTTATATTACCGGGCTTACGAGATGTGTGGTGAGGAGTTTCCCCTACTGAAAGCCAGGGCGCAAGTGGGGATGGCAGGAACGTTACAGGCAATACCGGATGTTAGCACACAACTTTTAGTACAAGCGAAAGTCGGTTATGAAGAAGCGCTGCCGATTTTACAACAATTAGCTTCGCCAGAGGAATTGGCAGAAGCACAGATGAATTTTGGACTAGTGTTACAGTCACTTGTGCCGTATAATTTAGCGCGGATAACTGATAGCATCCAAGCGTATCATGAGGCTTTGCGGGTATTTACTTGGCAGGATTACCCACAAGAATATGCCATTTTATACAATAATATTGCCATCGCTTATCTCTCCATGCCCTTAGCATCGGAACGGGAATACTTGCGTCAAGGGTTAGCAGTGCAATCATTTGAGACGGCGCTAAAGCATATTAATATCATTGACCATCCCAGAGAATATGCAATGTTGCAAAATAATTTGGGTAACGCTTTGCAATATTTAGTGAGTTCTCATCCTGTAGAGAATAACTTAAAAGCGATCGCGGCTTATGACGAAGCCCTAAAAGTGCGTAATTCCAAAGATACACCCCTAGAGTACGCTAACACAATTTCCAACAAAGCTAACGCCTTATTTAACTTACCCGATGACCCAGAAAAACCAGAGGTAGGCAATCCTAAAAATCTATTACAAGCGCGTGCATACTATCAGCAAGCTTTAGAAATATTTAGCAAAAATCACCAAATGGAACAAGCTGAAATAGTAGCTAAAGCCTTACAAGACCTGCAATTAGAAATTAATAGTTATGAGTTATGAATTTGTATCTAACTTAACTCTTCACTCCTAATTTTTAAATCATCCAAATCAATCCAGGAGGAAAATAGAGAATGCAAGATATATTACTAACTATTACTACAGGAGATTTCCTCACAAATTTAGCAGCAGGTGAACTCAACATTACAACAGAATTTATCTGGCTAGTTACAGCAACAATTTTATCTATGATTGGCGGTGCTATTGGCGGGATACTATTAGCTGGAAAAGATATAGGCTATAATCTGTCAGCAATGCTTGGCGCTTTATTTGCTCCTGTCGGCGTAATTCCCGCAATTATTATAGGGCTAGCTATACTCAATTTATTAACTAGTTATTAGGAGGAAATATGTTACAACTTGGCTGGTATTCTGCTAAATTATTTTTCAAAGGAAAACTACTGCGCGACCCTATATATTTTATCCAGCAAACTGCTATTGCTAGTACTATAGGTTCGCTATTGCTAGTGTTATTTGCACAAGCCGAAATACCCTTCTGCTTACCAGTAACGTTATCTAGCTTACTGACAGGAATGATTATGCCATTTCTGCTCAAAGATTTCAAAACGAAGTGAGTTATCATTAGTCATTAGTTTTTGGTCATTGGTCATTAGAAATTTGTAAATAGCCAATGACGCCACTTGCTACAAGTCGGCACAGCCGCCCAACGCAGTGGCTCCCCAATGACGGCAGCGCGGTCTTGGGGAGACCCCTACGTACCCGTCACTGCCTCCCCCATGCCCTATGCCCCACATTCTATGTCTAACCTTGAAGAATTAGTTCGGGAAATTAACCGCTTTGAGGCAATTATATCCGAGTGGGATGAAAGCCAAAGGTGTGTAGCAGTAGGCTTAAAAAGAGCAATTGAAGCTTTGCACAAAGCAGCATTGACTAATTTGATTAAAAGCTTAAAAGAAGAATCAATGCCAGCTTTGCGTCATGCTGTTAGCGATGAAGTAGTATATGCTGTATTGCTTTATCACGAATTAGTTAAACAGCCAAAACCAGGACTAGAACAGCGCATTCAAGCTGCCCTTGAAGAAGTTCGCCCAGGCTTAAAAAGCCATAACGGAAATATAGAATTAGTGGCAATTAAACCACCAGATACAGTAGAAGTTAAGTTAATAGGAACTTGCAGCAGTTGTCCAGCTTCTACTTTAACTTTATCTCAAGGAGTAGAACAGGCAATCAAAAACCATTGTCCTGAAATTACCAAAGTCGTTGCTGTCAATAATGACTCTGCTGTTAAGACTGGAAATTCAAGTTTGATAAGCCCATTTTCTTCGCAGCTAACTTCTAGTTGGGTAAAAGTAGCAACTATCGAACAAGTTCCCGAATTGGATGTGTTAGCAGTACAACTTGCTGGTACTTCGCTAATTTTATATCGCCAAGGTATTACGTTTAAATGTTACCGTAATGCTTGCGCTCATCTAGGAAATCCTTTAGAAGAGGGTAAGGTTGAAAATGGTATTATTACTTGCCCTTATCATGGATTTGAGTATAATTTAGAGACAGGTAAATGTTTGACTGTACCTGATATTTCGCTTCAGTCATATCCAGTCAACACTAAGGATGATAAAGTTTTTGTGAAACTGCAAAAATTTTGACACATCTAGTAATTAGGCAAGTGTCATATTTTTGTTCGTATAGGTTGAAATCAGTCAAAAGTAGAGGATAAAGCCTATACTTTTGACTCTTGATTTTGAACTGAACTATGGGTGCGATCGCATTTATTGTCAAACTTTAAGCCTGCTAAAATTTCGGTATAAACAGCAGTATTTTGTCTTGTACTTTATATGAAAATACCCAAAATGTTACTGTTGTTACACGCTTTTAGACATTAATGTTTTTAAATATTTATCAGCCTCTATTTGCGCTTCATGGATATCCCAATTACAATTCATCCCATACCACAATTACCACCAGCAACAACAACAATTCCTGAAAACTTACCTTTTTACCCTCAAGGCGCAGAGGTAATTTTAGGTAATATTCTTAAAGCAGAACAATTAGTGATACCTGTAGCACCCAGTCCAACTACAATGTTTGGGCCTCGTGGTGCTTGTTTGTTCTCAAATGGTTTATTGTGGGTGTCAGATACAGGACATCATCGATTATTAGGATGGCGGAATTTACCGACTAAAGATAGTCAACCTGCTGATTGGGTAATTGGGCAACCTGACTTTTATCATGAAGGGCAAAATGCTAAAGGTGCAACTGGAAGAAGTACTTTAAATGTACCAACTGGAATTTGTAATTGTGGCGAAGGTTTCGCTGTAGCAGATGCTTGGAATCATCGAGTTTTGATTTGGAAAAATTTACCAGAAGATAGCAATGTACCAGCAGACTTGGTGTTAGGACAAGTTAACTTTATCGATAACGAACCAAATAGAGGAAGTCAACAAGCATCTGCCAGTACAATGCACTGGCCTTATGGTGTTTTCTATCATCAAGGGCGGCTATTTGTTGCTGATACAGGAAATCGCAGGGTATTAATTTGGCATCAGTTACCAACAGAAAACGGCCAACCTGCTGATTTAGTTTTGGGACAGCCAGATATGATATCTCGCAATGAAAATGGCGGTGGTTCTCCAACCGCAGCGAGTATGCGTTGGTGTCATGATATTACTTTTTGGGGAGAAAATTTAGTTGTCAGCGATGCCGGTAATAACCGCGTTATGATTTGGCAAGGAATACCGACAGAAAATAATACTCCTTGTACAGTGGTTTTAGGGCAAAAAAACTTTAATTCAGTAGAAATGAATCAAGGAGTTTATTATCCTAGTGCTAGTAGCTTGAGTATGCCTTATGGTGTTGGAGTAACTGGGGAGTGGCTAGTAGTTGCGGACACTGCAAATTCTCGGTTGTTAGGATGGAGAAAGCCAGAATCAATCTTATCACTGCAAGGTGCGGCGGCAGATGCTATTACCGGACAAATTAATTTTCAAAGTAAAAGTGAAAATCGTGATTTTGGATTACCAAAACGAGATAGTTTAAATTGGTGTTACGGCATAAAAATTTGTGGCAAGACGGCAGTAATAGCTGATTCTGGAAATAATCGAATTTTGCTGTGGCAGTTTAATTATGGTGGCTGAAGAAATTAGAGTTCGCGGTACTGTTCAAGGAGTAGGATTTCGTCCTACTGTATATCGCCTTGCTAAAGTTTGCGGTTTGGGTGGAGATGTTTGTAATGATGGCGAAGGTGTTTTAATTCGCGTATCTGGTAGTGAAGAAGCAATAACAGAATTTGTTGCTAAATTACAAACAGAATGTCCACCGTTGGCAAAAATTAATGAACTAATAAGAACTCCTTACGCAGGTGAATTAAATTTTAATAATTTTGTGATTTCTAGTAGCGTCAATAGTGCAATTAAAACAGAAATTGCTCCTGATGCAGCGACTTGTTCAGAATGTCAAAAAGAAATATTCGACCCTTTTAGCCGTTTTTACCGTTACCCTTTTACCAACTGTACTCATTGCGGCCCTCGGTTGAGTATTATTCGTGCCATTCCTTATGACAGATGCAATACAAGTATGTCTGCGTTTGTCATGTGTCCAGAATGTGCAAAGGAATACCACGATGTCGAAAATCGCCGTTTTCATGCCCAACCTGTAGCTTGTCATGCTTGCGGTGCTTCAGCTTGGTTAGAACGTGCTGATGGGAAAGCAGTTACTGCTTCTATGTTTTCGATGTTAGATGATGTTGATGCCGTTTGTACCCTATTGCAAAAAGGTGAAATTGTCGCAATTAAAGGGTTGGGTGGTTTTCATTTAGCTTGCGATGCAACTCAAGAAATTGCTGTAGAAAAATTACGATATAGCAAAAAGCGCTATCATAAACCCTTTGCTTTAATGGCACGGGATGTTGAAGTAATTGAACAGTATTGTGGTGTAAATGTTAAAGAAAAAGAATTATTAACAAGTCCTGCTGCACCGATTGTTTTATTGCAGAAAAGGGGACTGGGGACTGGGGACTGGGAACTGGGAATAGAAGTAGAGAAAAAACTTGCAGTGTCAGTAGCACCAGGGCAAAATAGCCTTGGTTTTATGTTACCTTATACGCCGTTACATCATTTAATTTTGCGGCGGATGAATCGTCCAATTGTTTTAACTAGTGGCAATATTGCTGATGAACCGCAATGTATTGATAATGATGAAGCTAGGGAAAAATTAGGAACAATAGCTAATTATTTTCTCCTTCATAACCGGGACATTATTAATCGAGTAGATGATTCAGTGGTGCGGGTTGTTGGCGATAAAGTGCAAACAATTCGGCGTGCTAGGGGATATGCACCAGCAGCGATTAGTTTACCGCCGGGATTTGAGAATGTACCGCCGATTTTAGCAATGGGTAGTGAGTTAAAAAATACGTTTTGTTTGTTACGAGAAAAAGAAGCAATTCTTTCGCAACATCTGGGAGATTTAGAAAATGGTGCGGCTTTTCATAGTTATAAAGAAACTTTGAATTTATACTTAAATTTATTTGAACATGAACCAGAAATAATTGCGATCGATAAACATTCTGAATATCTTTCAAGCAAAGTTGGTAAAGAATTTGCAGAGAAAAATCAAATTAAAATTAACCCAGTTCAACATCATCACGCCCACATTGCTGCTTGCATGGCGGAAAATCATATTCCTCTTGATTCGCCTCCAGTATTAGGTATTGCTTTAGATGGTTTGGGCTATGGAGAAGATGGTAAACTCTGGGGCGGAGAATTTCTGTTAGCAGATTACCGGAAAATTACGAGACTAGCAACATTTAAACCAGTGGCAATGATTGGCGGTGAGCAAGCAATATATCAGCCTTGGCGTAATACTTACGCTCAATTAATAGCGGCTAATTTTTGGGATTCTTGGCAAGAAAAATATGCTGATTTAGAAATAGTTCAATTTTTGAACAATAAGCCACTAAAGCTACTTAATCAATTGATTTATAAAGGAATTAACTCTCCTCCAGCTTCTTCAGTGGGGAGGTTGTTCGATGCGGTGGCGGCGGCTATCGGTATTTATAGAGATGAATGTAGCTATGAAGGACAAGCGGCGATCGCAATGGAAGCTCTAGTGAATGCTAACAACTTAAATAATGATAAAGAAATGCTAATATATCCTTTTGAATTTAGCTTATTAGATAGTATTTATTGTATAGACCCGCGTCCAATGTGGCAAGGTTTACTTGATGACTTGCAGCAACAGATTCCTAAATCGGTTATAGCTGGTAAATTTCACAAAGGTTTAGCTAATGCAATTGTGGAGATGGTTAAACTTCTTTGTCAAGAAAATATAATTAATCATGTTGTTTTAACAGGAGGAGTATTTCAAAATTGTATATTGTTAGAGCTAGTTAGTAAATCATTAGAAACGTTGGGAATAAAAGTATTGACTCACAGGTTAGTTCCGGCTAATGATGGTGGCTTATCTTTGGGGCAAGCAGTTATTACAGCGGCACAATTAAGAAGATAAATTTAATTCACGCAAAGGCGCAAAGGCGCAAAGAAGATAAAAATGTGTTTAGGAATTCCTGGTCAAATTATTGAAATTACCAACGTTAATCATAAGTTAGCTATTGTTAATGTTGGTGGTGTGAAGCGCGAAGTAAATATTGCTTGCATTGTTGATGAAGAACATCCGCCTGAAGCTTGTATTGGAGATTGGGTATTAGTGCATGTTGGCTTTGCGATGAATCGAATTAATGAGGAAGAAGCAGCAGAAACGTTAGAGTTGTTGGAAGAGTTAGCAGCAGTGCAGGTGGAGATTAGGAATTGAGGGGAGAATTTTTCTCACGCAGAGGCGCGGAGGCGCAGAGAGAAGAGAGAGAATTTTACTAGTTTTAAAACTCATTTCTTTTCTTCCTTTGCGGTTCGTTTAAAGCAAACTATGGTTCTATTCCTATGAAATATGTTGATGAATTCCGCGAAAGAGAAAAGGCTGAAGCCTTACGTCGGGAAATTGGGAAATTGTGCGAGGAATTAGACAAACCTCTCAAAATTATGGAAGTATGCGGCGGGCATACTCACTCTATATTTAAATATGGGATTGAAGAAATTTTACCCGATCGCATTGAATTAATTCACGGGCCTGGTTGTCCAGTATGCGTTATGCCAAAGGGGAGATTAGATGATGCGATCGCCATCTCTCAAAATTCTAACGTCATCTTTGCCACCTTTGGCGATGCCATGCGAGTTCCTGGTTCCAAAACAAGTTTACTGCAAGCCAGGGCACAAGGCGCAGACATCCGTATGGTGTACTCTCCTCTAGATAGTCTACAAATTGCCAAAGATAACCCCAACAAAGAAGTAGTTTTCTTTGCCTTAGGCTTTGAAACCACAGCCCCCAGTACCGCCTTCACCATTTTGCAAGCAGCAACTGAAGAAATTCCTAACTTCAGTATGTTTTGCAACCATGTCCTTGTGATTCCCGCCCTCAAAGCATTATTAGATAATCCCGATTTACAACTCGATGGATTTGTTGGGCCTGGTCATGTCAGCATGGTAATTGGTACTGACCCTTATGAATTTATTTCCCAACAATATAATAAGCCAATTGTCGTTTCTGGATTTGAACCTTTAGATATTCTCCAATCAATTTGGATGCTGTTGCAACAGCTAGTAGAAAATCGTTGCCAAGTTGAAAACCAATATAATCGAATTGTGCAAAAAGCCGGGAATAAAGTAGCACTAGAAGCCATCAATAAAGTGTTTGCTGTAAGAGATACTTTCGAGTGGCGCGGCTTGGGCGATATTCCCTATTCAGGATTAAAAATTCAACCTGAATATGCTCAATTTGATGCCGAACTTAAATTTACCATTCCTAACCTCAAAGTAGCCGACCATAAAGCATGTAAATGTGGAGAAATTCTCAAAGGAGTATTAAAACCTTGGGAATGCAAAGTATTTGGTACAGCTTGTACGCCCGAAACACCAATTGGCACTTGTATGGTATCTTCTGAAGGTGCTTGTGCAGCTTATTACAAATATGGACGCCTCTCTACGATGGCCAAAAAAGTAATAGCTGAAAAACCAAAAGTAACCATAACCCAAGAACCTCTCCCCGCCTGTGGTTTCTCGTTAGACTAATCCCAAACTATACCATTTGAGGATAACTTCAATGCCATTTATTACAGTTCAAATTGCCAAAGGACACTCCATCGAAAAAAAGCGCCAACTAGTTAAAGCCATCACCGATGCCCTTGTCGCCACCTTAAACTCCAAACCAGAATGGATAACCATTCACATCGATGAATTTGAACGCGAAAATTGGGCAGTTGGAGGTCAACTACATTCCGACAAACACACTGGTAGACACGAAGAAAAAGGCAGATAAAACTCCTCAATTCCCTCTTTGCGCCTCTGCGCCTCTGCGTGATATTCTCCTAAAAAAACACCTACAATAATGCACTTCCGTCGCCATAAAATCCAAGACACTCACATAACCCTCGCACATGGTAGCGGTGGTAAAGCCATGCGCGATTTAATTGACGACATCTTTGTTAATACTTTTAATAACCCAATTCTTTCCCAATTAGAAGACCAAGCAACCTTTAACTTAGCCCCACTTTTACAACAAGGAGACAGACTCGCTTTTACCACAGATTCATATGTTATAGATCCTTTATTTTTTCCCGGTAGCGATATCGGAGAATTAGCCATTAACGGCACAATTAACGATTTAGCCGTCAGCGGTGCTAAACCTTTATATCTCACTTGTAGCGTTATTTTAGAAGAAGGGTTACCAGTAGAAACTTTGCGACGTGTCGCAACCAGCATGAAAGCAGCCGCAACAAAAGCTGGCGTTCAAATTGTCACTGGTGACACAAAAGTTGTACATCGCGGTGCTGCCGATAAACTATTTATTAATACTGCTGGTATTGGTATCATTCCACAAGGACTTAACATTTCTGCCCAAAATATCCAACCTGGGGATGTTGTAATTATTAATGGTGAATTAGGTAATCATGGGGCAGCAATTTTAATTGCCCGTG
This sequence comes from Nostoc sp. ATCC 43529, assembly GCA_003326205.1. Classification (GTDB taxonomy): domain Bacteria; phylum Cyanobacteriota; class Cyanobacteriia; order Cyanobacteriales; family Nostocaceae; genus Nostoc. The sequence continues at coordinate 752,060 of LWTK01000036.1, forward strand.
GAGAATTAGCTTTAGAAACTAATATTGAAAGTGACTGTCAGCCGTTGCATGATTTAGTAGAAGCTATCCTCAATATTTGCCCACAAGTTCATGCAATGCGTGATGTAACACGTGGAGGTTTAGCAACAGTTTTGAATGAATTTGCTGTCACTTCCCATGTAGGAATTCGTCTCTACGAAGAATCTATTCCGGTGCGTGAAGAGGTAAAAGGTTTTTGCGAAATTTTGGGTTTAGATCCATTTTATTTAGCTAACGAAGGTAAGTTAGTTGTAGTAGCTAAAAGAGAATATGCCGAATCAATCTTATCAGCTATGAAATATCATCCCGCAGGAAAAGATGCTTGTATTATTGGGGAAGTAATAACTTCACCTCCAGGTATTGTGTTGTTAAAAACAATTTTTGGCGCGGAACGTATTGTTGATATGTTAGTAGGCGACCAATTGCCACGAATTTGTTAATATTTAAAATACTTTTTTATATGCATGAACTAGGAATTACCCAAAATATCGTAGCAATTGTAGCCGAACACGCCAACGGTGCAAAAGTACAACGAGTTTCCTTAGAAATTGGCAAACTTTCAGCTATTATGCCCGATGCTATTCGATTTTGTTTTGATATTTGCACTCAAGGTACAGTTTTACAAGATGCGACATTAGAAATTTTGGAAATTCCTGGTTTAGCGAAATGTCGCCAATGCAATGCAGAAATTTACCTAGATAAACCATTTGGTATCTGTAATTGCGGTAGCGTGGAATTAGATTTAATATCTGGTGAAGAACTCAAAATTAAAGAAATCGAAATAGAGGAATTATGTGTGTAACCTGCGGTTGTTCTGATGACGGCGAAACCAAAATTACAAATTTAGAAGTAAGTGAAGGTGAACATAATCATCATCATACTCACACTCACACTTTAGCTGATGGCACTGTAATTACTCATTCCCACAGTCACGATACTCACACAGAAGCATCTCAAGTTCATGCCAAAATACATGGCACAACTATCTCATTAGAACAAGATATCTTAGCAAAAAATAATTTAATCGCAGCCCAAAATCGTGGCTGGTTTAAAGGTCGAAATATCCTCGCTTTAAATTTAATGAGTTCTCCTGGCGCTGGGAAAACAACTCTTTTAACTCGCACCATCAATGATTTAAAACATCAACTATCTATTAGCGTCATTGAAGGCGACCAAGAAACTACTAATGATGCTAAAAAAATTCAAGAAACAGGTTGTAAAGTTATCCAAATTAACACTGGAACAGGCTGTCATTTAGACGCATCAATGATAGACAGGGGTTTACAACAACTAAATCCACCCTTGAATTCAGTTGTGATGATTGAAAATGTGGGAAATTTGGTTTGTCCAGCTTTATTTGATTTAGGAGAATTTTCTAAAGTAGTAATTCTGTCTGTCACGGAAGGCGAAGATAAGCCGATAAAATATCCGCACATGTTCCGTGCTAGTGACATCATGATTTTGACTAAAATTGATTTGCTACCTTACGTGCAATTTGACGTGCAAAAATGCATGGAATACGCGAAGCAAGTTAATCCTAAAATGCAGATTTTTGAGGTTTCTGCAACTACTGGTACAGGATTAGATAGTTGGTATAAATGGCTAACTGAGAAGATAACAAATATGTCAGCAGTAATTACGGCATAAATGTAATGATACGCGCTTTTGGTGAAATTATAAAAATAGCGATCGCCACCCCTTTTTCACTACCAAATTACTCACAAATTCGCTGTAATTCTTCAACTGTATTCACCGTTTTAATAGCCTGCTGAATCTCTTTTAATCGCTGTAAATCTGTAATTTGGTAAATCATTGGCATTAAATCTAACCCAGTATTCCCAAATTTAATTTCCAGTATTAATTCAATACCTGAATATAATTCCTCTCGCCTTCCACGTTCTTCTCCGCGTGCTTCTCCGCGTGCTTCTCCGCGTGCTTCTCCTTCACGTAAAATTTCTTGATACCAAGGTGACTCGCGCAACACTGTCATATCCCACCTCATGATTTCTTGGACTAAGGCACTCTCTATTACAAACGTAGCAAAAAACGCCAAAACCGTTTCTAGTTGATTTAATTGTTCGTCGGCACGTAGAACTTGCAAGGCTTCTCGAATTATAACTTCGTTTTCACCACCTTTGAGGATGGGTACAAAGGGAAGTAAGGATGGTAATGGTGTATCAAATACAGTATTTACATCAACTTCCCACAGGTTAATTACTCGATAATCTTGAGTTGCTTTCAAGCCTGCGAAGTTTGATGTATATGTTGTCGGTATTTCTGTGTTAGTTCCTTTAAGAATGTTAATTAATACTGGATAGGTAGGTAAATTATACTTTTCTTCAGCGAGTGCTGTATAAGCACGCATCCGTCGTGGCATTTCGGGTTTATAGCGCAGTTGTAATTCATTGATAACAAGAAACTTACCGTACTGCGGATTTTCCACCCGGATGAGTACATCACTTTGCCTACTCAGCCATTGAAATTCTGAGTTAAGAATTTCACCTACGATAACGTCGGGAATTTGTGTTACCCACTTTACCCAATTATCGGGTGCAAGACTAATTAAGCGTTTAGTGCTGACATCAGCAGGTTTGGACATAAGTCAGTTATAAAGAAAGTAGACGCACAAAAAAATTTTATAACTTAGAAAAGTCAAAATATCAAAGTAAATAATTATTTTAAAATGACAAAACCCTGCACTCTAAGAGTACAGGGTGTGAGACAATATGATATTTATCGACCTAAAGCCAATCTCGATAAGCAGAGATTTCATTGACACCAATTTCAAAGGGCATTCCTTTGCCAAATGGAGGATAAACGCGAATTTTGGCGTTAGTAGAAAACCTCTCTAACCGATTACCTAACTGGGGAATATTGCTGACAATATGCCAGTAAGATATTAAGTCAGGGCAATCAATAATTAATGTGAGAATGTTGGCATTTGTTGTCAGATACCACTGACAATTAGATAACAGTACTCGCGTAATGCGATCGCAGGCTAAAAAAAAGCATCTGCCTGTAGACTGTTCTAATTCCATCTGCAACATTCCATCCTCTCTTGTTACCTCAGTTGGAGGTAAATCATCGGGAGGTAGCAGGTGTAATTTAGAAGACATAATTTCGCACCTCTTGGTTGTAGCGCGTCAAACTCTCTAGGTTTTTTTGCACATCTAAAGATGAGGGTTTGAGTGCTAACGTACCTAAGTTTAATTCGTCCTGAAATTTCTTGATTTTGTCTCGACAAGTCTCCACATCACCGATAATTGAGTTCTCAATCAAATAATCTTCATCGAAACAAATATTTGTGCGATCGAATGGTTTGTGGCCGGGATTCGCACTATTTTGCATTACTTCGGCCGAATTAACTTGCATTTTTTGGCTGAATTTGCGAATGAAAGGTAACGCTTCACTCACTGCCTCATCGTTAGTTTTGCCAACGTAAAAGAAGCGTGCCAGCACAAAGTTTTCTGTACCACTAGCATTTAACTCTTGATATTTGGCAATGGTACTTTTCAATCTCTGTAGGGAGAACGGCGGGCCACCCATCAAACTGAAGGAATGTTTGGCGGCAAACTCGATACCATCATCACCACCAGTAGCAACATAGACGGGAATTTTTTCTTGCAATGGTTTGGGGTAAATTGTTAGGCGATCGCATTGATAATATTGCCCATTAAATGATACGTTAGTTTCATATAAAAGCTTCTCAATCAATGCCATCGACTCTAACATTTTGGGACGCGATTCATTCATTGGCGTTGCAAAATGCTTGTTTTGTAGAGGGAAAGGCCCTCCTTTAGCAACTCCAAATAATAATCGTCCATTGCACAAATTATCCAAAGTGGCGATGTCTTCTGCTACCCGAATTGGGTTATAAAATGGCAATAACACCGCCGCAGTGCCTAATTTGATAGTTGAAGTCAATCCCGCCAAGTGTGCCATTAACACTAACATGGATGGGCTAAGATTGGATTCACTAAAATGATGTTCGCTCACCCAAGCTTCTTCAAAACCTAAGCTTTCTGCCTGTTTTATCAGCGTTACTTGCTCAAAAATGGCGCGACGAGCATCTTGGTGATGATTTTCGTAATTGCAGAAAATTCCAGTTTTCATTAGCGTTGATACTTTTTACCCACCGTGTGTGCTGGCTGTTTTAGTAGTCTGTGCCAAAATTTTGATAAGTTTGTAGTCAGCACTTTAGTGCTTGAATATTTAAGAACTAAAGTCCTTACTACAAACATTTACTTCTGTTAGGTAGCAACCCACTGCAACTCCAACCATAGGCGTGGATTATTTTCTTTCAGCTTCGACATTGGGTCGCGTAATAATCGCTTGGCATTGATGCAAACTACTTGCACTAGACCCATATTGTCTGCTACTTCTCGAAGTATTTCTTTGTGAGCTTGCACATAGGAAATCATTTCATCAGAGCAATAAATTCCTATATATTGCAAGCGTCTTGCAGGTCGCCCCCAAAAACAGGTAATGACTTTCACATAACACCCGTCTAGTAATTCCCCAGCTTTGGGATAGTAGTGGTTGACGACTCTTGTGAATTCTTTAGCTAAGATGTCTTCAGCAATCATTTGAACTGATATTTCTGTAGCGTCGGTCACTCTAATTTAATATAACATAATCTTGTCAATTAAATATGACAATTTACTTTATTTAACTCAAATAAAATATTAAATGAGAACTCAGAATTCAGAATTTAGAGTGTGTTGTCTGTATGGCGCGTTATACCGTAGGCTAACGAACTTTACATTTTCTGATTGCTGAATTCTAAATTTTGTTGCATATAAGACAAAAAGAGATATACCGATTTGGTACACCTCTTTTTGATTCTGATTCTTGAATTCTGAATTCTGAATTCTTTTTTTTAATTTTTAATTCTTTTTATCGGGCATTGCGTTCGCAAACTAAAACCTCAGCGACAATATCCGGCAGATTTGCTAAGTCTGTAAATCCTTCAGAGCCATCAATCGGTGAGAAAAATGTATAGTTTGGATCGCAAACTCCATTGTCATACACTTGAATAAACCAGCGATCGGGAAATCCTTCTACACCTAGTTCTACAATGTACCAACTCTCACCAATTAACCGAGAGTTAAAGACTGTAAACCACTCTCTATTTTCTTCTGAAATGTTCCAATCTGCCATGAGTAGCTCTAAAGCTATTTGTCCGGCATCAGTTGAAGTCAATAGCATTTTTACTCCTTATTAGCAACTTCAGAGTTGGGAACTTCAGGATATAAACCCAGTTGTTTCGCTAGTTCACGCGCGACAAAAAATAAAAATTTCGCACCATCTTGGTTGCCTTCATGGGCGAACATGGTTGCTACTTGTAACATTGTTTCTACTAAACCAGAATCAATTAATTCTGGTTGAGATTCTAAAACTTCTGGTTCCTGACCGTTAGGGCATTTTAGCAGTTCATCAATCAGGTTAAAATATAAGTGCTGGCGTTGTTCTGTCATGGTTATTTTCTGGATTTGAAGGAACAAATTTGAAGTGTATCCAGAGAGTTTAAAATCTCTAAATAAGTGTAAAAATGCCCGGTTTACTGTTCAATACTTTGCTGCCACAGCCTTTCTAACATTTCAACTTGTTCTTTTAAAACAGCAGCACGATAAACAAGATATCTGTCGTAAAAGATAATACCTACCCCAACACAAATCGGGGTTAACAAGAAGAACCATTGCAAGATAGTGCCAAGTTTATATTGCTCAGTAACAGTCAGCATTTTATTAACCAGATTTTGCTCAGAGGTTGGTATTTTAGTCTGAGGTAATGGTATATTTTCTGTCTGGGGAGTTGCAGCGATCGCCACACCAGTCATACTAACTTCACATATCTTATTCTGTGATTCTAATAACTCAATATGTCGCTCCCAAATAATGCCAAATACTACTAGCTCTGGAGAAAGCACCGCTAAAGTAACTACACAAACTGTAAGAACATTTAAAAATTTGGCTTTCATCTTGCTCTCCCTTGCCAGGTAGTATGCACCCAGTAAGAAAATATCTTTATCAAGCAGCGAACAGGGAATAGAGTTAAAAGTCTGTTGAAATTATGGCTTTGTTCTTAAAACTTGTACCTCATTTACCTGTAATCTGCTATAGTTCTACTTTTCAAACAGTTCTGATGCTAAAATATGTGTAGAAGGTAATTTTAGAATCGTTATTTGTCAGTTATGTCTCTAATTAACACTGACTATTAACCATTGATAAACTACCAAGCTTTTCACAAGAAATAGGAATCTTTACTTAGAAATAACGCTCTCTTATCCTGGAGTGTGATTTCATCCTATTCTCAAAAGAGAGATTAAGAAGTCCCCCCTAGTTACTAAGCTTTCGCTTAGGAATGTTGGGGGGTAGAGGGGAATCTCTGCGTAAATCCTATACGATTTATATCAGTCGCCTCTCCACAAAACAGTTTACCCCAGCCCCGTTAAGATTATTAAATTCATTAAAACAGTACTCAAAGTCTGTAATGCTTGCTCAATAAGTATTTTAAAAATTCATTGGGGTATGGGTGCTAGTGTTTTTCAGATGGGGTTCTAGTATTTTCGAGGTGGGGTTCTGGTGTGTAGAGTACTCAACCTCAAAGCAATGTAGATAAGGATTGAAGGCTATTTGTTAGTAAGTTTTAGCAGGACAAAATCTGTACTCAAAACTAAATATCAATGTCTTTTGATAAGGATAGACTCAATAAATAGAAAAGACAATTAAATTTTCGCAGATTAATTCATATTTTCATAACAAATTGAATTCAAGCAACTAACATCTTAGAAAAGTTCTTCTGAAACTTATATATTGTGTGTTTTAGTTAAAATACATGGCATATACACTCACTGGCACTCAACTACAAAACCAATACACAAAAGCTTATTGTTATAAATAGATACTTTGCACTAAGATTTAGGATTTTAGGAGTTAAATAATGCGGATTGCTAAAGACGTAACAGAACTTATTGGACGAACTCCTTTAGTTGAACTGAACAAAATTCCCCAAGCCGAGGGAGTGGTAGCAAGAATAGTTGTCAAACTTGAAGGTATGAACCCAGCGGCTTCGGTGAAAGACCGCATTGGCTTAAATATGGTACTCGCGGCAGAAGCAGACGGTTTAATTCAACCTGGAAAAACCGTTTTAGTAGAGCCTACCTCAGGTAATACAGGAATTGCTCTGGCGATGGTGGCAGCCGCACGGGGCTACAAGTTAATCTTGACAATGCCTGAAACCATGAGCAGCGAACGACGAGCTATGCTTAGAGCTTATGGCGCATCCTTAGAGTTGACACCAGGTACAGAGGGAATGCGGGGAGCAATCAAAAAAGCTGAAGAAATTGTTGCTAATACTCCCGATGCTTATATGCTGCAACAATTCCGCAACCCTGCCAATCCCAAAATTCACCGCGAAACCACCGCTGAAGAAATTTGGGCTGACACAGATGGGGAAGTGGATATTGTCATTGCGGGAGTAGGTACTGGTGGGACAATTACTGGTATTGCAGAGGTAATTAAAAGCCGCAAACCGACTTTCCAAGCGATCGCAGTTGAACCCAGCAACAGCCCAGTCCTCTCAGGCGGTGAAGCAGGGCCCCATAGAATTCAAGGCATTGGCGCTGGATTTGTGCCTGATGTTCTGCGCTTAGAGTTGGTTGATGAAGTAATTAGAGTCAGCGACGATCAAGCGATCGCTTATGGGCGACGCTTAGCAAAAGAAGAAGGCCTATTGTCTGGAATATCCTCCGGTGCAGCCTTGTGTGCTGCAATCCAAGTAGGTAAACGCCCAGAAAACGCGGGACGTTTAATCGTGATGATTCAGCCTTCCTTCGGCGAACGCTACCTCAGCACCCCCATGTTTCAAGATTTGTCTCTAGAAACAGCCACCGTCCGTTAAGAAGAATACAGAGTAGGGGCATAGCAATGCTGTGCCCTTAACTCGTGGTTGAAAAACGCTCTCAAGAAACAACGTGTTAGGGATTACCAACAAATAAATTATCCAATATTGTGGGGTGGGCGTCTCGCCCGCCCAATCCATAGGGCGGGCGAGACGCCCACCCCACAAGAAAAGTTGAAATTTGCAAGTTCTTTCACTGTTGCAGGTCGATGCAATTGTGTTGCAAGCCGATGCAATTGTGTTGCAGGTCAATGCAATCGAATTTCAGAAGCTTGCTTTTAGATAACTTTAAAAACTATCATCACTAATGGCTACAGCTGCCTTGTTGTTGTTGTTCGCCATGATGCTTACAACCACCTTGCTCGTGATGATGGTGATGATTGTGATGACCATTGTGGGCGCAGCCTTGCAAATCCTGATTCATCAGATTTTCGCTCATTTCTCGGAAAGACTCATCCACAGGGTTTAAGCCAATCCAAGCATCAATCTTTTCAATATCAAATCCTACCTCACGGCGATCGCCTACTTGTAACAAAGGACGGCGAATCAACAGCGGATCTCTCAACATCAGCACTAAAGCAGTTTCGGCATCAATTTTTTCTGGAACTATCTCACCAGATTTTACCCGTGGAGAGGAACGATTAAACCAGTCGGTTACGGGGCGATCGCCAAAAAATGAACGCAACCTCTCAACTGTCCAAGGTTCTGTTAGCAAATCGTATGCTACCACTTCATGACCAGCAGCAGTGAGCAAAACTTTTTGCTTAGTACCACCTTTACAGCCTGGTTTACTATAAAAAATTACTCTTGCCATGCAACTACCTCTGATATCAATTCGCAATTTGGGCGAAGAAGATGCGATGAATCGCGTCTCTACAAGGGATTCTGAATTCTCGTTAAAATTTCCTCGCGTTATTGGTAACGGGGTTAAACTCAAATCTTTCTTTCGGATCGGTTTCACCGTAAATATTAAAAGTTACAGTGGGTTCGTCACCTAACGCTTCTACACAGTGAATTGCATCGGGAGTAAAGCTAATAATATCTCCTGGAAACAGAGTTACTTCTCCCGTATATTCAATTTTGTCTTGAGATTCTGAACTAGGAGTGCGTTGCCAAAAAGTATTTTTTTCCTGACCTTTTAACACCGCTACTACTCCCCACGTTCCATGATTATGAATAGTTGATTTGGTTCCTGGTGCAAATGTTACTGTTTGCACCGTCAACGGAAAACCCAATTCATCGTATAGGAGTAAAACAGAGGTTCCAGTTTTGGGAGAAGGTTCTAAATACTGACTCCGCACCCAGTAGGAATTGACGATCAAGCGCCTAACGAGCATCCGAATTTCTGGCAAACAACTCGATTCATCTTCGGCATTATTGAGAACATCTTCCACCTCAGTTAAAAACCGATAAACGCGGTAATTATCTCTCAATAAATCCCATGCTCTCACAGATTTACAGGCTTGATACTGACCGTCTCCCGTTAATAGCCAATCCCTACCTTGCATAAATTTTAAAATCTTGTTTGAGAAGATTGGATGATAATAATCGGAGAAACATTAGGAAGACTACCTGTAGGTGGTGTAGCAGGTATGTAGATTGGAGGAAAGATAGGGTTGTTATTACTCCCACTTCCTAAAATAGAATAAGACAAAGATGAAGTAGATAACCAATTGTTCATGAATGTTCACCTTGATTCAAAAAGGGGACTTGGGATTAGGGATTGGTGAGTTAGGAGTTAGGAGTTAGGAGTTAGGAGTTATTTTCACTCTCTCATCTCCCTATTCCCCACTCCCAACACATTAATTAATCGTCTTCTTCTGCTGGACGTGTCAAAATATCTAGGAGAATTCCGGCTCCGAAATCATGCTTTTCATCTATCTCTTTGACTCTGGCGCTGATTTCTTTTGCGTCGTCTATTGCTCCTAACTTTGCTAGAACCAATCCAGAGGCAGCATAAGCATTTAAGTACAATCGAATTTGTGGATCTTCCTTGCGATTGACTAATATAGGCTTAAGTTGCTCCCAGTCGTTAGGAAATTTTTCTAGTTCTTTAATTTTATCTAATAATTTCGTTGTTGTTTGCAGTGCAAGAGAATAATTATTTTTATAGTAAAAAAATCTATATGCTGCTACTAAAACATCTGTATTTTCACTAGTTTTAGCTAGTGCTTGTTGAATATATTTTTCAGATTCTGATGTATTTTCCCAACTTTGTGCAGCTAAAATTAATAAATTTTTGACATCATCAGGAACCTGGAACCAGGAGAATTTGTTTGTATTGAGTTGCATAATTAACTCTTGGAGAGCGAGTAATTAGGAGTTAGGAGTTAGGAGTTGAGAGTTAGGAGTTGAGAGTTATGAGTTATGAGTTAGGAGTTATGAATTGAGAGTTATGAGTTATGAATTCTTAATTCCTCACTCCTAACTTTCTTCTCACTCCTAACTTTCTTCTCACTCCTAACTTTGGTTAAAACAAGGTGAGAATGTACACCAAAGTAAAGAGAACAATCCAAATAATGTCTACGAAGTGCCAGTAAATTTCTGCCATTTCGATGAAGGTGTGATTTTTGGCAGTATATAGACCGGGAGTACGCGATCGCCACAACACAGCTAATATTAATAACAGTCCTATAAACACGTGCAAACCGTGAAAGCCTGTCATTATATAAAAGCAGTTAGCGAAGACATTGGTAGTCAAACCGTACCCTAAAGTTGCGTACTCATAAGCCTGACCAATCAAGAAAATTGCTCCCATGATGGCAGTAATTGTGTACCATAGTTGCATTCCCTTGACATTATTCTTTTTAATCGCCGTATCGCCGAAGTGAATGACGAAACTACTCGACACCAGAATAATGGTGTTAATCGTCGGCACAAACAACTCAACTTCCGTTCCTTCCGGCGGCCAAACTGCTGTAGTACCGCGGAAAAACAAATAGGTGGCAAAAAATCCGCCGAACATTAGGGATTCAGAGACGAGGAATGTCAACAATCCCCAAACTCTTAAATCTGGATGTTCTTCGTGATGTCCTGCACTTTCATGTTCTGTTGTCGCTATAGTCATAGATTTGTTGACAATATTACCCGTTGCGTGTGTTTTTAAACGCAGAGGAACGCAAAGTAAACGCAAAGGTACGCAGAGAATTTACTAAGTGCTAACGAATCAAACTTTGCGCTCCTCTGCGCCTACCTCAGCGCGATGGCAGTCGCTACAACGGGGGGAACCCCCGCAACGCGCTGCCTCCCCTTTGCGTTTAAACTTAAACCCTCAATTCGCCACGAAAGCTCTACTAAGCACTAGCTTCTGGTGTCCCTGCTGGCTCTACTTCAGCACTATGACCGTGACCGTAGTCATAAGGGCCATGAGTCACAACTGGCAATACTTCCCAGTTCTCAATCGCAGGTGGCGAACTAGTTGTCCATTCCAAAGTCAAACCATTCCAAGGATTATCACCTGCTGGCTGTCCCTTAACCCAACTTTGAATAATGTTGATGGTGAAGGGAATTACTGATATCCCTAAAACAAATGAACCAAAGGTACAAATTTGATTCAGGTCGATAAATTGGGGGTCATACATTGCAACTCTTCGCGGCATTCCTTGCAAACCCAATTCGTGCATGGGAAGGAAGGTTAAATTCGTGCCGATGAAGGTGAGGAAAAAGTGAATGCGTCCCCAGGTTTCATTCAACATCCGTCCGGTCATTTTGGGGAACCAGTGATAAATACCGGCGTAAATGCCAAACACGGAACCGCCAAACAGAACGTAGTGGAAGTGCGCGACTACATAATAGGTGTCGTGGACGTGAACATCAAAGGGGGCTGTGCCCATTGTCACGCCGCTTAAGCCGCCCATGACGAACATGGATAACAAGCCAATGGCGAAAAGCATGGCGCTGGTGAAGCGAATTTTGCCGCCCCAAAGGGTAGCAACCCAGCCGAAAATCTTTACGCCAGTGGGAACGGCAACAAGTAAGGTGGAGATGGTGAAGAACATCCGCATCCAACCGGGTGTACCGCTGGTAAACATGTGGTGTACCCAGACGAATAAACCGACGACACAGATGGCTACACTGGAATAAGCGATCGCTTTATAACCGAAAATCGGCTTGCGGGCATGAACTGGAATCACTTCGGACATAATGCCGAAGATAGGCAGAATCATTAAATATACTGCCGGGTGGGAATAAAACCAGAATAAGTGTTGGTAAATTACAACGTTACCGCCTGCATCTGGTTTAAAGAAGGAGGTGCCAAAGTTGAGGTCAAACAACAGCAGAATTAAACCTGCTGCTAATACAGGTGTGGACAGAAGCGCCAGAATCGAGGTCGCCAAGATTGCCCAGCAAAACAGGGGTACTTGATCCCATTTCATGCTAGGAACCTTCATCATCAAAATGGTGATCACAAAGTTCAGCGAACCCAAAATTGAGGAAGTTCCCACCAAAACGATCGCCAATATCCACATTGTTTGGGCGATGGGTGCTGTCACCAAGCTCAATGGTGGGTAAGCTGTCCAACCTGATTGCGAACCGCCAAATAGGAAACTACCTAAAATCAACGCACCTGCTGGTGGGTTTAACCAAAAGGCGATCGCGTTCAGCTTCGGAAAAGCCATATCCCTAGCACCAACCATCAAGGGTACTAAGAAGTTACCAAAACCCCCAATGGCGCTGGGCACAATCCACAGGAAGATCATAATCGTCCCGTGATTGGTCATGAAAGCGTTATACAGATTGGGGTCGAGTAAATCTGCATCAGGTGTTGCTAATTCGACACGGATGGCCATTGCCATCAGTCCGCCGATGAGATAAAACACAAACGCCGTTACCAGATATTGAATACCGATAACTTTGTGGTCAATATTAAATGTGAAATAGTCTTGCCACTTCCACGCCTGTTGATGAGAAGTGTGAGCGATCGCCAGAGTTTCTGGTTTCTTTTCTTCTGGTGGAGTGTTCGGTGGAAATTCTACCTGTGTCATATTTTTGTCCTTTGTCGTTTGTCATTTGTCCTTTGTCGTTTGTTATTTGTCCTTTGTCATTTGTCCTTTGTCATTTGTCCGTTGTCATTTACTAATGACCTGTTTGACCAATGACTAATGACCTGTTTGACCAATGACTAATGACCAATGACCAATGACTCTAGAGTTGCAGCACTAATCCCCATATCGTGGACATGAGGGGCAAGAAACTCTGATGTTGATAACTCAGCAGGGTTAGCCGCAACGACTTGATGTAAGTTGTCCTTTTGAGCAACTTGGTTTTCTGTCAACCAAGTTTGATATTCTTCTGGTGTGTGGACAATTACCTGTGTCCGCATCGAGCCGTGGTAACCACCGCACAATTCAGCACAAACTACGGGATATGTGCCTGGTTTTGTAGCGACAAATCGTAGTTGGGTGGGAATACCGGGCAGCGCATCTTGCTTCAGGCGGAAGTTTGGCACCCAGAATGAGTGAATTACATCATCTGCTGAAAGGTTGAGTTGCACATCAGCACCGACGGGAATGTGCAATTCTCCCGAAGTAATGCCAGTTTCTGGATAGTTAAATATCCAAGCGTACTGAATGCCTTTGACATCAACAACTAAGTCAGCTGGTTTGCCTTCGGTACTAGGAGAGGCACCAAAACCAATTGTTGGGGCTGTTGTTGCTTGGGGGGTATCGTTGAGAGTGGCTGCAATTGCACTTCCACTCGGATGATGAACATGAGCCATTGAATGGGGATGACCCGCAGACTCAAAGCCTCCCATGCGGTTAAAAACATCCACACTGTAGATGCCCAAACACAAGACAATAATTGTTGGGATTGCTGTCCAAAAAACTTCTAAAGGCAAGTTGCCTTCTACTGGTAAGCCATCGGTGTCATCTCCCCGACGCCGACGATACTTAACCAAAAAAATCACAATTGTTCCTTCTACTACTAAGAACAAAGCGATCGCAATGGTAAACATAACGTTAAAAAAACCGTCTACCAAAGGCGCTTGTTGCGATGCTTGTACCGGCAGTAGAGTGTGGTTTTGACCAATCCAAATGCTAATTGCTGTGACTACTATCCCAGCAACCAGAGTCCATAGTGAAACAGGAACTTGTTGCATACATACTACCTGCTCTGTAAACCGTCTTTTAAGGTACTGGGAATTGGGGATTGGGGACTGGGGATTGGGTACTGGTGATTGGGTGGTAATGGGTATTTACTAATTGGTATTGGGGATTGGCTATTAGAAAAACTCTTCCTTGTCTCCCCATTCCCTAGTTACTAATCCCCAGTCCCTATTCCCCAGTCACCAATCCCCAGTCCCCAGCTCCTCACTTCACTTAATTAACTTTCTAACGTGCAGCTATAAAAAATGGGGGAAACCTCCAGATTTTTTTCATATCTTTCCCCCAGAAAATTTTCAATTATATTTCAACTCCTATGACAAAGGAAGCTCACGGCTTCCAGAAAAAATAGTTGTTCCAGAGGACACTGTTAGTTTTAATATCGATCGGGCTATACTAGCAGCAAGTTTAAATTTGTCAATAATTAACATATTACGATTTACGCATTTGTCTACTGTGAACTTTTTAGTTAGTTCCAGTAAATACTAAATACAACACTACGGAAATAAAGCTACCATTCTGAACAGCAATCAAGCATAAAATAACACTATTTTGCCTTTTGCCTTTTACCTTCCGCCCAGCAGCACTAGCATTCCCCTCTAGTTACCTTGCTTAGAATATTTACCCTTTATACAAACAGTGCCTCCTTGGATGAACAACAATATTCACTAACTCCAAAAACCTTAATTGTTTAATGCAACATGGGTGTAACAGTTCTTGGGACAAATACGCGAACAAGCTTCACAACCAATACAGTTTTCTGGAGAACTAACTGTCATTACTTTACGTTCAATTTCTTCATCATCTTCGTCTTCTACAAATTCCCCTTCTTCGTTGAGTGCCTTCAAACCTAGTACATTGTATCCGCATACTTTAATACATCTGCCACAGCCGATACATTTATCTTTGTCAATTTCTTGAGCAAATTTAGGTGTCCAAGTCTTACCGCCAAATGTCAAACCTGTTAGTTGTGCCATGAATTAATCCTCGGCAATTTGCCTTGAAATCTATTTCTACTTTAATCATTATCTTATCCTAATATTTTCTTGTTTTGATAATTCAATAATGATTTTCTTTCATCAAGCTTTGATGACTTTTTATCTAAAAATTCGATTATTTTTAGTTTTAATTTTCTAGATGAAATTGATTGCCAATAATTATGATGTAAATTTCGTGAATGAAATCTTTGTTTAGCCTTTATCAGCAATAACTATTATCTCCAGAAGATATCAATCTCTTTATAAAAATGATGATATTATTTTTCAAATATTTTGAGAGTGAGGTCAACAAAGAGATAAAAAAAGTATCATAATATACTGATTTAAATGTTTGTTAGTTACATTTGTATATCTGCGATATGTATTTTTAAAAGCAACAATTTTGTATTTAGCCTTTCATTAAAACATCTAGATAAATGTTGGCAAAGTACAGATTATTGTTTTCTCTTACTTAATCGAAAAAAGTGAGATTCTCGTAAAGAAACTGTAAACTTTATAGCAGAATATTATGAAGCATTAAATATTAAAATTATTAATAAATTGATTCAAAGGTAATTGTCATAGACTTTAAATGTTAAGCAAAAAGACTTTGGTTAAGGTTTTACGGTTAAAGATAAAATGTTCGTTTAGTACATATTTACATAAATGTTAAGTTTTTTTCTAAGCTCATTACGAACAACTTAATTATTTGATTTATGAAATGTATAGTTAATAAAGAAGTAATCTGAGGCTCGGCTGGAAAGCCTTACACAGCTTTCAATTGGATGCAAAGTCAAATACGGATGTGGGGAATTTCGTGTGGTGAGAAAAGATTATTCTCGCCATAAAGATAATTGGTAGCGAGTGATAAATAAACAGGACTCATCCAGGGGAGACCTGAGCCAGACATCTCAACGATTAGAGTGGGAACAGAGCCATTATGCCTTACACGATTCCTAACAACAGTTGCGTTGGATGTGACAACTGCCGCCCCCAATGTCCTACGGGTGCAATCAAAATCGAGGACGATGAATATTGGATCGATCCTTGTCTTTGTAACAATTGTGAGGGTTATTATCCAAAGCCGCAATGCGTAATTGCCTGTCCAACTAATTCTCCGATTCCTTGGCAGGCGAAAAAGGGAAGATGCAAAGTTGAGCCGAGAAATACTACCAGCTTAGACTTGTTTTCTAACGGAAAGAATAATCCATTTGCTTCAGCGATCGCCATTTGGGAAGCTTGTAATGTATTAGCACAGCGCACATCCTTACATTGGGAAACAGATGATGAAGGTTACTTATGTTATGGCAGACAAATCAACCAAGGCAAAGGAGCGATCGCTTTTCACATCCAAGATCCATTTCAGGTGAACGACAAGGCTAGAGATTTAGCCGCAATTGAGGGATTGGATATTAGAGCCGCTTGCATACATCTAATTTTTGCGGCTTATGCCACAGCTTTAGATAAACCTTGGGAACAAGAATTTGCGATCGATGAACGCCAAATCGAAAAATATTTGGGGATGGAGAAACGCAAAGACTTAAACAAAGCTGCCAAGCTAGCTTTAATGAAAAATCTTGTCCAGCAAGCTTGTTCGCTGATTATCTCCATCGACTGGCCTCAACAAGGGAGAGTTAACGGATTCTCCGTCACACAAACCCGTTTATGGCACTTAGTGGACATTGAGCACCACTTTCAAGAAGACGCTCTCGGATGCAAGTATCTCATTGGTCTAACTTTTAAAGTCAAAGCCGGTATTTGGGCGCAATATTTCTTAAACAAACAAGCATGTAAAGAGCGAACCGCCTTCTATCAATATGGCAGCCTTCCCAAAACCCTGCTAACCACAGTCATGAGCATTTGGCAGCAACATGAAGGAGCAGTCCGACTTATGTTGTGGTTGTTGTTCAAAACCAAAATGGGCAAAGAACAACGCATTACCGTTCCCACTTTGCTGCGTATTGCTTACGGTGAAGAAAAAGTCGGCATTGCATCCAGACAACGGGAAGAACGCAAACGCTTGCTACGAACTTTTGAAAGCGATTTGGAAATTCTCAATCATTACGGAATGAAACCAATCTTCGACCCAATTACCTACCCACCAGAAATTCAACCCTTGTGGGCAAAGTTAATGGATATCCCCGAAGATCCAGATGAAGCATTAGAATTTTGGACTAACGACGGTGGCGCCGAAACCCGCCTCACAGACACAGGTCCTCGCGGTAAGTGGAATCTGCTAATGAATGCGCGGATTTTGGCTTTTGAACTACCACCAGAATGGGAACAACAAATCTCAGAATCCCAGAAAAAGCAGCGGCGAGGTGTGAAGAATAAAAGAAAATCCACAGCCACAGGCGATTTATTAGGCGAACAAATTTTGGAGGCGCGAAAAAATTTGAACCTCTCCCAAAGAGAACTAGCCAAGCTTGCAGGTAAAAGCCAAAGCTGGATTCGAGATATTGAAAATGGTCGTTTAAAAGCCAAATTAGAAGACCAAGCACTGCTACGAAAAGTCTTGAATATGGCTTAAGAAGAATCCAAAACTCAGGAGTCAGAATTCAGAATGAGTTGCAACCAAAACTCTTGTAGAGACGTAAAATTTTACGTCTCTACATCAACAATTCATACTTTGTAAGATAGTAGCGAGTCTAAATCTCCCACTAATTGCATTCTGAATTCTGAATTCTGAATTCTGAATTATGTTTATGCACTATAAGTCATTACCTTACTAGAAGTCAGCCAAGCATTAGCTACAGTATATTTAGTAATCACTGACTCTTGTGCAGCATTGCATGAACTCTTAAGTTTTTGAGCCTTGGTTACATCTTTGACAAGTTTCGCATGGTAAGTGTAGAGAGAACCAGAAGTATTTTCAAAACTTAGCTCGCCTAGAATCGTATTATTGTCTAAACTTTGTTCTAAGACTTTACCTGTAACTTTGTAGTTAAACCAATCCCATCCTTCACTGAGGATTAGTTCTTTTTCCAAAGTTTGAAGTGCAGGAGCCAAAATTCCCCAACCTCGATAGACCTTATCCAAGCATTGAATATCGCCAGTACGAGTCAAAATCGATTTGAATGAATCTAGATCGAGATTACCGTAGTATCTTCCTTCTGGCAAGTCTATAAGTGTTGGCGCAAATCTATGTCCACCAAAGTGTGACGATCTCCAAATCCGCACATTATCTAAATCCAATTCGGAAATAGTCGCTGTAGCGTGAAAATAAAAGGGATTTCCGTATCTGGCACAGCACTTATCATGGCTGCCGTGGGTACATACTAAAAGATCTCTAGTTGCACTAGTTTCAACTTCAGCATTGGAGCCGATACCCCATAACCATTTTTGTACAACTCCTGCTACCTGCTCAATATTAGGTAGTATAAATTCTTGTTTATGATATCCATTATTCAACCCCTCTTTCCTTTGATAAATCAAAAGTGTAGTCTGGTTAACTTTGTGCGATAAATCGTTAGCAATTAAGAGGAATCTAATCGGTAGTTTAGCACGCTTAACTTCCTCTATTAAAATTTTTAAATTCTCAGGCACCCATTTAGAATTAAAAGCTTCTGATGTCCAAGGCGGAGGGCACTCAACTAAAATATAAGTTTGGTAATTGGTGGCGCTACCAATAATATCTTCTCCTGCTTGCCGTGAATAATCAGAACAAAAAAAGGTATTCATCTAACTATACTCATTAATGTATTTTATGGACAAAATGTGTTGGTCACTACAGTTGTGTTCTTCGCTACAATATCCTTTATTCAAGGAAATAAAAAAGAACAATATGCATTTCCCAGTTACAACTAGGTAGCCACTTTATAACATCATCGTTGATTAATATGGTGGCAATTAATCAATTCTCCACAATAGAGATAAACAGTGTCAAGAGACATTCTTCCGTAGCAGCAGCATTAATTTTGTATTTAGTTTTATTGTTATTTGGTATTTCATAAATTTTCCCTTACTGAAACTGGGCTTTTGTTAACTTAATTTTTTCTAGCAAAATCAAATATTTTTATGTATCTATCTAGGTATACATATTGCGAATAATTCTTAACATTGTTAGAAAAATAAAAAGAACTGGGTTTGGCGTAGGTAACCTACTTGGGGCAATACCTTCTCTACGAAAGACTACGCGTAGCTTGCTTCCACAAAGTGGTACGGTAGGCTTTGCCAAGGCAATTTCTTACGCGCCCTTTTGATTTTAAGGCGGATAAAAACCTTACCCCACAATGATCGCCCCTAAATTCAGCAATGCCAAATAGTTAATTGAGCTGTAAATGCTTTAGTACCCTGTACTCTATCGGCGATGTGTTAACGATCGAGACTAGTGACTGGTTATTTAGCAGCATCACTAATATGAGCATTAACAAACCTATTATTTACCTTGTTACCTAATCTAACTTCCTGAAAATCACATTAGGATTTGATTTTAGGTCTCTGCCTTGACTGTAACTGAAGTCAATAACAAATGCAAGTAGTTGATAATCTTTATATTTTCTTTACAGTTTTTGGTCTTCAGAAAGCTGATTAGATTAAGGTAAATGGGCAATTATATAGTAGGCAGGTGTCACTAAATCAAGGATTGCTCCTCTTTAATAATAGATAATTTTTCTCAATTGTGCTAGATGCATTTAGGGTGCATAGAGGATAGCTACGAGTATCGGATAGCTAAAGGTATTCGTAAAAGCGATGTCTACGATGGTCACTGAGCTTTGCCGTACCACTTCGTGGAAGCAAGCTACGCGCAGCGTCTCGCAGAGAAGTGCGCGCTACGCCTACGCCAGCCGCTTTAAAGAACAGCGAGAACAGACGCAACACAAATCGGATAATCCTATTGAATGCACCAATTGAATAATCTAAATGTAAAATTGTTTGACGTTTACAGATACTTAGTTTTGCTTTATTATCAATTGTGACTGTATAATAACCTGATTTAGCGTTGAAACTGGCTAATTTGCTCAACAGAGCGATGTCGCTTTTTGAAAGCCAGTTATTCAGATGTATTGGAATTTTTTGGAAATGGCGATCGCGTTAAATAAAAAACTTAGCTTGAATAAAATCTGTTGTGTAACAGCATATTTTATTTAGTTGGTCAAGCTGGAATTGCTTTTCCATAACTATCTCCTTTTATTGTCCTTTGAGAATTTTCTTGATGGAGACGCATCTACTTTGTTTTAGGTGACGTTGATGAAACAACCAAGCAAACGCAGACGGGGTGTAATCCTTACCCTAAAAGGCTGGGAGAAATTTCGAGATGCCAAAACTCAAGTTGAACGTGAAGAGAATGGTGGAGATAGCTTTTCTTTAGAAAAACTGAGCGAGCTTACAAAGTTATCTCTACACACAATCTCAAGGATACTAGGAAGAGATGAACCCGTAGATAGAAGCTCCTTGCAGTCCGCCTTTGAGGCTTTTAAGTTGCAGTTGTGTAAAGATGATTATATCCGACCCAGCCCCCCTGAAAATTTGGAAATTCGACGCATCAATCCTCATTATGACTGGAGTGAAGCGCCAGATGTATCTATGTTTTGTGGTCGTGCAGAGGAATTATTACAGCTACGACAGTGGATATCAGAAGAAAAATTTCGTTTAGTTGCGTTGTTAGGAATTGGTGGTATTGGCAAAAGTACTTTAGCAGTCAAGTTAGGGCTACAAATTCAAGATGAATTTGAGTCTGTGGTGTGGCGCAGCCTACAAAATGCACCACCAGTAGAGACGCAGTTAACAAACATCCTCCAATTTTTGCTGTGGGCATTGCGAAAAGAGATAGTAATCCCTGAAAGTTTTGATGAACAACTCTCAAAGTTAATGGAGTGTTTAATTAATCATCGTTGTTTAGTAATTTTAGACAATGTTGAGACAGTTTTTTCTGGTAGTCAAGCTGGGCAATATCGCGCTGGCTATGAAGGATATGGTCAATTACTCAAGCGCGTGGGCGAAGTACCTCATAATAGTTGTGTTCTGCTTACTTCCAGAGAAAAACCCAGAGAGATTGTACCGTTAGAAGGAGACAGAACAGGCGTAAAGTCGCTCCCACTGACAGGATTAAACGTTACCGAAGGACAACAGTTATTCCAGCACAAAGGACAATTCACAGGTACAGAACTTGAATGGCAAGTCCTCATCAACCATTATGGTGGGAATCCCTTAGCACTCAAAATAGTCGCCGCCGGAACTCAAGAAGTTTTCAACGGTAAAATTGCCCCTGTTTTGCATTTTTCAGATAATCGAAAACCTTCTTCAAATGCTCCAAATGGATTTAACATTTTCGTGTCTTTATTTTGATAGGTTTACTGTAACTTTTCACTGCCTGTTAGATGCTTATATAGGCTATAGGTTAGAAATGAGTTACATAAATTATTTGACATTCCGCTCGAATCTATTTTTTAAAAGAATCTTTAATAGCACGAAAACCAAACGGAACTAAAAATAACATACTGAACGCAAAAATGTTTGCTATACCGTCACTAGCACCATGTTTTTTAGCAAAATTTTCATAACGTTCAAACTTTTGGTTTGCACTTGCCCTTAAAGAGGGGCTTCCTAGAGGAATGGCAAAGCTGGTAATCAAGGCAAATGTTCCTACAATAATGAAAGTTTTGGGTTTAACACAACGCATAATTTATCTCCTAATTAGTATTTACGTGGTTAATCGCTTCAAGTTTTTAATAAGCTGAATAATCTTATTTTGTAATTTGTTTTATACTTACACTAGGCAACTTCAGCGAATTATTTTCAACTTAAGATTTTCAGAAATAAAAAAGAGTGATCACCCACACTAACCCATCATGAAAAGTGCGATCACGGTTTGTAAATGTTGCGGTTTTAGTAATCTGTAAAAGTTTAGCGTTAGCGAAAAATTGCAGTACGATCACCTATATTAATCTCATTACTATAAATGTGATCGTTTCTTTGTCAGAAGTAGAAAACCACCAGTAATTTTGAAAATATTTTTATGGTGTAGTTCTGGTTTGTGGCAGTTGTATGTATTGTTGTTGCAGTTGTTGTCGTCGTATTTGCTGTAGTTTTTGTTGAACTTGTTGGTTCCGGTTCGATCTTTCGTTTTGATATCGTTGCAGGGCAGGGATACCATGTCTTATTAAAGGTTTAGTGCATTTATGTGGGTTATTCTTACAAAATTTAACGGCAACGTTTGCATACGAAGAAGGAACATTAATAACAATAGTTGTAGTTACAGCAGTTACAGCTAGAAGAGCAGCAATAAGACGTTGATTCAACATTTGATTTTTCCTAGTCTAAGTTTGTAATAACAAAAATTTACTACTTTGCAAGTAGGGCAAGGTTTGTGTACTACACTCCAGTGGCTATATTCCAGTCTGCGTACTTTCCTCTAATTACACCAGGCAACTTTAGCAAGTTATTTTCAACTTATTTTCAACTTAAGCGTTTCAGAAACAAAAAACAGCGTTCGCCAACATCAACCCCATCATCAAAAGTGCGATCGCCTATATTAACCTCATCACTGGAAGTGCGATCGCTGATTTGACACAGTTGTTTAGAGTGCGATCGCTTAGAAAAATAAGCTAACTAGAGAATAGCCTCTATATTAAATGCTGCTAAAAGTTGG
This sequence comes from Nostoc sp. ATCC 43529, assembly GCA_003326205.1. Lineage (GTDB taxonomy): Bacteria > Cyanobacteriota > Cyanobacteriia > Cyanobacteriales > Nostocaceae > Nostoc. The sequence continues at coordinate 774,652 of LWTK01000036.1, forward strand.
AAATATTATCTATCAACAATCTTTTGAGAGGATTCGCATTCGTATAGGCTCCTCTTCAACCACACTGAAATGTCCTATCCAGTCAGAGCGAGATGCTATAGCGATGCCTCCGGCAAGCTCCGCTAACGCCACTTTTTGAGCAACAACTGCACCGGAAGGTGCTTTAATCCGAAATAAGATAATACCGCAAGTTGCAGGCAAATGTGAACGAAAGGCAAGTTCACCAAAGTCTTTATCAAAGGTTAAAAGAATGCGCTCGTCACTTTGAGCGCGGTTTAAAACTTCGGGGTCAGTAATCCCAGGAGCATCAGTACGAATCCACGTAACATCGTGACCTCAATTGCGAAGAGCTTCTACAGCATCTCCTGGAAAATTTTCATTGGCTAGAAAGCGCATAATCTAGCTAGGAAAAGCGTAAACTTTTTCAGCTTTAAGACTGGCACTAGCATAGCCTAAACAAGCTTGAATATCTTCGAGGGTAATACCAGGGTAGTTGCGGAGAATTTCGTCATTTGTCCAGCCTTGAGCAAGAAGGTCAATGATAAACTCAACAGAAAGACGAGTACCTTTAATAATTGGTTTGCCGACAAGGACGTTAGCATCTATAACAATTCGGGATGGCAAATCCATAAAATTAAGTTTAGTGTGTTGTTTTTATTTTATTCTATTTGCCTCAAGACACCTCGATCATCAGAAATGCGTAGGCGAGCTTTTCGTAGACATCGCCCACACTAACCCCATCACGAAAAGTGCGTAGGCGTAACCCGTCGTAGACATCGCCAAGTTTAAGAATATTCTTTCTTTACTTGCCTCTGCACAGATACGGTCATAATATGAGTTAAAGGTGATATTTTCGTAAAAATATGTGTAAGTAACAATGACCTGGGAGGTAGAATTTACAAACGAGTTTGAAATGTGGTGGGTTGAGCTAGACGACAGTACCCAAGTTGCGATCGATGCAGTAGTGAGATTACTTGAGGCGCGGGGGCCAGAACTTCCTTTTCCGTACAGTTCAAAAATAAACGGGTCACGTCATTCCCACATGAGAGAGTTGAGGGTGCAGCACAGAGGAGAACCTTACCGAATACTCTATGCCTTTGATTCAAGGAGAGTTGCCATTCTTCTTCTTGGAGGAAACAAGGGAGGAGACAATCGCTGGTATGAGGAAAATGTGCCAAAAGCAGATACGTTGTATGACGAACATTTAGAAGAATTAAAAACAGAAGGGTTCCTATGAAGACCAAGCCATTTAATGAACTTCGCAAAAAAATGACTTCTGAACAACAAGCAGAAAGTGAGATGCAAGCAAACCTTGCATTGCTCAAATTGACACTTTCTGAACTTCGAGAATCCCTTGGACATACTCAAAGCGATGTTGCGAAAAATATGGGAGTGGTACAATCGGCACTTTCAAAAATTGAGCATCAGGAAGATATCCAAATATCTACGCTCTCTCGATACATTAAATCTCTTGGCGGAAGTCTGACAATCATAGCGCGTTTTCCCGATCGAGAGGTTGTGATTTCTCAGTTCGATTGATATTCGACTGGCGATCGTCGCCACATCAACCCCTATTTATGGCGACCGAATTTAAAAGACGAAGCTGATAATCACTTAATTGAATTAGCAGTTGCGGGAAATGCTCAGATTATTGCCACTCACAACATCAAAGATTTCCACAATGCTGAATTGTTATTTCCTAACTTATCAATATTAAAACCCGAAGAAATTATTAGGAGTTAAACAAAAATGGCAACTTTAACTATTCGTTTACCAGACGATAAGCACAACAGATTGAAAGAACTTGCTCAAGCCAAAGGCATAAGCGTCAACAAGCTGATTGAAGAACTTTCTACCATAGCTTTAGCAGAATTTGATGCCCATACAAGATTTAAAGCAATGGCTGCAACTGGCAACGCAGAAGAAGGCTTAAGAATACTAGCTAACCTGAGTTCGGGATAAGGAAAAGAGCAGGTAGTAAGCTGAAAATAACGACAAACCCAGCAACCTGCCCTATGTTTAGTTTAGAAGCATTATTCTGCCATGTAGACGATTTGTGCCAGGTATTTGAAATGCAATGGCGCAAAAAGCTGTTGTGCAATGGAGTAAATAGACGTAATCGGAAAAGAAGTCTATGTTTGAGCGAGATAATCACGATTCTTGTTGCTTTTCATCAGACTAACTATCGGAATTTCAAGTATTTTTATTTGAATCAAGTGAAGCAACAATGGAGTGATGCGTTTCCAGAGCTACCAAGTTATCAACGATTTATTGAATGGATACCATCAACCTTGATACCTTTATGCGTCTATC
>LWTK01000037.1 GCA_003326205.1 Nostoc sp. ATCC 43529
GTCCACGTTTGCGCCCTTTGAGATTAGTTGGAGATAAGGGTTACACGGGTAGGAGAATACGTAATTACTTACGCCGCCGTGGTATCCGCCTCACTATTCCACGACTTTCAAACGAACCACGACGTGGCCCTTTTAATCGTGAAATCTACCGTCAACGCAACGTTGTTGAACGTGCTATCAATCGACTCAAGCAGTTTCGCCGCATCGCTACCAGATATGAAAAACTTGCAGCCAATTATACAGCCATGATTACGATCGCCTCCATTTTTTTGTGGTTATAGTTTGAAAACACGCCCTAGTAATTAATTAGATTTTTCAAATATCCTCTGTGGGTTTGCAAGTAGAGACGTTGCAATGCAACGTCTCTACATCTGTTGGAATAGTGAAAAATCGTAGGATGTAGCCTCCAGTGTTAAAAAACATACAATTTTTCTTGTGGGGTGGACATCTTGTCAGCCCGAAGTCTTGGGCGGGCGAGACGCCCACCCCACAAAATTAGATAATTTCTTTCTTGGTAATCCCTAAAACCACTAGGACTTACGGAAAAATTTCTAAAAACTTAAAATCCCATTGCTTCGGCTACTGCTTTGAGTTCTGCTGGAATACCTTGTTTAAATTGACTTTGATTGTGCTTAATGGCTGTATCTGGGTCTTTTAAACCGTTGCCTGTGAGAACGCAAACCACTGTCGCCCCTGTGGGAATTTGGTCTTTTACTTGTAATAACCCAGCAACAGAAGCGGCGCTAGCAGGTTCGCAGAAGATACCTTCCGATCCTGCCAAAAGTCGATAAGCGTCCAAAATCTCGGCGTCGGTAACGGCGTGGAATTTTCCCTGACTGGCAGATTGGGCGGCGATCGCTAATTCCCAACTAGCAGGGTTACCAATGCGAATTGCTGTGGCTATGGTTTCGGGATTTGCCACTGGCTGACCGTGTACTAAAGGTGCTGCGCCTGCGGCTTGGAATCCCATCATTTTGGGTAGGCGATCGCACTTTCCGGCTTGATGATATTGACAAAAACCCATCCAATATGCTGTGATATTTCCCGCATTACCTACGGGGATACATAGCCAGTCTGGGGCATCACCCAACACATCGACGATTTCAAAAGCTGCTGTTTTTTGTCCTTCTAGGCGGTAGGGATTGACCGAATTCACCAAAGTGATGGGATAGTTTTCGGCCATCTCGCGGACAATTTCTAAAGCTTGGTCAAAATTACCTTTTATTGCCAATACTTGTGCCCCATAAACTAAAGCTTGGGCTAACTTACCTAATGCCACATAGCCGTCGGGAATCAGCACAAAAGCACTCATCCCGCCACGCCTAGCATAAGCGGCTGCGGCGGCTGAGGTATTGCCGGTGCTGGCACAAATGACTGCTTTTGCCCCTGCTTCCTTCGCTTTGGTAATTGCCATAGTCATCCCTCGGTCTTTGAAGCTGCCGGTGGGATTAAGACCATCGTATTTGACAAACACACGTACTTGTCTGCCAATGCGTTCTGCGATCGCCGGCACTGGTATTAGGGGTGTGTTTCCCTCCAACAAAGTCACAACCGGCGTTGTTTCGCTGACAGGCAAATATTCACGATAGGCTTCTATCAGTCCGGGCCAAGGTTGGCGATAAGATTTAGCAGCAGACAGGCTCAAAGTCACGGGATTTAAAGTTTTTTAATTAGGGATTGGGGACTGGGGACTGGGGACTGGGATTGGTTATTCCACCAGTACCCAGTCCCTGAATTGCAAGAGAGTATTATTCAGAATATTATTTTTTGTGCTGCAAGGCGTCTGACTTGGGATTTTTATTTTATTGAGAATGTCACTTTATCATAACTAGTGAGTCATTAGTCATTAGTCATTTGTCATTAGTTATTTTGTCTGTGCTACCCTACCGTCATGCCCCATGCCCAATCTGGAACAGAGCAACTACGATCGGCGTCTCTTATCATCGAACCCGAAACCTATTAAACTAAATGATGAAAAATACACAATAATTTAACAAAGCTTAAAATAGGCTTATTATAATATTGCTAATGGTGTGAGTTTAACAAAGCGGATTTAATTAAAGATGCCTACTTGTTTATCCAGTGTTTCCGATCGCGAGTCCCAAACTAGCTTGGTTACCAAATTAACCAAGGCTTATTATCAAGACGATCAGCAAGCTAAATTTATGCACTTACAAGCAGAGGTAGACTCCCTGTTGCAGCAATTGGAAAACCTCAAGCACCAACGCTTAGCTGCAAGTAGCCAAAAAGAATAACTCAGTTTTTTAAATAGCGATTGCCAGCACCTCTGTAGACTAAATTTTTGGTAAGTGCGTGCTATTCAAAGCGCTGATTTTTCTCTGACCAGCGCTTTAGGCTGTATTTTTCAGCGTTTTCTACTAGTAAAGCTAAAGATTGCACGCCTGAAAGCTTGGCGATCGCAGATAATTTTTGAAAGGAATTTTGTTGAAAATCTGTATAAATAACTTCATCGCTGTCAGACAAAATTATGGTACGGTCAGGCGATTGATTCGTGTTTTCCTCGATAATTCCAGATTGAGGTTGATTCAAAGATGCGATCGTTGTTCCTGAAATGGTCAGTACTATTTCTGGCTGACCATTATTTGTTAAATCAATAGTTTGAACAGGCCAATCGCCTAACTTGTCTTGCATCTGTTCAAAGCTAGGAATAGCACCAGCCGGAACTTCCCCAGACTTTTGTAAAGATTCCCACACACTCGATAATATTACCTTGACTGCTGACGGATTTTGTGTGTGGAGTTCTCGTAAAGTAATGGGAAATGGTTGCACCCATTCCAGTGCTGCATTCGTCAGGGCTAAGGGTTTCGGTTGGAGAACATTGTTTTGATTCTTTGGAATTTTTGGCGCAGCAACTAGTAAGCGCAAAACTTTATTTCGTAGTTGCACCGCTTTGATAGTAGCCATAGTAATTTGCTGTTCTCCGTTTGGTAGCCAGACCACTATCTGCATTTGGGGGTCAGAATTAATTCCCAAGGTTTTCCAGAAAAATTTTGCGGGGGAAGTTTTAGGTGGGTTCAAATTCTCAAAAGGAAAATTTAGCCAGCGTTTCCCATCGGAAAATGCACTCACTTGCACTTGATACCAAACTTGGTTATCTGTAAGTTTTAAGTCTGCTGTAGAATTTGGTTGTAGCCACTCGCTGCTAGTAACTTCAGCGATCGGTTGCACTGTACCAACAATCTGACTGAGGTGGGATATCTCCGACTTTATAGCCTCACCATCAAGTTTTGTTAACAGACCTTGAATGTAAGCAAGACGATCTTTGCTAATTTGTGGTTGTGTCTCCAACCAAGAATTAGCAGCTTCTTGCCCCCGTTGGACTGCTAAAATCAAGGCGAACCAAGCTTGCACTTCTTGTCTCTTTGGATTCACTCGCAACGCTGCTACACTACGATTCCACAAGCGTTTTTCATCGCCTTTGAGTAGAGTCGCAATCTCTTGGACATTATCTGCCGATTCAAACACCTGCAAAGCTTTTCCCCAGCGCCCATCAATTAAATTTGCCAGCACTTGTTCCCCAGGACTTGCCCAACTTTTCTCGGCTTGGGATTTAGTCAGTTGGGAGTGTAAGCGAATTAAATCCATTTGGGCTTGCGCCTCCTGTGGTAATCCTTTACGCTGTTTTTTGATAAATTTCAACCATTCAAAAGCTGGTGTCCAAAGTCCGGTACGGGCAATTGACAAGGCATTTTGGTAACCAGAATCCTTGAGGACTGGTGATTTAAGGTTAATTGCTTCCAATTGAATTGGTTTGAGGAATAACTTTAAAGGCTTGACTTGGTAAACTGCCAAGTGCGGTTCTAAACCTAGAGTTCTATCGATAAGTAACTCTTTTGTCGCATCACCAGTTACTTGTTGCCATTTGGGCAATTGACCACTGGGACTCGTCCAAGACAACATTAGTTGTAAATTGCTGCGTTCTGGATTGTAGTATACGATGTGACCGTAAGCCAAAGCACTATTTCCGTGTTGGCGTTCGCCCCGTAAATTAAACCAAACCCCTGGTGATGGTGTTTGACCTTCAAAGCGTTGTACCTTAGTTAAAGGTAGGGGAACACTGATATCCTGGGGTTCTAATATTGCATCAGCCAAAGAAGAAATTACAAAGGATTCTTCAGGCCCAGTTATTGGTAATTGACTTTCTAAATAGTAGTAATTTTCCGGTTCAGACTTAAACTCTAACTCTTGCGATCGCTGATAAACTCTAATTTCAACAAGTTTTTGACAATCAGATTCACAATTAACGCGCTGCTGAAAAACTGGCATGAAAAACGAGTTTTTCGTACCTTGATACAAAGGTAAAATTTCGCCGACTATTAGATTTTTTTTACTTAAATCGAGTTCAATATTTTTAAAGGTTTGGGGACGTTCGTGTTTTCCTAGAGGAATTTGTGCCCATTCAGGTAAAATTTTATTCAGCCAACTTACTTGGTCTGGATTCATAATGAAAAGAAAACTAATCCAGGCAAAACTAATAATTATACCAGCACTACTCAATAAAATTGCGTAGGCGCAGCCCGTCGTAGACATCGCTAGCGTTGATGACAACCAACTTCCCGGTTTTGGTTTTTGAAGCGTTTTTTTAACTACACGTTTCCTCACACCAGTACGAGGTTGATTTTGTTGATTTTCTTTAGAAGTTTTTGGCGTCAACTTACGCGAGCGTTTTGCCATCGGTGGGGATTGGGGAATGGGGATTGGGGATTGGGGATTAGGTATTGGGAAGACATTTTCCCAGTCCCTATTTCCTAATAGTTATACTCGCCCTTTGTGAAGTTGCCCATAAGGATTATGTCTAATTTTCTACAAAATACGTAAATTTACTCATGTGAGCATCAAACGATCGCGAATACACTCTTCACTTAAGTATGTGAGCAGAGTATAAAAAATTGAAAGGTAGACTTATTAGCCGCAGCAATAGTAAAATTTGGATGCTCGCATGGTTACTCGTTGCGGGAGTCAACACAGTTGTAGAAAAAGCGATCGCTATTCCTACGGAGATAGAAACTACTCAGAATTTAGAAGTTAATAGCGATATTATCCCGTCCTCCTCCTCGCCAGCAGATTCGATGGCGCAAGTAACATCGGTTTCTCAACTCAACGATGTACAACCGAGTGATTGGGCTTTCGGTGCATTGCAGTCTTTGGTGGAACGCTATGGTTGCATAGCAGGTTATCCAGATAGCAACTATCGCGGTAATCGCGCCTTAACTAGATATGAATTTGCTGCTGGTGTGAATGCTTGTTTAGATAGAATCAATGAGTTAATTGCTACCGCCACCAACGATTTAGTTAGTCGCGAAGATTTAACAAGATTACAAAAGTTACAGGAAGAATTTGCAGCTGAATTAGCAACTTTACAAGGTCGTGTCGATAGTTTAGAAGCTAGAACTGCCGAAATTGAAGCCAACCAATTTTCAACAACAACTAAACTTAGTGGATTACTAATAGTTGGAGTTCAAGGACGGACTAAAAACCGTGGGGATGTTAATCCTAGAGATGGACAAAAAGACACAGATGATGGTGGAACAAACATTAATGTTATTTCGTTAGCGCAGTTGTATTTAACTAGTCAAATCACTCCTCGTAGTTATTTGGTTACAGGTTTGTTAGCTGGTCGAGGTGGTACTACACCGAGATTTACTAATAGCATTTCTCGGAATGATGTTTTACTTGGCTACGAATTTCCTACAGATAGTTTGATTGTCAGTGACCTCAATCTTCATTGGTTGGTGACAAATAAATTAGCAGTCATGATAGGAACAGAAGGCGTAAGTATACCAGCTGCTTTTAGAGGGCCAAATAGAGTAGAAAGCGCTGCAACAGGGCCGCTGTCTTATTTTGCCCAAAGGAACCCGATTTTAAATACAGGATACGGTCACGGTGGTATTGCTATTGATTGGCAATTTGCTAAACGCGCTAGTTTGCAGGCAATTTATACTAGTTACCAACCAGGAAATCCCGGTCAACGTAGCGGTTTATTTGATGGAAACACCACTACGGGCGTACAATTGTTGGTGACACCAACTGATAGTTTAGATTTAAGTTTGTATTACGTTAATAATTATTCTTCGGATGGTTGTTTGCTAACTTTTGTTGGCGATGAATGCTTAACTGCGGTTAATAGCACCACCGGAAGATCTGCACCACTACAAACCAATGCTGTGGGTGCAACTGTAACTTGGCAAATTTCCAAGAGTCTTAGTGCAGGTGCATGGGGTGGTTATACTAAATCTTATATTCCAGGGCAATCGGGAAATGTTGAAACAACAAATTATATGGTGTTTTTGAATTTCCCTGATTTATTTGCTAAGGGTAATTTGGGCGGAATTTATGTCGGACAACCTCCGAAAATTACTAGTAGTAATCTACCTCTTGGGAATAATGTCCCCGATTTCATTAATACCGGTTTGGGACGTGCTGGAGGACAACCAGGGACGACTACTCAAATAGAAGCATTTTATCGTTTTCAGCTAAGCGATAACCTTAGCATTACGCCAGGTGTTATTCATATTTTGCAACCTGGTCATACACCAGATAGTGACTCAGTTACCATCGGCATTTTGCGGAGTACTTTTACTTTTTAGTCTAGGAATCAAGAATCCAGAATTCTACTGTATCTTTACCAATGCTCGATGCCCAATGCCCAATGCCCCATACCCTATTTTCAAGAGATATAAAAAAGGTTTGGTGGTGAGCCAAACCTCAATATAAATCCAGTGCATAACAACATCCCGAATTAATTTACTCATGATTATATTCATTGGGCATCTTCCTATAGGAAGTATTCAAATATCCTCAAACCTGATAATACAGTTCTCTAGTATCACTGAATACTTGAAATAGAAAATTGTTCTGTCATAGCAGAAAGCTTATGACAGAACAATTTAAATGCTGATAAAATTTTTTCAAAGCTTTCGATGGTATATAAAATACTGTGATAACCTTTTAAATCTTCCTTAAGAAGGGAGACTTTCTGAGTCAGAATCTTCTCTTTTTAAGGAAGGTTAGAGGAGAATCTATATACAACTTAATATTTTACAAATATCTTCTCAAGAGTGGTGGTGATAATTACGAGCCAAAATAAAAGACGGGATGATTTATCCCGCCTCAATAGCTTGAAAGTGGCAGCACACCTTGGAGTGTAGAAAAAATAGCACAAATAAAAGCCAATAGGTTGAAAAGCTAGCAAATAATATCAGTATAAAGAATCGTAACTTACTAGATTCTTTGCATTTGAATTATAGCTATTCAAATTACTATATCATAAATCTATTTCAATGTAATGCCAAAATGCCAAATAATTAGAAATACAAAGCACGGGCTTTATACCGTGCTTTGTATAATAAGTAAAAACATCTTGGTAATTTCTGCAATATATCAAAATACCAAAATCGCAAACTGCCAAATTGCCAAATATCTGTCAATCATGAACTCACGTTCATTTATATATATTCGGGGATTTTCAGATGTTATAAAATTGACTATCAATACAAATTAGTAGCTACTTAAAAAGTCTATAGTAATCGGCATAGTTTTACATTGTTGTTAATTAGTTAGACAAAATATATTTCATTGTGTTGATTTTTGGTAGTGTTGAAAATCAGCGATCGCACAACAGAATAATTCAACAGTCAATTAAGCAGCTAGTTCCCCTACCTGCTTCTACAAACGTTTTGTAATGTGGTTTAATTTGTTACTGCGTACTTACTTAAAATCGTTAAAAAGCTCCAAGCGTCGGCTATAACCATTACTTGGAGCAACAGATTTGAATAACCGTACCTTTCGGTAGGGGTGAATTAATACCGTCTAACTTTTCACGGCATATGAAAAAAGGCGTAAGGATTTAGGGAAAACACACACTTATTCAGCTTTCATTTTGGAATTTCACAAATTCCTTCCAGCTTTGTCACACCCTTACTTTCTCTCAAATAGAGTTTCCAGACCCCGTGAAAAGTCAGGTTGAGTAAGATTAACGGTATTAGATTGTGCTGTGACTTTCCAAAGCGCTATTTCTAGCGCTGTTTTAGCTTGTAGGATTGGTACAAGCTATGATGGAGAAGTTTTTGACAGCCTCACTTGCTACCGAATTTTATAATCTTAGCCTGAGTTTTTGCGATCGCTGAAAATTAGAAATTCTCAACTTACACAAAATCAACGAGCTAAGATTATTAAAAATATATCTTACTTTCCTCAGAAAACTTACTTAATTTAGGCAAAAGCCTCTGAAAAAGCGATCGCTATGCTTCAGTATCCCAATCTCGAACAAGCGCTAAAATATCACTTCGGTTATGATAGATTTCGCCCCGGACAACGACAAATTATCGAAGATGCGCTGCAAAATCGGGATTTATTGGTGGTGATGCCTACGGGCGGTGGAAAATCTTTGTGCTTTCAGCTACCTGCATTAATTAAAAAAGGTTTGACTGTAGTAGTATCGCCATTAATTGCTTTGATGCAAGACCAAGTGGAAGCACTGCGAAATAATAATATTAGTGCTACGTTTCTTAATAGTAGTTTGAATGCGTATCAGGTGCGATCGCGAGAAGAAGCTATCCGCAACGGCAAAGTTAAATTACTTTACGTCGCCCCAGAACGTTTGTTAAGTGAAAGATTTCTACCGTTTCTCGATTTAGTTCATCATCAAATCGGTATTTCTACTTTCGCCATTGACGAAGCACACTGCGTCTCTGAGTGGGGACACGATTTTCGCCCAGAATATCGCCAGTTGATATCTCTGCGAAAGCGCTACCCCAATGTTCCTACGGTTGCACTCACAGCCACAGCCACCGATCGCGTCCGTGGTGATATCATTCAACAATTAGGATTGAAGCAACCGAGTATCCACATAGCCAGCTTCAATCGCCAAAATTTGTATTACGAAGTTCGTTCTAAAACCAAGTCTGCATACGCCGAATTATTAGAACTCGTCCGGGAAAGCGATGGTTCAGCCATTATTTATTGTCTGACGCGCAAAAAAGTTGATGAACTCACTTTTAAACTCCAAAATGATAAGATTTCAGCTTTGCCTTATCATGCTGGATTAACTGATGAAGAACGCAGCAGCAATCAAACTCGATTTATTCGCGACGATGTGCGGGTTATGGTGGCGACAATTGCTTTTGGAATGGGAATTAATAAGCCAGATGTGCGCTTAGTAATTCACTTTGATTTACCGCGTAATTTAGAAAGTTACTATCAAGAATCAGGTAGGGCGGGAAGGGATAGCGAACCCTCACGTTGTACGTTATTTTTCAGCTTTGGTGATATTAAAACTATTGAATGGAGTATTAACCAAAAAACTGACCCCCAAGAACAATTGATTGCTAAACAACAATTGCGACAGGTAATTGATTATGCTGAAGGTACTGTTTGCCGGCGGACAATTCAGCTTGGTTATTTTGGCGAACGGTTTCCTGGAAATTGTGGTAACTGCGATAATTGCCGTAATCCCAAACCAATGGAGGATTGGACAATTGAAGCCATGAAGTTTTTATCTTGTGTGGCGCGTTGCAAAGAAAGATTTGGCATGACTTATATTATTGATGTGTTGCGCGGTGCCAAAAACCAAAAGATTATTTTAAATCAACACGATCAACTTTCTACCTACGGAATTGGCAAAGATAAAACTGTAGATGAGTGGCGGATGTTGGCGCGATCGCTTTTACATCAAGGATTACTAGAACAGACTAGCGATGGTTACTCAGTTTTAAAACTTAACCCCCTAAGTTGGGAAGTAATGCGGCGACAACGCACAGTTTCCCTGGCTGTGACTGTAACCCAAAATGTTGCTTTAACACAAACAAGTGAAAAAGCTGCTGAAGCAGAAGCTTTAATGCAAAGATTGCGATCGTTACGCAAACAACTTGCTGACCAACAATCTGTTCCACCTTATATTGTCTTTCCAGATTCTACTTTGAAATTGATGGCACAGGTACAGCCTAAAACAATGACTGAATTTGGTAAACTTTCTGGTGTAGGTACTCACAAACTTGCTCAATATGGCGAAAAGTTCCTCGCAGAAATTCGTGCTTACCGCCAAGAAAGAGGTTTTTTAGATCCACCACAGGATAATTTTGTACCTTTTAATAGCTTACCTTCAGACACCGAAATTTTTACATTTCAATTGCATAAACAAGGTTTGAGTGTTGCTGAAATTGCCCAAAAACGCAACATTCGCCCGACTACAATTATTCGCCATCTTGCAGATTTAATCGAGAAAAATCAACCTGTAGATTTAAATCAGTTAGTGCCTTTAGAACGTCAGCAAAAAATTTGGCAAGTTTTAGAAGTGCTTGGTGATATTTCTTTGGCACCCATTAGAGAACAACTAGGCGAAAGCTACACTTATGATGAAATTCGTTTAGTGCGGGGAAAATGGCGGCGCGAAAATCGGAAGTGATACCAATTTCAAAAATATTTGCAAGACATTCAAACCCGAAAAACTAGAAGACGCGATGAATCGCGTCTCTACAAATGGTATGACTTTTTTAATGCTTTCTTAGGAAGCCAAATCGAAAATCTGCTGTGCGGTTAAATTGAATTGGGGGAAGATTGGGGAAACAATGGTCGTATTTGCCGTAAATGAAGCCATTTGATATTCTCCCTCAACCAAGTTACAAACAAAAATTGTGGGCTGCTTGGGGTTACCAATGAACTTTCTCGCCCCCAGTGCAGCATAATCGATAATCCAATATTCTTCGATGCCCATTTCTTCATAATCTCGAAATTTATCGTAGTAATCGTCACGCCAATTAGTTGAAACGACCTCGACGATTAATTTGACAGAATCAGGATTTTGGATAATCGATTCGCTTTCCCACCGGGGTTCATCTCCAAGAACTTCTTTGTTTAAAACTATGATATCTGGCTCGTAACCTGATTTTTCCCGTTTAGGTTTGATAATTGATTCTCTGGGAATATTCCATATACCGCCAGAGCCACTCTGCCTGATAATTATCAATAGTTGCTCAATCAGGGAACCTATGAGATTTGAATGTTTTCCCCTTGGCTTGGGTATTTCGATAATTACTCCATCATGCAATTCGTATCGTACCTGTGAATTTTCGGGGTACCAGCTGATAAATTCATCGAAGGTGTATAGTTTGGGTTCGACTTGGACTTGAGCCATATTATCGAGCTTGTGAGCGTTAAGTACTTGTTAAGAGAAGGGTTACAATTTGAGTAATTTTTGTGATTAATTCTTTAACTATTCTGGCTCCTGTAGTAAGATGCCATAAGGTATTTTGATTCCTAAATCGTTAAGATTTTCTAATAAAAATATTAAGAGTGAGATTCCAAAAGTTAGCCGATGAGTCATAAATTATTTTTTGCGAGTAAATGGCGGCGCGAAAATCGCAAGTGAAAAGTTAATTGGTCAACGGTCAACAGCTAACAGTCAACAATTACCTTAAAATACAAGAGCAAGATCAAAGGAGTTAGCCAATGAGTCAGATGCTTAATACAGGAGTACGCTGGACAACTCAGGATGTGGAACTATTACCAGAAAACGAAGGGACGCGCTACGAGATAGTTGATGGAGAATTATTTATGACCAGGGCGCCTCACTTTAAACATCAGCAAACTTGTGGCAGAATTTTCCGACAACTTGATGTTTGGTCAGAGTCTACTGGTTTAGGGGAAGCTGTAATCAACCCCGGCGTTTTGTTTTCAGAGTCAGATAATGTGATTCCTGATGTAGTTTGGGCTACTAAAGAAACGTTGGCGCTAACATTGGATGAAGCAGGACATTTAACTGGCGCACCAGATTTAGTAGTCGAAGTTTTGTCTAGCAGCAACGAAGATCTAAGACGGGATAAGGAAGCTAAACTTAAACTTTATTCTTCTAGAGGAGTAAAAGAATATTGGATTGCTGACTGGCGATCGCGTAAACTAGAGGTCTATCGACGCGAACAAAATCAACTTAAATTAGTAGAAACTTTATTTAGTAGTGATATTATAATTTCTCCTTTATTACCTGGTTTTAGCTGTACTGTAAACCAGTTTTTTCCTGTATAAATTTACATTAAATGGAAACACAAATCTCCAGTAACGGATTAACTAAAGTCCAGGTATTGATTATGGCGATCGCAGCTGGTGTCTGTGTTGCTAATGTTTACTATAATCAGCCAATTCTCAAAGATATTGCATCTTCTTTTCGAGTCAGTGAAAGTGAAGCAGGTAGCATATCTGTGCTTTCACAAGTTGGTTACGGTGTTGGGCTTTTCTTTTTAATCCCCTTGGGCGATAAAATTAACAAGAAAAAATTAATTCTTACCTTACTGGGATGTTTGTTTTGTTTGTTGATAGCTATGACATTTTCACAAAACATCGTCCAAGCTTCGATATTGAGCATAGCAATTGGAATTACGACAGTCTCAGCCCAGGTTATTCTCCCCTTAGCAGCTAGTATAGATAGAATAACTACAGGTCAAACTGTAGGCAACATTTTTACTGGTGTATTGATTGGAGTTTTAGGCGCAAGAGTTTTTAGTGGATATATTGCTGAATGGTTTACTTGGCGTTATGTATATGGATTTTCGGCAGTAATGGTTTTAATTATTACTGTTTTACTAAAAATATATTTGCCTAATGTCAAAAATGATTTTGATGGTTATTATTTGGAATTATTAAAATCAACACTCCACCAATTAAAACGTTTCTCATTATTAAGAGAAGCATCTTTAATTGGTGGTTTATTGTTTGGCGTCTTTTGCTCATTTTGGACGACGCTGACTTTCCATTTAAGCGGAGCGCCTTTTTATTTCCAATCTGACAAAATTGGGATATACGGGCTTGTGGCGATCGCCGCTGCATTGACGGCGCCAATTTTTGGTAAACTAGCCGATAAAGGTAACTCTCAACGTTCCTTGACTCTTGCTGCATTAATGGTGATTGCAAGTTTAGTAATTGCTAAAATTGCTGCTAATTCTGCATTGGCGATCGCTGTTGCTGTATTGTTAATAGATGTAGGCGTACAGGCAATGCAGGTTACCAATCTCGCCAGGATATACACCCTTGATGCTCAATCCAATAGTCGCATCAACACAGTTTACATGACTACCTATTTTATCGGTGGTGCTGTAGGTACTACCCTTGGCCTATTCTGCTGGAATCTGGGCGGCTGGAATTTGGTAACTTGGCAAATGTTAGTTCTGACTTTGCTTGCATTTTTGATTATCGTCAGACCTAAAATCACTACAGCCAGAAAAAATTAATACTACACCAAATTTCAAGTTAATCAAGTACGCCATCTAGGTGTGGTAGCTAAACCCATAGCTTATTTTAATTCTGAATTCTGAATTCTGCTCGTCAGATATCGCCTTGCACCAATCACTAAATTTTCTCCTCATCAAGGCGATATCTATAGATAATCGGCTTATTTTAAGAGTCCGAGTCTTGTGAAGTCACAACAGCCGGTGATAGTGCAGTGTTCTCGTTTTTGGCAGACAGAATTACGGATAGCAGCTTAGGTAGGGCTAGGCAAGCAACAGTACTAAGCAGTGTCATTAATAAACCATCTATTAAACTCATTATGTTATCTTCCCTGTTTGCAAAACTTGTATTTAACATAATCACTAGTTTGAAGCAAAATTAGTACAATTACTGAAAACGGTATTTTGAATTTCTTTTATTGGTTATAAGCTAACTATATATATTTTTTGCTAATGGTAACTATCAATTTTTAAATATATCTTCAGACACAAAAAGTTCTGTAATTCGGTGTGACATGTAGAGCGATCGCACTTGAATTGTAAAATACTAGTAATAATAATACAACAATCTTAATAAAATATAAAAAATACTTTTGTATCTTTTTAATATATGTGCTGTGACATTTACCGTTCTGGCGTTGCTGATTGAAAGTATGAATTAGTCTCACGCAAAGACGCAAAGGCGCAAAGAATTGTTGTTTTGTTATGTTGAAAAATGTCAATTCATACTCTGATTCAGCAACGCCACCGTTCTAGTGAGTTATAAGCTAGGAACGCAAAGCTTTGTGCCCCTACAAATTTTTGTACCTCATTTGATTGGGAACCGCTATAGCTGGGTAATTTAAGACAAGCACAGAAGATGTTGAGGTAATAGACTTCTTGCATAAGTCGGGAAAAGGGGAAGGGGAAAAGGTTCTGCAAAAGTCCCCAACCCCAGTAACCTTTACCCTTTTCCCCCAAGAGTGCAGAAAGCAATTGATTGCAAGAGGTCTAATATCTACCTTTACTTATTCCTGTCGCTATCTAAAATTTAAAATCGATAAACATGAAGGTTATTGAATACACACCAAATAGACTCATCCTACACGATCGCTCAGTACTACAATACTGGCGCATAGGTTGTCTTTACACGTTAGGTGTCACAGCTTTTTTTGCTATTATTGCTTCCCCTTTTACTATGATAATTCCCTCGTTTGCATGGAAATTTTTGACGGAAGAAATCATGGCGACTTTAACATGCACTCGTACTCAATCCTCACAAGATATGTGTCAGTTAGTGCGGGTAAGACGCATAGGAAAAGAGATAATTAATATTCCCGTTAATGATTTACAGAGTGCTACTGTTATTACTAAAACAGTTTTTGTTAAGAAGAAATTTCAACAAAAGGAAACATCATATTCATATTATTATGTTTTATTCAATAAAAAATGGGGTTCTATTCGTTTTACTTTACATGAGTTTAATAATGAAGATGAGCAAAAAAGCCATGCCTCTAAAATAAATTACTTCATTCATAATCAAAATGAGAATTATTTAAGTATCGAGCAAAAGTTCATGCAGCCAAACTGGACATTTATACAGGTTTTTTGGTTGATGATTTTTAGTCTTCCTGGGTTAGCGATGGTAGCTTTTATATTGACAATTATGTTTCTTGCTATGCTTTATGCGCTGCGAATAACAACCTGTACTTTTGATAAAACCACAGGGATGATGACACTGAAGCATCAAGCATTGAGAAAAATTTTTGATAGTATTGTAATTCAGTGTTCTCTTGAGGAGATTAAAGATATTCAAATAAAAACATTTTCCGGCAAAGGTAATAGCTGGAAGATTGAATTAATCTTGGAACAGAGCAAAGCTATTTCGTTGAATTGGATGGAAACTCCAGACAGAGAAGAAAAGCTAATTGCTGCTGAGTGTATTCGCCAATTTCTTAACCTATAATAGCAATTCTCTAAAATCTGGCAACAAATTCAAACCCTGAAATCCAGATCGTACCTGACTTTATTAATTACGAATTACGAATTAGTCTAAAATGTTAGAGCAGGAACAGAGAACAGGGTTAAATGATAACTAAAATCAGGGAGTATAGCATGACTAGTAACCGGATTATCAAACCAGGGCAAAGCTATACATTTAGTAAATATTTTGAACTCCCTTATACAACCAAAGATATTCTTGCAGATTTTAATTGTAGCTATGAAAAGAAGATATTAGAACTACCTAATTATCTAAGAGAAATAACATATTTAGATTTTTTAAATCGCTATCTTGAACGTAATATATCTATTTTTGATTCAGTTGCAGAAATAGCTATTAGAGAAATGTTAATTTCTCCTATTCTTGTAGAAGTTTGCGACCAAACGCAATCTATTCTTTATATTGAGTATAGTGTGAATGTTAACGAACAGCTGAAAGGTACATTTGATTATTATCTAGTTTCCCACAATTCACTTTTAGTGATTGAGGCCAAACAATCAGATTTAAAACGAGGATTTAATCAGTTAGCCGTAGAATTACTAGCACTAGACCAGTGGATAGATTCCCCAAATTCTGTATTATATGGGGCTGTGACAAATGGATACGATTGGAAATTTGGAATATTGCAAAGACAGGAAAAACTGATCGTAGAAGACATTAAGCTTTATCGCGTTCCAGAAGGCTTAGAAGAATTACTCAGGGTACTTGTAGGAATTCTGAGTAATTAAAACATAAAAATTCAGAATTATTCTTCAAATACCCAAAAATTTTTCCTGTCAGATAGTTCATCAATTCGGCGAACAACGATCGCAAAAATCAGGACTAAATTTGCAGTACTGAGTACCCGTCAATGGGTAAACTGTACAATAGGGAAAACTTGTAACTTTAACTTTCGCTGTTTGCAATTCTGAATTCTTCGGTGACAATTCAGTCAGCTTGGTTCTATTTGCCGTAAATATAGCTATAAGCTTGGGTAAAGCTATGCAGGCAACAATATCGATCAACGTTAGCAGTATTATGTCTATCAAATTCATAAGGTAATCATCCCCCTTGAAAAGTAGGCGTAGGCGTAGCCCGTCGTAGACATCGCTGTTTCTAACTGCAAAGGCGATCTATAACTTGCAGTCTATGTAAATTAATCTTAACATAAATTTTTGTAAATATAAAGTTGGAATTCCTGGAATTATCATACACAAAAGAGAATGTGGATAATGAGGACGGTTATTGTAGCGTAATAACAAAATAGCTCCAAAAGCGAACGTTTGAAATTTAGTTAAGGTGTTATGTCAAAAACTCAAACCGCGTCTTCTTTTTTATCTAATATCAGTGAGCGAGAACGCCAAGCATTAAAGAAGTTGGTAGATTACACGAATGTGCAATCGCTACCAGAAATTTGGCCTTTGGCAGCTCAGGAATTTGGTGATGTTGTTGCCTTGCACAGCCCCCACACTAAACCAGAAGTAGTGATTAGTTATACTCAATTAGCAGAGAAAATACAACTATTCGCTGCTGGGTTGCAAGCGTTGGGAGTTAGATTAGGCGATCGCATTTCCTTAATTGCTGACAACAGTCCTCGGTGGTTTATTGCCGACCAAGGTATCATGACTGCTGGAGGAGTTGATGCCGTGCGTAGCTCCCAAGCTGAAAAAGAAGAACTGCTGTTTATCATCGCCAACAGTGGCAGTACAGCAGTGGTCATTGAAGATTTGAAGACACTTAAAAAACTGCAAGACCGCCTCAACGATCTACCAATTCAATTCGTCATCTTACTTTCAGATGAAGCATCACCCACGGAAATGCCTTTAAAAGTGTTAAATTTTGCCCAATTAAATGAAATTGGAGCAAATCATAATTTTGTGCCAGCCAAGCAAAATCGTGACGCTTTGGCAACCTTAATTTACACCTCTGGTACCACCGGCAAACCCAAAGGTGTGATGCTCTCTTATAGTAACTTGATGCACCAAGTGACAACATTTGGCACAGTATTGCAACCAAATCCAGGCGATATGGTTCTTAGTATCCTGCCTTCGTGGCACAGTTACGAACGAACTGTTGAATATTACCTACTATCTCAAGGTTGTACGCAAGTTTATACTAATTTGCGCTCTGTCAAAGCAGATTTGCGGCAATTTAAACCCAACTATATGGTGGGTGTGCCCCGTTTGTGGGAATCGATTTATGAAGGAGTGCAAAAACAATTCCGCGAACAACCAGCCAACAAGCAACGCCTGATTAAATTTTTATTAGGCATCAGCGAGAAATATATTAAAGCGCAGCGAGTTGCTCAGGGATTGGATTTAAATAATCTTCATGCCTCAGCCGTGGAACGATTTGCAGCTAGCATAGTCGCGGTGGCTTTGTTACCCCTGCATAAGTTGGGAGAAAAACTAGTTTATGCCAAAGTGCGCGAAGCCACAGGGGGACGAGTTAAGCAGATGATTAGCGGCGGCGGTGCCCTTCCCAGACACATCGATAACTTCTTTGAAATTATTGGCGTCCAGATTTTGCAAGGCTATGGCTTGACAGAAACTTCTCCCGTTACCCATGTGCGTCGTCCTTGGCGAAATTTGATTGGCGCATCAGGGCTACCACTCCCGGCAACAGAAGCTAAAATCGTAGATCCTGAGACAAAAGCGCCTTTGCCACCAGAAAAGCGAGGCTTGGTATTGTTAAGGGGACCTCAGATTATGCAAGGCTATTACCAAAATCCTGAAGCCACAGCCAAAGCAATTAACCCTGAAGGTTGGTTCGATAGCGGCGATTTGGGTTGGTTAACACCACAAAACGACCTAGTGCTAACTGGTAGAGCCAAGGATACCATTGTCTTGACTAACGGCGAAAACATCGAACCGCAACCCATCGAAGATGCGTGTTTGCGATCGCCATATATCGATCAAATCATGCTTCTCGGTCAAGACCAACGCAGCTTGGGAGCCTTAATTGTCCCCAATCTCGAAGCCCTAGAAAAATGGGCACAAGCCCAGAATTTGACACTGGATATACAAAGCGATCGCGAAATTTCCTCATCCAGTCAAAAAATAGACTTGGAGAGTAAAATGATCCAGGATTTATTTCGCCAAGAACTAAATCGCGAAGTGCAGAATCGTCCAGGCTATCGACCAGATGACCGCATCGGGCCGTTCAGATTCATACTGGAACCGTTTTCCATCGAAAACGGCTTGATGACACAAACATTGAAAGTTCGACGACACATCGTTGTGGAACGCTATCGCGATATTATTGACGGCATGTTTGCCTGATGATTCCACCCGCCAACTATTAAGAGTGAACGTGAAATATTTATGGATGTCTCCAAATCTCATTTGCTGTTGAAACGCGTCGTCAACGTTAAAGTAATTGTTACTCCCCTCTGGAAAGAGGAAGTACAACAGCAGCTACAAGCACAGATTAATCAACTTGACCAGCAACTGCAACAGCTAGACGTTGAAGGACAAAGAGCGATTAGTGCAATTCAAAAACAGAGTCTGCAACCACCAGGCCCCCAGACCCTCCAACAAATTGACAACATCCAACTCCAAGTCAATCAAAAGAAAAGTGAATTCCTAGAGCAGAAAAATCAGTTGCTGCAAAACCTCCAGCAAGTGCAGTTTCTCCAACAGGATCAAGAAGTTAACCAGTTCCAAATGGAAGGCTTTTTCAAAGTAGAAACTGGAGATAATTTGATTAGCAAAATGCAAGTCGAAATTGTTCTGCGTGATGGCGTTGTCGAAGAAATTCGCGGCGACATTTAAATTTGTCCGTTGTCATTTGTCTTTTGTCCTTTGCAAATGACCAATGACGAATGACTAATGACAAATCTGATTTAACTTCGTGTGGGGGCGGCTTCCAGACAAACATTCCACCTGGGAGCCAGCCCAAACAATTTGCCACACTGGGGGCGAACTAATAAAAAGCGATCGCCCAAAGGTCGTCATCTCCACTCGATATTTAACTGTATCAACAGAATTATTACCCTGCTTGATTTGTGTAATCGTCACTAAAGCGTGATTTCGTTCTGGATAAGCCACCTCTACCTTTCGCGTTCCTCCCACTGATGGTATGTTGTCAAAAGCATTCAAAGCGAGTGTCGCAGGGTCGCTACCTTGGAGAGATGAGTTAATACTTTCTAGAGGTATAGTTTTATAGTTGGAACGCTCTGGGTATGCCACAACCTCCTGAGACTGATGAATCGCTCTTAACTGCTGTGGTTGGCGATCGACATTATCAACAATCGGTGGAGATTGCTGGCGTCCAGTCATGAAAACTCCAGCGCCAGCAGTGGCAAAGACGGTAAGTACCACAATTAAAAACAATTTTAACTTTGCCGACATAAAAGTAAACAGGAATTTCAAACAGGTTAATTACCAATTTTGAATTCTAGATTGAACTGCATCCCATATCTTCTACCTTGAAAAAGCTTCTCTATCTCAAGCAGTGGTATGAGGAATATAAATATATTTATCTGTAGCAATCTCATTTGATCTGTGAGACACTCTTGATGGTTTTTGAAAGTCAACAACCAAAACAAGATATTAACTATCCTTTAACAATAACTCTGTACCATAGACTTTTAAATCAAATTAAGGTTCCTGGGGTATTGGGAGTGTTGACGGTTGACTGTTGATTCTTTTAGTGAGGAGTTAAGAATTATTCCCCTTTTGCCTCCCCATCTCCTCACCTCCCCACCTCCCCATCTCCCCATGCCCAATGCCCAAAATATAAAATCTCCAATCCAAAATTCTTTTATCAAGATACAATTCGATCTGACAAAAGCTGTTAAAGTCCATAAACCATTGATTCCCAAACCACCCTATGAGCATTCACGAAGTATTTATGCCGGCGTTGAGTTCCACCATGACCGAAGGCAAAATAGTCTCCTGGGTGAAATCGCCAGGGGACAAAGTGGAAAAAGGCGAAACAGTGGTGGTTGTAGAGTCAGATAAGGCTGATATGGATGTAGAAACCTTTTATGAAGGGTTTCTTGCCCATATCATAGTGCAAGCTGGTGAAACTGCCCCGGTAGGATCTGCGATCGCCTTCATTGCCGAAACCGAAGCTGAAATCGAAACTGCGAAATCTCTTGCCAATTCTGGCGGTGCTGCTGCTAGTCCTTCTCCCGAACCAGTTCCCGTGGCTGCTTCGGTTGGAATTCCTACTTTGGCGTCTCAAAATGGCTCTAACCATCGCGAAGGAAGACTTGTAGCTTCACCCCGTGCCCGCAAGTTAGCCAAAGAACTCAAAGTTGATTTGACTTCACTCCAAGGCAGTGGTCCCTACGGTCGCATTGTTGCCGAAGATGTGGAAGCAGTTGTTAATAAAGGTAAGCAACCCGCCCCCACTCCACTTGCTGCCCCACCAACACCAATTACCCCAGTAGCGCCCCCTGCACCACCGACACCAGCACCCGCACCCACACCAGCTGTGGCAGCTGTTCCTGGTTCAATCGTGCCTCTAACTACCTTCCAAAATGCGGTAGTACGGAACATGGTAGCTAGTCTATCTGTCCCTGTATTCCG
This sequence comes from Nostoc sp. ATCC 43529, assembly GCA_003326205.1. Taxonomy (GTDB): domain Bacteria; phylum Cyanobacteriota; class Cyanobacteriia; order Cyanobacteriales; family Nostocaceae; genus Nostoc. The sequence goes on from LWTK01000037.1 coordinate 20,733, forward strand.
TGTTGGTTACACCATTACCACTGATGAGTTAGACAAACTTTATAAACAAATTAAATCCAAAGGCGTAACAATGACGGCGCTACTGGCGAAAGCTGTAGCGGTAACATTACAAAAACACCCACTTTTGAACGCTAGCTACTCAGACCAAGGAATTGTTTATCATTCTGATATCAACATTTCTGTAGCTGTGGCAATGGATGATGGCGGATTAATTACACCTGTGTTGCAAAATGCAGATGCAGTGGATATTTATTCTCTATCGCGTAATTGGAAGTCTTTAGTAGAGCGTGCCAGAACAAAACAACTACAACCCCAAGAATATAACAGCGGTACTTTTACCTTGTCCAACTTAGGGATGTTTGGCGTAGATAAATTTGATGCGATTTTACCACCAGGACAAGGTTCGATTTTAGCGATCGGAGCATCCCGCCCGCAAGTGGTAGCAACACCCGACGGTTTATTTGCCGTGCGCCAACAAATGCAAGTAAATATTACTTCTGACCACCGGATTATTTACGGTGCCCATGCTGCGGCATTCTTGCAAGATTTGGCAAAATTGATTGAGACAAATACTCACTCTTTAACACTGTAGTTTTGAAACGCCAAATTTAAACGTTACTGGTATCAGCAAGCTAGTGGTCTGTCGCATTAATTTTGATGAGTTTGTAGTAAGCACTTCAGTGCTTAAAAATCAAGGACTAAAGTCCTTACTACAAACATATTTATCCCTCAAAATTAATGAGACAGACTACTAGTGCTAACAACAGAACAAGATCTACGCTGAAATTTTTGATTGACAAACTATGTAGAGATGTGGTGTTGCCATGTCTCTACATTAATTTATGCCGATTTGGCAGGGAACAGGGAACGGGGAACAAGGTTAATTTTTGTTCTTCGATGCAACAAAGGTGCAGGGCGATGCAACAAAGGTGCAAGGCGATGCAACAAAGGTGCAGGGCGATGCAACAAAGGTGCAAGGCGATGCAACAAAGGTGCAAGGCGATGCAACAAAGATGCAAGGCGATGCAACAAAGGTGCAGGGCGATGCAACAAAGGTGCAAGGCGATGCAACAAAGGTGCAAGGCGATGCAACAAAGGTGCAAGGCAAGAGATTTGTGTGTACACCGTAGCCCAAGCGTGGGAGAGGGATTTAGGGTGAAAGCTCTTTGATTTATGCAAGAAGTCCAATAGGTAACAGGCAACAGGCTATTGCGTACTATATGTTTTAACTGGCTTGGTATGAGTTCTCTATACATAGAGAGTTTAGATTATTCCGTTTTTTGTGGAACTGGAACTACTACAATTACTATTGATGCTAGATAATGGGGAAGCTTTGACATTTATTTGCCAATCTAGCCCTGGAAACAAGAACTAACAATTATGCGAACTCACTATTGCGGCGAAGTCCGAAAAGAACATATTGGAGAAACTGTTACCTTTTACGGATGGATAGACCGTCGCCGCGATCATGGGGGCGTGATATTTTTAGATTTACGCGATCGCTCTGGCATTGTTCAAATCGTCAGCGATCCGCAACGCACCCCTGATTCATATCAACAGGCAAATGCCCTGCGAAATGAATATGTTGTCCAAATCACTGGTAGGGTAACGCAACGCCCCCAAGAATCCCTAAATCGCCGTCTACCTACAGGTGAAGTAGAAATTTACGCAGATAAAATTCAACTACTCAACGCTGTCCGCAAACAATTACCTTTTCAAGTTTCGGTAGCTGACAGCGAAACAGTACGGGAAGATTTGCGGCTGAAATATCGCTATTTAGATTTGCGACGCGAACGCATGGCACAAAATTTGCAACTGCGTCATCAAATTGTCAAAGCCATGCGCCGTTACCTGGAAGATTTGGAAGGTTTCATCGAAGTCGAAACCCCAATACTCACCCGTTCTACTCCCGAAGGTGCTAGGGATTATATCCTACCCAGTCGCGTCAACCCTGGTGAATGGTTTGCTCTACCACAATCACCACAGCTATTTAAACAATTGCTGATGGTATCAGGCTTGGATAGATATTATCAAATTGCCCGTTGCTTCCGTGATGAAGACTTACGCGCCGACAGACAACCAGAATTCACCCAGTTGGACATGGAAATGAGTTTCATGTCCCAAGAAGAAATTATCGAACTCAACGAAAAGTTAGTTTGCCATATCTTCAAAACGGTTAAGGGCATTGAATTACAACGGCCTTTTCCCCGTCTCACCTACGCCGAAGGAATGGAACGTTACGGTAGCGACAAACCAGATACCCGCTATGGTTTGGAATTAGTCAACGTCTCGGATATCGTCAAAGACTCTGGCTTTAAAGTCTTTCGAGACACTGTAATTAATGGTGGTGTCGTCAAAATCCTACCCATTCCCAACGGTAACGATGTAATTTCTAATGTCCGCATTAAACCAGGTGGTGATTTATTCAAAGAAGCTAGCGAAGCCGGCGCTAAAGGTTTAGCTTATATCCGAGTGAGAGACGATGGCGAAATTGACACCATTGGCGCAATTAAAGACAACCTCAGCGACGAACAAAAACAGGAAATTCTCCGACGCACAGGTGCCAAAGCTGGACATTTGTTATTGTTCGGGGCTGGTGATGCTGCTACCGTTAATAAAACTTTAGATAGATTGCGGCAAGTTATTGCTAGAGAATTTGGATTAATCGATCCAGAAAAAATTAACTTGCTGTGGATTACAGATTTCCCCATGTTTGAGTGGAACGCTGACGAAAAACGTCTCGAAGCACTGCACCACCCGTTTACAGCACCCCACCCTGATGATTTGAGTGACTTAAAAACAGCACGCGCCCAAGCTTACGACTTGGTACTCAACGGCGTGGAAGTTGGCGGTGGAAGTCTGCGGATTTATCAGCGAGAAATTCAACAACAGGTGTTTGATGCGATCGGTTTGTCTCCTGAAGAAGCACAAAATAAATTCGGCTTTTTGTTGGAAGCATTTGAATATGGTACACCGCCTCACGGTGGCATCGCCTACGGTTTAGACCGTTTAGTAATGTTGCTAGCTGGGGAAGAATCCATTCGAGATGTGATTGCTTTTCCGAAAACGCAACAAGCCCGTTGTTTGTTAACAGATGCACCTTCTGGAGTAGATGTCAAGCAACTCAAAGAATTACATGTTGCTTCGACATATAAGCCCAAATCCTAACAAAACACAAGGGGAGTAAAAAAGTATTTAGTAGGGTGTGTTATGCCTTATAGCAACGCACCACGGACAGATATCTTGCTATGGGGATAGGGGATGTAGAAACCCCTGGCTCAACGAAGTAGCCAGGGGTAGTTCATAAGACAACAATGTAACAGATTGATTATACCCAATCAGATTAATCTACAAACCCATTGAATATAAAATGAGGCGATCGTGGAAGCGATCGGGCAAAATATGTTTTAGCACAGCTTGAATTTTGGCATCTTGTCCAACCAGATAGCGTGTCTTTGGTTGTTTTGCAGTCAGCGCGTGGACAACAGCTTGAGCGACAATATCCGCAGAAATTCCTCTAGCTGCGATCGTCTGCATTTTGTGACGTACAGTATTCATCGCCTGACCATAAAGATTTAGTGCCGATTCTGATAAGCTATCTTGTCCGATGTCAGCTTGAGCCAGGGATTTATTCCAAATAGGCGTAGCGATGGAACCAGGTTCAATAATTGAAACTGAGATTCCCCACGGTTTTAACTCCATACGCATCACATCAGTGAGTGCTTCCAAAGCAAACTTTGAAGCATTGTAAGCGCCTAAAAATGGGGTAGAACTTCTCCCAGCAATGGAACCCATATTCACAATTCGACCGCGACCTTGGCGTAATAAACCAAGAAATGCTTGTGTCACTGCTAATTGTCCAGTGACATTCACATTCATCTGATGTTGAAATTCAGCGATAGGTAATAATTCTAAAGGGCCAGGGACAGCAATTCCGGCATTATTTACTAAACCTAAAATTCCAACATCACCCACTGTATCTGTTACCTTATCAACTACAGAAGCAATGGATTCAGCATCAGTAACATCTAAGAAAATTGGAATCAGCCTTGGTGAAGCTTTTTGTTGGAGTGTTTGAGCATCAATGTCTTGACGTATACCAGCAAAAACAGAAAATCCCAATTGGTCTAAAAGCAAAGCACAGGCCTGACCAATTCCTGTTGACGCTCCTGTAATCAGGACTGTACCTTGATAATTTCCTACAACCATTAGTTTTTTTGATTATGAAACTGCTGTAATATTTCTCTGTGTGTCCTAATTAGGAATTAAGCTAACGCGCCTAAATGTTGTATTTTTTCGTTTAGATGATCGTTAGTCATTAATAAAAAACAAATGACTAATGACAATCTCACGAATTAATATCAACTTAAATACAGGTCTCAACCCTGTTTTACTTCTGAATTTTGAATTCTGAATTCATCTGTAGTATCAATCCTTGCAGATACCAGAGCGAAGACAATCTTCGGTTTGGTCATCTCTAGCCGATATATCCCACGGCAATATACCTGAGGGAGCATTTTTACTGTAAACCACCAGAGCAGCTATGTTAGAAACCTGGTTTTTGACAATTGACACATTACTATAAACATTGCCTAGCTCAGCATTGGATAAATAAATAGGCAATGCCATCAGACCAATGCAAATTGTCCGGTTCATACAACCTCAGCTAAAAATTTCCGAATACGCTAAACTTAGATGCCACCTTGATGAACCGGAGTTGAAAAACTGAGCATTGTTGATGTTGTGTGAAGTTACTCAGTCCTAATAGCCGCAGAGACGTGATTTACAAATTATCGGTTCCACCCTATTTTAGGTTAGGCATTGCCCACAAGATGGCTTCCTACTAACTTATGCACATCCAACCCCAAAAAACAGGACAAAAAACTCCCAGCATTCAAAAACATATCTTGGTGGCTGCGATCGCCAGATAAAATAGTTAACAATGCTGACTAAGCAAATGAGGCAGACGCATGGACGCAAAGAAAAACTAATGCCCAATGCCCCATGCCCCATACCCATATTATAAATGTTGCCTACTAACTGAATCATGACGCCTTCACAAGACGTAGATACTGTAAACGTTCCTGATATAAATACAGAAGCAGATGGCAACTCCGAAACAGATCCTTTAGATGAGTTGCCGGGTGAAGTCGAAATGTCACTTTTCGACCACCTAGAAGAATTACGACAGCGAATTTTTTATTCGCTAATTGCTGTAGCAATAGGTATTATCGGTTGTTTCTTTGCCGTTAAGCCCATTGTCCAACTACTTGAGGTTCCAGCACAGGGAGTCAAATTTCTTCAACTTGCACCTGGAGAATATTTCTTTGTCTCCCTCAAAGTCGCAGCTTACACAGGCTTGGTACTTTCTAGTCCTTTCATTCTTTACCAAATTATCCAGTTTGTGCTTCCTGGACTGACTCGCCGCGAACGCCGCTTATTAGGGCCTGTGGTTTTAGGGTCGAGTGTTTTATTTGCAGCAGGTTTAGTATTTGCTTATTTACTTCTGATTCCGGCAGCTTTGAAATTTTTCATCAGCTATGGAGCAGATGTAGTCGAACAACTTTGGTCAATTGATAAATATTTTGAATTTGTGCTGCTACTTTTATTCAGCACTGGTTTGGCATTTCAAATTCCCATCATTCAACTATTACTCGGTAACTTGAATATTGTCTCCTCCGAGAAGATGGTTTCAGGTTGGCGTTACGTGATTATGGGAGCAGTTGTTTTAGGAGCGGTTCTCACACCTTCTACTGACCCTCTCACCCAAAGCCTTCTAGCTGGTGCAGTCCTGGGACTTTACTTTGGCGGCATTGGTTTAGTGAAGCTGACAGGAAAATAGCGATCGCTACGCCCAAGAAAAAATTAAAATATTTAAATCGAACTCACCGGATTTTAGATTTTAAATTTTGCGAAAAGTTAGAGCGGAGGTTTCCTCCGATCTAAACTTTTAAAGACGGATTTTGGATTAAAATTCAAGATTTAAAAATTTTTGATAGTAAGTTAAGTTTTACTGCCTACCCGCAAATTAAGAGGTTGTTTGAAAAGTCTAAATTATTACTAACCAGGCGATTGTAAATCGCGACCACACAGACGAAACCCACACTTCGACACCCTTCGGTGTCGCTCAGAGCAAGAAGCTCAGCGACCGCCTACTTGGGTTTCAAAACCTTGATTTTGTGTTAGTCCACGCAGGTGGACTAAGCTTTGTGTAGTAGCGAATTCTATTCGACCAATACTTTTGAAACATCCTCTAAGCTATAAAGCATACATTAAATCTAAAACCAAAATTAAATGGCACAAATTAACTTTGAGGATTTTGAAAAAGTTGAAATTCATGTTGGCAAAATCATCAATGTTGAAGAATTTCCTAAAGCTAAAAAGCCAGCTTATAAATTGTGGATAGATTTTGGCGATTTGGGCATCAAAAAATCTAGTGCCCAAATTACAAAACTTTATGAACCAACTGAATTAATCGGTAAATTAATATTAGCCGTAACTAACTTTTCACCCCGTCAAATTGCCGATTTCATTTCCGAAGTTTTAGTCTTGGGAGTAGTTTTAGATGATGGTGAGGTTGTGTTAATTCAGCCAGATAGAGATGTAGCCCTTGGCAAGAGAATTTTATAGCATATTTTAGACCATACACTTATTTATATACAAAAAATGTAATGACTGAGAAATTAATGTTCAAGTAATAACAGGTTATAAGATCCATTCTGAAGACCGTTCGCCCAAATCTAGAGGAATACTAACAGCTTTGCCGAGTCGGGGGCGATCGCGTGTTTGGGTGATAAATGTTTGCACTTGTGCCGTTCCACCCAAAGCATGAAGATAATTAGCGATGCTATCAAGATGCTCTTGGTACTCTGCCTCAGTTAACGGAAAAGAAGCTTGCTCCAGATATTTCCACATGACTTGTAAAAATATCTTGCCCTGTGTCCGCCGAAACTGGACATCGTAAGAGTATCCCCACTTCTCAATCAGCAGTTGACGTAATTCCTGTCCTGTCATAGCTTTTCTCAATCAGATTTTACATTTAGTTATGATGTTAAGTTCCGTAACTCCAGTATGATAAGGATATAAAGAAATGTAATGCTAACAGAAAAGATGCTAAACATATCTTGGAACAGAGAAATATGGCATCGTCGTAAGCGTTAGCATTTCGACTTAGACAAGAGTTGCTCAAGTACAAGTACTCCTGTCAAAATGCTTAACAAAATACACAAAGAGCGCGTAGATTATGGCTCAATTTTCGGAATCAGCAGACGTGCCAGATATGGGGCGTCGTCAGTTCATGAATCTGCTCACTTTTGGGACTGTCACTGGAGTAGCTCTGGGTGCATTGTATCCCGTCGTCAAGTACTTTATTCCACCAGCTAGCGGTGGTGCTGGTGGTGGAACCACAGCAAAAGACGAGTTGGGTAACGATGTCAGTCTCGCCAAGTTTCTAGAAAACCGTAACGCAGGCGATCGCACTTTAGTTCAAGGACTCAAGGGTGACCCCACCTATATTGTGGTAGAAAACAAAGAAGCCATCAAAGATTATGGCATTAATGCTATCTGCACCCACTTAGGTTGTGTTGTCCCTTGGAACGTTGCTGAGAACAAATTTAAGTGTCCTTGCCACGGTTCTCAGTATGATTCAACTGGTAAAGTTGTTCGCGGCCCAGCACCACTGTCTTTGGCTTTAGCCCACGCCAGCACAACAGACGACAAAATTGTCTTAAGTCCTTGGACTGAAACCGACTTCCGCACCGGCGATGCACCTTGGTGGGCTTAATAATTTTGTCCTTAGTCATCTGTCCTTTGTTCTTAGTCTTTTGACTAATGACCAATGACCAATGACTAATGACTAATGACTAATGACCAATGACTAATTCAATCATTGTCCTTATAGAGATGAGAAATGCTTCTGTAACAGCGAGGTTAACTCGCAGTGCTAGAGTAATTGTAAAAACATTGCTCATAGCGATCGCCACTGTGACATTCTACTTCAGTTGCGATCTCGCCCTTCCCCAATCTGCTGCTGCCTATCCATTTTGGGCACAGCAAACCTATCCTGAAACCCCCCGCGAACCAACCGGGCGGATTGTTTGTGCGAACTGTCACCTAGCAGCCAAGCCGACAGAAGTGGAAGTTCCCCAATCGGTGCTACCTGACACTGTGTTCAAAGCTGTAGTGAAGATTCCCTACGACACCAGCGTTCAGCAAGTTGGTGCTGATGGTTCTAAAACCGGCTTAAACGTCGGTGCTGTGCTGATGCTACCCGAAGGCTTTAAGATTGCTCCCGAAGACCGCATTTCCGAGGAGCTTAAAGAAGAAATCGGCGATACTTACTTCCAACCCTACAGCGAAGAGAAAGACAACATTGTCATCGTCGGCCCGTTACCTGGCGAACAGTACCAAGAAATCGTCTTCCCAGTTCTTTCTCCTAACCCCGCAACCGACAAAAACATCCACTTCGGAAAATATTCAGTTCACGTAGGTGGTAATCGCGGACGCGGACAAGTTTATCCCACCGGCGAAAAGAGCAACAACAACCTTTACAATGCTTCTGCCACTGGCACAATTACCAAAATTGCCAAAGAGGAAGATGAAGACGGTAACGTCAAATATCAGGTTAATATCCAACCTGAGTCTGGCGATGTTGTCGTTGATACAGTTCCCGCAGGCCCAGAATTGATTGTTTCCGAAGGACAAGCAGTTAAGTCTGGTGATGCTTTGACCAATAACCCCAACGTCGGCGGATTCGGTCAAAAAGATGCAGAGATTGTACTGCAAGACGCCGGCAGAGTCAAAGGTTTAATTGCATTCATCGCTCTTGTAATGCTGGCTCAAGTTATGCTAGTGCTGAAGAAGAAGCAGGTTGAGAGAGTACAAGCTGCTGAGATGAATTTCTAAATTCTTTGCTAAATTATTCATTGTTTATCAGACAGGCAAAATGCCTGTCTTTTTTGTTATGCTTCTAAGCTGATCTATTAGATTCCAACTTTGATAGCTCATGTCTAGAAAAATTTATCCCATAATTCATGCCAAGGTAGGAAATTAAGATGGGTTTCGCTTACCTCGCGCATTATCTAAGGACTATCCTCATTTAGCTAATACTTCAGGGCATATTGAAGTGCTATCTGATAATACGTTCTTAGTTAGATTAGAAACTGATAGTGTTGATGAAGTTGATGAAGATGAGGGCATTATGATGAGCCTTTTTCTGGACTTTTTGATGAAGGATGCGATGCAAAATCCTTCTAAGCTTGTTCCTTATACCCAAGAAATGAGTGACGAAATAGATGATTTACTAGCTGATGTAGTTATATATTAATGACTTTCAAAAAAATTATTATTATTCTTTGGTTAGGCTTTCCTCGTAAGGAAGGCGATAAAAAAGATTGTTATCAAGTTTTTACAAAAAAGTTGAAAATGGTGAGTTTCCTGAAAGTATTGATAATTTACTTGCAGAATGCGAGTTAGAAGATTCGGATGATAAAAGTCAAGATTAGAGAGAATTTGGAATTTTTAGTGATTTCACAGCCTGCTAATCATGGCGATCGCATTTTGAGCGATATTATTAAATCTAGCCCTAGTTGAGTTGAGGGATTTGCCCATGACAGCCTCAGTTGAGTATATCCCTGTTACCCCAATTGAATATCCAGATGAGGACGGTAAGCCAATGGCTGAAGGTGATTTACAGCGTAAGTATCTTGTATACTCTACAACAGTGCTGGATATTTATTTTCAAAATCGTCCAAATGTATACGTCGCTGGTAATTTATTTATCTATTACGAAAAAGGGAATCCAGAATCAGTTGTCGCACCAGATGTATTTGTGGTGTTTGGAGCAGAAAAACGCGACAGAGGTTCTTACAAAACGTGGGAAGAAAACGATAAAATCCCAGATTTCGTTCTAGAGATTACCTCAAAAACCACCCGTAGCAAAGACCAAGGTGCAAAGAAAGGAATCTACGCCTTTCTAGGGGTGCGTGAATATTTCCAGTACGATCCTACAGGCGATTATCTTAATCCCCAACTCCAAGGTTTACACTTGGTCGAAGGTAATTATTTCCCAGTGACAACAAATACCCTACCAGATGGTACAGTGTCCTTACCCAGTCAAGTTTTGGGGCTAGAGTTGCGCTTGGAGAGGGGAAAACTGCGTTTTTACAATCCAGCTATGGGTCAAACACTCCTAACTCATGAAGAGGAAACAGTTGCACGACAAGCCGCACAAGAAAAGGCGCAAAGATTAGCTGCTAAACTCCGAGAATTAAATATTGACCCAGATAGCCTCTAACATAATAGTTTCATAATAGTTTGGCGTTACTCCCGTCTTATTGTTTGAGTCAATACTCACCACGTTGGTACTGTTCAGTGTGGAATACCGTACTTAGTCTATCGGCATACACACCCGCGGATAGATTGCAACTTTTATTTTGTTAAGGTTATATTTGTTTACATAAATTTACAAAACTTAAAACAGAGGTTTGACGATGACTATAGTAATTGCATTAGCGGTTGTGGGTTGGGTAGCTGTTTCAGTTTTAGGCTCTTTGGCTTATTTCTTGGGAGAACAAAGCAAGCCTATCCACGAGCGTAACTGGCGTTCTGAGTCTTTTGAAAAGTTGTCTAAGTCCATCACTGGCGTGGATATAGACTACACAAAACGCATTCCTGCTTATGCGATAGATGCTTACACCAGCCGCAACCTGCCCCAATAGCAATAAAGGCAGCTGACTAGAATGTGGATAAAAAATTAGGGTGGGTAAAGAACACCCACCCTACTGTTGTTTAGTTAACTTGAATAATTTCAAAGTTCTCCGTTAATCTTGCGCCTGATGATTTCCATCTGGGCTTGCATATCAGCTTCTGTTAAGGGCGTAGGGTACTTGGGAGAATTGGTGTCGCGTTTGCTCATCAAAAAACGTAGAGCTTCAATGTCTTCGCGGTTTCCGACTACATAAGCTCTCAATTCTTGAAAACTCATTTGCTCATAATTCGGGTTCATTGACAAAATCCCAAATACCATTACTAAATACAATGATTTGGAGTTTGTCTCCAGCTAGGATGTAAATTTGTCCAGTTCTGTCGTCAAATCGAAATAAGCTAATAATATAAGGTGGGCATTGCCCACCCTACTACTACAACGGACGGTAGACGCGATAGTTGATGTTAGGGAAAATATTATCCATTACCTCAACTTTTTCGAGCCAACCGCTGTCAATTTTGCCAACTTTCACATCTTCGTAGAGCTTATTAAACCTCATTAGGTGCGATCGCGTCCGTCTTACTGCATAGGGTACCATCGTTCCCGTCCGCATAATAAAAGCCCAGTCAGAAGATTGTGCTAATAACAATTCCCGCGCTGCTTGATTTAATGCTCGCCACCCCAATTCATCTTCTGGTTCCAAGTGAGATATTTCAATCATTCGCTCAGCGGCTTTGTGCAAATGTGGATAAATCCAAGCGTTTGTTTCGTTCAACCAATACTCGTGGAAACCTTTAAAACCCCAACTTGACTGGGAAGGACGACATACTTGCTGTACTGGATGCGATCGCAGATAATCTGCTAAGTGGGTCATTGCATAGGTTCCTTGGTCATACCATGACTTACGGAATAGAAAATCAATGAACCAAGGCCCTTCATACCACCAATGTCCAAACAACTCGGCGTCGTAAGGCGAAACGATAATCGGCGGGCGTTGCATTATACCATAGAGGTGTTCCGATTGCCGCTCCCGATTATACATAAAATTAGCGGCATGTTCCGCTGCCTTTTCCCGTGCCCAATAAGGGTCATAGAGTGCTTTATCTGACAGCCCTAAACCACGTCCAGTAATTTTGTGATATTTAATGCCCGTGTTTTTTCGTTGACCATTGGGCATAATGTAGGGCTTGATGTACTCATATTCTGCTTCCCAGCCCAAATCTTTGTAAAATTCTCGATATTCTGCCGCCCCAGGATAGCCGACTTCAGAAGACCATACTTGTTGAGAAGATTCATGATCTCGCCCAAAGGCAGCAACACCAGTTTCTGTGAAAATCGGGGCATAAGTACCAAAGCGCGGACGGGGACGGGCGTAAAGAATGCCATGTCCATCGGTGAGGAAGTAACGTAAACCAGCATCTGCCAGCATCCGCTCTACACCTTCGTAGTAAGCGCATTCAGGTAACCAAATACCTCTCGGTGCTTGTCCAAAGGTTTCCTGATAATGTTCGCAAGCTACCTGAATTTGTGCCCACACTGCTTGCGGATACATTTTCATTAAAGGCAAGTAGCCGTGGGTAGCGCCGCAAGTGATAATTTCCAGGTTATTACTATCTTGGAACTGCTTAAAAGCCGTCACCAAGTCACCGTTGTAGCGTTCCCATATTTGACGCGCTTCGTTAAACTCAGTGGCGTAATGTTCGGCCAAGTAGCGAATATGTCCATTATGGACGTTACGCTCGGCCTCCATCTCTATAAGTTCTTCTAGTTGTGCTAAGTGGGCGTCATAGCGTTCTTGCAGTAGAGGGTCACGAAGCATCGACACTAGAGGTGGTGTCATACTCATCGTGATTTTAAAGTCGATACCGTCTCGCTTTAAGCCTTCAAATACTTTTAATAATGGGATGTAAGTTTCTGTGATGGCTTCATAGAGCCATTCTTCCTCCAGCACATAGTCACTTTCTGGGTGACGAACGAAGGGCAGATGTGCATGAAGGACAAGCGCGACATAGCCAATAGCCATAATGATTTTGGGGTGGTACTTGTAAGTTGAAGGTGGAGGGGTTTGCCAGAAATTAACAATATTTTAAGACTTTATGGGGATTGTCAGTTAGGTTTATACGAGTTTTCAATTAATTTAGGGACTTCCAAAAAATAAATTATCCCAAATTATCTGTACATTTGTAGTGGCGCACAGCTGTAAAGCCACTACGTTCGCGGAGCGTCCCGCAGGGATGGAATGTTTTTTAAACTGGAAGTCCCTTAAAAGCTTTGTACCAATATTTGAACTCCTGGGCATTCCTACTCCGGTTGTGGGTTGACTTGTTGCAGCCCAAAAATCGGGTTTCTCACTTACAGTCCTTTTGTAAACTTTTTGCCTTTGGAGTTTAGTAATTATTTTTTAGCCAAGTGCCGTTAGTATCTGCCTCCAGAAAAATTTTACTTTTACTTTGTTTGGTGAGGTTGAGTCTCAGGAGCGATGCCTAAGGCGGGCTATGCCTACGCCAAAATCAAAATTATACAAAAAAGCGTTGAACTCGAACGCTAAAACCTGGCAAAAGTGGTGATGTAATTTCGTCATCAGCCAACAAAGTTGCTATCAGTTTTAATTGGGCAGTTTCTCGGCGATAAACTTCTAGCTGCTGTAATTGCCAATTTGCAATCCAATATTCTTCTACTCCTGTGGATGAGTAGAGTTTGAGTTTGGCCTCTCTGTCTCGACGTTCGTTGATTGTCCCAGGAGAAAGCACTTCTACAATGAGTTCTGGCGCTCCTCTCAAATGTCCTTCATCATCTAGCAATTGTGCTAAACGCTCATTACTTATCCAAACTATATCGGGTATGACATTATCCGCATTTGTAAAAATTATCCCAGGAGTTGCGATCGCTTGACCTACTTTACTGGAGCGAGACCAAATTTCTAATTCCAAATAAACATTACCACCAGTTCGCTGATGTCTCCAGTGAGGCGCTCTAGCCACAAATAGTTCTCCGTCAATAATCTCATAGCGCTTCCATTCGTCAGTTGCGAGTAATTCTAAATCTGAGATTGTCCAACGGACTCTATCGGGTATTGTTTGGTTCATAAAACTATTTTTCTATGCTTAGTTGAGAAATAAAATTCTCTCTTTTCAGAATATTTCTTCGGGGTCAATACCTGCGGTTCGCAAACGTTCTGCCAATATTGCAGGCCGTTGACGTTCTTGTTCTAGTTCTTGGTTAGCTTGCTGTAACTGCTGGTTTGCTTCTTCTTCTGGTAACATTACCAATTGCCCATTTGGTGTAAAAAAGCGCAATTTGCCAGACTCAACTCCTAAATACAGTCCTAACTGTTGGCTCCATAACCAGCCTTTAGCAGTAACTTCGATAAAGAACAATATCGTAACCGCAGAAAAAGTTGTGGATTACATTGCAATTTGATTGCTGGACTTCTCAAGTATGAACTTGCTCTGTTTTCTTGATTTGAAATTTAAGTATAATTTTATACAATTATAATTGAAATTCATTGAAAGTACAAAACAAATTTACAGCTTCAATATATACATAGTGTTAGCATTTTTTTAAGTACATCTAACATAGTGGACTACCCCAAGCCAAAATGAGCAAAAACATCTTTACTGTCTTAACATCAAGCATAGTAGCCGTAACTGCGATCGCCGTTTCACCTCTCAAATCACAAGCACTAACCTTTGATTTTAAATTTGATAATACGCCTGATGCCACTGTAACTTCTCCCTTCGTAGGAACAGGAACGTTTAGCTTTGACGGAGACCCTGGAGATGGAACATTTGCACTTACGTCTTTACCAAACTTTAACTTTTCCTTTAATGTTAATGGAAATAGCTTTACCAACACTGCTCTTGTAACGCCACTGGCTAATATTCTTGCAAGAATCGAAACTATTGGTAGCGATCGTTTCATCAACTTCGGTGGTTCAGGTGGTGGTCCCTTCGGAGGCTCTATCGATTTTATAAATGCTGGTCCTTTAAGTTTCCAACCCAATTTCGGATCGCTTTATTTTTCAGCAGCTGGCTTTGGAACTTATCAGGGAATAGCACAGGCAGATGTTACGCCTGTTCCTGAACCAGGTAGCATCTTAGGTTTATTAGGTTTATCCTTGGGAGCGTTGGTTGCTAAGAATAAAAAACAAGCTTAAGAGAATGTTTGAAAAGTATTATTGCTAACATAAAAATCTTAGAAACCTAACCCCCAGCCCTCATCCCCTACAAGGGAATGGGGGTTTTTAGTAGAGTTTGGCACTTTCCAAACAACCTCTAATCTCGACTTTATCCAAAATTAAGAACTTGACTTTCCTTATCCGGCAAAAATCTTGGTTTTTTGGCAAATACTTTTTCCATGCCAATGATTTGCACTCAAGTAGAAAAACTAAAACTACCGTCCCGTGATGGTTTCAGGGTCGGGTTTTGGGCTTCGTAAAAATGGATAAAGTCGAGCTAATATGATGTCCGCCTAATTAACCATAATAAAAACTTATTCATTATTCAAGCTCATACCTAAAGGTAGGGGCTTGAATTACGAATTACGAATTATTTTGACGGCTTCTTTCCCTACTCTTCGCTTTCTTGATACAACTGTTGCAAGTCCTGTAACTGAGTCTTTCGGGAAACACGACGATACTTTTTAGTTTCCAGTTTGGGTTCGTATTGACTCTGCCCTTTACTTTTAGTTTTTAACTTGAGAGTAGATTCAGGATCGGCTTGTTGGTGAAGTTGTGTTTGACGAGCGATCGCTGCATCCAAAAATTCCAAATAATGTTCGTATCGTTCCCAGTCTCCCCGCACAGCACACTCAGGCTCATCTCGGTGCAAACAATCGCTAAATCGACAGCTAGCAACTGCTAACTTCTCTCTTGCTTCTGGGAAATAATGTACTAATTCTTCTGGGCTACAATCCATGTCCGGCTGATTAAAACCCGGAGTATCTGCTAATAAACCACCACTGGGCAATTCAAATAATTCTACATGGCGGGTAGTATGACGACCACGAGCTAATTTGCCAGAAACCTCCCCCACTCGCAGGTTAGCGTTGGGAATTAGCCAATTAATCAGGCTAGATTTGCCCACGCCGGAAGGCCCAGCAATTACAGTAATTTTATTGCTGAGATAGCTGGCTGCTTGGTCTATATTTATGCCATTTTGGACGCTGATAAATAACGGTTGATAACCCCAACTGAGCAGGCGATCGCTAATTTGCTGTTGTTCTTCTTGTGAAATTAAATCGCTTTTATTCAAGCATAAAAGCACATCCAAGCCTGTAGACTCAGCCTTAATCAAAAACCTGCTCAATTGATAAGGTTCCAAAGGCGGATCGGCGACGGCAAATACTAATAAAATTTGGTTGACATTGGCGATCGCTGGACGATCTAATTCACTTTCGCGGGGTAAAACCTCAGCAATTGCTCCCCGTCCTCCAGCCCAATCTGGCTCCTCTACAACAACGCGATCGCCCACCATCACCTGTTGTCCGATTTTTTTCAGCCGCGTTCTGCGAGTACAAAGTAGCATGGGGGGCAGAGGGGCAGAGGGGCAGAGGGGCAAGGGGGTATTTAACTCTAATTTCTCCTCTGCTCCCCTGCTCCTCTGCTCCCCATCTTCTCGATTCAGCTGTACCCGATAAAAATTAGCCTGCACGGCTAGCACAGTGCCCAGTAACTGTCCAGTCGCGGCACAACTTTCCGCTGTCATTGGTTATTAACTGGACGACGCACTAACAGGGAAAAATAACTACTACAATCTGTAATTTTTTCCACCTGATAACCTGCCATTGTTAAACTATCGGGAACCTGCTCAATCGGTTCTCCTGGGTCTAGCCATACTTCCAGCAAACCCCCCAATGGCATTTTCTCTAAACGTAGTTTTGTCCGCACGAAATTAATTGGACACGGGGTGCCGCGTAAATCAAGTTGAGCATCAGGAGTTGAAATAGAAGATGACTTCATCACTTAAACAGATTTCCCAAGAATCCTTCTAAACCGCCTTTGCCAGTACGATCTCCTTTAATTTTAGCCAGCTTCTCCAGCAATTCCCTCTCCTCTGGGGTTACCTTGTTAGGAATATCAATTAATACTGTCAGCATATGATCGCCCCGACTTACGGGATTTCCTAATCTTGGTACACCACGATTTTCCAATTTCATCACTGTGTTTGGCTGGGTTCCCGCAGGAATGATTAGTTCCACTGGCCCGTCTACCGTATCGACCTCTAAGCGACAACCTAAAATTGCTTGCAAGTAGCTAACTTTTATTTCCGAGAGAATATTGATGCCATCTCGTTGGAATTCCTCGTCTTCATTCACAAACAAGTAAACATACAAATCCCCAGGTGGGCCACCACGTTGACCTGAATCACCTTCATTAGAAATCCGCAAGCGTGTGCCATTATCCACCCCAGCGGGAATGGTGATTTTGAGTTTCTTCGTTACTTGATTTGCGCCCTTCCCATCACAAGCATCACACTTATCTTCAATTACCATCCCTGTTCCATTACAAGTGGGACAAGTCGAGACTTGAGTGAAACTACCGAAGGGCGTTCTAGTGACGCGACGGACTTGACCCGATCCGCTACAAGTTGAACAAGTACGCGGACGCGTTCCTGGTTTTGCACCAGAACCGCTACAAACTTCACAATTTTCTAAATGGGAAATGCGGATTTCTTTTTCACCGCCAAATACTGCTTCCCGAAAATCTAACTTCAGGTCTAGCCGCAGGTCATCACCTCGTGCAGGGCCGCTGCGGCGTCTTTGTTGTTGCGCTGGGCCACCCATACCCCCAGCAAATCCACTAAAAATGCTTTCAAAGATGTCGGCGAAGCCACCCATATCGCCAATATCTTGAAAGCCTGCACCAGCTCCACTTGACACACCCTCTGGGCCAAAGCGATCGTAACGAGCGCGAATTTCTGGTTCAGAGAGTACCTCATAAGCGCGGTTAATTTCTTTAAAGCGTTCCTCCGCCCCGGCTTCTTTGTTCACGTCTGGGTGATACTTCCGGGCTAAACGGCGGTAAGCTTGTTTGATTTCTTCTTTGTCGGCGTCACGAGAGACACCCAGGATTTCATAATAGTCGCGGGCCATATAGCAAAGGTAAAAGTTAGAAGGAACAAAGCAGGAGGCAGTAGAACATTACGGTTACTTGCTACCCTACAAAAGTTTTGCCTACAAAGCGTCTTTAGGAGGGCGGCTTGCCGGAGGACAGGCAGAAGATAAAATTAATTTTTGTTAATAATTGATTTTACCCTTTCCCTTTTACAAAAATCACCGACAAATCTTGAGCAACAGGCCTTTCCTCGTGGGAGACGACAAAAATTACAGAAATAGTTGCAAACAGAGAAAACCCCTGCTCAAACTTCTGACTGCCGAGTTTGCTGTCTCTTTTACAATTGTGCTACGTAGGAGAGGAAAACCCCGCCCATCAACCAGAGGGGCTAACCGCACCATCAGGTGTGGAAAACCACCCATATGCTTTGGATCGCATCTCAACTAGCACACCGTTTAGCCCACAGTAATTTGCTTCTACAATCTAGCAAACTGCTGGGATTTTGTGAAACTTCGCTAAATTTAGCATCAATATATTCAGATATATTAAAGTGTTTTAATAAAAATCTCAAAATTAGGGAGTGGGCATTGGGCATTGGGGAGATGGGGGAGAGGGGAAAATTCCTAACTCCTAACTCATAACTCATAACTCCCAATGCCCCATGCCCCATACCCAATGCCCAACCTTTAATCTATCGCTTCATAATCAGCTTGTGCGGTACTTTCTTCGTCAAAATCAAAGTTGAATTGGGGTATGAGTGTGCCGTTCATAGCTGAGTCTATTTCTGGGGTAAATGCACTAGTTGAAGGTTCGCCAATTTCGTCGCTTTGGCTGTTAGCTCGGTTGTAGACATCGGCACCAATGGCAAACAAGGTTTGTTGGAAATCGTCTAAGCGCTGTCTAAATTCCGCTGTGGAGATGGTGGAGTCAATCATTGCAGCTTGGAGTTGTCCGACTTTTTCACTAGCCAAGGTTTTCATCTGCTCGCCGATAAAGTTTCCGTTATCCTTGATGGTGGATTCGTAACTGAACAACAGGTTATCTGCTTGGTTTTTGAGTTCAACCAGTTCTTTACGTCTCCTGTCTTCTTCGGCAAACAATTCCGCCTCTTGGCGCATCCGTTCGACTTCGTTATTACTTAAACCACCTGTATTGGTAATCCTGATACTTTGTTCTCTACCTGTGCCTTTGTCTTGCGCTCCAACCTTGAGAATGCCGTTGACATCAATTTCAAAAGATACTTCAATTTGCGGTACACCACGGGGTGATGGGGGAATTCCTGCTAAGAGAAACTTACCGAGACTTTTATTATCTCGTGCCATTGCCCGTTCACCTTGGAGGACGTGAATTTCCACCGAGGTTTGTCCATCAACTGCGGTGGAAAATATTTGTGACTTGCTAGTGGGAATTGTGGTGTTGCGTTCAATAATTTTGGTGAATACTTCACCCAAGGTTTCAATCCCTAAAGACAAGGGAGTGACATCCAATAGTAAGAGATTATCGACTTCACCACCCAATACCCCTGCTTGGATAGCAGCTCCTAGTGCTACAGCTTCGTCAGGGTTGATAGAGCGATCGGGAGCTTTGCCATTGAAAAATTTGATCAGTGCATTTTGAACTGCGGGAATGCGGGTAGAACCACCTACCAAAATAATCCGATCTATGTTTTGTGGTTTGAGAGCTGCGTCTTTAAGGGCTTGGATCATCGGTTCGATGGTAGCTTCGATTAATTGCCCTGAAAGTTCTTCAAATTTAGACCGGCTCAGTTCCATCTCCAGATGCTTGGGGCCAGTCTCATCAGCGGTGATAAAAGGCAAATTTATGGAGGTGTTGACCATACTGGAGAGTTCAATTTTTGCCTTTTCCGCTGCCTCCCGTAGGCGTTGGAGTGCCATCTTATCTGGGGAAAGGTCGATTTTTTCCTGTTGCTGGAAGCGTTCGATCATCCAACGCACGATCGCATTATCAAAGTCGTCTCCACCCAAATGGTTGTTACCACAAGTTGCCTTAACTTCAAAAACACCATCCCCAAGTTGCAGAATCGACACGTCGAAAGTGCCTCCTCCCAAGTCAAAGACTAAAATTAACTGCTCTTGCTCTTGTTTATCTAATCCGAAAGCTAAAGCCGCGGCCGTTGGTTCATTGATAATTCGCAGGACTTCCAATCCAGCAATAGTACCGGCATCTTTAGTTGCTTGTCTTTGGGCATCTGTAAAATATGCTGGTACGGTAATCACTGCTTGAGTGACAGTTTCACCTAAGAAGTTTTCCGCATCCTGCTTGAGCTTTTGCAGGATCATGGCAGATATTTCTTGTGGTGTAAAATTTTTTGAGCGAATTTGCACATCAACGGTATCATCTCGACCTTTGACACAGTTGTAGGGTACGCGATCGCGTTCTACTTCAGTATCTTCCCAACGCCGCCCGATGAATCTTTTAATACTGTAAATTGTGTTTTCGGCATTGGTTACGGCTTGGCGCTTTGCCAGTTGACCGACCAAGCGATCGCCACTCTTGCCAAATCCCACAATACTTGGAGTAGTTCGTCCCCCCTCAGAATTGGAGATCACAAGTGGTTGACCGCCCTCCAAAACTGCGACGCAACTGTTAGTAGTGCCTAAATCGATCCCAATAACTTTTCCCATATTTGCCAGTATTTTTACTGAGTTTTTATGCTGTAATTATGATGTCGCGGATTAATTTTTGTTACTCCGAACCAAGGCTAGCTCAAAACTTCAGCATCTAGAAATGGGGGTAAGGAAAAAAGACGCGGGGATGAGGGGACGCGGGGACGCGGGGACGCAAAGACACGGAGAGTTCATTAAGAGCCACCGCGTCTCCCACTCTCTGCATCTTCTTTCCCCGCGTCCCCGCGTCTCCCACTCTCCGCGTCTTCCTCATCTCATTTTCCAATACTCAGTAATGATGCTCGCCTCTGCTAGAACCAGGCACTTTTGGTCAGCGAGGCGAGCGGTTACAGTTTAACTGAAGGCTTGACTCGACTGATCGTCTGGTGCGGCAGGTGTATCTTCCTTGGGAGCAGCTACTTTGACCATTGCATGGCGCAGCACGCGATCGCCCAAGTAATATCCGCGCACTAACTCTTCTAACACTGTTCCTTCAGGATGTTCATCCGTAGGTTCCCGCATTACTGCTTCGTGCAGGTTGGGATCGAATTCTTGACCTTCGGGACGCATTGGTGAAACACCTAAGCGTTTCAGGGTATCTACTAATTGTTTATAAACACCTTGGTAACTTTTATGGATGGTCATTTCGCCATCGGATTGCGGTTTGAGGTGCGATCGCGCCCGCTCAAAATTATCGACCACTGGCAGCAACTCCAGAATCGTGTTCCGCCTCATTTGCGCCTCTAGTTCTTCTTTTTCTTTACTAGTGCGTTTGCGGTAATTCTCAAAATCAGCGGCAATCCGCATATATTGAGTGCTACGTTCTTCTACTTGTGCTTTGAGAGACTCGATTTGTTGAGTCAGTTCTGCCAAAGCTGCTGTTTGTAGTTCAGCTTTTTCACTGGCAGCGACGCCATTTTCTTGACCAAAAGTAGCCGTATCCACCGTTACATTGGTTTGGGCTGCCACTTGCTCATTAACTTCGCTGCCAGATTCATTGGAATTGATTGGGGCTGGGGAGTCGCTTTTCATTGCTTGCTTTACCTCTGTTGGTTCACCCAATTGCTGGCTTGTATTGTTTATCTGTTTATTTTCATCCATCATTGTCTAATGATTCCAGATGCTTTTTATGGCACTACATCCCCATAGTTTGCAACTGTCGTCATTGACGACTTGCAACTGAGGCTGATTTTATTGCCAACAAGTTCTTGGAGTTATGTCACCGTCATCTTATTGTGACAAATGGTGAACACGCTAGTTGAAACACTCCTAGTGCGGTAACCCGAACGATTGACACTCCTGAGCCGTTATGCTGAGGATTCTTGCTTCACAGGGATTCCGACGAATTTACCCTCAGCAAGCATCTTGACCGTGTGCCCCACGGCTGCAAGTCCCCTTTGGAGAACTACTTGTGCAGCGGCGACATCCCTATGGGTTGTATAGCCGCAATTTGAGCAATTATGAATACGCTCTGATAAATCTTTTTTGCCCGTCACGCTTTGGCAGTTTGGGCAGATTTGGCTTGTTTTACGGCCATCTACTTTTTGAAAATAGACACTACGCTTAAAACAAATCCGATCCAAAATACTGAAAAATTGCCCAAATCCCGCATCTAGACAGTGCTTGCCCAACATTCCACGGGATAGTCCGACAAGGTTTAAGTCCTCAATAAAAACCATCCCACTATCGTTGCAGATTTGATGAGATAGCTTTGTGTGCCAATCCTTGCGGCAGTTGGCAACGTATTCATACAGTGAAGCAACTTTCCTTTGGGCTTTACGCCAATTGTTCGAGCCTATACGTTTTCTCTTAACGCGCTGTTGCAGCAATTTAAGCTTGCGTTCGGCATCAACAAAAAACTTTGGACGCTTAACTAAAAGACCATTAGAAGTTGCAACAAAATTAGTTAAACCTACATCAATTCCTACCGCTTCCCCGGATGGCAACCTTTCTGGTATGGATACATCCCATTGAATGGTTAACATCACATACCATCCAGAAACTTTTTTTGCCACACGCGCTTGCTTGATGATTCCACCATCAGGAATGCTTCGTGATTGACGCACTTTTACAGCACCAATTACAGGCAATTTTACCTGACCATTGGTTAGCGGATTTTGCCCTAATTGCGGGAAACAAAAAGACCGCATCCGTCCTGGCTTTTTAAATCTTGGGAACCCATGATTTTGTTCCCACATACTCACAAAAGCCTTTTCAAGTCGCCTCAATGTTTGCTGTAAAGACTGAGCATTAACTCGTTTTAAATATTCATTTTCTTGACGTGCAGCAGTTAAAGATTTGCACTGGCTTGCAAATGTTGGGCGCGATGCCTCAGCAGGAATGATATAGCAGCTATGGAGGCTACAAGCGTTTACCTGACAACTACGGGACTTATACCAGTCCTTGCGTTCAGCTAAAGCATGGTTGTAAACCCGTCTATGAGTTTCTATCCATTCTTCAAACAGTAATATTTGTTTTTGTGTTGGTTTTAACTTGAATTCGTAAGTCAGGTTAAACACGCTTGTTGCCTCCTGACTCTATTTTACCACAATTCTAAAAATCGCTTGCTCGGTTAGTAGAATAAAATCGCCCGTAAGCGAGCGAGGCTCTAACCCCAGTTTTTCGCTAGCGTAACTCCGGGAGTAAGTATTTTGCAAGAGTGGCGCTGAATTTGATTCACCCCTCTTATTAATTTATGGATCGGGTTTTTAATGGGTTACTACTTAAAATTTAACGATTCACACCTAATGTGAATTAAATAGGTTGAGATTGGAAAGTGAGAACATTAATTCCAAAACGACGACGAAGCAATAAACGTAGTGTGTGAGATGCAATTTTGGCAGCAATGTGTACACAAAAGCCATCGCAAAGAACCAATATTTTCAAGTTAATCGTCAACAGTCAACCATCAACATGAAATTCCATTCTCTTGTCTTCTTCTGGTGAGAAGTTTTTTGAGCGATGAGAATTCTGTGTCCCATGCTGGGAATACTCTAACCAGAGGTTTTCCCAAATCAATTGCTCCCTTTATGACTCAATCGTCACCACAACGGCGCAGTACCGCTCTAACTACTAGAACAGAGTTTTCGCCCTTTGGCAACAAGCTAGTGCAATCTGGCTATGTTAATAGCGAACAGATGAGACAGGCACTAATTGAAAGCCGTAAATCCGGTAGACCGCTAACGGAAGTATTAGAGTCAATTACTGGCCAACAACTATCACCCGAACTGCTCAGGCAATACAAAAAACAACAGCTATTTGAACTAAAAATACTCTACGGTGTTGAGTTTCTCGATCCGGAAGTCAACTCCTTTGCCGGCACGATGGTGGGCAACCTGATTGATACCCTGATTCCAGTGGATATCTGCCGTCGCCATCGTTTGGTGCCACTTTCCAAACACGAAGACCAAACCCCGCCTTCAGTTTTAGTGGCGATGGTTGCTCCAGATAATCTGGAGGCTTGTGATGACCTGAATCGCATCTTGCGACCCCAAGGCTTGGCATTGCAGCGGATGGTGATTACACAGGAAGATTACCAACAAGTAATCAACCAATATTTGGATGACCTGGCTGTTCGGCAAAAGCACTTAGAACGAGAAAGCTCTACAGATATTAGTCAGGATTTAGAAAATCTCGGAAATCTCGACATTGAAGATGCCCCTGAAGAGATGGAGGCCGATCTAGGGGCAGCGATGAAGGGCGCTGAAGATGCCCCAGTTATCAACCTTGTCAACAGAATCCTAGCTAAAGCTTTGCATGAAAAAGTTTCCGATATTCATGTGGAACCACAAGAAGAAAGCTTACGCATTCGCTTTCGTAAAGATGGAGTGCTGCGTGAAGCTTTCCCGCTGATGCCGAAAAAAATCATCCCGGCGGTGACAGCTAGGTTTAAAATTATTTCTAATTTAGACATTGCTGAGAGGCGTTTACCCCAAGATGGACGCATCCGCCGGATGTTTGAGGGACGCAAAGTAGACTTCCGTGTAAATACCTTACCCAGTCGCTACGGGGAAAAGGTGGTACTGCGGATTTTGGATAATTCTTCTACCCAACTCGGATTGAATAAATTAATCACCGATCCAGAGACTTTACACATTGTCCAGGATATGGTTAGCCGTCCCTTTGGTCTAATTTTGGTGACTGGGCCGACTGGTTCCGGTAAAACAACGTCGCTGTATTCGGCGCTGGCGGAAAAGAACGATCCGGGAATTAATATCAGTACTGTGGAAGACCCGATTGAATACAGTCTTCCAGGGATTACTCAAGTACAGGTGATTAGAGAAAAAGGGCTGGATTTTGCTACAGCATTGCGGGCTTTCTTGCGACAAGATCCAGACGTATTACTGGTGGGTGAAACACGGGACAAAGAAACAGCAAAAACAGCGATTGAGGCTGCTTTAACTGGTCACTTAGTATTAACTACCTTACATACCAATGATGCCCCAGGAGCGATCGCTCGTTTGGGAGAAATGGGGATTGAGCCTTTCATGGTTTCTAGTTCCCTGATTGGCGTTTTGGCTCAACGTCTGGTGCGGCGGGTATGTTCTGAATGTCGGATTCCCTACACTCCCACAACTGAGGAATTGGCACGTTATGGTCTGTCAGCGTCCTCTGAAGTGGAAGTCACTTTCTACAAAGCCAACACTTTGACATTAGAAGCGATCGCAGAAGCCAAAACCAAAAATCAGCTTTGCCCAGCTTGTAATGGCGTCGGCTACAAAGGGCGTTGTGGTGTTTATGAAGTCATGCGAGTCACCGAAAACCTGCAAACCCTAATCAACGAAGAAGCACCCACAGAACGTATCAAAGAAGTGGCGGTAGAAGAAGGCATGAAAACTTTGCTGGCTTACAGTCTGGACTTAGTACGTCAAGGCTCCACTACCCTCGAAGAAGTAGAACGGGTGACCTTTACAGATACGGGTTTGGAAGCAGAATTAAAAGCCAAACGCAAGACAGGTCTTACCTGTCGAACTTGTGATGCCACCTTGAAACCAGAATGGCTAGATTGTCCCTACTGTCTGACATCTCGTTTTCAAGATTAGTCATTGGTCATTAGTCATTAGTCATTAGTCATTGGTCATTGGTCATTGGTTGATGCTTAGTAACTTAAAACAACTGACAAATGACAAAAGACAAAGGACAAAAGACAAAGGACAAAAGACAAATAACAAACATTAAAAGGAAGCAAAACTATGGAAATGATGATTGAAGACTTGATGGAGCAGATGATTGAAATGGGAGGTTCCGATCTGCATTTATCCGCAGGTTTACCTCCCTACTTCCGCATCAGTGGCAAACTTACTCCCATAGGTGAGCATGTGTTGACAGCAGATCAGTGTCAAAGGCTGATTTTTAGTATGCTCAACAATACCCAGCGTAAAACTTTAGAGCAGACCTGGGAATTAGATTGTTCTTATGGTGTTAAAGGTCTGGCTCGGTTCCGGGTGAATGTCTATAAAGAGCGTGGTGCTTATGCTGCTTGTTTACGGGCATTAAGTTCTAAGATTCCTAACTTTGAAAAATTAGGTCTGCCAGATGTGGTGCGGGAAATGTCCGATAAGCCCAGAGGACTAATTTTGGTGACAGGCCCCACGGGTTCCGGAAAAACAACAACCCTAGCGGCAATGATTGACTTAATTAACCGCACCAAAGCAGAGCATATATTAACAGTAGAAGACCCCATTGAATTCGTTTACGAACCAATTAAAAGCTTGGTTCACCAACGCCAATTGGGTGAAGATACCAAGAGTTTTGCTAATGCTTTGAAAGCAGCTTTACGGGAAGATCCAGATATTATTCTGGTGGGGGAAATGCGGGATTTGGAAACCATTTCGTTGGCGATTTCCGCAGCAGAAACAGGGCACTTAGTATTCGGTACGCTACACACTAGTTCCGCTGCACAAACTGTTGACCGGATTATCGACGTTTTTCCCCATGAAAGACAAACCCAAGTGCGGGTACAATTATCAAACTCTTTAGTAGCAGTATTTAGTCAAACATTAGTTCCTAAGAAAAATCCAAAACCCGGCGAATATGGTCGGGTGATGGCTCAAGAAATATTGATTGTTACTCCAGCTATTTCTAACTTAATTCGAGAAGGCAAAACATCACAAATTTACTCAGCTATTCAAACGGGCGGGAAATTGGGTATGCAAACTCTGGAGAAAGTTTTGGCCGACTATTACAAAGCAGGAACAATCTCTTTTGAAGCAGCAATGTCTAAGACTTCCAAACCAGATGAAATCCAACGTCTCATTGGTACTTCAACACCACCACCAGGCGCAAAACCGGGAGCCGGGGCTGTTAAAGCACATTAATCGGTGGATGGGGAGATGAAGGAAATGAGGGAGACAAGGGAGACAAAGAGAATAACTCTTAACTCCTAACTCCTAACTCCTAACTCCTAACTCCCAATACCCAATCACTAACAACTATTTTGAATTTGTTTATGCCAACATTTGTTGCTCGTGTTCGGGATTCTCAAGGAAAATCTCGAACAGAAAAAATTAGTGCTGAATCCTTGGCGCAAGCTCGTACTAGTCTCAGAGAACAAGGTTTTGTAGTCCAAGAACTTAAAGAATCTAAAGGCTTTCAAGCAGGATTGGATATAAAGAAAATCCAAAATTCTTTTGTGAAAGTGTCTGTTAAAGATAAAGCAGTTTTTTCTCGTCAATTTGCCGTTTTGATGAATGCGGGAGTTGCGATCGTTAGAAGTCTGGGGGTACTTTCTGAACAGTGTAGTAATACTAAACTCAAACAAGCTCTCGTAGAGATTAGTAACGATGTTCAAACTGGAATGAATCTTTCAGAGGCAATGCGGAAGCATCCTGAGTGCTTTGATGGATTATATGTGAGTATGATTCAAGCCGGCGAAGTTGGTGGTGTTTTAGACGAAGTATTAAATCGTTTAGCCAAGTTGTTAGAAGATGTTGCTCGCCTACAAAACCAAATTAAATCAGCGTTATCTTATCCAACGGTCGTAGGTTTTATAGCAGTTGCTATCTTTCTCGGTATGACCATTTTTTTAATTCCCGTTTTTGCGAAGATTTTTACAGAAATTGGAACTGAATTACCACCTCTAACTCAATTTTTGATGGATGCTAGTCTCTTTTTGAGAAGTCCAAAAGTTTTCGGGCTTATCGGTGGACTTGTAGGATTGAAAATTGCTTATTCACGATACGCTAAAACTCCTGTTGGTCGCCAAACAATCGATCGCCTTTCTCTAAAAATGCCTTTATTTGGTGACTTGATTCAAAAATCTTCTGTTGCCCGTTTTAGCCGGACTTTTGGTTCTTTGACTCGTTCAGGTGTGCCAATTTTAACTTGCTTGGAAATTGTCCGAGATACATCAGGAAACCAAGTAATTGCTAATGCTATAGATGCAGCCCGCGTAGAGATTCAACAAGGAGGCATGATTAGTATTGCTTTGCAAAGAGATCAAGTTTTTCCGGCTATGGCAATTCAGATGATTAGTATTGGCGAAGAAACTGGAGAATTAGATGGAATGTTGATGAAAGTTGCTGACTTCTATGAAGATGAAGTTGAGCAAGCTGTAAAAGCACTTACCAGTGTTTTAGAACCAATTATGATTTTGGTTCTAGGGGGAATGGTTGGTACAATTTTGCTGGCAATGTATTTACCGATGTTTAAAGTTTTTGAAAAACTGGGATAGGGGATTAAGAGTTAGGAGTTAGGAGAGACGCGATGAATCGCGTCTGTACAAGAGTTAAGAGTTAAAGCTCTTAATTTCTGATTTTTAATTATTAAATAATTAATTTTATTCTTAACTCTTCAACTCGAACTATAAACTAACTAATTTTATATTCTTAACTCCTCACTCCTTACTCTTGTATAGACAAGGGTTCATCGCGTCTCCTAATTAATTTACTATGACTATGCAAAAATCTCAGTACGAAGCGAGCTTGGCAGAGTACAGTAATCATCAGGCTGCGATCGCTTTACTAAAACAACACCGTCCATACTTGGAAATGATTCCGAGTCTACGCCGTCCCGATGACAGTGTAATCTCTATTCCTTTACCAATTGTTCGTCTTCGTCAGACTGCTACAACAGTTTCACAAACAATTTCTCTGCCTTGCGATGTGGCAATTTTGATGTGCGATCCAGAGTGGAAAATTAAAACTGGAGTAGAGATTTTAATCTTTATTCATCGTCCCCATGAAGACTTTTCTGATTTGTTAGGACGTTGGCGACAATCCCAAGTTATTTTAGACAATGATTATGAATGGTTGATGCCTCTCCGTCACAGTCATATTTTGAGCGATGGAGCTAATAGCATATATCCTTTATTTGTCGTTTTTCCTGAAACCTCAGAACGCATCCAACGGGGTCTTGTAGGAGCAGAACTTCCATTTATTATGCAGGCATCAAATTTTTTATTCGAGGAGAATTCTACAGACGCTTTTTATCGAGAAGCTCCACCAGCTTAATCATAATTGGCTATAAGGCGATCGCCAACTAACTGCACTTGAGACTAAAGGCGATCGCTGTGCAATAAAACGTTACTAATTAATCAAAAATAGAAACTAAATTACAGCAGTTATCAATCACATGAGGTACATAAATTTGTAGGGGCGCATAGCTATGCGCCCCTACCGTGTAACTCACTATAATGAGAAATGCAATAAGTTATTTTCATTCTTCTCTAGCCTGTAGCCCACCTCTACGACTGGCGAGTTCTTTTTCGATTTCATCTTCATCTAATAAATGTTTACCAGAAGCAACAATCCTAGTGCGAATTTGCTGCAAACGTTCTCCCAAGGGAGTTTTATTTGCAGTGTTTTTCAAACTAAGGAATTCAATAAAATCTAAAACTTTCTCTTGTTTTTCCTCTGAAAGAGAACGCCACTTTATTAATAACTCTTGTTCTCTACTCATTAGTATTTACCCACTACTATTACTACTTCTATTGTTATTAGGTATTTTTATTCTAGAATGACATTTAATTCTACTGGTTAACAAGAAGATCCCGGACTTCTTTAAGAAGTCCGGGATCTGAGCCTTTGCCAAAAGTGACTCAGCTTGTACATTATCTTTCTTACTGACCAGTAGGAAGCTTCAAGCCTCGACGCTCAAGCATTTGCCGTACCTGTGGGCTAGGGCTGTAGTTATAGCCGTAGGAGGAGTTTTCAGAGTCATCCATAATTTGAGGTGTGAGCAATACAATTACCTCATTCCGTTGGTTGGATCTGTTTGTACTTCTAAACAGCGAACCAATTAACGGCAGATCGCCTAAGATAGGAATCTTAGAGACACTTGTCCGGTCTGAATCTTGAATAATACCTGAGAGAATTAGCGTTTGACCATCTCTCAAGCGAATCGAGCCAGAATTGAGAGAGCGCTCAGATACCAAGAATATTTGTTGACTACCACCACCTCCAACATTAATCGTAGCTGGAGCTTGGGGTGCCTTGACAACGGGAGCTACTGATAGAGACACAAAACCATTATCGTCAATACGTTCAACTTTGACAGCCAGAGTTAAACCTACTCGGTCTTTTTCAGCTGAAATCGTTTCTGTAGCAAGATTCGCATCCCGAACGATTTCCCTTTTAATATTGCCTACCACTTCCTGAGTCAGGTTAACATTAGCGGTTTGACCTTCTTGGACAATTAAGGTTGGATCTGTCAAAATCTTGGCATTACCATTTTGGACTTGAGCCTGCAAGCTAGCGAGTAGGCGTTTGGGGAACTGGAATAAAGTTGGCAAAGCGAATGTATATTGATCGGGAGTTCCAGGGCTTGTGGCTGTTGGTGGAGTTCCGGGAGTAAATTCTGTAATACCTGGTTGTAGTGGATCGCCTGCATCAGCAGTAGCTGATGGTCTACTACCAGCTGGAGGGTTAAAAAACCCATCACCTAGAAATGTTCCTCCTGTAACAGGATTCTGGATAACTGGTGTACTACTCACACTACTTGAGGCCTCAGCTCTAGTAGCTGGTCTTGAACCGCCAAAATTAAGAGATGCTGCACCACCATCATTTGTAAAGTAGTTGTTGCCAATCCCAAAGGAAAAGCTAGTGTTGTAGTCCTGGGTGTTCAAGAGGTTAACATCGATAATCTTGACGTTGACTACCACTTGACGACGGCGGATATCCAGCTGAGTTATTTGAGCCATTGCCATCTCAACTAGTCTGGGAGGCCCAATCAAAGTCAGAGAATTGGTGCGCTCATCTCCTAATGCCTGTAAACCTCTGAGTAATGGGTTCGAGTCTTTAAATTCAGCACGTTGAGTTTCGAGTCTGCTTTCCGTAGTTGTCTGAGTTTGGGTGATGGGAGCAACTCCAGTACCTACAGGAACAGCACTAACGCTGGTAACTTGTCGTTCGCGGCTGACAGCGCTTTCTGCTCCCAAGCCGACTAAAAAATTCAGGGCGACTCCTACTGATACCTGATTGAGTCTCAGGCTACGCATAACCATATCACGGGTCGCATTAGGTAGTTTTGGTCCTACGAAGACTGTGCGATTACTGCGGTTAGCTTCCAAACCACTCAGGCGCAAGACGTAGTTAAACACATCTTGCACTGGCTCGTTTTCTATATCTAACGAGATTGTTTGAGAGGCTGCTTGTGCAGTACCACCTTGCTGACCTCCACCACCTTGTTCGCTTCCTACATAAGCCAAATTCAAACCAGCCGCACGGGCAAGCAATGACAAAACTTCACGCACCGGTGCATCTCGTAGTACTAGACGGGGTACGCGTTCTTGTGTTGCTAAGTCGATGGTGCTAGGAGAAGCATCAGTATTAGAAATCGCAATATCTCCCACTGGTGGGGCGACGGCTCTGGGTAAGAAAGGTGGAGCCTGACTTAGAGGCTGACCCGGCCCAGCGGGTTGTGCTGGTTGCCCGTCGATGGTGACTTGGGGATTGGGAACGAGAACGTCTGGCTTTTGACCTGTTTGGGCGGGAGTAGAAGCAGGGGGCGCTGTCGCTGTGGATGTTGGCGTTGTTGGTGTCGGTGCTGATGCACTGGTGCCAGCAGATGGGCTAAAGCTGAGTGTAATTCCATTTGGCGATCGCACTACCGGTTCGCTGCCAGGTACATTATTGCTGCCAGTTACCGTCACCCGAACACTATTGGCATCAAGTTGATTAACCTCTACCGAAGCAATTCCCGGTGCTGGACTATCTTGACGAAAACTATTACCTTGTGGTAGGCGTAATTGAGTGTTAATAATGTCTGCAACTAAAGCCTTACCTCTTTTAGTGGTAAAAACTTGGGGGCGCGACCCTGAAGAAGTTTTTAAAACAACGCTAACTCCACCATTAGCTTGATTTAACTGTACGTTAGTAATTTGAGCAATTTGCGCCCAAACTGGTTGAGCTGCCAAAAACACAAAAGCAGCAGTGCCTAATATAAGACTATTACCGTGAACCTGTTTCACAGTTCATTCCTCACCTAAATAAAACCTTGTTTAGAATCAATTTTTGAGTAGTTAGTTAAAAACTCAGAAATTAAGAGCAATTAGTTAGGAGTTAAGAGCAATTAGTTAGGAGTTAAGAGTGAGGAGTTAGGAGTTAATAGTAACTCATAACTCATAATTCATAACTCATAATTCATAACTCATAATTCATAACTCATAATTCATAACTACTTTTTCGGCGCAGCTTTAGCTGCTGCTGCTGCTGCTGCTGCTATTTCTTCTGGACTAAGTGGCATCAATACCTGTAATAGGAATGATGTATTAATCCCTGGTGGCCCTACCCGCAGGGGTGTTTTATCTGTTGGGGATCTTGACTCAGCTGGAGCTAAAGTTGATTGATAATCTTTAACTATCAACAAAGGCTGTAAACGCTCAATATTACGAATTATCGATTGCGTTTGTTCATAGGTTCCCGTAATTTCGGCACTGATACTACTGCGTTGCAGCTTACCGTCAACTAGTTTTCCTAGACTTCCATCGATTATCGGTTCTGGTTGTTGGGAAACTGGCAAAAACTTCTTGAGTTTGGCTCTGACTCCATTAATGGGGGTTTGAGCATTGCCAGATTCAACTAAGCGGTTCAAATCCAACAGCAATGTATCTAAACTTTTCTCATTAGCAAATAAACTTAAAACTTGAATTTTTTGCTGTTTTGCCTGTGCTAGTTCCTCTTTAACTTTGTCAATCTGTTTGATATTAAGTTTCTTTTGGTCTATTTGCCCTTGGAGTTCCGAGACTTTTGCTTGCTGTTGCTGATAGCTTTCCCAAGCTGGCATCAACAGATTTAATACTATATAACCTGCTCCCGCTAAACCAATTACCCCTACCAAAATACCAATGATTTTTGGTGTGAAAGCTATGCCAAATAGTACCGGATGCGCTGGGGTTGCTGCATCGAATTCTCCGGCTTGGTCGGCAAAATTTAAATCATCACTCAGCGTCATTTTGAAATGACTCCTGTTTGTTGCATACTACGAATTCGAGCTACTAGTCCCACTGTGCCTTTTTTCTCCAACTCTCGAATTAATTCCGAAGCAGGAACATCATTCATCGCCGATTGAATGGTGTATTTAACGACTTGTGGAGGCTTAATTGTTACACCAGGAACTGATTGAGCAGCACCTGGTTTTATAGGAGCATCTACTAAGGTTGCCGTAATAATTCTGCTTTCTGAAGACTTCAAGAACTGGGACTGTTGCAAGCTCAATAAAAAATCATTGACATCATTAAAAGAACGAGCCAATCCGGTAATTTCTAATCCTCCCGCTGGATTATTTGCGGGTTTACCTTCCGCCACAGCAATAGGTGGGATTTGCCTGATGCTCTCAATTTGCACTGCTACGGGAATGCGATCGCGTAAATCTTGCAGCATTGCTGACCAAGGCCGAATCTGATCGAATACAGTGACTAGAGCTTGGGTTTCCCCCTTAACTGCGCTCGTCTCGGCTTTGATTTTATTCAAGTTTCCGATTTCTGTATCTAGCCTCTTGTTTTCCTGATCTAGTTGTGCTATTGTGCCATCTAGCTCAACGATCTTCCCTTGCAACAACCACCAACTAACTCCTAATAAACCTGGCAGACCTACACCAAGTGCAACTCCCACATATATTGGTGTTAAATTCCCTCCAGGAAGACTGAGGCCTACTTTTCCCTTTTTCTCAGGCTTTTTCTGAAATGCTGGGCGGTCTTTAAGAAAGTTCACATCCAAACTGTACATTTTCTCACACCAACTAGAGATAGATATTATGGTTTGAGAATTCTCAAACGGCGTGATTGTCAAAACAGACAATCCAAAATTTCAAAAGGGCGATCGTCAAAACAAAGAATCCAAAATTTAAAATCCAAAATTTAAAATCCAAAATCCAAAATTGATTAGACCTCCCGCATTCCTAGACCAAGTACGACTGCCAACCCAGAACGTTGTACTTGTGGATATTTATCACTGTCAACTTCCAAAGACAAAGCACCGATTGGATCTATTTGGATAGTTGGCAAGCTTAATCGTTGGGTAAAGAATTCATCAAGCTGTTGTAGTCCACCTCCAGGCCCAGCTAACAAAATCTGTGCTACTTCCAAATTTTCACTTTGATTGAGGTAAAAATCGATGGAACGGCGCAGTTCATCTGTTAGTTCGCCCAATACTCTCAATATCGCTGCCATACCAGGATTGAGTTCGGTGACGCCAGTTTTGCCGCCGTCTATGGGAGTCGGAGTAATGACCATCCCATATAACATTTCCATATCTCGTGATGTAGGTAAGCTCATTGCCCTAGCGAGGGCAGTTTGCATTTGATAAGTTCCTATGGGTACCGTGCGGGAAAATTGCGGTACGCCGTTAACGATGATGGCAATTTCTGTGCTGTCGAACTCGATATCAACTAGTACTGCTGCTTCTTGCGGGCCAAATTGTCGCAATTGGTCGCGAATAGTCCGAATGAGAGCAAAACTGTTAATTTCTAAAACATCGATTTGTAATCCTGCTTGCTCGAATGTACTGATATAGGTATCTGTTACCTCCTTGCGGGTGGCAACTAAGAGTACCTGTACTTTTTCAATGCCATCTTCATCTACAAAGTACCCAAGTTTCTGATAATCTACATCAGCTTCTTCACGAGGATAGGGTAAATACAGACCTGCTTCATGGTTTAGTACCATTTCCCGCAGTTCTTTGTCATCTAACTCTGCTGGCACCGGTATCAGACGGACGATAGAATCTCGCCCTGGTACACCGGTTGCAACATGAGAAGCTTTGATTTTACTTTGGGCTAGCGCTTCTTGAATTAACTGCGCCATTGCTGGAGGGTCGGTGATTTGACCATCAGTAACTATACCTTCAGGAACCGCTACTGATGTTAAGGTTTCTATTTTCAAACCTTGACGCTGCTTGCGTAGCTGAACTACATTTATTCGTTCAGGAGCAAGTTCAATGCCGACCCCTTTATTTGATTTGCCAAACAGACTATTGAAGCTTTTCACCACAGTTGTGCCCGCTGGACTGCTAAATTGAATTGGGTACTGAGGATTGGGGATTGGGTATGGTGAGTGTTGAGTTAGGAGTTAGGAGTTAGGAGTTAGGAGTTTGAAATTTTCCCCATCTCCTCATCTTCCCCATCTCCCTTATCTCCCTCATCTCCTTCATCCCTATTCTCTAGTTATCTCTACTACTGGTAATTGATTTACCCTATAATCTCGTCAATTCTGCATAAGATTTTCACCACGAACAAGCGTAAAAATACTGGGAAGATGATTCAATTGCGAAAATTTAAACAACTTACTGCTTTGGTACTGCTTGGCTTGTTAACTAGTTGGATTGTAAGTTGTGGTACAGGTGGTACAAATACAAAACAAACTACTTCAGGAGTAGCAACTGTTGAGTTTTGGACGATGCAACTGCAACCTCAATTTACTGACTACTTCAAAAGCCTGATTGCCAATTTTGAATCGCAAAATCAAGGTATAAAGGTTAACTGGGTTGATGTACCTTGGGCAGCAATGGAGAACAAAATATTAACAGCTGTCTCCGGGAAAACGCCACCTGATGTTGTTAACCTCAATCCCGGTTTTGCTTCCCAACTTGCGGGGCGAAATGCTTGGTTAGATTTGGACACAAAGGTTCCAAATGATGTACGTTCCTCCTATCTACCAAATATCTGGAAGGCAAGCACGCTTAATGGTAAGAGTTTTGGAATTCCTTGGTATCTCACCACACGGTTAACCATTTATAACACCGATTTATTAAAACAGGCAGGTATAAAGAAATCACCTACAACCTACGCAGAATTAGCACAAGCAGCGCAACAAATTAAAGATAAGACTGGGAAATATGCCTTTTTTGTGACATTTGTACCGCAAGATTCTGGAGAAGTGCTGGAATCCTTTGTGCAAATGGGAGTAACTTTAATAGATGACCAAGGTAAAGCCGCGTTTAATTCGCCACAAGGGAAAGCAGCGTTTCAATATTGGGTAGACTTGTATAAAAAAGGTTTGCTGCCTAAAGAAGCTTTGACCCAAGGACATCGACACGCGATCGATTTATACCAATCTGGAGAAACAGCTTTTCTAGCTTCGGGGCCAGAGTTTCTCAAAGCGATCGCTAATAATGCCCCGAAAATTGCTCAAGCTTCACAAATAGCACCCCAACTCACCGGCGACACAGGTAAGAAAAATGTCGCAGTGATGAACATAGTTATTCCCCGTGACAGCAAACAACCAGACGCCGCCGTGAAGTTTGCTTTATTTGTCACCAATGACGAAAATCAGTTAGCCTTTGCAAAAGCCGCAAATGTTCTACCTTCTACAGTCAAAGCATTGTCTGACAGCTACTTTAAAGATGTTCCAGCTAATGCTTCAACCATAGAAAAAGCGCGAGTTATCACTGCCAAACAATTACAACAAGCAGAAATATTAACTCCTACTTTGAAGGATTCTAATAAATTGCAAAAAGCAATTTACGAAAACTTGCAAGCAGCAATGTTAGGCGAAAAAACAGTAGATAAAGCTGTAGAAGATGCCGCGCAACAGTGGGACAACAGATAACAATTCAAAATTCAAAATTCAAGCATTAAAGACAGTTAGAGTCGGGGATTTAAACCCCAACTCAACTGATAAGTAGAAAGACTCAATTAAACTAAAGTTCGTAGTATGAACTTTAGTCCTTAAAACGTCTGTTAGGAGCGATAAATCGCTTACTACGAACAAAGCTTCAATCTTACATTTAATTATGTCTACCTACTTACTATGTGTAATATTTGGGGTTTTTAACCCTTGAATTTACGAGAAATTCGTAATTATGATTTACAAATTATATTTGGTAGTTGAGAAAAAATCGCCGACTAAATAAAGCGAACCACACACAACGATTAAATCCTCTTTGGTGGCGGTTGAGGTTGCGGTTTCTAGGGCTGTAAATAAGTCTGGATGTATTTGGCGATCGCTTAATTGTGGACAAACGTTGTAAGCTAGATTGGCTAGTTCGTCTAAATTAGCGGAAGTTCTACCAGGCCAAGGTTCTATTGGTATTGGGACTAAAAAAAGGCGATCGCCTGGGCGCAATAAAGCAGTAAAAATATCGGCATGATCTTTATCAGCAAACATTCCCATTATCCAAATTACGGGTTTGCGTTTTACTGCGTCTAAGCTATCAACATACTGCGCCAGAACTTCGGCTGCGGCTGTGTTATGGGCGCCATCAATTAGTAATTTATGATTTTTCCAACTAGTCCATTGCATCCGCCCCGGCCATTTAGTTTTCGCCATACCGTTAATTATGGCTGCTTGGGAAATCTGCCACCCCTGTTGTTGGAGAATCTCTAAAGCAGCTAAAGCCAAAGCTGAATTATTTAACTGAATTTGTCCGGCTAACGGCAAAGGATATTTTATAAATTTTGAATTTTCAATTGTTTCATATTCCGCCCAACCTGTAGCGATTTGGCAGGCGGGTTGAGGCGTAAAAATTGGGCATTGTAATTCTAAGGCACGCGATCGCACCACTTCTTCGGCATCTGGTGGCAATTGTCCAACTACAACAGGACGCCCCGGTTTAAGAATACCTGCTTTTTCTCTGGCAATGTCAGCAACGGTGGGGCCTAATTGTTGCCAATGTTCCCGGCTAATGGAAGTAATAATCGTAACCAAAGGTTCTAAGCAAACATTCGTAGCATCCAAGCGCCCCCCTAGTCCCACTTCTACCACTGCGACATCAACTTTAGCTTGGGCAAAATATAACCAAGCTGCGGCGGTAATTACTTCAAATTGAGTTGGCGATTGTTCATTGGGAAGAATCGCCGCTTGTACTTGTTGGAATAATTGGTTTAATTCTTCAGAAGAAATTGGTTGTTCATTCAGACAAATACGTTCCGTCCAATCAACTAAATGGGGCGAAGTGTAGCGCCCTGTACGATAACCTGCCTCAGTAAGTACCGAGGAAAGATAAGCGCAAACTGAACCTTTGCCATTAGTACCAGCAACGTGAATTACTGGGACACGGTGATGGGGATTGCCAAGATTCGCCAAGAGATTGAAAATGCGATCGAGTCCGAGATGGACACCAAAGCGTTGAAGAGGTTGAATTACAGAATCGATATCCACAAGGAGGGGAGTGGGGGATGAGGGGATGGGGAGATGGGGGGATGGGGGGACAAGGAGACATGGAATAAGTCTTTCCTCTTGTCTTCTTCCCATGCCCAATGCCCCATGCCCCATACCCCATACTCTATATCAATAAAACCGACTGTCTTAATAAAAAGAAACAGTCGGTTAAAAAGAAATGATATTAAGCCTAAGTTAGGCTTCTCTATCCAAAAAGCCTTGAATTTGTCTTAAAGCCGCAGCGCCAATATTAAACACTGCCCAGCCAGCGGCAATAGCAATTGGAGCTAAAACGATCGCTAAACGAAAATCGATATCCATATCTAGAACCCCTCTTTTAAGAAGAAATTAAAGTTTTGTCAACTGCTCTCATTTTTATTTTTAGCTGAAGTGGGCAATTTTTCCTAGCTTATATGTAAAGAATGTTTAAATTATTGGTATTGGGCATGGGGCATAGGGCATTGGGCATTGGGCATTGGCAATGGTGAGTGATGACTGATGAGTGTTAACTGTTGACTGTTGACTGAGTTATTCTTCTTGTCTCCCTTGTCTCCCTTGTCTCCCTTGTCTCCCTATGCCCCATGCCCTAATGCTTACCAAACCCGATATCAGTCCCTTTACCTGCATGAACTAAAGCTAACTTTTCGTAACGTTTGGCGTGTTCGATGAGTTCTGCGGCTTCAACTTCTGTTACTTGGCGTTGTACTTTGCCAGGAATACCGACAACCAGGGATAAGGGGGGTATATTTTTAGTGACTACTGCGCCAGCGCCAATAATGCTACCAGCGCCCACTCGTACACCATCTAAAATTACTGCGCCAATGCCAATCAAACTTCCACGCTCAATGTAAGCAGAATGTACCACAGCACGATGCCCTACGGTGACACGATCTTCTATGATTGTGGGAAAACCAGGATCGCAATGTAAAATTGCGCCATCCTGAATATTCGTGCATTCGCCAATGTCAATGCGTTCAACATCTCCTCTAACTATTGCCCCATACCAAATGCTTGCTCCTGCTGCTATATTTACCGAACCTATAACAACAGCGTTGCTTGCAATGAAGGCAGCTTGAGAAAAATCGACAGATGTCCAGTAAGAAGCGGTAGACACGATAGAATATTAATATGGTACCCAGGAACACTGGAGAAACTCCAACCTTTGAGGCTGGTTGCAAAACCAGGATATCACAGCTTCAAGCCTCTAAATAGAGAGTGCTGAGTGCTTAACTAAGTACTAATGAGTGTTGAGTTACAGAAGAGTTTTTCATGAAAAACTTAAAAACTTATAACTCAGAACTTACTTGTTAAGTTAGCAGTGAGGAAATATCCCAAAGTGGCGGAGTCGAAGTGTATAACCCAACCTACTAGTGCCTAGTGCTGGTAAAGCAAAATTATGTTTGTACGCACTTCATGATGAATCCAGGCTTGCAGTACCCAATATTTGGCCCTGAAATACAGTGTCCCCACTGTCGCCAGACTATTCCGGCGTTGACACTAACAGATACCTATTTATGTCCGCGTCATGGCGCTTTTGAAGCTAACCCGAAAAATGGAGAGTTAATCCATTTACAGTCTGGGCGTCACTGGCGGAGGTGGAATAATGAATGGTACAGACAGCATACTCATCCTGATGGTATCCGGTTTGAAATCCATGAAGCATTGGACAAGCTGTATACCCAAGGCTATCGAGCAACACGAGTAATTATTGCTCGACGCTATCAGGAATTGATGAGTGGCTACTTGGAACGCAGTACTCCTTGGCGGTCTGGACAGCCAGAAGCATCAGCCGCGCGACTCTACGGTTTACCGGTAGAGTTTAGTCCTGACCCCCCAGAAGATCCCTGCTGGGAAGTTATTAATTTTGACTTGGAAAAAGAACCTGGCGTCCCTGTACGCTACCCTTATTTCAGGTTATTTGAGTAAAGTTAGGAGTTAAAAGTTAGGAGTTAAGAGTTAGGAGTTAGGAGTTAGGAGTTAATAGTTAGAAGTTAAATTGAATTAACAACTCAGAACTACTAACTCACAACTCAAAACTACTAACCCACAACTCCTAACTCTTAACTCACAACTCCTAACTTTTAATTTTTGTTATGCACCACGCTTCTATTCGGACGGCGAATATTCATCGAGCGATCGCTTTCTACGAACATTTGGGGTTTACAATTTCAGAACGGTTTACCACAGGCTACACCCTAGCTTGTTGGATGGAAGGATTGGGGGGCAGAATTGAACTGATCCAAATTCCCGAACCAAAACCCGCCCCAGATGCTTTTGCTGATGAACATTATGTGGGATATTATCATCTGTCTTTCGACTTAACTGAGATAACACCAAATTTACCTAGCTGGTTGACAAATTTACAAGAACGTGTTTCAGAAACAGAAGAATTGGAACCGTTAAAGGTATTATTAGAACCAACACAACAGCAAATAGGCGATCGCATTTATGAAGTTGCTTTTATCGCCGATACTGATGGCTTACCTTTAGAATTTATTCGCGTTTTAGCAAAACTTCCATAATTTAGCTTTTTTTATTAATTTTGTTGCTAATATAGCAGGCAAAAGGCAATAGGCTTGTAAAAGTCTGTCAATGTGGGAGTTTTATGGGTGGTTTATGTATTAAACTATGCTTGAGCTTTTATATATTTTTTTCTAGTGTTGTCCAGGAAAGAGATTTATTTGCCGAATTAAACTTATATCGTCCTGCAAAATAATACTAATTTAAAAAATAAGTGTGACAGATAAATTCACAAAGCTATTTAATAGAAATAAATTCTAAATCTAAAATCTAAATTTATAAGTCTTGGTTGCTAGCAAAAATAATAATGACCTCAACACTGACAGAAAACGTCCGTAAGACAGTACTGGAAAATGGTCTAATTGTCCTCACCAAAGAAGTGCATACTGCGCCAGTGGTAACGGTGCAGGTGTGGTATAAGATTGGTTCGCGCAACGAAGAACCGGGAGTCAATGGTATTGCTCACCAATTGGAACACATGATGTTTAAAGGCACAAAAAATCGTCCGATTCAATTTGGACGTTTGTTTAGTGCTTTGGGTAGCGATTCTAATGCTTTTACGAGCTATGACCAAACTGCATATTACGGTACTGTGGAACGAAGCAAGCTCAAAGCACTTTTGGTGCTGGAAGCGGACAGAATGCAAAATTCCCAGATTGAATTAGAGCAACTAGCAAGTGAAAAGCGGGTAGTAATTTCGGAACTGCAAGGTTACGAAAATAGTCCAGAATATCGCCTCAACCGGGCTGTCATGCAAGCAATGTTTCCCAATCATGCCTATGGATTGCCTGTAGGTGGTATGAAGGCAGATGTTGAAAAATTTGAACTTGAGCAAGTAGAAAAATATTACCGCAATTTTTACACTCCCGATAACGCCGTCTTAGTAATTGTTGGAGATTTTCAAACCGCAAATACTTTGGAAATCGTTAAAGAAGTGTTTGGGAAATTAGCAAATAGGCAAGAGGCAAGAGGCAAGAGGCAAGAGGCAAAAGTTATTTCTCCTTCATTTCCCTCACTCCCCAGTCCCATAATATTGCGAGAACCAGGAGTAGGGCGTTTGTTACAGGCGGTTTATCCATTACCAGATGTGAACCAACCGGATGTCCCAGCGCTGGATGTGATGGATTATATTTTGACTGAGGGGCGGAATTCTCGTCTTTACCAGGCTTTGGTAGAATCAGGTCTAGCTCGTGAAGTTACAGCATCAGTTACCAGTTTGCGGGAATTTGGCTGGTATGAGGTGTTGGTGACGGCTGCATCTAAACAAGATTTGAAAAAAATTGACTCGGTGCTGAGTAGTGCGATCGCCAATGTAGCAAAAAAAGGTGTCACATTAGAAGAAGTGGAACGAGCCAAAACTCAATTAACAGCAGATGTAATTTTGAGTAATCGTGATATCACTTCTCAAGGAATGCAATTAGGGCATGATGAAACCACTGCTGATGATTATCGCTATACAGACCGCTATTTAGCAGCTGTTCGCTTGGTGAAGCCAACAGATGTTGTTGCTGTAATTAATAAATATCTCACAAAAGAAGCACGTACAGTCGGCTTTTTTGAACCAACTCACAAGCAAACAACAGAAGTTGGTCACAAACCAGATTTAACCCAAACTACGGAAAATTTCTCTGCTGTAGCACCTGTACTTGTTACTGAAGTGGTGAAGTACTTACCAAATGTGGATTTGGTAACAGATGCCATCGTCCAAACTTTACCACAGCAATTCCAATTTTCCAACGAACTGCGGCTATTGCTGCTAAGCGATCGTAGCACTCCCACCGTTACCTTGAGCGGCTACATTCAAGCCGGGACGGAATTTGATTCAGATGAGCAAGCTGGACTGGCTGCTTTTGTAGCAGAAAATTTGCTTAGTGGCACAAAAACTAAGGATGCCTTAACAATTGCCAAAACCTTGGCAGAACGAGGCGCAAGTCTGGACTTTCATGCCTACCCTGAAGGTGTGCAGATTGAGGGTGATAGTTTAGCACCAGACTTACCGATACTCATCGAAATCTTGGCGGATGTACTAAAAAATAGTACATTTCCAGTCAAAGAATTAGAACTACATCGCCAACAAACTTTAACCGACTTACAAATAGAATTAGATGAACCGTCAGAAGTAGCTAGAAGAATATTTATTCAGTCAATTTATCCGCAAAAACATCCCCTAAACACCTTTCCTACAGAGAAGAGTTTACAGCGGATTAAACGCCAGGATGTTATTGATTTCAAAGCCAAACATTATCGTCCTGACACAATGGTGCTAGTACTAGTGGGAGATTTTGAGGTAGAGTCAGTGCGATCGCTCATCGAATCGAAATTTGCTGACTGGCAAGTTAGCGGCGAACCACCGACATTAAAATATCCTACAGTGCCACTGCCAGAAAAAATAGTCAGTGTTAACCGAGTTTTAGCAGGTAAAGCTCAAGCTGTGACTTATATAGGTCATACCAGTATTAACCGTTACGATCCTCGGTTTTATGCAGTTTTGGTGTTGAATCAAATTTTGGGAGGCGATACCCTATCAAGTAGACTAGGAACAGAAGTGCGCGATCGCCAAGGTTTGAGCTATGGAATTTATAGCTACTTCCTAGTCGGTAAAAATGCGGGGACATTTTTAATAGAAATGCAAACTAGTCCTGAAGATAATACCAAAGCGATCGCCAGTACCCGCCAAATACTACAACAAATCCATGAACGAGGCGTGACTGCCCTAGAAGTAGAAACAGCTAAACGCACCCTCATTGGCAACTATAATGTTTCCCTAGCAAACCCAGAGGAATTAACAGATACAATTCTGATGAATGAAGTCTACAGACTAGACCGAATAGAATTGCACTCCTTGAGTCAAAAAATCCAGCAAGTCACCCTTGAGGAAGTCAATCAAGCAGCGCGAGAGTTAATCCACCCAGATAAAATTGTAGTTGTTACTGCTGGGCCTGTTGTCTTGGCAAAGCAAAGTATTAAGTAATCAGCCCTTTACCTTTAACAACTACCAATGAAAGTTTGCAAATATTTATACCAATTTTTAACAAAAATTCTGGCTGTCACTGCTTCAGCTTGCCTACAAGCGCCACGGCGGAACTACGTAATATTAACT
Source organism: Nostoc sp. ATCC 43529 (assembly GCA_003326205.1). Taxonomy (GTDB): domain Bacteria; phylum Cyanobacteriota; class Cyanobacteriia; order Cyanobacteriales; family Nostocaceae; genus Nostoc. The sequence goes on from LWTK01000037.1 coordinate 64,272, forward strand.
TTGTTCTTGTGCTTGAATTTCATCAATGCAACTCCAGCAGTTGCAGCTAATTTGTCAAGCGATTTACTCAAGCAACCAGCTACAGAAATTACAGTTAGCTTGGGTAATGCAGCTAACGAACTCAAATTTGAACCAAATCATCTGGAATTGCTGGCTGGCAAACGCTATGATTTACGGCTAACTAATCCCAGCCAACTGAAACATTATTTTACTGCTAAAGATTTTGCCGATGGTATCTGGACACAAAAAGTTGAAGCAGGGAAAGTGGAAATTAAAGGAGCAATTCACGAAATAGAACTTAAGCCGGGTGGCGAGGCAGAATGGGTATTTGTGCCTCTGAAATCTGGCATTTATGGTTTACGTTGTCCAATAGCTGGACATACAGAAGCGGGTATGATTGGGAATATTGTTATTAGTAGTAATTGAAGAAAAATTGTCCAAGAGAGAATGAAAGTCACTCTGTATTAATACACTGTGACCGAAATTCGCCTACGTTTAATAAAAGACTTAAAACCCTTGCCTGATTTCTAGCGCAATGCATACAAATTGAAAATCTTGGAACCCTTGAAAATAGCTTCTTGCTCTACTGTAATCTTGCTCAATCCGTGTTCTTTGAGTAAATTTGTAATTTTCTCAACTCTGCCATCAAAATCATGAATTTCCGCAACTACCTGCTTGATCTTTTTCCAATCAGGTGGTTGTATGCCCAACAAAACATCTAACTCGCTTTTCTCGACATCCACTTTCAGCAAATCAATTTGGTGAATATTATAATCTCGGATTATTTCTGATACAGTTCTCAATTGACAATTAACTTGTTCTATTTGAAAAACTGTTTCTAATTTACGGTCGAGAATGAGCGATTGAAGAAATTGAGGAAGCCAACGAAGCCAACGAACGGATAGAGGTGCGTTTTTAAGATTTTTAAGCACAGTTTTCTTTAATTGCTCTCGATCCTCCTTTGACTCTTCTGGGTATGCATTAGATAAAGGTGTAGCATTGGGATAGTAAGCAAAGTTTATACTCATTGACTGTCTTGAGAGTCCACACGGAAATACTCTGAGTTTTTGTGGATCAAAACGTTGGGCGTTAGCATGTAAAACATCAAAAATTGCCGGGATCGGCTCGAACGCATAGATGTTAACATTTTTCTGACATTGCCAATATACCCAGAGTGTAAATAAACCAATATTGGCTCCCACATCAAAAATAGTGTCGCCTTCGTGCAACTCTATGCCATTCTTGAAGTATTCCTGGATTTGTTCATAAAGAATAGGTACTTCTTCTTCGCGTAAGGAAAATATTTTCACTCCGTTAGGAAGCACAGTTTCACTAATTAAATCTGGCATGAATATTTATGTTTTGAGGTAATAATCAAGTTTGAGACAAGACAGGCTTACCTGTAGATACAGCCTGTTCAACAATATCAATGGCTCGATTCACACCTCCGGCTTGTTGAATTGCTTGTTGTAGTCTCAAAGCATTCTTTTTGTAAGAATCTTGCGTTAACACCTTTTGGATAGCAGTTCGCAACTTCGGAACATTTGCACGACTCAGGGGTACGGCCTCGCCAGCCCCAGCCCAAGCGATACGGGCTGCTATTCCTGGTTGGTCGTTAGCAACGGGAATGGCAACCATTGGTACTCCATTGTTTAAGGACTCCAAAGTAGTATTCATCCCCGCATGGGTAATGGTGAGATTGGCTTTTTGCAGCAATTCTAACTGAGGCGCATAACCAACAACTAAAGGATTTCCTGGCAAACTTCCCAAAGATTCTGGACTTGTAGAACCACCCAACGAAATTACTAGTTGGGCATCCAAATCATTACAACCTTCTGCAATGGATTTGAAAATTCCTAGTAGACGATTTTGTACAGTCCCCATTGAAGCGTAAATTAATGGTTGCCCGGTTAATTTTTCATAGGGAAAATCAGGAACTTGCCGACCAGTTTGACTATGATAAGGGCCTGTAAAATGAAACCACTTGGGCAAATTCTGTCTGGGGAATTCCAATTCGGCAGGTTGTTGACTAATTTGTGCTAGTGGGGAATAGCTTTCATTGGCAGTAAAGTGTGGCGGTAAGTTCCACTCTCGGCGATAGCCATTTATTACCTCTCTAATGGGTTTGGCAATCCTATCCAACAACTTATAACCCACTCTGTTACGTAGTTGTGCCCACCATGCTAGGTTATAGCCCCAGTTTGTCATAAATGGGGGGAGACTCTCTTCTCGATTAAGTACTACAGCACTGCAAACGGTAATAAAGGGAAGTCCTAAAAGTTCTGCAACAGTTCCACCCTCTGGCGTTACTTGATCTACTAAAAGTGCCTCCACCCCCGCTTCTTTTATTGCTCGCGGTGTATCCCGGAGTAGAACATCTGCCCCTTCTTTGAGGAGATTGACGGTGTATTGCAATGCTGCACGTCCACTCATTTGGCCTAACTTAGCCAAGGATTTTGTCCTGTTCCCAAAAGGAAATTCAGATTCACCGATCGCTCTAAATTCTAATCCTGCCGCTAGTGTCTGTGGTTGAGCATCACAAAAGCCAAATAAAGTAACGTTATGACCCCGATTTTGTAGTTCTTTACCAAGGGGAAGCATAGTATTGAGATGGCCAGTTGATGCTGGACAAATCAGGCCAAAATGAGTCATAATTCCTGCTTCTGGTTAATTACAATGATGTATACCAGAAAACAGCACATAAAAGCAAAAAAAACGGAATTTTATTGACTTTAAATTGCCTACTGGAGTTTTAAGAACTTATCTAAAGCCACCACCAGACTCGCAGGCCAACGACGGATATTTTTTACCCAGTTGATGTCTTTATAACGGCTATCCAGTCCATAAGCTGCTACCCAGTTACTTTCGGCTTCCCCTTGTTTTCCATTCACCCAGTAAGCAGCTGTGAGGGCGGCACGCATATCGGCAAATTTGGGATATTTGCGGACGATATTTTGCATTTCTCGGATTGCTTGGTCTATTTGACCAGTTTCATAAAGAGCGAGGGCGTAGTTAGCGCGGGCGAAGGCAAAATTGGGAGCAATTTCCACTGATTTTTTGTAGTCAGCGATCGCCAAATCCCATTTTCCTAAACCACCTTCGGCATTACCGCGATTGTTATATGCCATTGCATCGTTAGGATCGAGTTCTAAGACACGATTATAATCTGCGATCGCCGAATCCCATTTTCCCAAACCTTCCAACGCTGCACCCCTATTCAAATAAGGATCTGTAACATTTGGAGCAAGTTCTATGGCTTTGTTATAATCACCCAGCGCCTCTTGTAATTTGTTCTGACTTACCCGCGAATTTCCTCGATTACTCCACGCCCCCGCATTGGTGGGAAATTGCTCAATAATCTTTGTCCAATATGTTTCAGCTGTGGCAAAATCACCCTTATTTGTAGCGACAAAAGCCTGATTTGCCCACTCATCACCTTGTTTTAATTGCTCTTGAGTAACGCTTGGCAATTGAGATTGTGCGATCGCTGGTGTACCCCAACCAAACACAAGTAACAAACTGAGAAAAATACAAATCAACTTCATCATCTGGATTTACCGTAAGTGAGTGGACATGGGGCATAGGGCATGGGGATAAGGAAGCAGGGGAAGTAGGGGAGGCAGGGGAGGCAGGGGGAGAATAACTCCTAACTCTTCACTCCTAATGCCCAATGCCCAATGCCCAATGCCCAATTTATCGTAATTACAATAACGACAATTGTTCGCTAGGCGGCGTAAATCCCAAATGTTTGTATGCTGCTTTTGTCGCCATTCTGCCACGGGGAGTTCTGGTTAAATAGCCAATTTGCATCAGGTAAGGTTCGTACACTTCTTCAATTGTTTGGGTATCTTCACCTGTTGCGGCTGCCATTGTTTCTAACCCCACTGGCCCGCCGTTAAATTGTTCAATAATTACACTCAGCATCTGGCGGTCTGTCCAATCTAAACCACAAGGATCTACTTGGAATAGTTGCAATGCTTCAGATGCAACGCTTTCGTTAATCTCTCCAGATAACTTTACTTGTGCATAATCACGTACTCGCTTGAGTAGTCTATTGGCTATACGTGGTGTTCCACGCGATCGCCGGGCTATTTCTGCGGCACCATCTTCTGTAACTGGAGTTTTAAGTAATTCTGCACTTCGCAGTACAATTTTACTCAGTTCATCAACTTCATAAAATCGTAACTTTTGAACTAAGCCGAAGCGATCGCGCAGTGGTGAAGTTAAAGCACCTACGCGGGTTGTAGCTCCCACTAGGGTAAATTTTGACAGCGGCAAACTTCTGATCCGAGCGCTCGAACCTTTACCAATAGTAATATCTAACCGATAATCTTCCATCGCCGGATAGAGAATTTCTTCTGTCATTCGGGAGAGGCGATGAATTTCATCTACAAATAAAATGTCACCTGGCTTCATGTTTACCAGTAGCCCGACAATATCTCGTGGACGTTCCAGGGCTGGCGCGCTAGTAATTTTGTAATTAACCCCCATTTCCGATGCTAAAATCATTGCCATTGTGGTTTTACCCAATCCTGGCGGCCCATACAGCAATAAGTGATCCAGCACCTCACCACGAGACTTAGCTGCTTTGATGGCAATGTCTAATACATCCTTTAAATCTTTTTGCCCAATGTAATCGGCAAATCGCTGCGGTCTAATACTTTCTTCCTGCCTGTCTTGTTCATCAATAGCAGCTTCAGGTTGCAAAATATTGTTCGTGGATGCTGCTTTCGCCGATTCCCGACGCTGTTTTGGTTCTCCGTTGGGTTCTGGAGGCTGTTTTTTCGAGGAGATTATCGCCATAATTCAGCTGTCTACTTTTTAGGGGACTGGGGACTGGGGACTGGGGACTGGGGAGATGGGGAGACAAGGGAGACAAGGAGAGAAGTCTGAGCGCCGGTTTCCGGCGCTCAGAACTTCGGAGAGAAAGATTCCTACCTTGTCCCCCTTGTCTTCCTTGTCCTCTTTCCATGCCCCATTCCCCATACTTGTGAAAATTTTCGTTTGCGAATACCCGCGCCAATTTAAAATTTAAATTCCGGTCAATTACCTAGAAGTACAAAAATTACTATGTTATCTAAAAGAATCTTACCGTGCTTAGATGTGAAGGCGGGACGGGTTGTAAAAGGAGTTAATTTTGTTAACCTGCAAGATGCAGGCGATCCTGTAGAACTGGCAAAGGTTTACAACGAAGCCGGTGCTGATGAGTTAGTATTTCTGGATATTACAGCCACTCATGAAGACCGAGCTACTATTTTAGATGTTGTTTACCGCACTGCTGAACAAGTCTTCATTCCATTGACTGTGGGTGGGGGTATTCAATCCTTAGAAAATGTTAAAGCTTTGTTACGAGCTGGAGCAGACAAGGTTAGTATTAATTCTGCGGCAGTGCGTGAACCAGACTTGATTAATCGGGCAAGCGATCGCTTTGGTAATCAATGCATAGTTGTTGCTATTGATGCCAGACGCAGAGTTAACCCAGAAAACCCAGGTTGGGATGTTTATGTACGCGGTGGCAGGGAAAATACAGGCTTAGATGCCCTACTTTGGGCACAAGAAGTTGAAAAACGGGGGGCCGGAGAACTGCTAATCACAAGTATGGATGCTGATGGAACCCAAGCCGGATATGACCTAGAGTTAACCCGGACAATTGCTGAGCTTGTGGAAATTCCAGTCATTGCTTCTGGTGGGGCAGGTAATTGCGAACACATATATGAAGCCCTAACCCAAGGTAAAGCCGAAGCAGCACTACTGGCATCGCTCTTACATTACGGTCAACTAAGCGTAGCTCAAATCAAAAATTATTTGCGCGATCGCCAACTGCCAGTACGTTCCTTTTAATCAGTAGCTATTTGTCTATTAATTGCATCTATCTCTAGTTAGACACACTTCCACGAAAGGATGTTAATATTAGTTTACATCTATTAATAAATATTAAGAAATATGTTGCTTCCTATTTTAATTTTTGATGTAGCCCTGGTTGCATGGTCGCTACATCTGATGGAAAGAGCCTACGAGAATAAGGAATTCTCTTTGATGTTAGCTGGTACATTGGTCGCATTGGCGGCAGCTGCTATGCTAGTAGTTTACTTTTTAATGGGCCACTGTATGGCTTATTTGTTGCAAGTATCTTAAGCATTGCTCAGTAATATGAGAGATAATTAAAATTTAATATTACAAGCTTGACAAGGCAGCAACGACTAGGCTAATCTAGTCAAGGCATTTAAGGGGTTATAGCTCAGTTGGTAGAGCACCTCAATGGCATTGAGGGGGTCAGCGGTTCGAATCCGCTTAGCTCCATTGAAACTAACAACATGTACTTCCAAGTTTGTCTGATTTCAGAGAAATTAGTCATTACTGATTCGTCATTGATATTAATGACGCAAAACTACACGACAATTGAAGAAAACGAGTGCGATCGTTGTTTTCGTCACTGTAGAATGGCCTAACTTTGATTTTGCCGCAAGGACAAAGTAATGGTCGAGAAAATAGTATGGCAAATTTATGAAAGATTTGTGTAGTAAATATAAGCACACTAATATCAATTCATAAGAATCGAGCAATTCCAAATCGTAACGCATGGAAATATTATTGGTTATTCTACATAATTGACCAGCAGTGAATAGCGATGAGTATTCTTACATTATTTATACTTTTGTACTGAGCTAGCAACAAAAATTGGGTAAACCTTAACTGGGATTAATAATTTTCTACTTTGTAGAAAATTAATTTTCATCTAGAGTAGGACAAAGATACATGCTGTGACTACAAAAATAAAAGCTAGATCGAGCCTCTGGCTTCTAGCTTTAGGAAACCAACTTTAATTCTTGAGAGTCTGGTTTCAAAATGGGTAACAGCACCATTCCCCATCAGCTTGATCACCTATGCTAAAAGTTATGCACTCGGCCACCAACTCAGCCACTCCAAATGCCCAGTGGGAGGATTTAATCAAGCTTCCAGCCCCAAACACAGTTCAATGGGACAATATCAAAACCCAATTAGACTTGGTGCTGTTGGCGCTAGAAACCTTAACTGGGATTGGTTCTGAGGCTATGCTTTCGGCGGCAACTGATTTGAATTTAGAGTCAAGAGTGCCAGACCGCGTAGCTTTATGGCGACTGCGCCAATCAAATCCGCTACGCAAAGGTCAAGGAGGGCGAAAAAAGCTAGATATAGAAGAAGCGCGATCGCTTGTTCTTATCACCTGCTACCTAGCCAAACAGCACCAGGAATTGATTCGCCGGGCTGTTGGTTTGTTAGAACAAATGGCAGAAAGTAACCGGGAACCTCACCAGGCTGCTTTACTTGGAGACTATATTGATGCTTTTTGCAACACTTACCAAGAGCGGATGGAAGAGGACGAGCAAATCTCAACAGATTTACTTACCAACCTGGCACTAAAACTGCTTGTAGATTTACTTTTTTACAGTGCCCCAGGTGGGCATCGCCGTCTTTGGCTAGCACTTATAGACCGTTCTACAAAATTTTAAATTTGACTTTTGAGATTCCTCAACCGAAATCCGCCGATATTAAGTTTGCTAGGTCAAGAAACATGTTTGACGATCGCTAGCCCTTGGGCAATGCGCTATCAACATTGGTTCTTCTTTGCACATCAGTTTGCACAAAAAAAGAATCGAACAGAGTTATAAGTCACAACTTTTATTTGCAAGCAACTGACTCAACTTTTGTCTCCGACACGCTACGCGAACGCAAAATCCCAAATAGTCTTCCTTGCTGTTCCTGCCATGCCTCTATCAAATACTGTGATTCGTCGCTACACACCTCCTACTTGTACGCTAGAAGTATTCGCACAAAGCTCGCCTTTGTCTCGTTGGACGGGAAGAACTGTCCTCAAGCAGCTAAGCTTTGAGCTACGTTTTGACGATCCCCGACTCCCAGAAGAACACAGAGTTCCTATTCGAGGCGATCGCAACCAACTAGAAGCTTTGTGTGATGCAGTCACCAGCTATGTACAGCAATTCCTCCAACAGTCTCCAGAAACCTTTTGGGTTCGTTTCTCAGGTAACCAAGAATCAAGCGCGGTACTGGATGAACCAGAATTAGAGTTATCAACAAAAACATTAAATTCTTTTAATACCCAAGTTCCAGGCGCAAATATATATTTAGAACCCAGCAGCTATTTAACTCACAATCTATTTCTTGGTTCTCTCGCCAACCAAACATCCGGCCCAGTGATTCAACTAAGTTTGTTGCAACTATTCGATTTGGCAACTGCTTTAGATGAATACTCAACCGATGTTATGGCACTCCCAACTCTTAACACTAGGAGTTCAGATATGAGCTTCCCCGCTTGGGCGCCTATTGCCGCAGTATTAGTATTAGCCATCGGTTTTTTACCAGTTACCTGGCAATATGCTAACAACATCAGGCAAAAACAACAGACAGCCAAAACAGCAGACCCGACACAGGTTAAGACTGCGCTACAACCTTCACCCACTCTAACCTTTCCCGCACCCCAGCCTGGAATCACCACCCCAGCAGATAATTTGCTCGGTTCCACACCTCCACCCCCGGCGTCTAGTTTGCCCCAAACACCGCTAACAACCACTGGTTCTAGTTTGACTACGACACCACCTGTATTGCCCAACAATTCACTGGCTATACCTCCTACAACTTTGGGTAAGACTCCAACCTTACCAAATAATTCAGCTATCGCACCGTCCAGCAAAATCCCCGGACAGGAAATTGCCATATTACCAAATTTGGGACAGAATCTCACAGCCCCAAATCCCCAAGCAGATGCTCTCCCGAAGAGACGGAATTTCCCCCCCAGCCTATCTTCTAATACACCCAACTTCTCACCCAACATCTCGCCAGTAGTTCCCCCCTCTGTTGCCACCATACCCAATAGCAACCGTGGTAATATCCCCTCCCAAACTTCCCCATTAACCTCACAACAACTGGACGAAACAATCAGTGCCCTACAGGCAGCTTCTCCTGTAAATAAACCCTCTTCAGAACAGCCCGCCTCTGGAACTCCTACTAGTAATCCATTTATCGATCAATTAGGGGACGGAAGCAAAGCCCCCACATCCAGACAAGTGGCAACCGGTACATTATTTGATACACCTCAGGTAGCAGAAGCCAGAGAATATCTTACAAAGCGCTGGCAACCACCTACGGGATTGGGACAAACACTAGAATACAGTTTGATAGTCAGTGTTGACGGCACAGTTGAACGAATTTTTCCCCTGAATAAAGCAGCAAGAGAATACGTTGATAGCGCTGGGATGCCACAAGTCGGTCAACCTTTCGTTTCCGCCAATACCCGCGGACAAAATGTCAGAATTCGAGTTGTTCTCAGTCCTGATGGCAAGGTACAGACTTTTCCAGATGAGTAAGTAAATTTATCCGTTGGTTGACACTTATGTAACTGGTACAAACTTTGTGCCAGTTTTTGTTTGCTCTAATTGCTTTGAAGCTAGGCTTTTTGAGTCCAGTTAGCAAACTGGTCTGAATATTGATATCAGTAAACTTAGCAATCAATAGAATTATTCTTAATAAGAATTATCCCAACAAAAACTACAAATACAAGTTTGAAAACTCTAATATGAGTTGGACAAAACCTAATTACACCCCCTTCCATTGTAGGTAAGAGGTAAAAAATATGTTTTAAAATTAATTATGGATTTTGAATTATTTTTCAAAAGTTGCTAACAATTACTCAAGTAATAAGGTAGGGAATATGCAAACAAATGGTACTCAAAAAGACAGTCTAGCTTGGATTATTCAAACATGGGCAGCTTTTCTACTTTCTATTTCTATGACTACCTTTGGTATTGTGAATTTGCCAGTGGATAGCTGGGTAAAAGGGTTTATGGGTATGGGTTTGGCTTTTTCTGTTGGCTCAACTTTCACCTTAGCAAAGACTACTAGAGACTTGCACGAAACTAGAAAACTAACCGCTAGAATCGACGAGGCAAAGGTAGAAAAATTGCTTTCACAACACGATCCTCTAAATTTCAAATAAAGAGAATTAGAGGAATTTTATATTCTGGATTTTACAGGAAATTGCAACTTCGTTAGATACAGAGAATTGTAAGGGCACAAACAATATTTTTGTGCCCCTACCCGTGTATTTGATTTACTAAAATAAGCTGTATATTTTGGATTAAAAAGATTCGCTCAAAAAGCTATTTTCAGAATATCAAACAACAATATTCATTCCAATTCTTTATTCTCAATTATGCAATACTATAAAAATAAAAGGACTGAATCTATCAGTCCTTTGTCATATTCGTTTAAATTTTTTATCTTAATAACGGGATTTCTTACTCCTTAATTTTTGCTTTTTACGTCGCCGTTCGCTAGCAGCCACAGCCTGTTCTACCGGATAACCTACTACAGGAATTACCTGATATTTGCGCTCTTCTTCTAACTTTTTGAGTTCAGTGTAATCAACCCAATGGATGCAATCAACCGGACAAGTGTCAATTGCTTCTTGGATAAGTTCTTCGGCGTCCCCATCTTGGCGAATTACTCGCGATCGCCCATAATCTGCTTCAATGTAAAAGGTGTTACGCGCAACATGGGCGCAGTGCTTACAACCAATACAGGTGATTTCGTCAACATAAACACCCCTTTGGCGAAGCATACCGCCCAATTCCGGCTCTAAACCAGAACGTTCTGGGGCATCCCGCAAAAAACCCCCTAATTCTGGTTCCAAACCGGAACGGTTGTCTTGTTGTTGTTCTTCCGGCGACGGCAGAAAATCAGCCATTACGCACTCCAGCGTTGTACTACCAGGCGAATTGAACCATCTTCATTTTTTTGTTCTTCAGCGACTTGAAAGCCAACACGAGCAGTTTCTTTCATCACTGTTTGGTAAGCATAACGCTGTGTTACCTGGCGCAAAAATCCATCCACAGAAAGATTTTGTTGCCAATATTGCAAGTCTGCCACCAGTTCGTATTCTTTGCCATTCCATTTAAAGCCGATGTCGTAGCCATTTTCCTGCTCAATGCTAACTTCCGCAGGATGAGTTTGGCCGCGATAACCGCGTACTTCACGAGGGCCTGGCTTCCAGTCTATGCCTAATTCAGTCAGAGCATCTTTCAAAGAATCAAGGTTACGGATTTGAGTCTTAATTTGGCTAAAGTGTGACATGGTGGTTTGAATTAAATGAGACTAAACTACTGTGAAAACTTACCAATCGCTGTAAGTGTTTTGGGTATTCGCCACGTTCGATTGCTGCACCTTGGCGGCGAAGTATTCTGAGGTTGGCTCATGCTTAAGTACTTGCCCCAGCTGCGCCTCTATTGCTGCTGTAACCTCAGCGCAAGAAGCACCCACAATGCCAGTGACTTTTTCTTGTACCCGACCATCTGGATAGATTATGAACTCTAATGTCTCCATTCTCTTGGCCAACCACGATAAGTACATTTGAATTCTACTGCCTTAGCAGAAGGCTACAAATATAGCCATCGGAACATTTTTACTTAGATACAAACTTGCCATTTGTTAACCAATGTTCCATCTTTCAATATATATATCTCAGAATCTTTACAAAAATTATTAATTTTGCTATCACACACATCAGTCTTTAGTTAGTCTCTCTTAACCTCTTTGATTAGTCAAGGTAATAATTCAGTTTGCTAGGTAAGTAGCAAAAGTCCTCAAAATAAACATTTCGAGGTGCTATAGCTAGCCAAAGGAGTTACAAAAATACAAATTTATTGAAAAACTTTATCATTATCATTAAGCTTGGCGATCGCTGAGGTGAAATTCAGCGTAGGTAGCCCGACAGCAAAATGGTAGGGTGTGCGATCGCAGTTCTAAACCTTTTGAGATAATAGTCAAAATCAGCACTAAAAAGTGTTTAAAGATATCTGCTGTACTGAGGTTTAAAGTAGTTTATTCTGCAAACATTTCAGCTAAGGTATCGATAACTAATTTTTGTTCATGGTCGCTAATTTGACCAAGCAGTTTAACTAATGTAGCTTTATCCACTGTGCGTATTCGATCTAGGACAATCTGCCCATCTTTGCCTTGAAACTCACAGGCTATGCGTGTAGGATATGCCTGACCCTTCGTAGTCATGGGAGCAACGATAACAGTAGAAATATGCCGATTCATCTCATCTGGCGAAATTACTACACAGGGGCGCGTTTTTTGGATTTCACTCCCAACAGTGGGATCGAGATTAACTAAAAAAACATCAAAACGCTTGACTACCACTGCCATTCCGACTCATCCCAGTTGGTTGTATTAGCCTCATCTAGCAGAACATCATCCTGTTGTTCTGCCATTGTTGCAAAAGCTTCGTCCCACCCAACTCGTAATTTTGGTGCTGCACGAACAATTAAACGATCGTTATGAACTTCGATTTCAACCTCTGTCTGAATACCGCTTTGCTCTAACAAAGGTTTGGGAATACGAATACCTTGGGAATTACCAATTTTCACAATTCGAGTTCTAATAGCTGCCCCCATATTTAAGTTGCTTTGAAAACAAATAGTAATTACATTGTATCTACAATTGGTAACAATCATCAAATTTAGCCAAAGAATTAGCTATTGGGTGTAGCAGCTAGTTAATGTCTAGTTTTTTATGTGCGATCGCCTTTGGTAAACTAATTTTCAAAAAGGCTGATTTGAGAGATGCGTTGGTGTAGCGTTGAAATATGCCGACAATTTTAAGAATTGGTGCTTACCGATTTTACTCTTACAGTCATGAACCTAATGAGCCACCCCACATTCATATAGATCGGGATGACTCAACAGCTAAATTTTGGCTTGAGCAAGTGAGTTTATCAAGTAGCATTGGCTTCAGTCCTAAAGAACTGCGAAAATTAGAAGTGTTAGTACAAGAAAATCAAGCAAAACTTTTGGAGGCTTGGGATGGGTATTTTGGCAATTCGGGCGGATGAGAGAGTTAAAGATGTCCGCTTTACCGATGAAACTATCAGTGTTGACTTAATGGATGGGCGAACAATCACAGTGCCATTAGTTTGGTATCCCAGGCTCCTCAATGCTACGCTTGAACAAAGATTAAAATGGGAAACTTGCGGCGGTGGTTATGGGATTCATTGGGAAGACATCGATGAAGACCTCAGCACAGAAGGAATGCTGCGTGGCGCACCTGCACCAAAAGCTAAAGTGGTAAGTTAAGCGATCGCATTATATTCATAGTTCGTAATTGAGCAACTTTAAATCTGCTGTATTTTTTATTTTAGTGCTGCGATCGCTCTGGATGCGATCGCTTAGGCTGTCACCATTTCTGGTATTGAATCAGGGGATGCTGGCTCAAAATGTAACACCATAATTTGCTCTGGGCGTAAACCGATAGATTCGTATGTGCGGCCGTGGCGTAGGCGTAGCCCGCCGCAGGCATCGCTAAATTCAACCTCAAACACAGCACCGCCAGCTAGTAATTCGACTACTGTACCAACTTGACCGCGCCAGAGATTGTATTCAGGTAGATCAACTATCAGTGCTACTACATCCAGCAACTTAATTCTACTTTTATTCATCTTCTATTAAAAATTCCATACAAAGACAAAATTGTATTTTATGCAATTTAATTGCATAAAATCATCAATTTGGCACATTGATTTCTTCATACGTTTTCAATATCCGAGCAGCAAGTTTTTTGAATTGTTCTTCAGTACCTATATTAAGAGGAAAAAACTGAAGGCGCTCTATTATATCATCCACATTCCCTATCAAAGCTAATTTGACATAACAAAGATATATGAATGCTACTTCACAAGTAATAAAGCCAAAGTTATTTCTATTGCTTTCACTAATCCATAACACAGCAAAATCTATAATTTGGTCTCTATATTGTTCTAAATCCCTTTTGATTTCCTCAAGAGTAGAGAAACCCGAAAAAAATAGTCGTTCAATTATATCTGATTCAACACCTTGATTTTCGTAGAGACGTACATTTATTCTGCTAGATATAGTTTTACTTATTTGTTTAACCAAAGGTTCTCTTTGTATAAATTCCTTAATTGACTCTATATCAATTCTTACATTGTTCAAATTATTTTCATTTATACTATCTTCGACCTGACCTTTGTACTTCTCAATTTCGTTACGAAGATTTTTGAATTCCTCATCAGCTGTTTCGAGAAGTCCGGCAAGACGGTAAAATCTTCGCTGAATTGGTTGTGGAGGTGAATTTTTGCTTTTGTATCCAAGGTCGTGTTCTATCTCAGCCCAAGCATGTTGAAGAATTGAACGAATTTGTATTTCAAAACGAAAATCAGCAACTGAAGTATTTTCAGGTAACTGACCTCGGATATCACACAAAGAAGCTACATAATGAAGTGAAAGATAGCCAAATCTATTGGGTTCTAAAGCTTTTCTTTTATCAATAGAATTTTTCTCATCTATCTTAAATTCAGATTCAATAATTTTTGCAACTTCATCAACAGTATCAGAATAAAGGGTGATAACTCGACAACCAACGATATCAGTTATATCTCTTAAATAAGAGTACTTGTTTTTACGCTCTATTTTTTTGCTAAGGCTATCCTTTGATTTTATTCTTGAACTTATAGTATGAATATTTGCTTTATTTGGTTCTAAAAGATCCTTTAAAAGTTCTTTTACCTTTGTTTCAAGTTTATTGAGTATTATCAGGCTATTATCATACTCATTGAGAATGTTATTCTGCACGTTATCAGTCATGGTTATCCAGTTCAGTGTCGTTCAGTGTAATGATGGATTCGTCTTTCGGTTCCAATGGTGTGTTAGACGGCTGGTTGCTGCCATTTCTTGCAGCTTCTAACTTTTGACGAATAGCTAACTGAACCTTTTCATCAAAATCAGGGTCGTTAGGAGATGCAATAATTCTGAGTGGACGTTGGTTAATTCTGTTTAAATACACTTGAAATGCAGCGTCATCTTTACGATGTTTGAGAAAATACTCTCTTAACTCAGCATTAGACATTGCATCATAGTTAACGCGGCTCATCAGCAAACTCCCCGTTGGGTAGAATTTGAAACTCTAATTCTTCGCTATAGCCAGCTAATAAATACACGTTGCGAGTTCGATTATCAACACAAACAAGATGTATAGATTGAAGCATAACATACGTAAGTTGATAAGCGATGCGGTATAGACTCTCTAGCTGGGCAGCAGTAGGCATTGCAAAAATTTCTTCATCTGTTGATTATCGTAGCAAGTGATTGATAAAAATTAATTTTTACTACTATCCAAGTAGCTTACATAAAAAAAACGTAAGTTCGGCAAATAACCCAGGATAATGAATCATAATTAACCTCTATAGCTTTGAGCTATTAGCCACCAGTTATAAGCCGGAAGCTGATATGCCGAATGCTAAAGGCTTTTGATTTAACTTAGCTAATTGACTATGAATTCCGAACAAGTCAAAAATTCTCTAAATATTTCGCCAGCTATCCGTGTGGGAGTACTGGGGTTTGGCGGACTTGGACAAGCTGCCGCCAAGCTACTTGCTGGCAAACGCGAAATGATTTTAGTCGCAGCAGCAGATCAAAAAGGCTACGCTTACGCTGCTGAAGGTTTAAATACTCAAGAATGCATCGCTACGTATCAGTCTCAAGGTTCGGTGGGTTATTTAGAGCCAGTTGGGACATTAAGCAATAACAGTATTCAAGATTTAATTGCTACCAATCAATCTGTAGATGGGTTTTTTCTGGCTTTACCCAACTTACCAAATGATTTTATTCCCTCTGTTGCCAAGCAGTTTATCGAATCTGGTTGGCGGGGTGTGCTGGTGGATGCAATTAAGCGCACCAGTGCTGTAGAACAATTACTGGCGATGAAAGAAGAATTGGAAGCAGCTGGAATTACCTACATGACAGGATGCGGTGCTACACCTGGACTGTTAACTGCTGCCGCCGCACTAGCCGCCCAAAGCTATGCCGAAATTCACAAGGTAGAAATTACTTTTGGTGTAGGAATTGCCAACTGGGAAGCTTACCGCGCTACGGTTCGAGAAGATATCGGCCATATCCCTGGTTACACAGTGGAAACTGCTAGGGCGATGACTGATGCTGAGGTGGAAGCACTATTAGATAAAACTAATGGCGTGCTGACCTTAGAGAATATGGAACACGCCGATGATGTGATGTTAGAAGTAGCGGGAATAGTGGGGCGCGATCGCGTTACTGTTGGTGGTGTAGTCGATACTCGCAATCCTAAGAAACCCCTCAGCACCAACGTTAAGGTCACAGGACGCACCTTTGAAGGTAAAATTTCCACCCATACCTTTACTTTGGGAGATGAAACCAGTATGGCTGCCAATGTCTGCGGCCCTGCTTTCGGCTATCTCAAAGCTGGCAGACAATTGCACCAACGCGGCATTCATGGAATATTTACTGCTGCCGAAATTATGCCCCAATTTGTCAAATAACAAATGTTGACTGTTGACGGTTGACTGTTGACGGTTTGCAGTCAACAGTTAACAGTCTTCTATGGAATATTTTTTTACTTGGAAGTTCCTGAAGAGTTCTCTGTGAATTTTAATTTGATGAAGTTTATAAATCGTAATCTCCGGCAGATTGTGACAGCCACATTTCCAGATGCTTAAGAAAGCCTACGAGAAAGTGAAGCAATACTCAAAGCAACTTGCACCACGGTTTCCTTAAAGAGAAGTTGAGATGCCTACAGCAAGCCGCTCAACATCTAGGTTGCAAGCCTCCCCTCTAACTTTTCTCCCCATCTCCCAACCTCCCCACCTCCCCATCTCCCCACGTCCTGTTCCCGCCATAACTAGGGTTTTCACTAAGTATTTTTTCCTACTTTTGGCGTGGTTTTTAGTGTAACAAGTAGCCTAAAACTACAAAAAATCCTGAAATCTATATAAATTAATGGTTTCATCTATCCACATCAGGCTACAACACCTTAGAATGATTCATTGAAAAGTCGAGCCGATGGGATGTACAGCCGTTTTGAGTAAAAATACTCCCAAAGGATGATTTTTGTATTTCTAAGAACAGAGATTTCAGTACAGATGTATGAATATACATCCGTAAAAAAATCTCAGCTAAACTTTAGGAGTTTGACATGAACAAAGGTGAATTAGTTGATGCCGTTGCTGAAAAGGCTAGTGTTACCAAGAAACAAGCCGATGCAGTTTTAACTGCCGCACTGGAAACGATTATTGAGGCGGTTTCCTCTGGCGATAAAGTAACGCTGGTGGGATTCGGTTCTTTTGAATCACGGGAACGTAAAGCTCGTGAAGGTCGCAACCCGAAAACAAATGAAAAAATGGAAATTCCGGCGACGAAGGTGCCTGCCTTCTCGGCAGGGAAGCTATTTAGAGAAAGGGTAGCACCCCCAAAATCATAGGCTCTGTTTCAGGAAACCTTTTTTTGATGCGGCAACCAGCACACGGGGGAAATTTAGCCTGGGCAGCAGCACTGGCTGGCTGTCCCCCTGATGCTATTCTGGATTTTTCTGCTAGCATCAGCCCTTTGGGACCGCCAAACAGCGCGATCGCTGCCATCCTGTCCCAAATTGGTAATATTAAGCACTATCCAGATCCCAGCTATAGTGAACTGAGACTAGCTCTCAGTCACTTCCATAAACTGCCGTCTGAGTGGATTCTGCCGGGTAACGGCTCAGCAGAATTACTTACTCTAATAGGTAGAGAATTAGCACAATTGGCGGCAACAATTTTAATAACTCCAGCCTTTGGCGACTACTACCGAACCTTGGGAGCGTATGAGGCTAAAGTGCTGGAGTTTCCTTTGTCATTAGTCGCTGGTCAAGAGTCATTGGTTATTAGTCCTTTGTCATTAGTTCTTGACAATGGACAAAAAACTAAGGACAAAGGACTGTTGCTGAACAACCCGCATAATCCAACGGGCAAGCTATTTTCGCGGGACTCGATTTTGCCCTACTTGGAGCAATTTGCCTTGGTAGTGGTGGATGAAGCGTTTATGGATTTTGTACCACCCAATGAGGAGCAAAGCTTAATTCCGGTGGTGCAGGAATATGCGAATTTAGTAATATTGCGATCGCTGACTAAATTTTACAGTCTCCCAGGACTGCGACTGGGATATGCGATCGCTCACCCCGACAGCCTGTCTAAGTGGCAGCTATGGCGCGACCCCTGGCCAGTAAACACGCTAGCGGTAGCGGCGGCAATTGCGGCACTCCAGGATGAAGAGTTTCAACAGCAAACCTGGACATGGCTACCACCTGCACGAAAACAACTTTTTCAGGGTTTAGCTAAAATTCCCGGATTGCAACCCCAAGCAAGTGCTGTTAACTTTTTACTGGTTGAGTCTCAAAAATCCACTTCGCAGTTACAGCAAGAATTACTCAAGCACCATCAGATTTTAATCCGCGATTGCCTTAGCTTTAAAGAACTAGGCGATCGCTTTTTCCGGGTTGCTGTACGTGAAGAGTCTGATAATCAACGCCTACTCACAGCGCTCAATGAGTGCGGAGTAGGGACTGGGGAGTAGGGACTGGGGAAGATGGGGAGATGGGGAGATGGGGAAGTGTGGGGAGAGAGGGGGGAAAGATTTCTTCCCCATCCTCCCAAACCTCCCACACTTCCCACACCCCCTATTTGCCCAATGCCTCATACCCCATGCCCCATACCCCATGCCCAATGCCCCATGCCCCATGCCCAATGACCAATGACTAATGACTAATAACAAATGACTATTGATTACGATGTCGTAATTATTGGTGGCAGTCTTGCTGGATACAATGCTGCTCTTACTGCTAGCCAACTACGTGCTACAGTTGCCTTGGTGCAACCCAAAGTAGACTATGGGTTTATTCATCATTACGCTTTGAGCGAAATTGCTAAACTGGCACAAAAATTGCGTAATGCTGCTGGCTTTGGTATTCATGCCAGACACACTGATACCTCACAAGAGTGCCACATATCTCTGGCATGGCAGGAAGCGATGCTGTATGCTCAAGCCGTTGCCTCAAATCTCGAAGAACAATATTCTCCTGCCATCCTGGCGGCGCAGGGAGTCGATGTCATCGTTGGTGCTGGGCAATTTCATTCCTCAGCCCAACTGGCTTTTGTTGTTAACAATCGCTTGTTACGGGCACGCACCTATTTGCTGGCTAATGGTTCCCGCCCAGAAGTTCCGGAAATTGAAGGATTAGAAGCTACAGGCTACGTTACACTAGCTAGCATTTGGCAATCTTTAAATAAAGCGCCTTTACCCAAAAATTGGGTAATTATTGGTGGGGTTCCCCAAAGTATTGAAATCGCCCAAACTTTAGCGCGATTTGGTTGTAATGTGACGCTGGTAGTCAAGTATTCCTACGTTTTACCTCATATAGACCCAGAAATAGCCATACTGCTGCAAGCACAGTTGGAAGTTGAAGGCGTGCGCGTCCTCACAGAAAAACCAGTGACTCAAGTCAGGCGAATTGATGATAAAAAATGGCTTCAGGCAGGAGATAAAGCTATTGAAACTGATGAAATTTTAGTGGCGACTGGACAACAGCCAAATCTTGAATCTCTAAATTTGGCAACGGTGGGTGTGAAATGGCATGGGCGTCGTTTAGTGGTGAATGAGAAACTACAAACCACTAACCACCGCATTTACGCTTGTGGTGATGTCATTGGTGGTTACAACTTTGCAAATATCGCTAATTATGAAGCTAAAATTGCTCTGAAAAATGCACTATTTTTCCCCAGATTAAAAGTAAATTATCGCTGCATTCCTTGGGGGATATTTTCAGTGCCGGCGATGGCGCAACTCGGTTTGACTGAGGCACAGGCAAAACGCCAATTTCGCCGTGATGAATTTTTAGTTTTACGACAATATTTTAAAACAGTAAC
Organism: Nostoc sp. ATCC 43529; assembly: GCA_003326205.1. Taxonomy (GTDB): domain Bacteria; phylum Cyanobacteriota; class Cyanobacteriia; order Cyanobacteriales; family Nostocaceae; genus Nostoc. Next base: position 84,049 of record LWTK01000037.1, read on the forward strand.
AGCAGCCCAACTCCGGGATGAAACCACGGGGATGTGTAAATTAATTGTGCTACGCAATGGCGAAATTTTAGGAGCTTCAATATTAGGTGCAGAAGCTGGAGAATTAATCAATTTAATTGCTTTGGCTATGTCTGAAAAAATTAAAATCAAAGATTTAGTAAATTTCTCTCCGATCTATTTTAGTTTCTCGGAGATTGTAGAACAAATTGTTACAGAGTGGAGGAAACAAAAGTTAAATACTAACATCCGTTTGCAAGAATTTCTGGAAGGTTTGTTCCATTTTCGCCGCAATTGGAATTTGTGAGTTATTGGGCATGTAAGAGAGCAGCTTTCGGGAATGAAAAAAATTATAGGACTTGTAGCGATCGCAGTTTTCCCACTGACATTAACAACACATTAAACTCTCAGCTTTGAATTGGGTCAAAAGGCGGTGGATGCCGTCCAATTTCTCTATCGGCAGCACGAATATTAATTATCCTGGCTCGGTTGAATGCTAATGCTGCGACTTATTTTATCAGCAAAAATAAATAAGAGCGAAGAATTGTGACAGTAATTTGAAGTTCAGAAGTAGTGGGAGACAACAAAGAGATAATAAATTCATTATTCATGCTTTTTGTGTCTTTTTTAGCAAGCCCTAATTATATCCATCACAGTTTTTTTAGATTAAGTTTCTTTCTTTAAAACCCCGTTATCATTTTTTAACTTAATAATAAATTCGTTCGTCAATGTAAATGTCCTGTATTGATAATTACCAGCGCTATTTTTACATTGTGCCGTGAGTAATAGTTCTATATTTCTAGAACTTTTCCTATAACTACCTGCTGGGTAATAGCAATAGCCTGAAAAAGGATTGCTCCAATCGCCCTCGTCCTGCAATTTTAATTCACCATTTTGATTAGAAATGAGATTCAGTAGTGGATCGAAATTAAATAGTTCAATTTTTGACGGATTCCAATTGCCATCAGCTTTTTGACATTGGGCGCTAACAATCAATGTGACATCTTTAGAATCTTTAATATAACTCCCTAATGGAGCTATTTTCTGTGGATACTCACTTTCATAGCGACTGTCAGCATTAGCGAAGCAATCTGACATATATTGAGTTTCCTTATAGCTTTCCTCTAACATACCATTAATACCTATCAAAGACACATATAAATCAGCGAGGTCGCTTTGTTGAGAAACATTACCAGCCTTATTTTTTGCAACTTCAAGTTCTTTTGTCAGAATTTTCCACTGAGTCCATAATGCCTGAGAACTGGCTTCTGCCTCTATGGAAAAAGCTATGATTAAGCGAAATTCATCTTCGAGGTTAAATAAAAAGTTTTTAATATCAAGATTGCAGATCTTTTCAGCAAGTGAGATTTTGAGTTGTATGTCGCTACTTAGTTCCACCATTTGTTTTCTAAATCTTTCCAGTTTTTCGGTGGCTAAGTCGTTGTGTCCTTCTTGATACCACAACTCTGACCAAATACTTCTGATGCCATCAGCAATAGGAGTCATATCTCCTACTTCTTCATTTTCAATCATCTCGTCCAACTCTTGCAGCATTCTATCAATCTCACCATCATGGGCGTTGTGAATGTCCAGCATGATTTTTAAGCGCTCTTTAAAAGTTTTTTCCACTTCGCCCCAATACCTGCCATTATCATTAATATTCTCAAACAATTCTAAAAAACTTGCAGGGCTAAGGGGTTCTATGGATGGATCATCGTACCCTAAACAGCTTATGACATCTTCTATGTAAACAGGCATAAGCACTGCTATTCTGGCATATTCTTTGATTTTTAATAAGTCTTCAACTGTAAAAACACTACTAGCTTTTTTCATCGAATTTTTCCCAATCAATTTATTATTAACTCACAGAACTTATGCAACCCTAACGTGTTTTTATCATTGCGAGTATAGGGTTTGCGTAGTGTTTCGTAGAAAAGCAATCTCAAAGCTTTGATTTTCTTGGCGAGTGCTTAAAGTCTTAACCTATTGGCAAATAAAACTGAAGCCAGTAATAAGCGTAGGACTTAATAGATTTAGTATTGCCTTTTCTCTCAGTTAGTCAAAGCCTTGAGATGCCTTCCTTTGAAACAAAAAATTAAATTGGCTCAAGTTCTAGAAAATTTACAAACTGTTGATATGAGCCACCATTTCATTCAGTAGTTCCAGCATATTATCATAGTTCTCGTACTCTCCCATTGCTGCTAACGTTGAGTTAATATCTCTGATAAAATAGTCATAGGTAGTTGCTAAATTTTTTACTTGTTCTGTGAATGTAAACCTTTCGCTTTCAATGATGCTAATATTGTCCAGATCTTCCAGCTTGATTTCGATTTGACGCTTTCTTTGATTCAGGATTTCTAGTTCTTTTGTATAAGTCTGTATTTGCTCATAGGTATAATCCCTTGCCTTTACCATTTGTAAGTAACTAAAACCCTCTCCTATCTCATGGGTTAATTTTTTATAGACTTCAAGCCCTGCTATGACAGCAGCTAATTCTGGGCTTTCCATCCCAACTCCTAAGATTTCACTTAGTTCCTCTGGAGTCGGAATAGTCTCAGAGATAAATTCAAAAAGATTACGATCTTCAAAAACTTTCATTGCTGCCGATAATTCTTCGTAATCTTGTTCTGCTTCAGCTTTTTTTGCTTCATAGTACTCAATCCTATCTATATCTTTTTCGAGTTGTTCATTTAATTTGCTGACTTCCTCATCTACCAGGTTTTTAAAGTCAAAAAACTCAATATTTGATGCTTCTGTTTTCAATTTTTGAGACTGCGGCTGTATCTTATCTGTTGCTGACTTAAGTTCTCCATCCCCCCTCTCTCGCAGTGTTTTAATCATTTGAGATTCTGGTTGCTGTTTTTTGATCAGATTGTTAAGATCCTTAAGTGATTCTTTCGTTTGCGTTAGTTCGATTGTTACTGCTATTGTTGACTCTTTTGCTAGGTCAAAGGTTGTGCTAACGCGCTTGTAAATTGCGTCGCAACTTTCCTTGAACCCTTCATATTCAGTCTGTCCCAACTTTTGAAAAGCAGATCTGATAGTATTTTTACTTTCTTTCATGACAGCAAAACTTACATCTGGCATGGGACTCATGGCAAAATTCCTTCTATTCATGATCCAATTTTTCCTTTGTTTTGGGGTTTGGATTTGATTTGAAAAACGTTTAATTTGGTTGGGACTTACGCACTCGCCACGAAAATCAAGGCTTTGAGATTGCATCGGTACGAAAATACGTTAGATTTGCGTAAATCCCATTGGTGCTAAACTTAACCTGTCAATACTAGAGACAAATGCTCTTTATTTACAGACTTTGGATTATCCTGTTTAGGTATTCTCTCGCGCCCATTGATCCAGGGCATCTTGGATTTGTTTGATCACTATTGCTGCATTTTGTCCCACTTCTTCCCAGGGTTTGATCATACGATTAAGATCGATGTAAACATCCAAGACATCACCAGCATTCTTAATATTTTCGGCACTTTCAGATGCAGATTTCAATAATTCATTTATAGTTGTCCAAACTGTCACCAATTGCATTACCCCTATTTCGGCTTGAATCATTACGGTGTATAACGTTACCAACCGATTATCTAAGGTAGCAATTGCATCGACTAATTGAGAAAGTCTTTTAATTTCCTTTTCTAACTCTCTAATTTCTGCTTCAACTGCCTTGATTTCTTTTCGCTTGTTTGCTGCTTTTGTGCCAAAAATGCTACCTGTAATTGCCAGTCCAATTCCACCGCCTACTATTCCAGTCCACGCTAAACCCACAAGCTTATCGTATTCTTTATTTAAATCTTTTAGCCTTGCCTTTTTTTTGTCTAACTCTTCCTTTTTTTCGTATAACTCTTGATCCATTTCCACTCTTTTCAATAATTCCTCTTTGCCCTTAACTTGATCCGAACAGTTAGTTAGTTCGGCTTTAAAGGTTTTGATCTGGTCTAATAACTCCTGGGTTTCGTCAGAATATTTTTGTGTTGATGTAACCAATCTGTCTATTGTCCGCTTAGTTATTAGGATCTCAGTTTTTTTGGCTTCGGCAACGTCAGCCTCAAGATTAAGGCTATCCAGAAGTGCTTGCACATACTCTTCGTCGTCTATCTTATCGAGATCGATGCATTCCCAGTCTGAATAGAACTCTAATATTTCTAAAAGAATTTTAAGAGCGTTTCCTCCTTGATCGGTTACTTCCTTGGAAAAAACATCCAGTTGTGCTGCTGTCTCTATAATTCCATATTCCAAGTCCGCCCAATGCCCAGCATTGGTTCTAATGTCAAGGAACATTTCCAGCAATTCTCGATTAGTCAATCCTGCAATCGGCGAATTACCCCCTAAATAAATATAAATTTCATCGTCTGTTTTAGGTAAAGATAGCCCTGTTTTCTCATACCGCTTAATCTGAAGAATCGCCTCGGTATCTAGTACCAAGCCAGTCTCGTCCCGCCCTCCTTCAAACTCGCTACTTGCTGTTGCTAGTCTTAATAGCTCCTTCGATGCGTCCTCTTTGGGGATAATGTGTTCAGCCCCAGCATCGTACAAAGCTTTCATATCTGCTGGACTAATAACTGTTAAAGGCATGATTTTAGTCTCCTTTGGCAAAAAAATTTAGTTCTCAAACCCCGTTATTGTCAGGGTTTTTCAAGTTTACATTTAGCTATCAAATGAGGTTTTTTATCAGGATTAATGCTGATTACTACCTCAAATTATGTCCACTTAATACAGCAATCCGATTTAATTTCTGAACTTACTTCTATGGTGCGCGAAGCGCGATAGGTATAGAACAGGAAACAGCAAAGACGCTTCTTCAGAGTCGTAATGAATTTTTTCAGGCAATCAAATAGGAGTTCTATAAATGCAAATTATGCAACTATATTGCATAAGCAATATAGTTGCATAATCCAAAAAGCAAACACACATAACTACTATTGAAGAAGAACTCAGAAGACAAGATTCAGAATTGAGAACAAGAGCTTGTGGCGAAGCAGCGCACTAATTGAAGACTACTAAATCTTCGATATAGTGTGGTGTTTCACTATTTATTCATTCGCCAGTCGTACAGAATAAGCTACGGGAAGACGCTTCGCGTCTACATACTGAATTCTGACGAAGTAGCGCATGTATTTTATTTTGATAAAAAAATATTGGGTAGTTGTTTTGCCTTTACCTAAATGATTATTTAAGTTTGGCTTGCCTTTGGATCAATCAATGATATTACAGTGCTAAAAAGCAAGTTTTTTTATGTTAAACAATGTTTTTTAGCTTGATGTTTAGATATTACAACACAGTAGTATGAATAGCAATATGCTGTGTCAATATTCTTAATTTATTTGATAACAAAAAAACTATTGCAGATGTACATAATTATTCACAACTAAAAATTCATAAAAATACTATAATTAACTCCTGCTTTATTAAAATTTTTTAATTGGAGAAAAAATGCCGAAACTACACTCAAATTTATCAGGGAGCATCCGAGTTTTTATTCCTCCAAAAAAGATAAATAAAGCATGAGAAGGTAAAGGAATAATCCATGCGATCGCTTAAATGGGAACTGTCATGACTGAAGAAGAAAACCAACTTTTAATTCAACACGCTCGTGCGATCGCAACCTTTGCTGGCTGTAAACTTAAACAAGCTGAGAATTTCTGCATTTACCTTGAGAAACATCGACACCGCATTATCAATTACCAGTATTATCAAGCCGAGCAAATTTGTTCTATAGGCTCTGGCGCAATTGAATCTATAGTTTAACCTTTCGCTTCCTAAAAATTAGCTCCTTGTATATTTGGTGTTATGTATAAAATGCTTAAAATAACAATTGCATTATTAGCCAAACTACTGTCGCCGCTACCAATGGTACGCTGAGGTTATCGGTGCCGTGGGGTGAGACTGCTTCAGCTAGAGTCGCAAAAGTAGCAGTTGCGATCGCTGTCAATAAAGCCCATCCTAAAGTAAAAGGGATTGCTAGGGGGCTAAGGAAGGAACTCGGAAGTAGCAACAGCACCAAGAAAATCGCTACTGTACTCGCTACAAACATCGCTGCTGAACCTTCCCAAGAACGCACAGAATTACCTACTTGGTATTTATGCTCCCCGAAGCGCCTACCAATTAATGCTGCTAGTGCATCACCCCAAGTCATAGCCATGACACCAGCTACAGCAATTGGAACGTTATCAACAGGGCCACTTGGCCGCCACAGTAAGCCAAATAGTAATGTCACGGAAATAGCGAAATAAACTGTACCAGGCGAACTATCTTCGGTATCCATTGCGCCAATAACCCGGTAGCGGTAAAACAGGTAATTGAGCGCGATAAACGTCGCAAAAGGTATAATTCCGATTTCCCAGCGATTAAACAGCAGTAGAACGCCGAAAACCCACATCCCCGCGCCAATATGGATTACCTTACGAGTCAAATCTGCCTTGACGCCAAACAGCCTACGTAGTCCCTCGCCAATAACGAGTAAACTAGTTGCGTATGCGTAAGAAATTACTAACCCAATAATATTGTTATTTGTCATTGGTCATTGGTCATTAGTCATTAATTATTCTCCTTGTCTCCCTCGTCTCCCCATCTCCGATCGCTATTTTCGTTTAAAGTTCTTTTCTATTAACGAAACGCTACCAATACCTTGGAGAATACCACGACCAATTAAACCTAAACCACGACCTATGATTTGGGTCAAAATGAAAACAATACCGCTACCTACAAAGGCTACTAGTGATTTTAAACGCGGTGCGATCGCGTCACTAAATTCTAAAATCAGTGTGACAAATAAAGGAATATTAGAAAGTTTTGCTAATTCCTGATTGCGAGGTGCATAAATTGAAGTTTTAGCAATACCGCGAGGGGCAATTACAAAGATTTCGTAGCGACTTTCAAAAATTGCCTGGGCTTCATTAATATAATTATTATAACGATATTTCCATGACAATTCGTTCCTAAATCTTTCAATTTCTCTTGTAGAAATCAATCGGCTACTATAAAAATTTTGCTTAATAATTTCTACATCTGCTAAAGAATTCAGTAGTGGTTGCACAACTCCATTTGCTACTTGAATCAAAAAGTTCTCCAAAATCATTGCTGCTTGGTTTTTTGCTTCAATGCTGACTGCTGGATAGGAAGCATTATCAATGTACATTTCTGTTTGAAAGAGCAGATAACTATACAATTCAAAAGTTAAAGGAATTTTATTGAGAATTTCTGTTTGCACGGCTTGAGTATTTTGCAGCAAGAGATTTACAATTTCTATCTTTTGTTGACCTAATTTAATCAAAGAAAATTTCCCGAAAAAGTCTGTCACTGCTGCTTGCCATAAATCACCGATCAAGGTACTTTTTACTCCAGATAATTGACTTATCTCAATTTGAGAAACCCGCAATTCATCCAATTGTTTAGCCAGTTTTTGCAGAATCAAATAAAGTAATTCCCGTTTTTTCTGTTCGCGCAAAATGTCAATTTCTAAAGGGGTATCTGTAACGTTTTCTAAAGGAAATTGAAGTTTAGTAACGCAAGATGCAAACAAAGCAGATTGTAATGCTGCTGTGGTCAACAGAGGTGGCGGTATTTGAGTTTGTTGAATAGCACTACTCAATGAAGGACTTACAGGCGGCTCGTCAGCAAGCAAAATATTGTCTTCTTGCCTTTCTTGTGGCGCAACCAGCAATTGATTGAGCAACCAACGAGCTGCTAGCAGTTCTCGCCGTTGTCCAGCCAGAATTGCCCGATCTAATACTGGTATTCCAGGTACTTGTAATTGTCCTGTTACTGCCGATAAGGTAGCGTTAATGTAATTAATTCCTGACAAACGTAAATTATTTCGCAGTTTGAACAGAGGAAATGGGGGATGTGTAGAGACGCGATGAATCGCGTCTGTTATTGATGTTTGGGTTTGGTCAAACCAGTAGGAACCACCGCCTACAACTTGTTGCATGGCGATAACTAATTCAGAAACAGGTGTGCCTTTAGGACAGTAGCCGTTTACACCAATAGATTTGGCAGCTAATAGTAATCCTTGCTCTTGAATAGAACTCAAAAGCAAAATTGGTAGATTGGGGTACAAGGCTCTCAGCTGCCCACAGAATTGCAATCCTAGCTGCTGACTGGTGTTAGAGCGACCGTTACCTAATTCCAAAACTACCAAATTCACTTGGTTAGGGTCTTGCTCGGCAATTTCTACTAAAATCTGCAAAGCAGCCGTATAACTTTCTACCACTGCTGTAATTTCTAAGTCAGGAATTGCTTCTAGAGCTAACCGTAATCCGAGACGAAAAATCGGGTCTTGGTCGATTAGCAGTAATTTTAAAGGGCGATCGCTCATATTCTGCTCAATTATACAACTACTGTTTTTTATTAATTAAAAAACAGTTTTGATACAAAACTTTGCCTTACCCATTGTGACTTGTTTTCGCAAACTGAATAAATCGATCATAATTGCCATAGCAGCCTTCAGCTTGTAATTAAATGAACCTGAGTATTAGGCACTGGTTGGCAGAACATAATATCGCAATCGATGGAATCAGCGGATTTTCTGCGGGGCAATTGGCGGGTATTGCCTACCGTATTGTTCAGGAGATGGAAGTCAAAAGTCTGATACCTTTTGATATCTGTACTTTGGTAGAGATTTTAGAACTACCTTTAACTATTGTTTACCAAGAAATCAGGGTTATTTCTGAGTTGACAGCAAGCTTGTTGCGTGGCCTCAGCCAAAAAAAACCTTTAAAACGTAACGAAGGCACATGGTTAGCGTTTCAAATTGCCTATCTTGAAGCTTTGCAAGCAATTTTAAAGCAGGAATCAAGCTTGCAAAGACCCTGGCTAGACCGAGGAAGAATACTTACTCAACCAAACATCCTCCAAGATCCTCAACTGCAAGGCATACTGAAAACTCTCAGTCCTGGTAAATTGACTGACACTCAAGCTGAACAAGCACTGTCTTTGCTTGCCGACTCATTACTGGTACAACAAATAAATAATGCTGCTATAGCTTGGTTGGTTACTAATGGTGCAGAGGAAGCTGAAGCTAAACTCATAACACAGCGTTTGCTAAACTCATTTCCTGGTCATTTACTGGTAGTAGTTACCGAAAATGCCGCCCCCTTAGCCCAACTGCAAAAATTTGTCCGATTGGGGATTTCATCAGTTAATTCTACAGCGAGCGATAAAATTGACTTGCACCGAGAAAGTTATCGGGCAAGTTTGATTAAAAATCTAAGTATACCATTGCTCGCAGAATCCTTTGCTCTTAAAGATATTTATATAGCACAAAAAGGCTTAATAATAGAAGAAAATATTTCTGAACAAGATAAAAAAACTCCGACGCCAGTTGATTTAAAAACATGGGCACAACAACAACTAGCTGATTTAGAAACCATCGCTGTTGTTGAGTCAGAAGCGGGTTATGGAAAAACTAGTTTTTGTCAACTCTGGGCGGCAGAAGTAGCAGAAAAACTTTACCCCGATTGGATGCCGATAATAATTAAATTGCGAGATATAAAATACGGTAAAACTTTTACTGAAACTCTCAATTCGGCTTTTCCTGTTAATATTTCAGCTTGGTTAGAACAAGAAAATTTTCGCTGTTTGTTGTTGCTGGATGGTCTGGATGAACTACCGCCTTCTGCTCAGGGTATAAGAGCAAAAGCAATTTTTATCCAGCAATTGCTAAATTTTCAGTCTCAGCATCGCCACAAAATTGTGTTAACGAGTCGGTCAAAAGGGTTGGAGGAAATTAACCCAGAAATATTACTTTTATTCAGACGAATTGCGATCCAGCCGTTTGATGTGGAAGAACTCAAACAATGGTTTCAGCAGTGGACAAAAGTACAATCCTTAGCTATTGCTCAAAATTTATTTACGTTTTTAAAACAGGCGGGATTATTTGGGAAATCAAAGTTTCCAGAATTGTCTGTTTTTGTGCGTCAACCTTTAATGTTGCATTTATTGGCTATTTTGCACCGTGAGGGGCTGCTAGATGATGAATTACTGCAATTAACTACCAAGGCTCCTTTGTTATGGGAAATTTATTATCGCTTGAGTCGCTGGTTGTTAGGTTATCCCCTAACTGGTGGGATGAAAACTATGCTTTTGCGATCGGGATTTGCTCATATTCACCGGACTCCAGAAGCGATCGCTAATTTACTCGACCATCGCCATGCGGAAGATTTACTCGAACAAATGCAAGCGATCGCTCTAAAAATTCTACACTCGCAGCGTTATCAAATCAATGGGGAATGGAAGAATTTACCGGGGTTTTATTTTGAAATTAGGAATTGGGAAAGTTCACGCAGAGAGAAGTTTGAGCGGCGGCTTCCGCCGTTGGCACAGCCCGCCGCAGGCATCAAAACTTCTCCTAAGGGAGACGCTGCGCGAACGGTGGGCGCAGAGGCGCAGAGAGGAAGAGTTGAGTTTTCGCATATTAAGTTGGGAGAATATCTTTGCGCGGAAGCTGTTGCTAGTGAGTTGAAATTGTTGACTCAGTACCGAGATGAGGGTTATGGGGCGCTTAGTTTTGTGATTGATTCTCCCAGTAACGTAGCCCAACATATCTATAATTTACTGGGTTATGGGATACTAAGTGAGGAAATTGAAGAACTGGCGATCGAAGGATTATGCAAAGAGCAAAAAGATCGATTTTCTTTTGAAGTTTTGTTTCAACGCCTTTTATTTTTCTGGCGTGGTTACTGTCAAGGGCGTTGGTTGGATGAGGGAATAGCACACAAAGCTTTGACTAATTTTCACGCATTACAAAACCCTGTGAATGTTGAACAGGTAAATGCTGCTGTAGGATTAAATGTGTTTTTATTACTTTGTGCTTGTTACCGGGAAACAAAAATTCCTTTTTGGACTTGTGGCAATCCAGTAAATTTAACAGAATTCAATCCAGAAGCGTTAAGTTTGCTGATTGCTAGGACAGCAGTTTTGCACAAAAGTGCCTTCACAACCCGAATCAAATCTCTGGCTGGACTCAATCTATCAGGTGCTTCTTTATTGCAAGTGACATTAACTCAAATAAATTTTGAGCAAACAAATTTATCTAATGCGGAATTAATCGGGGCGAATCTCGCAGGCGCAAATCTTCAACAAGCCAATCTCACAAGCGCAAATCTTCAACAAGCCAATCTCGCAGGCGCAAATCTCCAACAAGCCAATCTCACAAGCGCAAATCTTCAACAGGCGAACTTAATGGGAGTAAATCTGAATTTTGCTAATCTCACAAATGCTTGCTTATTTGATGCGATTATTAGTGAGAGTGATAAAAAACTAGCCGCCGATAATGGTGCGTTATTTACCAAAGAATCATTTCCTAAACTAAAAAATTTGCAAGCGCAGCAACCCTTATTGAACGCTAAAAAAATCACGTCAAACACAGATGCTAATTGGAACCATCCCGCAACAATCGGACTAATTGAAAGCTGCGAAGGCACAATTGTACCAGTAGGTTTATATGATGATGACGTAGTTGATGAAACTGTTTTTGGCAATAATTCAATTAGAGAATAGGGCATTGGGCATTGGGCATTGGGAGGGGACAAGGAGACAAATTGCAACAATTCTTTTCCCTTGTCCCCCTTGTCCTCCTTGTCTCCCTTATCTCTATGCCCCATGCTCAAATTAACTTTCTTGTGAATTACGATAACCATAAAAGTTAATACTATAGTCGGTAATTCGCACTCCTGTTTGTTCTTCAACTTGGCGGAGAAAATCTTCTGGCAGTTGTACATGAACATCCAGAATTTGATTTGTATCTATACAGTTGACATGACTGTGAGAATCACTAATATTGCCGTACAAACGCCCGTCACATCGTTCAATGCACTCGATGATTCCTTGACTTGATAATGCTTCTAAATTTTGATACACCGAAGTATGACCGATTTCTTTGCCTTGTTGGTTTAAGCGATCGTAAATCTCTCTAGCAGAAAGATGTTCGTTTGCTTGCCAAAGTAGTTCCAGAATAAAACGACGCTGGCGACTGACGCGCATACCCAGTACTTGACACCGCTCTAGCGCATCTTCTAAGGAACGAATTGGTCTTGTAGAAATTGTTTGTTTTTGCATACAGCTTATTAACTGTTAGGGGAGTTTTCCCATCTCAATGTTTATGGTTATTCAAAATATGCAAGGTTATTGCACACAATTTTTTCTACCTGTACTTGTGTTTTGGCTTTTGATGCTGCGGAAGTCACAGGTTGCAATAATGATTTTTTTGCTTTTGATGCCTACTTTGTCAGACCTTAATCTAAAACAAACTCATTACAACTTTAGCTTAAAAATGGCGTAAATGTCTACCTGACAGTAGGCACTGCCTTGACAAAAGATGCTTATTCTGATGGGATGCCATGTAAATGATGTAGTAATTTTTGAGTTAAAGGTGTGTAATTATAGCAGGTGTGAAAGTAATATTTCAATTGAGCAAAATTAAGATGTGAGCGGCGATCGCTAGACATTACAAGTTTTATGGCTGAAGGAATGTAGCATCGATGGCTCAAAACTGCTACTGTGTATTCTCGATCCTAGAGTTGAGCATAAAGAAAGTGGCTGCTGAGTCAAAACCAATTGCGATCGCACTCAATAATGAATTGATTAACAATTTAGATCTGTCGCCTGCATCAGTGGCGATCGAACAACTGCTGCAAGATGGAGTCGCATCCCACGAACAGCAGCTACGATTTGAGATCGATTACCATCGAGAACCTGGCGATCCACGGGAACTTTCAGAAATTCCAGAGATTCGGCTATGGTTTGTCCGTTTAGATGCCAGATACCCCTGGTTACCATTTTTACTAGATTGGAAGTTTGGAGAATTTGCTCGTTATGCCGCCATGCTAGTACCACATCAATTCAATTCCCAAGAAGGTATTCAGTATAATCCCGAAGCACTAGAAATATTTTTGATGCACAAAATCTTTGTCTTAGGTGATTGGCTCAAACAGCAAAACATTCCCAGCTTATCGCGGCTGAAATCTATGGCACAAATGCTCGGTTACGAATTAGACGATGCTTTTTTCGACATCTTTTAAATTTCTCAACAGCGAACATTAACGTAGTAAATTATACAAAATTACGTCAAAATCTCTTCCTCCACTCCCCACTCTTGTACAGACGCGATTAATCGCGTCTCTACCCACTCCCCAGCTAACAATGCGAATTTTGCTAGTAGAAGACGATCCGGAGCAAATTGAACCCCTTCATGAAGCCTTGGCTCGCTCAGGGCATATTGTAGACGCCGTGGAAGATGGAGCAACAGCCCAATGGTTGATGGGTGAAAAAGATTACGATCTGCTGATTTTTGACTGGATGTTGCCCGATGAAGACGGTATTTTTCTGTGTAAACAGTATCGTCAAGCAAAGAAAGCTGCTCCTATTCTGATGTTGACGGCAAAAGATACCACTGCCGATAAAGTCATGGGGCTAGATGCTGGAGCCGACGATTACCTTGTTAAACCTGTAGATATAGAAGAATTACTGGCACGGGTGCGAGCATTGCGGCGGCGATCGCCATTGTGGTGTGGTGATACATTACAAGTCAACGGGCTATGCCTGCATCTGGACACCATGCGCTTGGAATGGGGAAGTGCCAGCTTGAAACTCAAAAGCCGCGACTTTCAACTACTAGAATACATGATGCGCCATCCTCACCAAATACTCACCCACGATCAAATTGAACAAGCACTCTGGGAATGGGGACAAGAACCTGAAAGCAATGCCGTAGTTGCTCGCGTCAAACGCTTACGCCAACGACTGCGCGAAATTAATCTAGAAACCTGGATTGAAACCGTTTATGGCACAGGCTATCGTTTAGAACCGACTTCTGGCTAAAATTTCGGAACAAATCAATCCCCACATCCCCGCGTCCCCGCGTCCCTGCGTCCTCCCGTCCCCATCTCTAGCCGTCTTTTGGAGAACTGATATTACTATGCCAACTTGGTATTATTGGGTTCAACGGCTGTATCAAAGCTGGCAAACTCTACCAATTCGAGTACGGGGAACAGCGATCGTTGCCATTCCCATCACCTGCTTGTTTATGGCTTTATCAGCCTTTGCCTGGTTAAAAGCCAGTCTGGTAGAAGATGAAACCTGGGTACAGCATACTCAAACAGTACGCCTAGAAACAAAACAGCTTCTCAACGCCTTGATTGATGCCGAAACCGGAGTTCGAGGTTATGGGCTAACTCAACGCGAGGAATTTTTGGCTCCTTATAAGCAAGCTCAGACAATTATTCCCCCATCCTTGAATCGATTAGAACAGCTGGTACAAGACAATGCTCAGCAAACCCAGCAAATGCAGAAAATTCGCACACTAGTTGATGATAATTTAGAAATATTTCAGCAAAAATTAACTTTACAGCGAGAACTAAAACGAATTCGCGGGCAAACCGATACCTTGGTTCCCGTGGCTTCCCTTTACGAGTGGTTGGAAGAAGGGAAGTTAACAATGGATCGGGTGCGAGAACAAATCGATCGCTTTGCTCAAACTGAAGAAGAATTGTTAATACAGCGCAGACAACATCAAGATTTTTATCGGCAAATTACTTGGATTGTATTGTGTATTTCTGTGGTATTCGGGACGATGGCAGCTTTATTTGCAGTTCATCTTTTCTATCAACTAGAGCGAGAATTAGCCAACCGAGAAATCAATTTGCGAGAAACCAATCAGCGTTTAGAAAAAGTATGCGAACAACTCCAGCGATTTACTGCTAATGCTTCTCACGAACTCAGGGCACCCTTAGCAGCAATCATGAGTAACGCCCAAGTTGGGCTAATGGATATAGATGAGCTAGATTCCTCACCAATGCAACTGCGAAAGCGCATTGAGAAGATTATCACTCTTACCAAACAGATGAGTACATTGGTGGGTGATTTGTTATTTTTGGCGCGACACGAAGGCTTATTGGCTCCCGAATCAGTGAAATCTGTCGATTTAACAGAGCTTTTACGCAATCTGTCCGCAGAATGGTTACCACAGGCGAAAATTCATTCCTTAGAACTCACAAATCGATTACCCGATGGCGCAGTTGTAGTTCATGGTGATGCAAATTTGTTACAACAGGCGATCGCCAATCTCCTCAGCAATGCCTGTCGCTACACAACTGCTGGTGGAAGCATCGAATTGTGCTTGATTAGACAGACAGAACAAGCCTTAATTGAAGTTACAGATACCGGCATTGGCATTCCCAGCCATGCATTACCTCATGTATTTGAACGATTTTACCGAGTCGATGCCAAACGTTCTAGAGCATCAGGTGGATTTGGACTAGGATTGGCGATCGCTCAGCAAATTATCCAAGTTCACGGGGGACAAATTAATCTTACTAGTACCGTCGGTCAAGGCTCAACCTTTCAAATAGCCCTGCCCCTTAGCCGAACCATTCACCTCAACTGTTAACCGTCAACAATCAACAGCCCAATTTCTGGTCATTTTCTGGTCATACTTCATTTTTATAGTTTACGCAGTGTAGTTCAAAGCAATAAATTCCTATGAAATCCACTGTCGCTATGACCTTTACATCAGCACTGTTAGCGGTAGTTATTCCCACCGCCCAGGCACAAACCCCAATTCGTGATTTGCAGCGCGATCCGGGAGTCAGCGTTTCTGGTGAAATTCGCAGCGTTGTTGGCAATGAATTTATCTTAGAGGACAGCACTGGACAAATCATTGTAGATGCTGGCCCCCGGTGGTATCATCAGCTAAATTTGCGCCAAGGTGAAAAAGTCACCGTTGTGGGAGAATACGACGACTATGATTTTGATGCCTTCAGCATCACTCGCAGTAACGGCGAAGTGATTCGCATTCGTAATGCTGGAGGGCCACCCCCCTGGGCAGGCGGACGGGCACGCCACAATCGTAAATAACCAAGCAAAATTATTTAAACAGAGACAATGGGTAATGGGCAATAATCAAAAGCTATTGCCCATTACCCATTGGCTAACTTCATCTGTCAATTACCCATCGTAGATCGAGACAACGTGAGATCGCGACTGAGGAAAAACTGCCCATTTAGCCACCCCAAACTTTCTCCAAAACAGCATTTGGTGAAATATCTGCCGTTTTGCCCGTAGGCGATTTAATGGCAAGGAATTTATCGTTTTTCGGCAACAACTTAGCTGGTTCTGTGGGGCCCAATAGAGCAATAGTATAAGTTTGTACTGCAACACTCAGTTGTAGTGCGGCACTATCAGTAGACAACATCAAATTTGCCCCAGCAATCATGGCAGTTAACTTGCCAATATCGCTTGGGGCAGTCACCTTGATACCTGGAGAAGACTCCAGAAGCGATCGCACAAACTGGTCATCCTCAGCCCCCTTAATTACCACCACAGGCAGATCCGGCTGCTTGTATTGGAAATCTTGGATAATTTGCCGCCAACTCTCCACAGGATAAATTCGATCCTGTTCTTGAGCTTGACCATGAATTAAGACATAGCCTGTTTCATGTACCCCTAAGCGTTTTTGTTCTTTTTGTGCCCACTCAATATCTGGTTTTGGCACATTTACTGCTAACTCTGGTACAGGAGTATTGATACCCAATGGTTGCAGCAGCTCGTGATATGCCGCCGCGCCATACTGAGATGGTTTGAAAGGCACAGCCTGGGTTAGATAAATCGAACCCTTGCCTTGGTAGCCAATGCGTATGGGAATTCCGGTCAACCAAAGTAAAAGACCAATCGACCAACTTTGCCCAACAGCAATGGCAACATCGTACTCGCGATCGCGAATGTTGCCTACCAGGTTGCCCCAATCTGCCAAACTATTACGGTCTTTGAAATCAAAAGCCAGCACCTCATGAACTGACTTGCTGACCTGGTAGGCGGCCTTTGCTTGGGGTTCAACAACGACATCTATCTGAGCGTTTGGGTAATAGCGCTTCAGGTCATCTAGAGTCGGAAAGAAGAGAATTTGGTCGCCAATCCCGCCAGGTACAAGGGCTACTACTCGCATAATATTTATTGACGCTTACTCGCTCCTTATTTTAGGGGAAAATATATAGCTTAAAGATTGAGGAATTCTGTGTATTTACTAATTCCCGCTGCCGGAATCGGAAAAAGAATGGGGAGTAACCGCAATAAACTCCTACTCCTCGTGCGATCGCAACCAATTATTGCTTGGACTTTGTTAGCCGCCCAAGCCGCCAGTAAAATAACTTGGATCGGAATTATCTCCCAACCGACTGACTGGCCTGATTTGAAGGCAATTGTCGCCGATCTCAAGCTCACCAAACCGGTGGAATTTATTCTCGGCGGCTCCACCCGCCAAGAGTCTGTTTACAATGGCTTACAGGCGCTCCCAGCGGATGCAGAACAAGTTTTGATTCACGACGGAGCCAGATGTCTGATTACACCAGATTTATTTAATTCTTGTGCCCAAGCCATCCGCGAATGTCGCGGTTTAATTGCTGCGATACCCGTCAAAGACACCATCAAAGTTGTCGATGCACAAGGGATAATTCAAAGTACGCCCGACAGACAAAAGCTGTGGGCAGCACAAACTCCCCAAGGATTTGATGTCAAATTGTTGAAGCAGTGTCATGCCGAAGGCGTGCGCCAAGGTTGGGAAGTAACAGACGATGCCGCTTTATTTGAAAAATGTGGCATTCAAGTCAGAATTGTCGAAGGCGAAGAGACAAATTTAAAAGTTACCACCCCACAAGATTTAGCGATCGCAGAATTTATCCTCACAAGCAGGGGTCTTTAAAGGACTGGGCATTGGGCATTGGGCATTGGGCATTGGGCATTGGGCAGGGAAAAGGTTAAAGGGAAAAGGGAAAAGGAATAAATTTAATCTTTCGCCTTTTCCCCTTGTCTCCTCTACTCCCCTACTCCCTAATTTTGAGATTGCCAAAATATTTTTGACATTTTAGGATATGATCCCAGAGACTTGTTGATTGTTAGTTGTGATTTGTCATTCGTCCTTTGCGAACAACTAATGACCAATGACCAATGACTAATGACCAATGACTAATGACTATTGACTAAATGATTACAGCCACAGCGACTAAGATAGAAGCGATTCTCTATTTAAAGGGTAAACCCTTGTCGCTCGGCGAAATCGCCGAGTATGCCAGTTGCGATCGCGCCACTGTTAAGGAAGGCATCATTGAATTAATGGACAATTATGCCCATCGAGATAGTGCCCTAGAGGTAGTAGAAACCCCAGATGGTTACAGTTTGCAACTCAGGTCTGATTTTCACGATTTAGTGCAAACGATGATACCAGTAGAATTGGGTGTAGGTGCATTGCGAACTTTGGCGGCGATCGCTCTCAATAATCCCATACTCCAGAGCGACTTAATTAACTTACGGGGTTCAGGAGTATATCAACACGTTCCAGAATTAGTTGAACTTGGTTTCGTCCGCAAGCGGCGAGACAGCGACTCTCGCTCCTACTCACTGCAAGTAACCCCAAAATTTCATCAATATTTCCAAATCGAAGAACTTCCGCAAATACTTTCTACCAACCAAAAGGAAGAACAACTAGAACTAGAACTCAACGGAGTGGGGAGTGGGGAATAGGGAATGGAGCAGGGGAGACAAGGGAGTGTGGGGAGTGTGGGGAGAGAGGGGGGAAACATTTCTTCCCCATCCTCCCACACCTCCTGCCTCTTCCAATGCCCAATGCCCAATGCCCAATGCCCAATCCCCATTTCCTCTTAATGACTTATACCCGTGGTGAATGCGCTACCCTTGTACTATGGTTTAGAGTAGAGTTAGCAATTAAGCTAAATAAAACTGCCAATGGTGTTTAATCCTGACTTTTTGAATGACAACTCTGAGGAACACCCTAATCAACTTCTTTCGGATCACTCTGAGGAATACCCCAATCAATTACTCAAATATCTACAACATCAGTCTCCTGATGTTTTAGCTCGGGTCGCCCAGTCTGTCAGCCCTGAAATTAAACAAATTATCTCGCAAAATGTCCAAGGGCTAGTGGGGATGCTCCCAGCAGAAAATTTCAATGTACAAATTACAACAGATCGAGAAAATTTAGCTGGGCTTCTAGCGTCGGCTATGATGACGGGTTATTTTCTGCGTCAAATGGAACAAAGGATGCATTTAGAACAAAAGTTATGAGTAATGAGGTGAGAGTTAGGAGTTCTGAGTTATGAGTTAGGAATTGTGGAAAGTTTTTAACTTCTAACTCCTAACTCCTCACTCCTCACTCATACATTTCTAACTCCTCACTCCTCACTCATAACTTCTAACTCCTAACTATTTTTTGGGGTAAGTTCCTGATTGCACTTTGAAGGTTTGAATTTTACCGCTGCGGTTGACTTCGATCGCTAAAATATCCCCAACTTTACTGGACTCTACCAGTTTCTGCACTTGGGCTGAGGTTTTGACTGGCTGACCGTTGACTTTTTGAATCACGTCTCCAGCAAGAAGTCCTCCCTGTTTCGCTGGAGAGTCCTCTGTTACTTCTTTAATGACAATCCCCGCTTCCTGCTGAATATTCAGCCGATTTTCTCGATTAATCTGCTGTTTTCTGCTTGGAGAAAGGTCTGCCATTTCAATACCCAAGAAGGGATGTTCTACACGCCCTTTGGTAAAAAGCTCATTGGCAATGCGGGCGGCGGTTTCAATGGGAATGGCAAAGCCGAGTCCTTGGGCATCAGCGCGAATGGCAGTGTTAACACCAATCACTTCGCCTTGGGCATTCAACAAAGGGCCGCCAGAATTGCCAGGGTTAATTGCTGCATCAGTTTGGATAAAGCTAACCCGCTTATCTGGGACACCAACTTGAGTGCTAGTGCGGTCTGTAGCGCTGATGATGCCAATGGTGACAGTATTATCTAAACCTAGAGGATTGCCAATAGCGATCGCCCACTGTCCTGGTATCAAATTTTGCGAATTTCCCAACTTCACCGTCGGTAGATTGTTCGCTTTGATTTTCACTACCGCCACATCAGTCATCGAATCCACTCCCACCACCTTACCCTCTAAAGTCCGACCATCTTTGAGGGTAACTAACACTGTATCTGTATCGGCTACAACATGAGCGTTGGTGAGTAATTGTCCATCTTCGCTCAAAATAAATCCCGATCCCGTACCACGTTCAATGCGTTCCTGGGGAATTGGTTGCTCATCCTCTCCAAAAAATCGCCGCAACAGGGGATTTTTCAAAGCATCAGAAATAGGATTGGCTACTTTACGGGTGGCATTAATTCGCACCACAGCCGGGCCAACCTTTTGCACTGCCGTTGCAATAAAATTTACATTATCGCCTCCAGTAGCCCCGATCGCTCCGTTGGGAGAATTGGGAACTACCGATTCGGGAGGCAAAGCTATTGTTACATTTTTTAACTGTTGGAACGAGGGATTTTGTGACAGCAGATAACGACTGCTAAACAAACCTGCACCACCGCCGATCACCAGTAAAAACAGATAAACGGCCAGTTGCTTTAAGGATAACTTCATAATCATTCTGCTCAAGGACAGCAATGCAGTTGCTAATTTCTAAGTGTAGTCAAGCCAACGGCAAGTGGATAGATCTATTTAGGAGGAATTAGGGATTGGGACATCGGGCATTAGGAGATGACAGAGTGAGGGAACAAGGAAAATAACTCCTCACTCTTAAGTCTTAACTCCTAACTCAGCACTCACGACTGACAATGCCCCATGCCCAATTTTTAAACTCTCCATCTAAGATCTAAAGTTAATGCGCTTTTGACTTGTATACATGACTTTACCTTTTCGTCAACTATTTCTCTGTAGCTTAGTTAGCGCCTTGGGGTTAGTATCCATACTGCCAAACTTTAACAGCGCCAATGCTGCTGTAGATGGTTGTCCAACTCCAGCCCTATCTCGCTTCCAACGCCATAAAGTAGTTCGTGGCGAAACTTTGGAGACTATAGCGCAGCGCTACAATCTCATCCCCACAACTATTATCGGGATGAATCCAGCTTTGCAGAATAACGGAGCGATCGCTACCGTTGGTACTGTACTGCAAATTCCTCCCTACAATGGGATTGTAGTCGAAGTGCCGAGCGGTCAAACTTGGCGGCAAGTGGCAGCAAAATACAAAATTCGTGCCGATAGCCTTTTTGAGGTGAATGGTTGCCAACAAGACCCCAGAATCGTCTTCGTTCCGGGGGTAAATTGGTCGCCCGATGGTGTTGTCACCAAGGCTCCTGTACCTACTGATACGGGTACGCAAAACCGTGTATCTCTGTCGGGATATCCCTTGGCAGAAGTAGCAAATGTGGCATTAGCTTACGGCTGGCAGATAAATCCTGGTACAGGTCAAGTTTTCTTCCATAGCGGCGTTGATTTGTTAGCACCAGTTGGTACAGATGTGCTAGCGATCGCGCCTGGAACCGTAGCCTTTGCCAATGACCAAGGTAGTTATGGCAAGTTGGTCATCATTAACCACGGCGGCGGACTCCAAAGCCGCTACGCGCAACTTGATAGTATCAATGTCAGTGTTGGTCAAAAAGTCAACAAAGGCGACTTACTGGGAAATGTAGGCACCAGTGGAACACCAAGCGCCAGTCAACCCCATCTCCATTTTGAAGTTCGTTCTAGCTCATCTCTGGGTTGGGTAGCACAAGATCCCAAGGGTTTTTTGAAGAAATGAGGTTCGTTTTGAAACGTAGAGGGGCGCAAAGGGAAATGCAAAGGAACGCAGAGGAAAATCTCTGTGTTCCTCTGCGAAACCTTTGCGATCCTTTGCGTTAAAAAAATGATGCTATATTTTCGCTAGATTTTATAACGTGCATTCCTGCTTCTGCAAATCTTGTAAATATCGCATCTGCCTGTTCTGTATAGTCCACAACACCAGCAACAACCACAGGAGAAGTGCAATCTTCTAGCAAATAGATTTTTTGAGCAAGGGTGGCATCTACCTGTTTAATTTCTGTTAATAAATCATCAATTGTCCAGGCGACACAATGGCTTTTAGCTTGGCCACCAATGATTACAACATCGAATTCTAAAAGTTGCTTAATTAGGCGCATATTTTTTTGCCCAAGTGGACGTTTTTCAAAATCTTCCAAAACTTCTGGACGTAAAATAGAATAGTTTTCTGTTAAAGGATTTTCGCCTTTAATTTCAAATTGCGTTTGATTTTGACGAGCGATGCCATGAAAAAAGATTGCTTCTTCTACCGATGAAACTAAAGCATGGCCAATGCCGCCCAACATTGAATGATAAGGCCAAACTGTCAGAGGATATTTTCCATCTTGGCTGAGTTGCTTGACGTAATGATAAGCATGTTTTTCTAATAATTCGTAATTGCCATTAGTGACACTATTAGCAACTGCTGGGTTGACTTTCCAAATACCTTGTTCGATATCTCTAGGAGTGATGCTAGTAGCTGCCGGGATGGGATGTTCTCCGGCGGGATTCACCCAAAAGATAGGATGGAAAATTTGAGTTGCTGTGTGAGTATCTAAGGTGGGGATAATTTTTGTAATTATTCCCAAATTACGATAGATAAATTCAGATAATCGTCGATTGTCATCTACTGCCGCAGTACCGCTTCTTCCTCCTACAAATAATTCAAATCCAGGAATGCAAAAGGTGTTTTGGACATCAATTAATAGTAGGCAAATGCGAGTTTTGTCTAAAGATGTAGGCTGAATTTTGTGTTGTTGTGCCCATGTTTCAGCTGCGGCTGCAATCTCTTGGTAAGGTACGCGCCAGACTTCGCCGACTTTATCGGGGTTAAAGTGCGACGGAATTGGTAGTTGGGTTATTGTTTGGGTATTCATAATTACAGTTTTATTTATTCTGTAATAACATCAATAATTTCAATACCCAAGTTTTTTCAAGTTCAGTGTTACTCTAATACGCAATCGGTCTAATTAGCTGGCGATCGCTTCTGTTGTTCCCTACACACTACTATTAATCTTCACAGTTTCTCCCTCCAAGCTATACTTTTTGCCGTATCCGCCAGGTTTAGGTTGAAAGAAAGCTGTGCAATTGTCCATTCCTCTAGAGTAAAAGCTCTTGATGACTAAAGTTTCTGCTAAAAACTGGGTTAGTTAAGAAAATTTAAGGCGATCGCTTTTGTTTCTTTATTTTCTTTTTTGCAATCCCATTACCCAAAAATACCCCTACTGTGGCAATCTGAGAAACAGAGATTTATCAAATCTGATATTTTAACTACAGCAAATTTGCCATTACAGGTTATGCAAACTCTGCCCACACCGGATACTGCAAAGACTACATCAACCCAACCTACCTTTGATACAACTATCAAGCGGCGTCAAACCCGTCCCGTAAAGGTAGGTAATGTCACCATTGGCGGTGGCTACCCCGTTGTGGTGCAGTCAATGATTAACGAAGACACTCTTGATATTGATGGTTCCGTGGCTGCTATTCGTCGTCTGCACGAAATTGGCTGCGAAATTGTCCGCGTCACAGTGCCAAGTATGGCTCATGCTAAAGCGTTAGCAGAAATTAAACAAAAATTAATTAAAACTTATCAAGACGTGCCAATTGTGGCTGATGTCCATCACAACGGCATGAAAATAGCTTTGGAAGTTTCCAAGCACATAGAGAAGGTGCGGATTAATCCAGGGTTGTATGTCTTTGAAAAGCCAAACTTTAATAGAACCGAATATACTCAAGCCGAATTTGACGAAATCGGCGAAAAAATCCGCGAAACTCTAGAACCTCTGGTAGTTTCTTTGCGTGACCAAGGTAAATCGATGCGAATTGGGGTAAATCACGGTTCTCTCGCTGAGAGAATGCTATTTACCTACGGCGACACCCCTGAAGGAATGGTGGAATCAGCCATAGAATTTATTCGCATCTGTGAATCTTTAGATTTTCGCAACTTGGTAATTTCCATGAAAGCGTCACGAGTGCCGGTGATGGTAGCCGCCTATCGCCTCATAGCCAAGCGTATGGATGAGCTAGGTATGGATTATCCGCTACATTTAGGCGTTACCGAAGCCGGTGATGGGGAATATGGGCGAATCAAATCCACTGCTGGAATTGCGACATTACTCGCTGATGGCATCGGCGACACCATTCGCGTGTCACTCACAGAACCACCAGAAAAAGAAATTCCCGTTTGCTACAGCATTCTCCAAGCTTTGGGATTGCGAAAAACAATGGTGGAATACGTCGCCTGTCCTTCTTGTGGACGGACTTTGTTTAATTTAGAAGAAGTCCTACACAAAGTCCGGGAAGCCACCAAACACTTAACTGGTCTGGACATAGCAGTTATGGGCTGCATCGTCAACGGCCCAGGAGAAATGGCAGATGCCGACTATGGTTATGTCGGTAAAACACCTGGTTACATTTCTTTGTATCGTGGCAGAGAAGAAATTAAAAAAGTGCCAGAAGACAAAGGTGTAGAGGAATTAATCAATCTGATTAAGGCAGATGGACGCTGGGTAGAGCCGTAGAAGGTGGAAACGCCTTGGGGAAAGGGAAAAGGCAAAAGGTAAAAGCAGGGATCTTTCTTTTCCCCTTTGCCCCTTGCCCTTTGCCCCTTGCCCTTTGCCCCATATCCAATTTATAAAACTTTTGTATAGATAACGACCAACATCGCCTGATTGTCAAGTATTTTGTTGAAATTAGAAATACATGCTTGACCTCTACAGTAATACCCTGTGTTAGATTGAGCATACTGACTATAAATTTTCCCTCTGACGCAGCTGTCATTATGGTGATTACAAAAAATAGGCTTGTTTTGGGTGCTACGGTAGTAACACTCTCCACGATCGCAGTTACTAGCCTTGGCATTCACTCACGAGGTCAGGCTTTATTTAAAGCAAGTCCCAAAGAATTGGTAGATGAAGTTTGGCAAATTGTCCAGCGCCAATACGTAGACGGTACCTTTAACCAGGTAGATTGGCAGGCTGTTCGTAACGAGTATGTGAAGAACAAGTCCTACAGTAATCAACAGGAAGCTTATAAGTCCATTCGGGAAATGCTCAAAAAGCTAGATGACCCATACACCCGATTTATGGACCCAGAGGAATTTAAGAATATGCAAGTGGATACCTCTGGAGAATTAACAGGAATTGGTATCACAATCAGTCAGGATGAAAAAACGAAGCAACTGATTGTAATTGCCCCAATTGAAGATACGCCAGCTTTTAAAGCTGGTATTTTGGCTAAAGATATCATCCTCAAAATTGACAACAAAAGCACTAAGGGGATGGATACAAATCAGGCAGTATCTTTGATTCGAGGTGAAGCCGGAACCCAAGTCACTCTAACCATTCAGCGAAACGGTCAGACAAGGCAATTTAACATCAAACGGGCGCGGATCGAAATTCATCCAGTTAAATATTCTCAAAAGCAAACTCCAGCAGGTAACCTTGGTTACATTCGTCTGAACCAATTCAGTGCCAATGCTGGTAAAGAAATGCAAGCCGCTATCAGAGATTTAGAAAGCAAAAAGGTATCTGGATATATCCTCGATTTACGTGGTAATCCAGGCGGTTTATTATTCTCCAGTATAGAAATTGCCCGGATGTGGTTAAATAAAGGCACAATTGTTTCCACCATTGACCGTGGAGGTGAGCGAGAACGAGAGGTGGCAAACGGGCGGGCGCTAACAAATAAACCTTTGGTGGTATTAGTAGATAAAGGTTCCGCTAGTGCCAGTGAAATCCTGTCAGGAGCTTTGCAGGACAATAAACGTGCTGTTTTGGTAGGTACTCAAACCTTTGGTAAGGGATTAGTGCAATCGGTACGTCCCCTAGAAGATGGTTCGGGGTTAGCTGTGACCATTGCAAAATACCACACACCGAGCGATCGCGATATTAATAAGCATGGCATCGATCCAGATGTGAAGGTAGATTTAAGTGATGCTCAGCGACAGGACTTGTGGCTCAACGAACGTGACAAACTCGCTACCCTAAAAGACCCCCAATTCGCTAAAGCAGTGGAAGTCATGGGTAAACAACTTGCTGCTAAAGGCACAGCCACAGCGGAAAAATAACTTCTTTGGGCATGGGGCATGGAGAGACAAGGGAAACAAGGGAGACAAGGAAAATAACTCCTCACTCTTAACTCCCAACTCAGCACTCCCAATGCCCAATGCCCAACTCAAACTGGTTGACACTTTCCACTTCTGATGAGTCCGATACGGCGGGCAATCGCTTCTTCTTGGGAAGTATAAGGCCCCCACTGTTCTATAATTTCTGCATCGTCCTCTTGTATTTGGTTGCTGGAGACTATTTCGCAATTACCAGCAGAACGCTTGACAATATACCATTCTTGTGTATTTTCCATACGGGGAGTGAAAATTTGGTTTTTATAGTCAGAATTCTACAAAGCAGATTGCTAGGATATACATTAAGAATGTTTTTTTGTCAAGCTTATGCCTTCACCGTTTCCAGGGATGAACCCTTATTTAGAGAATCCAGAACTGTGGGCTGAAGTTCAAAGTTGGTTAGTTATTGCGATCGCTGAGTTATTGGTTCCTCAACTACGACCGAAATATCGAGTGGCAGTTGAAAAACGAGTATACCAAATGATAGATGACAATTCTATTTTCATTGGTATTCCTGATGTGACGGTGGGACGTTCTGTAACAAGCATAGATAAAGAACATCTTTGGGTCAAGACGCGATGAATCGCGTCTCTACAAGTTGTCTATTTGTGGCATTCTTTTTTCCAATTGGTATAAATGCTTGAAATTTAACGAATACGCACAAATCCAGCTTCACTTATGAGTGTTTGTCCCTGATTTGTGAGTAACATTTTGGCGTATGCCTCCCCCGCTTGTTGTTCTAAACTATCATTATTCTGTTTGACGATGACAAACATCTGGCGTGTAATAGGATATTCACCTGTTTTGATAGCTTGAATGTTTACCTTGTTCCGCTGATTTAGACATCGATCGCCTGTAATCAAAGGTTCTATATAAGGAGCTACAAAATTGTTGCCTTCTCTGGCGATTGGTAGTGACTTAACCGTACATTGGGGAACGACTTCTGGTGCCGAAGCGTAGTAAATACCACCACGATCGCTTGCTAATTTTCTCAAGCCATCTGTTGTATTGAAGACGTATACTACGTTACTTCCAAGTTTTTCTTCACCGAGAATATTGTTAACTAAGAACTCGACAGTGCCTCCATCTTCAAAGCGACGGGAGTAGGCAGTAATTTTTAGGTCAGGGCCGCCTAACTGTTTCCAGTTAGTTATGTTACCAGTATAAATACCTTTGATTTGTGTTAAAGTTAGCCCTGGAATTGGCAAATCGGGATGAACAGCGATCGCTAATCCTTCCAAAGCTACTGGAATTTGTTTTAGCAATCCCCGTTGTTGAGATTGTTGATATTCTCTTTGTGCGATGGGACGGGAAGATTGAGAAAAATTCAATTGTCCTTCCAACAACATCCGAATTCCCATACCAGAACCAGGTGTACCTTTAATTGGATCGGTATAGCGTAACTCAAATTTCGGATGGACTTTTTTGATTTCAGGATCTACATATTTCCGAATTGATGCCCAAGATGTGCTACCACCATAAAACCACGTTCCTTCGGGAGCAGTAACGGAACTAAAATCAGAGTCGGGTTTTTTGCTAGGAAGAAAATATAATATACCACCACTGGCAACCACACCAAGCAAACCAATTAATAACCACGGCTTGATATTTTTCTTTGGTTGATGAGTTGAATTATCTGATTTGATTACAGTCGGCTTTGGCGGAGAAATTTCACATAATCCTTGCCAAGTCAACGGTTCAACATTGGACTGAATACAAATTGTTGGTAACCAAATTGCACCAGGGTAATCCGACTTAAAATGTTCTAGGCGTTTGCGTGCTTTTTTAACGGAACTAAATAGTGATTTATGATTATGGGTAAATTCTTTGAAAAAGTACCTTAAAAAGTCTATTGCTACAGGGTCGGGCACAGGTTCCCGCATCACGATCGCTTGAGGTAAATGTACTTGTGCCAGTTGATTAGCTAATCCCAAACCATCGCAGGAATTAAAAATTGCTAACTGTAATCCTTTTTCAATAGCTTGCTTTAAAGCCTCCTTAAAATCTTCAATACTCAAGCTATCTTTATCATTGAGTTCAATCCAACCTATTTGTCCATCTTCTTGACTGCCACTGTGCCCTGTAAACACAAAAATATGATAACCTTGTTCATCCCAAAGGGCTTCACACAAATCTTTGCGGGTAGGCTGCATTAAACAGACTACTTCTACGCCATTTTTTTCTAAATCTTGAATTAGCTTTAAGTCATCTTTTGTATTAATACCATCGCTCCTACCAACAGCAACCAAAATTCTGATATGTTGGCTTTGAGGAACTAGTTTATCGCTGTGTTTATTTTTGTTTTTGGGCGCACTGAGGGCAATTTCGGCGTTAGGATAATGTTCTTCAAATAAATTCCATTCTTGCCAAGGAAGGCGACGTAAATCGATATCTTTAGCATCAATAATGACGCGAATCTCTTCATTTGATTGATGCAATTGCTGAGCGATCGCGATTAATTTATCCCTAATTGGTAGCCATTTATAATCGTAAGTATTCAGCCATTGATTTAGCTCGTCTTTGACTGCCAGAGTATGTTCGGCGTGGGAATGAATTGTTACACTTTTGGGTGTGAGACGTAACCCCGGCGCAGGGGCAACACAAGAACGCACAGCCTCGATTTGACGATAAGCTGACTGCCATTGATTAAAGGATGATTCTAAATTTAGTGGCAAAGGAGGGAGAAACCCTTCTGTTTCTTCATCTAAATTTTTTACCGTCAGAATTACCAGAAATCCATCTTGCGAACTGCGTCTGAGTTTCAACTTGACGATCGCCATTGCTGTCTCCTTTTGTTTGTTTTAAACAACAAACTTTTCTATCAGACTTGTTTCCCCTAGCACTATCTTGACACTGAATTTTTCCTCGTGTTCACAGCTAAACTCCAGTTGCATCCAATCATCTGCGCTTTTTGCTTGCGCTTCCATGCTAGTGTTTCCTGCTGCATCAAGGACTATCAGTTGTAAAGAAGCCGGTAGATGAATAGCATCATCACCTGGATAAACCCGCAGGCGAATGTCGAAAACTTCACTGTTTGTGGGAGTTAACTGCACTAACAACAGCACTTGTCTGCCTAAATCAATCACTTTCGCCCGACTGATGGAGTTTGTTGCAGGGCGATTGGTTGTACTAATGCTTCTGAAATTACTCGCAAACACTAAATCTGGAGATTGCCAATCGGGTTGGAAGATTCCCGTCATCCATTGACGCAAATTTACCAATAGGGAACGCTTATGTATAATCTCAAAAAGAGTATCAAAAGATTGTAGCTGTCCTATCTCCAATATTTGTGATGATTCAGCCATCGCTGTTGTGGGGATAAATCCCAGTAATTCTACATAATCTAATTGTTGACTAAACTGAACTGCTACATAGCCAATGCGGTCTTGTATCATGGTTGCAGGCAAGATTATGGCAACCTCACCCGGTAACACCGGACGACATTCAAGCTTACCAACACCAGGCAAAACTAAATCAGCAACATCAAAAATCGCTCTGAAACCGCGATGCCAGCTATCGCCTTGATTTAGCGCCGTTTCAATGTTTAGCCATTTGAGATAACTGTGAACGGCATAAACAGCCAGAGTATTGAGATAAACTTGTCTTCCCTTTTGGGGGTTATCTTGTTCAACGGCAAATTCCTCAGCCCAGCGGTGGGCATTTTGGGGGAGGGGAACGCTTAAAATATGCGATCGTGTGTTAGTCATTACTCATATCCGAAATTTATACCAATTTCTCTCAACAAAGGAAGACAATTGTTCTTCCAATGAGAGTAAAGAGTTTGATTGCTTATATTTAACTCTCTAGCAATATCAGAAATTTTATGAGGTGGATTTTCGATAAGTAAGCGCATAGCCAATAGCTGACAATGGCATTCTGGGTTTTTTCGCAGACAACTAGCTGTTAATTTGCCTTCTTCATCTTGCTCAATGTATTCTCTGATGCGTTTTCCCAAGGACAGACGCTGATTTTCTTGGATTTGGGCAATTTTGATATCCAACAAATCTAAGGTGATAGTTGGTGATTGAGGGTCTGGCAGGATATTTAGCAGGCTTGTTTCGTCGCCCTCATCGTTACGGGTGAGTCTGTCTAAACTGATAATATAATTACTGTCTGGTATGTATAAATCTTTAATCCGCCACTTGAGATAGCCATTAATCCAGATTACTAGGCTTTGTTGCAGCGAAGGCCATCGCGCTTCAAATGCACAAATCTTCCGACTCACCCACTCCCAAGTTAGATTTAAAGCTTCTAAATAGTCTTGATGCCCTGACTTATAAATTCCAGGCAGCTGTTGAATAACTGTAAGCAGTCTATTTAATGCTTTCTGCCTTTCTAAACTGCCGTCTGGGTAGCAGCATACCTCATCAATCATTTTTTTAAGTTGTTCATCCACAAAGATTTTTCTCCCAAGCTGCGATGGGGCTATAAATTACTTACCCGAAAGACAAAAAAGCTTTTGCAGCTTGAGTTTACCTGATTTTCTATTCACTTATTGCTTATAGATCTTATAAATATCAATAAGTTTTTATTACGTTGCTAGAGAAAAATCCATAATCCCACAGCACAAGTTAAACACAACCCAAAAATCGGCATTGCTGATTGAAAACTCACGCAAAGTCGCAATCGCTCTTAGCGATCTCGAAGAGTAGGCGCAAAGGTATAAAGAAAAAGAAAGGTAATTTTGGCATTTCATATTCTGATTCAGCAACGCTCAAAAATCTTTTAGCTCAAGGATTGCCTCAATTTTTTCATCAACAACAAGATTCCCGGCTTCTATCAAAAGCCAGAAATCCCAGCCTCTAGAGAAAATCATTTCATAAAAATAAAAATACTGCCTGTAAGTCTAATAAGAGTGGCAACAACGAAACTTGCTGTATCTGAATCAAAACCACTCCCAGTGAGATAGGTGTGCTATATGAAAAAATTTATGTACTGGTTAATGGGTGAAAAAGCGGGACGAACCATAGTCGGTACTTGGAATTGGCTATGGGGAATGCCAATAGAATCTGGTGGTAAAGTTGCTGTGGCGGTAGCTGAAGAATCACTTCAATCAATGCAGGAATCGGTGCAGAAGCTGGCTGAAGCTGTTGCTATTCAAGAAGGTTCGTACAAAACAGCTAAAAACAAATACGAGACAAAAATCAAAGAATTACGAACTTTGGAGCAGCAAGCTAATATTGCTCAGGGCAGTGGTAATCAAGAAGCGGCGCGGATAGCCATGACTAAAGCAATTCAGACAGAGCAAATTTTGTCCAAATTGGAAGAGATGGTAAACCAAGCCCAAACATCTGTAAATGCTTCCAAAGATAAGTTAAATCGAGAGCGCATGAAGCTAGAAACCTATAAATCTGATATGCAACATATGAAAGATATGTCAGAGGTAAACGAAGCACTAGCGACGATCGCCAAAGTGAATAATGAATTTGATATTGGTTCGGCGAAAAGTGACTTTGAAAAAGCTAAAAGTGCGGTGGAACGGCGGAATATCAAAACAGGTGCTTTAGCTGAAATATCTGAAAACCCAGCTGAAAAACTCCAGGCTGAAATCGAACGCATGACTTTAGATGATGAAGTTTCTCGTCGTTTGCAGATGTTATCTGAATCAAGTCTTGAAAAACAGGAGTCATAATTCTGAATCATCTGCTCATAAAGTGACGGAATTTTAATCAGAAAATTTTAATTTCGACCACAACAGGCAAAGTTTTAAACCAATATTTAGAATCCAGCCGTACAGAATAATTCTGAATTCTGAATTCTTATCCAGAAAAATTTATGACTCAAAAAAACGCTCCGCCTCCAATTGTTTTTATCCTGATTTTTTTCGCTTTAATCGGTAGTGGCTACTGGTACTTTTTAAAGCGGGAATCAGTACCAAGTATCAACACTGCAAGTTTCTCACCCCCAAGTTCACTACCAAGCGGTATTACCGTGAGAATAGATGGTTCTACTAGTATGGTGACAATTAACCAAAATCTCAAAAGAACTTTTGAGAGGCAGTTTCTGGGTACAAATGTTATTACTAATGCCAATGGTTCTCAAAATGGTATCGCAGATTTGCTAGCGGGTAGAACAGATATTGCGGCGATATCTCGCCCTTTGACCGCACAAGAACAAAGTCAGGGATTAGTAGCGGTAACTGTGACAACAGATGCGATCGCTATTGTAGTTGGCAAAGCAAATCCTTTCAATGGAGGATTAACCAGCGCCCAAGCCGCAGATATTTTTCAGGGCAAAACTAATAATTGGTCAGCCGTAGGTGGTAACAATGGAACTATCCGAGTTATTAATCGGCCAGCAATTAGTGGAACCCATCAAGCTTTTAAAGAAATGGTGCTAAAAGGAGTTAGTTTTGGCACAACACCAAATATCACAACATTGCAACGTGATGCTACAACTCCGCTACTCCAAGCTTTAGGAACTGATGGTATCGGTTATGCTACTTTTGCTCAAGTTGCCAATCAACAAACAGTGCGAGTTATTCCAATTGATGGGTTGACACCAGATGCAAGTAATTATCCTTTCCAACGGCAGCTTTATTATGTTTATAAAAATCCTCCCAATCTTGGAGTTCAAGCATTTTTAGGTTACGCAACTTCCGTCCAAGGACAGCAAGCTATGATTTTGAATAATTGATTCATCTAAAAGATGATTAATAGTGTAGAAACGTTATAAATTGCGTTTCTACATATTTTTTATATTGCGTAGTTTACTGCCACAGGCATCACCGATCTAAATTTAATTTCACATCTACCAATTAAATCTTTATCTTCAAAAACTAGTGATAGGTAATCTTATCTACTTCGGCTTTCGACAGCAGCGTCATCTTCCCAGCGTGCATATCTACCGAGAAAAGAGAATTAGCTTCTTCATATTCAGGATTGGCAAGTGCATATACTTCGCCTGAGGGAGAAAAGGTCAGACTGAGCAAGTCTTTTTGCAAAAACTTTTTGTCAAAAGTCAATGGTGACAAGCTGACAATCTTTCCTGTCCCAGTAACCATAGACCTGTTATCCAGATCTAGTTGCACCAATCTTGTCACACCGTCCATGCCGAGAGTTGTTGCATAAATTTTTCCATCCGGGTCTAAAGCAAGATTGCTGAGCCGGATATTTGGTGGCAGCTGTGGCAAACCTAAATCAGAATCAGAAGTGACTTTTCCATTTTTCAGGTCAATTTCTACTAACTCAAAAGGAGGAATACCTCCAGCTAGACTGACTACAGCAATGAGTTTATCGCCTGCGATCGCTATCAGATTTTCAACAGTACAATTGCATTTTTTAAATCCTGATACTTTTTTAGATTTAGAAGATTTACCATCAAAAAATAGTAAATTACTATGATGACCCTTCTGTGTTGATACTGTGGTTACAAAAACTAATGTGTCATCAGATAGAGTAGTTAAACTAGTTAATCGCTCAGTCGGTTGAGTATATACAGCTAGATTGGCAATCTCAGTTTTTGTATCAGTGTTATCTACAGTTGTAGGAAGAATTTCATTAATAGTTTTAGGTCGAATCTGATTAATAAATTCCTTTTTACCAGTTGGAAAATCTAAAGACATTAAGGAAATTGCTGGAGTAGTATTAGCTAAATCGGTAGAGCTTATTTTAATTGTGTTTTGCTTGTTATTCAGTTTTGCTCCTATCAGTGACTTTGATATTTCCACCAATGTCTTACCTCCAAATTTTTGACCTCGTATTATTAGATCGTAATCTGCTATGTCAGCATATTAGTAACGTAAGAGCATAAAGTTAACACTCGTTAGAGATTGAGTGGACTTTGTACAGCTTTGCGTAAAATATTAGGTTTTGAAAGCGATCGCAACTATAAAATGTAGTTACGCTAAAATTGACCACACGATAATGCAACAGATTGATTATGAAAATTAAGGCGGTTATCTGGCAAGAAGACGGTGTTTGGTGTGCTTCTGTACCAGCTTTACCAGGATGTCACACTTGGGGAGAAAACTACGAACATCTGTTAGAAATGCTTAAAGATGCAATCCAGGGTTGGCTTGAAGTTGCTAGCCAGCAAGAAGAACTTGAACCCGATAAACAGCTGATTGAACTATCCCTATGAAATCAGTTTCCGGCAAAGCTTTATGTAAAATTGTTGAACGGTATGGCTGGAATCTGAAACGGATTA
Organism: Nostoc sp. ATCC 43529; assembly: GCA_003326205.1. GTDB lineage: Bacteria > Cyanobacteriota > Cyanobacteriia > Cyanobacteriales > Nostocaceae > Nostoc. Next base: position 118,157 of record LWTK01000037.1, read on the forward strand.
CTGGAAGTCACCATATTTATGCCAAGGAAGGTGTTATTCTCTCTATTCCTGTTCATGGTAATCGCGATTTACCCATTGGAACACTCAAAGGACTGCTCAAGGATGCAGGTCTTAGCGAAGAAGATATAGATTAACAAAGATTTATTGGAAACTAGTTATTAGCCCGAAACTTTTAGTTTCGGGCTATGGTTGATTTTAGATCGATCAAAAATCCAAAATCTAAAATCTAAAATTACTTACCGTTGCCGTTACCACCGTTGCCATTGCCAGCTATAACGCGTTCGGCGAGTTTTTCTGGTACTTCCTGTAAATGGTCATACACCCAGTGGAAAGAACCAACGCCTAAGGTGAGCGATCGCAACTCTACAATAAAGTTTTGCATCTCTGCTTGTGGCAAGTATGCAACTACATTATCCCAGCCTTGCCAATCGTTTTTACCCTCGTAGCCTAAAATTTGCCCGCGTCTACCACTCAATAGTTGCAACACCTTGGAAGTAAATTCGCTTGGTGTTGTCACTTCTACCCGCAAAATCGGTTCTAACAGCGTGGGTTGTGCTTGGGGTATTCCCGTTTGCATTGCTAAGCGGGCGGCTTGTTTAAAGGCTTGTTCGGAACTATCAACGGTGTGATAAGAACCGTTGGTCAAAGTTACCGCGACATCCACTACAGGGAAACCCAGAGGCCCGTGTGCGAGAAATTCCCTCACGCCCATTTCTACGCCAGGAATGTACTGTCTCGGAACCACACCGCCGACGATGGTTTCATTAAAGTTAAATCCTTCACCGCGTGGTAGAGGCTTGATTTCGAGGAAAACATCACCAAATTGACCGTGACCGCCGCTTTGGTGTTTGTAGCGTCCGTGAACTGAAGCCACTGTTTTACGGATGGTTTCTTTGTAAGGCACCTGCGGTAAGTGGGTTGTCATTGGCAAGTTATATTTGCGGCGCAGTCTATCTAAGGCGACTTGCAGATGAATTTCGCCTTGACCCCAGAGGATAACTTCGTGGGTGTCGCCGTGTTGTTCCCAAGCCAGCGAACAGTCTTCTTCTAATAGCTTAGTAATGGCAGCGCTGAGTTTAACTTCATCGTTGCGCTTTTCGGGTGTGATGGCGAGGGCAAACACAGGTTCCAACTGTTCAGCTTTGGGTAATTGCATCGCTGCGGATTGTTCTGTGGAGATTGTATCGCCTGTCTTGACTCCTTCCAAACGGCTCAAGGCGACTATTTCACCAGCAGCAACTTCATTAACTGATTGCTGTTGTTGTCCCATGAGACGATAAATTCCACCGGTGCGAACGCCATTGAGGACAAGACCATCGGTTAGTTTACCCCGCCAAACCCGTACTAGGGAGAGTTTTCCACCTTGGGGAGTGTAGTAAGTTTTGAGTACCTGGGCTAGGGGAGCATTGCCTTTGATATTTTTTAGGCGGCGTTCTGCTGTGGTTTCTGGTTCGGGAGCTTCCCGTAACAAAGCATCTATGAGAGGTCTTACACCATAATCTTGTTCTGCCACGCCAAAGAAAACCGGGACTACTAAATCTGCCCCTAATTCCATTTTTAAATCTTTGAGGATTTCTTCTTGGGGTGGTTCGATATCTTCTAAAAGTTCTTCGAGTAAATGATCGTCAAAATTTGCTAAGGCTTCGAGCATTTGGGCCCGTGCTATGTGTTCTTCTTCTTTTAAATTTTCGGGGAAGGGGATGGGGTCTGCGGGTGCGCCGGGATGATATTGATATGCTTGTTCGCTCACCATGTCGATAAAGCCGGTGAGTTGTTCCCCTTGCATGATGGGATATTGATGGGCTACTAGGGGACGGCTGGAAACTGCTTTGAGGGCGTGTAATGTTTCTAAAACATGGATGTTTGCCCGATCCATTTTGTTGACGAAAACTATGTGGGGAATTTCCCAATCGTCAAGGAATTTAAATAGAGGGGCGAGGGTGAGAACTCGGTCGCGTATCGGTTCGCAAACTACAATTGCGGCATCGACTCCTATTAAAGCATTGTATGTTTCTTGGGCAAATTCTACGCTTCCGGGACAATCAACAAAAGTGAAGCGAGTACCGTTATACTCAGTGCTAGCAGCGCTGACTTCTACACTCATGTGGCGATCGCGGGACTCAGCAGCACTATCTCCTACTGTGTTACTGTCTTTAACACTTCCTTTGCGAGAAATCGCCCCTGTCACAAATAACAAACTTTCTAGTAAAGTTGTTTTTCCACTCAAATAAGGCCCAACAATTGCAACATTCCGCGAACCCGATTTTACTTTTTCGTTCATAAAACCTCCCTTGCGGTAATTCGTTACTAACCGCATTACGCTATCTTTATCAGGGATAAAAAATGGTTCTCTGGAGTCAAAATTACCCCTTCTTTAATTTGTTATTATCCTACCTTTAATCCAAAGTTAAAAAAATTGTAGCCTGTTGTAAGATTTAGCTTAAGAAAAGTTAAGCAACACAAAGTTTAATACTCAATCAAAAAGTTTTGTAAAAAACTTCAGCATTAGCCAAAGTTTTTGTTAAGTAAACTAACTGGAAATTGTCGTGATTTAGAAAATCTATGAAATTATTACTATATAAATATCGCATAGCAACTGTAGTAAGTTTGATAGTAGTGGGTATCATCTCCCCCTGTTCCCCTGCTTCCCCTGCTCCTCTTCCCTCAAAGCTGGCACAATCTAATAGTCAAACTGCCATAGACAAGTTAAACCAAGGCTTACAGGCAATTCAGGCGGGAAGAGTACAAGATGCGATCGCTGCTTTTAAACAAGCAACTCAATTAGATCCGACATTGGCAGCAGCCCACTATAACTTAGGGCTAGCATTACGACAAACAGGACAATTACAACCCTCTGCGGATGCATTTTATCGAGCAACGCAAGCCGATCCTAAATTTGCTCCAGCATTTGCTAATTTAGGCGGTACCTTATTAGAAGGCAAGAATTTCGAGTTAGCTAATGATTACTTGCTACGTGCCCTAGAACTCGATCCCAAACTAGGATTTGCTCATTATAACTTGGGCTTGCTGCGACAACAGCAACGAGATTGCGATCGGGCGATCGCATCTTTTAAAAAAGCCATAGAATATAGCAAAAACGCGCCAGAACCTCATTATCATATTGGGATGTGTTATCTACAGCAAAATCAAAGCGATCGAGCTAGAGAAGCCTTTAATCAAGCAATCAAAATTAATCCCAAATATCCAGAAGCTTATTATAATATTGGTTCAATTTTGTTTAACCAACGCAAATTCCAAGAAGCGTTAGAGGCTTTTAGAAAATCAGCCGAAGCTAACTCCAACTATCCCAATGCTTATTATGGTGCTGGGTTAGTTTTTATGCAGTTACAAAAATATAGTGATGCAGTACAAGTATTGCAATTTGCCAGAGATTTATACAATGCTCAGGGTAATCCTCAATGGGCAAAAAATACCGAACAATTGTTGCAACAAGCACAAAATTTAAATCGATGAATAGTCATTAGTCATTAGTCATTAGTCATTAGTCATTAGTCATTAGTCATTAGTCATTAGTCATTAGTCATTAGTCATTGGTCATTAGTGAATAACCAATGCCCTATTCCGAAGTTTACTGATAAATTATTAAGTTCCCTGAGGCAGAAAAGTTTAATATTGCGTAACATAAAATTAGTGGGTTGACTCGCTGGTGTTGTCTGAAGTTGTCCTGACTGGAATGAAACGTGATGCAAAAGCGCCTGAAGAGTCGATTTTTATTTTGCGATCGCTGGCTAGATCGCCACTCAATTGTTCGCAACATGGAAGCCTTTCAAGATTTAATTGTGATTGTCTTGTGTTTGGGTTTGTTTGCGGTTATGCTGCTCCAATTGTGGGGGATAGCTATTGCCCTCACGCAGCCACTAGACTATAAACAAGTGACTGCAAAAATACTATTTGTGTTGATTTTAGTCGAGTTATTTCGACTATTAATGGTCTACTTACAAGAACATAGTATTTCTGTAGGAGTAGCGGTTGAGGTAACAATTGTCTCTGTTCTCCGAGAAATAGTAGTTCACGGGGTATTAGAGATTTCTTCCTTTCAGACAGGTGCAATTTGCGGCTTATTGTTTATTCTCGGTGGCTTATTGATAGTCTGTGCTAAAACGCCACACATGGATTGTATAAGTGCTAACACTAAGTTGTGTCCTATTGTCTATAAAGGAGGTAGGGAACGACCAAAGGATCTGCAATTTCAGTATTCGCGTCAATGTGACAAAAATCAACCTATTGCATAAATTACCATCAAAAAAAGGAGCAGTGGATTAATAAGTTAAAAGATAAAAGGTAAAAGTAGAAATAGTACCTTTTTATTTTTTAATATCCCTGCTCCTTTGCTTGAGGCTACAACTGAAAATCTCTGTGCAAAATCAGATAATTCAAATTTCTTGAATTTTTTCTAAATATTTATTTAATTTATCTTTATCTATTGGTTCAGTTATAATATTATTAATTCCAATTAGTTGACTTAAAACTAAGATTGCTGCTTGGTGGTAACGATCGCCTCCATTTGATGCTGAGTAATATGTTAAAACATAAGTAATAATATTGTTCTCAAAAAAATCAATAGCAGTCTTTAACACACAACCTTCAGTATCAATCCCACAAATAAACACTGTCTGAATATTTCTTTTTTTTAGAAATGTCAGAGTTTCTTCATTGCAAGCAGTATATACAGTTTTATCAAAAACTACTTTAGCAAATGGGTTAATATTGTCAACAATTTTTTGCTCTTTTTCAGAAAACAGTTGATGCCAATTTAAATATTTTACATAAGGGCTATCAAGTGTATTTATAAATCTGGTAAACACAACACATTCAAATATATGTTGCTTTAATAAAGAGTTAATATTTTGTATGACATAACTTGTATTTTGACTTATAAATCCATTTTGAACATCGATAATAAATAGGCAGAAATTCATTTAGCGATTCCTTCGTTTAATATATGGTGCATCTTGATACAGGATTGCTATCAGAATTGAGAAATCATAATTCAAAGGACTTTCAAATAAGCCAGTTAAGACATTTAACAAAAAATCATTAAAAGAGCCGACTAGTCATTTGGTTATATAACCGACCTTTGCAAGGTACTTCCGACGTATTGAACTATACCCTTTTTGGAAGATGAATTACTCTTTAAGCCTCAGTATAAGTTAATTAGAAATCCTACAAAGAGGTTTAAACAATGGCTACAAATACAGGTAATGGACAGTCTCAAGAACCAATTAGCAACTTGGAGTACGATTTTGTCACCGTGTTGCACAACAAGGCTGAAGCTGTTAAGGCTTATGATACTTACATTAAAGATGCACAAGAAGTAGGTTCCCAGCCTTGTGTAGAGTTGTTCCAGAAATTGCGGCAATCTGATATTGAGCAAGCAAGAGAAATTCGTCACCATCTACAAGAAGTGCTGCAACACGGTAAGATGTAAGGGATTACCAAATAAAAAAATATACAACTATTTCTTGTGGGGTGGGCGTCTCGCCCGCCCGTAGTCAAGGGCGGGCAAGATGCCCACCCCACAAGATTGGATAATTTATTTCTTGGAAATCCCTAACCCAACTTTGATGCAACGGACTTGTCTAAACGGCTTAGTATTCTATGTCATTAGTGATATTATGCCGTTACAGAGAAGTGTTTAATAGTTGAAAGATGTAGTAGCGATCGCTTTTAGTAAGTACTCGATAATGTGCAAAATGTAATCGCTAGCAGTAATACAAATACCCAATTTTGGGCACGATAAAAGTACGGTCGAGAGGAGTAGTAATATTCCCCTCGACTTTACTTATGTGAGTCAGTTGGTTGAGCGATATCCAGTAAAGTGCTACCAAAGGTAAAGCACACAATCAGCTAGACTGATTTTCAGCCGCTTGCTGTACTTGCTCAACTGTTAAATCAAGAGCCACTGCTACTTGTTCCACACTTAACCCTAGTAACAACAACCTCGGAACAGCTTCTAATTTAGCTTCCTGGCGACCTTCTTCTAAGCCGTCTTGCTTAATTGATTGATACATTCTTGTTTTTTTAAATTCCTCGTCTATGCCCAACATTTCTTCTAACTCCTCTCGGCTTAACCGGGTAAATTTGTACAATAAGATGGTTTCTATCAATTCTACAATTTGGTTTTTGGTTGCTTCGTCTGCCAGTTGTTGTCTTGCCTGTAAAATTAATTCTCTAGCTTTGTCAATGGCTGTTTCTTCTTTTTCGATAATTAATTTAACGATCGCTACTTGCAACGAGTTTTCTGCTGCATCTAAGTCATCTATAGCAATCCTAAATCATTCGTGAAAAAATCTGTTGCCTATTGCCTATTGCCTATTGCCTATTGCCTATTGCCTGCCTTGCCTTCTATTTCAACATAAAAAAAGCAGATGGAATAACCAACTGCTTTCATCAAAAATGCGTTACTTCGTTTACCTTGTTACCAACTGATTAACTGTAGCAACTCCAGCTAAATCTAAAATTGGCGCAATTAAATCTTCGCGTTTCACTGCCATCATGTGGACACCTTGACACAATTGCCGCGCTATCTGCACTTGTTCGGCGGCAATTTTCATTCCTTCTTCAAGAGGATCTTTGGCTTTTGCCAATCTATCAATAATATGTTGGGGAATATTTACACCCGGAACACACTTATTAATAAATTGAGCATTTTTAGCCGATTTCAGCAGAAAAATTCCTGCCAAAATTGGTTTTTTATAGCCAGCAGCAATTGTGTCCATAAATTTTTCTAGGCATTCAAAATCGGTAATCAATTGACTTTGAAAAAATTGCGCTCCGGCTTCGATTTTACGTTCAAATCGACTTTGCAAACCCGACCAACTCTTACATTGCGGATCTACTGCTGCACCAGGAAATAAATCTAGTGACCCATCAGTTAGGGGTTTATCGTTACAATCAACGCCTTGATTCAGCTTGCGAATCACTTGTAAGAGTCGCACAGCTTCTAGGTCAAAAACAGCTTTGCAATCTGGATGATCGCCTGCTTTTACTGGGTCGCCAGTTAGGGCTAATATATTTTGTATGCCCAAAGCATGAGCGCCCATCAAATCGGCTTGTAAACCAATACGGTTGCGATCGCGGCAAGCAATTTGACAAATCGGCTCTACACCGTTTTGTAATAAAATTATCGATGCCACTAATGAAGACATCCGCAGCACAGCGCGGCTACCATCGGTAATATTGACGGCATGAACCCTCCCCTTAAGGGTCGCCGCCATTTTAATCATGTGGCTTGGATCTCCCCCTTTTGGAGGTGCTACCTCAGCGGTAACCAAAAATTCACCTGCTTGCACGGCTCTACGAAAGGCAGTGGGGCTATGGGTGTGATGCATATCATTAGAAATCTCGATTTATTAAAGAACAAGTCAGAAATCAGAAGTCAGAATTCAGAAGTCAGAAGTCAGAATTCAGAATTCAGAATTCAGAATTTAATTGGAGAATTCTAGCAACTAACGGCTGAATTCTTTCTTGTTAAATGGTATAACAAATCACACCTAAAAGGTAAAACTCATAGAGGCAGAGAGTAGCCTAAAGCGATTTTGACTTGTGATAAAGTTTGATTAGCGATCGCTCTAGCTTTTTCGGCTCCATCCCGCAACACTGACTCTAAATAGCTTTTGTCCTCAGTTACCGCCTGATATTTTTCTTGGATTGGTTTGAGAGCCTCAATAATTGTGTCTGCTAACAAAGGCTTGAATTGTCCCCAACCCATATCCTGACACTCAACTGCTACATCTTCTTTTGTTTTCCCAGCAAGCAATGTATACAAAGTTAATAAATTATTGCACTCTGGACGCTCTGGATCGTCAAAAGTCAGACCACGAATCGGATCGGTTTTACAACGCTTAATTTTGTATTGAATTTGCTCTGGTGAATCTAGCAAATTGATGCGGCTTAAATCTGAAGGATCGGACTTCGACATTTTGCGCGTACCGTCCGCCAAACTCATCACCCTTGCTCCTTGTTTGGGAATTAAAGGATCTGGTAACTTCAGAACAGGCTGTTCTGGTTTACCAAATTGGTGATTTAACCGAGCTGCAATATCCCGTGTCAATTCCAAATGTTGCTTTTGGTCTTCACCCACTGGCACTTTATCGGCTTGATAAAGCAAAATATCAGATGCCATCAGCACTGGGTAATCCAACAAGCCTGCACTCACATTTTCTCCCTGCTTGACCGCCTTTTCCTTAAACTGGATCATATCTTGCAGCCAGTTTAGGGGTGTAATACAGTTGAGCAACCAGGTGAGTTCGCTGTGGGCACAAACGTGGGATTGCACAAAAATGGTGGAGTGATTTAAATCAAGACCACAAGCTAGATACAAAGCAACAAGGGTATAAGTATCAGCTGCCAACTGTGTTGGGTCGTGTGGCACTGTAATTGCGTGCAAATCAGCCACAAAGAGGTAATTTTCGTATTCGCTCTGACCTTCTACCCAGTTGCGAATGGCTCCCAAGTAGTTGCCTAGATGGTAATTGCCGGTTGGTTGAACTCCAGAAAGAACACGTTGCTTGCCCATAAATTCTCAACTTAGTTATCTCAAATCTGCGCTAATTAAATGGCGGTCTGGTGACAATTCGCTTCTCTTCTCTACAAGAGGCTGCATTAACCCAAACGCGCTTACGCAAAACTCATTTAATTTTGACATTTTCCAGGTCAACTCGCCGTTGAGGAATTAGAAATTTAGTCATGGCGGCAGGTTTGCTCTGAATTTCCGTTCCGCCATTAGCTTTTATGACAAGGGCGGTAATCCTGCCAACTGACTAAAAAAAAATCATCTTTGCCGATGCAAATGTCTGTCTACAGAGAGATAGAGAAAGAATGCGGTAGTGGGATCTTAGCATCATCTCTGCAATAAGCATCCAAAACACGGTTTTATCAAAAGTAAAAAATCTTCCAAACAAAATTTAATTCAAGGACTACAGCAATGAAAGTACTCTTACTTTACCCCCGCTTTCCCAAAACCTTTTGGTCTTACGATGAATTTATGAAAATAGCGGGACTCAAGGCATTTATTCCACCGTTAGGAATTCTGACTGTTGCCGCTATGCTACCAACAGACTGGGAAGTTCGGTTTTATGACCGCAATGTTAATCAAGAAACAGATACTGATTGGCAATGGTGCGACATCGTGATTCTTTCTGCCATGCTTGCACAGAAAGAAGACTTTCTCGCCCAAATTCACAAAGCAGCGCAGTTGGGGAAAAAAGTGGCTGTGGGTGGCCCTTATCCAACTTCAGTACCAGAACCTGCACGAAAAGCAGGAGCTAACTACTTGATTTTAGATGAAGGGGAGATTACAGTTCCACAATTTTTAGAAGCGATCGCCAAAGGTGAAGAACAAGGAACCTTCCGCGCCTTTGAAAAACCAGATGTAACCCAAAGCCCCATACCTCGCTTTGATTTACTCAAGCGAGATGATTACTTAATGATGGCAATCCAGTTTTCTCGCGGTTGTCCTTTTGAATGCGAATTCTGTGACATCATCAATTTATACGGTCGCAAACCACGTACCAAAGAACCCAGTCAAACCCTAGCAGAACTCCAAACCCTCTATGACTTGGGTTGGCGCGGATCTCTGTTCGTAGTGGATGATAACTTTATTGGCAATAAGCGCAATGTCAAACGCCTTTTACAAGAATTAATTCCGTGGATGCAGGAACGCAATTATCCCTTCACCTTTCTTACCGAAGCTTCCGTCAACCTAGCAGAAGATACTGAGCTATTAGAACTAATGGCTAAAGCTGGTTTCTACGCAGTCTTTCTAGGTATTGAAACACCAGACCAAGACAGCCTGCAAGTCACTCGCAAGTTTCAGAATACCCGCAATCCCCTATTAGAAGCCTGCCGTACAATCAATCAAGCGGGATTACTCATTTATGCAGGATTTATCATTGGTTTTGATGGAGAAAAAAGTGGTGCTGGTGAGCGAATTCAAGCTTTTGTCGAACAAACCGGCATTCCTCAACCGATGCTAGGTATACTGCAAGCCCTACCCAATACTGCCCTCTGGCAAAGGCTAAAACAAGAGGAGCGATTATTAGAAGGATTTGGAGGTTTGGAGGTGGGGGATCAGAATTCCTTAATGAATTTTGTTCCTAGCCGTCCGATGGCTGAAATTGCTAAAGAATATTTAGAGGCAATTTGGAGAATGTACGAACCCAAAAGTTATCTCCGACGTTGTTTTGAACAATGTCTGAAGATTACCCCTAATCCCCAACTACAGCAGACGATGTATTTTCCTCCTGGCAAAGGACTGCGACTACTTGCACACTTGCTCTGGCGACAAGGCTGGCAACGGCAGGAAATTCGGGGTCAATTTTGGCAACAGCTTTGGACTATCCTCCGCACCAAGCCCCAATTCGTGAATATGTATTTGGGTTTATGTGCTGCTGGCGAACATTTTTGGGAATACCGTCTTTTAGCCAGAGAACGCATTACTGAGCAGTTAGGATTTGACCCGCTAACCATGCCTACCCCTGTTGAAAAACCATTAGTCACAATTTAAGAAAAAAGCAGCAATATATAGCAATTTTCATTTCGATGAGATACACAGTAGGGGCGCACAGCTGTCATTGGTGTCAACTTAAGGTAAAACCCGCTTTGTGACAAGGTTTTGCCCTCACCCCCAGCCCCTCTCCCTTTGGGAGAGGGGAGCCAGAAATTAAATTCCCCTTCTCCTGTGGGAGAACGGGTTAGGGGATGAGGGCGTGAGGGATTTGCAAAACGCCTGTCCGATATAGCTTTGGGCTTAAGTTGACACCGATGCACAGCTGTAAAGCCCCTACCAATTGTTTGTAGTTCAACAAATCAAACTCTTAAATTCGATTTACCTTTCTGCTAAACCTACCTGTCCTCCTATTAACCCCAAAAATCCTGTTCCAAAGTGCTGAATTTCCAAAAAGCTTGCTTGTTCTGCCGAGGTTTTATAAATTTTGAATGTTTTCATAATTCCCAAAGTAGCAGCACTTTCTAGAGGGCTAACAAAGCTTGTATCTCGGTCAAGAAAATAAGGTTGATTAGCCCAATGAGCCATCTGATTTGCATTTAAAAAATAACAGCCTGAATGGGGATTGAGGGCACGATTAAAAGTAATAGGTGTATTCATAATTGTACCCTTGAGTTCTTGTTGTTCCTGCACATTTTGAAAGGGAGCAGTAACTCGTAAAGCCAAATCTCCATCAATGTAAGCTTTGTGAACTAAACCATGAAGCGAGATTTCATAGCGATTTGGCTGGAGTAAGTTCGAGTCACCTGCTTGTTGGGTAAACCAGTTTAATTTAACAAAAAACCAAGGGTCATGAAGTATCAAATCATCTTCCAAAAAACAATAGTAATCGTATTTACCAAGACAACTTTGCAGAACAGCTTGGCACTCAAATCCTAAAAGCATAGGTTCTACATTAGTAGAATGATGCTTATATAAATGAGATGGTACAGGAAGCTGATTTAAAAGATGATTGTTTTGAGTTGTACAAATAACAATATCTAATTCGTGAGATTGGGGTTGATTAGCAGGGAAAGCTAATCGCTGAGCAATGTTAATAATACTTTGAGATTTCCCAAATAATTGGTGCAAGGCACTAAGGCTTTGGCTTAAGGCTTGCAAACGAGGTTTGGGATCTTTGCGTTGTGAAGCGTGACGACTCTCATCGCTAGGTTTAAAAAAATGGGCAATAGTAAGAAGAATTCGCATTTTTAATGTTATTAGTTATTAGTTATTGAGTAGAGACGCGATTAATCGCGTCTGTACAATGGTCATTGGTCATTTATGAATGCTTAATGCCCTATGCCCTATGCCCTATTCCCAATATTTAATTTCCGCCAAATCCTTTAGAAACTTTAGCAGTTTGGCGCTTTTTACTTTCAGAATTTTTAGTACTTAACATCCATTCCAAATGCTCTGGTAAGAGTTTTGCCACATCATAATGTTTGAGAATTGTCGCTCGTGCGTTGGCACGAATCGCTTTCATTTCTTGAGGATTATCTAGCGCTTCTTCAACCCGATCCGCAATATTTTTCGGAGAAAAGAAATCTACAAGCAGCCCATTAACACCATCTTGTATGACCTCTAAAACTGGTGCAGTTCTGGAAGCTACTAGCACACATCCAGCTGACATTGACTCTAACATCGACCAAGATAAAACAAAAGGACGGGTTAAATAAATATGAGCCGAAGACGCTTGTAATACCTGGAGATATTCATGGTAAGGCAGGCTATCTGTAAAGTGCAGCCTTGATAAATCTAAAGATAATTTTTCCAGCATTAATTGTTTATAAGTCTTGCCATCGGGGAGATTTTTACCATAAGCAACTCTATCTTCTCCCACAACTACTACATGACATTTTGGTCGCCGTTGCTGAAGTAGGGCTACAGCTTCCATAAACTGGGGAAAACCTCGATAAGGTTCCATTCCTCGCCCCACATAAGTTACTAACTCTTCTACATGGGAAAGGTCGAGATTTATTCTTGGTAAAACTAACTTGGCATCTGGTATGGGAGCAAAAAATTTAGTGTCAATTCCATCATGACAGACAGTGATTTTATCTCGAAATTCTTTAGGAAATTGTTGCCGCTGCCAATGAGTAGGAGAAAGCCCGCGATCGCAACTGTATAAATCAGTCAAAATCGGTGCATTTTTCACGCGAATTCGGCATACGTCATCAGCATTTAATGGCTCGTTGGGATCGAAATCTGCATCGGAACCATGAGCATGATAAAACCACTCGAAATAACACAACAATTCTGCTTTGGGAAACACATCTTTCATAAACAAAGTCGGCCCCCAACCAGAATGACCATAAACTATATCTGGAACGAAACCCTCAGATTTTAATTTTTCTGCTATCCGATAAACAGCTTGACCAGTTAGCACAGCATTTTCTAGGTTGCGAACATAGTGGTGGGTTTGGGGAGCAGCTTCACGAGAAGGAGCGTAAATAGCTTTATGAACGCCAAATATTTCTCCTTCGCGACGATTTGTGCCATAGACAACTCTGAAATTTTTATCCCTGCCTAAAAACATGGCAAGGTTGCGAAATTGCGCGGGGAAGTTGGGATGTAAAAATAAAATCTGCATCGCAATAATTTTAATTAGCTTATTGTGAGATAAAATAAAACAGAAGACAGAAGTCAGAATTTGTAAGTAGTTAAGAATGATTAGTACATCAGCAAGCTATTGTATTTCTACAAGTTAAAAATCATATATTCCCGAATTTGTAAATAAATGTAAAATATTTTCTTTCAGGAATAATTAATTATGCTGTTCTTGCTTCATCATAATCTCTCCAAATTGTTTAATTATTCTGGTTCCTGAATTTTGGCAATGTTTTTAAGATTATAAGATTATTTGCCAGAATTTTTTCGCAATTCAATATTAGTTAACCTAAATTGTTCTTGAATATTCATACTAATTTGCTTTCCCAAGTCACATCTTCCACCTACAGCTTCCCCATTGAATGCAACTGGGCCTTTGGTGAGACATTGCCGCAAAATGCGAAAATAATTGGAAATTTGTGTAACGACCATGAAATTTATTGGCATTGATTTAGGCTGGAAATCCCAACCAAGCGGACTATGCTGCTTAGAATGGATAGATGGACAACTCCAACTACTGGATTTAGACCGCAAAGAAGCCATTGCAGACATCCTGACATGGATTGATGACAGCGTACAACCAGACGAACCAGCCATCATCGCCGTAGATGCACCTACCCTCATACCCAACGACACTGGAAGTCGCCTCCCCGACAAACTCACCCACAAATACTTTGGTAAATATCACGCCGGATGTTACCCAGCTAATAAAAACCTACCCTTTGCCGATCGCACCATCAACTTTGGCTTAGAATTAGAATCTCGCGGCTATGTCCACGCACCCACCATCGAACCGCAAAAACTTGGCCGATATCAAATAGAAGTCTTCCCCCACCCAGCAATTGTTCATCTCTTCAACTTAGAACGCATCCTCAAATACAAAAAAGGACGCCTGGGCGAACGCCGCCTAGAATTAATCAAACTACAAAATTATCTTTTCAATATCCTCCCCTCTCTTTCTCCTCCTGTACATCTAGGTGATTCGTTTTTTCTAGAAATTCCCATCACAGGCGCAGCCTTGAAAGCAACTGAAGATAAACTAGATAGCCTAGTTTGCGCTTATGTTGGTGCATACTGGTGGTATTGGGGAGAAGAACGTAATTTGGTACTTGGCGATCGCACTACTGGCTACATTGTCATTCCACAAAGAATTTTAACTTAAAATGCCGTTGTCGAAAATGGGATTTTATCTCACGCTCCAGGTGCAGAGGAGGCGTGTTAGATTATGAGCTATATATTGCTGCAAACCCAATCTCCAGTCTTTTTTATTGAGGTTTTATGCCAGGAATTAGTTCTAATTTGAGTTTAAAAGAGCTTTACGAAATTGATGAACATCTCTGGTTAGAGGAAACAATCAAATTATTGAAATCTAATCATTTAGAAGAATTAGATTTAGAAAATTTAATTGAGGAGCTAGAAAATTTGGGACGGAGAGACAAAGCCAGGGTTGCTAGTTTATTAGAACAAGTTATTAGACATCTTTTATTGCTGCAATATTGGAAAGAAGAATCTGAATATAATTATGGACATTGGAGAGCAGAAATTAGAAGTTTTAGAACTCAGTTAAAACGTAACTTGACAACGAATTTATATCAATTTTTAGAAAAAGAATTACCATCAATTTATGATGATGCTTTAGGGTATGTTGTTGAGAAAAGTGAAGGCAAAATAGATAATTTACCTCAATCTTGCACTTATACTTTAGAACAGCTATTAGATATTAATTATCTACCTGAAATTATATAGAAAAAAAGGCGTTGCTAAATTTAAGTCAGCAACGCCTAATCTTAAGTATTCAAAAATTATTCAATCGTCTTATTCTGCCCAAGCAATCAACCTTGGTTCATAAGGACTAGACAAGTGTTGGTGTTTCGGCAATACCCGCAAAGATAAGCCTTGCAAACCGGAGGTGGTGTAGGTAATATTAGCGGTGTAAGTAGTCAATCCTTGCGAATCTTCGCCTTGGTAATCCATCACCACTGGTATAGCGTTGACGATATCACCATTGGCATCGATCGCACCTTGATATAACTCTACCTGCACATCATCATTGTTCAAAGTTGCCAAGTCAACCTTAGCTTTGACAGCCACAGTTTGGTTAACTTCAATATCCGCAGGTGTGGATACATCAATATCTTTGATTCTGATGTTGAACCAGTGGTCGCTGAGTTTTGCTTTCCAAGCGGCTAGTTCTTTGGCTGGGGCATAGTTATCAACACTCAGGATATGATAGCGATCGCTAGCTGGAAAATAAGCTCTTTGTGCATATTCTCCCACCATCCGTGCTGTATTAAAGAATGGACAATTCAAGCGAATTGCATCCTTCATTTTGGCAACCCACGGCCGCGGTAAGCCATCACTATCCCGATGTTCGTAAAATAGCGGTACAACTTCCTTCTCTAGCAAATCGTAGAGGGCGTTTGCTTCTACCTCATCTTGATAGGTGGGATCGTCGTAATTTTCTCCATGGCCAATTGCCCAGCCTGTGCGGACGTAATCAGCTTCATCCCACCAACCATCTAGTACACTTAAATTTGGCAATCCATTCATTGAGGCTTTCATGCCACTGGTACCAGATGCTTCCCGTGGACGGCGCGGTGTGTTTAACCAGATATCACAACCTGCTACCATCAACCGCGAAATGTGAATGTCGTAATTAGGAACAAACACTACCTGCTTTTCTAAATGCTGTTCGCGGATAAAGTGATTGATGTCGCGGATGAGTTCTTTACCGGGAATATCTTTAGGATGGGCTTTACCAGCGATGACAAATTGCACTTTTCGGTCTTTGTTGGCTAACAAAATCCGCTTGATGCGTTCTACATCGCGCATCCACAAAGTAGCGCGTTTGTAAGTGGCAAAGCGACGAGCAAAGCCAATGGTAAAAGCGTAGGGATCTAAAACTTCTTGGGCTTGGACAATTTCTGAGGGTGAAGCGCCGCGATCGCGTAAATGTTTGACCAAATGCTCCCGCACGTACAATATCATGTCTAAGCGGCAGCGTTCGTGATTGCGCCACAATTCTTCATCAGGTATGGCGTCCATCCTGTCCCACAGTGGGCTATCTACTGGTGCTGATGACCAACTCGGCCCCAGGTAGCGATCGTATAACTCTTGAGTTGATTTGGCAACACAACTCCGAGCATGGACACCGTTTGTAATGGCGGCGATGGGCACTTCCTCTACTGGAACTTTCTTCCACAAGCCTTGGAACATTTGCCGTGACACTACGCCGTGCAGTTGTGCTACACCGTTGGAAAATGTTGCCATTTTCAACGCCAACACCGCCATACTGAAAGGCGCAGATAAATCACCAGTATTTTCCCGCCCCAGTCCTAAAAACTGCTCTTTAGGCAAGCCAAAGATTTCTGCATAGTACCCCAGATAATACAAAACTTTGTCGGGAGAAAACAAGTCAATGCCTGCTGGTACTGGCGTGTGAGTGGTAAAGATGTTGCTGGAAGCCACCACCTGTTTAGCTTCGGCATAATCCAATCCCTCTTCCTGAATCAGCAGCCGGATGCGTTCTAGGGCAGAGAAGGCGGCGTGACCTTCATTCATGTGGTAGGCGGTAACGTTCAACCCCAAGGCCTTGAGCATTTGCACGCCACCGATCCCCAACATGATTTCTTGGTGGATACGCATGTCGATGTCGCCACCATAGAGTTGGTCTGTGATGTCGTGGTCGTAGGGATTATTGGGTTCAATGTTGGTGTCTAGCAGATATAAAGGCACCATTCCCACTTGTACGCGCCAAACTCTGGCGTAGACCTTGCGCCCTGGATAGTCTACCGCAATCCGTAGTTCTGAACCATCGGGATTGCGCTCTAGGTGCAAAGGCATGTTGTAGAAATCGTTGATGGGGTAGCGTTCTTGCTGCCAACCATCAGCATTGAGATACTGGGCAAAGTAGCCTTGCTGGTAAAGTAAACCTACACCTACAAGGGGTAGACCCAAGTCACTGGCAGATTTGAGGTGATCCCCCGCCAGAACGCCTAAGCCTCCAGAATAGACGGGCAAACAATCAACAAGTCCAAATTCTGCCGAGAAATAGGCGTAGCATTCTTTTGGTTTATTTTCCCGTTGTTTCTGGTACCAGGTGCGCTCTTGCAAATAATCTTCTAACTGACGGTTAGCTCGATCCATTTGCGCGAGGAAGCCTTCATCTTCGACAACTTCCAAAAGTCGCGCCTGAGAAATAGTACCCAGCATCAATACTGGGTTATGACGGCTAGACTCCCACAGGTCAGAATCTAAACGACGAAATAAATCTTTAGTCTCAACGTTCCAATCCCAGTGCAAGTTATATGCCAGCCGCCGCAGCGGTTCGAGTCGCGGCGGTAGTGAGGGGGAGACATTGAATGTGCGAATTGGCTGCATAGGTTGGCAAAACTCCAAGTTTAGCTATGGTTATTGTTTACTTTCTTTACCAATGTTGCCAATTCTCTATAGCCTAGTTTGTGAAAAAGCCATGACTTTGTTAAGCATTCAGAATTTTTCTTAACCTCGTTGCTAGAGTTTACACCAAGGTATTTTTTATTCTATGCGTTACTTTTAGCCATATACTTGGTATATGAAAATTTAACCATTTACTGGTATGTATCATTTAATATAATTGAGTTTTGAAGAAATTTTTTATATTTATTTTATTATTCGTTTTGGGGATCGATGATTGTGCCTTAACGGAGATGCAAATTTTATCATTCTGATTGTAATGATAAGAAAAAATTAATTATTTTTTAATAAAATTCTCCTGTTCATAGAGTCATTACAATGGATAGGTTAGGTTAGCCTAAATTTATGCCATTGCATGACATTGTTTCACCCAGCTAAAAACTGTTGCTGACGAAAACCATAGCAACGAGTTAGGCAGAAAAAGCGAATGCCAATCACTTAGTATCAAAAATTGATACTACAACAGTAAAACAATTTAATAAATGTCATTCTTATGCACCTAGTGAAGGCTGATCCTTAGTATTTTTTGACATTGACAGAGCTATAGCTGCTGCATAAGCAATCTCCGCCGCCACTTGATAAGCATGTTTAATACTGGATGAAGCGTCCTTGGTTTTAGGAGCAGGGGAGACTTTTTTACGCCGTGATTCTTGCTTCACATCACCTGCAACAACCGATCGCTGTAATAATATCCAAGCATCTAGATCTTCAGAATCATAATCACTTTGAATTAGCGATCGGATTTCATCTTCAGCTACAATACTGAGATAACCAGTAGCTAGAGCTTCTTCCACAATTTGTTTAATTAAAGCCATAATTTAGACCGAGTGTGTGAGTTAAAACCGATACCTTAATTTCTCCAATTGCATCTTGCCTTGGCAACTTTTCCCTGAAACTTGGATACGTTTTAGCTTTCCATAAAATTTATAACAACCAAACCCAAGTACGCATCACCCGCTTGGCTCACCCTTTTGGGTGATTTACAAATTTTGAGATCTCAGTAACAGGGAAGAAGCTAATTTTTAGATTTTTGTTTTTTCCAAAAAGAGGGTGTCATTTAGTATAGTAGATATCATTTTAAATTTAACGAAAACTCAAGTTTTTTTTAGAGTTAAGTAACGGTATAAATATTATTAGTCATTAGTCATTAGTAGAGACGCGATTAACCCTTGCCTGTACAAGAGTGATAGGGTGTGATGATTGATGACTGTTGACTGCTAACTTAAGAGTTAAGAGTTTGGGATTTTCTCTTGTGCCCTTCTAACCTCCGCTTCTTTGCCTTTGTGTCCCACGTCCTCGCTCCCTAATTAGCTCGTAAAAAACTTAGCTGATTTTCATAATTTTTATCAGTAAATAACCTGAAAATAAACTTATTTCAGAAAGATTGCACCATTAAAAATAAAATGTGTTATCTTTAAAAACAATTGTAATTAAAAGCCTTTCATCTAATTTATCAAGATGAATTGGTTAGTCTGTAAATCATCCGTGTGCAACATGATTGGAGCAGCATACTCTAGAAATTCGTTGCAAGAAAGCCGTCATAGCAGTCGGGGAAGCGCTTACTTGTTTGCACCGATGGTTAACTTCAATGTGATGGCTGATGTGGGAGATAATCCACCTTAAATTGGATTTTATTTGGGCAGAATTACCCATCAAAATCCAACAATAATTACATATTCTGCTAGACATAAATTGTCTTTAAGCTTTGAAATAGTCTAGTTTAATGTATTTTTGTTGCCAAATAGCTTGTAGAACTGAGTTGTTTGAATACACTAAAACAGCCTGAAAAGAAGTAACCTTCAGGGAAACAACTTTATGTTTAGTTGTGTAACAAGCTTTGAAAATTTTTTGCCCAATAACCAAAAGAGTATCCTATCTCAACTAAGAAATATTCCCATCAGACAATTTAATAGTCTGAACTTTGACTCTGCAATGCCTTGATGTTGTTTTGTGAATTCAGTCTGGTGAAAAATCAGTAAAACTTTTGCGTCAGCTTAGTAGTGCCAAAGCTGCTAGCGATCGAAGCAATTGTGTATATCAGCTGAATAATCATACCGCATTCAACATTAAATCTAAAAAATTGCTTGCATAGTTAAAGCCAGACTTTGGTTGTTTCAAATTTAGAAACCCATCTAAAAATTCTGGGGAATACATTAATACTGCTAATTTTAATCCGGTATTAAGACATACCAATACCAATGGTATGGGTAGGAGATTAGGATACAGCCCAAAAAAGCTTCAAAACCTCAACAAAAATTGATTGAAGAGATATGTAACCATGCATAAAGACCAATATTTCTCAAAATTTCAACGCGCCCAAGAACTTTTAGTAACTACAGTGTTAGGAGATCTTCCGACGCTCATTCTCGGCCCCAAGTTGCGAAATTTAGTATATCGTACTATTTTTGCGAAAATAGGCAGCCCAGTTTATATTCAAAATGGTGTTGAATTTAACGGTACTTCTTGTATTGAAATTGGCAGTGGAGTATATATTTTTAAAGGTGTGCGGTTAGACGCTAGTGGACACAAAAATAATAGAATTCATCTAGGAAATAAAGTCGCTATTGAACGTTACGTTGATATCGGGTGCTTGGAAAATACGTATATACATATTGATGAAGACACCTTCATTGGCCCCAATGTATGTATTGAAGGGCCAGGAGACATTAAAATTGGCAAACACTGTATGATTGCAGCTCATTCAGGAATATATGCTAATAGCCATAACTTTGCCGATCCAATGCAACCGATGAAATCCCAAGGCGTGACTCGCAAGGGAATTGCGATCGAGGATGACTGTTGGTTAGGACATGGAGTAACAGTATTAGATGGCGTTACCATCGGTCAAGGCAGTGTGATTGGTGCGGGAGCAGTTGTCAATAAAGATATTCCCCCTTTCTCCGTTGCTGTAGGCATACCTGCACGAGTAATCAAAAATCGAATTGGTAAGGAACTAGCAAAATTTTGAAATGGGGACTGGGGATTGGAGACTGAGGACTGGTAAGCGTTCTCTGTAACCTCTACTTTTTTCGGAAACTTATGTTGTTAGTCAACGTCACAAGAATAGCCCGTCTCTAAGTTATTTTTTAGGGACTTCTAGCAAGTCAGACACGCACCTCAAGAAACTTGGACATTGGGAGCGTTGAGTTAGGAATTAGGAGTTAGTATTATCTTCTGTGTCCCTCATCTTCCCAGTCCCTAGTCCCCAATCCCCAATCCCCAGAATCTCGTCTCAAAAAGGGACGAGATGTGGGTAATATAAGGTAGCTACTTTTTCTGCATGGCAGATATTGAAAGAAAAGCTCTCTTTGTTATACCCGTTGGAGATGTTTGTATGGTGACTTTAAAAATCGTTGTTTATATTGTTGTTGCCTTCTTTATAGCTATCTTCGTCTTCGGATTTTTGTCGAACGACCCAGCTCGTAACCCCGGCCGTCGGGACTTGGAGTAAAAGAGCGATAAATTATCCACAACTTTGGAAGGCGGAAAATACTCAACGCCACGGAAACTTACTAGGTTAAAGTTAGTAAGTTTCCTGCTCCAAGTAGCAGAAGGCGACAGTCGAAAGGCAAAATGTATATTCATGCTTTTGTTCGCCATTTGGCTGTTTGTTAGCTCGGTTTTGCTCAAATATGCTTCATCCAGTTCTGCCGCCCGATCCGCCTCCTATTCTCGAACCTTTACAAGCTGCTAATCCTGTCTTATCTGTTAGTGATACTAAGTCTGCTTCAGGTGTCAAGACTGGGATGCTCTTAAACAAAGACAAATCCAAGCATCACAAGGATTTGGCTCAGTTGCCGATCGCAGGTGACACGAAAAGTTATCCGCGATCGCCAACTTCGCTCGACTCAACTGCTGATAAGGTGCTAGTCGCCGAAACTCCATCTCCACCCAAACCACCAGAAACTTTCCCGCCAGAATTTTCCTCTGGTAGCGCCTCCCAAAGTGCGGCACTTCTGGGGCAATCTCTAGAAGTTGGTTATCCCACACAAGAAGTTCAAATTTTTAATCTTGCTGAAAAAGAAGATACAAAAGTAGACAAACGCGGGGATGGAGAGACCCAGGGACACCCACAAGGAAAGCCTCAAGGGTTTGAGAAACTTCAACAGCGATCGCCAAATCCCAACTCCAGTAACCAAGAAAAACAAACCGCATTAGACTCTACTCTTGAAGCGTCAGAGCCTCAGAGCGTCACACCGTCCCCAACTCCTGTTTCTGCATCCAATTCTCCATCAGTACAAAATTTAATACAATTCAAGTCTCGCAACCCAACAAACAAACTTTCTGCCCCTTTAACTGTAGAATTTTATTCGCAAAACCAAGCACCAACACCTACACCACAAGTAGACACTACAAATCAGCCACAAGCGCCAGCTACTACGCCGCCAACCGCCGCACCGAGAATTGTGGAAGTGACTTCAGATCGGCAGGAGTATGACGAACAACGGCGGATTATTACGGCCGTTGGTAATGTGGTTGTTCGATTTGATGGAGCGGTGGTAGATGCCGATCGCCTACAAGTCAATTTGGATAACTTGATTGCTGCGGGGGAAGGTAATGTAACTCTCACACGGGGCGATCAAGTGTTGCGGGGACAACGTTTTACCTATAACTTTGTTCAAGATAGCGGGGAAATGCAAAATGGTAGAGGGGAAATTTACGTACCCTCAGCCAGTACAGATTTTGCTTTTTCATCTACAAACATAACTGCTGGTGGAGTACCACAACGTCTGCCGAGCGATCGCATTATAGCCAATCAGCCGCTTTCAGGTGTCAGCAGTCCTGGAGGAATTGATATCACAGTTGGTGGTCAATCAGAAGCTAGCAATCTCCCGCCTCCGAAAGCTGGGGGTGCAGTCAAGCGCTTGAGGTTTGAAGCTCAACAAATTGACTTCTATCCCCAAGGCTGGCAAGCAAGCGATGTCCGGATAACCAATGACCCTTTTTCTCCCCCAGAACTAGAGTTACGTGCAGATAAAGTCACTTCCACGCGGGAATCACCCTTGGTAGACCGCATCCAGACACGCGGACAGCGTTTGGTATTAGATCAAACGATTTCCTTACCAATTCCGGTAAATGAACGGACGATTGACCGTCGAGAGCGGGATGTTACACCCTTTATAGTCTCTCCTGGTTATGACCGAGAAGAGCGGGGTGGTTTCTATGTTGAGCGTGGCTTTCAAGTCATCGATACAGAGCAGACACGCTGGACAATCACGCCCCAGTTATTTGTACAAAGGGCTATAGAAGGAACAGATAACTTAAGCGGAATATTTGGTGTCAAAACCAAGATAAATTCTGTATTGAGTCCACGAACTGTAATTCAAGGTACTGGAGAGTTAACCAGTTTTGACTTCGACAATCTAGAAGACAGTTTCCGGGCGAATTTCGCATTGCGCCAAACCTTAGGCGATCGCCTTCCTCATTTGTTGAATTTGCAATATAATTACCGCGATCGTCTCTACAATGGCACCCTTGGTTTTCAAGACGTTCAGAGTAGTTTTGGTGGTCTGATTACCTCTCCTGTGATTCCTTTAGGGAAAAGTGGCATCAACCTTAGCTATCAAGCAAGTGCCCAGTATATCGATGCCAATACCGATCGCCTAGACTTACTAGAACCAGTGCGCGAAAACAATCGCATCTCACTAGGTCGCCTACAAGCCAGTGCTGACCTCAGTACTGGGTTCCTACTGTGGCAGGGAAAAGCATTACCACCCACAGCTTCTGAGGGATTACGATACACAGCTACCCCCGTAGTTCCTTACTTGCAAGCGATCGCTGGCGTCACGGGCACCACCAGTTATTACAGTAATGGAGATAACCAAAGCACCCTAACTGGTAGAGTTGGTTTACTAGGGCAAATTGGTAATTTTTCTCGCTCCTTTTTCGACTATACTGCCTTTAATATTATTTATTCTCAAGGTTTAAATAACGGATTATCGCCTTTTTTATTCGATCGCTTGGTTGACGAAAAAGTTTTGACTGCTGGAATTACACAACAAATCTATGGCCCTGTGCGCTTAGGCTTTCAAACATCAATTAACTTAGATACAGGTAAAGAATCTAGCACCGACTACATTGTAGAATATAGCCGCCGCACCTATGGCATTACCTTGCGTTACAATCCAGTACTGGAGCTAGGTGCTGTAAGCGTCCGAATTAGTGATTTTAACTGGAATGGTGGCACCGATCCATTTTCTGAAATTAAGCCAGTAGTCGGCGGCGTGCAACAGAATTATTAATCAAAATTGCAATGGGGCATTGGGCATGGGAATTGCTGTTAGCGGTAGGGGGCGTTTAGGGCGTGTCTTCAAAGTAATACCAATTTGAAAAAAAAATGCGACAGATGGGTAGGGGCACAACATTGTTGTGCCCTTACGGATAATTGATGTGTCGCAAACATTATTTGAATTGGTATAACTGGTATTATCCCTGTTTAATCACTACGAGGAAAGAAAAAAATACTATTCCCAACCTCAACCTTAGACAAAATCAGAAATTGAGCGATCGCGGTCTAATTTTCTCATTTAAACTGGTTTGTTGAGAAATGCCTAAATCAAAAGGATTAGTAATTATTCTCTGCTGAAAGTAACAAAAGAGGGAGTAGGAGTTATTTTCATTGTCTCCCTTGTCTCCCTTGTCTCCTGCCTCATTCCTATGATTCGGAATTTAAAGGCAAAATTACTGTAAATGTAGTACCGACGCCAACTTGACTTGTAAAGCTAATTTGGCCTCCATGAGCATCAACACATCTTTTAACGATAACTAACCCCAATCCAGTGCCTTGAATTGATTGGACATTTGAGGCTCGGTAGAATGATTCAAAAAGTCGGGCTTGGTCTGCTTCAGGAATACCAATGCCTCGATCTTGAATATAAAAAATTGCTACTTTATCCGTAGGATCGCATATTAAATCGAATTGAATATTGCCACCTCTAGGAGAATATTTGACTGCGTTTGACAGTAGATTTCCGAACATGTAATGTAAGAGCCGTTCATCCATCACAGCGTTCGTATTCTCAGTATGACAAGTAAAAATAATTTGACTTACACTATTTATAACAGTAGAAAAATCTTCTATTAGTTCTCTACAGAATTGTTCTAAGTTAATTGGAGCAGGATTGCATACGAGTTTTCCTGCCTCCGCATGACCCATAAATAGCACTTCTTCCATGAGTTGGTTCATGGATTGTACAGCTCCTTGAATACGCTTTAAATAGGTGCGTCTTTTAACATCTGTCAAATGCGAACCTTGAATTTCTATGAGTTCTACTGCCGTTTGAATAACTGTTAAAGGATTACGGAATTCATGAGATACAGTCGAGATAAATAAAGACTTAAGACGGTTGAGTTCTTGCTCCTTTTGTAATGCTTGCTCTAGCAATTGTGCTTGACGCCGTTCGCTAAGATCCCAAAAAACTACTACTACACCATTTATTTGGTCGGGACGGCGCCTGAGTGGTGAAGCACTATCGCCAATGGGAACTCTTTTTCCGTCCCTAGTAATTAGAGATGTAAATTCACCCAAATAAACAACTTGTTGTTCTCGCAGTACTCTTGTGACTGGGTTTTCTAAAGTAGCTTCTGTGACTTCATCGACAATATGAAAAATATTTGACGCCTCATTGCCTAAAGCATCTTCTTGCTGCCATCCAGTTATCGCCTCAGCTGCGGGATTCATGAATGTTACTATTCCTTGCTCATTGGTGGCAATTACAGCATCACTCATGGAGTTTAAAAGAGTTGCTAACCGATCTCGATTCTCCCGTAATTCGCGTTCTAACTGGTGTTTTAACAAAGCGATTTCAATAGCTATTCTTAAATCTTTTGTTGTAAATGGTTTAACAATGTATCCGAAAGGTTGAGTAACTTTTGCTCTTTCTAGAGTATTTTCATCACCATAGGCAGTGAGAAAAATCACGGGAACATCTTGCTGTTCGCGAATATGAGCAGCAGTAGCAATACCGTCCATTTCTCCTTTGAGGATAATATCCATTAGTACTAGTTCTGGTTGAGTTTCCCATGCCTTAGCAATGGCAACTTTTCCGGAGGAAGCTGTACCTGTGACGGTATATCCTAGTTGGCTGAGTTGGCTGGCAATAGTTCTAGCCACAATCACTTCATCTTCAACGACTAAAATCCTAGCTTGAGGCATTTGATATTTACTAATCCAAAGTTAACTGTGTGAATTGGATTTTGAATACTGTTCCACGATCGCGTTCTAGAGTAATCTCACCTTCCAGTTGTTCTGTAACTAAGTCATACACTAAAGAGAGGCCTAAAGAACCAGTATTTCTCCAATCTAAATTATCTGGTAAACCAATACCATTGTCTTTGATAGTCATCTCGATAATCTTATTAAGATTTCGTAAAGTAATATGAATTATGCCTGCTTGTTGGTTAGGAAAAGCGTGCTTGAGGGCATTGGAGATTAATTCGTTAATCACTAGCCCACAGCCAATGGCTTGATCGATATTCAAACTAACTGAATCGATATCAGTTTCTAAAGCAATTTTACCAGGAACTATTTGATAAGAAATTAACAAACTGGTTGCCAAATTATGGATATATTCACCAATATCAATTTGTCCAATGTTAGTGGAAGTATATAAATTTTTGTGAATCAGAGATATTGACTCGATGCGGTTTTGACTTTCTCTGAGAACTTTAATAACTTCTGGATCTTTAATTGTGTGAGACTGGAGTTGCAGTAAGCTGGAGACAATCTGCAAGTTGTTTTTAACTCGATGATGTACTTCTTTTAAGAGAACTTCTTTTTCAGCTAAGGCGCTTCTTAGCTTTACTTCAACTTTTTGTCTTTGAAGAAGTTCAGTTTGAGCTTGCTCAAAGATGCTAGATTGTTGAATGGCGATCGCTAACTGTACTGTAACTCCATCGAGCAAATCTAATTGATTTTCTTCCCATTCCCGAAAGCGAGAACATTGGTGAGCGATTAGTAAACCCCAAAGGTGAGAACCAGGGTTTTGAGAGTTTACTTCTAGTAAAATGGGTACAATTAAATTTGCTTTGACTTCAAACCGTTCTAATAGCTCAATATGACAGTCAGTTAGTCCAGCTTGATAAATATTAGCGATCGCTCGTTTGCGTCCTTGATAATACTCTACTCCTGCGCCTTCTTGAAAACAAGTATCATGAATCTCTACGCCTAAAGAAACCGTCCATCCAGGCTCTACAGATTCTGCCATAATTGTGCCGATCATCTCAGGGTCAAACTGATAAACTAACACTCGTTCAACCTTGAGCAAATCTCGCACTTCTTCAACTGTTGCATTGAGAATATCTTGCAGATTCAAAGATTGACGAATCCTTTGAGCAACAGTTCTCATTAATTGCTCTCGTTCGGCTTGAGCAATAATCGCCAGTTCAGTTCGCTTACGTTCTGTGATATCTTGCCCAATACCGATAATTTGACCATTTGGGAGGTTAACATTAGTCCAAGATGTATCTAGTAAATGCCCATCCTGCGCTTGACTTCTAAAGTCACCCCACTTGCGTTGGGCAGACTGAATAAAATTAATCACATGCTGACGATATTCGGGATTAGGATATAAGACTTCTAGAACATCAGAATTTTGAAAATCTTGGAATTTCCAACCTAGAACATTTTCCCATTCTTGGTTCACCCACTGAAGTTTACCATTAGGATTAATGAGTGCAATCATTAACGGTATATTTTCAAAAATTAACCGCAAAAACTCATTTTGTTCCTGAAGTCTGGTTTCGATATTTTTGCGCTCGTTAATATCATAAAATACTGTTAAAATCGCTGCTTCATTGTTAAAAATTAAATATTGTAGTGAAGCGATCGCCCAAAAGATACTACTATCTGCTCTTTTTAATTGCAGTTCATAATTACGAATACAACCATGTTGATTTAAAGCTGCTAACAGTTCTGTTAAATCTGGTAAATTATGGTATAAATCCAATAAATATTTGTGGTTAGCTAAATCTATTTTGGAAAGTTTAAACGTTTGGATTAACTCATTATTAGCATACAAAATTAAACCGTCAGAAACTCGCGAAATAATTAATGGAACAGGAATAACTTCAGAAATTACTCGAAATCTAGCTTCGCTTTCTTGAAGGCTTCTTTCTATTAGTTTGTGTTCTGTAACATCTTTTATGTTAACTAACTTAGCTTTATGATTGGCATAGTCTATTGGATATGAAACAATTTCCACATCGATAATCTTTCCATCTTTTCGACGATGTTGCAATTGCCCATCAAAGTATAAACTACAATCTTTTTGGTCTAAATTTTCTGGCGTTATAGGCACATATTCTGGAAAGCAAATATCAGTTATTCGCATTTGTAAAAACTCTTCTCGCAAATAACCATACTGGACAATAGCAGCTTGATTGACATCTAAAAATCCCAGGCTATTTTCGTCAACTACCCACATGGCATTAGGATTTTTAGAAAAAAGAATGTTAAAACTTTTTTGGCTACTATCAAGAATTTTTTGCCGATGTAACTCTAAATGGATAATTATTTGTTGAGCCAAATTTTGTAAAGCTACTTGCTCCTTAAGATTTAAGTTTCGTACAGTAAAATCAATCACACAAAGAGTGCCTAATGCGAAGCCATCAGAGGTAATTAGAGGAACTCCTGCATAGAAGCGAAAACCATTATTTGATGTTACAAAAGGATTTGTGGTAAACCGTTCATCCTGCAAAGTATCAGCAATGATTAATATTTGACTTTCCAAGATTGTATAATTCCCAAAGGAAATATTTCGCGCTACTTGCGATGTTGTAACTCCAATTTTTGACTTGAACCATTCGCGTTCTGCATCGACTAGAGTAATCAAAGCAATTGGTGTTTCACAAAAGTTAGCAGCTAGTTGAGCGAGTCCATCAAAAACTTCTTCTGGAGGTGTATCTAGAATTTGATACTGATTAAGTACTTCTAATCGGTGGCTTTCATTTTCAGGAAATAGCATTAATCTTTAGTGATAAAAAATTTATTTTATATTTAATCTTGAGATAATTTAACAGGACTTACACAAGATGTGACCAAAAGCCTTATTCAAGCGTTGCGGTAATTCATGTAGACGCACAGCGGCTACTCTGCGAGAACGCTAAGAGCGAACCCGCAGGGTATTACCGCTACTTTCGTTATATTTTGCGTAAGTCCTATTTAATTAAAAAAACGGCTTTAATCCGTAATTATTAATTTTATATAGAACTTATATTTTATTTTTACGAAGCTATGTACACCTTTATTCCTTCTTCCCAGTCCCCAGTCCCTTACCTCTACGAGTGATTCTCCAAATCAAATCGGATTGCTATAAAACACTTATTTATTGTCTTCAATCAGAGAAAATTTATTATTTTTTTATTAATATGTTTTTTGAAAAATTCATAATTTATGCTCTAGAGTCTTTGGTGAAATATTAATTCTAATTGATTTTAAATAACTATTTGCAATCAATTAAAAAACTTTTATAAAAAAACAAACAATCTTCATCAGTACTCTATACGTACTAAAGAGTGTTTATACTACATAAATATACGTAGTGTATGTCTATTATCAATATATTAAGCTTGTGGAAAAATCCAAGTAAAAGTATATACAAAATCAGTTGTCGCTAGAGATTTAGCAACAGAATCGAGCCGCTCCAGATACGGAGAAATCAGAAAATCTCTGTGCCCTCTGCATAGGAGCGGTTTGTTTTATCTTGGGCGTCCCAATGTAGTGATATATAAAACAGCTTCATCACCAGGAATACCCAAAACTTCATTTACTTGGTTATCAAAGAATCCACCGATACCGCTAACGCCTATATTTAGATGCATTGCAGCTAAATTCAGGCGTTGTCCTAAATGGCCGGCATCCATATGTAAATAACGGTAAACGCGATCGCCATACTGAGCGATCGCAGCCTTAAGATCGGCTGTATGGAACAGCACCGCTGCGGCATCTCGTCCTAATTCTTGTCCCAAGCAGAGAAAATGTAACTCTCGGCGAAAATTTTTAAACCGAATTTGGCGTAATTCTTGAGCTTTGGGCGCGTAATAATAACAACCGGCTTCCAGCCCTTTGACTCCACAAACAGCAATAAATGTTTCTATTAAATTCAGGTCAAAGTAGTCTGGAGAAATATCTAAATTTTGGTCAATGTAGCTTTGCGGTTGATAAGTGAAATCAAGTAAATTTTTTAGTTCATCAAAAGTTAAATCATCACCATTGTAAGCGCGGGTAGAACGCCGCTTATACATAGTCATTTCCAAGTCTGATAGCTTTTCTCCCCACTGTATAGGTGTAGTGCTGGTGGGAATTTTCAAACAGAAAGGAAAATTGTATTTATCCTCCAAAGATTTTTTTTGTTTGATAGCTGGTAGATTGAGCTTGCCAGTTACACCTGGTTGAATTTGGGTGTGTTTGTGGAAGTATGTCAGCAGTTCGCCATCGGGAATTTGCGGATAGGTAGTTTCAGTTGCAGAAGGTAAAGCAGTGCATCCCAAAGGCAGATTTTGATTAATATCTAACAAATCTGCCATAGGTAGAATAGCGATCGCACCTTCGTGTTGTGAATCAATATAAAGCAAATCATTTATTGATTCATCCACAAAACCGCCGATTAAATGCGGGCGATAATCAGTAATCGCCCCAGCCAACTCGATATTACCCAAAAGGTGACCAGCATCCAGAAAAATTCGACGATAAGCCCGGTCTTCATAGCGCCAAGCAGAACGATAAAAAACCGCCGTCACAATAATTGCCAATTGGGTAGTTTCTAAGGAAGGATGCCAGAAACAAGCTGCTTGTAGAGTTTGCCAAACATTGCTTTCCCAATAATGCATCAGTGAATGAGTCCGGCACTGGTAGTTATACAGACCTGGAGGTAATAACGGCGTACCACGGGAAACCAAATACACCTCCGCAGGGTACAACCCACCCGCACTCGGAGCCGCACGTAAATAAACCGCACTTCCCATAGAAGGCATTTTCGCCGTTAGTCCATAGCTGCGAAACAGCAACCGCGAGAGCCTTTGCCACCATTGAGCATCTAGATTATTAGCAAATGCCTCTGGCTTTTCTTGGATATAAGGTTTGAGATCGTAAGTAGAGCCAATTTTGTATTCCTTGAAAGGTACTGGTTGCTTAGCCCAGTCTAGCCTTTGAGTTTTCAAAGCCAGAGTCTCTGGGTCGTATTTAGTCCGTTCGTGATAATGCTGAGCAATTGATTGGTGTAATTCTGGCATAGTACTTTCAATATCCTTAGGGCATCCTTATCTTTAGATCTTGGCATTCATCAGTCTCATTATTTCGTGTCAATTAGTACAATCCTCAGACTCACAAAGTGGTATTTGGTAACTGAATTGGGGAGTGCTGACTGTTGAGTTAGGAGTTAAGAATTAAGAGTTAGAAGTTAAGAATTATTCTCCCCTGCTCTCTACTCCCCTGCTCCCTGCTCCCCTGCCTCCCCTGCCTCCCCTTTCGCAGTACGATATAAACGCAAAGATATCTCTCCACAGATGGATATGCAATGATGCCTGTACGTCAAACTTTATCAAAACCTGATATCCAACTTTCTTATTTAGAGTGGAACCAGGGTCAAGAACCTTTACTGTTGTTACATGGTTTAGGTGACCATGCTCTTGTGTGGTCGAATTTGGCAGATTACTTGGCGGCAGATTACCACATAATCGCACCAGATATGCGCGGACATGGCGAAAGTAGTAAGCCAGAGAAAGATTATAGCTTTGAGAGTGCGATCGCAGATCTAGAAGCACTCATGGATAGTCTCGGATGGACTTTTGCCCATATTGTTAGTCACTCTTGGACAGGCAAATTAGCTGCCATTTGGGCAAGACAAAACCCAAAGCGTCTACGAAGTATGGTTTTAATCGATCCAATTTTTATTTGGAAAATGCCCAGCATCTTCAGGCTAACTTTTCCAATGTTGTATCGCTTCTTGCCTTTTCTTAAAAGTATGGGCCCCTTTACCAGCCATGAAGAAGCCGAACAGCAAGCACGGCAATTAAAGCAATATCAAGGATGGAGTTTTCTACAACAGCAAGTCTTCCAAGCCGGAATTGAGCAAAAACCAAATGGTAGTTGGGGGAGCAAATTTACTATTCCCGCCCGCGATGGAATTTTTGAAGCAGTAATGCAAGTGCCTGGTTTTACCATTCCCCTTAACACTCCTGCCCTCTTCATCCAACCAGAACAAGGACTCAACCGCCAAAATTGGCAAATCCAACCCTACAAAACCTATCTGAAAAACTTACGGATTTCCCAAGTTCCCGGCAATCACTGGCCATTTTTGACACAACCAGAGCCATTTAACCAAACCGTAGCAGCATTCTTAGCAGAACACAAATCAAAAATCTCATGATTATTTAAACGGGATTATCCCACGAAAACAGAAGAATTAAGATGAGCGATGTCTTGGGGCAAACAGGGAGTGCTGACTGTTGACTGTTGGCTGAGGAGTTAGGAGACGCGATTAACCCTTGTCTGTACAAGAATTTAGAAGTTAAGAATTCTTCTGCTTCTCCCCTTGTCCCCTTGTCTCCTCCGCCCCCTTGCCCACTCCCCACCCCCAGTCATGAGCCTTTGTATCAATCCCCTTTGTCCCAAACCAAATCACCCAAATAATCATGAAAACCGTTTTTGTCAAAGTTGTGGTTCTCATTTGGAATTGCTAGGGCGTTATCGGGTGAAGTCTCTGTTAAGTGACAAAACAGGTTTTAGTAAAGTTTATGAGGCATACGAACAAAATACTCCCAAAATACTCAAAATACTCAAAGAAGATTTATCAAATAATCCTCAAGCAATAGAACTATTTCAGCATGAGTTCACTGTGCTTTTGAAACTAAACCATCCCGGTATTCCTAAGGAAGATAGTTACTTCCAATATCAAACCCGAAATGGTTTAGTGTTGCATTGCATTGCAATGGAAAAAATCGACGGTTACAACTTAGAAGAGTGGTTCCAGCAGCACAATCAACCTATTTCTCAAGAACAAGCGATCGCCTGGTTAAAACAGTTAACAGAAATTTTATATTTAGTGCATAGCAAACAATATCTCCATAGAGATATTAAGCCATCCAACATCATGATTAAACCCGATGGGCAATTAGTAATCATTGATTTTGGTACTGCCAATGAAATTGTCAAAAACTCCCCAGACGAAAGCCCTAAAATGACAGCGCTGATGTCATCTGGTTACAGCGCTCCAGAGCAAATGAATGGTGAAGCAGTACCACAATCAGATTTCTTTGCCTTGGGACGCACCTTTGTGTTTTTGCTGACAGGAAAACATCCCTTAGATATGTATGATGTCCAGCACAATTTGTTACACTGGAAAAATCATGCGATCGATATCTCACCCTTACTATTAAATTTAATTGATTGGCTCATAAAACTAGATATAGAAAAACGTCCCACTAATGCTCAGGAAATTTTGCAGCATTTAGAAGAATTTGAAAACAAAATAACAATAAATAATACTTCAGATACCGATTTTTCAAATAATTTTGACACAGAGCGATCGCTAGAAATTAGTCCAACTTTTCCCAATACAAATAACTATCTGGAAAAATTACCTTTACTTGGGCTTTTCGTAGCGCTGCTAGTAGTTTTAGGATTACTTAGTATAGTAGTGGTAGCGACGCAGACATCAAAAAATTATTTGATACAAAATTATGGCCAATTTCCAGAAAGAAAAGCTGATATTGATTATTTTCCCTATCAAGAAGGTAGAGATAGTCAGGGAAGAATCGCCAAATTTAGCATAGCTGTTTTATCACTACAATATAAATGGTTTGTAGGCAGCAATTTTCAAATTCAAAATAATGACCAAATTATTAGCCTTAACCTTTTAAAGTTGAACTTAGAACAAGAAGGTATACAGAATATAATGGAAGACCCTAGCGAAATTATTTCTGTAGGTACGGCTTCTTGCAAAGGGAATCTAGAATTTCAAGAACGTCTAGCTTTAGAGCGTTCCTTACAAATACAGCTTTTAGTAAAAAAAATATTTATCAATCAACCTAGCGTCAAAGACTATCGCTTATTAAACTTGGGTCAATTTCAACGGACTGATTGTCAAGCACATCAGGATTTAACTACATATCAAAGAAGTATTATAATTATCGGCGTTAAAAGAGAATCAACGAGTGTAATTATAGATGAAGCTTTACGGAATAGGTTAGAAAAAAAGCCTTTTGCTGATTTTAAATTAGAAGATTATTCTTTGGGTTCATTGGATAAATTTAAGACGATACCAACTAATTTATGATGCAATACGCTTGGTGTTCTACTGTTTCACTTTAAACTTGATACAAGTACTTTGGTAAGGGCGCACAGCTGTGCGCTCCTACGGTAGATCTAGATGTATCAAGATTTTTGTGAAATGGTATTAAGGATAATTGTAGGTTTGGTTGTGGTAGGAAGTCAAACCCAACAAACCCCACAAAATGTCGGGTTACCCTGCGGGATCTTGCTACGTTCCTCAACCCAACCTACGCTATTAATAATTTAAGCTCCCATCCCTGAATACCGCTTCAAACCCGCACGCCAAAGCAAGCGATTCCCACCCAAAAATATTAATATCCAACCCACCATTGAGAAAAATCCTTGCCATACATTCACAGGTAGCCCTACCAAAATACTTGCAGGAAAATCAACCAAATACGGAAAAGGTGTAAACATCACTATTTTCCGCACAGGTTCTGGAAAAACTTCTAAAGGTGCTATTAAACCAGATAAAAATAGATAAAACAACAACCAGAAATTTTCTAAAGCACTAGCCCGTTCTGTCCAAAAGGACAACATAGCAAGGGTGTACTGAATTATAAACCGTAAAGTAAAAGCCAGCACCACCGCCAATACAAACAATATAAATTGACTTAAACTTGGTAACCAAAAAGCTTGAGGATAAAGAATAAAAAATAATCCTATTAATAAAAAAGCAAAGATCAAACGGGCAAATCTTTCAGAAATATGCCCCGCAAGATGATGCCATACTGGATCAATTGGTTGCAGCAATCTGGGTGACAGTTTGCCTTCTACTACCTCTCTTTCAAAGTCCCAAATTACCCAAGCTACGGTAAATTGCCTAACAATAAAAACGGTAATAAAGTAACGGGCAAAATCTAGAGGTGATAGCCCAAACTGCCCCCCCTGGGCTGCTTGTATCCAGATACCCATGAGGATAATTGGCAAAGTTCCAGCCAAAACCCATAAAATTAGTTCTGCTCGATACTCAACCATATAGGCATAGTATACAGAGAGAAAAGTTAAGGCTTTTCTGATTATCCGCTTCATCTATTTACTTCCCACAACAAAAATTATTCACAATTCCGAATTAAGAACTCAGTACTCCTAACTCCTAACTCACTCCACAACCCCCGCCTGAAAAACTCGCCCAATTACTTGTTCTACAGCAGGTTCGGTAACTGTCAAATCAATTACCTCTAAATCTGCCAAAATCTTAGATACGGTGCGGGTGAGTTCCTCTCGTGGCACAAGAAAACGCACTGTTCGCCCTTCTAAGAGTTGCACATCACCATAGGTCATGAGTTTTTGTATTGTTAGAGGTTGGGCTAACTCAATATCGACTTCCCGGTAAGGAGAGAAACGTTCTAACAGTCCATCTAAGCTACCGTCATACATTAAGCTTCCTTGATGAATCAACAGTACCCGTTGACACAAAGCTGTGATGTCAGCCATGTAATGACTCGTTAACAGCACTGTAGCTTGATAAATTTGATTGTACTCACGCAAAAAGTCGCGTACCGCTGCTTGAGCATTAACATCTAGTCCCAGGGTTGGTTCATCTAGAAACAATACCTGGGGACGGTGCAACAGTGCTGCTAATAGTTCCGCCTTCATCCGCTCACCCAAAGACAACTTTCGCACTGGTTGGGTAAGTTTACCCTCAAGGGAAAGCATCTCTGTTAATTCTCCTACCCGTCGCTGGAACTCTTTATCAGAGATATTGTACACAGCAGCATTAATTTTCAAAGAATCAAGTGCTGGCAAGTCCCAAATTAACTGCTGTTTTTGTCCCATCACCAAAGTAATTTTTTGCAAAAATGCTTCTTGGCGACGAAAGGGGGCTTGCCCAGCTACTCTGACTGTACCGCTTGAAGGATGAATCAGCCCCGTGAGCATTTTGAGTGTGGTGGTTTTACCAGCACCATTTGGCCCCAAAAACCCTACTACTTCACCAGGAGCAATTTCAAAGGAAACATCCTCAACTGCTTTAATTGTGCGGTAGGTGCGGCGGAAAAAGTGGGTGATTGTGCCTTTAATACCGGGATTTTTTACCGCTACAGGATAGGATTTGCTTAACTTGTCAGCAATGATAATTGACATCTTTTTATCTTAGAACCACAGAAAAATAATTCAAAAGTCAAAATAAAAAAAGACTTTTTTAGTCAAACTATTAGCGATTTTATCGTTTGCAATTTAAATGCAGATGAACCTCAAACATGGATGAACACAGATAATTTATCTGTGTTCGTCTGTAGTTCCAAATAATCAAATGTGGATTTAGTAATCATAAGTTCCCATATTGGGAATTATTCAACCCAAAAGCATAATTTTACCGTAAACGTCCCGATCGCAGTGTACTAATAATTAGCCACAAACCCAATAAGCTAGCAGCTGCAAACAAAGCGCTGCTTAAAAAAGATAGCTGCGCTGTCTGCGCTCTGGTAGTAATAATTGCTGCTCCCATAATTAGGGAACCCACCAAGATGCTAAAAGATAATCGGTTAGCAGCGTCGTCCATAGTCCGCCGCACGCCATCTAAGCCTCGCAGCGATAAATTCCACTGTAGGGTTTCGGAGGTAACTCGGTCTAATAACAGTTCAATTTGTCGGGGAGATTGGAGGGACAGACTTTTAAGATCTAAGGCTGTTCTGAGGAGCGATCGCACTGGATTATCCCCTAATAACTGCCGACGAAACAAGTCTGTGATTAATGGCTTGACTTCATCAAAAAAATTAAGCTCTGGGTTGAATGTCCGGGCTACACCCTCTAAATTCGCCAGGGTTTTGGCATACAATCCCATATTGCTAGGTAACCTAATTTTATTGTTGCGGGCAACTTGTAAAACCTCATAAATTATCTGACTGAAGTTTATTTGCGTTAGGCTGACATTGTGATACTTTCGCAGCATCCGGTCATAATCATTTTCTAACCGCGATAAAATTACTGGCTGAGCAGAATCTGAGAGCTGCAAAGTTAACTGAGCGCACCTTTGAGCATCCAAATCCACGATCGCCAACAACATTTCTGTTAATATCTGCTGTGTGCGAGGATCGAGCCGTCCCACCATCCCGCAGTCTAAAAGCGCAACCCGACCATCTTTGAGATAAAACAAGTTACCTGGATGGGGATCTGCATGAAAAAATCCATCTATATATAGTTGCTGAAAAAATACCCGAAATAATAAAGTAGTTATTTCTTTACGCTCTACAGCAGGGTCTTTGCCATTGTTGCTACTGTTCAAATCTGCCGACAGGAACGGCACCCCGTCTAACCATTCCATCACCAGCAATTTTTCTGTGGTCAAATCCCAATAAATTTCCGCAACCACTATTTGTTTGGGATCGTACCAGCGACTACTGGATAAATTACGTCGCAGTTGGTCAGTAAAACTTGCTTCTCGCGTAAAATCTAACTCAGCTTCCAAGGCTTTGGTAAATTCTTCCGCAATGGATTTGATTTCGTAGGTTTGCCCAAAATCAGTACGCGCTACTAAATCGGCAATACCTTGAATTAAGGCAATATCTTGGGCGATAGTAATATCAATTCCCGGACGCTGCACTTTGAGAGCGACTTCTCGACCATCTACTAATGTAGCTCGATGGGTCTGGGCGATAGATCCCGCTGCTACTGGAACAGGATTGATTGTACTGAAGGTTTCTGCAAATGGTCGTTTTAGTTGTTTGCGGATGACTAATTCTATCTCAGACCAGGGAACTGGCGGTACCTCATCTTGGAGGGTTGACAATTCTTCTATATAAGATGCGCCAAGTAAATCTGGACGGGTGGAGAGAAGCTGACCGAGTTTGACATAGACTGGCCCTAAATCAACCAGAATATTTTTTAAAACCGCAGGTGTAGGTAGCTGGGGTTCATCAGCTTTACCACCAGTCAGTAACCTTCGCATATAGTCCCAGCCATTGCGAAGGAAGACTTCAATAATTTCTCGTTGTCGGGGAACAGTTTGAGTTAGAAACATTTTGGGATGTGAGGAGATGGGGACTGGGGACTGGGGACTAGGGATTGGGGGCTGGGGACTCTAGACTAGCGATTGGGGAAGAGTTATCAAATACCAATCCCCAGTACCCCAGTACCCAATCCCCAGTCCCCAATGCTCCCTTTTTCGACATTCAAGTTATAATGAGAAAATAGACTTTTTAGCCTCTGCCAAGGGTTTTAACTTTTACAGCAGGTCGGTGAATCGGGAATCGCTCTGGAGAATTTTCAAGATCTGCTTAATTTCCTGGGTACGTTCTTTTTTAACAACAAGGGTGACGTTGCGATCGCGCACAATCACCACATCGTCTAAACCAATAGTAACAACTACATCCTCTGGATTTGAAGCATAAATAATTGCCCCCTCGGTATCTAGTCCTACGTGGGTAGCAAGCTCTACATTGGGAGTCTCTTCTGTTTTCAGTAAGCGTTCGATCGCATTCCAATCTCCTAAATCGTCCCAACCAAAGTCAACTGGTAAAACGTATGCTAGACTTGTCTTTTCCATGAGTGCATAGTCTATACTCTTCTTAGGTAACTGGGGATAGACATTAGGCCCCTGTTGTTGTAATGGTTCGATGATTTCTGGAGCATGGGTGTGTAGTTCCTTGAGAACAACTCCTGCCCGGAAGACGAACATGCCACTATTCCAGCTAAAACGTCCCGTAGATAAAAAAGTTTCTGCTATTTCACGGTTGGGCTTTTCAGTAAAGCGGTTGACGTGATAAGCTGGCAACTCATTAAAGCTACCTATTTTTTCACCTTGTTCAATGTAACCGTAACCGGTTGATGGAAAAGTAGGCTTGATCCCCAGTGTGACGATGGCTTCTTTGGTCGTCGCCAGTTGTGTAGCTGCACTTAGTGTGTCTGCAAACGCCTCTTGGTCGGCAATCCAGTGGTCAGCGGGGAAAAAGCCAATAACAGCATCTTCTCCATAACGTTGTTTGATTTCTAAACTTGTCCAAGCAACGGCGGCGGCGGTGTCTCTTCCTTCTGACTCAATTAGTAAGTTCCCAGATGGTAGATCGGGTAATTGTTCTCGTACTCCTTGGGCTATCTGACTAGAAGTGATTACCCACAAGAAATCCCACCCGCCAGCGAGTTTTAACAACCGATCGGCGGTTGCTTGTAATAAGCTTCTAGAGCTACCATCAAGACTTAAAAATTGTTTGGGTCGATCTCGCCGGCTTAAAGGCCAAAAACGTTCGCCTTTACCACCAGCAAGGATTACAGGGAACAATAAAGTATTCATGTTGTCATACACGTCTACTGAAGAACATTACAAGTTTACAGTGAGGTTTTCCACTGGCAATATTTGTAGCTTGCATTAACATACTTTTAGGGAGTGGTTCAGTGGGGAGATAATCGTGATAAAACAAGTCGAATGGTCGGAAAATCAGGTCACATCTGGGCAAGTAGTATTTGAAGATGAAGTGCGATCGCCGGAACTCGAACATCCGGAAAATCAAGCAACACTTCCATCAGTAGCAGACCCCCAAGAAGAGGTCGAACTCAAAGCGCCAGCAAATACCAACCGTAGCGTTGTCGAATCGGTGGGTGCAATTCCCAATCAGCTTTATGAGAGATTGGGCTTGACCATGCCTCGATGGCTGTTATGGTTCATGACGATTGTTATCGGCATCATATTATCTGGGCTGCTGGTGTCAACGTTAGCGTTATGGACTCCTTTATGGAGCAATTTAGATCGAACAGATGATGATTTAGGAACCGGTACTAAGGACGAGCAAAAAATCCCGCTACCGGGCGAGTTATGGAGCAAAATTTCTCAGTACAAGCTTTCACGACCCATGAATATCCTAATTATGGGGATTGAACCAGTCAGCGGTACTGTTGATGGTTCGCCAGAAAGCTTTGCTGGTAAAAGCGACTCAATGTTGCTAGTACGGCTCAACCCTAATGAAAAATCTGTACGGGTACTTTCCATCCCCAGAGATACGATGATTGCGATCCCAGAAAAGGGAGAAAAGGGTTTAACTAAAGTATCTGATGCCAATGCCCAAGGCGGGCCAGTCTTGGCTGCACGGGTAGTTAGCCGTACTTTAAACAATGCCCCAATTGATCGCTATATTCGCATCTCTACCAGCGGTTTACGCCAGTTAGTCGATCAATTAGGTGGAGTTGAAGTCTTTGTTCCCCAATCAATGGAATATAAGGATTCCAGCAGTCAGCTGTCGATTAATTTGGTTAGTGGCTGGCAAACCCTCAACGGCGAACAAGCAGAACAATTTGCCCGGTTCCGCGAACCCGGTTTGGGAGATTTGCCAAGGGTGCAGCGTCAACAAGCACTCATCGCAGCACTGCTGCAACGCCTCAATAGCCCCACCCTCTTACCCAGGTTGCCTCAATTAACTCGCCTCATGCGAAAATACTTTGACACCAACCTGAAAATGGAAGAAATGATGGCGTTGGTGAACTTCGGTCTCAACTTAGATCGAGATAACTTCCAA
This sequence comes from Nostoc sp. ATCC 43529, assembly GCA_003326205.1. Classification (GTDB taxonomy): domain Bacteria; phylum Cyanobacteriota; class Cyanobacteriia; order Cyanobacteriales; family Nostocaceae; genus Nostoc. The sequence goes on from LWTK01000037.1 coordinate 158,445, forward strand.
ATGACCGTTTTGCCTGGTACCTTTAGCCGCTTTAGCAAAGACCCTGATAGCTATTGGCTGAACATGACCGGACAACAAAGCCTGCTGAATGATTATGTTGGGGTAAATGTACCTGGTCTTAAGCCAGATATGCGCCGGGTTCCTAACCTCAAAATTGCTATTCAAAATGCTTCCAATCAACCTCAATTAACTGAAAAAGTTATTGCTTATCTTAAACAGAAAGGCTTTACTAATATTTACAAAGTTCCTGATTGGCCAGATACCCAACGTCAAACTCAAATTGTTGTCCAAAAAGGCAACCGACGAGTTGGGGCTGATTTGCAACAAATCTTAGGTTTGGGTCAAGTCGAGGTAGCGGCTATTGGTGATTTAGAATCTGACCTCACAATTCGCATTGGGAAAGATTGGAAATAGTCATTGGGCATTGGGCATTGCTAAATAACAAAGCACAAATGACAAAGTGTAAAGTATGAGCTGGGGAAACCTCAGCTCATATTTTGTAAGATAGGACAACAGACTAATGACCAATGACTAATGACCAATGACTAATGACTAATAATTAAAGTTATGAAAAAGATTTTATTCCGCTTTTTGGGTTGGATTGTGATTTTGATACTAGCAGTTATGTGGATCGTACTTAATCCAAAACCTGCGTTTGCTCAACTAAACACAATCAACTACAACAGTACAAATTTGGAAAATCGCGATTTTTCCCATACTGATTTGGCAGGCGTAACTTTTGTAGCCGCAGAAATGCGAGGGGCAAATTTTCAAGGCGCAAATTTAACCAACGCAATTCTAACTAAAGGAGTTTTATTAAAAGCAAATCTAGAAGGCGCGAACCTAACTGGCGCTTTAGTTGATCGCGTCACTATGGATGGTGCTAATCTGAAAAATGCCATTTTTACAGAAGCAACTTTAACCCGCAGCCGCTTTTATGATGCTGATGTCACTGGCGCTGATTTTAGCGATGCTTTAATTGACCGCTATCAAGTGTCGCTATTGTGTGAAAGAGCCAATGGCGTAAATCCAGTTACAGGTGTGTCAACGCGAGATAGTTTAGGCTGTAAGTAGATAATCTGAGTGTTGAGCTTCAAAACAGAGATATCTTACTCAAAAGATGGAAAATAAAGCTTCTTTCTTAAACAATATATTATTAATTATTAATTTGATTTTAATTTGGTATTTTTTCTGATTCTAGCGAAGGTGGCTTTGTTTATCGCATTACCTTAATGTTAGCATCTGGTGAAACCGTGCCTTTGAGTGGTTGCTATAGTTCTGGGTTTCAAGAGAAACAAGAAATAGTTAAGATGATAAAAAGTTTCCTCGCTGCAAATTAGTAGGTGTCTATACCTCAAGATGAATTGGTGCGATCGCACTCCAAATTATCCTAAACTATATTGACTACAAAGAAAGATAGCAACATGTCCACTGACTAAAATTTGATATGATTTTTCGCTATTTAAATAGATGTAGAGACGTTGCAATGTCTCTACAAACATTTTGTCAGTACATTAGATGTCTGACATTAATTATCTGTAGGAATTTTAATTAAAAACTCGGTTCCTTCTCCTGGTTTGGACAAACATTTAATTTCACCATGATGTTTTTCAACCACAATTTGATAGCTGATAGACAATCCTAAGCCTGTACCTTTACCTGGTTCTTTGGTGGTGAAGAAGGGGTCAAAAATGTGCGATCGCACTTCCTCTGGCATACCCAAACCATTATCAGCTATTCTAATTAAAACTTGCTTATTAACTATTTGGGTACTAATCCAAATAGTTAAGGGAATCCTGGGACGTTTTTCTTTTGAATCTAAATATTTTTGCTGTATAGCTTTGAATTTTTCTTCTAATGCATCAACACTGTTACTCAGGAGATTCATGAATACCTGATTTAATTGTGCGGGATAGCATTCCAATAAAGGTAAGGTACTATATTCTTTAATAACCTCAATAGCTGGGCGATCGCTATTAATTTTCAGCCGATGCCCTAAAATCAGTAAAGTACTATTTAATCCTTCATGAACGTCTATTGCTCTCAATTCCGCCTCATCTGTACGAGAGAAATTTCGCAGTGATAGCACAATCTCATGAATCCGCTCTGCTCCTATCTGCATGGAATCAACTGTTTTGGGTAAATCTTCAATAATAAAGTCCAAATCAGTCTTTTCAATTTTCTTTTGTACATCTGGGATTTGACGATAAAATTTCACAACCTCCAGTAGTTCTTGAGTATATTCTTTTAAATGTATAAGATTGCCAAAAATAAAATTAATTGGGTTATTAATTTCGTGAGCAACTCCAGCCAAGAGTTGTCCTAAACCAGCCATTTTTTCACCCTGAATTAATCGGCTTTGAGTTTGTTTTAATTCTTGCAGAGCTTGAGTAAGTTCTGAAGTTTGACGTTTAGTTTGTTCGAGCAATTCTGCTTGCTGGATCGCAATTCCTAATTGTACTCCTACTTGAGCCAGGAGATTAATTTCCTCTTCTTTCCAATAACGGGATTGAGAATTTTGATAAGCAACTAATAAACCCCATAATTTTTCACCTTGACGAATGGGAACGAAAGTTTCGTTGCGGGGAAGTTCATTATCATCATCTGTGTCTTCAAAATTTTCTAGAATCAATGGTTGAGTTTGTACCACAGGTTTCCAACCATCTTTAAAAGAATCTGCTACAAATTTACCGCTCCAATCTGAGTTAAAGCGGTAAATTGCAACTCGCTCGACTTCGAGTAGTTCTCGCACAGCTTGAGTAGTAGTTCTAAAAATAGTTTGAATATCGAGAGACTGACGTATTTTATCAATAGTAGCAGCCAACAATTCTTGTCGTTCCATAGCTTTTTCCCGTTCGGTAGCTTCTGCTAATTGGACAGCTTGCATTTGAACTTGTTTGATATAGGAATCTTGTTTTAATGCTACTCCTAATTGTTCAGCAATTTGAGTTGCAAATTCAATTTCGGATGGTTGCCATTGACGAGGAGCGTTACATTGGTGAATACACAGTAAGCCCCAAAGTTCGCCTTTTTTCAAAAGTGGAGCGACCATATTAGCACGTACTTGAAATGCTGCTAAAATTTGCACATAACAGCCTTGAAAATTTTGTTGATAAATATCAGCGATCGCATTTACTCGACCTTGGGCATAAAGCGGTGCAAAATGTTCGCTAAAGCAGTGATCGTAAACTTGTTCTCCGATTGCTGAAGACCAACCATCAGCCACATCTTCATAAACAAATTCTCCTTCCCAGTCATCTTGAGCATTAAAACGGAAAACTCCCACTCGGTCGGCTTTGAGTAGTTGCCGCATTTCGGTAACAGAAGTTTGAAAAATAGTATCCAAATCTAAAGATTCACGAATTCTAGCAATAACACTAGTTAATATCTTTTGTTGTTCTGCTTGATATCGAGCTTCATGCAAAAGTTTATTATGTTGTAAAGCAACCCCTAAATTTTCTGCAATTTGGCTGACAAATTCAATTTCCGAAGGTTGCCAAGTTCGAGGATTGCTACATTGATGAACACATAATAATCCCCATAATCGACCTTGCTTCAACAAGGGAACCACCAGATTAGCCCGCACTTGAAATTTGCCCAGAATCTCTGCATGACATTCACTTAATCCCGCGTCGTAAATATCTGCTACTGCTTGCACTCGACCTTGTTGATAATCAATAGCAAACTGTTCCCCAAAACAGTGATCGTAGACTTTCGCATTAATTACTGAGTCCCATCCAGTGACAACATCTTCGGAAATAAATTCTCCTTCCCAGTTTTTTTGAGGGTCAAAACGAAAGACTACCACTCGGTCTGTTTGCAGCATTTGACGAACTTCGGTGACAGAAGTTTGAAAAATTGTATCCAAATCCAGCGACTTACGAATACGAGTAATCACGCTGGTTAATGTTTTTTGTTGTTCTGCTTGATACTGAGCTTGTGCTAATAACTCATGATGTCGCAGTATGACACCAATTTGCGTGCCAATTTTGCTCAATGATTCGACTTCATAGGATTGCCATTCTCTAGTTGAGGCATTTTGGTAAGCAGCAATAATTCCCCAAAGTTTATCTCCTTGGAGAATTGGTGCAGTTGCAAAGGCTTTTACTTGAAATTGCTCTAACAAAGTGACATGGCAATCTGTTAATCCAGCTTGATAAATATCGTTAACTGTAAATATTTCGTTTTTAAGGTAGCGTCCTCCTTGAGTTTGTTGTAAATAAGTATCAGCGATCGCTCCTTGAATTCCAACTAAGGCAGTCCATCCTTCGGTAAATGATTCAGCTACAAAGCTACCACTCCAATCTGTATGGAAGCAAAAAATTGCAACTCGGTCGGCTTGCAGTAATTTGCGTATTTCTTCAGTTGTTGTTTTAAAAATGGTGTCAAGGTCGAGAGGCGAACGAATTGTATCAACAAGCTGAGCGATTACTTGGTCGCGCTGGGCTGCTTGAGCTAATTTTGCAGCTTGTAATTGCACTTCATGGAGATGCTTGACTTGTTGAATAGCAACTGTTAAATGGTCAGCAATTTGGCGAATAAATTCAATTTCTGATTCCTTCCAATTACGAGCATCACTGCACTGATGAATACAAATTAATCCCCACAATTTCTTTTCCTGTAATAAAGGAACAACGAGGTTAGCACGGATTTGAAATTGACCTAAAATTGTTTTATGGCAATCACTCAAACGAGCTTCATAAATGTCATTAACTGCTTGCACTTTCCCCTGTTGATAACTAGCAGCAAATTGTTCTCCAAAGCAGTGGTCGTGGACTTTGACAGCCATTGTTGAAGTCCAACCAGCTGCAACATCCTCAGAAATAAATTCTCCTTCCCAGTCTTTTTCAGGATCGAACTGGAAGACCGCTACTCGGTCAGCATTGAGCAACTGACGCACTTCTGTAACTGTAGTTTTAAAAATTGTCTTTAACTCAAGAGACTCTCGAATTCGTACAATCACACTCGCCAGAGCCTTTTGTTTTTCTAGCTGTTCTTGAAGTTGAGTGCTTGACAATAGAAGTTGATTTTCAGTGAAAGTTGAATTAAGTTCCATTGCTATTGATTTTAGTGATTGTTCTACAAAAATTTATGATGTCAAACTTTGTCAGGTTGAAGAGTGTCAAGCTTCTGAGTATGACAAACTTCTTTTTGAAGTATCCAATTCTTGTAAAGAAGATGGTTATTGTTATAGTTCCCCTTTCTTGACCTATCTTCACAACTTGTTAACAATCAGTCATTGGTCATTGGTCATTGGTCATTGGTCATTAGTCATTGGTCATTGGTCATTAGTCATTAGTCATTGGTCATTGGTCATTAGTCATTAGTCATTGGTCATTGGTCTTTTGTAAATACAAATGAGAAAGTGCAAAGTCTCTTGGTACTTTGTTTGCTAATTCGATCGAATGCCTGAGTATAAGATAAGTTGGTATAAAATTGTAGCGTTTTGAAACACATACAAAAATATGTAAACGGGCAGTGGCTGGTGCTTGTTGAATGAAATATTGTTGTAGTTTTGTGCGATCGCTTTGTCAATCCTTCTAATACGTCCCGTCCACTAGAGAAAAGCCGATGTCTGGAGACAAGCACTTTGCGTCTACGCACTTGACTAATTGCCGTTAGACTAATGACTGACTTATCAAAATCAGCCTGACAGACCATAAAATTTAGGTTAAATGTTTTCAAGTATGGACTTTGCAGGAGTATTCAGGTATTTTTCGTGACACAACAAGACCAAAAACCCTCTCGTTCTTTCGCTGGAATTGCTGGCATTGTTGCCATTGCCACATTAATTAGTAAAATCTTTGGTTTAATTCGGCAGCAAGCCATCGCTGCTGCTTTCGGTGTTGGTGCAGCTGCCACTGCCTATAGTTACGCTTATATTATTCCTGGCTTTCTATTGATATTACTAGGTGGCGTGAATGGCCCATTACACAGTGCCATCATCAGTGTTTTAGCCAAGCGCAAACAACAAGAAGCCGCACCCCTAGTGGAAACAGTAACAACACTGGTGGGTGGATTGCTGTTAGTGGTGACATTTGCTCAAATTTTCTTGGCAGATGAAATTGTTGATTTAGTCGGCCATGGTTTAGATCCTACAACCAGAGCGATCGCGATCAAACAAATCCAAATCATGGCACCGATGGCTTTATTTTCTGGATTAATTGGTATTGGCTTCGGTACTCTCAATGCCGCTAATCAATATTGGTTGCTCTCCATTAGTCCTCTGTTATCCAGCATTACAGTTGTCATCGGCATTGCTTTCATGGCTATGCAACTGGGCAAGGACATAATCAAGCCAGAATACGCTTTTATCGGTGGTATGGTGTTAGCTTGGGGAACCTTGGCAGGGGCAATTCTTCAGTGGTTGGTGCAGCTAGTTGTGCAGTGGCGGTTAGGACTAGGTACATTGCGACTGCGGTTTGATTTTAAAACCCCAGCTGTCCAAGAAGTAATTAAAATCATGACTCCGGCAACAATTTCCTCAGGAATGATGCCGATTAACTTTGCCACCGTGCTTTATTTCGCGAGTCCCATCCCTGGCGCTGCTGCGGGTTTCAACTACGCTAATTTGCTGGTGCAAACTCCCTTAGGAATTATTTCTAACATCATTTTGTTGCCGTTATTACCCATATTTGCCAAGCTTGCAGCTCCAGAACATTGGGACGACTTAAAATTACGTATTCGTCAAGGACTTTTACTTAGTGCTGTCACTATGTTACCTTTGGGAGCGTTGATGGTGGCGCTATCTGTACCCATTGTCCAGGTAGTGTACGAACGCGGTGCTTTTAAAGGCGATGCAACCCAGTTAGTTTCCGAGTTGCTAGTTGTTTACGGCATTGGGATGTTTGTTTATTTGGGGCGTGATGTTTTGGTGCGGGTGTTCTATGCTTTGGGCGATGGACAGACACCCTTTCGCATCAGCACTTTTAATATTTTTCTCAATGCTGCACTCGATTGGATTTTGGTTGGGCCTTTTGGCGCACCCGGTTTGGTATTAGCAACAGTGGGTGTAAATTGCAGTTCTTTATTGATGTTGTTGTGGTTGCTCGATCGCAAAATTAATGGTTTACCTTGGCGTGAGTGGAGTGTGCCAATTCTCGGTTTAACTGCGGGAAGTGTGGTCGCTGGGGCAGCCAGTTACGGAACTTTGGTTGCTTCTGGACAAATTTTAGGTAAAACAGGTTTAATAGTTTTGCTGTTGCAGCTGTGTATATCTAGCTGCGTGGGAATTGCGGTGTTTGCAGCGATCGCTGCATGGATGAAAATACCAGAGGTGAATACTTTTGTGGATCGTCTGCGTCAACGTTTTGGCAAAAAAAAGAGAACTTACGCACAGGTAACGGAACCAACCGCAGAGGACGCAGAGGACGCGGAGCAATAACGATTCAAAATTCACGCATTAAAGGCATTTTGAGTTGGGGATTTAAACCCCGGCTCAAAATATGCTACGTGTGCTACCCTATTTTTCTGAAATTTTAAGTGACCAATTATATCACCCTACTGGGTGAAAAACAATTCAACCACCAAGGTGAACCGAGTGTGGGAGGTTACATTTTGTAAAAAAAGAGATTCTGGTAATAGAGAACATTGATATTACCTAACTCTAGCGAGAAAAATTCTATGAAACTGACAAAATTAACTGCCTCTTTCCTCGCTGCTGCTTCCATTATCCTTTCAGGCGGCATTGCTTCTGCTCAAACAGCCGGTACCAACGGTACCAACGCTAACTATATTGGTGCTGGTATTGCGGCTGGTGCAACCAGTGGCGGACAAGGAAACGATAGCGCACAACTTGGTGGGAATGTTCAAGGACGTTACGCCGTTCCCAATGCACCTGTTTCACTGCGGGGTTCTGTGCTGTACGGTGGTGATTCTGCTGCCATTATGCCCATAGTTACTTACGATGCGCCCATTGCCAAAAACACTAACGTTTACTTCGGTGGTGGTTATTCTTTCATAACTGACGAAGGTCAAAACAGCCCATTAGGCAATCGCAATGCACCTGTAGTCACCCTTGGTGTTGAATCAGAAGTTGCTAACAATGTCATCGCCTATGGTGATACCAAATGGGGCATTGACGCTTATAGAAACAGTGATGCTGATGCCGTGAGCTTCCAAGCCGGATTGGGTTATCGTTTCTAGCGATCGCAACAGCTGATTCAGAAGCTAATGATATCTGATAAGTGCGATCGCGATCTATCCTCTGAGATCTGAGTGTCTACACTCAGATCTCAATTTTTATATTAATCATTTTTATTTATGATTTTGAAAAAAAATGCTATTGGCTATTATTGGTACTTTCTCTTAGAGTGAAATTATAAATTTTATATGCTTGTATAAGAGATTACTCATGGAAAATATCGATCCCATTCCCGAAATGGTGGGTGAAACAACAGATGTGGAAGTTTGGTTGATTCGGGCAGGGCTAAGATTTTCAGACTTAGGTGATGATGCTGGAAGTATTGCAATTCGTAAGCAATGGCGAGAGTACCAAGCCGCAGTTCAAAGATGCTGTGCAGTCCTACACCAATCACCTGCAAAGGTTCAACTCGGCGGCGATTATGCCAAGCTGAGAATACCTGGTGGCTTAAAGGGAGACGGAGGAACACGGGGACACGGGGACGCGGGGACGTGGAGAATAATCAATGACAAATGACTAATGCCCAATGACAAATGACAAATGACAAATGCCCAATGCCCAATCTATTCCTTATTTTTATTAGCAAGTTGGGTTTGGTAATGTCGCCATTTTTCCAGCTGACGCGCTCTTTTTTCATCAGTCAGGCTATCAAAACAATTGGCACAAGAGATACCTTGCTCATATTTGGGAGATAATTTATCTTCCTCAGAAATGGGATACCCACAACACAGGCATAACTCATAACTTCCTTCCTCCAACCCATGACTGACGGCTACCCGTTCATCAAAGACAAAACATTCTCCTTCCCATAAACTTTCTTGGGCTGGAATTTCCTCTAAATATTTGAGAATGCCGCCTTTAAGATGATAGACTTCTGCAAAGCCTTGGGTAAGCATAAAGGATGAGGCTTTTTCACAGCGAATGCCACCCGTACAAAACAGAGCGACTTTTTTGTGTTTTGTCGGGTCGAGGTGTTGGCGCACATAATCGGGGAATTCCCGGAATGAGACAGTTTGCGGATTTTCTGCTCCTTGGAAAGTACCGATATTCACCTCATAATCATTGCGGGTATCAACCACAGTTACTTCTGGGTCGGAAATTAAATCATTCCATTCCTGGGGAGTGACATAAGTACCAACTCGTTCATTTGGGTCAATTTCCGGCAACCCTAAAGTGACAATTTCTTGCTTCAACCGCACCTTCATCCGCTCAAAAGGTGGAGTTTGGGTATAAGATTCTTTGTGTTCTAGGTCAGCTAGACGAGGATCGGAACGCAAAAACCAGAGAACAGAATCGATCGCCTGACGCGAACCTGCTATAGTACCGTTAATTCCTTCTTCTGCCAGCAAAATTGTTCCCTTAATACCTTGCCCTTGACAGTAGGACAGCAAAGGCTCTCGTTTTTGGGCAAAATCTGGCAGCTTGACGAATTTATATAGTGTTGCAACGACTTGGATATTTTCTGGCTTCATCCCTTTAGTAATTCAACAATATAAGTTACAATAACGAAGGCAAACAAAGTTACTCGCTATTTTAATTTTACGGGGGTTTAGCTCAGTTGGTAGAGCGCCTGCTTTGCAAGCAGGATGTCAGCGGTTCGAGTCCGCTAACCTCCATTGTTACCCCAAAGTCTAACTGTTGCACTATTGCTAAATATTGTACTTTCACTAATAATGCAGACATGACGGCTTTTACCAGGAGCATAACTGCTTTGTAGTTAACTGAAGTTCCGCATCAGCTAGCAAATGCAGCCTGACTCTGACAAAAATTGCTCCTTGATTAGGATATCTATGCCAAAAATTTTCTACAGAAAATACAGAATACCTCCTTTAGTAGAACCAGAGCTACGAGTTCAAGGCGGTATCTTGGGATCAATCAAAGCTATTTTATTAGTCTTTGATTAGTTAGAACTTCTGCTAGGTTACTGCTTTATGAAATTTTTAGTCTTTCTCAATACTGAATCTGGAGAGCAACATTGGCAAGGACAAGCTGACTCACTTGTAGAAGCAGAAAAAAAAGCCCTTGCCGCCATTGATGCACACAGCAAAACAATCACTGATACATCTATATGTTGTCAATGGCACTGGCAATATAATCCTGAACTAGGCAACACTGAGCATTGCGATAATTGCGGCCATCCTGTTTACTCGGTGGGCGAAGAGTATTATTGCTCAGAATGCGCCCAACAATTGCGACGAACTGAGGTAGATGGACAACTTTACACCCATCGGCACCCAGTTTAGACAAGAATTTACAGTAGAATTTAGGAGTCATAATGGGCTACGCCCCGCTGCGCTAACAGAATTAGAATAGTCTCTGTGCCTAGCTTTGAGACATAGATAGTGTACTTGGTTAAGTTGAAATTTGCGGTATTGCTACATCCAGTTAATCTTTCATTTTACAACTGGAGAAGTTATGAATTATATCAACCAAATTATCCTCGAACAGCTGCGTTCTGGAGGAAAAACTGCCGGAGAACTTAAAGACACCCTTGAGTGTAGTTATAGTGTTCTTGACAAGGCTTTGCGCGAGCTGATTGAAGCTTCTGAAATCGAGCCAGGATGGAGTAATGATGATTGTCCTGTGAGAATTTATAAACTTAAGCGCAAACAAGGAGCTATTCCTTTTTGGATGAATCAATAACCTCTAAAATATCTGTTCCATCTATTTTAAAGGTTTAGCCTATGGCTATCAGAACCAAAAAACATAAGAGTTATGATGGATGAACTACATGAAATACTCATTGATATTATTCAACGCTGGTTAGAACAAGATAGCGACCCGCCAAGCTGCCGAATTTTTTCCCGTTCTGTTTCTCTAACAGAGTTAATTGAGATTAAGACTATCAAAGAACAAGAACAAACCACTTACCAAAATGCTTGTTACCAAGCAGGCCAGCGATGGCAAGAATCTCTACAACTTCGAGCTTGTGATGGCGATTTAGTCCGCGTTCCTTTCTTAGCACAGATAAAAATTAAATACGGTTTAGAACGCCTCCAACAGCAAATTGATAGTGATATTTTAGCAACTTCTACTAACTGGTGTAATCAATATGGATGGACGGATTTATTTATATTTGAAGGCCGTTTCTGGGCTTTCCCTCATAACGCCGTGCTACCGTTGCCAATTTCTCAGGCGTCATATCTGATGAATATCTGACAGCTAGGAGGCAACTAAAAGGCTGTTTTTTATAAAGTAAAAATTGAAATTATTGTAGGGTGTGTTAGGTGCGTATTTTGAGATTACTTGTCACGAAAAATATGAGATTGAACGCCTAACTCACCGTTTTGTATAGCGGTGCATTACGCTAAAGCCGTAACCCATCCTACTTAATATTTACTTTATAAATGGTCTCTAATATTTATTGGTTAAAGGAGAAAGGGAAAAGCTAAACAGCCAATTGAACCATCAAAATTAGTGAAAAGTTGCTACCAGTGCTGAGTGATATTCTTCAGCCGCGATCGCCAAAGCAAAAACTACATTTTTCCTTGACAAGCTTGGCAGCATAAGATAGAGCAGCTTTCACCTGTGTTTGGATAAGTTTGTATTCTTGCATAACTTCTTTTTTACTCATACCACCTGTAAGGTAAGTGCCTGTGATAATTGGAATACCGAGGTGAACAGTTCGGTCTAAACTTATGTGTTGTGCAATTTCCAAAGGTGGCTTCAATAATTTGTGGTTTGCTCTATTTTGTCGTGAATTCAAGATTCTACGTTTTAAATAGTAATTTTTATAACAGAAATAGATTTCTATAGAATCGCTGTTAGCTTAGATATTGTACAATCCCTAAAAATACAATCAAAGAAAGCGACTTGCCTAGATCGATTCAATCTACTCAACCACCACTGAAATTTATTCCCCAAAGGTTTAACCCATCGATACTCTACATTTTTCGATGGTTACTCCCAATAGCGCTACGATTCCGGACTCGACCTTGGTTACCAGCTGGTATTGTCGGCATTGAAGCTGAGAATGTTGAAGTATTGGCTGAACTTTATCAACAATTCCAGGCTGGAAAGATTCGCTTTTTGTTGGCATTCCGCCATCCAGAGGTAGAAGATCCTCTGTGTATGCTGTATTTGCTTTCTCGGATTGTGCCACAGGTTGCGCGTCAGAAAAATATCGAGTTGCAAGACCCCGTTCACAGCTATTTTCTTTACGACCGAGGGATGACGGTTTGGGCTGGAGACTGGCTGGGTTGGTTGTTTTCACTGGTGGGAGGTGTACCGGTTCGTCGCGGTAGGCGGCTAGATCGTCAAGCCATCCAAACAGCGCGGGAGTTGTTTGCTAATGGCAAACTGCCGATCGCAGTGGCACCGGAAGGCGGTACTAATGGTCATAGTGGCATTGTTAGTCCACTGGAACCAGGTGTTTCCCAAATGGGGTTCTGGTGTGTAGAAGATTTACAAAAAGCCAACCGTTCTGAGACAGTTTTAATTGTGCCGATCGCCATTCAATACTCCTATGACCAGCCACCTTGGGCAAAACTGGATTGGCTATTGAGTAAATTGGAAGCTGATAGTGGTTTACCTGTAATGGAAATTACTCAAGGCAATGGCGAAGAAATTTACTATCAACGCATCTTTCGTCTTGGTGAATATCTAATTACAGAAATGGAGGAATTTTACCGCCGTTTCTATCATCAAGATATCCCTAAAGCTGTTTCAATTGATGAATCTGCCAGTCCTAATGAGGTATTAATTGATAGACTGCATCGCTTATTAGATAAGTCTTTAGCAGTTGCCGAGCAATATTTTGGAGTTCAGGCGCAGGGAAATTTCATTGACCGTTGTCGGCGTTTAGAAGAAGCTGGTTGGAATTATATTTATCGCGAAGATTTGTCAGATATTGATAATTTACCACCCTTCAAACGCGGTTTAGCAGACTGGATTGCCCAAGAAGCAGATTTGCGAATGCGGCACATGCGGATAGTGGAAAGTTTTGTTGCAGTTTCCGCAGATTATATTAAAGAAAAACCGACAGCAGAAAAGTTTGCCGAAACAGCTTTGCTGATTTTTGATATGCTTTCTCGTATTAAAGATACCACACTTCCGGGACGACCTCGGTTAGGTTTGCGACGGGCAAAAATCACAGTGGGAGAACCAATTTCGGTTAGTGAAAGGTGGGAGAAATCTCAGGGCGATGCCTACGGCGGTAAACTACGTCACGCCACTAGGCAAGCTGCAAGCCAATTAACTAAAGATTTGCAAACTGCTTTAGAGAATATGATTAATACTAATTTTTGATTTTAGATTTGGGATTTTGGATTACAGCGTTTTTCATCTATTTGAACCACAATTTTCGGTAGGGGCTTTACAGCTGTACATTGGTGTCAACTTAACGTGAAACCCGCTTTGTGACAAGGTTTTGCCCTCACCCCCAGCCCCTCTCCCTTTGGGAGAGGGGAGCCAGAGATTTAATTCCCCTTCTCCTGTGGGAGAAGGGGTTAGGGGATGAGGGCGCCAGGGATGGGCAAAACCCCTGTCTGATATAGCTTTGAGCTTAAGTTGACATCAATGACAGCTGTAAAGCCCCTACAACGTGGTCTATTTACCTGAAAATTGCTGTAATTAAAAAGACGCGATAAATCGCCGTCTCTACAAAGGATTGATTCTTCTAGAGACGGCGATTTATCGCTATATTTAAACATTTGCAACCAATATTGTAATGTTGATGACCAATATCGTAATGTTGATGACCAACATTGTAATGTTTTTAATTTTGGCGATCGCTTGCTTTACATTTACGCCCTCTCTCAGATTATCTCAGGCAACGCCATATCTTCTCTAACCCGTAGCGAGCAAGATGCTTTCAATTCCACACCCGTTGCAAATTCAAGACAAAACCTGGCAACACCGCTTCACCCGACAACTGGGCAGGATTCTCCAACACTTCCACATCCTTAGCCCGTCGATAAATTTCCACCCGTCGCTGCTGCGGATCGATTAACCAACCAAGTTTCGCGCCATTGTCGATATACTCTCTCAATTTATCTTGCAGGGACTTGAGGGTATCTGAACTAGAGCGTAACTCAACCACAAAATCGGGGCAGATATTAGCAAACGTTCCTTTTTGTGCCGAAGTAAGCGCCTGCCATCGTTCTCCACTCACCCAAGAGGCATCGGGGGAGCGAGTCGCACCATTGGGTAAAATGAAGCCTGTAGAAGAGTCAAAGGCTTCACCAGGTTCGCCCGCATTACGCCACCACAAATACAATTCGCCAGAAATACTCCAATTACGTCTCCCAGTTTCCCAGCCTGTTGGTGGGTTCACTATTAATTCTCCTTGTGCGGTTCTTTCCAGTCTCAAGTCTCGGTTGACTGCGGCTAAAGCAGCAAACTGTTCTTGGGTAACATACAGCCCAATGGACTTGGGCAACTCAATCAATAGGGTTTCGGTTTCTGGACTAGCGGGTGTTTGTACCATTCCTCTTACCAATAGGGATTTGTTCAGGAGGCAGGAGGCAGGGGGCAGAAGGCAGGGGGCAGGGGGCAGGAGTTAGAAAGAAACTCTTTATGTTTGATGAATTAGTCCTGCTTGTACTTCACTTACTTTCAATCTGCTGTAATTATAAGCGATCGCCATCTTTTCTCTAACCTCCTTCTCCTCTGTTGGGACGATGAAATAAGCTGATTTGCCATGCCATCATCAGCTATGAAATCAAACGTTAGGCGAGGTTTTTTCATGGCATTGGAAGGAGTGATATTAGATATTGATGGCACGCTGGTTATCAGTAATGATGTTCATGCAAATTCCTGGGTAGAGGCATTTGCAGCTTATGATTTTGATGTGCCATTTGAAAAAGTTAGACCACTCATGGGCATGGGTGGAGATCAACTTATTCCCAAAGTAGTACCAGAATTAAATGGTGAAGAAGGAACTGGTAAAGCGATCGCTAAACTACGCAAAGAACTATTATTTGACAAATATATATCGCAAGTTACCCCTGCCAATGGTAGCAGAAACTTAATATTAAAAATGCAAAAAGCAGGATTGCGTTTGGTTGTTGGTAGTTCAGCCAGTTCTGAAGAACTTGAGATTATGCTCAAAATTGCCCAAGTAGATGATTTGCTAACCGAAGTCACTACATCCGATGATGCCGAAGCTTCTAAACCTGCTCCTGACATTGTAGAAGCTGCTATGAAAAAAGGGCAACTCAAACCTGGTAAAGTAGTGATGCTAGGAGATTCACCCTACGATATTGAGTCTGCCAACAAAGCACGGATGTGTACGATCGCTTTGCGCTGCGGTGGCTTTAGCGATCAAGAATTGTCCAAAGCACTGGCAATTTATGATGACCCAGAAGATTTGTTACAGCACTATGATTCTTCTCCCTTAAGCCGAAAGTTAGAAATATGAATTCAGTAGAGACGCGATAAATCGCGTCTCTACAAAGGATATATTTGTGGGATTGTTTTTTCGTATTATTTTAGGCGATGCCTACGGCAGTAAGCTACGCTTCTTTTGTGAATTCAGAATTCAGAATTCTGAATTCTGAATTTTATTTTAATTACACCCCCACAGGAATTTTTACCTTTTGTCGCTGACCTGTTGCGATTAACCATTTCCCGCCAGAAGGACTTAAAGTTAAGCCACGACGCATCGGTTTCACTGGATAATTTTCAACTAATGCTAAATTCATTTGCGATAACACCGTTGCCAATACCAGCTTCATTTCAAACATTGCAAATGCCATACCAATACAAGTACGATTGCCACCACCAAAAGGTAAATATTCGTATTGGGAATACTGTCGTTGTAAAAATCGCTCTGGCTGAAACTGGTTTGGTTCTGGGTATAAATCTTCGCGGTGATGCATTAAATATATACAACCTTGTAGCAATGTCCCCGGTTGAAGTTCATAGCCCATAATTTCTATTGGTGACTTGACTATACGAGGGATAGTCAGCATGAGAATTGGGTAAATGCGGAGTGTCTCTTGGCATACCGCTGTTAAATAAGGTAAGCGAGAAATTTCATTCCAATCAGAATTCTCCTTAACATTATCTAACTCGGATAGCAGCTTTTCTCGTACTTTTGGCAAATGGTGAATCCAATAAATTGCCCATGTCAAAGCTGAAGCGGTGGTTTCGTGACCGGCGACTAACAGAGTCATTAACTCATCGCGCAACTCAACATCAGTCATCGGTTCGCCATTGACATCACGCGCCGACATCATTAACGATAGGATATCGCTACGAGAAGTATCTGGGCGATCTCTGCGTTCTTGAATCTCCCTGTAAAGAAGTTCGTCAATTTGCTGCACTTGACGCAAATATTTTCCCCAAGGACTCCAGTTACCCCAATCTACTCGGAGTAAAGGAAAAAATACTATGGAAGCACGCAAGGGGGAACCAGATAAATTTAAGACAGAACGCAATAGTTCCTGCAATTTTATCAAACGTTCTCCTTGATGCAGACCGAATACAGCTTGGAGAATTACTCTTAAAGAAATTTCTTGCATGGAGTCACGGATAGAAAAAGGTTCGCCAATTTTCCATCTACTGATGACTTCATGAGTGATATTAGTGATAATTTCACCGTAGGCTTTCATGCGATCGCCATGAAAAGGTGGTGTCAATAATCGCCGCTGGCGTTGATGAGATGCACCAGATAGCAATATTAAGGAGTTTTCACCCAATAAAGATCCTAAAAGTTGTGCTGAAGCTTTTGCGTCTAACTGCTCAAGTGGAGCTGTAAAAATCTGTTGAATTGCTTGGGGATTACTAAATAATACAATTGGCGTATTACTAGTTAGCTGTAGCGAAAAACATTCCCCATACGTCTTTGCAGATGTTTCCATCAGTTGCAAAGGGTTAAAAATCCACTGAAGCAGTTGTATAATTTTTGGAGATTTTGAACTTTCTGGTACTTTCATGACAAATACTCCGATCAATTTTATTTAGACTAACTTAACAGAAGCAGAATTAATATCATTTTGAGTTATGAAATTAGTTGTAGAGACAGGCAATAGGCGATAGATTTTTTTCACAAAGAATTTAGGCTTACTATAAGAGACAATTTATAAAATAAATCTTAAGTAGGGTGCGTTACGGCTTTAGCCTAACGCACCGTCTTGTATAGCGGTGCGTTAGGCGCTTATCTCATATTTTTCGTGACAACTAATCTCAAAATACGCGCCAAAACAGCCTACAATAATTTTATTTTTACTTTATAAATAACCTCTTAGAGGTTGTTTTAAAAGTGGTCTTTTGTAATTTTGATTACGCGCTGATCCCCCCTAGCCCACGCCAGTTGCTTCACTTGGGGAGACTCCAAGACCTAGCTGGCTGACCTTTCCAAGGAGGGAAACTATACTCAAAGTCCCCCTTATTCAGGGGGATTTAGGAGGATTGAAAACGTTTTGTTACCGACACCAAGACTTTTCAAACATCCTCTAAGAGGTTCTTTGTGAAGAATTGAGAAGCCTCTATGGTGGGAATCTACTCCTGAAAAATTATATCCCTGACTTCTTCAATAAGTCAGGGATATGAATACTGCTATTAGTCACTAATTAACTAGGACTATTTTATTTCCTAGATTGTAAAATCTTTACTTTCCAAACTACCCAGATATATCCTTTGATACTAAAGTTATTCAGTAAGCAAGCTAGGAGAAGTTAGCACAAACACATCCCTACTTCCCTGAGCTTCAATCTCTGGTTTGATAGGAGTTGTGAAGTGGAAAAATTCATGGTCGTTGACCAACAAAAGTTCTCCAGGATTTAGAATTTTGCTAAATACAGGCTTTTCTTTTTTGGCAGCATACAAATGTGTTTCTCCACCTTGAATATTATCTCTATCCACAGAGAAAATACCAATAAAATCAGTACCATCTTGATGGATACCTTCAGGTGCAGGATTCCCTAAATTATCTGGCGAACAAATAGTTCTGATTTGATGAACTCCAATTTCTGCTTCTGGATGAAGTTTACAAGAATCATGAAATGCTAAAACAAGCTTTCTAAAAATATCAAGTTCAATAAGTGCATCTTCTAATTCTGCAAACTCTCTTTTGATGTCGCCCAATAATGGATTATACTCTTTGCTTTGGAAGAGGTAACCATGAGGTAATTTGATTAATTTGTCCTCTGCAACTATGAACCGAGATAATCTTCTCGAACGATAGTTGCCTTTAATATAAGGATCGATAGGCAGATTCCTAAAAAATGGCTTGAAACCTTCTACATTAATTGAATTTACTTTTCTTAAAGTAAACAGAAAAGCATATTCTAATTCCGTTGCTGTCCATACTTTTTGCATAGGATTTACCTCCTTGCACGTTGAATTTCTCCCGGATTTTTCTTTACTGGGAGGGTTATGACACCTAGTATATGCTACTTTTTATTAAACTGTCGTAAATTTGACTACAAAAATTGACAATTCATGGTATAGCAATCATGCATTGATAAACGTGCTGGCTGTTGACTGTCAACGCTATTTTCAAGATAGTCTATTGACTACAGCTACAAGGTTTGATGATGATTGATTGGCTTTACCGTTACCCGCCTTTATATCCGGGTATTCTGCTAAAACGCTACAAGCGGTTTTTTGTGGACGTTCAACTTACTTCTGGCGAGATAGTGACAGCACATTGTCCAAATACAGGGCCGATGACTGGAGTATCGACTCCTTTAAGTGCGGTACAGCTTTCTAAAAGTGAAAATCCAAACCGTAAATTGGCTTACACTTTAGAACTAATTCAGGTAAATGACAATGAGCCGACTTGGGTGGGTGTGAATACTATTTTGCCTAATCGGGTGGTAAAGTTAGCTTTGGTAAAATATCTTTTCCCGGAATTGGGCGAATATAGCCAAATTAAAGGCGAAGTGGTTTATGGGCTAGATAAAAAAAGTCGAGTGGATTTTTTCTTAACAGGAAATGTTGAGGAACGCCCAATTTATTTAGAAGTTAAAAATACAACTTTCTGCGATGGGAGATTAGCTTTATTTCCAGATACGGAAACTACCAGAGGACAAAAGCACTTGCGAGAATTAATGGCGCTGTTACCTTTAACTCGTGCGGTGATGCTTTATTTTATCAATCGTGGTGATTGTACTGAATTTTCTCCTGGCGATCGCACTGACCCAGTGTATGGTATTTTATTACGGCAGGCGATCGCTCTTGGTTTAGAAGTGCTACCTTGCCGTTTTGATATTTCCCCCGAAGGTATCCGTTATTTGGGTTTGGCAAAATTGAAAATTTGATTCTACTCGTTCAAACAACAAATCCATCTAGATACTGTCTAGATGGATTTGTTGGTAGCTGTTAAAAAAGATTCAAACTCTCATGGAAAAGCAACTATAAATAGTCACCACTCCACAAATAGCATTTGCTATTTTGACGTTTGCTTATGCAGGAATCAAAACTTTGTCAATAACGTGGATGACACCGTTATCAGCAGCAACATCCGCGGCTGCAACTGTCGCATCATTTATCTTAACGCCACCATTAGAGGTGTCAATTGTTACTTCTGAACCTTCAACGGTTTTAGCGCTATTCAGTTTAACCACATCAGCAGCCAGTACTTTGCCTGAAACAACATGATAGGTCAAGATTTTCTTGAGCTTGGGAATATCTTGAAGTAATGCGTCTACTGTACCTGCTGGAAGCTGATTAAATGCTTCATCAGTGGGTGCAAAGACGGTAAATGGCCCATCGCTGTTGAGTGTATCTACCAAACCAGCCGCTTGGATTGCTGCAACTAGTGTGTTGAAAGAACCATTGTTAGTGGCAGTCTCAATTATGTTGGCCATGTGTTCTACCTAGTTCTGTGTAAGCTGTTACAAATCTAAAATTTTTTTCAATAATCTCTATCTATCATAAGACGTATCTCAAATCATTTTTTTTATTTATATAATATAGATTTAGATATATTTTTATACAAAGAGAGAATTATATGTAATCTCCGCCGCTGCTTTCAAAGCACTCCAGGAAGCGACAGATGCTTTTTTTATATAGCGGTAATAGCGATCGCTTTTATGGTTCTCGTATTTCAATATTTAGATGCGTTTGTTTTGGTAGTTTACCTATATGTACTATTAGTTATGTATCTACTTACCAATCGTATTGGTCGGATTAAGTAGTATAGGAAAGAAAGACCAGATGGCAATGGTAAAACTTCTTGGTCTTCTTGATTAACATTAGTGATTACCAACCTGGTTGTAAAACTCAAAAATTGCCACACTAGATAAACACGAACTGGCATTCTGCTAAGTGGCCCATCGATCATTAAGTGTTGAAAAAAAAGTTTAATAAACAGTGGAGTTTTAACTTCTGTGAAAAGCTGTTTCTGCATCCGCGCAGTATAAATTAAAATTGTGGGATCGATTTGGATCTGTTGTTGAATAGCCTGCTTGAGTTGGTCTGGTAAAGGGGTATTCAGGAGAGTATTAACTATTAACAGACTAATAAAGAATGGTCTTTCAAGTTCCAGACTC
Organism: Nostoc sp. ATCC 43529; assembly: GCA_003326205.1. GTDB lineage: Bacteria > Cyanobacteriota > Cyanobacteriia > Cyanobacteriales > Nostocaceae > Nostoc. Next base: position 179,028 of record LWTK01000037.1, read on the forward strand.
TTTACTTGCTGCAATAATTGTTCCCAATCCAATGGTTTTTGAATACGCAATAATTCAGCTAAATCACAAATTTGAGCCAAAGACTCTCTACCTTCATTAACTCCTCTGGCAATTTGTACAGCAAGAATAATCAACAAATCATCAAAAGATAAATCGATGATAGATTCACCATTGAGAGATAAAGACCTGCTTCGTTGCCACAAAGTTTTAAAGTCAGGAAGTTTAAAAGGAAAGTAAGATAAGGGAGTCAGTTCACAGTGAAGATCCACTACTATTTCTGGTTTTTGGCTATGGACAAAAGTATGTTGCCAACCATAGTAGTCAGCTTCTAGTTGATATTTTTGAGTAATCAATAATTTTTGAGCTTTGACTATATCCTCTTGTTTTACCAAAATATCTAGATCGCTAAATTGTCTCATCGCTAAGTTGCCATAAACAGAAGCAGCTAAAACAAGTCCTTTGAAAGGAATTGCCCGAATTTTATTAGCTTCAAAAAGTTTAAGGATTTTAACCAATTCATGACTCAAAAATAAGTTGCGGCTAGCATTAGCATGGTAGCGATTCCGAAGCTGAGTTAAGACCGTTTTGGGAATAGCTTCTTTGACAGTGGTATTGAGACTCTGGTATAAGAGTGGTATTGTTCCATGATATGTTGCTATTTTTATGAGCAATGTCCAGTCTATGTTTTGCTGGAGTAAAGTTTTAATTCGCTTTGCGGTTTCGGAGTCTATGTGAGTTCGGGTACAACACAGAAGTAGCTCAATTTCTGGACGTTTAACCTTTATTGGTAATTGAATAATAGGCTGGTTTAAGGTAATCATAAATTACTCACTTATAGTGTTGGGCTTGCGTTTCAAACAAGTCTGCATAGCTACCACCCAGATTTATCAGTTCCTCGTGAGTGCCGCTTTCCATGATTGAACCGTTTGCCATTAGGTAGATACAGTCAGCCATTTTGACAGTTGATAAGCGATGGCTAATGAGGATAGCAGCTTGATTTTTAATAAGTTGGCGGAAATTATGAAACACCTCTTCTTCGGCTTTCGGGTCTAAAGCACTAGTTGGTTCGTCCAACACAATTAACTGTGAATCTCGCAAAAATGCCCTGGCTAAAGCAATTTTTTGCCACTGACCGATGCTCAATTCTTCCCCTTGTTCAAACAATTTACCTAGTATGGTGTCGTAACCTTGAGGTAACTTACTGATGACATCATCAGCACCGGAACGACGGGCAGCAGCGATGATTTTGTCGTGGGCAAATGACAGATTAATATTTGCCATCCAAATGTTTTCTTTAGCAGTCAGATGATATTTTGTATAATCTTGAAAAATCACGCTAATTTGAGTGCGGAGGGTAGCAATTTGAAATTGGCGTAAATCTATGCCATCAATGGTAATACTACCAAAAGTGGGATCGTATAAGCGACACAGAAGCTTAATTAAAGTAGTCTTGCCGGAGCCGTTTTCTCCTACCAAGGCGACAACTTTTCCTGGGCGAATAGTTAGATTAATATCCTCAAGTGCCTGACGCTTCGTATTTGCATATTGAAAGCTGACGTGATTAAACACAATGCCATGTTGCATTGGTATGGGAAATGGTTTTGGATGTAATGGTTCTACAACCTTTGGTTTCAAATCTAGAAATTCATATAAGTTTGCGAGAAATAGGTTGTCTTCATATAAACCAGACAGACCACCCAAGAGACTTTTTAAGTCGTTTTGTCCCCGTTGCAATGCTTGGTAATAGAGTACTAAATCACCAAAACGGATAGTGCCTTGCATAGTTTGATAAATAATGAAACCATAGGCAGCAAAAACTAAAGTTGTCGCCGTTGTTTGGGCACCAAGATTAGCCACAGATTGTCTTTTGGTCATGGCTATGTTTTCTTGGTATAGTTGCGATCGCAAGCGTAAATACCACTCACTAAAGAAAGAACCCAAATCAAACAAGCGAATTTCTTTAGCGTGTTGCTCTGTAGTCAGTATCCGACTCAAGTAGCCTGCTTGGCGTTCCTGGGCTGTCTTTCGGCGCTGCCAATGATACATGATGCCAGAGTATCTCACCCGCACTACCAAGGCCGGAATCGCGGCAACAAATAAGATAACTCCTATTGCCCAATGCAATGATAGTAGCAACCCCAGCATCGCCACCAAAGAGATACTACTCAAACATAGCCATGCCAAACGATGTAGAATTTGCCCCGGTCGAGAAGGAGCTTCTTTTTGCGCCCGCTGCAAGGCATCATAATATTCAGAGTTTTCGTAATACTCCAGGTCTACCTCAATTGATTTAGCATGGAGGACGTTTTGCATGTAGTCAGTTAGTTGCTGAGATTGGGCGGCATACACCAGTTCCGTCAGGGAAGAACACAGGTTAGTTACTAGGGTGATAGCAACAAAGAAGCTAAGCAAAAGTAATACTTGATTAAAGGCGGCTCCTTTGTCGGCAACATTAACACTGGCGGCTATTGTATCTACGATGAGTTTGGTGAGGTAAAGAGAGAGTAGGGGCAATAAACCTTGAACAACCAAAAGTGCAACCAAAGCAATAGTCAAACGAGGACTACTATTCCAAACTAGGCGCAACGCAGGCAGAATGCGTAAGCTGTGCTGGATTTTATATCTTAAAGTTTTGCCTGCTTTCATATTTTTAAATATGCTCTTTTGTAAAAGATGCCAGTTGGCTAAAATGAGAAAGGTCTGCAACATCGCCAATTACAACCTGTCCCTGATTTTCTAACCACGCATGAGCCTTTAACTCTCCTTCTATATCTTTGGCAACACCAATGCAGAGATTAGATGTATAACCGTGGCGACTCATGAAAAACTGGCAAGTCAAGGCACGCGCCAGACACTTGACACCAGGCATATAATGACTGCTCACTTCAACAGCCCAGATGATTTTGTCAATAGAGACGTGGTATTTTTCTTGGCATTTAGGTTTGGTGTTACTTAGCCTTAATAGAAGTTGATGCAAGGTTTTAAATGACAGCAACCACAAACCTAATCTAACTAATGTTAATACAATAAAAGTGTTAATTAAAAGTTGTTTTTTTTGATAATCTAATTTGAGAAACTTAGATAAATGCTTCATTTTTACTTAAATACTTGATGATTTATTGACAATGCAGTTCTCATTTTTTAAATCTTAAGCAGATAAAGTCAACCGTGGTTTTGAATAATTATCATTGTTTTTCAAAGATGATGCAATAAAAAAATTAATAGCCGACTCTGCTGACCACTGAGGATGAAAGTCTAAACATGAAGATATCCTGGAAATATCAGCTTGTGAATGCTGAATGTCTCCCAAACGAGGAGAAACGAAATTAATTTCTGATTGCCATTGCGGGAAATGATTTTTGAGGATATCAATCAACTGTACTAAAGAAGTAGATTTTCCAGTTCCTAAGTTGCAAATTAATGATGAGCCAGGAGTAATATTCGCTTTTAATGCTTGAGCAAAAGCCTTTACTACATCTTTAACATAAATAAAGTCTCTGGTTTGATTCCCATCGCCATAAATAGTAATTGGTAAGCCACGTTGCATAATATCAACAAATCGGGAGATTACGCCAGAGTAGCTGGAATTAGGAACTTGTCTATGGCCAAATACGTTAAAAATTCGTAAGCCAATAAATGAAAAACCTAGTTGTTTAGCAAAGAGACTGGCGTATTGTTCGCTCACCAATTTTTGTAAACCATAGGGTGATAGAGGAGAGGTTTTTTGCTCTTCTGAAATCGGTAATTGAGTGAGATTGCCGTATACAGATGCCGAACTGGCAAACACTAACTTAGGAATAGTTAAAGCTTGGCAAAGTTGAATCACAGCCAGGGTTGCCGAAAGATTATTGTGATGAGCCTCTAGGGGACGATATAAAGATTCTGTCACCGATGAAATAGCTGCTAAATGGGCAATTCCATCAACTTTAAGTGTAAAATCTTCTGGTTGACATATTAAAATATCTTTTTGTATAAACCTAAGACGAGGATGTTTGGGTAAGTTCTCTAAGCGTCCAGTGGTCAAATTATCAACTACAGTGACACGATGTCCTTCTGATAACAATTGTTCTGTAAGATGAGAGCCAATAAATCCGGCTCCGCCAGTGACAATAAAATGCATGATCTTAAATTTGCTCAGTAGATATAGATAATCGCAACTTCTCATACCTAGCGGTTTCACCCCGTATTTCTCGATAGCGATGCAAAACTCTACGTGCTTGCTCTATTTGATGATTTTGAATATGTAAATTGGCAAGTTTGAGGTAGATATTGTAAAAGTAAGGATCGAGAAAATTAACAGGTATTTTTAGGAATTTTGGATTGCGATCGATGACTTTTTCCTTAACGCGCAGGTAGTTAGTTAACATCTGCTCTCGATCTTGAGAAAGACTACTCGGCGATTCCCGATAACGCGCTAAGGGTTGATTTAAAAAGTAAATCGGAAATTTTTCAATCACGCGCAGCCATAAATCGTAATCTTCACAACATCTCAGAGTTTCATCAAACAAACCCACTTTATCTAAACAATCTCGACGCACAACAACCGTTAGGACTGGAATGTAGTTGTATCTAAAAAGAGTCCATAATACCTGAAGATTCGGGGTAGGATATGCTGTATTGTACGAACCCGGAAACAAACCCAGTTTCTCGGAAAAAAAGAGTGAATCTGAATAGATCAAACCAATGCGTGGATTGGCTTCCAAGACGGAAATCTGTTTTTCTAACTTCTGAGGTTCCCAGAGATCGTCATCATCTAAAAAGGCGATATACTTCCCTCTAGCAGAGGGCTTGCTGAAAAAGTCATAAAAAAGCAAGATCAGGATTGGTCAGTTATTCAAGCAAGCCCTAAATATAAGTTTTTGTTGTTTTTGATTGGCTAAACCATAATTTTCAATAATATTAGAGGGAAAAAAAGGTGTTATTTTCAAAAATAGACATAAAAAAGTACTCTTAAAGCGTGACAGTTGAGTAGAAAGATTCATTACTAAAAAAGTAATAGCAATTGCAGTTTTAGAAGTATGAGACAGTTTCGCCATCACTCTACCCAGGCTAAATCTTCTTTTAGCTTGTCCAAACTTTCCC
>LWTK01000038.1 GCA_003326205.1 Nostoc sp. ATCC 43529
GTTCTTTGCGTGATAAAGCGCATCAATGGTGGTATTTCCTTGACCACCCTGAAGTGCCTCCTGATAATAATCAGGCTGAACGATCGCTGCGTTTAGCCGTGACAAAACGTAAAGTTAGTGGTGGTTCCCGTTCGATGGAGCGGTTTCAACACACTGCTAATTTGTTGACGGTGGTGCAAACTTGTCGCCGTCAAGGTAGGTCTGTTATTGATTTTTTTGCACAGGCTCTAATTGCTGATTCTGATAATTCTCTGTCTCGCCCTTCTTTACTTCCTCAAGATTAGACCTGAATCCTTACAAAAGTTTGTTGTTATCTTTAGATGTCCTTAATTATCAACCACTACGTAATCCACTGACTATTTCGGTTAGCCCAGGGGATAGTAATGTGGTTTTTTGTAGTATTTACGATCCAGTTAATTATCAGTCTGTAGGTGTTAGTTGGGATGGACACAAGGAAAATAACTGGCAAACTATAGGACAAAAAGTAAGTTTAAAAATTAACTCTCTGCAAAATTTAAATCAAGAACCAATACAAATATCTACTAACACAACACCATCAGAAGCTCATGCAGTTTTAATATATCAAACTGACAGATATTTAGCACAATTAAATTGGACTCCAGAACAAGGTAGAGAGTATTTGCAGCAGAAATATGGCAAGCGATCGCGCTTACAACTCACCGATACAGAAATTCTCGAATTCATTGATTATCTAGAAGGAAAACTAACTCAAAACTGCCAAATGTAGCTGCTGTTGTGTTGAGGTTTAAAAAATGGCGATCGCACTCAAGACGAAAAGGATTGTCAACTATATTCATTACGCAATTAAATTTATACATTATAAATGTTCATTACCTGGAATGTCAGGGTAGTATAAGTATAAGGTAATGCCTTGTTTTTATGTTTAACCCGTAGACAAGAACTAACCAAATACTAATCACATCAGGAGTATTTCATGATTCCACTTATCTTGGGTGCTATTGCCTTGGGAACTGCTGCTTTCGGAGCAGTAAAAGGTGTTGAAGGTGTTGGCAATATGAATGAGGCCAAAGAGATTGGCGAACGTGCCGAAAAGCGCCACTCAAATGCAGTCAGTGAGTTAAAAGCAGACTGGGAGGTAACTAACAAGCTTGCAGAAGAGTATGGCCAACTCCAGCTTGATGTGATGATGAATACAATTGGGCGCTTTGTTGATTTTATTGAACGAAACATTGGTAAAGCAAAACAAAGTGAAAAAGAGTTTTTAGAGGGGCTAGACGGAATTTCAGTTCAGCAGATCAAGGAGTACAAAACTGCTGCAATGGAAGCTGAACAATTTTTCAAAGGTGGAGTTAAGGCTATTGGGGCAGCGGCAGCAGGGTACGGTGGTGCAATGAGTCTTGCTACCTCTGTAGGAGTGGCGAGTACTGGAACACTTATAGGAGGACTTAGCGGTGCAGCCGCTTGGAATGCGACTTTAGCATGGCTGGGCGGTGGCTCATTAGCTGCTGGTGGTGGAGGCATGGCTCTTGGTTCTCTTGTGTTAGGTGGTATTACCGTTGGGCCAGCTGTCCTCATTGGAGGTTTTGTGCTTGCTGGTGAAGGCGAAAAAGCATTGACCAAAGCATGGGAGTACAACGCTGAAGTCAACACTGCGATCGCTAAAATTGACGCAGCAAAAGACTTTATGCAACAAGTAAGACGCAGGATTACTGAGTTAAAGGGTGTATTTGAGTGCCTGAATCAATGCGCTATTCTAGGTCTTCAAGAACTTGAATCTTTACCATCATTCGACAAAAACAGGGATGCTAAGAAGTTTCAACAAGTCGCACTTTTCGTTAAAGCACTTGCAGAAATTATGAAAACTCCTGTTTTAGATGGTGAAGGGCAGCTTAATCCCGCTACTGCGACTATTCAAGCCAAGTATCGTACTTTGGGAGGCAATTAGAAATGTCGCTCAAAGTAGTCAAGGAATTTATTAATCCTGCTGAATGTCTACAGCAAGTAGTTGTAGCTTACACCGATTACCTTAAGGTTGCCGAAGAGGAACAGACAAAGAGACGTAATATTGAGGCTTGGGAAAAAGAAACAATCACCAAGATTAATGCCCAGCGAGATTTGCTGATGGCGTATTTAGATCGCTCTTTTGATGAACGTGCAAAAAACTTTCACGCTTTATTTGCTGTTGTTGATAATGCGATCGCATCTCGCAATAATGAACAACTAGCCCTTACCTTAAACTCAATTACAGAAATAGCTAAATCCAGCCCATTCAAAGACCTTGCAAATTTAGCTTCTGTTCGCGCTGCCCTTGACGATCCAGATCATGAATGGACATTTTAATTTTATAAAAGTGGAATCACACTTTTGAAACTTTCCAAAATAGCCTGTTAACTCAGGCTTTTTTCATGTAATACCAAATTTACAGATAATAGGCACTCTGAGAAAATAGCGATCGCCATACAGAAACAATCACAATTACAATTATCAAATATCGCTTGCTTCCGGTAGCCAGTCTTCATCTAACACTAATTCTAAAGAATATGGGCATTCTTCTGGAAACGTGGAAATTAGCATTTCTGTTTGCTTGGCTGCTTGCCTACGTGCCCTTTGATAACTTTCTTCAAGTTGCTCTGTAGGATAGCTCTTAAGACTAGGACTATCGATTATAGCTAACTCAATTTGGGTGCGAGAATCAGTGATAGAATCTAGCCAACTATCTGAGCGACGCTGAGGTTGATATTGCCATTTGAGCAGATGCAACAGTAAGCGAGTTAATTGACTGGCAATAGCACGCCGTTCACTTTTGCCCAAGCCTTCAACCTCTTCAATCAGATGTTCGATATCGATTTCATCCCAGCGATGCGATCGCAATAATTGTGCTGTCTGCTCAATCCACAAATTAAAATCTGTTGTATGAGTTTCGCTCATAGCCGTTTTTGCTCATCTGCATAACTTAGGCAAGCTAATATGTCCTCTCGTGTCAAATAAGGGAAGTCTTCAAGCACCTCCTCGTAGGTCATGCCAGAGGCCAGATAAGATAAAACATCGTATACAGTAATTCGCATTCCTCGAATACAAGGTTTACCACCTCGCTTCCCTGGCTCGATTGTAATAATGTTTTGGTACTGCAAAGCTTTTCAACCCTCAAAAATCTTCATCAACAAAAAATTCGGCATCATCTTCTAATCGAGAATTACCCTGTCCATAACCACCAAGATTCCACAATGGTTGCAGCAGTGCTGTGCCAATTAATCCTATAACTGCACTAAAAGCTAAAACTAAACCCGCCGGTATTTGTATTGATTGAAATGTTAAGAATTTTAACGATACTGGTGTGGCATTTTGAACTGAAATAATTGCGATCGCCAGTACCCAAATAGCTACGACTACGATTGTCAATAAAGGAGCTAAAGTTTTCATATCTTAATAAAAGTTAGGAGTTAGGAGTTAGGAGTGAGGAGTTACGAATTCGATTTTGCTCGAAGTTATAAATTAAGAGTTAAGAATTGCTAATTTACAACTCTTAACTCTTAACTCGTAACTCTTAACTCTTAACTCTTATGCTTCTAGCTTAGCAATGGCACTTTCCATCTCTTGAGAGAGTTGGGTGAGTTTTTCAGGAGAGTTGGTTTCTAGGTAAACGCGCACCAAAGGTTCTGTACCGGAAGGACGCAGCAGTACCCAGCTACCTTCTTCTAGATAGAGTTTAATACCGTCTTTACGCCCGACTTCTTTGACTTTAATTCCGGCTACCTCTGTGGGTGGATTTTTGGTAAAGGAGTCGATGACAGCGGTTTTGTGAGATTCGGTGAGGTGCAAGTCAAGGCGCGTGTTGTAAAGCGGCCCGTCAGCTTCAGCGATCGCTTCTTTCACTAGCTGACTTAGGGGTTTGCCTTCGTAGGCAATGGCTTCTGCAACCAGCATATCAGCTAAAACACCGTCTTTTTCGGGAATATGCCCAATTACACTTAATCCGCCTGATTCTTCCCCACCAATCAGTACGGCAGTTTCACGCATTTTTTCACCGATGTATTTAAAGCCTACTGGTGTTTCATAAATTTGTAGCCCATATTTAGCTGCAAAGTTATCCAGCAGGTGGGTTGTAGCCACAGTGCGAACTATGGCGCCGCTTTTACCTTTATTTTTGATTAAATGTCGTGCTAAAACTAACAGCACAGTATTCGGAGTGAGGACAGTACCTTGTTCATCAACAATACCAAAGCGATCGCTATCTCCATCTGTGGCCAAACCCAAATCCGCGCGATCCTTCACTACTGCTTCCACTAACTCAACTAATTGTTCTCCTTTGGGTTCTGGCATTCCACCGCCAAATAATACATCCCTCCAAGTGTGGAAACTTTCTAATTGAGTGCCACTTTGTTGCAAAACTTCATCTAAATAACCGCGAGAAGTAGAATAAAGAGCATCGTATTTTACCTTTAAATTAGCGCTCTTAATTTTTTCTACATCCAGTAGGGTATAGATAAATTCCAGGTAATCTGGCTTTGGATCGAAAGTAGAAATTAAATCGGATCGGTTGCTACTAGGCAGTTCATCCGATGCACTTTCTATATTTGCCACAATAGTATCAGTAATCTCTGGAGTGGCAGGTCCAGCATAATCGGGGATATATTTAATTCCACAGTATGGTGCTGGATTATGGCTAGCAGTAAACATTAACGCCCCAGCGGAATTTAGGTGACGGGCGTTGTAGGCAATTACTGGTGTGGGACAATCCCGATCGGTAATTTTCACAGTCCAACCCAAATCTGCCAAGACTTGGGCTGCTGTGCGGGCAAACTGGTCAGCTAAAAACCGAGTATCGTAGGCTATAAGTACTGGTCTATCTTTTGTATAGGCTGTTTCGAGGTAACTGGCGATCGCTCTTGTTACTTTCCGCACATTGGGGAAAGTAAAGTCATCGGCAATAATGCCTCGCCATCCATCGGTACCAAATTTTATCTTGCTGGAATTGCTACTAGCGCTCATTTTTGCCACTTGCTCCCGTACATCATCAGTACTATTAAAAGCTTCCCGCAAAGCGTGTGTAGCAGCAAGTATCCTCCGAGGTTATGTTCGGTGGAAACTGCCGAACATAGTTATTCTCACCGTACTTTCTCTCACTGTTTCCGAGCAATGTCAATCCCCGATCGACCTTTTGCCAGTTATCACCTTTGGTCTTTAGTTGCCCCAGCGTCAGGGCAAGAACGCTGGCATTGCCAGATGAGACGGGGGTTTATCAAAGCGCGGCAACACGAACCACAAGTCAAAGCACTGTTAGCGAAAGCCACCGCACCCCAGCGGATTGGGATACTTGCCCAAAAAGGCGTTTATGAGTTTCATAATCACAGACACCTCCTACAGCAATCGGATGGCGTAGAAAAAGTTGCACAGCTACTAAAATTAGCCACTTCCAGCGAGCAAGTCCGCCAACGGGTGCTGCAAATTTTGAAAAAATATCACGATGCGCCGTTGCTGTTGGATAAAAATATTATTCAATTAACTCCCGGTGATGAAGGTTTTCCGAAGCCGATTGTCGTCGAACAACAAGATTCTTGCTTTCGCTTATATGCGGCGATGGACTGCGTTTTTATTGAAAGTGATCGCACTTTACATATTTTAGATTTCAAAACTGGAAAATCAGCTTTTGACCGAAGGCAGGCTTTAGTTTATTTGTTAGCGGCTCGTTATCTTTATCCTGGAAGACAAGCCGTTGCCTCATTTTATAATTTAGAAATTTGTAAAAAATCTGAATTAATTAGCATCAATAATAGTGAGTTAGAATCCTTAAAATTTGAGTTAGCTAATATTGCCCACAAACACCAGCGCGATTTACAAAATTATCAAGAAGAAACGACTAATTTTAGTAAAATATTCCCCCCGAATCCTGGTTCGCACTGCCGCTTTTGTCCATTTAATTCTATTTGCGAATTTGCCGATTTCAAGCAGCATCAATCGTATCCATTGCCAAGTTTAAAGGTGCATAAGTAAGTACGTAGGGCTTGCTGAAAAAGTAATAAAAAAGGGAGACATTTAGCTTTCTGGTTCACTCCAAGCAGACTTTAACAACTCAACATCATGATTGACTCAAGAGAATCGTAGCAAAGTGCCAAGGCGATCGCTATAAATCATCCTTGACACGACTGGCCCTTCAGAAAGCCATACGCAAATAAATTCAAAAAGGCGGCAATTCTTTAAGAATTGTGAACCGAATATGATTGATTGCCAAATCCCCAATGGCGATATCTTCTTTGGTTAACCTGGCACCTTGACTGGTTACAGTTTCAAAGGTGATACCTTTACCAATTTCAATGTGATACCAGGATAAACCCATAAAAAAGCGCGTGGGATATGGGCCGCCATGACCCACATCATCAGGATTTGATTCCATTGGTAACCAACCAAAATTCGGTACGTAGAACTCTAGCCAAACATGATTAAAATCTGGTTGTAGCGGTACGCCTTGGTGTTCGCCATTGGGTGGGCATTTATACCTGCCAACTGTACGACAGGGAATACCATTTAAACGGCATAGGGCGAGTAAAACGCCGACATATTCGCCACAGGAACCAACGCCGCGTTCTAAAACTATGTCTGGTGTATCAATGTAAGGCTTAATACCGTAAGATAGCTCGTCGTAAACATAATTACGGACGTTATACATTTTCCGCAACAGATTGGTTTCAGAACCAATTGCTTCTCTAGCAGCACGGCGAACAATGGTAGTATCCATTGCTAAGTCGTCGTCATCCACTAGGTAGCGGCTTTGCAATTCTGGTGAAAGTTCGGCTATATCTTCTACATCCTTGGGTGTAATGCGATACTTAATTCCCCGAACTTCTAAAAGTGCTTTCCAGCCAAATATATGGCGTTCGCCTGGGGTAAGGGCATCAAATTTAAATACTGCTACGCGTTGACCATCTATCACTTCTTCGGTGAAGGGTATACCAATGGGTTCAACGTGTTTCAGCTTTTGACGCTCGGTTTCTGATGGTAGCGCAATGCGCCATTCTACCTCCGGTAAATAAACCTCGTCTAAGGGCGCAATTTCTTCAGCATAGGACATTTCTATGAGATAGCCATTAGACAGGGCGTAGCGCTTATCTGGCTCGTAATGATAATACAGGGGATGAATAAAAGTGCGATCGCGGTAGGTTAGCTCATGATTTGGGTCAGCATTTGGGTTATCCCGGATATAAGGCTCCTCCGAGGCGTAGGCGACATAGAGACTTTCTTTGCCTGTATCGCCATCTTTATGTATTGCTATACCTGTAGGCGATTCAAAGGGCGTCAGCACGCTAAATTGAACTTCTCCGGTGGCCCTGTCCATCGCGTAAACTGTTTGTTCTGTGCGATCGCAAATCCACAACATTTCTTCACTGACTGCCAAATTTTCTACCCCAACTCCAGGCGCATAAAATCTGGTAATTTCTTTTCGGCTTTCGCGATCGAAAATCAAAATGTAGCCTAACCTTTGGCAGCTGATGTAGACTGTCGTTTCCCAGACAGCAACACCGTTAGCAGGATAAGGCAATGTAACGAAATGTTCTAGACCTAAAGCATTGAGCTTGCACAAATAAACGCTATGGTCGCGGCTCACCCACAGTGTATCCTCCCATATCGCTAAACCAGTGACATCGGTAAATTCCTTAACTTGATGCGGATTGAGTATTTTGCTGTTGTCAGAGGTAGGATCGATCTCCAGTAGATGCCCTTTAAGACTGTCAATGGCAATCAGTCTATCCTGAATGAAAGCAATACCGCACAGGGTAGCAGCAGTAAGCGGTCGAATTGTTTTTTGCCCAAACATCTGGCTAGCAGTCAAAGTGGGGAGTACAAAACTCATATTAAATATTTATTAAATGGTTTAGCACGTTTAAGCAATTCCAAATTTCTTTGGAAAAGTTTGCTACAAAGCCAAACCGGCTGGCAACTTGACCCAAAATTCAAAATCCAGAAATGCAGTAGCTCCATGCATCCTGGCTAAAAACTGGATGCAAGTTCAAGCAACAGGAGCCTAAAATTTATTGTGGCATATCCTAGTCAGCCAAACTTCAAGCTTCTATTACTTACAATTATCAGTACAATGTGTCACAAAAAACTCTTTCGTAAGAAATAACACATTTATGTCACATATATGTCAACGGAAGAGAAATTTGTAAATCAAAAGCATGGCCTCTACACTCATAAGATTTAGTATTGCTTTAATGTAACTTTAGGAGATGGTTTTCCAGTCATCATTAAATTATGATTATGATCGAATTTTGTAACCATTTCCTGTGACTTACACGATGTCTGCTAATTCTCTGCCTGAAGGTGCCGCCGTTTGGCATAGTTTAGAAGTTGATAAAGCGCTAGACCTGCTTGATAGTAACGCAGACAGTGGCTTAACACCCGAAGATATTCAACAAAGGTTGCAAAAATACGGCCCCAACGAACTCGAAGAACATGGTGGCCGCAGTGCTTGGGAAATTCTACTCGATCAGTTCAAGAACATTATGTTATTGATGCTGATTGGCGTAGCTCTGATTTCTGGGGTTTTAGACTTGATTGCTTGGCAGTCGGGCAACTTGAAGCCTGGCGAAGTGCCATTTAAAGATACCATCGCTATCTTAGCGATCGTCATCCTCAATGGCATACTCGGCTATGTTCAAGAAAGCCGTGCAGAAAAAGCCCTCGCAGCCCTGAAAAAACTCACCTCTCCCTTAGTACGAGTCATCCGCGACGCCAGATTAGTGGAGGTAGCAGCTAAGGAACTAGTCCCAGGAGATGTGATGCTGCTGGAAGCCGGGATGCAGATAGCCGCAGATGGAAGGCTAATCGAACAGTCTAATTTACAAGTGCGAGAGTCGGCACTGACTGGTGAAGCTGAAGCTGTTAACAAACAGGCAACACTAAATTTACCAGAAGAAACAGATTTAGGCGATCGCATTAATTTGGTGTTCCAAGGAACTGAAGTTGTCCAAGGACGGGCAAAGGTTCTGGTAACCAACACCGGCATGACAACTGAACTAGGCAAAATTGCTGCCATGTTGCAGTCGGTGGAAAGTGAACCTACGCCTTTACAACAACGGATGACTCAACTGGGTAATGTCCTAGTTACGGGTTCTTTGATTCTCGTGGCGATTGTTGTTGTTGGCGGCGTCATCCAAGCCAGAGGTTTTAGCAATATCCAAGAACTCTTGGAAGTCTCCTTGAGTATGGCGGTTGCTGTGGTGCCAGAAGGTCTGCCCGCTGTAATTACCGTCACTTTGGCCTTGGGAACTCAGCGAATGGTACGCCAGAATGCTTTGATTCGCAAACTGCCAGCCGTGGAAACATTAGGTTCTGTAACCACCATTTGTTCTGATAAAACCGGCACCCTAACTCAAAATAAAATGGTGGTGCAATCGGTGTTCACCAATGACAAAACTTTTAGTGTCACCGGACAAGGTTATGCCCCCACAGGAGATTTTCTCTTCGGTAGTGAAAAAGTTACCCCAGAAGACTCACCAGAAATCTCAGCTTTGTCAGTAGCCTGTGCTGTTTGTAATGATTCGGTGTTGCAAAAAGAAAAAGGCGAATGGGCGATTTTGGGAGATCCCACAGAAGGAGCATTAGTCACTCTGGCGGGGAAAGCAGGAATCGAAAAAGAACAGTGGAATAGTAAATTACCCCGCGTTAGCGAGTTTCCTTTCTCCTCCGAACGCAAGCGGATGAGCGTAATTTCTCAGGTGCAGGAAGTTGCTACAGGTGAAGGGTCTTTGAATGCCGTTGACCCAGCCATTGCCAACTTTTTACAATCTGAATCTTACTTAATGTTTACCAAAGGTTCACCAGAATTAATCTTAGGACGTTCCACTCAGATTTATTTGGGCGATCGCTCGGCACCCTTGACTGAAGAACAACGTCAGAGGGTTCTGGCAGAAAATGACAAAATGGCCAGTAAAGGTTTACGCGTGCTAGGTTTTGCCTACAAACCCCTGGCGGAGATTCCACCAGAAGGTTCAGACGAAACATCCGAACAAGATTTGGTTTGGCTGGGATTAGTGGGAATGCTGGATGCGCCACGTCCAGAAGTCAGGGCAGCCGTGCAAGAGTGCCGAGAAGCAGGAATTCGCCCAGTTATGATTACTGGTGACCATCAATTAACAGCACGAGCGATCGCCACGGATTTAGGAATCGCCAAAGAAGATGACAGATTGCTCACAGGTCAAGAATTGCAACGCATGAGCGACCAAGAACTAGAGCAAAACGTTGATTTGGTAAGCATCTATGCCAGAGTCGCGCCAGAACACAAACTGCGAATTGTCCAAGCACTGCAACGCCGGGGCAGATTTGTGGCCATGACAGGTGATGGCGTCAATGATGCCCCAGCCCTGAAACAAGCTGATATCGGTATTGCAATGGGTATCACTGGCACGGATGTGAGTAAAGAAGCCAGCGATATGGTGTTACTAGATGACAACTTCGCCACCATTGTCACCGCTACCAAGGAAGGTAGAGTGGTTTACACTAATATCCGCCGTTTTATTAAATACATCCTGGGCAGTAACATTGGCGAAGTTCTGACAATTGCCGCCGCCCCCTTAATCGGTTTGGGAGGCGTTCCTTTAACACCATTGCAAATTCTGTGGATGAACTTGGTAACAGATGGTTTACCAGCCCTAGCACTAGCTGTGGAACCCCCGGAACCAGATGTGATGAAACGTCCGCCTTTTAGTCCCCGCGAAAGTATTTTTGCCAGAGGATTGGGTTCTTACATGATTCGCATTGGTATAATATTTGCCATTATCACCATTGCTTTGATGTGGTGGGCTTATCAACACACCCATGCCGCTGGTTATCCCGGAAATCCTGACTCTTGGAAGACAATGGTATTTACTACCTTGTGTATTGCCCAAATGGGTCATGCGATCGCCATTCGCTCCAACAACCGGCTTACCATCGAAATGAATCCTTTCTCTAATATATTTGTACTAGGAGCTGTGGTGGTGACCACGATTTTACAGTTGATGCTAGTTTACGTCCCACCTCTGCGAGACTTCTTTGGCACTCACTACCTGAATCTGCAAGAATTGGGAGTTTGTATTGGCTTCAGTGCTTTAATGTTTGTCTGGATTGAATTGGAGAAGATATTCTTACGCGTTATGGGCAAGAAGGCTGTGTGAAAAAGTTAGGAGTTAGGAGTTAGGAGTTAGGAGTCAGGAGTTAGGAGTTAGGAGTTAGGAGTTGAAGAAAATTTTGCATTCAAAACTTAAAACTGAATAGGAGTTAGGAGTTAAAGAAGATTTTGCATTCAAAACTCAAAATTCCTCACTCCTCACTCTTAACTCCTAACTTTTTTCTTAATTTTTAACTTCTCACTCCTAACTTTTCCCTATGTACCTGAAAACTCTACACTTGAGACAATTTCGGAATTATCAAGACCAGAAGGTTGAGTTTACTGCTGCCAAAACAATTTTGGTAGGTAATAACGCTCAGGGAAAGTCGAATTTGTTGGAGGCGGTGGAGTTGTTAGCAACATTGCGATCGCACCGTATGGCACGCGATCGCGATTTAGTTAAAGAAGGGGAAACCATAGCCCAAATTAATGCTCATCTTGAGCGGCAAACAGGCAGCAGCGATTTGACTTTAACTCTCCGCCGCAATGGTCGCCGTAGTGTTGCTCTCAATGGCGAATCTGTACGCCGTCAAATGGATTTTCTTGGCGTTCTCAATGCAGTACAGTTTTCCAGCCTGGATTTAGAACTAGTACGCGGCGGCCCGGAAGGTCGCCGCAATTGGTTAGATACACTTTTGATTCAACTCGAACCAGTTTATGCTTACATTTTGCAGCAGTATAACCATGTGTTACGCCAGCGCAATGCCTTTTTGAAAAACAATCTAGAGACCTTGCATACAACGTCTTTAAACTCAGAACTCGCTTTGTGGGATGCACAGCTAGCTACCGCAGGCACACGGGTAATTAGACGGCGCGATCGTGCCATACAGCGATTAGCTCACATCGCTACTGCTTGGCACGCTAGCATTAGCGGCAGTACAGAAATTTTGGAAATCAAATACGCACCTAATATTCCTTTAGAAGACAACCAACCAGAACAAGTCCAGCAAGCTTTTTTAGCAAAAATTCAACAGCGAAGCCTAGCCGAACTGCACCAAGGCACTACACTTGTAGGCCCTCATCGCGACGAAGTAGAATTAACCATTAACCAGACACCAGCTCGTCAATACGGTTCTCAAGGCCAACAAAGAACCCTCGTTCTAGCCTTAAAATTAGCAGAACTACAATTAATTGAAGAAGTTGTCAAAGAACCACCATTGCTATTACTTGATGATGTTCTAGCCGAACTAGATTTATCCCGCCAAAATCAATTACTTGATGCGATTCAAGACCGCTTTCAAACACTGATTACTACTACTCATTTGGGTTCTTTTGATTCACAATGGTTGAAATCTTCACAAATTCTTTTTGTCAAGGCAGGAGAAATAATGCAACATTAATATAATTACAATACCTGCATTAAAATATATAATTTTAAATCCTAGTAATCTCAATTAAAAAACTCAACTGTATTAAGTGAACCCTCTGACTATTATTCAGTATTAGCAAAATCACAAGCATATTTTTAATTCAAAATATTATACAAGTAATCGCTAATTGTGTTTCTCTAACCTTTTAAAAACCTTGAGAATTAAGAAAGCGAGGATAGCACCGATTAATCCTAACTGCCATAAACCACAGCCGGCAGCAATTCCCAAACCAGCCGAAAGCCAAATAGCTGCTGCCGATGTGAGTCCTTTGATTTCAAGTTGCTCTGATGGCTGGGAAGATTGCCGCACAATTTCTCCAGCACCAAGAAATCCCACGCCAGTTGCAATTCCCTGAATCACACGGCTGAGTGCATCGGGGCTGGTCTGTAGCTCACCTGTTTGCAGAGGTATGATGGTGAATAAGGCTGAACCCAAAGTTACTAGCATGTGAGTTCTTAAACCAGCTGGTTTGCGCCTAATTTCCCGTTCCCAACCGATAATTCCTCCAATCAGCAATGCGATGCATAGCCGGAAGCTGATATTTAACCAATCATTAGTTGCAAGATAGTAAGTGTTTGGCAAGGTTGGTTCTGGTATGGATAATTATATTTACTACGTTAATTGGTAATATATCTTTTAAGAAACATGGAAACTAGAGAGTAGGGAGTAAGGAGTGGGGAAAAGAGAAATAGTTTCTTTCATTTGTAGCGGGTGGTGTGCCGTTCGTCGGCTGCTTTGAAGAAGAATGCACAATTGAGAATACGATCGCGTTGGAATTCAAGCGTTATACGATTTTAGACTTTTGTGAGGATTATTTCCCAATAAAGTATTATTTTGACCAATAAATATAGGTTTGCATTCTTAAATAAGTAGGACTTACGCACGAGTCACGGAAGAACGTAGACGCAAAGCGGCTTGCCGCAGGCTACCACAGAGGACACAGCGAAAAGTCTGAGCGCCGGTCTTTGGCGATGGCTACGCCAACGCCAAAGGCGAACAGAACTTTTCAAGACAGAGTTCACGGAAAAATGAGAGTTTGAGAGATATTTTGCGTAAGTCCTGATAAGGAATGGCTGTGGCTAGGAATAGATAACTGAGAACTAACAAATTGAGTGGAAAAACTCTACTGGCTAGACCAAATTAAACTACAAGACCGCGCCAAAGTAGGTGACAAAGCGTTTCACTTAAGCAGAATTATCCAACGTGGCTATCCGGTGGTGCCTGGCTTTGTGGTTCCGGCAGAAGCTTTGCGGCAATTTCTAGAAAATCTCAACAGTTCAGAATCATTAGTTGCTGATTTACCTTATTCTTCATTACATCTAGATGTCAGTAATTGGCGTCAACTTCAGCAGGTGGCTGGCCGTTTGCGCGAAGAAATTCTCACTGCAACTGTGCCACAGGAGTGGGTGAGTAAAATTTTCACAGCAGCTAGAGAATGGCAAACTAGCTGTTTGATTTTCCGACCTAGTTTGTCAGTAGCAGATAGTACTCAAACTATGGAAAATATATCTGGGTTAGTGGAGTCAGTATTTTGCCATTGCCAAGAAGACGCGATCGCCACAGCATTAAAACGTACCTGGAGTCAAATATTTCGTGCTAGAAGTTTATTGTATTGGCGGCACACAGGAATTAATGTGCAACACATTAATCTCGGAGTTTTGGTGCAACCTGTGGAAAATACCATTGCCAGTGGCTTACTCAAAGCCAACTCCTCTGGGTGGGAAATTGAAGCCACCTGGGGATTAGGAATTGCGATCGCTCAAGGGGAAGTATTGCCAGATGTTTACTACATTCAAAATGAAACTGCGACTATCCTAGAGCAACACCTCGGCAATAAAATGCTGGCTTACGATGTTAATGATGGTTCCCCTACAACTTTTTCCCAACCTCTGGCAGACTCAGCACTCACAGCAGACAAAACTTGTCTGATTACCTACGTACTTCAGGAAGCCCAACAAAAACAGTACGCTTTACAACCAGAATACTTACAACAAATAATTGCTCTGGGAACTCAATTAGTAGCTGAACTAGGTAAAACCTTTACCCTCAAATGGACTATCGCTAGCGAAACTCCATCTAGCAAGCTCTATTTAACACAAGTTACTAGTCCCCAATCCATAATCCCCCATGTATACTTCATCAGGGGACTGCCAGCCGCAGGCGGACGTACTGTGGCAAATGCTTTAGTCACGATGGATTCTCACCACAAACCCGAACATATCCCAAAAGGAGTAATTTTAGTAGTCCCAACAATTACGCCTGATTGGTTGCCATTATTACAAAATGTTGCTGGCATTATCACTGAACATGGGGGGTTAACCAGCCACGCTGCAATTCTAGCCAGAGAATTAGGGATTGCAGCAGTAGTAAATGCAACATCGGCAACAAGCTTAATTCAAACAGGCGAACGACTTTTGCTTGATGGCGACAGAGGAGAAGTTTATCGGATCGAAACAGAAACCAGAGATGGGGAGATGGGGAAATGGGGAGATGGGGAGATGGGTGAAACTACTCCCATCCCGCCACCAGCCCATCACCCCACCATCTCATCACCCCATCTACCTATGATTGCTACCAAACTGCTGGTTAACTTGAGCCAGTCCAGCTTAATAGAGCAAGTAAAAAGCTTGCCTGCGGACGGAGTAGGATTGCTGCGCTCAGAATTGATGGTATTAAATATATTAGATGGACAACATCCCAATAGTTGGATTTTAGGCGGGCGGCAAGCAGAATTGTTAGAGCGTTGGTCTCTTGCGATTATGGAGTTTGCTCGCGCCTTTGCACCAAGACCAGTTTTTTATCGTTCTTTAGATTGGCGATCGTCAGATTTGCCATCATTGAGTGATAGTTTACAATCTTCTCCACAATCGATGTTAGGTGAACGCGGCACCTTTAGCTATCTACGAAATTCCAGTGTATTTGAGTTGGAATTGAAAGCTTTAGCCAGCGTACAGCAATCTGGCTACAGCAATATTCATTTGCTGCTACCTTTTGTTCGGACTGTGGAAGAATTCGTATTTTGTCGCCGCAAAGTCGAGCAAGTTCTTTTAACACAGGTGGCAGAATTTGAATTGTGGATGATGGCAGAAGTGCCAAGCGTATTGTTTTTATTGCCAGAATATGTCAAAGCAGGTGTAGCCGGAATTTCCATTGGAACAAATGACCTGACTCAATTATTGCTAGGAGTAGATCGAGAACAAGGACAGCTAGCGAAAGTATTTAACGAGCGTCATCCAGCAGTTATGGGTGCGATCGCTCAATTGATCCACATGTCTAAAAGTGCTGGTATCCCTTGTTCTATCTGCGGTCAAGCACCAGCACTCTATCCAGAAATTATCGATCGCTTAGTGGAATGGGGGATAACTTCCATTTCCGTGGAACCCGAAGCGATCGAGCGCACATATCAGGCGATCGGTCGTGCTGAACAACGCCTCATTTTAGCAGCAGCACGACGTGAATTAAAAGAGGAAACATCTCGATGAAAATACTCAAAAGTATCGAGGTAATTTTATAGTTCAAGTTTTTGGGTATTGAGTAAGCTGCATAATTTTGCAAAAAATCGCTGTAAGTTTCATATATTTTCTTTTACAAAAACTAGGAAGTCAATTGCTGTTTGATAAATAGCTACTAACGGTCTAGGCTTCAAATCAATAAGAAAATTAAGAATACCTATATGAAACTACAGAGTCTAAAACTATTTACCGCTTCAGTTACTTTTGCCCTCGCAATTACTTGTCTATCATTTGTGTATGATAAAGCTCTTAGCAATACAGAAGCGATTGTTGAGACTGTTCAGCATGGACATACAGATGCAACATTCTATAAAAACTTAGGTAAAATTTTGGAATCTCAGCACAAGCTAGAAGAGGCAGCGGACGCTTATCGAAAGGCCATTCAACTCGATCCAAATGATGCCGAAACTTATACTCGTCTAGCATCTGTTCTAAATACACAAGGAGTGATTAGCAATCAAGTTGAGGAAAAAAAGTATGACGAGGTAGTTGCTCTGTACCGAAAGGCAATTGAACTTGAACCTCATAAAGTTGGAGCATATGTAGATTTAGGTTATATTTTATTTACTCAAGGAAAATTAGATGAAGCGACTACTCTGTACCGAAAAGCAATCGAGCTTGACTCTCATGAAGTTTGGGCATATGTAAATTTAGGACATGTCTTATTAACTCAAAGAAAATTAGATGAAGCGATTACTCTCTATCGAAAGAGTATTCAAATAGAACCAAAAATTTCTCTTCTTTACCTTTACTTGGGTAATGCTTTGAAAGAGCAAAATAAACTTAATGAAGCAATTGCTGTTTACCGTAAAGGTATACAGGTCAATCCAAGTGAATTTACTCTTTATACCAATTTAGGTAGTGCGTTAAATCAACAAAAGAAATTTAATGAAGCCGTAGCAGCTTATCGCACCTCCCTAAAACTGATGCCGGACGCTTACACTTACGTGTTCTTAGGGGATATATTGGAAAGCCAGGGTAAACTGAAAGAAGCGAAAGCAGCCTATCATGATGCAATGCAACTTGACCCTGAGATTTCTAATTATCTCACTCAAAATGGTAAAAGCTTACAACAGCAGGGAAATTTAACAGAAGCCATTATGAAATATCAGCAAGCACTTAAATTAGATTCTCATAACACCGAGGCTCAAAACTATTTGGAAAAAGCACAGGCATTGCAAGCAGAACAAGAAAAATAACTAGAACAAGCTTTTTCAAGATGGTATTATTTTCCAGGTTTGATTGAAATTTAATAAGTTGTTAAAAGGCAATATTAAATACCCTGGCGATCGCACTCAGTCCAAATCGCAAATTCTTAGCTAGCAGTGCAGACAATTCTCTCAACATTTAGCACATCCAGCAACTAGATAGTTAATCAAGCAGATAAGTTGTTTTATAATTAATAAAAGCTTGATTTCATCAATATTTTTAAGTTTCAATAGTTAAAATTTAACGAGTGATTGTATCGATGGGATTTTTAGAAATCGATTTAATTAATATAAATCAATCATTTTTTATGACAAGTTGATGGATAATTCCTCTTAATCCAAGTTCATTGCGCCAATAGGGAATTAACTTTTTAATTCTCATCAAATCTTCATCTACTTGAACTGTAGTTCATTTTTTATAAGAAGTTTGAGGGGAACACTAAAATCAATCAGGTTGAGCAAGGTAGTTAGCAATGAGCCAAAAATGTCCTCTCTCCAAGACTTGTGCTTGTCATAATATTGTGCGCTGTGAGACTGGGCAAGCGGGCAGGTTCTTTCTTTGGTTCCCCGTTTCACATACCTTGACAAAAGTTACCTCATACTTAGAGAAGTTAGGCATTGAGTATGAACTGATGCACCAGCGACCAGGCCTAAGTTTAAACTGTAAAGCTGGACAGGCTCAAGAAATTGCTCGTAACTTGTCTCAACTTCTTGCACCAAGAGAATTAAAAGAAACCCAAGTTCTTTTTATTCAAGGTGCTATCCAACCTCAACTGCAAGATTTTAGTGATATCGCCTCATTGCAGCGGTTTATTAATTTCAGTCAGTCCGAGTGGTTAGTGGAAATGTTGACAAGGGAACGATTCACCAGTCACTTTCAACCGATTGTCTCAATTCAAGATACATCCCAGATTTATGGATATGAATCATTGTTGCGGGGGATGGATGAAGAAGGCAATTTAGTACCACCGGAATCAATCTTCGAGTTAGCAAGCGAAGCTGGACTGCTGCCACAACTCGACCGGATTGCTCGCCTGAACACAATCAAGGAATTCACCCGCTATCAAGTCAATGGGTGCATTTTCATCAATTTTGCACCAACGGCGCTTTATGACCCTGTTTATTGCCTACGCAGTACAGTAGAAGCAATAGATCGAGCAGGCATTGACCATCGAAGGGTTGTCTTTGAAGTTGTGGAGTCAGACAACCCTCAAGATTTAGCACACCTGAAAGCTGTGCTTCAATACTATCGGGATAGTGGGTTTTTAGTCGCCCTTGATGACCTTGGTTCTGGCTATTCGAGCCTGAACTTGCTGCATCAATTACGCCCAGATTTTATTAAATTAGATATGCAGTTAATTCGAGATGTGCATCAAGACCTTTATAAAGCCTCAATTACTGAAAAACTTCTAGAAATTACTCAAAAGTTAAATATCCAAACCGTTGCCGAAGGAATTGAGTGTATTGAAGAACTGAACTGGCTGCGAGAACGAGGCGCAACCTTTGGTCAAGGTTATTTAATTGCCAAACCAACTGCCGTGCCGATCGCTACAACTCCTCACTTTGATGCCCTGACGTTAACTGTAGCATCGACATCTCGTCAGCAAATCGAGCAGCGCGTCCAACATCAAAGCCAGTTCGAGCGAATTGTCGCGGCTGTTACCCAGCGCATTCGCCAATCCTTAGAGTTAGATGAAATATTGCAAACTACGGCAGACGAGGTAAGACAACTGTTTGACGTAGACCGAGTAGTAATTTACAAGTTTAAACCAGATTGGAGTGGGTTAGTTGCTGTAGAATCCTTAGCACAAGGGTGCATGTCCATTTTAGGATTTCATGTGATGGATACATGCTTTCAATCCACTGGTGCAATTTACTACCAACAAGGTAATAGTAGAGCGATTGAAAACATTGAAACTGCTGGGCTATCGCCGTGTCATGTTGAGCTATTACGGAGTTTGCAAATTCGGGCAAATCTTGTGGTGCCGATTTTACAGCAAAAGCGTTTGTGGGGATTATTGATTGCTCACCAATGCTCTAGTACTAGACTATGGCAGCAATCGGAGATTAACTTGTTTAATCAGCTGGCAAGTCAAGCTGCGATCGCTATTCAGCAATCAGAACTTTACCACCAATTACAACAAGCAAACCAAGAATTACAGCGCCTTGCTTCTTCCGATGGCCTGACCCAAGTGGCAAATCGCCGCTGCTTTGATGACACCTTCAACGCCGAGTGGCAAAGATTAGCACGAGAGCAAGCCTCACTATCTTTGATTTTGTGTGATGTTGATTACTTTAAACTTTATAACGATACTCATGGGCATTTGGCGGGAGATGATGCACTCAGACACGTTGCCAAGATAATCTCTCAGACAGTTAAACATCCTAACGATTTAGTTGCTCGGTATGGCGGAGAAGAGTTTGCAGTCATCTTACCAAATACAGATGCTGAAGAGGCCATTGCAGTTGCCAGAGAAATCCAAACTAATATCAGTGCATTGCAATTGCCTCACCCGAATTCTCAAGTTAGTGAATTCATCACCCTCAGCCTTGGCGTGGCAACAATTACTCCTCATAGTCAATCATCTCCCGCAACCTTAATTGCTGCTGCTGACCAAGGACTCTATCAGGCAAAAGCACAAGGTAGAAATTGTGTGGTCAAGATGGACTGTTGAGGGACTGGGGACACTTCTCTTCTCTACGAGACGCTAAGAGCGAACGAGACGCTCCGCGTAGCTTGCTTCCCCGTAGGGGTACGACAGGCTCAGTGCATCGCTGGGGACTGGGGAATAGGGAGTAGGGAATAGGATAAGCAATAGATTTTTCCCTAATTATTTAGGGCTGGTATTTAGACATAAACTGATTATAAAGTCTTCAAATCAACCGACTTTTAAGCCTAGCCTATTGCCTATTGCCTATTGCCTATTGCCTCTTGCCTATTGCCTACTAACAAGATCAAAATCGGAAAATTGCTGCTGCTGATGCGCCATTTGGCATTTCTTCTGGCTCAACAGCATATACTTCTCCACCATTTAAAAGCGTATGAATCGCAGCAAAATCTAATAAATCGTAATCTTCCGGTTCTGGTTCTGGGTGTAAATCTACAGCCATTGTTTCTGGATCGAATTTACCCCAAATCTGCTGTCCGACTGGTACAAACAAATGATCGACTCTTTGGTAATAAGCCGCTGCAATAATTTCTTGAAGATTACTAGAAGCTTTGCCAGTACCTTCACCAGCTATTTGTTGGTAAAGCTCCATTATTTCTTTTTGATTTTGATGAAATAGAGGTTCGACAATGTGCCAAGCTTGGTCTTGTAATTCTTCCGGCTTGGTGAATTGCGGATTGCCTGTAATCGGTTCCTCCACCAAATGATTATAAGTATTTGCTTCCTGATAAATCGGGAAAAGATACTCAACCCCAGCCAAAACTAAAGGTGCTTTTTGCTTGTGTAACTTCTCATGCAATGCCGCATCAATGGCGTGACAAAATTGTAAGATATGTTCTTGGGGCTTGTCTGTGTCAGAACTTCCCTGACCGTGAAATGTACCTGGTTGCTGAAAACTATTAACGGTTCCCCCTTTGTATGTACCGCTCCGCTGTTGCATCCCTTTTTGGATTTCGTCCTCTTGCAAGGCTTCATCCAAACTTTTAGGCATATTTTCCACTTCTATTTCCTGAATGCTGTAGCGCGTTCCCTCAAAAAACCGCACATCCTTTTGAGCAAGAGCCAAGAGGTAGAACTTGCCATCATTATTGAGCAAATGTAGTAGCGGTTTCAAGTGGAAGCGATCGCTCACAACCACTAATTCTGGAAACTCCATTGGTAGTTGGTAGTAGCGAAACACTTGTGGCGAAATGAATATTGCTAATCCGTGGTCTTGGTGTTCCCAAAACTCACTCGTATCTAGTTCCATCGCTGGCTGGAGAAGATCTAGCGCTTGGGTATGGTCAATTTCCATCGCATCCAAGCGTTCTTCAGCTTCCCGGATTAGATTTTTGAAGCGAATCGGGTTTTGGCGAATCTCTGGCCCTGCTTTTTGCATAGGCATATACAGAGAAATACTTGGGGTTTGAGAATTTTCTGCTAAAGTTTTGAGTTCATCAATAGATAATACACTCATATTTTTCAACTCCGAATCTAAGTCAATAAAACCTAAACAACCTAGATTCATTTCAAATCTTCACGGTGTCGGCTGCATCTTTCTTTTGATACGGAATTGACTGGAGTGTATACCCTTCTTTAGGTGGAAAAAAATAGTCCTTCTGAGTTGGGTGGAATACGCCAACTTATTAGGAGTTAGACAAAGTTACAGATGTAGGGGGAGCAAATTTATAAATTTCAGATATTATAATACAAATCCCTAATTAAGAATTAGGTCAAAAATTAAATATTTAAAATAAGATGCTCGCAATATTTGAATCATCATTTTTCAAATATCCTAATTTTAATTATAAAATATCCTTATTGTATTTTTACTTTTTATTGTGAAAAACCTACACCTACCCATTCAGCTAAAATTGCATTTGTAAAACGTCTCTTAAGAAAGACAAGGTAGGTGTGGTTACTTGATTCATTAAGCGTTGGGAGTATTGGAATTTACTGATTGTGTCTTGATAGTATATTCATTTGTTGGTTGCACAAAAAAACCCAAAGTTACTCGTTTCATAATCCAGTAAAGTCCCACAAGTATCACAAAAGTGATAGCAATAATTACCAGTGGCTGTTTACCGAGAATTTCCTCAACACCTTTGGTTAAGAGTGCATCAGGTTGAGTGATAAAATCCCAACTATTGAAACGTAAGAAACGCCCCCAATAAATACCAACAGCACACAGAGCATGGGTAATCAATTCAAGCCGCCAAATCCATTCACTCTTACCAATGCGATGTAAATAGTATCCCCAATTTATTAACGAAATTACATAAGCTTGAAACCCAGCCAAAATTACTAACAAATACACAGGAATTAGTACTAAAGTAATCATCCACACTGACTGGATGGTGCGGATATCGTCTATCAGGTGAATTACATCGGTCAACAAATATGGTGCATTGGGTAAGAATGCGTAGAAAACTAAGAATCCTAGCCACCAAAGCCAAGTGCGACCACGCTTAATGCGAAATAGCCATACACTCAAAGCTAAAGGTATAAAAGCCAGAAATAAATTCCAAGTCATCCAATGCATATTAATTCGTAAGACCTGTACAACTCTGGCTATCAATTCTTCTTTCATAGGTGCTAACTCAGAAGATGTTTAATTGCTCTAAATTTACTTTGTAGTGTTAATGCGATCGAGAAAGGGGATTGGGGATTGGAAAATAGTACTTTTAATATTATTACCTAGTCTCTAGTCCCCAGTCTTCAATTTATTTTAGTCAATCGGCTGAAGTCACTAGTATAGCCAGAAAATCATGAGGGTAAAATCTACCACAGAAAGGAAGTCTGGTCTGTAAAACCCGACAGAATAGCTTATGGTAGACTTTTTAAATTGGAATATTACCCCGTCTTAGCTATTATATTGATTTCATTCTGCTGTGTAGGAGTTCCAGAAGTACCCTAAAGTTTTGATGAAAAGGTTTATGTAAGCATGGGGAATGGGGAGTAGTGAGTAGGAAAAAGTTTTTTGGTTATAAATTTCTCTTCCTTACTCCTTACTGTCCCCGAAAGTGAAAGTGACGCTAATACGTTTGAATTAGTTATCTAACGCACCAGTACTCGGCTGCGCGGGCCGATCGCTTGTTTGGGTGAAGCACGTTTTGTACAGCTATCAACACTATCTTTTGAACAAGCAGTTTGAGCCAAAGTTCCAGGGTTCATAACTACTTGATTAACTGTTGCAGAATTACCACTACTGAATTCCATGTTAGGTGTAGTAGACAGCGATGGAGTATTGGACTCAGATGTATAAGTTGTAGTCGTCGGCGAAGCGATCGCACTATCACTACCAACTATTGGTGCAGCAGTTATTGTATCACCACTACCAACTATTGGTGCAGCAGTTATTGTGTCACCACTACCAACTATCGGTGCAGCAGTTATTGTGTTACCACTATCAACTATTGGTGCAGCAGTTATTGTCTCACCACTATTAACGATTGGTGCAGCAGTTATTGTGTTACCACTATCAACGATCGTTGGAAGAGTGGGTGTGCTACCGCCACTAACTACAGGTGCAGGAGTGGGTGTGCTGCTACCACTAGGTGCGGGTGTAGGAGTGGGTGTGCTGCTACCACTGGGTGCGGGTGTAGGAGTGATGAGAGTTGCATTTGCAGGTACTTTGATTGTCAATTTTCCGATAGGAGAGTTAGTCATTACCAAAGATTTCACTGTTGGTAAACCTGGGAGATCGGACTTGAAATCAAAGACTGTGGGGGTTGCACTACCATTGCGATCGCTATACCTGGGTCCATATCCACTCACTTCAAAAGTCCCCTGGTACTGGTTTCCGGTTTTTGGGTCGGTAACAATACCAGTGTATAAAGCTTTTGTGAGATTAAATTCATCCTGAACCACTCCTTGAAACTTAGTTCCGGCTACTGTTCCCTGGTATTTAAAAGGTGTCAACTCACCGCCAGAGAGAACAGGCGAACTCAGAACGCCATTGAACGAGATGATAGGAATCCCTTTAAAGTCAACAAAATAATGCAAAGTCCCATCATTACGTGTTTGTACTTTCACATACTCTGACTTGTATACAGGAACGTAATTAGGATTGTTTTTAGTACCTAAGTTCCGCGAGTAAGTCCCTGTGTCGTCTGTGTCAATGCGAGTAATGCTTTTATTGAAATTCGGATTATTACTAGGAAGTTGAATTGTACCTGATAATGTTCCACTGCTTTGAATTGTGATTTGAGCTAAAGCACTTGTTCCACCTAAAGCAATGATGACTGCGGCTAAACTACTGCTGCTAAGAACTGCACAACCCAACTGATAGAATTTTGGATTTTCGTCAAAATTTCTCGAAGTGGTATTAGTTGTTGAATTTAATTTCATGAAAAATTTGCTCCTTTAATCACATATAAAAAATACGCATGAGTTTTTTCTTGCTTCCATTGGGGAATGAAAGCATCTAACTACTGATTTTTTCAGTAATAAAAAAGCGTATTTGATTACATTTACATCAGTACAAAATTAAAACCGGAAGGTTGCTCTTAATACTCCAATTACTAAAGCATCGTTAGCAGCATTATGATCGGGATTGAAAATAACGAATAAGCCTGGAGTTAGGGCAATATTGTCACTCAGTTGGGCGCGGTAAAAAAGTTCTACATGAATTGATGTGTCAGTGCGTCCCCCTGCTGTCCCTCCATCAGAAAAGTTGGGAAGATTAAATCCCTCTGGTAAAGTACTAGAAGTAATTTTCGGTGGTTGTCCCACAAGAACGCCCCCTAAATTTCCACGGCGTAGCAAATTGGGAAAAGCCGCGAACACCATCCAGTTGGTAGTTTCTACACTTCCAGAAAGATTGGATGGTTTGGAAGAAGTGAAGCCACCCCAACCACCCACCTGTAAGTTAGGGTTAATTCGCCAAGCAACGGTAGCGCCAACTGCGTGGGTATTGAAAGCTGTAGCATCTGCAAAAGGGGAAATCAGTTGAGAATCGCCGATACCAGTTCCTAGTAGTCCATCTGGGGAGTGGGAATAAAGATAATGTATGCCGATATCAATATTATTGCTAGGTGCTAAACTTAACTGAGTACCAGCAGTAAATCTACCACCAAATAATCCGCCCTGGTTGATGTCACCAGGAAAACTGGGAATTTCTGCACTATAGACACCTTGCAAACTAATGCGATCGCTAATTTGCCAGTCAAAACCTATACCACCAGTACCGTTACCAATGCCTAAAATCGGGTTACGCTGACCGAATAGAGAAATTGCACCGTCACTAGAACCTTCTAATGGGCTAATACCGCGAAACGTATTGATGGGGTTAACTCCCGCTGTACCGACGACAATTCCCAAGTTATCTGAGGCTAAAAATCTATAAGACAAATCACTAACAACTAGATTGTTGTCTGTGTTGGACTCGAAACCCAACCGCCCCATATTGGTAGATAGCAACGATGCATTAGAACCCAAATTCCCCGCAGACAGCCCTGTTAAGAGCAAATCTCGTCCGGTAAATGAAGTTGCTAAGGTTAATTGGGCGCTACTTGTGAAAGTCAGATTAGTTTTTCCTTGGCGTTCGGGTATTCCATCTCTAGGAAACAAATCTGCATCGGTGGTATTGCTTCCTTGAACGCTAAAAACGGCTTGACCAAATAATCTGGTAGTTGTGGAAAACTGATTAGCTTGTAATTCACTAGTCCGGTTTTCTAGAACCTCGACACGCTGCTGTAATTGTCGCAATTCTGCTTTGAATTCACCTTGTAACCTTTGCAGCAGGATTAAATCTTCATCATTAACAGTGTTAAGTTTATTGTTAGCGTAGGCGTAGCCCAACCCAGGCATCGCTTCATTAATCTTCTCTAAACAAGCATTTAAACCAGCCGCAAATTCATAACGAGTAATACTACGATTCCCCAAATAAGTACCATCAGCATATCCCGCAATGCAGCCATAACGTTCTACCAAAGACTGCAAAGCACCAAAAGCCCAATCAGAAGGTTGCACATCCTCAAGCTGTGATACCGAGTTAACTTGGGACATTGGGTCGTCTGAGTCTGCGGGATGGGGGTATGGGGGGATGGGGGGATGGGAATAATTTTTGTCAGTTTCGTCTGGTAGAGGTTGAGTATTTTTTGATTCAGGCGAGTTAGAAGAACTGATAAACTGAATTTTTTCTCTACTTTTTTTCAGTATATTTTCGTACTTAGTTTTGGCAACTGTTGAAGTACTTATATCTGGCTGTACAAATTCAGGCGGTGTAATTTCAACAGGTGGAACTACTTCAGATAAATTTTCTTGTATTGACTCCTGCACCTGATTATCTGGCTCGATTACGAGCTGTTCCATTATATTGAGCGCAGATACTGGTGCTGTTGCTAGTACACTAGCCATCAGTAGACTCATATCACTCCTGGTATTTCATTTGACTTGCACCAACATTTCTTTTGACAGTCAAAGTTGGCGAGCATCAGGAAGATTTAAAAAAAAGAGTGATAAAAGTTACTAGACTTGGGAAATTCTAACTATTGCAAGATAACGATCGCCCTTTGGTATTTGTGCCTTGTGCGATCGGTACCATAGCGATTTTCTGTTATGTGAGGTACGGATAATATTTTGAAACGCATACCGCCAAAGGCGGAACCCGCAGGGTAGGGACGCAAAGTAAGGCGCAGAGGTACGCAGGGATTTAAATCATAAGTCATGAGCCAGACATGATATTAATTACGAAACTGACGCAATGCATCCACAAAAGCATTCATGTCATCTTCATCATTATAAATATTTGGCGCAAGTCGTATTGACTGACCGCGTATAGAAACTAAAATTTTATTTTTAATTAAAAGACTCCGCAACTTTTCCAAATCTATATTATCTGGCAAACTAATACCAACTAGATGAGCTGCTCTACTATCTTCTTCAGCTACTAAAAATCCGAGTTCGCCGATTTTGTTAATAAATTTGTGATTGACTAAGTTGCGGCAATAAGTTTGAATATTGTCAATACCCCACTCGACTAGTTGTTCAAGCGCTCTGACGATCATCGGTAACAAAATAAAGTTGCTCATTTCACCGACATCGTAGCGAATTGCTTTAGGACGATATTCATCTCTGTAGATAACTAGATCCTGAAAGCTATCACTATCATAGGGATAACGATTGAGCCAATTTTCCTCTAGTGGAATTCCATTTAAATAGCGAGAACCAAAGTAACCAAGGCAATTTCCATAGGGACCCATCAGCCACTTATAGGCTGGACAGAAAAGGGCATCTGGTTGAATTTCTGATACATTGAACGGCAATGCTCCAACAGATTGGGCACCGTCTATAATTAGAGCTGCTCCGCACTCACGAGCACGTTGACCAATTTCTTTAAGATTAAAAAGTGTTCCATTTGTCCAATGGACATGTCCCAGTGTTACAAGAGCAGTATCTCCATCGATAGCTTCTAAAATTTTTTCATTCCATTGATGACCACAATTATTGAGTTGATTGTCAGGTTCAACTATCTTTAATGTTAAATCGTGTTCCTGACATACTCTCAGCCAAGTGTAAACATTAGAGGGAAATTCCTCAGATGTGACAACAATGTTTTGACCCCGTTGGAAATTTGTATTTTTTGCGATAATTGCCATTCCATAGGAAAGTGAAGGAACGATCGCTATCTGATATGGATCTGGAGCAAAAATCATTTGAGCGAAAAGCCGACGGATTTTTTCGCTATCCTCATAAAAGTCGCTTCTTTTGAGAGCAGTAGGAATTCTCTTTCGTTGCATACCTACTATCCCTGCTTCTTCCACGCTTTTTGATAGTGGCGACATGTAGGCACAATTAAGATAGTGAACATTATCCAATTGAAATAGTGATTTCTTGCACAGACTTGAGATTTCTTGAATAGAATGCATATTTTTTATAGCTAACTTAAAAAAAATTAAAAGGGAACTCTTAATGGGTAATAGGGAACAGACTGGTTTTGGACGTTCATAGATTGACGTAAATAAACCGCATCTACTTTGAAACCCTTAGCTTTTTGAAAATCGGGTTTTATTTCCAAATCCTAAATTCTTCCCTGTTAAGAGTTCCCTTTTGAAAAGACCACTGGTGACATATCTCAACAAAGAGATATCTTGTGATTATGGTAGGGGAACAAATGATTCACCAAGAGCATTTTCTGTCTTGATATTGTTGTGTTTGTACTTGTCTTCTCCTGCAACCAAAACACAACCTGTTTTCTCAGTGCTTAAAGTTTCGCCAAATTCGGTAAAGGTGGTGATATTTGGGTAAACTATTACATTTGTGGGAACATAGCGAATGGCGTAACCTACTCGACTTTTTCTTGCCTTATTTGGCAACGATCCATGTACGCATTTAGATGTAAATAAGACAACTTCTCCTGCTTTCATCTCGACTACAGCAGTGTCTGACTTGTCTGGTTCCCAGTTGGGATCGAGCCTTAATTCATTGTAATTGTATCCATAAAACCATCCATCCTTGTTAATGTTTTCAGGATGATGGGTTATATCACCAAGCTCATTAAAATACCACTGTTTATGTGAACCTGGGATAAATTTAAGAGGGCCCATTTCCCTTGGAACATCAGTCATTGCAACCCAAGCTGCCAGTTCAATGGGTCTATTTTCATATCTTTCAATTGGCATTAATTCAGCTTGATTTTTCTCACCCACTCCATAGAGTTCAACTTGATGCCAACCAGTTCCTCCGTCGCCACTATTCTTTTGAAAAAATTCCGATCGCCAGCACAGAACATTTGATCCAAGAATGCTTTGGAGTCGATGGACAATTTCGGGTTTGATAATTAGCTTGCTTAAATCTGAGACATCTAAATGTCTGTCATAATTGAGTTTACTGTTTGTGAATGGCGCACGACTGGTATCGAGAAGATCCACTCTCACTCTCTTCCAGATTTCTTTCATCTCTTCAGGTTCGTAGACTTTGAAGGGGCCGACATAGCCGTTTTCATTAAAAAAAGTTTTTTCTGCGTCTGTTAAGTAGAAAGAACTAATTTGTGTTGTAACCATATATTTAACCTCTTTTGGGGAAATATTAAATAAGTCTTCAATTTTTTCCAGCTTGTTTTTTTGTAATTACCGCAGCCAGGTCAGCAACAGTAGGGGTTTCAAACAAAGTTCGCTGGGGAATGTCCATCTCAAAAGTTCCGCATATCCGAGCGATCGCTTGGGAAGCTAATAAAGAATGTCCTCCTAATTCAAAAAAGTCATCGCAAACACCAACCTTGTCCAAATTTAAAATTTCCCCAAAAATTTCAGCTAGTAATTCTTCAATCGGGGTACGAGGAGCTACAAAGGGTTCTTCAAGTTCAGGTCGTTCTTGAGTAGGTGC
This sequence comes from Nostoc sp. ATCC 43529, assembly GCA_003326205.1. GTDB lineage: Bacteria > Cyanobacteriota > Cyanobacteriia > Cyanobacteriales > Nostocaceae > Nostoc. The sequence continues at coordinate 29,191 of LWTK01000038.1, forward strand.
GGGAAGGGCTTGACGATTCACCTTTTGATTGGGCATTAACGGTAACTCATCCAACATGACAAAAGCAGATGGAATCATATATTCCGGCAATTTTTGGCGCAAAAAGTCTTGTAGCTGATTTACATTTACAGCTTGCTTTCTAACAGGAACTACGTAAGCCACTAAGCGTTTGTCACCTGGTATATCTTCCCGACCCATAAGCACAGCTTCCCGTACTTCTGGATGTTGAGCCAAGGCTACCTCAATTTCTCCCAGTTCGATACGAAAGCCTCGGATTTTTAGCTGATGATCGCTGCGACCCAAAAATTCTAAGTTACCATCGCTTTGATAGCGAACCAAATCACCCGTTTTGTAAAGACGCGCTCCCTCTTCGTGGCTAAAGGGATTAGCAATAAACTTTTGTTCGGTCAGTTCGGGTTGATTTAAATAGCCTCTGGCTAAACCGACACCACCAATATGGAGTTCTCCAATCACTCCAATGGGCACAGGTTTTAGCTCGGAATCTAGTACATAGTATTGAAAATTGGCAATTGGGCGACCGAGTAGCGCTTTTTGCGGACAGACTTCACTACAGTCAATAAAAGACTGAAGGATAGTTGCTTCTGTCGGACCATAGACATAAAAGAACTGCCTTCCTTTAGCCCAACGGGTGATAAAGTCCTCAGAAAACCCTTCTCCACCTGTAATTACCCTGCGTAAAGCTGGCAAGTTTTGTGAAGGAAGTCGTTTGAGGACTGAAGGTAAAAGGAAGATTGTAGTCATTTGCTGGTTACGGATGAGCGCGAGCAACTCTCGATCTGAGAGCATTGTTTCGCGATCGATTAAGTATAATGTGGCTCCGCTAACCAAGGCAGAAAAAATTTCCCATACAGAAACATCAAAGCTGAAGGTGGCAAACTGTAAAACCCTGTCACTATCGTTGATTCCGAAAGCTTTAATAGATGTCAGGATAACACTACACAACCCTTGGTGCTGAATAAGAACACCCTTCGGTTTTCCTGTGGAACCTGAGGTGTACATTGCATAAACCAGATTGTCTGAGCGAACTGAACTCAAGGGTAGGGTTTTACTCTCTGTAGCAATGGCTGGCCAGTCGGTATCTAGACAGATAACTTTTGCTTGGTGTCGGGGAAGATGTTCGACTAAGCGCTGCTGAGTCAACAACACCGATGCTTGACTATCCTCTAGCATAAAAGCTAAACGTTCCTGTGGATATTCCGGATCTAGAGGGACGTAAGCACCTCCAGCCTTGAGAATACCAAGAACTCCCACGATGGTTTCTAAAGAGCGATCGACACAAATTCCTACTAAGACTTCTGGCCCCACACCCAGTTTTTGCAGGTAATTTGCTAACTGATTTGCTCTTTCATTTAACTGTTGATAAGTCAAATGTTGGTCTTTAAAGACTGTAGCCAATGCATTGGGAGTCCGCTCTACCTGTTCCTCGAACAACTGATGAATACATTTGTCTTGGGGATAATCTGCTTTGGTATCATTCCACTCAACCAATAACTGATGCCGTTCTGCTTCCGTCAGAGATTGTAATTTGGACATAATAAATTGACTCCCATCATCACATTATTTAAATAGATAAAACTGAGTTTAAGTCTTGGGATATACATGACAGCAGTGCATGATGCTCGCTATGAAGAAAGAAGTGATTCCCAGGAAACATACGCAGAATGAAAGTACTATTAGTTTGGTGACGCCAAGCAGCGAGGTCATCACGACTCACCTCCATATCCTGCAAACCTCCGAACGCAGATATCGGGCAGTCAAGCGGGGGTTCACTGGTGTATATATAGGTTTCATTAATAGCTAAGTCGGCTCGTAAGGTAGGCAAAAAGATTTCCATCAGCTCTGAATTTTTCAGTATTGCCTCTGGCGTACCTTGATAACGACGCAATTTTTCTATAAAAGCAGCTTCAGGTAGTTGATGAATAGGTGGTTCCTTTAAAGGAAATTGGGGAGCGCCACGAGCAGAAACAAACAGATGAACGGGGTTGGGTGCTTTTTGGTGACGCAGTTGACGGGCTAATTCAAAGCTGATTATGGCTCCCGTACTGTGCCCGAAGATCGCGAAGGGTATATCTAGATAAGGAAGTAAGACAGGAGCCAGACTTTCAATTAAAGGTAATAATTCTGTAAATGGTGGCTCCTTCAGGCGCTTTTCTCTGCCAGGAAGTTGTATCGAGCAAATTTCGATATCTGCTGGTAAATAATTTGACCAATGGTGAAATATGGAAGCACTACCACCAGCATAAGGAATACAAAATAGACGCAGGAAGGGAGATTGATGTTTTAATTTAGGTCGAACAATCCAAGAGTTAGTAAGCTTCACCTAGTCTTTGTTAAGAGATTCCAATTGGCTGACATTAGTTAAGAGATTTGGCGGAAAGTATTTTGATAAAAGAGGATTGTTATTGGCAATCCTCTATAATTTAGAAGCTAATTTATCGTATGCCTCCAAATATCAATTCGTCATTTTCAGAAAATACTTTTATGGATGGACAGATGATGTCTAAATGATATTGGGTGTGAGGAATTAGTCCCAGCCCAAAATGGACAGTTCCATTAGTATTAGCGTAGACTTCATTCATCGCTGAATTTCCAGGAAATAGCTTTAAATGGTGATTCACTGCAAAACCAATCTCGATAATCATTCTGTATCTAGAATCTACTTGATACATGGCTTGCAAAATATCTACAGCAGGTTGGACACATGGACTAGATGCTTCTATCTCAACGATTATGCCGTCCTGCAAAGTTGCAATCACAGCATGATCCCGCATTGTATACAAAGCCTGAAAAATTCGTTCTTGATCCTCTGGTAGAAATGAAGGCGTACCTGAATGCAGTACGGGAATCCCTTTAAATGCTAATTTTCCGTTGATATTAAGTTTGACATTGAGGTTAAGAGCAAAAACATCTACAGGTAGCACGCTGATTTCTCCTGAGGGAAATAACTGCTGTTCTCCCCATTCCAGTCGTCCTACTTGCTCGTGCCACTGTAACCTATCATCTAAATGCTCGAATACAGCAACAGTTTGATATTCTTCGTCTACAAACTTGAAGTAACCTGCGTTTTCACCCTTAGTAAAGAATTGCTCAGCAATCTCTTCTTGTTCGTAAGGATCTGTGTTTTCACCACATCTGAGGAAATGCTCAATTGCTTCCACTGATGTAGGAGTAGAATTGCAAGCCATGATACAGAGCTTTCTGTGAGGGCCAAGATGTTCTGGTTCTGGTGAACGGAAATAACAATTTGGCGCAATGACAAGAATATGAGCTGGTTCAGGTATTTGCTCGTTTAGTATTTTTGAAAAATCATCTCCTGCATCATAGGAGATTAATTTGTAGTCTTTGTAGTCTTTTTCGAGAGCAATTTTTATCTTGTCTAATAAGCTAGAGTTAGTGACAACACAAAATGAAGTGTTTTCTTCTGTGTTACCAAATTGCTGCAAACGCCCTGGACGTATAGCAATCTTTGACATTGGCTAATCCTCTTAATTTACTGCACAATCATTCATGCTAAGCAAATTTAAACTTCGTCCGAGTTCAGAAGTGGACTTTTTCAAAAGGTAACTCTTAACAGGGAAGAGTTTAGGATTTAGAAACAAAATCCGATTTAAAAAACTAAGGGTTTCAAAGTAGACGCAGTTTATCATCCAATACAGGGACATTGCGCTACCCTTTGAGGCACAATTTTCCTTGTTGGCTTTTGTTTGTTTTTGTAATTACCGCTCCAATTTCCACCCAGGAGCAATTCATTATTATTACCCAGGACTTTGATATTGGGACAGATGAGATCCAAATGATATTGAGTGTAAGGTAGCATTCCAAAACCAAAATGAACGCACCCCTTTTCGCCACCATAAACCTCATTCATTGCTGAGTTTTGAGGTAATATCTCTATATATGGATTGATAGCAAACCCAATCTCGAATATCTGTCTAAATCTGGAATCAACCATGAACATTGCTTCGAGAATTTCTAAAGCTGGTTGGGCAGAGGGATGGGTTGCTTTCATTCCAACTACTATGCCATCTTTGATAGTTGCAATGACAGCATGATCCTTGAAGGTAGAAAGTTTTTCATAAATTCTTTGTTGGTCTTCTCGCAAGAAAGATGGAGGCCCTGAGTGAACTACCGGAAAACCTTTTAGAGGTATTTCTCCATTTAATTCAAATTGAAGTTCGGGAAGCTTATCTATACCTTTTAATGGTACAAGAAAACAAGCTATTTCTCCTGATGGAAAGATTTGCTGTTCTCCCCAACCTAACATACCTAATTGCTCATGCCATCCATAGTTATCACTTAAATGATTAAATTCAGCTACTGTTCCATATTCTTCGTCAACCAACTTTAAAATATCAGCAGTTTCACCTCGTTCAAAAAATTGATTTGAAATCTTTTCCTGTTCTTCAGGATCTGTTTTTTCGCCACATCTTAAAAAGTGTTCAACAGCTTCTATTGAAGTAGGAGCAGAATTACAAGCAAAAATCAAAAGTTTACGATTCTGGCCTAAATCATCTGGGTGTACAGATTCAAATAAACAATCTGGTGTAATGACAAGAATATGAGCAGGTTCATTAATTTGTTCTTTTAAGATTTTTATGAAGCTATCACCTGGATCGTAACTCAGCATTTTGAAATCTTTATAGTCTTTGTCTGGCTCTATCTTAAAGACATCGAGCAGATGAGAATTAGTGACAAAGTAAAAAGTACTTTCTTCGGGGTCACCAAGTTGACGTAAAAGACTGGGATAGATAGGTATTGTCTTCATAATATCACCTGCATATTTTAAGAAATGATTACTTGTGGGCAATTATGAAACTATTAAAAAGTTAAAGCCTTTGTGACAAGAAAAAACAATTTTTCTAGATTGATTCCAGCATATATATAAATACAATATACCCTTTCTAGATGAAGAGACATGATAAGAAAACCCACCGTCTGCAGTATTTCCGCTATGGTTTTAAAAGCCAGTGTGTTGCAGAGGTTACGTCTGTTATCACCACTGGCTGGAGGTTAGGAAGGGTAACAATAATGTTCACCTTCACAGAAAATTGGTATAAGTAAGATATGCTGGAACACTTCGCTCTAGTTAAATTATCTAGAACCTACATAGCATAGATGCTTTATTGTTTTTCTAAGCCAAATAATTAGAGTAGATTACAAGGTAGTATGCTCTTTTGTTGCACTTAGAAGAACATAATTACATCATTGTAAGCTATCTTTACTTGATTAATTAACCGAGTAAAGAGCCAGTATATTGTCCATTTTTCTTGCGATTCTTCATGAGTTGACTCCTTTAATTTTTGTCAATGTTCACAAGTAACTAAAACTGACTTTCGTGCAGTTAATCTGGTTGATTAACCGAGTAAAGAGCCAGTATATTGTCCATTTTTCTTGCGATTCTTCATGAGTTGACTCCTTTAATTTTTGTCAATGTTCACAAGTAACTAAAACTGACTTTCGTGCAGTTAATCTGGTTAATTAACCGAGTAAAGAGCCAGTGTATTGCCCATTTTTCTTGCGATTCTTCATGAGTTGACTCCTTTAATTTTTGTCAATGTTCAACAAGTAAATAAAACTGACTTTCGTGCAGTTAATCTGGTTGATTAACCGAGTAAAGAGCCAGTGTATTGCCCATTTTTCTTGCGGTTCTTCATGAGTTGACTCCTTTAATTTTTGTCAATGTTCAACAAGTAAATAAAACTGACTTTCGTGCAGTTAATCTGGTTGATTAACCGAGTAAAGAGCCAGTGTATTGTCCATTTTTCTTGCGATTTTTCATGAGTTGACTCCTTTAATTTTTGTCAATGTTCACAAGTAACTAAAACTGACTTTAATGTCTAGTTATTTTAGTCTTGCTTGAAAATTCAGGATATGTTTTTTGAATTTTAAAGTCAACTAGCAATCTCATTCATTGATAATTGATGGTTTAAGTATAAACATTGAATTGATATATTTTAAAGTAAATTAAATAACATTATTTTAATGGTTATTTCACGTATTTTGGTTTTTTCGTCTTTAATACTGAGTAGTAAATTGTTTATTATGTTTAATAATGCTAAGATAAATTAACTTATTTTTTTCTTAATTTATATTTGTATTTATCTAATAAAATATTTTTTTTTAAAAGAAGTTAACATACGAATTTTTAACAAATATAACAATTACGGTTAAATAAAGTAAGTAGGGTGATGCAAAAAAAGCTAATTAGCAACAATTGTCATTCTTCATTCGTTATTTGTAAGGGTTTCAAGTGTGTTTACATTTATTAATATAGTTAGGTTTATTCTCCCCGATTCACTTAGGTTAGTGTAAGAGTTTTTTATAAAGAAAGTATAAATTAAAATAATTATGATTAAAAGTAAGTCTCTAATGAACAGAGGCATGATATTCACTTCCACCAATAAAATTAGGTGGAAATTTTGTACTACGAACATGCTCGAAGTCTATAAGCTAATCAGCATTTAAGTTGCATAAAACCAGGGCTAAAGCCCTTACTACAAGCGAATCAGTCTGGAAAAATGAATGACGATTAGCTTAATACAGCTATTTTTTCTGAAAATAAAATATTAATGCAATATTCTAGCAAGTTCGCCTTTTTACAGTTATTGTTGTAGCTGGCAAGGAGGAGGTATCTGGGAACAGATGAACTATGCTTTGTACGATCGCCTAGATTCCAAAGAATCCCTCTCCAAACCTTTCCCCGCTTCAGGGAAAGGTTTAAAAAGCCTAATTTATCGTGCCCAACTCAGGATGTTAAAGCCGTTTGGGAGAGGTTCATCGAACTCACGTTCGCTTAGGAAATCAAAGCAACCCATTGCGATGGCAATAGCTAGTCAGTGGGTAAAAACTATGGAACAAACAAACAAAGCCAGAGCTATACTTACACTACGTGGGCTTAACTAAACCGATTGCATTCTTCTATGAGAAAGATATATAGAGTAGTATAAACTTGCTACCAGTTACAAACATCGATTTGGTATACGTAGTTCATAGAAAAATCATTATGAATCATTTATTGGAGTCGGCTGAATCAGAAACACAGCAGCAAAGTGCAACTCTGATAGAAGGTATTTTAGTATTCATAGCAGTATTTATGTTTTCCTTGGCGGCAATCTTGATCAAATTGAGCGAACGAGATTTAGGGCCCAATGCTACGGTATTTAATCGCTTCTGGATAGCTACTATCGTCCTTGGATTTTGGAGAAGCATTGAAGTTTTGCGATGGAGAGTGTCTAAAAAATCAGTTGTGCCCCAGGAAAAATATACCCTCAGCGATTTAAAACTTTTATTTATAGCTGCCACTGCAACGGAATTGTGTCAACTTGCCTGGGTGTGGTCTTTGACTCAAACTGGTGTCGCTAATGCGAATCTACTACATAATTTTACCCCAGTGTTCGTAGCCTTTGGGGGATGGCTAGTATTGGGTCATTATTTTGATAAGCGATTTCTGATAGGTTTGGCTCTAGCCATAGGTGGAGCGATCGCCATTGGTTTTGAAGATTGGCAATTGAGTACTGATAATCTCATTGGTGATGGTTGGGCGTTACTTTCTGCTGTGTTCTTTGCCACAAATATGCTGACAACAGAACAACTCAGAGCTAAGTTTCCAGCAACTGGTATACTCTTATGGTCTTGCTTAATCAGGAGTTGTTGGACATTTCCCTTGGTATTGCTCACCGAGGATAAAATGTTTCCCTCTTCCATACAAGGCTGGTTGACAGTGGTTTCCCTGGCTGTTTTCTGCCAAGCGATCGCTTCAGTGATTCTCGCCCATCAGATTAAAAAGTTTTCTTCTAGTTTCATTTCTCTATTCCTACTTCTGGAACCGATCTTCACCGCTGTTATGGGATGGATAATCTTTGGCGAACACTTAAGTCTTCTCAACTGGTTCGCTTTTTTTGTAGTTTTGTTGGGGATTTATCTGGCACAATCGGGTGAAAAAGTTGAAAAATCAACAGATATAGAAGTAGTAAATCGTCCTTTACTCGAAGCAAACATTAATGAACAATGAACAATGAACAATTATTAACTCGTCAAGATCTATTAACATTCTTTTCCAAAGACAAAACAGCAACCGAGAAAATCGGGATAGAGGTGGAATTAGGAGTAGTCAATCCTCACACAGGGCTTTCTATTCCTTATGAGGGGACTACGGGAATATCCGCCATCTTGGAAGCATTGCTCAAAACCGATGAGTGGACACCGATTGTCGATGCAGGTCATATTTACGGTCTGCGAAGAGCTGACGGCACTAAAATTTCTTTAGAAGCTGCGGGGACGATGGAGTATTCATCTCCTCCAATTGGAGATATTGCAACCCTTGTGCGGACTACGCACCAAGAAATATTGAAGATGGCAGAGGTAGCGCAAGAGTTAGGTGCTGTCCTGATTGCTGGCAGTATGTTGCCCTTTGACAAGCTCGAAGATACTAAATGGTCACCGAACCATCGCTATGGATTGATTTTAGATTATCTGAATAAATTGGGAATTGATTCTTTGGGAGAGTGCGTCATGGCACGAGCTATATCAACCCAACTAACCTTTGATTATGTTTGTGAAGAAGATATGAATCGCAAGATGCGATCGCTAGTAGCGGCGGTACCCGTGTCTAATGCGCTGTTCGCTAACTCTCCCATAGAAGAGGGAGTAGCTGACGGTACATTATCCCATCGGTTAAGGTACTGGCTGAGATGGGATCCAGCACGTTGCGGTTGTCTTACCCCAGCCCTTAGTGGTTCTATGACTTTTGATGATTATATTGATTGGGCAATTCAAGTTCCAATGATAGTCGCTGTTGTTAATGGTATCTGTCAACCCATGCACGGAAGGACTTTTGCATCTGTACTAGAACATGGCTTTGACAATGGAACCAGACCCACATTTGATAACTGGCGCAGTCACTTTTCATCGATTTACACCGATATTCGGTTGCGAAATACAATCGAAATTCGTTCAATGGATGGACTGGCTTTGGAACAGGTTAGTGGTGCGTGCGCTTTCTGGACTGGATTAGTTTATCATCAACCATCTCTTGAATCTTTGTGGAAACTCTTTCAAAATCGAACGATAGAGGATTATCAAAAAGCACAAACAGAAGTCTGCTACAAGGGATTGCAGGCGAAATATGGTAAAGATTCAGTCAGAGAACTGGCCTTAGAAATGCTCAAGCTGGCAAAAGAAGGGCTGCAAGCACGGATTAATGCAGGCCTTGAACAACCCATCGTTTTAAAGTACCTCGACTCCATTGAAGAAATTGCTGTGTCTGGTCGTACCTTGGCGGAACGCTTAATTGAGCAGTGGAAAGGCGAGTTTGCCTATTCTCCAGCAAAATATGTAGAAGCTTACCAGGTTAAAAGACATATTACCTAATCCTAGTAGTCTGTGCTATTAGTTCTGAAAAGTTCGTAGTAAGCACTTTAGTGCTTACTACGAACATCTTTTTCCTACAAAATTAATGCGATAAACCACCAGTACAATATTATCGGGTCAGGTTTACCGTTGAGCGTATGACGCTCCTTGCTTAACAGCGTTTTGAAAAATGGCCAATTCTCAAATGAGACTATTCTGCCTGATTACAATACTTATTCATTTCATTGACTAACTTATCTGACTGCTTCCCAATAGCTTCAGCAGCTGTCAGTGATGAATCAATTTCGGTTCTGGCTTTTTGAATTCTTTCCCTACCAGCAGCCGAGGCTTCTGCTATTTTAGTCGAACCTAGCGCCCTACCTGCTTTGGCGATCGCTTGACTGAGATTCTGAAAAATCTTAACAAAACCGCTTTGATATTCCTTCAGCTTGGGGTCTGCTAAATTCAGTTCCTGAATTGATTTAGTAATAAAGTCCAAATCTTTAGACAGCTGGATGCTGGTTATGACTTGCGTTGCTTTATTTTTATCAATTAACGACGTTCCTTCATTAACAAGTTTAATCAATCGCTGGCACTGCGAGACTTTAGTTGCGCTGCAACTAGTAATGAACAAAGCAATGCTCAGGCTAACAGGAGCAAGAACAGTATATTTGTGTGAAATAGACATTAACACCCCAAGAGTAATAAAACTGAGAATATAGTATTCAATATTACGAATAAAGATAATAACTCAAGTAGAGGGTATAGGGCAAAAGCTTAACAAATTAGTTAATCTCGTTGCCTTGGAACTTTGTCAACTTTTCTTGACCTATAAAAAAAGAAATAATCCGCTAATAGAAATAATATCTCCCATGAAACTGCACCCATGCCTACCCCAGCAATTCCCTCTACTGGTAAATAAGTTTCTCCACCCGAAAAATAGGCAATACGCCCAGATTCATCTAGTCAGGCTTCTTCAACTTCACCAAAACTATTAGCTGTTGAGCTATCTATTGTTATCTAACCGATAATTTGACTACGACGGACAACATTGAGCATACTTTTCCTCCAATACTCTCTGTTTCTCCTGGAGTTTGAGCAATAAACGCAGCGGATCGCCTTTTACCACCTTGTTGTTTGTTTGGAACATGGACTCTATTTTGAGGATAGGAAAAAAATGTGAGGAATTTTCTAACTGATATCTTGCACTAAGCAACTGGAAGTTAATAACAGAAGTTTAAGAGACTCTTGCCATATAGAAGCGTATATTTTTAGTGTTTTGGCGCAGTTTGCTCAATTCAAAGGGATATTTGATTTCAGTCGCTATTATCTAACTTTTGACTGAACCTTCTCTAACTTTAGTTAGAGGGTTATATTTTGGGGATCAGAAAAATAGGAGTAACTCTAGTTTTTGTGTGAGCTAAGTCTAAGTGTGCTTACTCAATAAATCAAATCTAAATCTTTGATATTACAAACAAAGATAAGCGTTTAGAAAGCAGAATAATTTACTTTGATATAGTTGTTTAAATGTATGAATTTTTGATTGTTTTGTTTAGCGATCGCTTGAGGTTTAGTTGTTGATTTTAAAATTGCTTATCTACACTTTTCAATGTTTTAATAACTTGTTCAGTATTTCTTGCTTTCTGTTAGTTATTGTATATAGGTGGAGTTTTTTATGAATAGCAAACAGAACAATAAATCTATTTTCTTATCGTTTGGTATAATAGTTTTTGAATTTAGAAAAGGAAAAAGAAAATGTAGAAAACCAAGAACAGAAAGTATGCAAGAAGTATCAAGAAGCATTTGACTCAGATTTTACTCAATATAAAAATCTAATCTTTTGGGGCGATGCGCTTTTAAAATCGGGGTATTTTTTAGACCGTCTAGACAGACTATACAGAAATAATACAGATCGCAAGAAACGCGAAGAAGCAATAAAAGATAAACGCAAAGAAGCAATAGAAAAATATAAACAAGCCTTGGAAAATGCTGGAGGATTTGAAGATGACACTAGTGAGATTTATTATGCAATCGGAAATGCTTGTCTTTATAATAAAAATTATGAAGAGGCATATAAAAACTATCAGGAAGCCATAAAAAGGTATAAGCCTATTCAAAAATCAGGATGGGAACATCCTTTTGATAATAATTTCAGAATTTGGGCTAGACAGAGTTATGCAATTGCAACGCAAAAATTAGGAAATAACGATGATTTAAATGGATTGATGAAAGAAAGCGATCAAAAAGCTTTAGAAATTTTTGAAAATACATATAAAGAGCATAAATATCTCTGGGAAAAATGGCAGAGTCATCATAATTTCAATGAAGAAGATAAGAAAAAAATCGTTGACTATTTATATAATGAAGCTATTTTGTCTTTTTTTATACCTACCAACATAAACGTAAAACCGCAATTAAAAGAGGTCGAGAGAATCAAATTAATTGATTATTTAGATGAATTAAAAGATAAAGACCTAGATTGGGGTTTATTCTTCAGAGATGCGGATTAACAAAAAAAAGGGGCTTAAGCCCCTTGATGAAACCCACAGAGGTGGGTTTTATTTGTGTAGACGCGGTTTCTAACCACTCATTTAGGATGAAGTTAACTTCCTTCACTTCAAATCACCAATCTACCGGCAAACCTAACTGGTCTAAAGTCCTGCCTTCTTGCAAAAGTGGCTGAATATCGCTGTCTATTTGAATGCGGCCGCCAGATAACACCAAAGCACGTTGAGTAACTCTACCCAACCAATGCAGGTCATGAGAGGCAATTAATATCACTTCTACGGGTAACTTGAACAATACTTGTGCTAAATGACGCCGCCATGCTGGGTCGAGACCGTTAGTCGGCTCATCCAAAATCAGAATCGTTGGTTCTAGGGCTAAAATTGCGGCGAGGGCGGCGAGGCGTCTTTGCCCGCCGGAGAGTTCGTGGGCAGAGCGATTGGCGTAGGCTTCTAGACCAAAATCTGCTAACAACTTACGGGCGCGATCGCTAGCTTCTGCTGCTGACATGCCATAGTTGCGCGGCCCGAAGGTGACATCTTCTAAAATCGTGGGCATAAATAGTTGGTCGTTGGCATCCTGGAAGCTAAAACCAATTTGACGACGTATTTGGGGTAAAGTTTTCGGTTGTACGGGAATGCCATTAATCCTAATTTCCCCGGATTGCGGTTCTTTTAAGCCGATTAGGTTCTCCAGCAAGGTGCTTTTTCCAGAACCGGTGGCACCCATCAACGCCACGCGATCGCCTCTGTTCAAGTTAAAAGAAATTCCTTGCAATACTGCTTCTTGCCGGGAATATGCATACACCAAGTTCTCAACTTTGACTACAGCGGCGTGGGGTTTATCGGTTGATGGTTGGGGGTTGGAAGTTAAAGATTTCAAAATGTACCTATGCAAAAGAGTGGGGAATAGAAAATTGGTAGAGACGCGATTCATCGCGTCTAGATCATCGCGTCTGCAGGGAGGAGGTTAAATTTTGTAGGAAGTTAGGGTAACTGTGGCAGCGATCGCCCAAGCTAATAACAAGGCAAAGCGCTCTTTTGGTCTGAGATTGGAATCTATGGGCAATTTTCCGTTGTAACCACGAGCTACCATTGCTGCGTAAACTCGTTCTGCTCTGTCTAAACTACGGAGGTACAAGGCTCCAATCATGGCAGCACTAGTGTAGCGAAGCCATGCGGCGGTTCCAGTCAGACCTCGTAATTGAGCGCTACGTTGCATACGTGTGACTTCTGAGAGCAAAATCTCCATATATTGCCCAGCTAGGAGCAAGTTTTCTTTAATCGGTGCTGGTACGGGTAAGCTTTTAAGAGCAATACCGAAACTGTGGGGTGGTAAGGTTAACAAAAAACTATTCATGGCAATCAGACAAACCAGGGAACGAACTAGCAAAAAACTAGCTTTCTCCCATCCCAAGGGTAATGTCAGCAATGACAAAAAAATCAACTCTGTACCGAGTAACCCTCCCAACTTGCGAATTGGGGCGCGCAATAGCCAAGCCCACAAAAGTGCGATCGCACCATATACACCCAGCCCATACCAAGCATGATGCTTTAATAAAGCTGCCCCCACCACAATGGCTAGGGACAGTTGCAAACGTAGCGGTAAGGAAAGTTTAAGCATTGTTAGGTTTCACTATCTTGGCAATGCCAAAGGCAACAGCAAAGCAAACCGCAGCCCCCACAAGTCCAGCGATGCTAGTGCCAATTGCTCCCAAACCCTCAATTCCATAGTCAGCTAGGGGAGTCGGTACAATTATCCGCACTTTGTCGGCTAAGTTGATAAAACCTAAGTTTTCAGCAACTTTTTCTAAACCATCAGGCCATGCTGAGGCAAACAGTGATAATACTCCTGCAATTAAAAAAATACTAACAATGGGTACTGACCATCCGCGAAATTCGTGCTGTTCTCCTGGTAATAAATCTGGTCGGGCAGTGGCTAAGTAAGTCAGTACACCACCAGTAATCAGCCCTTCACCAACGCCAATTAGAATATGTACGCCAGTCATGGCTGGTAAAACTATAGCTACAGATGCAGTTCCAGAGAGGGCTAATTCAATGGCTGCTGCTAGGGCAGCTACTACTACACTAACACCCGCTGCAATGCCCGCTGCTAATGGTAAACGCCCTTTAGAACCTCCAAACAGCCGCTGTAAGGTTTGGGTCAAAATCCAGCCTACCCAAACACCAATTACTGCCATGTTCAAAATATTTGCGCCCAATGCTGTAATTCCACCATCAGCAAACAGCACGGCTTGAATAATTAAAACTGTGGCGATAGACAGCATTCCTGCCCAAGGGCTGCCTAAAACGATCGCTGCTAAAGTTCCCCCCAATAGGTGACCACTAGTACCTCCTGCTACAGGAAAATTAATCATCTGGGCAGCGAAAATAAAGGCAGTGGTTAGCCCTAGCAAGGGAGCGCGACGCACACCAAAAGCCTCTTGCGATCGGCCTAAGGCTACAAAAAGTGCTGCCACACTCGCTAAACTAGTAGCCCCTGCTACTGGCACGGAAACAAATCCATCAGGAATATGCATAACTTACCCTGTATTTTAGATATTCACTTACTCAAAAGAAGTAATAAAGTAACAGCATATAAGTTAATAACAAACAAAACTTTTCTCCTGTTTGCAATGCCCCAACGGGGGATTTTATTGTGTTACTTTTGACAGATTTACAATACAATATATACTCGTTACTATACTGATTTTTTTGTTTTTATTAATTTTTATAAATTTTAATTTTAAATATATTACTAAACTGTAATTGATTATTGCAAAAGTCAAAAAATCTCGATAAATCTCTGCGCTCATGACTTTAAGCAAAATTGGAAAAATAGCTATGACTATATCAAAAATTATTTATCAAGTAATACCAATTCTGTATTATTAAATAATTCGCGGCTTTGAATATTGTGAATTTTCACAAATTAAATATAATTACTATATTTAGATTATTAAATAATAAAATGTTTGAGATTTCCCTAATTCAACTTCACCAAGATTTCCAGCGTTAAGGCTTAAAAACTTCAGCCTCTCAACTACTACGCCATGAACGAAGTGTGTCCCTCAGCCAAGATATGAGTTATTAGCCGTGGTTATACTAAATAAGTTATTTATAAGTTATAAGAATATTATATTTGTTGACCAATGATTCTCCGATACTACTTAGAAAAGTTAAATTCGTCAGCAGCTTTAACTCCAAACAATTTACTTGACAACACAAGGTGCTGAGTCAACACTGGCTTGACTTTTGGCAAAATCTAAAATCCAAAAATTGTTTGACTAAATTAAGTTAATGCTAGACTGTATTTTTACTGGTATTAATATTTTTTTTAAACAAAATAAAGATTAACACAGCAATACCGGGAAAAATATAAATTTTAGATAAATTTTAGTAAAAATGCTGTCAATAGATGTGCGGAAATTACTAAACTTTCAGAGTAGCAACATGTAACAAAAGTAATTACAAAGCGTTAAACAAAAGTACTTGAATCAACAAAGCTAGCAGATGTTCGGTTCTATTAATCACAACATCTACCATCCTTGTTATGCAATTTGAAATATGAAAACAAACTCATCCAACTCACTATTAACAGCTCCAACTGGTGTACTCAAGATTTCAGAATTACCTCCTAAGGATCTGAATATCAGTAGCGAATCTATCCGTCTTTCCCTAGTAATTCCTACTTATAAAGAGCGCGATAACATCAAACAGATAGTCAGTATATTGAGTGAGATACTAGATGAATCAATTCCAGGCAAGTATGAGCTAATTGTCGTAGACGATGATAGCCCAGACAGGACTTGGGAAATCGCACAATCCTTGACAACAGAATATCCACAGTTGCGGGTGATGCGCCGCCAAAACGAACGGGGTCTGTCTTCAGCAGTGATTCGCGGTTGGCAAGCAGCCACAGGAAGCGTGTTGGGAGTGATTGATGGAGATTTGCAGCATCCACCAGAGGTGCTGATGGAACTGCTGCGTAGTGTTGAGCAGGGAGCAGATTTGGCAGTAGCTAGCCGTCATGTAGAAGGAGGCGGTGTCAGCAGTTGGAGTGTTGCCAGACGTTTCTTGTCCCGTGGCGCTCAGTTGTTAGGTTTAATTATCTTACCGAGTGTATTGGGAAGAGTTTCCGACCCCATGAGTGGTTATTTTATGGTGCGCCGGAGTGCGATCGCCAATGCAATACTCAATCCCGTAGGATACAAAATTCTTCTAGAGGTAATCGGCCGGGGGAAAGTAAACCAAGTTGCCGAAGTTGGCTATGTATTTTCCGAACGCAAAGAGGGTGAAAGTAAAGTTACATGGAAACAATATGTAGACTACCTACGCCACTTAGTGCGGTTACGGCTTTCCACAGGCAGGGTAGGACGATTCAGCAGAAAAGTTAATTTTCCAGTTGGTCGATTTGTGCGCTTTGGTTTAGTTGGCCTGAGTGGGGTATTTGTGGATATGGCAGTGCTTTTCTTACTGAGCGATCCCACTACCTTAGCTTTACCATTAACACGTAGCAAAATTATTGCTGGTGAAATTGCAATTTTAAATAATTTCTTGTGGAATGACGCTTGGACATTTGCTGATGTTAGCGCCAGACAACAAGAATGGCATCAACGAGCCAAACGCTTTTTTAAATTTAATGTCATTTGCCTTGCTGGACTTATATTAAATGTACTGGTATTAAATTTAGTCTTCAATTTGTTAATTCCTAATCGTTATATTGCCAATCTAATTGCGATCGCAGTTGCTACTATTTGGAATTTCTGGGTAAACTTGAAACTCAGCTGGCGCGTCACGGATGTGAAATAATTACAACGATGGATTTGAGATTTGACATTTTCTTTTTAGATTTTAGAACGAACCTAAATCTAAAACGTCAAATTTACAAACCCATCAGTGTGAGGCCCGGCTATGAAAGTTTTTGGAGAGACATCCTATTTTTGCAAAAAGATTATCTTGTTGCTGCACATTTGTGTAGCTAAGATTCTACCACCGAGAACTCAAAAATCTGTCCCGCAACAGATGTCTTTGCACAAATGGTATGCCCCTATTTTTCCTAGCTGGTTTCATCCTTTGATGTGGTTCATCATCGGTTTTGGTTTGCGTCTAAGTAACTTAACCGCAAAGCCTCCTTGGACTGATGAATTTTCTACCTTAGTTTTTAGTTTAGGGAATAATTTTTTAGGCATACCCCTAGATAGAGCGATCGCAACTGATATCCTATTACAACCGCTACAACCAAACCCAGCTGCTAGTATTGGTGATGTAATTCATAACTTAGTTACACAAGATACCCATCCACCGCTGTATTTTGCCCTAGCTTACCTGTGGATGAAATTATTTTCCGATGAAGGAGGATTAGTATCGCTATTTGCTGCGCGATCGCTACCAGCTTTCATCGGTGCTATCTGCATACTTTGTGTTTACATATTAGGTAGAATAGCATTTCGTTCGCCATTAGTAGGAAACTTAGCTGCTGCCATGATGGCAGTATCACCCTACGCAGTTTTTATATCACAAGAAGCACGCCATTACACTTTGGCTGCCTTATGGGTAATTGGTTCCCTTACTTGCTTAGTAATTGCCACGCGTCATTTACAAAACCGTACCGCATTACCAATGTGGGTAGCATTTGCTTGGGTAGAAATTAATGCTTTAGGTTTTGCTACCCATTACTTCTTCAGCCTCACCCTCTGCACCGAAGCTGTAGTTTTGATATTTTTGGCTTGGCATCAAAAACAAACTAACACAAAGTTTTCTCTGTTTTCTTCTTCCTGGCAGCGCATCTATGCAGTTGCTATTGGTACTTTTGTGGCAAGTTTAATTTGGCTACCACTGTTTTTAGAAAATAGAAATCGCGATAATTTAACCGAGTGGATTCGAGGTTCCCGTGAGGGACTAGATTGGATCGCGCCAATTTTTCAAGCATTAGGAACATTGATTACAATGATTTCGCTGTTACCAGTTGAATCTGCACAACTATTGGTTGTGATTCCTTCAGGACTGGTGATGCTGATTTTCTTTATTTGGGCAGTACCAATTTTAGTACGTGGGATGAAAATTCAACTACAACACCCAGAAAACCGGATTATGATTCAGGTGCTAGCTGTAGTTGCTATCAGTGCGATCGCTTTATTCTTTATCTTTACGTACTTTTTAGATATTGACCTAACCAGAGGCGCTCGTTATCACTTTGTTTATTTTCCCACACTTATTGTTTTACTAGGCGCCAGTTTGGCAGTTTGTTGGGATTCCCCCAAACAATTAATGATTAAAAGGATAAGTAAATGGGGGATAAATGGCAAAAAAGCTGTAATCTTAATTTTGTTAATGTCATTCGTCAGCGCAATTAC
Source organism: Nostoc sp. ATCC 43529 (assembly GCA_003326205.1). Classification (GTDB taxonomy): domain Bacteria; phylum Cyanobacteriota; class Cyanobacteriia; order Cyanobacteriales; family Nostocaceae; genus Nostoc. The sequence goes on from LWTK01000038.1 coordinate 47,420, forward strand.
AGTAATATCCAATCTTGGTTATCAAAAATATTATCGCCCTGACCTTTTTGTACAATTAATTCAACAAATATCTTCAACACCAATATTAATTGCCACCACTCATAAAACTCATGTACACAGTGGGGAAATGATGGGAATAGCTAGGGAAATTAAGCTTGGAAATTCACCTCAAAATACCCAATTTCTCCTTGCCCATCAAGACCAAGACCCGAATAGTTCTAGTATTGCTCTAGAAAATACTTTAAAAACACTACCGCGACCTTTTGACCTGTGGCTAGTAAACTTTCATGCCCCCACAGCAGAAGCCGTCAAAACATGTCTTATCTCTAATACTGAATCTTTACCAAACGTAGACGGCTACGAATATCAACTTTACCATTGCCAAGGGGGATGAGGGGGCAGGGGGGCAGGGGGAGAAATAGCCGATGCCCCATGCCCAATGCCCAATGCCCTATTCCCAATACAGATGCATCTTGTGGAAGTTCCTCAAATATGAATATCCATAGGAGACTAGAGAAAGAAGAAAATAATATATCTGACACGTTTTCAAGCAGCAAAGGCTGTAACTAGTTAAGGAGGATTTATGCGTGCAGTACTAATGGCAGGCGGTTCGGGAACGCGGCTTCGTCCGTTAACTTGCGATCTGCCCAAACCGATGGTGCCTATCCTCAATCGACCAATTGCTGAACATATTATCAATCTCCTCAGAAGACATCAAATCACAGAAGTTATTGCGACATTGCATTATTTACCTGATGTTTTGCGAGATTATTTTCAAGATGGCAGCGATTTTGGCGTCCAAATGACCTACGCTGTGGAAGAAGACCAGCCTCTGGGGACAGCCGGTTGTGTGAAAAACATTGCCGAACTTCTTGATGAAACTTTTTTAGTTATTAGCGGCGACAGCATAACAGATTTTGACCTCACAGCAGCGATCGCATTTCATAAACAAAAAAAATCAAAAGCTACTTTGATTTTGACCAGGGTTCCTAACCCCATTGAATTTGGGGTGGTGATTACCGATGAAGAACAACGAATTCGGCGATTTTTAGAAAAACCCTCTACTAGTGAAATTTTTTCTGATACCGTCAACACTGGCACTTACATTCTCGAACCAGAAGTTTTGGAATATCTGCCAGCCAATACTGAATGCGACTTTTCCAAAGACTTATTTCCTTTACTTTTAGCAAAAGACCAGCCAATGTATGGTTACATTGCTGAAGGTTACTGGTGCGATGTCGGTCACTTGGATGCCTATCGGGAAGCTCAGTATGATGCATTAGACCAGAAAGTACAACTAGATTATGCCTACAAAGAAATTTCTCCTCAATTGTGGGTAGGTCAAAATACTTATATCGACCAAACCGCTGTAATTGAAACCCCAGCAGTGATTGGTGACAATTGCCGCATCGGTGCAAGAGTCCAGATTGAGGCAGGAACGGTAATTGGGGATAATGTGACTATTGGCACTGATGCCAACCTCAAACGCCCCATCGTCTGGAATGGAGCAATCATTGGTGAAGAAGCACATCTTTCTGCCTGTGTAATTTCCCGTGGCACTCGTGTAGACCGTCGTGCTCATGTATTAGAAGCTGCTGTTGTGGGTTCGCTTTCCACGGTGGGAGAAGAAGCTCAAATTAGCCCTGGCGTGCGTGTTTGGCCGAGTAAAAAGATTGAGTCAGGTGCTGTTTTAAACATAAACTTGATTTGGGGAAATATTGCCCAACGAAATTTATTTGGGCAACGTGGCGTCCAAGGATTAGCTAATATCGATATCACCCCAGAATTCGCGGTGAAATTGGGAGCTGCTTACGGTTCTACCTTGAAACCTGGTTCTAAGGTAACGGTTTCCCGCGACCAGCGTAATATTTCTCGAATGGTGACGCGATCGCTCATTGCAGGTTTGATGTCTGTAGGTATTGATATTCAAAACCTTGATGCCACAGCTATCCCCATCGCCCGCACCGTTATACCCATCATGAAGGTAGCAGGTGGCATCCATGTGCGCGTACACCCCGATCGCCCTGACTACATTTTGATTGAATTCATGGATACTAAGGGCATTAATATCACCAAAGCCCTAGAAAAGAAAATTGAAGGGGCTTACTTTAAGGAAGATATGCGGCGGGCGCTAATTCATGAAATTGGCGATGTATCTTACCCCAGCCAAGTCATTGACAGCTACTGCACTGCTTTTGAAAAACTTTTGCACGTTCACACACTCCGCAATAGTCGGGCAAAAGTGGTAATTGATTATGTTTATGCCGTATCTGGGGCAGTTCTACCCCAAATGTTAGATAAATTTGGCGCTGACGCGGTGGTATTGAATGCCAGTGTCAATAAAACGGCCATGTCGGTAACTGACCGCGAAGGACTGCTGACTCAATTAGGTCATGTGGTAGAGGCGCTGAAAGCTAACTTTGGCGTCCAAGTCTCGGCTAATGGCGAACAGCTGATTTTAGTTGATGAATCAGGCTACCCAATTCGCGGAGAAATGTTAACAGCACTGATGGTAGACATGATTTTAACTGCTAACCCCAGAGGCACAGTAGTAGTCCCAGTTCATGCTTCCAGTGCTATTGAACAAGTCGCCCGTCGCCATGATGGCAGAGTAATTCGCACCAAAGCCAACCCCACAGCTTTGATGGAAGCTTGTCAGAAAAATCCCAATGTGATGCTAGGAGGTAGTGGAGAAACTGGTTTTATTTTCCCGCAACTGCATCCGGGATTTGATTCCATGTTCTGCATTGCTAAAATAATCGAGATGTTGACCATACAAGAGCGATCGCTTGCTACTGCACGGTCAGAACTCCCCCGCGTAATTCACAAAACTTATACAGTACGCTGCCCTTGGACAGCCAAAGGTGCTTTAATGCGTTACTTGGTGGAAACTCACCCAGCCCAAAATCTAGAACTCATCGATGGTGTGAAAATTTGCCAACCATACGATGACAGTTGGTTATTAGTTTTACCAGATGCCAGCGAACCACTGGTACACTTGTATGCAAATAGCAACGATCGCGATTGGGTAGATGAAACCGTAAGAAACTACCGCACCCGTGTCCAGGCTTTTGTGGAAAGACAACAAGAATATCAACCAGCAGAAGTGTAATTCGTTGCAATAAAATTTATTGTGGGGTGGGCATCCTGCCCGCCCCGGACGGGCGAGACGCCCATCCCACAAGAGTTTACTAATGTATTATTTTAGCCTTGACACGCTACGTGTATTTCTCCAAATCAAATATAAATCCTATATTACGAATTATTTAGGGCATTCTGGTAAACTTCTTTCGGCGTAATTGCAATCAAAATAAATTAGAGCTTCCCTAGTAGAATCGAATCCTCTAGTTGTGGTGTATGGACTACTTGTTGGACTTGCTTCAACTGACCAAATTTTTAAGTAGTAACTGCTATTATCATCGCTAGACCATAATTCATAGCGGTAATCACCTCCCGAACCCTGACTATTTAAATAGTCAGCTAGTGCTGTATTCGATGCAGATACAAAGGTAAATCCGCTCAAAACAGGAATTACAGCCATTTTTAGTATTTGGATTAATTTCATATATCGGCAAAGAAGTAACTTGATCTAGCTTCTTTTACCGATGTATTTATTGAAATCAGTAATCATCGAAAATATTCTGTGAAGATATTGTAAGATGCCAATTTAAAACAATCTTTTGGCGTCAGAGCGAATTTCACTGTATTCCAACTGATCCAATGCTCTTGCACAATGGAGTGGTTACTCTTAAAATAAAACTACGATAAATCGATAGAATTACCGTACTTTGTTTTGCAAAAGGAGATGATTGTAAAACTTCCTCCAAAATCAAGCCTAAAATCTCTTTGCTGAAATACTTTACAAAAGTTTACAGCTAATAAATGAAAAAACTTTTCAATAAGTCTGGTAGTATATCCTTGGGCTTATTGATATAGATATTCATTAAGCTGGTTATAGATTTCAGCTAGTTGCAAACTTTATCAGGAGATAAGACCATGACAAGCGTGACTGCTCAAACACTAAAGTCGATTGCCTGGTGGGCAACTTCTCAGGAAGACTTTTAGTCACTGATGTTGCTCATGCTGGGTTCATTGTCTTCTAGGTGAGGAGCAATCAGAGCAATGATTTTCTTTTAATCGCCAAATACGACTTTGTACCACCAATGTATAAGCAGGGATGCCTGATTTGGCAACCTTGGGATTTGGTGTTGGCGACGTTTAGATTTGAGATTTAGGATTGAGAATTTTTCTCTTAAAGATTTCGATAAATCTAGCTGTCGCCATCGTGTTTCAAATTGGCATTAGCGATCGCTGCGGAAATTATTGTGTTCGCAAAACTTTATATCAGGTGTCAACATGTCGAAAAAAATAGGTCTGTTCTACGGGACTCAAACTGGTAACACTGAATCTGCTGCCGAACAAATTCGAGATGAGTTTGGTGGTGATGTTGTAACACTACATCCGATATACGAGGCGGATGCTTCTACTTTTGATGAATACGAATTGCTGATTATTGGCTCTCCTACTTGGGATATTGGTCAACTTCAAAGCGATTGGGAAAGCTTTTTCCCCGATCTTGATGAAATCGATTTTAGTGGTAAGTTGGTCGCCTATTTTGGTGATGGAGACCAATTTGGTTATGCAGATAATTTTCAGGATGCCATCGGAATTCTGGAAGAAAAAATTTCCCAACGAGGTGGGAAAACTGTTGGTTATTGGCCAACAGATGGATATGACTTTAATGAATCTAAAGCTTTGAAAAATGGCAAGTTTGTTGGCTTGGCGCTTGATAACGGTAGCCAATCTGATTTAACAGATGAACGAATTAAAACTTGGGTCGCTCAGTTAAAAACAGAATTTGGTTTGTAGAAATTAGGGGCGTACAGCTGTACGCCCTCAGTGAAATTGATAAGTGAGAAATTATAGGAATTTATGTCTGATTCATTTGATGTTTTGTGGTTAAGTGCCAGTTCTGTTTTGCAGCGTTTCGATCGCCCATTAGTTCAATATTTATCTAGACATCTGAGAATTGCTCACTGGGAATATCAGCAAAGTCAAGATGAAGGCAGTTCCATAGACCAAGCTGTGGAGTTAGTGTTTGAATTTTTGGAATGCTATGATCGCCCTGTGCATTTAGCAGGACACGGTATGGGTGGTACGGTAGCTTTAAGCTTTGCTCGGCGGTATCCCCAAAAAGTGCGATCGCTAACTCTACTCGCCGTAGCATCTCAACCCGCCAACACTTGGCACGCTCACTATTACTTTCAACGACAACTTTTTAGCATCAGCCGCGAACAAATTTTGGCAAGTAGCGCTCGCAGTCTTTTTGGAAATCAACCACCCCAAACTGCTAAAAAGTTAGTAGCTGCCTTAGATAAAGATTTAGAACAATCTCCCACACCACACTCTTTATTTAAGTTAGTTTATTTGCCTAAAGGTGGAGTTTCTATGCCAATGATGATATGTGGTTCTAAGACAGATCCAATTGTTAACTCACCTGCATTGCATGACTGGACGAATTGGTTAAAACCAGAAGATAAACTTTGGGAATGCTCACAAGGCTATCATTTCTTTCACTACTTTTATCCCCAAGAAGTTGGCGAACAAATTTTGAGTTTTTGGGAACGCCACGATTTACATTTAGTGGAAGCATCTGCACTGTCTTTTAGCACTGCCAAAAACTAGTTTTGAAGAAGAATTGAGAATTCAGAATCAATTACTAAGATATTCATCATTCAGAATTATGCTGTAAATTTTGAAAAAAAACTGCTATAGCAAAAGCTTATATTTGCTATAAGACTCATATTTGATTTTTGAAATATACGTAGTGGCGTGACAAGGCTAAAATAGTGTATTAGGTAGGTTGGGTTGAGCAGAGCGAAACCCAACTTGGATATCGGTGTTGGGTTTCCCACAGCCTCAACTAAACCTACAATTTTTGCATCAATTTAGGCTTGCCACGCTACTACACATACTTAAATTTTTTCAATAATCAAATCGGATTCCTATAGTAGTTCAGGCGTTAGTAATTAATACTATCGCCCTTTTTGTGCTGCTTAATTTTTTCTCTATTTTAATAATTAAGTTTTGTAAAGAGAATTAGCTAATAGAAAATATTTTCAATAAACTAAATTTGTAATCTCAATTATTGCGAATAAGTTCAATAAGATTGATGCTTGATGAAATGCAATGACTTGGAAGAAGCTCTCCAAACAGATTGAAAGGCTTCATGTCCAAGCCGATGGCAGGTGGTTTGCTCCACTAACAGGAGATTTTACTTCTGAAATCAGAAACAATCAATTGAGTATTATTATCAACAACTACGAGCTAGCTTAACAATGCAGACATACGGCAATCCCAACGTCGAATTTGATTGGTGGAATGGTAACGCCCGCTTCGCCAACCTTTCTGGCTTATTTATCGGCGCTCATGTGGCACAAGCGGCGCTGACGACACTGTGGGCTGGGGCATTTACATGGTTTGAAATCTCTCGCTACAACCCTGATGTACCGATGGGGGAACAGGGACTAATTTTGCTACCCCACTTAGCCACTTTGGGTTTTGGTGTGGGTGCAGGTGGTCAAGTAATCGATACTTACACCTATTTTGTTATGGGCGCTTTGCACTTAATTTCTTCAGCAGTGCTTGGTGCAGGGGCACTTTTCCACACGTTCAAAGCTCCAAAAAATTTAAAAGACGCCAGTGGTAACGCTCGTAAATTTCATTTTACATGGGACGACCCGAAAAAACTTGGCATTATCTTAGGACATCACTTAATTTTCTTAGGAATAGGTGCTTTACTCTTGGTAGGAAAAGCGATGTTTTGGGGAGGAATATACGACTCCACAATTCATGATGTCCGAGTTGTCACTGACCCTACTCTTAACCTTTTATGAGGATAACTAATGTTAGCTATGATTTTTTGTGCCTTTTGCACTTGGATAATTATCATTCTATTTTTTTCGAGTGTTTGGTTAACGTTAAAAAAAGGGATAATTCATTTAAAAAAGCTACATCAAATTCCTTGCTCTGGTTGTGATTATTTCACCAATGATTACCGCCTTAAATGTACTGTACACCCAACAAAAGCTTGTTCTGAACAAGCTATTGGTTGTATTGATTTTGAACCGAAAACTTCCGCCTGTAATGCTTGCCAAGGGGGACGACGAAAGCTTTGTTAAAATGATGCAAAATAAATGTGTTTTAGCTTAAAACTGCTGTCAAAAATAACTTAAATTGTTGATTTTCCTGTTGCATCAGAACTGTTTGTTGAAAATTTCTCATTCGTACCCAACAAATGATGTATATCGCTTAAGGAATCTGGGGCAGTAGATTCTTCTACGGAGTCGCTGACAAATTCAATCAACTCCTCTACTTGGCAATTTAAAGCTTTGCAAAACCGAATAATTCTTTCAATATGATCTGTCCCAGTTCTACCACTTTCCCAGTTTTGAATAGTGCTTTCAGTCACACCAACAAGACGCGATAACTCAAGCTGGGTTAGCCCTGCCTTTTCACGAAGCAAAGCAATCCTTGGTTTTGGCTTTTGTTTCACAGGTACAGCACTTTTATTCTGATATATAGTCATATATCCTAGCATCAAAAAAATACTATTTAGCAAATTACTGAAAAACTTTAGGCTGAACTAGAATTCAGAATTAAGAAGTAAAATGGGCTTTATACCAAGGATTGAGACTTAGATTCCGTACTTCCCTTTACTTGAAATTCTGGGTATTTAGTAAAAATAATTGATGTATAAACTTTCTTACTAAGAGTAATATTAACTAGATAATAGATAAACTCTAAACATGAGTATTTAATTCTGATTTTTGAATTCTGAGTTCTGAATTCTACTTCAGTAATAGATAAAATAATTGCCCATTACTAACTGTGACACCAGCACGATCGCCTGCGATTTTACCAGTACCTAAAAAATAATCGACTCTACCTGCACCTTTAATTGCGCCTCCGGTATCTTGGTCGAGAACATAGCGGCTAATAATCTGTTCTTCCATCTTTCCAGTAGAATTAACGAAGGGAATAGCAGCACGAATCAAAGCTAAAGCACCAGGGGGCATGAGGGATTTATCTGTAGCAATAGAACGCTCTGCGGTTAGTGGTACATTGATGGAACCTTGGGCTGGTTGACCGTGGTTTTCTTGAAAAAAAACAAAGCTGCGATCGCGGGGAATATAAATATTTAATTCTTGGGGATATTTTTGGAAATAATCGAGAATAATTGGCATAGTCATACCTTCTAATGGTAATTTGCCATCATTCGCTAATTCTCGACCAATGCTTTTGTAATTATAAGCAGTATTACCTGCATAACCTATAGTTGTTTGAGTTCCATCAGTTAGTTGAAGTTTAGCTGAACCTTGAATTTGAACCATATATGGTTCGAGGCGATCGCGAAACCAAAACAATTCTAAACCTCGTAATTTACCTTTTGCACCTTGTAAGCCATCTGCTCCTTCTAATTGTAGGCGTGTAGGATGAGGTTTAGACCAGGAGTTGATATCAGGAGGTAATCGATAAACAGGATAGCGATATTCTGCTGTGGGGATGCGGCTAGCAGCGTAAAGTGGTTCGTAATAGGCGGTGAATAAAACAGCGCCTTTGTTATCTTTACCAATTGATTGATAATAAACAAATTCTTTTTCTATGGCTTGATGTAACTCCGTTGGAGAATTTGTTTTTAAGAGAATTTCGCGGAATCTTTGTAAACTTTTGAGTATGCGATCGCGGCTAATTCCACTCACTTGATAGTTTTGGTAAGCACTCGCAGCAGATGCAGTTTGTAGGTATTGTAAACTGCGATCGATAGCTGTCAATAATGCCTTTTTGTCTGATACTTTTCCATACAGAACTTCATCTACACAAGAAGCATCATCTTCACAACAAGTAACTGGTGTTCTTTGAATTAATACTGGTTTTTGCTGTTGTACAGGTGCATTTTGTTTTTCACCAGTCAACGACATTGGTATATCCCACTTTTTCACTCGACATTCTGGCGGACTGAGTTCCGGATTTGCCAAAGATTGCATCCTCAACAAAGAAATTGACAGAACTACAAGTACGCTGAGCGCAATAAAATTGTGAAATTTTACTAATTCAAAAAATATCTTTTTCATGAAAATGTAAATATTTAATCAATTCAATTAAAAATGTCATTCTTGGAGACGTTGCAATGCAACGTCTCTACATCTGCTTGGATGCTGAAAAATCGTTGGATGTGGAGTCCGATCCCGAATTCGCTAACAGTATCATCAAATTTAATCGCTTGAAGAAGGCAGAAGGCAGACGGCAGAGGGCAGAAGGATCAAGTCAGAAGGGGATTCAAACCCCTCCTGACTTGGAGCCACTGAACTCTAGTTCAGTGGGGGTCTTAAACCCTTGTTCCCAAAGCGTCACGGGCTCCAGGACAGGAAGCAGAATTCCCTTCTGCCTTCTGCCTTCTGCCTCCTGCCCTCTGCCTTTCCCGATAAACCATTAGTTTTGATAGCTTGCGAAAGTTCGTATTCAGCAGATCATCCAATTTTCCATGCCCATTATCTATTCATTCATATTCCGGTAAGTAGCCACCGCTGAAGGCGATATCCGATTCAAATATCGGAATATCCAGTATTTGAAAATAGTATCTAAAATCACTGGGAATGTAGCAATAAATAAGAAGATAAAATCTCGATTTGCTGGTAATCCCCAATGGCGGGATACACCTTCTAAAAGTACTTCCCAGCCGTGGGGAGAGTGGAAACCAACAAATATATCGGTAAACAAAATGATAATAAATGCTTTAGCACTGTCACTAAGCCCATAGACAATATGATCGAAGAAATCTTTCAGCACAGCAATAGAAGACTTGCTCGTTACCATCAGCCAGATAAAAGCAACCACAGAAAACATATCAGCAAAAACATTTTTAATCGAATTAGAGCTTTCTTTGCGAAATTCTTCAGCAATCTCTGTCGCCTTCTCTTTTAGCTCTATTTCTAGATGCTCAGTTGATAATGGCGGTGCATTACTAATTAGATTTTCAAACTTGATTCTTTCTTCAAATCTTTGTAGTTCTCCCAAAGCTTCTTCTTCCATCTCGGAATTCAAGAATACCTGCGCTTGTTCAGTAGTTTTCAATCTATCAACAGCTGGGCCTACTACAAAAGCTTTTGCTATTTGATGCGTTAAAAGTGGTACTATAATTAAGAGCAAAATAAATCTAATAGATATTATTGTTCTTCTTTGAGCCTGACGGAAACTCTGAATTACTTCTTCTTCAGAATTAGGGTCTAATTCAACTTGCAAACGACTGATAGTACTTAAAATGGAACGGGGCAAAACACCCATTGTATCGGTTTTACCCTTTGGTTTTTTATCCGATTTATTCTCCACATCTTTGGTTGGTATTTTCGGCGGTAACGCTGGAGTAATTGCTGAGTCAACTGGTGGAGTTGGAGGTTTTACCAATACAACTTGAGAAGCTATTGGTTCGGGAATTGTCGTGTATTTAGATATCACTCCATCGATAAAATTGAGCCTTTCTAAAACGAAAGAAGGACTGAGGAATTCTATGCCTGCTTTATCAGCAGCTTTTTGATTTTCTTCATTGAGAAACCAGCGACTTACTCTAAACTCTGTCAGCCGCATTTTGGCAGTTTTTAATAGCTTGTTTAAGTCTGACTCAAAATAATCCATGACGCTGTTGCTGTACATGGCTGAGCCAGGGTCTATTTTATTACCATTAAAATGCTTATCTTCTATTTCCTTGATCTTTAATGCTGCATCGTAAGCCTCATATAAAGAACGTTCAGGAGTCTGTAAGTACCATCGATAAGCAGCAAGTAGGAAAGAATAGATTTTTTGGCTAAAAACAGAGTTTTTCATTGCAGACAATCATCCAGCATTATTTGGTGATTCTTAACCTTAAGTTAACGCACGAGGTATACTAGCAAATCTACAAGGAGAAAATTTGTGGTTTCTCATTCGATTTGGATTGTTGGCACCAGCCGCAGTGGTAAGACAACTCGCTTAGTAGAGCAATTTTGTAGTTGGGTGAAACCTAAAAATACGTATATTGAATCATTTTATACTAAAAATCAAGGACGTGAAAAAGCTGATAATGTCTCCAAATTTTTATATCTTAAGCCAACAGAACCAGGAGTTTTAGTCTTAGCTGCTAATGATGATAATCGTCGAGAATTAGGAGATAAAATTGTTACATCTACCTCTGGAAAATATCCCGTTCGTGGGAAGACACCGCTGGGTTTTTTTCAGGATGAAGTTATTTTATTTTGGCCATTGCTAATCAATTCATTGAACCTTAAGGCACAGTTTCCGGTGAGATTGCGGCCGGAAACCGAACAAGAGTTAGCAACTAAACTGTGGCGTTCCCAATTAGACGAAGAAATTTTACGTCTTGCGGGTGTGAATGAGTCTCGTTTAGTGCGTCGCATCTTAGACTTATTTCAATTAGCAGCTTATAGTGGTACACCTTGTGAAGATATTGCCCAGATTTTGGCTAGGGGTTTGGGAGAAAATAGTACGAATTTAGAGCCGGAATTTTTGGCATCTTTGCTGTTAGATTGGCGTAGCTGGTGTTTAGAGAGGGGATTGCTAACTTATGGAATTATTACTGAACTTTATAGCCAGCATTTGTTAAGCGATCGCAATTACCAAAAGCATTTAACAAAACGCTATCAAGCAATACTAGCCGATGATGTCGATGATTATCCTGGGGTAGCGCGTCTGTTATTTGAGTTGCTCCTAGACGAAGGCGCGGTTGGGGCGTTTAGCTATAATCCCGATGGTGGAGTGCGATTGGGATTGGGAGCAGACCCAAACTACCTCGAAGGTTTAGCAGAGCGTTGTCGCGTAGAAAGCTTGACTGGGCCGCCTCCAGAGTCCTTGGGACAACAACTGGCTACACAAATGGTGGAATTAGTCACAGAGTCAATTATGCCATTGAGTTTACCTGAAATCGTACACTCAATTCAAACCACTTCCCGCGCCCAATTATTGCGGCTCACAGCACAAGTCATTGCCAATGCCATCCAATCAGGGCAAGTGGAACCAGAAGAAGTAGCCATTATAGCACCGGGTTTGGATGCGATCGCTCGTTATACCCTAGTAGAAATCCTCCTCAAGCAAAACATCCCAGTACAATCCCTCAACGACCAACGTCCATTAATTAGTTCGCCAGTAATTCGGGCATTACTCACCATGCTGGCACTAGTTTATCCCGGCTTAGGACGCCTTGTAGACAGGGATGCCGTAGCAGAAATGCTGGTTGTCTTGAGCAGAAAACAACAACCATCAGAAAGTACAGACGCGATGAATCGAGACGCGATTCATCGCGTCTCTACGGACATTGACCCGGTACGCGCTGGTTTAATAGCAGATTACTGCTTCGTACCTCACCTCGACCGCCCCAACTTGCTACCAGTGTCAACCTTCGAGCGCTGGGATAGAATCGGCTATGCAGCTACCACAGCTTATAACGAGATATTACAGTGGTTAGAACAACAGCGATCGCAACAAGAACAACGTTTAATTCCCAGTCCCATTTCCCTTTTAGATAGGGCCATTCAACGCTTTTTGTGGAATGGTAGCAATCTCCCCTACGAACAACTCGCAGCATTGCGCGAATTACTAGAAACCGCCCAGCACTACTGGGAAATCGACACCAGATTACGACAAGCGTCTTCTGGGCGAGTAGAGGACGTGGGGACGCGGGGACGCTCTGACGCGGAGAGTTCTTTCCCCGTGTCGCCGCGTCTCCCCGTCTCTGTGTCTCCTTCATCTCCCTCAGCCGCCACCATTGTCGAATTCATTCAACTACTGCGACGTGGTACTATCACCGCCAACCCTTACCCTGTGCGCCCCATTGGTGGAGCGAGAAAAGCTGTAACTTTAGCAACTATATTTCAATATCGATCTAGTAGGCGATCGCACCGCTGGCATTTTTGGCTGGATGCTGGTTCGCCTCTATGGGCTAAAGGCGGTGCGGCCACACTATTCGGTGCGCCGTTTTTCCTGCGAGACAGATTAGGCGAACCTTGGACAGCAGAAGATGAAAAAGTAGCAGAACAACAACGATTACGCAGAATTTTGGCAGATTTGCTCTCTCGTGTATCCAAAAGAGTTTATTTGTGTCACAGCGATTTAGCCGTCAGTGGACAAGAGCAACTAGGGCCACTGTTACCCTTAGTGAATGCCTGTGTCACAGTTATTTCTGAAACTAGTGTTAATTCAAGTGATACCAATTTGAAATAAAAAATCCGAAAAATATTACATTTGTAGAGACGCGATTCATCGCGTCTTCTATCAATATGGTTCGGTGTAGGTAACAGACGCAATACGGTTCGGTGTAGGCAAGAGACGCGATAAATCGCCGTCTCTACAAAATATTATTTTATCACCGATTTAAACAAAAAAAATACGTTCTTATAGCGATTAGTAATTACCAAATTTTTCACATTCATTTTTGGATTTAATATTTGCAAATTCCTTGACTGTGGTTGATTTTGAATAGGAGAACGAATAGGCACTTTATTACGCCATAGAATTAAAGGAATACAGAAAAGTCCTAAAATAATTACTACTCCAGTCATAAACCAAACAATTAATCTATTTGGTTTATAATTTCCTTCCTCAATTTGCCAAAAAACTTGATTGTATCGCCATGCAGCTAACACAATCGTGAAAATTCCAGAAAATACCAGAGCCAGACCCAAATTTTCTGAATTAGTGAATGTATTTACCTGAGTTTCTTGTTGAGTAATGGCAACATTCAGCTGACGCAAAAATATTCCGAATCGCGCAATGGCAATTCCAAAACTAATTAATGCAATAGAAGTGCGTAACCAAGCTAAAAAAGTTCGCTCGTTGGCTTGATGTTCCCTTTGACGGTCAATTTTTGGTATTTCATCCATAATTCAACTTTGGATTTTAGATTTTGGATTGAGGATTTCTTTGTGTTCAAAGGACTAGGTATTGGGTACTAGCAAAACTCTTCTCTAATGCCCACTAGCTAGTTCATTACTACACCTTTGGTGAGGATTCTACGAAAACGCCAAGCGATCGCCAAAATCTTTACAGCGTTAAAATGTTAAATAAGGTAAAGATGTATATTCATCAAAATCAATGGCACTATTTGGATTTGGCAAAAAACAAAACATGCCCACCCCTGAGGAAGCTTTGCCAGGAAGGGCACAGTCTATGTCAGTACCCGCTCATCATTATGTCAACAAAAATCCCCTAAAACCTCCTTTTTCTGATGGATTAGAGAAAGCTTTGTTTGGTTTGGGTTGTTTTTGGGGTGCAGAACGTAAATTCTGGCAACTTAAAGGAGTTTACACCACCGCAGTGGGTTATGCTGCCGGTTTCACACCCAACGCTACCTACGAAGAAGTGTGTAGTGGAAGAACCGGTCACAACGAAGTGGTTTTGGTTGTGTTCGATCCGAAAGTGATTAGTTATTCCGAACTGCTGAAAGTCTTCTGGGAAAGCCATAATCCCACCCAAGGTATGCGCCAAGGTAACGATGTTGGCACTCAGTACCGTTCGGGAATTTATGTATACTCTGAAACTCAAAAGCAGCTAGCACAAGCATCGCTAGAAGCTTATCAACAAGCCCTTAACAAGGCAGGCTATGGCAAGATTACCACAGAAATCTTGGATGCCCCTGAGTTCTACTACGCCGAAAACTACCATCAGCAATACCTAGCAAAAAATCCCAACGGCTATTGCGGTTTGGGAGGAACAAACGTTTCTTGTCCCATAGGTGTAGTTGAATCGCAAGTGACTGGGTAACGGGGACTGGGAACAGAGGGGCGGGGAGATAAGTGAACAAGGAGGATAATTCTTAACTCCTCACTCCTATTCCTCACTCCTAACTCCCAATCCCCCATGCCCACTAAAATGCAGATTTTATCAAAGCGATCGCCCTTAGCCACAACATAATACTAATGGGGGCACCAATTAAAATACCAGCGATCGCCCAACCCCTTTGATGTGCTTTGAAGTGTTCAATATTGCGCCACTGTCTACTTCTCCAAGCCCATTCGTTGCCTTTGGCACCAAGGGCGATCGCCATTACCCACCAACCGTGGGGTATAAAACAGAACAAACCGTACCACACTTGGTTAGTCCACATCCATAACCAAGGCATGAGAAATGCGCCCCAATTCCAACCGAGAATTTCTTCTGGCACTGTTTCATTGTGATTGTTGATACCGCATCCAGAGTTATTAATAATTTCTTTTGGCGATAAAAGCTGATATTTGTTTGCAGATTTGACAACCAGACCAGATTTAAGGGCTTGCAGTGCTTGGCGAGCACTAGTAAAACGTTTCTCTGGTGCAGGTTCTATCAATTTTTCTAGCCAACTGATGAAACTGGGACTGAGGTTCACGCGGTCTGCAAATTGCAATCGTAAATCCTGCTGGGGTAAATCAGATGGCGGGATACCAGTTAGTAAATGAATTAAAGTCGCCCCCAATGCATAAAGATCCGAAGCCGCTACCGCACGCCCACCAAATTGTTCCATTGGGGCATAACCATAAGTACCGACAACAGTGAAAGTAACGCCTTCTTTTGCCGCTTTATCTTGAACTGCGCCAAAATCAACTAAATAAATTCGATTATCTTCACCCCAGATTAAATTACTTGGTTTAATATCTCTATGCAAAACTCCTGGATTTAACTCATGTAAATACGTAAGAATATTTAATACTTCAACGGCAATTTTTTTAGCTCGTTTTTCACTAAACCTTTTGCCACTGGCAAGTTTATCCTTGAGCGACTCACCAGGAATGTATTCTTGTATTAAGCCAAACCAGAGAGTGCGATCGTCAATACAAAAATAATCTATATACTGGGGAATTCGGGGATGATTTAGCTGTTTGAGAATTTGTGCTTCCCTCTCAAAAAGTTTCAAATCGTCCCACTGCACAGTACCGCCAAAAGCCAAAAGTTTGACCACAACAGTAGAATTCTGGCCATCATCAGCTTGTAAATCCAATGCTTGCCAAGTTTGACGAATTCCATTGTTGCCGAGTTGGCGTTGAATTTGATAACGGTCTTGTAATATCTGTTCTACTTGCAGCATCTGACACCTGCTGGCAATTTACGCTAATCTCATTCCCTTACTATTCAAGGATAGTCATTATCTAGAAAAACTGCGGGAACCTGATTATTAAGGCAGGTTATTTTCGCTATTGCCTATTGCCTGTTGCCTATTGCCTGTCCAAAGGACTCGATCATTTTACAGAATAATTTTTGCGATAGTAAGCTTGATATTCCGCAGACAACAGAGGTTCCCACCAATCACGATGAGTGAGATACCACTCAACAGTTAAACGCAAACCTTCGGCAATTGTTACTGAAGGCGTCCAACCAAGTTGAGTTTTAATCTTATTCGCATTAATGGCATATCTTCTATCGTGTCCAGGTCTATCTTTAACAAAAGTAATTAATTGATTTGCTGGATGCACTGGTAGATCGGATGCTAATTCATCCATCATTTGACATAAAAGTTCCACGAGGTTAATATTTTCTACCTCATTATTACCACCAATATTGTATGTTTCCCCTGGCTTTCCGCGATTAATTACTACATCTAGAGCCAGACAATGATCGCCCACATAAAGCCAATCCCGGACATTTTTACCATCACCATAAACAGGTAATGGTTTACCAATTAAAGTATTGATACACATTAGGGGAATCAGCTTTTCTGGAAACTGATAGGAACCATAATTATTGGAACAATTTGTAATAATTGTCGGCAGATTATATGTATGATAATAAGCACGCACTAAGTGGTCGCTACCAGCTTTGGAAGCTGAATAGGGACTATTGGGAGCGTACGGCGTAGTTTCAGAAAAAGCTGCATCATCTGGGCCTAAACTACCGTAGACTTCATCAGTAGAAACGTGCAAGAAACGATAATCAGATGGCTGTGCTTTTGTCTGCCAATATTGGCGAAAAGCTTCCAGGAGAGTGAAAGTTCCTACTACATTAGTTTGGACAAAAGCACCAGGGCCGAGAATCGAGCGATCGACATGAGACTCAGCAGCAAAATGGGCGATGGTATCAATATTTTCCGTTGATAATAAATTATCGACAAGGGGGCGATCGCAAATATCACCCTGCACAAATCGAAAATTCTCCCTTCCTTCAACCGGGGTCAAATTCAAACGATTTCCCGCATAAGTGAGAGCATCCAACACCACCACCCGGTCATCTGGATAAGCTTGACACCAATGATGTACAAAATTCGCCCCAATAAACCCCGCACCCCCCGTCACCAATAATCGCCGACTCATCCAATTTCCTCTCTTCTCTGTTGCGGTTTGTTTATTTAAACTGAAAATATTTTTTTCTCAGCTTACCATATATCCTCTGTGCCAATAATTTAGCCATACGAATTTTAGTCAAATTCTTAATATTAGATGGCTGCTGTATTTTGTGATCAAAAAATGTATTTAGTTCATCCAAAATCACTTGTAGCCGCTTCATAATATTTTCAGTTCGATACTCGGCAAAAAAATCTTCATTTAACGAAAAGCCTCCTGAATAATCAAGCGTCTTTAGAATACGTTGCACATCATATTCTTGTGAATATCCAGCGATTTTATAGCAATTAAATCCAGGATCTAAGTAATCTGACAATCCACCATTAACACTAGAAAATACTTGACATCCACAGGCAAGGGCTTCCATTGGTTGCAGACCAAATCCTTCACTAACACCTTGTTGTGTCCAGTATTCAGCAGAATCATAGAGGTAAACCTTAGCCCGGTTAAATAGTCCGGGTAAATCCTCGACATAGGAATCGACAACGAAAACATTGCAATGTTTTTGTAACCCTGGAATCAATTCTTTGATTAAATATTCAGAAGATTTTCGAGCCTGAACTAAAACATCAATATCTCGTTCTAAACCTAAATTTTTAAAGTCATCAGAAATTTGATTAGGTAAATAATAAATCAAAGAATTGGGTGATTTTTCTCCCCAATATCCCATTGTATAGCGACTAACAGTAACAATTGGAATACTTGCGGGGAGCTTAAATGGGTAACCTGCGCTATGTGCGTGGTAAACAACATTGTATTGCTTTAGTTTAGGGACAAGTTGAGCTACATCAAATCCCCAATTAATCACAAAAATCACATCATTGAGATTTTCTTCTTGGAGCAAATCATCAATGAATTGCTTACCTTTTTCCCGTTGACGATAAGTTACAACATCAGCACTACAAATCTGCTGAACCAGATTAACTGTTTTCAATTCTGCCCAAAGACCACCGCAGGCAAATTTTCCATCTGTACCAGGAAGTAAGAAGTAAAGTTTTCTCATCAGTTTTTTAAGGAAGTGGAGAGTGGGGAGATAGGGAGATGGGGAGATAAGGACAAGGAGAATGGTTCTTTACTCCTCGTCAACAGTCAACAGTCAACACTTCCTTTATTCTTGCCATTTCACCCGGACAAAATGTGCCTCCCGTGCCCAGAGGTCGCGTGTACGCGTAATGTTTTCAATTGTTAGGTTAAAAGGAATGGCGGTTGTTAAATAACGCTGTACCATAGAACCTAAATCAGGTGCGAGTTCAGCAGCTGTTGTTGCAGCTAACCCCAAACCTATAAGTTGCTCTATTGGTCGGAATGGTAACAAAAAATGTGCGCTCACAGCTAATCCGGCGGTTAAGAGCATTGCTACTGATACATTTGTGCCACAACGCGGATGTACTGCTAAATCCCATTCTCCAGTGGTGATACGATGTCGGGCAAGTGTGACTGCACGCCGCAAATCACTGATATTCACTTCGCCATAGAGGTAGAATCCTTGTTCCGTAGACAGACCGCCTAATAGTTCGTTATCTAGTTGAACTTTCTTGGGTTCTGCTGTGGTGTGGTATGCACTATTTGATTCGCTCAGAACCCAAACAGTGGCATGTTCTAGGGCGTGAACCTGCCGCAGCATCAAAATTTCTTTCAATCCTGGAATGAACGACAGTTGCCTAAGTAAGTCAGTATCTTGTGTGGGATACGGAAAGTCTGAGGGTTGAGATTCTGAGGTTGGAACTTTTCCTGACAGAGGTGTTGTCAAATCAAAATTCAAAAATTCAAAGGGAAAAGAACCACCTTGAAAAGAAGTAGAAGTATTCATCGGAACACTGCTCTCCAAGCCGATGGAGCAACGTAGATTTCTTTCAAATGTAGCGCTTGCATCACTGAATTGTTGCTAATTTTTGTTATTGAGCTGGGCATTGGGCATGGGGCATGGGGCATGGGGCATGGGGCATGGGGCATGGGGCATGGGGCATTGGGCATTGGCCAAACAGGGAGTGTTGACTGTTGACTGTTTAGTGAGGTTAAGAGTTATTCTTCCCTGCTCGCCCTGCCTCCCCATCTCTCCCAGTCCCCAGTCCCTAGTCCCCAGTCCCCAGTCCCTGATGCCAAGGACTCGGAGCTTTTGGTAGAGTGTTCGCACCGTAACAAATGTGCGAGGAGAGGAAGAATCAGTAAAACTCAATATTGGCTTTTCAGCATACTACACCCGATAAATCGTGTTACTACGAGTCAATTGTTTATTCGATCTGATTAGGCAGAGGACAGCAATTGACATCATTCAAACAGACTTTGCCCCACTGTAAAGCCCAGCGGACAAGGGCTACTCGATTTTCTGTCTCGGTCTTGGTGAGAATGTTACTGATATGGTTATCAACTGTACGCTTGCTAATTTCCAGTTTCACTGCAATCTCTTGGTTAGTTAAGCCAGCGGCCACTAAGTCGATAATTTGCAGCTCTCTGTCTGACAGACTAACAGGGGTCTCAGACTTGCCACCAGCCATGACTATTTCTATCCTCCCTTGGTATATGTACTTAATCACTCTTTTTAATTCTAGAAGATTCTTTTGTTGGTAGGGGTTTCAAGTGTTAGCTGTAATACGATTGTCAATATTTTCTTTCGATTTCAATTTGCCAGGAATTTGACTAACAAATTTTTAATGCAGAAAATATTACATTTTTTTAGTACAAATCTAGTTTAAATACTGAGACAAGCAAAGCATGTATTAGGGGCATATATATGTTATTGGAGTAGTAAAAATTGCCATTTAATTCTATGAAGGACTGGCGACAGATAGCAACAATTATTGTAGATTTTATACTGGAAATTCGTAATCCAAAATCGAAACCTAAAATCTAAAATGAAATGAGCAATCCCCGTGTTTTATGCCTTGGTGAGATTTTGTTTGATTGTTTGGCCGATCAATTAGGGCTGAAGCTGGAAGAAGTGAAATCCTGGACTCCCTACCCAGGAGGGGCACCAGCTAATGTGGCCTGTGCTTTAGTCAAGTTGGGGACGCCAACGGCCTTTATTGGGGCTGTTGGCGAAGATGAACCAGGAAATGCACTGGTGAAGCTATTACAAGATGTGGGTGTAGAGACAACTGGGGTGCAACGCCATCCCACAGCACCAACACGACAAGTTTATGTCACAAGGGATCTGTCTGGCGATCGCACTTTTGCTGGATTTGGTCAGTATGATACCTCTGAATTTGCTGATACTCGCCTGCAAGCCAAACAATTGCCAGATTCACTCTTTCAAGAGGCAGATTTTCTAGTTTTGGGCACCTTGGAGTTAGCTTATCCTGAAAGCGAACAAGCAGTTTACCGCGCCCTAGAATTAGCAGAACAATACGACCTGAAGATTGTGCTGGATGTCAACTGGCGTCCTGTATTTTGGCACGATCCAAACATCGCTCATCAAAAAATTCCAGAATTATTTAATAAAGTCGATTTCCTCAAACTTTCCAAAGAAGAAGCCGAATGGCTCTTTGAAACGGCAGATCCGGGAGCCATAACTTACCGTCTGGCTTCTATTGAGGGAGTATTAGTCACAGATGGAGAAAATGGTTGTACTTACTGTCTTGGTGAAAACGAAGGTAAATTACCCTCATTTTCCATTCCTGTAGTTGATACAACTGGTGCAGGAGATAGCTTTTTGGCAGGATTTATTCACCAACTGAGCCAGTATGGTATTCACAGCTTGCGGGATGCAGAAACGGCAAAACGCATTGTTACCTATGCTAGTGCTGTTGGGGCATTGACTACTATTAAACCAGGTGCGATCGCTTCTCAACCCACAGCGGCCGAAGTCGAAGCTTTTTTAGCCACAAATCAACTTTAGAAGTTAGTAAAACTAGTGGTCTATCGCATTAATTTTGTAGGGAAAAAATGTTCGTAGTAAGGACTTTAGTCCTTGATTTTTAAGCACGCTTTGTGCTTACTACGAACTTTTCATAACTAATGCGATGAACCACTAGCGGTAATATTAGCTCCTCAAGCTTGATATTCCCAGCTAGAAAATAAATTGAAATTTGAATTTGGAATTGATTATGATAACCCAATTCAATGAAACCAAACCATCAAGTCAACTGATAATAACTTGGGAAGCCTTACCCAAAGACTTTCAACTAGAGGATGAACCAGTGGAGAATACAGGTCAGCCAATATTAGCTGGTGCTTTGCGTGAAAGTTTAGAAATTAGTGGTTTCATCCAACCCCAAATGTTAATCGCTTCCAACTTTGGATTATGTGCAACCGTCAACGGACAACTGGTGATTAAAGCACCAGATTGGGTGTATGTACCAACAGTGAAAGAAGTTATCAGTAATCGCAAAAGTTATACACCAATTTTAGAAGGTGAAATCCCGCTAATTGTGATGGAATTTCTCTCTGATACCGACGGGGGAGAATATTCAGTTAAGCGCACTTACCCGCCAGGAAGATGGTTTTTTTACGAACAGATATTGCAAGTTCCTATATACATAATTTTTGAGCAAAATGGGGGTTTATTGGAATATTATCAATTGGAAAATGGACGTTATGAATTAAAGTTACCAGACGAAAATGGTCGTCATTTCGTAGATGCAATGGGCTTATTTTTGGGAACATGGCAAGGAACAAAAGAAGCTCATACTGGTTATTGGTTGCGTTGGTGGGATAAAGATGGGAATTTGTTACCTTGGGCGGTGGAAAAAATTGAACAAGAACGCCAGCGTACCGAACAAGAACGTCAGCAAAAAGAAAGACTAATTGCTTATTTGCAGTCGCAAGGTATTGACCCTAATAATTTACCTGCTTTTGAGTAGAAATGTTGTTAGGTGGTTGAATATTGACAATTGACCGCTAACCGTCAACATTCAACGCAAAATACCATCTTCTTTTAGGAGTGAGACGATGTGAATGATACTTTTTAAACATTAGACTTCTTGCAAAATTCCTTTTCTTCGCTCTTTTATTTGCATCTTTGCGTGTTAGCGAAGCGGGGCGTAGCCCGACCAAAAATTATTTATGCAAGAGACTCCATGAACACAATTCACAATGAAGGAATGAAAATATTTCTTTCCTAGTCCCCAGTCCCCAGTCCCCAATCCCTATTTTCAAGGCAGGTCTATTCTTTAATAATTTTAATTGCTATTAATTAGCGCTAAAATTGGATTCATCAAAGATTTTTCATCTTTGCCAGAGAGCATTAACAGTTACAAATTCATAGCCTTGTTGTAGCAATTGAGGAATAAGAATTTTGATTGTGGCAGCAACATCTTGTCCGCCACAAACACCATCGTGTAAGACAATCAACGAACCATTTTTGACTTGCTGTATAACTCGTTTTACCACAGTGTTGACCCCTGGCCGCACCCAATCTTCTGGTACAACACTCCACATTACTGGGCGGTAATTCCACTGTGAAAATAATTTTAAAGTAGTAGGTGTAAATAAACCATTGGGGGGACGGACATCCCGCACTTGTTCGGGTTGCAGATTGCAAGCATTGTAGATGGCAACTTGGGTTTTTTCTAAACTCTCCTTGAGTTCATTTGCTGAAAGCATGGGGAAAGACCGATGATCGTAACCATGCAATCCAATCCAGTGTCCGCGATCGCTAACAGCTTTAGCAACAGCTGGCGAACGGTTGACGCAGACACCCAACCAAAAAAAACTCGCTGTAATTTTGTACTGGTCTAAAACTGCTAACACTTCCGGTGTATGTTGCGGATGGGGACCATCATCAAATGTTAAGGCGATCGCTTTTCTATGGGGATTTCCCATCCAAAGGCAATTGGGAAAACTTGGCTGGAGAATGCGGTAGAAAATTGGGAACAGGGGAGCTAGTTGCATTTTACGTTTTTTTGCTGCTGAAAACTTTTTGTAGGTGTTGCTGGCGAAATTGGGATGTCTGCGACTGGCTACACCTACACTTCTGGCAATAAAGCATATTTGGTTAAATGGTAATCTATAAAAACTCCAAGCGTAGGAGCTTTGAGGCTGTTGACTGTTAACTGATGACTGTTAACCATCAACATAAAATCCATAAGCTTACATTTGTAACAAAATCTGTAACAGCAATATTATTTGAGCTAAGACTCGTCTAAATTGATGAGAAATCTACGGGGAATCCCTGAATTAGTCGGTAATGTTGCTCAAAGATATACGAGATTATCAAATTCTATTTCTTGGCTTGTTCCTAGTCTTGGGAATCGGTACGCGAGACTGGACACTGCGACCAGAATTGATTGCAGTAGCGATCGCCACAAGTCTTTCAACTCAATTGGTATTGTCATTAGTCCTTGGTCGTTGGTCATTTGGAAAAAACAAAGCGCAAAGTCTGAGCGGAGGAGACCTCCGCTCAGAACTTTGTAAGAGAGCCCAAAGCTTAAATCTTCGCAGTGCTTTAATTACTTCTTTAGGATTGAGCTTGCTGTTGCGGGCTGACCATTGGACAACAATGGCAATAGCTGTAGCAAGTGCCATCGCCAGCAAATTTATCTTGCGAGTCGGCGAGAAGCATTTCTTTAATCCTGGGAATTTTGGCATTATTTGTGCCTTAGTGTTCACCGGTGACGCTTGGGTTTCACCGGGACAGTGGGGTGAAGAGTGGTGGTATGGGCTAGTATTTGCCGGTACTGGCGGTATGGTTTTGCAACGAATTGGACGTTGGGACACCACAGCAGCTTTTTTGGGTGCCTACTCCCTACTAGAGGCGATTCGTAATTTCTGGCTGGGTTGGACTTGGGATGTTTACTGGCACCGATTGATGAGCGGATCTTTACTGTTATTTGCTCTATTTATGATCACCGATCCGCGATCGATCCCCAATTCTCGAATCGGGCGCGTAATTTGGGCAATCTGTATCGCCGGATTAACTTTTATCCTGCGAAATTATTTCTTTGTTTCCACCGCAGTTTTCTGGGCACTGTTTATCCTTGCACCATCGACCATCCTGATAGATTTTCTCTGGTCAGCACCAAGGTTTTCTTGGCAAACGGGAGATGAGGAAAATCTAGCTTTAGCTTCCCAGGGTGTAGAAGATGACGAGAATTCTTATAACTCCTCACTCCTAACCCTTAACTCCTAACTCTCAACTTAAAAATACAGAGGTATAAAATGAAATTTTTGCGATTTTTGACGCCATTATTATTGGCAATTGTGGTTGTTTTGTGCTTTGCACCAACAGCTTGGGCATTTTGTGGATTTTATGTAGCCAAAGCTGATACAAAACTCTATAACAAAGCATCTCAGGTGGTAATAGCGCGGAATGGCGATCGCACCGTCCTGACAATGGCAAATGATTTTCAAGGCGAAGTCAAAGATTTTGCAATGGTGGTGCCCGTGCCAACGGTAATACAAAAAGAGCAAGTCCGCGTCACAGAACCCAAAATTATTGAACGTTTGGATGCTTTTAGTGCGCCACGATTAGTTGAATATTTCGACTCAGATCCTTGTGCCCCGCTTTATGACTATGCCCGACCACTAGCAGCACCAGCACCAACAGCAAGTAATGAATCAGCGGGTGCAAGACGTGGTGATGCAAGTTTGGGTGTGACTGTAGAAGCACGTTTTAACGTCGGTGAATATGACATTGTAATTCTCAGTGCTAAAGAATCTGGCGGACTGGAAACTTGGCTGCAACGCAATGGCTACAAAATTCCTAGAGGAGCAAAACAGTTACTTAAACCCTATATCCGCTCCTCCATGAAATTCTTTGTTGCTAAAGTCAACTTAGATAAATTCGAGAAATCTGGTTATCAGTTCCTTCGCCCGCTACAAATTTCTTATCAGTCACCCAGATTCATGCTGCCAATTCGTTTGGGCATGATTAATGCCACCACAGAGCAAGATTTAATTGTTTACATCCTCTCACCGGAAGGACAGGCAGAAATCACTAATTACCGAACGGTGAAAATCCCCTCCGATGCCAACATTCCTGTATTTGTGAAAAATGAATTTGGTGAATTTTACAAATCCATGTTTCAAACCGCCTACACCAAAGAAGACAAGAAAGTTGGTTTTTTGGAATACGCTTGGGACATGAGTAATTGCGATCCCTGTTCTGCCGATCCCCTAACCCAGGAAGAACTCAAGCAAGCAGGCGTATTTTGGCTAGATGATAATTCTCCAAGTAATGTGCCAGCGCCACCTAACTTTCGTCGTCCGTTTCCTAGAAGTAGTGTGTTCATCTCCCGGTTGCATGTGCGCTACACTCGCGACAAATTCCCCGAAGACTTGATATTTCAACAAACTGGTAATCGTGATTCTTTCCAAGGGCGTTATGTTTTGCAACATCCCTTCCAAGGAGAACTTAAGTGTCAGGCAGGTAGAGAATATAAGCGTTCTTTACCCAAGCGTTTTGAACAAGAAGCGCAAACTTTAGCGAAACTCACCAACTGGAATATCCAAGACATTCGTAACAAAATGAAACTGAATGTAAGTAATTTGAGATTGTCTTGGTGGGAAAATTTTCTATCTTGGTTTGGATTGTATTAAAAACATTGGGGAGTGTTGACTGTTAAGTCAGGAGTTATTATTCTCCCCTCTACTCCCTGCTTCCCACACTCCCCCCTTCCCCCCATACTTCCTCATCTCCTCATCCCCATCACCCTATGCCCTATGCCCTATGCCCTAATTTCTTGATGAAAGGTAATTTTCTAAGGCGTTGTTATAGGCAATACTAAGATATTCTTGCTTTGTTCCTGAAGATAGTCATGGTTCAATTCGATGAACAGCTACGCCGCTTAGTTACCGAAGCCTGTGGATACCCACCTGGAAGCCCTCAGCGTCAGAAGCTGCTCACACAGATTATTCGTTTGACGGCAAGTAGACTCTGGAGGGAAAGTACTCCCTATTATCAAGACGCACTACAACAAACTTGGTTGTATTTCTGCCGTAATGTTTGTGAAGGTTTGACAGGTCAAAAATATGACCCCGCTTATGGTACTGTGATCACCTGGCTGAATGCTTACCTAAAAAGGAGACTGCAAGACTTTTACCTGAATCAAAACCGGGAACAAGCCACAACAGTCCCTCTTAAAATTCGTCAGTCTACATCTGGTGGAACAAGTGAAACCATCGATCCTGTAGATAACCTACCGGCTAACCCCGAAACGCCTCCAATTCTGGAAGAGTTGGAGAACTGGGCGAACGCAGACTCTGATGGAGAACTCCGCAGTACTTACATCAAAGGGCGTCCAGATGTAAATTGTCAGGTGTTAATTCTTAAACGCCTACCCCCAGAAGTTAGCTGGAGAGAGTTGTCTGAGGAATTCGGACTTTCAATTCCGACATTGAGCAGTTTTTATCAGCGTCAGTGTCTACCGCGTTTGCGTAAATTCGCAGAATCAGAGGGATTGTTATGAATAAACAAGAGAAATCAATCTGTTAGCAACTTTCCCAAAGTTAAAGAAACTGGTGTGAAAACCATCCAAGTTTCTTTAACAAAAAAGAATAAAACAAGAATCAGAATTCAGAATTAGTAAATACTTTACCTATGAAGGGATAAAGTTTTAATAAGGAAGAATATTTAGATAAATTTGCAATTCAATAAATACGGTAGGGTAGAAAATCTGTGCTACCCTACAATAATTTAATTATCAAAGTGCGTATTCCATTCAATCAAAAATTCAAGATCCAAGAATAAGATTTTCCAAAAAACCTATTTCCAATACTGATGCGCTTTTACCACCACCACCTTGGATTAACTTCAAATATTTAGCCAAAAGTTGTTGCATGTTTGGAGTCCGATATTGAGGGCTAATTTGATTTAAAGCATTTTCCCAATGAGTTTTAGTTGGTAAGTGACCGTATTCAGCGAGATAGATTGCTTCTCTAACTAATTTATCTAATTCTGCTCCTGAATACCCTGCTGTCCGATCTACTAAATATTCCAATGTGGTTGAGGGGGTTGGTGGTAATTTATAAGCACTAATACGCTTTTGCAAAACTTGAAATCTTTCTTCTGTATTGGGTGGCATAACTATAAAAATTTCATCAAAGCGACCAGCCCGAAATAATTCCGGAGGTAATTTTTCGCGATCGTTACAAGTAGCTATAAAAAAAATCGGATATTCGTGATCGTTTAACCAAGATAAAAATGTCCCAAACTGTCTAGTACTAACTCCTGAACTATCACCACCAACACCAGCAAATGCTTTTTCAATTTCATCCATAAACAGGATGTTGGGAGCAGATGCTTCAATTGCTCTGAGTGCTTGAAAAGTATTACTTTCTGATTCACCTACCCAACGAGACTGTAATCGAGCAATCTCAAAATTAATTTGAGGTACACGCCATTCTTGAGCGATCGCTCTGGCAATAAAAGTTTTACCACAACCAGGAAAACCTTCCAGTAAAATAGCACGAGGACGTAATTCTGGCTGGGAATCCTGTGTAAACCAAGACTCACGACTATATATCCATTCTTTAACTTTGCTTAACCCGCCGACATCTCTCAAACCCTGACCTTGAGGAGCATAATATTCTAAAACTCCTGTTTTTCTAATTTCTTGCTTTTTGGCTTGCAATAATAATTGTCCGGCTTCTTCTGGTTGAGACCAAAGATTACGAATAGTTGATAACTTTGCACATTGAATAGCTGCTTGTAAGGGCATACCTTGAGCTTGTTCTGCTAATCTCCAAGCGTCTGCTTCTGCTAAACCATATTTCTCGACAGCAACGCTAAAAACATTATCATAAAGTTCTTGTTCTACAGGTAAAGGTAAATCTATAATATGAACTATGTTGCGAAGAATTGTGGGAATTGTCCAATCTGAGCCAATAATAATTAAAGACATTCTTGGTAAAGGTCTTTTTTGGTCGATCGCTATGATTAATTCTTTGAGTCTTCGCGTTATTAAATGGTCATCAGCACCCAACAATACAGACCAATCAGGCAATAAATAAGTATGTTGCCGATTAAGATTTTTAGCTACTTGTTCCTGTAAGCGATGTTCTAAGGCTTCCAATGCTTGTAATATGAGATTATGACTGCGATCGGGTGGATTACCCAACCGTTGCCATTGCGCTTGATTAGCAGTTGCTGATGTTTCTATTCTTTGTTGAAAGCCTTGGGTAGTACTCCACTGTACTAACTCTCCATCTTGAATATCTTGAGTATTCAGAATTGCTAGATGAGCCTCTATTGCACAACGAATAGCGCGACTTTCTTCCGATGAACGTAGAAAAATCAACGGATAACGCGATCGCAACAAATCTTGTAATTCTTGCTTGCACTTATTATACGGAAGTTCAGTTTGCATATTCACTAACCTTGATTAAAAATCAGCTTTGTTAGTATCTGCGCGGACATCTGGAGGTGGTTCTTTTGGTTTTTCAGAATTATTTACACTACTTGGATTTGGAATGCTACTAGTAGAATTAACAGGCTGAACAGTAGTATTGTTAGCAGTTTGAACTACAGTTGCTGGCGTTAATGGTTGTCGAGTAGGTTGCTTGGCAGGTAAAGTGATGTTACTACTAGCTTGAGTTGTAATAGTTTGTATAGGTGAAGAGATATCTGGAGGTAAATCTAAAGTAACTACAGTTCTATGTAAACCAGATTTAATATCTAAAATCCACGTAGAAATAATTGATTTTAGGTTAGCTGAAGTAACTTTTCTTGCTGATTGTTGTTCAATAGCTTGACTAATGGCTAAACGATTTTTTTCGTGGCGAAAATAGTCATCTGGATAATTTTCATCTAGCCCACTCAACTCAATAGAATAGTTAATTTCTCTATTTCCTGCTTGGGTAATTCTCACAACTAGGGTATATTCTGACATAATTTTATTCCTTTGCACCTTTGCGTGGCAGTCGCTATTCAAAGTTATGACTTCTAAATTCTGACTCCTGAATTATGAATTCTGACTCCTGTTTTATAACCATTTTTCAGCATCTTTTTTAAGTTGTTGGCTCCAACCTTTAAACCACCATAAAGTGCCTCCTAATGCTGCTAAAGTTAAAGTGAGGATAATGAAGCGATCGGGAAGAAAAGGTAGTTGAATAGAAAAGTTCGGTATTCTGAAAGTAACTGCTTGAGAACTAGCATCAATTTTTCTATCAGGAGAATTAATACTAACTTTGACTTGATATTCTTCTGCTGGTTCTGCACCTACTTGTTTATATTGCAATTCATAATATCTTAAAGCTTTAAAGAAAGTTTCCAAACTATTAACAGCATCAGTGGCATTATCAGGAAATTTACTAATACCTCCACCTAATTCTGCTATTTGTTTTAAACGCGGTTGATCGACAATAAAATTTGTGATATTTTTTCCAGATAATCTACATTTACTAATTAAATCAACTGCATTATTTTGAGTTAATTGGTAATTAGTGATATCACAATTGTAGGCGCGATCGCGTAAATGTTGCAAAGATTCACCATAGCCCAAAGCATAAACTCTCACCGCCGGGTTTTCCTTTAGCACCGTTTCTACTTCAGAAAACTGTGTTTCCTCAGTTTCTCGATTCTTATTATGATAGCCATCAGATAATAAAATTACAGCTACTTTGGGGGGAATCTGAGGTGTATTTGTATTTTCATCCAATTCATTATTATTTTCGCTTTTATTAAATTGATTTGGGTTTCCTAAATACTGTACAGCAGCTTTTAAAGGTTCGTATAAATTTGTTGCAGAACAAGTTGGAGACTGAGATAAATCTGTAACTTTCTGTTCCAATTCTTGATTGTTAGCTAAGAAAAAACTTTTGGCAATAATTTGCTGATTTACCTCATAATTACACTTGCTACGACCTCCTTCGCCAAATGGTACTAAAGCAATGCTTACAGGTAAATTATTATCTCTCACTAGCTTGATATACTCTCTAATTGCACTAATAGCACCATTTATTTTTTTAACTTTCTTACCATCTTCTTCTTGCATACTCCCACTCATATCAAGGAGAATCACCACATAAGCGGGTTCAGGTTTTAACTGTTCGCCTGGTGGGATTAATCGCATTCTATTAATAACTGACAAACTTTGATTAACTTTAGCCGTTTCAATTTTAAAATCTGACTTTTTTAAATCCTCAATGGGAACATTATTCTCATCGAGAACTTCAACCTTTAAAGTGACAATTTCTCCACCAGGACGAGGAGATACTATAACTTTGTAACTAGCTAGTGCAGGTAAAGGAAGTAAACCGAATAATAATGTTAGAATACTTAATTTAAGCTTGGGGGTCAAGCAGGCGATCGTAGAAAACAAAGCGATAGAATTTGTCTTGATTATCTTCATGGTAAAGGGTGATAATTTGATTATGTCTTAAAGTTTCTTTTCTGCTGGCTGGCAAAAAAATATTTTGAATTTGTACAAAACCTTCAGCCAAACAAATAATTTCTACAATGCCAAAATTGACTTCTAAAGCTACACATTCTTGTGATAAATGTGGAATATAAATATCAACATTATTAGCAGAACCAATAATTAATGGTGCTTTAGTGTATGTTGGCAATTGAATTGATAAACCCTCCTCAATATTTCTGTAATTGCCATCAGGAATAAACTTTAAAGATGAATTCTTTAAAGTAGGGCTAAATATTTTTGTAGGTGTTGTAGTCAGA
Organism: Nostoc sp. ATCC 43529; assembly: GCA_003326205.1. Classification (GTDB taxonomy): domain Bacteria; phylum Cyanobacteriota; class Cyanobacteriia; order Cyanobacteriales; family Nostocaceae; genus Nostoc. Next base: position 78,326 of record LWTK01000038.1, read on the forward strand.
TTTGCTTGAGTTCCTATCTGAGTAGTCGGACGGCGTGTTTGCGGTTTTACTGCTTCAAACCCATGACCAGCCCTTAAAGCTACCCGATAACTAGGAATAGCAGCAAAACACAAAGCCCATCCCAACAAAGCCCCAAACAATAAAAATCCAAAAACATCTCGATATTGGCCTAAAGCTTGATTTACACCTTCACTGAGGATAGCCGCTAACAGTCCAGCACCTCCTCCAGATAAAGTGCTGCGAACAATACGTTGAGTCACTTGACTACCCTTACCATCAATACTCCGCCAACTCCAACTGAGACTTTCAGCCAAACCAGCAAAAGCCCCAATTTCCATCCAAGAAATTATTCGCACCAGCACACCAGGCCAGTTACTTGCTAACAGCAACCAATTCAGACCAGTTAGTTGTAAACCTAAGAATGCACCAATGATGAACACTCTTTTTAAAGATGTCCGTGAAATCACTCGCCAATTAGCTTGATAACGAGTAGGGTTACTTAAAAAAACCTCTGCAATTATCATTCCACTAGTTATAAAAGGAGTGATAATCATAAACAAAATCAAATATGGAGGTATATTAATATTTTTGGGCAAAAACTGGACAAAATTCCCACCTATATCTAGCCATAAAATCTGGCTAATACTCCAGCCCAAAAGAGCGGAAATCACACCGCAGATGGAATATAAAATTGCTCTAATTGTTAAGGTCATATTTTATCAAATATTAGGATTTTCGGTACTTTAATTTATAGGTTGCTCAATGGGATTAACAACAGGCTCTTATTTGTTATCAATTAGTCTTACTTTGATTGTTTTGATTTGGTTTAACTGTAAAATTTTTTATGATTTCAGCAGGAATTTTTATCATTGATTTTGTTAATTGCTCTACTGATTCTTTTTGTGATTGCTTTAAGCATTTCTGGAAAAGAGTAGTTTGAGCGTAAGTATATAATGTGAAACATTGGAATGATTTATTTTTTTTATATTCAAAGTCTTCATCCTGGGGTGTATTTTGTAAATATTGCTTTAATGGTAGAAGATATTCATCGTCAATGTTAGTAAATCCTGCTTTTTCTATTATTTCTTTAAAGTCTTGGTTATTGCACTTTTTAATTTGCTCACGACTGTTAAGCGAACATTCATTTTCATTTTGTGTTTCAGGAGTTTTAAAAGTATCTTGAATAATAGTTTCTTGTTTGTTATCTAAGCAATTACCATATTCAGTAGCTTTACCTTTTTGGCACTCTTGTAATTTTGCAATTCTACTTTTAAATTCACTTTCATCTCCTTTAGGAGTCCCATTAATAAATTCTTTAGCTTTTTCTTTTTGTTTTTGTCTGTTTGAATCTGGTATATTTATTTGATCTGGCATAAAATCTTTGATGACTATATCTTTCTGATATCCATCTGCATTTCTATAACAGGATTCAAATGTTGGATAATCTACGAGCCAGTTTCCTGCTTGGTCACATGATACTTGAGGAAAGCCAATTGAGTTAAATACTTTACTATAAGCAACGTAAATTACAGGTACAGTAATAAATAATAAAATACCTATAATAAGAAGAATTATATTTGGTCTTGGCCCAGGAGCTGGAGTAGGAATGGGATTTGTAGGAAATATTCTTGTTTGGAAGTCTAGAGGGATTTTACCAATAAGTTCTTGAGGGACTTGACTCCCACTGATGCGGTAAAATAATTCTGCTAAATCTGTTCTATTGATATTTTGAAAAATCAGAGCTAAAGGTCTGTATTGACTGTATAATCTTCTGCGACTAGTAGAATTAAGTTTTTGATTTTTAATCTCTTCAAGTATTTCTGAAATTTGTTCGCAGAATTTTCTAACTGAGTTATAAGCACTGATATCAATGTTAGGCTGATAAAAAATTTTTGTTGCTACCAGATTTGCATATTCTTGGAAGTATTCATTCCAAATACTTTGATGTTCGGTTAGCAAGTAATTAATTTGTTGAGCTATTCTTTGGTGCTTGGGCTCGTTGAGATTAAGAGTTATTAAAATTTTCAAGAAAGAAGTAATACCATAGTATATCGATTCCTGAAGTCGTTGTTGAACTTGGGAATCATACTTACAACTTTCTTTTAACAACTGATTTTGAAATTCAAGCAGACGGAAAATATCGCTGTTATCTGCTGGTTGATTTAGCAAATTTTTGATCGGAAATGCCAAATAATCCAAAAAAGATGATGGTTTCTTTTCAACATGGATTGATTTCAACAAATCTGTGAGCCACTTTTGCCTTTGATCGTAAGCGATTACGATTAAATATATTTCTGCTTTATAAATGTCGCTTATTGGGTTAGCAGTTGTGTTGAGAGTCGTTTGGTCTATAAAAGCAGACCAGTTTGCATCTGAGTAGTTGGCTAAATATCCAAATAATTCTTCGGCTTTTTTGACATCAAGTTGATTTCTACTATGAAACGTTCTTGCTAGTTCTGTTAAACAAGTTTTAATTTTTTGAACTGGTGGTTGAACACGATTTTTATTTTCTGTGTCATGTGGAGGAGTATTTTCATTTTGGTTTGTCGATCGCCAATTTTTTTCTGAATTATCTGACTGGGAATTATTAGATGTATCAGAATTTTCCGTTTGAGCAGAATTTTTATTTTCTGCGTCATCTGGAGGAGTATCTTGATTTTGGCTTGTCGATTCTGAATTTTTTTCGGAATTATCTGACTGAGAATTATTACTAGTGATAATTATCTTGTCGGGTAATGGTTGTTTATAAAGGTTAGGCGGAATGTCTGCTGAAGTCGAATACAAGATGTAGACAAAATTCTCAGTAAAGGATAATTTTTGGACATTCCAAGCCCAAGCATTTAAAGAATCAGAGCGAAAACTAAGACCCAAACTAAGGTAATGTAGTTTGATGTATGGAGGATAGTCACCCCAATATTCTTTTGTAACTACACCCGTACAAGGAATATGTTTAAAGTTATTTACTGTTTCTTTAATTTTTTTCTCTAACCAAGGTTCAGCAAAATTTATTTTATTCCAAATTTGAGCATGATAAATCTCTGGGGCTGATGCTGAATTCAATTCTTCCATATCAAACTTATATTTGATATCATCGCGCCACCAATAAATTAAAGTACCGATACCATCGATATCTGGATTTGTTTTTTCTAACCAAAAATATTTATAGCCTATGGTGGGGCGATCGCGGTCATCGATTTGCCCATTAGCTACTGCTAAAACTGCGTATTTATCATCTATTTCTCTCGCAATTAAAGCAAAATCATTTTCTGCTGGTGGATAGCTATCATTGATAGCAAAATAACCGTCAAGTACTGCTTTGCGAATTTCTTGAGGAACTTCTCGATTCCAAAGAGTGATTTTCTTTTCTGGATCGATGATATTACCACCGGACACCCAACGATTATTATGCTGTGCTGAAGGATGGGGATTATCAAAATTTCTCGAAAATTGATAAACTTCAATAGTATCTGACATATAATGACATACTCCTTCTACATTTTTAAATTTTTAGTCGCGGGTCTTCTTGACCAGTTTGTATCCAATACAAGGGGGCAACTAAGCCTAAAGGCCGCCATACTTTTGGATTATCAATTACTCCATAAGTACCGTCTTTGTTTCTAACATTAATTTTGAAATTGGGTTGAGGATTTATTCCTTTAGTTCCAAAGGCGGAACAGAAAAAGTAATTAGTTGAACAGCCCCAAAGGGTACGCCATTTGTTGACAACAGTTTGTACAGCTGGAAATTTCCAGTTAACAAAATTGTTGATATCTTTCCAATAACTCCGGAGTTGGGCTTGTTCGCATTTGGTAAATACTACAGCTATGCGGTAGTTTCTTAATCTGGTAGTATCAAGGCTTAATCGATCGCTTAACTGTTTTTGCAGATTTTCTAAGGCTTGGGCATAATCTTTGTCAGATTTGTTGGCTGTACCATCAATTAGCAATAGTAAGCTGGAAGCAGTCGCGCAATCATCTAAGTAACTGTTTAACAGAGAACTGGAACTGGAAATATTGCGTAAATCTTTGAGAATTTCTCCAGGGTATTCTCGACAAGAAACTTGGATTCTGATGGATTTGTTTTTGAGAGCAGCAATTGGGTGATTTAATAATCTGGGTTTTAAAGTAATTAGTAAGGTATATATTGGCAGGGAATCAGCATTTTCACCCGGATCTGTTGGTGGTAATTGTCTACCATCTGCTAATATGTCCCTAGCCATGCCAATTAGCTCCCCAGAAGCATTGTCGTAAGGATCGACTGATTGAATGGGACTGTTGGGATCGGCGTTAGGCCAATAAGCTAAGGCGGCCATAAAAACAGTTTTCCCAGAACCACGAGGGCCGATAATGCGGATATCTTGATTTCCTGGTAAATCAACAGGAGGGTTAAAGGCGCTCGTCATGAAATACCCTCCCTGTACTGAGCCAATAAAGTGGAGAAATTAAGCCATAAGGTTTCCATGCATTGATATCTCGCAGGTAGGTGTTAAACTCAGCAGAACTGCCATCATCAGGAATATAACGGTTAGGGCGAGGATCGAGATCGCGGGGGCGATCGCTTAATACGCCAAACGATGAACAAGCAAAAAATCGTAATCTAGAAGATGGTAAATTGTCTTTTAAGACTTTATAAGTATTCTTTAACCGCACTTTAAATAAGTCTTCTTCTGGATCGAGACGACAGGGCCATAATTCTCCTCGTTCGCATTTGCTCATGACTACTGCTACTCTCAAATTATTTAAAATCGGTTGCACAGCAGCAAGTTCTGAAACTTCTGTGAGTAGCCTTTCAATGGCTGGTGCATAGATACGTTCATCTTTCTGAGTTTCCCAATCAGTCAGCATAATCATCCAATTTGGTGCAGAATACCAATCATCTAAGTATGGTCTTAATTCTGACCATCTGTGAGGCTCTGCCGCTATTTCAAATATTTCTCCTGCATAATCTTTAACAGTTAAATCTAAGGTGATTTCTGGTGAGCTTTTACTCTGCGGAATTTTAATTTGGAAGGAATAAAATGGTTCATTACCTGCATCTGTAGAAGCAATTTTTGTCCCTTTTTCTAAAATATTTTTAGCCAAATCAATTAATTTTTTTGATTCATCTGTAATTGGTGTAATTTTCAAGCCGGGAAACTGCATTTGAAATTCTTTCGGTAAGCGCAGCATGGAGGCGAGATAAGTTGTTTTACCAGAACTCCGAGAACCAATAATTGTAACTTCAGTTCCAGTAGTTCGGGGTTTGAGAATTACGCTTTTGTTCATATTGGCCAATGAGTTAGCTATAAATTAGGTAGGGAGCAAGATAAAGCCAAGGAAGTTCTAATAATTCTTGATTTTCAGTAGTACTAATAAAAAACTGAGTGCGACCGCCAATCTCTGTACCTTTATATTGACGAATCACTTGGTTAGCTACTCCAAAATATACTCCTAATACATGTTCGTTGTATTCATACCAAGGTGCTGCACCTCCCCAATCTGGCCGATATTGCCAACGATTTCCTTCGGCTTGAACATCACAAAATAAATCTGCTTTGTGTAAGGCAATAATGATATGTTTGACCCGTTGACAGTTCTGTTCAAAAAAGTTTAGCCAATATTGCAAACGATTAACCCATTGATCCGAAGTTGGTAAAGGTTCAATGGGTTGGAGATGAGTGGCTGCTAGTTGAACGCGATTTGTGCTGACAAGACTTTGGTATGGAGGTAACAGTAAAATAACAGCTTTGCTTTGCTTTATTGTGTTTTCCATTGCTTGCCAAGCAGCTGGATAATCTTTGCGTTGTTGTGGATTAGTCCAAAATTCACCAGGGGTATCAATCCATATAACGTTCATTTGCCTGATTCCACTGGCAGGCAGATCGACATCTATTATTAGTCCTTTTTGTTCTAATTGAGTTGTACTGGCTATTTCTTTAGTGGATGGGTTATATAATTCACCGGCGAGGTTTTTACCGTCTGATACTTTGACATATTTACCATTTTCTGATAATGCTCTTACCATACTAGTTTTACCAGTGGCGCGATCGCCAATTACCACAATACTCATTTGCTACACACTCCACCTTTAATCAAAACCTTTGTTTTCTAGAGGAAAACCCGTGTATGTTAATCTATCTGGACTCACTATCCACTCTTGGCGGGGAATATCTACCAAGTCGGCCGCTGTAATTTGCCCAGATAAAAAATGTAATTTTTGATTCTCAGAACCTCTCATCAGTTGATTGCTAGCTTGTTGTTGTATAAATAATCCATCAATCAATAAATCAATCTGATTAAGAAATTCCTGACTTCCAGGAATCTTATTTAATTTAATTTGTTCTATTTGATACCCTGTCCAGCAAATTACTGTTTTTCCTACGGTTTTTACTCGACTAGCTAAATCAGCTAAAGCCACCGACTGAGCAAAGGGTTCACCACCAGAAAAAGAAATTCCTGCTAAATCTGGCAGTTGTTGGAATTGTTGCCAAATTTGGTCTACAGTCACTATCTGATTGACTCGAAATTCTAAAAAATCTGGGTTTTGACAACCCAGACAGCGAAACGGACAACCCTGTACCCAAATCACCATCCGAGTTCCCGGCCCGTTGGCACGAGAACGGGGAAGCAAACCCGCCAAATTCAATAATCTCGGCTGAGTCACGATTTAATATCCCTGACTTTCCAGACGACGTTGGGGTGTATCCGACAAATAAGAGTCTGTGGCTGTTTGGGTTGGCGTAGCCCCAGTATCCAAATTCCGCCATTCTTGATTTACCGGTTCACCATTCCATTGAGTCCATTCCAACTGATAACCTTGCTCTTGAAATAGCTGTATGACATTAACAGTACGACTCGCACAGGACAAATCACCTTGTTGATCTTGTGGCCCTGCTAAATCAATTTTTTGCCCTTCAAACTCCACTCGCATTAGGGTATTTGCTCCCTCATGAGTTTCTATTTCAATTACGACATCACCATCGCTAATTTCGGAAATACGGGCATTGTAGTGGAATTGCTGCCAAGATGCGACTAAATTTTCGGCCGCAGCTTGAATTTGCTCAGTTTGAGACTCTAAGGCGCTAATTTCTTGATGTAATGTTTCTAGATCTGTATTGGAAATATGCTGCCAGTTATTACCTGTATAGTTAATTTTCGCTTGTAGTTGTTGAGCGATGCGATGGGGAAGACGTGGCTGTAAGTTATTCAGCCTTGCTTGTACAAAATCAATTTGTGCTTTCCACTCTACTTGAAGTTGCTGAATTACTTGAATGCGGGCATCGTCCAACGCCTGCAAGTATTTCTCTGCATCTGCCAAGTTTTGAGTCTGTAATGCTTTTTCCGTCTGCTGGAGAGCTTGTTGGACGCTGGAAGCATCGAGTAATTGTTCATCGATCAGAACTTGATACTCTGCCTGAATGCTAGGTAACTTGGTTTGTAAATTTTGCACTCGCCTTTGTGCATCCTGTGACAAAGCTTGATTGATGACATCAGATGTTGATGTTTGAGGAGCATTGATAGTTGCGTTGTGAGATGATGTTGATTTAGTACTCTGCGGTTGTTGAACAACTATTTTGCTATTGGCAGAACTAGAACGAATGCTAGCTCTAATCTGAGCAATTTTTTGCTGAATTTGTTGCTCTCGTTGGAGGGCGGCTTCTCGTTCTTGACGCTTGCGTTCTTGGTAAGCTTGTAATGCTCTTCCAGTCATAGATACAACTGCGGCAATTCCATCCAATAAGCCGGGTTCTGATGTACTAGAAATACCGCCACTGACGTTGAATGTTTTTCGCCCACTCATGTTTGTAACTCCTACTCACTAATTTTGCTGAGTGACTTCCGTGCAGGCAAATCTTGTAAGTAAATAAATGATTAAGTAAAATTTAATGGTTTTTGCTGAAAAAAACTACTGAAAAAAGATACCGACGTTATAAATTTACATAATTGTTGTCAATATTCATACAATAGAATCTTGACAAAAAATACTTTTTAAGCAGTAAGTATATAGGCGATCGCTACCTTAAAACTCCACCAAGGCCAGCACTTCACGCAAATCTCATAAGAACTCATCCCACTGCTGATAAATAAGATTGTAGAAGCTCACAGATTGTTGATGGATACAAGTGGTAACATTACCCTGGTAGCCCAAGCACCTACAGTTAGTCTTGTACGTTCCTAGTTATCACCTACCTCTTTGCCATGCCCATAACTCAAATAAGCAGACTTGCTGGTGCAAATTCTCTAAAAGTGAAAAGGCAAAAAGCAATACGTTTGTCTTTCTACTTTCTAATGGGTTTGTTATGTATTCTCAGTTCACCGGTGCTGGCAAAAGTTCCTAGCTCATTCAATTCTTCAGCCCAACTGCCAGTTAATAGTGCTACTGAGGTAGCTGTAGTTAACGATCCCGCTTCATTGGTAGAACAAGGCAAAGTCTTATACGATGCTGGAAACTTTGCCCAGGCGGCAGAAGTTTTGCAAAAAGCTGTCCAGGCATATCAGCAGCAAGGGGAAAATCTCAGATTAGCAGCGACATTGAGTAATCTTTCCCTAGCTTATCAGCAGCTGGGTAAATGGAGTCAGGCACAGCAGGCAATTACAGAAAGCCTAAATTTGCTTAAAGGACAAGATAAAAACCCAAATCTACAAATATTTGCCCAATCACTAGACATCCAAGGTCGTCTGCAATTGGCAATGGGACGACCGGAGGCGGCTTTAGCAACTTGGGAGCAGACGGAAGAAATTTATCAACAAGCAGATAAGAAAAATGGTGTAGTGCGATCGCTGATCAATCAAGCACAAGCTTGGCAAGCTCAAGGATTTTACCCTCGTGCAATCAAAACACTCGATAAAGTCAATCAAACTTTAAAATCTCAACCCGATTCTATAGAAAAGACAGTGAGTTTGCGATCGCTTGGTGATGCCCTTTTGGTAATAGGCGATTTGAAAAAGTCAGAGGAAGTCTTAAAAGAAAGTCTTAAAATTGCTCGTAATCTGCAATCAAAGGCAGATATTAGCGCAAGTCTGTTCAGCTTGGGTAATAATGCCCTCAAACAACACGATAAGTTACAGGCGATCGACTATTATCAACAAACAGTTGCAGCATCTCCTTCACCCCTAACAAAAGTCCAAGCGCAACTTAATCACCTGAACTTACTTATTGAAAGCCAACAATGGGCAGAAGTTCAAACCCTTTTACCATCGATTCAATCTCACCTCGACCAACTCCCCCTCAGCCGTGCTAGCATCTATGCCCATGTTAACTACGCACAAAATTTATCAAAAGTCAAGAGTGATTATTTGCAAGCATCAACTAAAAATTCTTCCTCACCACTTTCTGCTCAAAACTCAGCAGAATTACTCGCTCGTGCTATTGAGCAATCCCGTAATTTAGGCGACAAGCGGGCAGAAGCCTATGCCTTCAAGAGTTTGGGTGGTTTGTACGAACAAACTAAACAGTGGTCAGAGGCGCAAGATTTAACTTTGCGAGGATTAGCCATAGCACAGAGGAGCAATGCACCAGAAATCACCTATGCATTAGAGTGGCAGTTAGGTAGATTACTCTGGGCAAAAAAAGATATTAATGGTGCGATCGCCGCTTATGATGCTGCTGTGGACACTCTTCAGTCTCTCCGCAAAGATTTAGTAGTAAATAACGACATAGTTAATCAAGATGTGCAATTTAACTTTCGGGACAGCGTAGAACCCGTTTACCGACAGTCAGTAGAATTATTGCTGCAATCTCAACAAGGAAAACCAGACGAGAAAATATTAGAAAAAGCACGGCAGCGCATTGAAGCACTCCAGTTAGCAGAATTGGACGACTTCTTCCGCGAAGCTTGTCTGCAAGGTCAGAGAATAGCCCTTGACCAAGTGGTAGACCGAGGAAATAATCCCAGCGCTGCCATTCTCTATCCAATCATTCTTCCCCAAGAACTCCAGGTAATTGTCAAAATTCCCAAACAACCCCTGCAAAACTACACTACCAAGATTTCCCAAACGAAAGTAGAAGAACTTTTAGTAGAACTGCGAAAAAATCTTGTTAATCCCACTGCTACCAAAACTGTTGAAGCCCAGTCACAACAAGTTTATAACTGGCTGCTCAAACCCATTGAATCAGAATTGCAAAAAAGCGGGGTAAATACCCTAGTGTTTGTTCTGGACGGAGTATTACGTAATATACCGATGTCTGCGCTCTACGATGGCAAGCAGTATTTAGTAGAGAAATACGCAGTTGCTTTGAGTGTAGGTCTGCAACTCCTAGACCCGAAACCGTTGGTAGAACAGAAGTTAGTAGCACTTACCGCAGGATTGACTCAGCCCCCGCCGGGATTTTCTAAGTTTGCTCCATTACTTGGGATTAAATCTGAATTCGACGGTATCGCAAAAGCAGGAGTTTCGACAACTAGTCTCCTGGATGGGGATTTTAAGAAAAAAAATTTAGAAACTGAAATTTCTGCAACTTCATTCAACATAGTGCATTTGGCAACCCACGGTCAGTTCAGTTCTCGCCTTGAAGACACTTTTATTTTGGATTTTGATGGTGAGATTAACGTCAAAGATTTTGATACTCTCTTCCGCAATCAAAGTAAAAGTATAGTCGAACTATTAGTTTTAAGTGCTTGCCAAACAGCAACAGGAGACAGTCGTGCAGCACTAGGCCTAGCAGGAGCAGCTGTACGAGCTGGCGCACGCAGCACCATCGCCTCACTGTGGCAAATTGATGATAAATCAACAGCGATGTTTGTTAGTACCTTTTATCAAGAACTTAAAAGTGGCAAAATCACCAAAGCTGAAGCAGTCCATCGTGCCCAGCTAAAACTCCTGAAACATCCTAACTATAAAGCACCAAGTTTTTGGTCTTCCTATCTGTTAATTGGTAATTGGTTATAAATTAGCCGCAGAGAACAGACTTTCAACACTGTTCTCTGCGATACAACAAAAACTCAACGTCGAAATTCATTTATACCAACAAGACGTGTTGTGTCGCCTTGGGTAATAAAGTGGTAGTTAGCATTAGGGTTTACTGGTTGTAGCACTGGAATATAAGTATTCCTGGATGAATTAAACAAAACATTGTCTCCTGGATAATTGTTGCTAGCCCCAGGCTGTAGGACGTACCGTTGAGATGGCACTGTTGCACCAAAAGTAGAGAAAGTTTGTGTGCGATCTGTATCATTTGTCAGGCCGAAACCACCAGCGAATGTAGATGTTTCATTAGGAGTTAATTCACGCAATAAGTTTTCATCAAAACTATTAAAAAAACTGCTTTTATTCTTCAAGTCAGTTGTCAACATAAAGTTTGCCAAAAGGTAGATGGATAATTTTTTTTATAAAGAATAAAAATCTCAGTTAAATTCACCCATAGTTAGATTGAATAAATCAATCTTTAGCTAGAGTTCATAATTTTGGGACTTACGCACTGAAGCCTCAAACCCCGATCCCCCTTAACCCAATACGGTTCAGTTAAGGCCTTTGTGAAGGTCAATTTTTTTAACGTAGACGCGCAGCGGCTTGCCGCAGGCTACCACTCCAGGCGCAGAGAACGCACAGAGAAGGAAGAAATGCTTAACTCAACTGTATTGCCCCCTAACTACCCATCTTTAACCATCCAAAAACTTGATTGACGGTTAGCGCAAGTTGAATCTCTGATAATACAGGCAAAAAATCATCACCTTGGAGTAACACTGGCTGTTGCTCTGGTAAAAATACCAAGATACTGAGGTCATCAGGGTCAAGAAACCATCCAAGGCGACTGCCATATTTCAGACAGTACAAAATGTTACCGATTACTTTGTTAGGTTTTTGTTCTGGTGAGAGAATCTCAATTGTCCAGTCTGGTGGAAGGTCAAAATTATCAGGTATTTGATTATCAACAGTAAACGGTATACGCTCCCACGCAAACACAGCTACATCGGGTAAAATCGAGCGCTCCCCAAAGCTACAACGTAGTTCAGGAAATGCATAGGCAATCTTTTGATTCTCTGTGAGTTCGTTAACAACAGCACAGAGTTTGCCTTGCAAGCGGCTGTGTCTTCCTTTTGGCATTGGCTTAGGAATAATCTCACCGTTAATATATTCGCTGGCAGGCTTTGTTTCGGGGAGCTTCAGAAACTCTTCCAAAGTCACAGAAGTAGTTGTGGCGCTCATAGCTCCTAAATCCCTGGAAAATGTTTTTTTAGTCTAGCAAGATGTATGAATAGATGCATAAACTTGTTGAACGCACCCATCCATACATCAAGATAAAAATTGCTGCTTTGTAGTTGCAACTATTAATTACGAATTATCTATGTACCACTACTAAAGTTCCCGTTGAAGCCCAATTGTAAAGATTGCGAGCTTGCTTAACAGGTAAATTTACGCAACCGTGGCTGACTGGAGTGCCAAAACGGTTGTGCCAGTATGCACCGTGGATGGCGTAGCCTCTATAGAAATACATTGTGTAAGGAACGTCAGGAATGTTGTAACCCCTGCCTCGCATCCGGTGAGTGCGATACTTAGAATTAATCCGGAATTTACCTAAGGGTGTGGGGGTCGATCGCTTACCTGCGGAAATTCGATATGAATGAACGAGCTTTTTACCTTCCCATCCACGTAAGCGTTGCTCTGACAAGTCAATTTCAATCCAGCGAGGTTGGGACGTTTGGCTGATACTAGACACAGTGATGCTGTTTTCATCGCGTGACGTGGCTTTGGCTGTAGCAAAATTGGGGCTACCTGCTAACGGTGGTGACCAAGAAAATAAAGTCGCCACCATCAACGCTACGCCTGTACAAAAAGTTTTTGAGGAACGAATTCCACCACTGCGAATCCAGGATTGCATTATGCCTCACCTTCTAAACTAATTAGTCATTAATCATTAATCATTAGTCATTAGTCATTAGTCCTCTGTTACAAAGTTCTGTTGGTCATAAGCCTACGCTCAAGCATTTGTCCTTAGTTAAATGATGAGTTTTAACTAACGATTAATGACCGATCGCTAATGACAACGAATCTGTAACCTCAATACGAAATGCAAATTTTCCCCAGATTATTATTTGCATTTGTAATTACAGAGAACTTGCCAGGATTTACGCTTATTAGTTTTAGGCAAATAGTTGCATCGAAAATTGGCAGAGATAGGATTTTGGAGATTTATGAAACAGAATTAAAGAGTCAGGAGCCAGAATACAGGAAAGGTATTTTGTGCGGCTGGCGGATAGAGCCGCGATTCGCTGTGTCCGCGAACGTCTGAATAAACGGCGTTTTTACACCACCACAAAATTGAAAATTTTGTGGTGCAACAATTCAGTGGCGGGTCTGAATCCCACATTAGATTGCATTCTGACTCCTGAATTCTGACGAATGATTCTTCTTCAAGAAACATGCTTGAAATCCAAAATCTCAACTCTAAAATCCAACATTTGTATTAATGCCCTACTCTACATTTTACTTGAAGTCGAGTAATTCCGATTCCGAAGATTCCCAGCATAAAATGTTGCTGGAAATCTCCCAATTGTCTTGATTTCCAGTTATTTATAATTTTGCCTAAATTGGCTTTGGACTGCTTCACTTACTACTTATGGATTACTACTGGTGTCCCTACTGATGCCCAGCCAAATAGCCATTTAGCATGTTTAGGTGCAAGATTTACACATCCGTGGCTGACTGGAGTGCCAAATTTCTTATGCCAGTAAGCACCGTGAATACCGTAGTTACCTTGGTAAAACATAGCATGAGGAACGTTAGGAACATCGTAGCCTCTTCCTCTCATCCTTGTAGTTTTGAACTTGGATTGAATATTAAAAGTACCAACTAAAGTAGGAGTGGATTTTTTACCAGAAGAAATGGCACTTCCATAAACAACTCTGTCACCTTCCCAAGCGATTAATCGTTGTTTTGAAAGATTAATTTGAATCCAGCGCCTCTCCGATTTTTGTAATGTCTGGATTGTTTGAGCAATGGCTTGATTTTTAGAATTTGCCCAAACTTCACTCGTTCCAGTAGTAGTAAAAACACTTAAAGACAGCGCTGTACCAGCGAGAAGTATTTTTAAATGACGCACCCAGTCAGGAGAATTTAGTTTTTTCATACTAGATACACTCACACTCAAATTATCTTGTCTTAGGAAAGTTTTCAGTTTTCACTTTTCTTTCCATATCTATTAGTTTAATAGACATGAATTTTTGATGATTTGATTCTAAGTTAACTCAACTGTTGCATTAACTTTGTTGCCCTAGTTGCGATCGCCTCCCAATTTCCCTCGCTGACAAGCTTTTTGGGGAATAATTCACCGCTTAAACCCACGGCGATCGCTCCTGCTTGTAAAAATTCTTTGGCATTTTCCACGGTGACGCCACCAGTAGGAATTAAGGGAATCTCACCCAGCGGCCCTTGTAAACTTTTAATATAATCAGCCCCGCCCACCGCTTGCACGGGAAACACTTTTACACAACTAGCACCGTGACTCCAAGCGGTAACAATTTCTGTAGGCGTCAGCGCTCCTGGGATAATAGGCACATGTTTTTCTCGCGCTGCTTGAATCATTGCCGAATCAACATGGGGTGTAAACAAAAATTGCGCCCCAGAAGCGATCGCTTTTTGTAGCTGCTGCACATTGAATAGCGTACCAGTGCCAATAGTACAGCCTGGTAGTTGCGAACGTAGTTGAGTGATTAATTCCTCGGCGCGCTCGCTATTCCAGGTAATCTCAATTAGCTGCATTCCCCCAGACGCTACAGCCATAGCCATTTCTCGTCCCCATTCGATTTTAGGAGCGCGAATAACTGCGATCGCTCTATGTTTTTGCAACTGTGATAACCAAATTTGATTAGGCATGGGGAATTGGAGATTGGGAACTGGGGATTGGAAGCTAGGATTCGGCACTGCAAACACCTAATTTTCAATACTAATACTCAATCCCACACTTGCTTGTTGCATTAAGCTATGAGATATTGCATATAAACAACGTTAATTCGATAGATTTACCGTATTTTAATCAATACCTCAGTGCTTGGGATTCAAGGAGTAATTCAAATGACAATTGCACATCAAAACACAGTAGCATCGTTGCACGGTTCCAATAGCGTTAATCTAGAAAATTTGCTGAAGTTTGTACGGCTAGGTGCAACCCAAGCCAAGGCTTTTTGGTGGTATATTCACGCATATAAGACGATTTTAGCTGTAATGCTATTGACCTTGAGCAGTTTGATTTACTTGATAATCCATTGGTCTTTGAGCAAGTTGCTAAGAGTTCGGATGCATCGAGATGAATGGAAGATTAGTAGTACTAAATGAAGGTAGCTGTCATTGGTCGTTATACTGTTTCACTTTAAACTTGATACAAATACCTTGGTAAGGGCGCACAGCTGTGCGCCCCTACGGTAGATTTATATGTATAAAATTTTCGTAAAATGATATTAGTCATTACTGAATACAAGGGTTGAAGAAGGCAGAAGGTTCAATAAGATCGGGGATTCAACACCGTACTTAATTGAGGCCACCTTTCTTGAAATTTGGTGTTCTTGTCTTAAACCCTTGTTCCCAACTCTTGGAGACGCACTCGCGTTCAGAGGACACGAGTCAGAATTCCCTTCTGCCTTCTGCCTCCTGCCTTCTGCCTTTCCTGATAAACAAACAAGTCATCAGCCTTGCTTACGGTGATGTGTATTAAGCCCAGTCCGCTAGCTACCCTACAAAGAAACAAGCTACCAAGGGCATTTCTGGCAGAAAAACTTCAAAAACGAATGACTAACAACCAATGACTAATAAGAAATGACACTTCTAGTAGAGGAGATAGCTAATTCAAAATGAATATACTGCTATTACCAAGCAATAGTTTGATAGCTTCTAGTTAAAGACCAACTAGGAGCTTTTTTTGCTTAATTATCTACTTCAATAGGAGGATATATCAAATGAATTAGGGCTTATTTAACTACTACTTGTGGATATTAATAATTAATTCGCATGAGGGATGGAGCCATAATAGTTAAATTGTTAATATTAATTTGTAAGTAAAAAACCTTTACCAAATTAATAATCATGAATATTCTTGCTTGGATTGTTTTAGGTCTAATTGCTGGTGCGATCGCTAAAGCCATCTACCCTGGTCATCAAGGCGGCGGTATTCTCGGAACAATCTTATTAGGAATTATCGGTGCTTTTGTTGGTGGTAGCTTGGGTATCTTTTTAAGTACGGGAACGTTAACTCTAGCAGCTCCTACTCTCAGTATTCCAGGGATCGTAGTAGCAGTTTTAGGGGCGCTTGTAGCGGTTTTCTTGTGGAACTTATTAACCCGTCGCAGTGCTGTATAAAAACAAAATTGCAGCCAATCTACCAAGAACATTTAGCAAAGCCATTTAAATATTTTATTTTTGAAATGAATCAAAATCATAGCGTTATCTTCATGGGAAGATAGCGCTATTTTTTAGTTATTTTTAGATTAAAGAATAATTATTTTAAGCAGAATCGCTAAGAAATCCAACTCATGGAAGCTAACTGTGCTAACCTAGCTGCGTACTTCGTTCCAATAAAAATAAATTTTAAGTGATTGTTAATACAAAAAAACAGTAATATTTGCATTTAAATAAGTAAAAAGACGCAAATATTTGCGAATTTCATGAAATTTTCAACAAGTTACCTTAGTTCCTACACACAATTCGGCGATGTTCCGCTAAGCTATAAGCTCTATGATTATGGTTTATTGAACGTCTTATGCATTGGTTGTTATCTGGGCCGTTGAGTACAGAGAAATTGACGGTTAAGATTGCAGGGTTGCCTGCAACGTTACAAGGTAAAAAGTTGGTGCAGTTGTCAGATTTTCATTACGATGGTTTGCGGCTGTCGGAAGATATGCTAGAGAAAGCGATCGCAGTTAGCAACCAAGCTGAACCAGATTTAGTTTTATTGACAGGCGACTACGTAACTGACGATCCCGAACCAATTCACCAATTAATACTTCGACTCAAGGGTCTCAAAAGTCGCTCTGGTATCTATGGTATTCTTGGCAATCACGATATCCATTACAAACACGCAAAAGCAGAAATCACAGAGGCGTTAACTAGCATTGGAATTCACGTTCTTTGGAACGAAATTGCCTATCCTCTAGGAAAAGAATTACCAATAGTTGGACTGGCCGACTCTTGGTCACGGGAATTCAATCCTGAGTTAGTTATGAACCAGCTAGACCCAAACACACCCTGCATTGTTTTATCTCATAACCCAGATACTGCCGAGATATTACAAAAGTGGCGAGTGGATTTACAACTATCTGGTCATACTCACGGCGGTCAAATCGTCATTCCCGGAATTGGCCCAGCAACCTTGGTTTACAGCAAGATTGCCAAAAAAATCCCCTACAAACTACGGCGTAAAGCGCGATTTTTGGAAGAAAATGTTTCTGTAGTCAGCCATTGGGAATGGGCGCAGGGTTTCCATCGCTTGGGAAAAAATCAGTTATACGTCAATCGTGGCTTGGGAACTTACCTCCCTGGACGCTTATTTTGCCGCCCAGAAGTTACTATAATCACCCTACAAAGTGAGTGAGGAATATCTAAATTCCATATAAAACAGCCTAATTTCAGTCACTATCCTGACTCACGATTAGCTACAAATTCAATGAAGACGCGCTTAGTTTAGCTTGAGAATCTAAGCCAATTAATTACAGTGCTTCTCAACCAAGAGAACTACACCACTTCCTACTGGCTACTGCCTATTCCCCATGTCCATCGCGGCTGAAATACCTGAAAACTGCTGTAATTATATTTGGAATAGATGACATAAATTATTGCAATTTATCAAGTTGCATTTTGATTTTTGGTAAGCTGTAAGCGCTGGTATGAGGAGTATCGGTTGGCTTATGCATTGGTTGTTTACAGGACATTTAAGAGTAGATAAAGTAACGGTTAAGATACCGGAACTTCCAACATCTTTAGAAGGTACAAAGCTGGTACAGCTGTCAGATTTTCACTACGATGGTTTGCGACTATCGGAAGATATGTTAGCAAAAGCGATCGCACTTACTAACGAAGCTGAACCAGATTTAATTCTATTAACTGGTGACTACGTAACTGATGACCCAACGCCGATTAATCAATTGGTGCTGCGATTAAAACATTTGCAAAGTCGCTGTGGTATTTATGCAGTTTTGGGCAATCACGATATTTATTACAGCCACTCCCAAGCAGAAGTTACAAAAGCGTTAACTAGCATTGGAGTGCATGTGCTTTGGAATGAAATCGCTTATCCACTAGGAAAAGAATTACCACTAGTAGGACTAGCTGATTATTGGTCGCGGGAATTTCATCCTGCGCCAGTCATGAATCAATTAGATTCTGTTACGCCGCGCATTGTTTTATCCCATAACCCAGATACAGCTAAGATATTGCAACAATGGCGGGTAGATTTGCAATTATCTGGTCATACCCACGGTGGTCACATCGTAATTCCTGGCATTGGGCCTTTGGTATTTTATTATAAAAAGCTTCTCAAAAAAATTCCCAAAAAATTACGGCGTTGGGTAACGCTTTTACTAGGAGACTGCTCGAAAGTCGTGCGATATTGGGAATGGGCGCAAGGATTTCACAATGTCGAAGAAAATCAATTATATGTCAATCGTGGTTTAGGAACTTATAAACCAGGACGCCTATTTTGTCCGCCAGAAGTGACTGTTATTACGTTAATTAGTCATTAGTCATTAGTCATTGGTCATTAGTCATTAGTTTCAATAAACGGTAAATGACAAGGGCAAAGGACGGTGCTTACTGGTCATAGTGCAATTTCAATGCATAATACTCAAAACAGAAACCGCCTGAAGCTACGATGGATAGATATCGGCAGCTTGGGCGGTTTCTTGAAGGTTGGATAATTCAGAGCTAATAATTCAACTAAAGGTGGACACTACCCACGATCGCTTTACGGAAAGTTGACATCCTTAACATATATTCCAACTAGGCAGGCATTTTCTGGCTGTGCGTTCTAAAACCTCCAAAATTACTCAATGAACACAAGGCTAAAACACATTCAACGGATGCCACAACCTAAGAGCGATCGCTCTAAAATTAGAGCAGGAGGTACAGGCTCTAACTCAAAAGTTTTACTTAACTTTTAACCTGTTTGTACCTTGTTCTTAATCTAGCACCACAGTTGTTCAACTTGGTTACATATTTACTAAAATTCAACACCATTAATTTTTTGCAATAATCCTGAAATATTGCTTAAAAATTAGCCCTCTTGTTGTTGCTGTAAATACCAGCATTGTCAAGTGGGCTGAAAACTCAGAAGTACTATTGAGCAGAATTCTCTGGAGAACCGCTATCGGATGTACTGTTTGGCTGGTCTACACCTTGAGGTGTAGTGGTTTTAGAAGTGTCGCTTTGGGTATCTGGAGTAGTGGTATTAGTAGAACTATCCTTCTGGGAAGTAGGAGTCTTAGTACTTGGACTAGTAGTTTGCTCTTGGGTACTATTAGGGGTTGACTGGGTTGCAGAAGGCGCTGGTTGCTGGGGTGGAACAGTGATATTAATATTATTTGGTTGGGGTGGTGCAGATGGGGGTACAGCCTGTTGTTGTGGAACAGGAACAGGAACGGGTACTTCCCTAGTTCTTTCGATGATTGTCGTTTGTGGTTGAGGAGATTCGGTAGGGGTTGCGCTGCTATTAGTCGGTGCAGGGGTTGTGACGGGCGCACTATTTTCAACTGGTGCGTTATTAACTTGGTTAAAGTACCACAAACCACCAATAATTAGACCAGATAACGATGTAATGATAATACCCATCAGCAAACCATTACTAGTATTATTGTCATCCCGTTCGGCTAAATTAACTTCTTGGTATCTACGCTCAGCATTTCGACCTTGTACGTAACCGTTTTGGTAAGAGTTGGGGTTAGTTGTGTTGTTAACTGTTTCAGTGGTTCGTGTCAGGTGGGTATGAGTATTACCATTAGTGCCAGTGTAAGTTTCTTGTCTAACTTCACTGTTTTTTGTTTCGCGTTCATTGGGAATAGACATAGCTTTTGATTTCACTCCTCGATACGATATTTAGAAACTAAAGTTTATAAAAACAAAGGATTTTGATGATGTGAAAAATGTGTGTTGCTGATAAAAATTGAGTTTTATTTAGCTACCCAACCGTTGGTAATTCTGAGAATAACCTCTGCGATTAAAAAAGTGGCTCTATCTCTAGTGAGTTAATACTTCATCAAAAGAAAGAGTATCCTAGAGATAGACGTTATTATGCTGTTAACTGATATTTGAGTCTGAGTAGAGGCGGGCAATAGGCAATATGCAACAGGTTAATGCAAGAGTAAAGTGTAGGAAATTTTTTCCAAAATCAAATAGTAGCCTTATAAATGGATCGAAAATTTAGTAATTTGTTGAAATAATCTCAATTTTTTATTTGTGATTAAACATCACAGCGCGAAATTTTGATTGTCATGTCTCGGCTACCACTAACTAGGGTTTTACCATCTGGACTGAAAGCAACAGAGTTAACCCAATTTGCATGGTTATCTAAGGTATAAATATTTTGTCCAGTGGTAATATTCCATAGCTTCACTGTAGAATCTGCACTACCGCTAGCAAGATGCTGACCATCATGATTAAAAGCGATCGTACAAACATAGCTACGATGTCCGGCAAGAGTGTTAATTAGCTTACCTGTATTAGTGTCCCATAGCTTAATAGTCTGGTCATAACTGCCACTAGCTAAAATTTGCCCATCAGGGCTAATGGCAACACACATCACCCAACCTGAATGCCCGTTGAGCGTTTGCAGCAGTTTTCTACTCTGTAAATTCCACACCTTAATGGTATTATCTGCACTGCCACTGACAAAAATCTGCTGCTTTGGGCAAATACCAAGGGAGTAAACCAAGGAAGAATGACCTTTGAGGACTTGCAGCAATTCTCCCATACGTAGATGGGAAACTTTGATAGTAGTGTCTGTACCGCCACTTATGATAGTCTCACCATCTGGACTAATAATTACAGAAAAAACTGGAGTTGAATGTACTTTGAGAGTCTTGAGTAATTTGCCTGTAGACACTTGCCAAACGATTATGTTAGCGTCATCACCGCCACTAACCAGAGTTTGGCTATCTAGGCTGTAGGCTAGGCATCTTACCCATTTTGTATGTCCAATGAGGGTACTTAGTAATTTTCCTGTGTCGAGATGCCAAATCTTGATAGTATTATCGCTACTTCCGCTAGCCAGAGTTTGCCCATCTGGACTGATTACAGTTGTAAAAACTCCGTTTGTATGAGTCAGCGTGTGTACGCATTTCCACGGTGAAGTTTGAGACTGTGATTCAGGTGATGGCGGTGTTGATGCTTTTGGCGGTGGTGATGTAGGTTTAGGTGGCGGAGATGTTGATGCTTTTGGCGGTGGGGATGGAGGTTTAGATGCTGTTTTTTTCTGTTTTAGTTCTAGTTCTAAAGCATTTTTAAAATCTGACTTGGCTCTATTTTCATATCCTAGTTTTGAGCAAGCAAGCCCTCGGTATCTATAGGCTTCAGAGTAGTTTGGATTGAGACGAATCGCTTGGGTAAAGTCTTCAATTGCTTGACCATACTTTCCTTTTTTAGCTTTCTCCATGCCGAGTTTGTAGAAAATTTCAGCATTGGACGCAGTGGAATCAATTTTAGTAGAAGTGTAAGCAGATTGATTTATCTCACTTGCTTGGCAAGACTTTAACCTTGCATAAGCTTGATTAATTTGTTTGATTTTTTCTTCCGCTTCTAGCTTTTGCTGTGGTTCGAGAAAACAATCTGGATGCCAAATCTTAGCCATTTGGCGGTAAGCTTGCTTCACCTCTTCAAAAGATGCACCTGGTTTCAACCCAAGAATATCGTAAACATAATTTATATCGAAGCGATCGCTCATACCAATAAATCAGCACCAAATCTCACTGTACCTAGTATTCCCAAGTATCTAAGTCTGGTAGCTAGGCACAAATGCTATTCTGAATTCTGCTGTAATTGTTAATCTTATATCCAACGCCGATTTAGTCGCAGTAAAGATTTGATTCCCTGACAAAATCTTGTTAGTAGTTTAGGCTTTGATACACGTCTTGGTGATGACGAACTACGCGCAAAACCTGGATTTCTGAACTCTTGTTCTAACTCTCTAGCTTTATTTAAATCTGAAGTGGCTCTATATTCATATCCCAATTGAGAGCAAATTAACCCACGATATTTATATGCATCAATATAGTGAGGATTGAGACGAATTGCATGGGTAAAATCAGCGATCGCATCCTCATATCTACCATTAGTAGCATTCTCTACCCCTAAAGTATAAAAAGCTTCTGCATCCCAACGTTTGACAGATACTTTTGTAGGGTTTTTCGGCGAAGATGAGGATGGATTTACAGTAGTGGGAGGCTCGGATGAGTATTCAGACTTGAGCTTGTTGTAAGCTGCGTTGATTTTTTTGATTTTTTCTTCTGCTTCCTGTTTTTGCTTTCGATCAAAAAAGCGATCGGGATGCCAAACTTTCACCAGTTTACGGTAAGCTCGCTTCAGCTGTGCTGGCGATGCACCGGGTTCCAACTCCAAAATTTCATAAGCCTCATTAATGTCCAAATCGTCGCGCATACTGAAAAAATCAGCAACTATGTAAATCCATGTTAACTATTCCGCTAAATTTCTTTCCGTCAACCCAAACGCCCCATTCTGGTTATCACTGGGATGGAAGTAGTCGCCGCTTCTTTGAAGGCTGGTATTACCGCGTCACTTTACCGGAAATTGGGCAAACATTCGCCTTCATGTATTCCATTGAAGACCCCATCGGCGATAAACCTTACAGTGGCGGTGCAGCCCAAATCCTCGGCCCGGATGATGAGTATTTATGCCGTACTTTTCCCGATGTAAACAAATTCTGGGCTAGTCGGGATGTTTTGGGTTTAGGACATTGGGGTAAGACTGATTTACAAGTTTCTCCCCTGTACCTTCTACCAACAGAGTTTGAGCATTATGTTCGAGAAGGCTATCAAGCCACGGCGACATTAAATCAGGGAATTATCCGCGATCGCGCCACTAATAATTATTGCCGTTGGGAGTACGAAATTCAACCAGTGTACGGCTGGGGCGATAAAGATAGCATTCAGCAGTCAACCGCAGGCTGGCTGTCATTTTTACAGATTTTTGAACCTGGATGGCAAATTTTGATGGCTCACGGATTAGCCAGCGGTAAAATTGACTGGAATGGCAAAATTTACGAATTCACCAACGCCCCAGCCTACGGCGAAAAAAATTGGGGTGGTGCTTTTCCCCAAAAATGGTTTTGGCTAAATTGTAATTGCTTCGAGGGCGAACCAGACTTAGCCTTAACTGCTGGTGGCGGACGGCGGGGTGTATTGTGGTGGATGGAATCTGTAGCGATGATTGGTTTGCACTATCAAGGCAAATTTTATGAATTCGTTCCCTGGAATTCCCAAGTTGATTGGGAAATTCAGCCTTGGGGTAAATGGCAAATGAAAGCTACTAACTCCAATTACGAAATTGAATTGACAGGAACCACCGATTTACCTGGTACACCCCTACGTGCGCCCACAGCCGAAGGTTTAAGATATTGTTGCCGGGACACAATGCAAGGAAAGCTCAATTTAGAATTACGAAAAATAAATGGGACAAAATCTCAAATTATCCTCAAAGCACAAAGTTTTCTTTGTGGTTTAGAAGTCGGCGGTCAGCCTTGGGATAATTGTTGGCAGTCTCAGTGAAAATGCTATAATCACCAACATGGCATTTTTTTGGGGCTGTAGCTCAGTTGGATAGAGCGAGCGCCTCCTGAATAATCGGGCACCATAAGGGAAACCTTATGAGTGAATGTGGTTGAATTCGGTGAACCCTAAAGAGTGAAAATTTCCTTCTTTTAATATGCTTGTGCAATTGTAAAAAGTTTCATAAGAACTATTGATAGAAAGTAGGAGTGGTTGTGTGTTTACCACAGTGTTGACACTCCACGGGAATACCGAGCCAAGCTTGATTAAATTCAAGAAGGTGTAGAGACTAGGTAGCCACCACCTAAAGGTTAAAAACCTATGGTGAAGGTATAGTCCAGAGAGTGGGGAAACTCACACAAATCTGAAGCGCTAGGTCGTGCGTTCAAGTCGCACCAGTCCCGTAATAATTCGTAATTAAGATGTAGGGTGTGTTATGCCGTAGGCTAACGCACCTTCAATTTTTGACTGTGCGGCGCTTGGCTACAACATACCCTACTTACTATTCTTTGTGTTTTTGAGATGCGATCGCTTTAGCAACAAAACGATTACAATTTGTCAAAAATATTAGGCATTGTTGATTTCATCTATGAAACCGATTGTGCATGATATCAAAATCTTTGTAGAGACGTTGCAATGCAACGTCTCTACTCCGTGAAATCAGGCAAAAATACTATAATTTGTAAAAAGCTTCATTTATCCTACTCCTAAAGACGCAAAATGACGGAGGCATCGTTGGTGTCGCTCAAAGTATTCTTTTCCTACTCCCACGCCGACGAACCCCTAAAGAATGAACTAGTGAAACACCTGGGTATCTTGAAACGGCAAGGTATAATTTTAACCTGGGACGATCGCCAGATACCACCTGGAGGAGAATGGAATCAGCTGATTAATGAGAATTTAAACGCAGCCGACATCATTCTATTGCTCGTAAGTGCAGACTTTATACATTCTGAATACTGCTGGGATGTTGAAGTTACCACAGCAATACAACGTCACGAAGCTGGAGAGGCTTGCGTCATTCCAATTATTCTGCGAAGCGTTGATTGGGATAACGCGCCATTTGGTAAACTACAAGCTCTGCCCAAAAATGCCTTACCTGTTAGGTCTTGGAATAATCAAGACGATGCATTCACAAATGTAGCTCAGGGAATTAAGTCTGCTGCTAAACAACTAATTGAGGAGCGTCAGCAAAAACAAAAACGGGTAAGTAGAGAAGCCGCCATAGATAAGTATCGTCAACAGGCTGAAGAATTTGCGTCTGATGGCGAGATTTCTCTTGTGGAATCGGAAATATTGAAAGATTTACAAGAAAACTTAGGATTAACAGATTTAGAAGCCAAGACAGTCCGAGATAAAGCATTAGAACCTTACGGTATATATAAGAAAAATATAGACAAATACAGGCTATTTTTGACAAAATTTGTACATGAACAAGGATATCCATTGAATGAAACAGCTAAAAATGAATTAAAAAAATTACAACAATACTATGTACTTAAGGATGAAGATGTAGTTCGCTTAGAGAAAGAACAAGAAATAGAATATCAAAAACGGCAAGCAGAAAAACTTCTGCAACAAGCAGAAAGATTACCTCAAGAAAAAACGGAATATCAAAGGCAGCAAGCAGAGTTACACAAACCACAACAAAGAGAATCATCTACACGTGTTTCTTTGCCAGGTATTCAAACTCAGCCGTTTGAGTTCGACACCGCCACAATAACTGTCAAATCAGGATTGTTTGGCTTGGGAAAAAAGTATCAAATCAATCGCAGTCCCAAACTAGCCGAGTTTTTCTTAGAAAATTTGGGTAATGGCGTAGTTCTGAAAATGGTTAAAATTCCAGGTGGTAAATTCTTGATGGGTTCCCCAGAAAATGAGGTAGAACGATATAATTCTGAAAGTCCACAGCACACTGTTACAATTCAACCGTTTTTCATGGGTAAATTTCCAGTTACACAAACCCAATGGGTTATTGTAGCTGGCCTGAAAAAGGTAAATATTGATTTAAAACCTTATCCCTCGCGCTTCAAAAGCCCAAATCGGCCTGTTGAACAGGTGTCTTGGGATGATGCAATTGAGTTTTGTGCCAGATTGTCTAACAAGACTGGAAAAACTTATCGCTTGCCTAGTGAGGCAGAGTGGGAATATGCCTGTCGTGCGGGAACGACTACTCCATTTTATTTTGGTGAGACGATTACGACTGATTTAGCGAATTATGACGGAAACTATACCTATGGTTCTGCGCCAAAGGGTGAATATTGTAAGCAAACAAAAGATGTAGGAAAATTTCCACCAAACCCCTTTGGTCTATTTGATATGCATGGTAATGTGTGGGAATGGTGTCAGGATACTTGGCACGAAAATTATAACGGAGCGCCAGCAGACGGCACCCCTTGGATGAGTGAGAATAATAATCGGCTGTTGCGTGGTGGTTCATGGCCTGTTAATCCGTGGAGTTGCCGTTCGGCTGCTCGCAACACTCGGCCACATACCTATAAAGACGACTATGTGGGTTTTCGGGTTGTGGTTGCGGCTCCCCTTAGCACTTACTAGCCCTTTATACTCTTGCCCTTTTGCCCTCTATGCTATTAAATCAAGACACATAAATAATTGTTGTATTTACCAAAGTTTGCGCTTCCTTAAAATCAGAATCACCCGTAATCAAAAAATCTGCCTCGGCTGCTAAAGCACAAGCTAAAAACTTTGCGTCTTTTCTATCTCTAGGAAAATCAATTTCCATATTTACATCAATTAACGTTGGAAATGTGTCAATAATTTCCCACCATGACGCTATGACTTCATCTGTCAACTTAAACTTAGGGCGACTTAACACCTCTTTATATTCCGCTACAATTTCTTGAGAAACAATCCATTCCAGTCAGGATTATCAAAAATAAACTGAATAACTATTCTTGGTACTCTACCCTTAAGCACAGCAGAAACTAAAACATTGGTGTCAATAACAACTTTCATTCTCCGCTTCGGTAAGCTTCAATCTCTGCTGCTATTTCCGCTTCAGTAATATCTTGTACTCCTGGTAGCGACTGTGTTTTATCAAATAAATCTCTAACTTTTTTACTAATTTCCGCTAGACAAGCCGCTTTGCGTCTACGCACTTGCTTTAACTTTAGACCATCGTCCCAATCGTACACCAGAAGAAGAGATGCTGTTGGATCTGTTGGTGACAGGTTTACATTTACTTGCTTGCCTGTGGAAAACTTGTGGAAAAACACCCAAGCTTTTCCACAAGGTAATTATACTTAATTAAGTTTGATTAAAAAAACTTCAAGTTTTCCACAGATTTTTCCCCAAAAAGTAAGATTTTTTCCACAAGCTAAGTGAAATTTAATCAATATTTATACGTTACTTAATATTTTCAACCAATTATTTAACTTTTAAGGCTCAATGATTAAGGCATAGGTTGTGGAAAACTTCTAATTCATAATTCATAATTCTGACTTACGATGATTTTTGGGGACGGCTGGTCATATTAATACGATCGCTCAGTTGGCGTAGTGTTTGTGCTAAAGTGCGATCGCTCTCTTGGAGTTGAGCAATCTTATCACAACTATAGATTACCGTTGTATGGTCTTTACCACCAAACTCTTCACCAATTCTCGGCAAACTCAAAGACGTGTGTTGACGCATTAGATACATACCAATTTGACGCGCCCAGCTAATTTCCCTACGTCGTGAGTTACCTTTAAGGTCATCAACCGAAACATCAAAATTCTCAGCGATAACTGTCAAAATTGTTTCTGGGGTAGCCACCACTTTTTCATTCGGTGGCCCTAAAACTGGTGCGATATTTTCCACCGTCATCGGTAAACCCCAAATAGAAATATAAGCCAGTGCGCGAATTAAAGCTCCTTCTAATTCTCGAATATTAGAAGTATAGTTAGAAGCTATATACTCAACCACATCGCGCGGCAGGCGAATATTTTCATACTCAGCTTTTTTCTGCAAAATCGCCATTCTTGTTTCCAAATCCGGCGTTTGCACATCTGCGATTAACCCCATAGAAAACCGAGAACAAAGACGTTCTTGTAAACTCGGAATTTGGTTCGGGGGACGGTCAGAAGCAATCACAACTTGCTTCCCTGCTTCATGTAAAGTATTAAAAGTATGAAAAAATTCTTCTTGAGTGTATTCCTTGCCTTCAAGAAACTGAATATCATCAACTAATAAAACATCAGCGGCTCGATAATGCTCTCGAAAACTTTGCATACTATCATTACGAATCGCTGTAATTAAATCATTAGTAAACTGCTCAGTAGAAACATAAAATATTTTACAACCGGGAGAAATTTCCCAACGATAATGACCAATAGCTTGCATCAGATGAGTTTTTCCCAAACCAACGCCGCCACATAAAAATAAAGGATTAAACTCTCTTCCAGGAGATTCTGCAACTGCTAAAGAAGCAGCATGAGCCATGCGATTGTTCGCACCGACTACAAAACGCGAAAAAACATATTTAGAGTTTAATTCCGTAGTTTTTTGGATGTTATGAGAAACTGGTTCAGAAATATTGGTAGGATTTGGTGATTCCCAAGAAACCTCCCGTTCGTTAACATGAGAAACTTCATCACCTTGAGCAACAGTAATATAAATTTCTACAGGATAGCCCAAAATATCTTGTACTACATGAGCAATGGTGTTGACATAATACTTCTGCAACCAATTACGAGCAAATGGATTAGGAGTACGTATCACCAGGCAATTATTTTCAAATCGCTCCGCATTAGCAGTTTTGATCCAAGTTTCAAAGGTAGGTCGGGATAGCTCAAGTTTTAGGCGCTCTAGTACCTGAGTCCACAGATTTTCTATGGAAATTTCCATAATCCACCACCTTTGCTGCTAATCGTCACAATAGAAGAGAAAGCACTAATTTAGCATCGAGATACCCTAGACCTAGAACAAACTTTTAAGTTGTAATCATTTTGGGACATACCCGGTAGGCAAGATCCTAACACCCACTGACTGACAAGGGAGAAGCAACGACACATGAAGACAACAAACCATGACTTAACGCTCAAAAATCTGAATATAAAGGATTTGCCCCACAGGTTGTGGATGCTCTCAATAGTGCTGTTGCTGGGGAGTTGCTCTCTTCTACCTGCCAAAACCATTGAGAGCCAACAAACCGATCCTCAACCTGAAAATACAATTGCTCCCAATCCAGTAATTGCTCCTCCACCAATTATCTCATCATCTGGAGATCCTAATTTTGTGGTAAAAGTCGTGCAAAATGCTGGGTCTGCGGTAGTTAGGATTGATTCTTCCAGAACAATTACTTCTCGCGTACCAGACGAATTTAACGATCCTTTATTTCGGCGGTTTTTTGGAGACGCAGTACCACAGCCGAGACAACGGGTAGAGCGGGGTAGCGGTTCTGGATTTATCATTAATTCCTCAGGTCAAATTTTAACCAATTCCCATGTAGTAGACGGTGCAGATCGAGTGACTGTTACACTCAAAGATGGTCGGACTTTTGACGGCAAAGTTTTAGGTGAAGATCCAGTAACAGATGTAGCTGCGATCAAAATTGACGCCAATAACCTACCAACCTTGTCTGTAGGAAACTCAGATGTTTTACAACCAGGAGAGCCAGTAATTGCCATTGGTAATCCTTTAGGCTTGAATAATACCGTAACTTCTGGGATTATTAGTGCTACAGGTCGTTCTAGTAGCGATATTGGGGCTAGTGATAAGCGAGTTGACTACATCCAAACCGATGCTGCAATTAACCCTGGTAATTCTGGCGGCCCATTACTAAATGCTCGCGGTCAAGTAATAGCAATGAACACAGCCATTCTCCGAGGCGCTCAAGGCTTGGGATTTGCCATTCCCATTAACACGGTGCAAAGAATTGCCCAAGAATTAATCGCTAAAGGCAGAGTCGATCATCCTTATTTAGGCGTACAAATGGTGACGCTGACACCAGAAAATAAAGAAAGACTCAAAAATATCGCAGGCGATCGCCTAAATCTTACAGCAGATGAAGGCGTTTTACTCGTGGAAATTATGCCGCGATCGCCCGCATCCGCAGCTGGACTCAGACCAGGTGATGTGATTAAAAGCATCAATAACCAGCCTGTTACTAAAATTGAACAAGTACAGAAGCTAGTAGAAAATAGCAAAATCGGTACCCCCCTACCAATAGAAGTAGAGCGCAATGGACGAATTGTCCAAGTAGCAGTCCGACCGGCTCCTTTACCTGTAAGACGTGAAGGATAAATGTTATTGGGCATTGGGCATCGGGCATGGGGCATGGGGCATTGGGCATCGGGGAGATAAGCTTGAGTGTTGAAACTTTGAACTTGAACATTAAGCCTTAAAGTTTGAATATTAAGCCTTAAAGTTTGAACATTAAGCCTTAAAGTTTGAAACTTTCAATTTTAAATCTCCCTCATCCCCCGGTTGGTGAGCGTACCCCTACAGAGAAGCAAGCTACGGGTAGCGTCTCGTAGAGAAGCCGAACCACATCCCCCCATGCCCCATGCCCAATGCCCAATGCCTAATTTACCAAAGGAGTTTTTATATGTCTGGACCAATCATTCAATTAGGCAATCCCACACTGCGCCAAAAAGCTGCTTGGGTTGATAATATTCAAGATCCAGGTATCCAAAAATTAATCGATGACTTAATGGCTACTGTTGCCAAGGCTAACGGCGTGGGAATCGCTGCACCCCAAGTTGCACAATCCTATCGTTTATTTATTGTGGCTTCCCGCCCTAATCCCAGGTATCCTAACGCTCCAGAAATGGAACCTACTGCTATGATTAATCCTAGAATCATTGCTCACTCAACGGAAGTTGTCAAAGATTGGGAAGGTTGTTTAAGTGTCCCAGGCATTAGGGGATTAGTTCCTCGGTATAAAGCTATCGAAGTGGAATACAGCGATCGCCAAGGCAATCTACAAAAGCAAGAATTAACCGATTTTGTCGCTCGTATCTTTCAACACGAATATGACCACCTTGATGGCATCGTATTTGTAGACCGCCTAGAAAACACTCTCGATATGATTACTGAGCAAGAATACCAACAACGAGTAGTTAATAAGACTTAATCCGAAATAATTCTTTAAAATGTATGGTTTACGGAGAGTTTAAGTTATACTTAACCTAACGTTAACCTTTGGTTGGGTCTAGTTATCGGGTAAATGACCAATATTATTAGTAGTCACGAGAGGTTAAGTCCGCAGAAAAGTATGTCTCCTGACTTAACCTCTCATCAGCATCAAAGTGATGAAGTAAAACTAAATACCAGTAAAAGTGGCACAACTGCACAGTCACAAGTGCAACTAACTTCAGAGAGATTGGAAATTGTTCATACGACTGCTGGGCGGGTACGAATCCGCGCTAGTGAGGGGATTTCCAAATCAACAATCAAAAATATATCCCAAGGCTTGCGGCAGCAGTATGGGGTGAAAGAAGTTGCTGTCAATGAGCAAACAGCTAGTATAGTTGTCAGCTTCGAGCCAAAAAAACTGTCACTGCCACAAGTGTTGGGGCTATTGCAACAATTTAATATTCACCAAGCTCAAGTTTCAACCACCTCAAACAGTCAGGCAGATCCCTTTGCTGCATGGAAATCCCTTGATTTTTGGAAGGAACAGTCTATTTCCTTGATTCCTTTGATGACAGGGTTAGCAGTCACAGGTGGACTGGGGATCAGCGGCTTGAGAGCGATTCCAGTGTATATGATTACCGCAGAAGCAACTCGTAAGGTAATTGATTCTTTTGAAGAAGTTTTGGGATCGCAAAAGTTACAACAACTAAAGGGCAAGCCAGACGGCCACTCCACAAATAAGGGAAATTCTTTTGGTCAGAACCAAGAGGTGCGAGATTTGAAGGGTAAAAATTCAATAACACAGCCAGCAAAAATTGCTTACAGTGTAGTCCATGCAATTCCAGGACGTATCAGATTTCATCTGCCTCGACTAGCTGAAGATCGTGCCTATGGGCGGCGGCTAGAGAGGTTGATTAACAACGATCCCCAAACCATCGGCGTGCGTGTGAATAGTGGTGCAGCATCGATCGCCATTTCTTATCAGCCTAGTCAGATTAGCGTCACCCATTGGGTAAATCTCATGGAGTTGGCTTTGCAAACTAATCCGCCTAGCGATCCCATCAAAGTTGCACAACCACAAACATCTCAAGAAGAACTGAGTCAGACAACACAAACAGATACTACAACTGTGTTGGAGGACACAACTTTAAATGTGAGTCATACGGCACAATCAAACAACACAAACGTGTTAGAAGACACAACTCAACAAGAGAGTCGGACGACAAAAGTAGAGAACACAACTCTACACATATCAAGTTTATGGGCTGATTTGAAGCCTGCAACTTTGTCTTATTCCTTAGCCATGATGGCGAACTTTCCGTTATAGACGGTTCCACACTTTAGGAACACTGGAGGACAACAATGGAGGGTTCTAGCTCACAACTAGATTCAAGTGATTGCACTTACAGACAATCTGTAAGGGTAGCTCATAGCATGACCCATACACACAAGAGCCGAGTCCGATTATGTATGTCTGGGATCAGTCAAAATTTACAATATCAGCAACGTCTGATCGAGTTGCTGGAAATAAAGCGTCTTTGAAGCAGCAATATCGCATAGTCGGTGTGATTGAACCTGCCAGGGATGTAACAGCAGGTATGGACAATGCGATCGGCCTTAGCATATCAGACATCAGCACATCTCTAATCCAGTAACCAATCTGGCCAGATTGGCTGTCAATAGAGTTTGTTTCAGTCTCGATCTCCCTAGTTTCCCGGAGGAGAAACTAACCCCTGTCGATCGGGATGGTTAGAGGGATGTTTGAGGAATCAACATCAATAACTGATACGAATTAGAAAAATGATTGTGATAGTTCGATAGCCAAAAGCGATTACTAAGTAGCTTTTCACAATCTAAAATCCAAAACTTTATCAACTGTATGACATTGGCAAATGGTTTGCTGTCGTAAATCAAGAGTCCCCTGAACAACAAAGTTTGTAAACCTATACGAGATATAACGAATGGCACAAGTCACAGTTCAACCACCATCCCTACGAGTTCAAAAATCTCAGGAGATTGTAGAGAAACAGAGTCAGATAATTCCTTTAGTGCAAAAGAATGGCAAAGTTTCTCTGGCAAAGAAAAATGGACATTCCCGCACACATACTGCTCAAGTTTCCTACAGTGTTGTTCATCAAATTCCGGGAAGGATAAGGTTGCGCGTGCCTCGATTACGTTACGATGCCGACTATGCTCAACGTCTTTTAGCTTTAGTAGAAGCCGATCCCCTCTTTGGTAATGTCCGAATCAAACCGGCGGCGGCGGCGTTAGTTGTGAATTATAAATCCAGTTCAGTTGCAGATGCGAAGGTGCGATCGCGTTTGAGTTATCTGATTGGGGCAGCCAATGAAGTCGCAATAGTTGTGCCCAAAGCTAACAATTCATTAGCTACCCAACCAACAGAAGATGCAGAAAATTCCTGGCCTGGGATGCAATTTTCGGCTATGGCTACCGGTTTAGCTGTGCTAGGAGGACCGTTGGGACTACCGATCCCACCTTTAATAGTGGCGGGAACCATTGCCCTTGCAACCTTACCAGTCTTCCAAAGGGCAGTGGAAGGGATTGTCAAGGAACGGAAATTGAACATTGACTTTTTGGATTTTCTAGCGATCGCAATTACCACCGTCCAAGGTCAATTTCTCACACCCTCGTTGATGTTGAGCTTAATTGAAATCGGTGAAAACATCCGCGATCGTACTGCCCGTTCTTCTAAATTGCAAACTCTAGATTTACTCAGTTCCTTAGGACAATTCGTCTGGGTTGAACGCAATGGCGTCAAAGAACAAATCCCGATTCAAGATGTACAACGTGGTGATACAGTCATTGTCTATCCTGGGGAACAGGTGCCAGTTGATGGGACTATCCTCCGGGGTAAAGCCCTGCTAGATGAGCAGAAACTCACCGGCGAATCCATGCCGGTCTTAAAGAGAAAAGGACAGCCAGTTTTTGCCTCAACCTTGATGCGCGAAGGACGAATTTATATCTTGGCGGAATGGG
Source organism: Nostoc sp. ATCC 43529 (assembly GCA_003326205.1). Classification (GTDB taxonomy): domain Bacteria; phylum Cyanobacteriota; class Cyanobacteriia; order Cyanobacteriales; family Nostocaceae; genus Nostoc. The sequence goes on from LWTK01000038.1 coordinate 112,077, forward strand.
TAGGTAATGACACCCGTGCCGGACAAAGCATCAAGTTAATGCAAGAAGCACCAGTCCATGATACCCGCATGGAAAACTATGCCATCAAAATTGCCGAAAAAGCTGTTGTGCCAACTTTGTTACTTGGTGCCGGGGTATTTGCCGCGACTCGCAACCCAGCAAGGGTAGCTAGCGTCCTGACTCTAGATTTATGCACGGGAATTAGAGTATCAATCCCAACAACAGTTCTGGCAGCACTGACTTATGCAGCCAAGCACGGCATCCTGATTCGTAGCGGTCGGGCATTAGAACAACTAGCAGCAGTTGATACAGTTGTGTTTGATAAGACGGGCACTCTCACAAAAGGTGAAGTGTCAGTTGTCAGAGTTGAGAGTCTCAATGCTGCAACATCAGACTTGCGGGTGTTAGAACTAGCTGCGGCAGCTGAACAACGGCTGACGCACCCCGTAGCTGAAGCTGTGATTCGGTATGCCGAAGCACAGCAAATAGCGATCCCCAACCGGAGTAAATGGGACTATCAATTGGGTTTAGGCGTGCAAGCCGAGATTGACGGCGAGACTGTTTACGTCGGTAGCGAGCGCTTTTTGCGTCAGCAAGGCGTAGACATGGAACATCTCAATGGGCATAAGTCAGGAGACTCGCTGATTTACGTCGCTAGTAACAATCAACTTCAGGGTAGAATAGTCTATAGTGATATTCTGCGTCCTGAAAGTCAGGAAGTAATTACCCAGTTGTTGACAGTTGATGGCGTAGAAGTTCACATGCTCACTGGAGATAACAAGCGAACAGCTAATGCTGTGGCTGCTCAACTGGGGATCGCGCCAAAGCATACCCACGCCGAAGCTTTTCCAGAACAAAAAGCGACAGTTGTCCGCCAACTACACGAACAAGGTAAAACAGTTGCATTTGTAGGCGATGGAATCAACGATTCGCCTGCTTTAGCCTACGCTGATGTTTCAGTATCCTTCGCTAACGGTTCGGAAATTGCACGGGAAACAGCAGATGTGGTGTTAATGCAAAATGACTTGCATGGTTTATTAGAAGCGATCGCGATCGCTCGTAAAGCCAAGCAAATAATTCATCAAAACACCAGTATCGTTGCCCTTCCTAATATCGCAGCGATGTTTGTTGCCGTGTTCTTTGGTCTTAACCCCTTAGCGGCGACAGTAGTCAACAACGGCTCAACAGTAGTTGCAGGCGTCAACGGTTTGCGTCCAATTCTCAAACCTTCACCAAAAAAAGCTCTACCATCGGCAAGATGATACAACTCTTTTAACTAGAGTATGCTAGAAAGCTTTACGACAATTTTTCAACTTAACAGGAGGAATTTTAATTATGGCACCCAAAATTACCGATTTCATTGAAGATGCCGGCCCTGTGGGAATTGTAGCTGGAATTGGCGCAGTTATCCTGGCTCCCGTACTAATTCCCATCGTTGCTGGAATTGGTAAACCCATTGCCAAGTCTGTAATCAAAGGCGGACTTGTAGCCTATGAAAAAAGCAGAGGAGCCTTTGCAGAACTTGGTGAAACCTGGGAAGATATTGTAGCCGAAGCTAGGGCAGAAATCGCTGAAGACAAGCAAACTCCAGTATTTGAAGCTGCGAGTAGCCCTGTTGACAACACCTCAGATAATGGTGTGTAAAATTCTCAAAAATGGGAATAGGGCATAGGGCATGGGGCATAGGGCATTGGTTGTTAACCGTGTCTGGTGTCCCCGCGTCTCCCCACTCCCTTCTTTAAAATCCAACTCCAAATTAGGATGGCAGTTGTGTGTTGACAAATAGTCATGGTAATCTGACCGAGATGCCCAAAATTATTGAGCAAGCAGCTTTAAGCAATTTATCCAAACGAATATCCACAAAAATTGTCAGCAATACCCCAGGAAGGCTACGCTTGAGAGTTGCTTTACCCCATCGTCAAAAAGGGGAAATACAACGTATTGCCAATGCACTCCAAGCACAACCTTACATTAGTCAGGTGCGGACTAATATTCATCACGGTAGTATTGTCATCAACCACGATGCGAAAGATGACACTTTGAAGAATATAGTTGACACACTCACAGATTTAGGAGTTATTTTCGCTGATATTACTGAGGGTAACTCTGAGGCAGCAGTGGGCATTACAAATGCAGTTGTTAACTTAAATAAAAAAGTCGAACTCGCAACGAAAGGCGAAATTGATTTGCGGGTTATTTTTCCCTTAGGACTGAGTATCCTTGCTGTGAGACAGTTACTAGCTAAGGGTTTACAATTTGAAATTATTCCCTGGTATGTGTTGGCGTGGTATGCCTTTGATAGTTTTATTAAACTGCATGGTGTTAGTAAACCACAATCAACGGCTAATGACTAAATATTAGGAGATAAACTTTGAAAGTTTTCTCCAAAATAATTTGATTTTACGAAATTATCGGTGGCTAATAAAGTGTACGGGTAGGGGCACAGCCATGTTCCCTACGATTATCTCTACCTCAATACAGTTGAGTTAAGACTTGATCCTCCTAACTCTCCTTAAAAAAGGAGGGAACTAAGCCCCCCTTTTTAAGGCTACCGTGTATACACAAGTCGAAAAAAACCACTAGCACAACAAAGAAAGAGTTTCGTAGAGTTTCGTAGGGTGCGTTATCGCGCCAGCGTAACGCACCTAAAATCCCAGCGTAACGAACCGAAAATCATTGACGGTGCGTTAGGACTTGCGTCCATAACGCACCCTACGAAACTAATAGAAGAGTTGAAACCTATGCAATTCATACTTGTGTATACACCGTAGCTTTTTAAGGGGGGTTGGGGGGATCTTGCAAAGCTAAATATCGTTAACACCAAGCGTATTGATCTCTACCTCACTTCTTTGTAATCTGCTGTATCTCAAGTCTAATGAAGTTGCAAAAACTAAAAGAAATCTGAAAAATTCCATTTGAAGTTTAAATGGTCTGCAATCGTGTATCTTGATTATCAGTTGTCAGTTTCGTCCGTTGGGTAAGGCTTCCTACATCTGTTGGTCTTTATGCTTTCTTTAGCACTACGATCGCAGCATACCCTCTGGGGAATGTTAACTGTTGACTGACTCTAGATACTGTTTGTCAGAAGTGACCAAACCATGAAAAAGCTGATCAACAAGCCAGAAGACTTTGTACGCGAAAGTCTAGAGGGTATGGCAGTCGCTCATTCTGATTTAATTCAAGTCAACTATGACCCTGCTTTTGTCTATCGAGCTGATGCACCTGTTCAAGGAAAAGTAGCAATTATTTCTGGTGGTGGTAGCGGTCACGAACCGATGCACGCTGGCTTTGTGGGCAGAGGAATGCTTGATGCAGCTTGTCCTGGCGAAGTTTTCACTTCACCTACCCCTGACCAAATGCTAGAAGCAGCCAAACAAGTAGATGGAGGGGCTGGTATTCTTTATATCGTCAAGAATTACAGTGGCGATGTGATGAACTTTGAAATGGCAACGGAATTAGCCCGTGCTGAGGGCATCCGATCGCTAAATATTTTGATTGATGACGATGTAGCAGTCAAGGACAGTTTGTATACCCAAGGACGACGCGGTGTAGGAACAACAGTACTGGCGGAAAAAATTTGCGGTGCAGCAGCAGAAGAAGGGTATGATTTATCACAATTAGCAAATTTGTGTCGTCGGGTAAATTTATATGGGCGGAGTATGGGAATTGCTCTGACATCATGTACGACACCAGCCAAAGGAACGCCGACATTTGAACTGAGCGATGGCGAAATAGAGTTAGGTATCGGTATTCACGGTGAGCCAGGAACCGAACGCACTAATCTAAAATCAGTAGATGAGATTACCGAAATTTTGACGCGATCGCTTATTGAAGATGCAGCGTACACTCGTACAGTGCGCGAGTGGGATGAAGACAAAGGAGAATGGGTTGATATCGAACTCATCGACCCACGACTTGTAAAAGGCGATCGCTTGTTAGCTTTTGTCAATGGTATGGGTGGAACTCCTGTTTCGGAATTGTATCTTGTTTACCGCAAACTTGCCGAAATCTGCCAACAACAAGGATTGCACATTGTACGAAATTTGATTGGCTCTTATATTACATCTCTCGAAATGCAAGGTTGTTCCATTACCTTATTGAAGGTAGATGATGAGATGATTCGGCTATGGGATGCACCAGTAAAAACGCCGAGTTGGCGGTGGGGAGTTTGATATGGTGACTCAGGCGCAGATATTACAATGGTTGCAGGCATTTGCATCGGAAATAGAGCAGAATAAAACATATCTGACAGAATTAGATGCAGCGATCGGAGATGCTGACCACGGGATAAATATGGATCGTGGGTTTAAAAAAGCGATCGCTCAGTTACCCAATGTTGCAGACAAAGACATTGGCAGCATTCTCAAAACCGTGAGTATGACCTTGATTTCCTCTATTGGCGGTGCCAGTGGTCCTCTTTACGGCACTTGGTTTTTGCGAGCTAGTGCAGTAGTAGTTCTTAAGCAAGAACTAACAGAAAAAGATATGTTAGAGCTACTACAAGCGGGTTTAGACGGCGTACTGCAACGTGGTAAAGCCCAACTGGGAGACAAAACAATGGTAGATGTGCTGTCTCCATCTGTGGCAGCTTTTCGGCAAGCTGTAGAAGAAAACCAGGGTACTGTGGAAGCTATGCAACAGGCTGTAATAGCTGCCCAAAAAGGGTTGGAGGAAACTATACCAATGCAGGCGAAAAAAGGACGAGCTAGTTATTTGGGAGAAAGAAGTGTTGGACATCAAGATCCGGGAGGAACTTCTGCTTATTTGATGTTGAAGAGTTTGTTAGAAGTGTTGCAAAGTTCTGGGGAATAATTATCTGATTGCTATCGCATCTTTTGATTTGAAAGAGAGTATAACTAAGATGACATCTTTTAGATCTAATGATAATAATACCTGTCTTTATAACAGATATCCTAAAATTATAACTAAAGTATTAAAGTGAGTCATATTATTTCATAAGCATTGGAGAATCGATATCTAAAAGCCAATTTTCATCAACAAATTCCAAATTTTCATTGTAAACAAGAACTAACTCACCAACCTTTTGAGTGTGATTATTAGGTGCTTGTGTGGTATCAGCACTATAAGCTAAGAGGAAAAACTTTAGCTGTAAAAAGCGTTCTTTTTGATTAACCCCAATAGAACTGCTGACTAATTCTGCATCTAAGCTACGAGGTAAAGTAATTGTTTCATAATATTCATCTTGCTCATCCCAGTAGCCAGATACTTTATACTTACATTGTTCCAAATGCTCTTGAACAAGTCTATTGCTATCTAAATTTTCTAATATTTCAGTTAAATCTTGCCAAACTGGATGATTTTTTAATTCGAGTCTTGTCATAGATATGGCTTTAATGTTCTGTTACCAAACCAGGAAAGTGTAATATCCCATCAATAAATTTTGCATGAAATCGGCGGTCGCCACCTTTACCTAAGACTTTAGATTTTAAATCGTAGCCTGATTCTTGGGAAGTTACCAACCCAACATTACCACGAGGAGAGACTTGTCCTTTATCAATAGCTTTTAAATGTTTCCCTTTACGATCGTATTTTAATGCTAGCTTTATTTGTTCGCTTGCAAACGAAACTAGCAGTCCACTGATTGAAAGATATACAGTATCAGGTTGAATATCTGCCCAATTATCGGGTAAAGCTTCCATTAAATTAATACTGATACAGTAGAAGCACAATTTATTTCAGTTAAGTAAGCCAAATAACTAACTAAGTTACTCAATATTAATCTCTTCAAATGCTTCCTCTAAAAGGATTCTTATAATTTATGACATCTTTAGCCTCAAACCCTTAGAGGACAAGTAAAATCGTAGATTTTATCTAAAAATTTCAACTTATTTGATCGACAACCGATATACTCTGAATACGCCATTTACTTCCGGATCGAATCAAATCATACCGGACTCGCAACTTTTCATTAGAAGAACTTTGAAATTGACCATTTTCATATAACTGTGTGGCTTCTTTAACTGTAGCTTCCACAGCGGCGCGATCGCTAAATAATTCACCTTTTTCTACAGATTCAATCTTCAGGCTATGATCGTACTTGCGATAGCGGTTATCTAACTTATTTTGTTGAGCAATCAGCCGCCATTGAGACAACGCTGAACCAGTTAAAATCTGGTCTAAACTATTAATTTGATGATTAGGCCCTAAAGCTGCGGCTTTCGTAGACAGCCAAGTTTGAATTACTTCCTGTGCTGTTGCATTTGTCAAAGTACCTTCTGGTAATGCTGGCTTATTTACGTCAGGAATAAATACTGGTGGTTGATTTATCTGTACAAATAACTGTAAATCATGCTTAGGTGGTGTGGGGAAAAATAGGTTTTTTATCCATCCAAAAGCTGTTGTAGCTAATACCCAGAAAACTAAGATAATCACTAAGGAAATAAACACTCTCCATACCAGCCGTGTTTTCCCTTCTATAGTGTTAGCAAAAGTTCGCCGCCGCCGCCGCGGACGAGGACGAGGACGATTATCAGGTATACGTTCTCTACTAACAGGTTGAGTAGGTTTTCTTCGCCTACGCTTTTGGTTTTGACTCGGTGTAGTAGTCCTACCTGAACCATTCCAATGCTGATTATTAGGTCTGGTCATGCGTTCAGCAGTAGGAAGCGGTGCAGCAGTTACTTCTGGTTTGGCACTTTCAGATGAATTCGATCTCGGTTGCGAGAAGTTTGAATATTCTGGCCTTTGTTGTGTTGGTGGTTCTGGTAAATTTGGGTCGGGTGTTGGATTGCGATCGAATTGTCGAAAAGTCCCAGTTGAATTCTTAGGAAAACGTGGATTATTTGTTTGTGGCTGTTGAAAAAGTTGGGGATTAATTACACCAGATTCATTAGTTGTTTGGGCATCATTTGGCAATGCTTCTAAATAAGCTTGCACCTGTGGGTTAGCAAAGTACTCTTTGAGAGAAGCTTGCTGGTTTGCCAAATCTCGAAAATGGGGAAATACTTCGTGTTGCAACCACTGTTCTGTATATAAACATAACCCTGGCAACAAATCTGGAGAATCTTGAGATTTTTCCCGAATAAAAACTAAAGCTTCGTACTCTTGACTCAGTTCTAAAACGCGAGTTGCTTCTTCGGTTTGTCCCAAGAGTAATGCACATAGCGACTGTTCTAAATGTACATCTTGGCGATTGCCCAGACGCGCTAGCATCTGCCTTGCTTGCCGAATTAAAGCGGGTTGTCTTTGAGCAAACCCTCTGGCTATCAAAGCATAAACAGCCAAGTAAATGGCAACAGCAGAAGGACGTTTACTTTCGGCTTCAAATAACTTGTGTTGTTCTGCGACTGTTAAATGGTTACGTAATTGCTGTATAAAACGTAGAAAATCATCTATGTTTAAACCAGAGCGATCGCTATTTGTACCATCAATGCCGCCACGATCTTCTAAAAGATTTTGCAATAATTCCAGACCCTGGTGTCGTTCGGCAGTCTTTTCTTGAGGTAGTGCTAGTAACTCTAAAATTCGATAGGGTCGCAATTTATAGAGATCTGCCTCAATTTCTGCTTGTACGCTGGCAAATAACCCTTCCCGAACTAGCAATTCCTGACCAGTTTCTAAGGATACAGCAGCATTTTCGTAGTGACCTTGCTGCCATTGTTCGCGTCCTAGTTCTAAACAAGCAAGGGCAACAGTGAGAACGACATCGGGACGTTCGGGACTTTCGAGAATTTCTTCGTCTGCTAGATTATTGCCTTTATTGTTACTGGTAACACCGTTCTTATTCACTAGGTACGGACGACCTAGTTTCAGTACCAGTTCGTATTCCCCTAATTCTTGCAAAATCAACAAAGCGCCAACTAATTCCTCTTGAGAAACATCGATCCCCAAATTTTGGGCTTCAATGCTTTTTTTGTGGCTTTCTTTGGGATTTTCTCCTGCTACTGTGCCAGCAGCAACGTTATCAGGGTCATAGGCGTGGGCGAGATAAAGGTGATCGTAAGTACTGCGTTGTTTTGGATCTGATAAAACCACGTAAGCTTCTTCTATAAGTTGTTTACGAGAAGAAATTGCTGCTGTTGAATACTCACGTCTTGGCAATTGTACAATGCGATCGCTATATGCCTGCCGCAGTTGTTCGTCACTTGCCGCTAACGGTAGTCCTAAAATTCGGTAGTAATCTAGCGGAATTCGCACAGTCCACTTCCCCTGCACCGCGATCGACATAATTCACCTAGAGCGTTCCAGGCCAGTAAAACCGTGCCATAATAATGCCGTGTAGAATCTACTCTACAAGTGTATATTGCAACTACTTGTTTTGTACCTTCCCGAAATTTTGAGTCACATTCTAGTACTAATTTTTCGCCTTCGCCTAGAAAGCTTAAGCTTTTTGTCTTAATTCTTAGTATTTTTTGTTTAATACGACCTTCGATACCATAAACCACAACTACCGCTATTGTCACGGAATAAATGTTGTGGCTACACAAGTCTATTGATTTTTTCGGGACTTTCCTTAGTATGCAGTTAGTAAACTACTACCTTTGGGTGTTGACCCTGATAACAAGAGACAAAAATCATATCATATTTAACCTTTAATTACAATTACCCATTTAGGTATAGAAATTTTGGCGGCATTTTTTTTTAAATTGTTAATGGGTATGCAGAAACCAGTCTATCTTGATTGGTACTCTATCAAGGGGAATGGTGAGACAAAAAAAGCCCAAAGGGCAGATGTCCCATTTTGAGTTATATTCCCACAGGGTTATAGGCGCAAAAGTTAAAATTTCGTTTGGGAAACTTGAGTAGTATCTAAACCGACACCACCCACTTTCCCAAAAATTAAAAATCCACCTATTCCCTAAAGTCCTTTTTTGGTGCATAAATAAAGCTTGATTGTTGACTCTTGCAAACGCTAACCTGTTACAGGCTCAGACGTTATCAGACCAACTTATTTAAGACCGTAACTTTAAGTTGTACAACAGGGATACTGGAAAATAATGGTTCAAGAGCGTACTTTACCCACATTTAATGCTGCCACTAGCCGCATTACCAAAGAAGAAGGGTTACGGTTATATGAAGACATGGTGTTAGGGCGTTTGTTTGAAGACAAATGCGCTGAAATGTATTACCGGGGCAAAATGTTTGGTTTTGTCCACTTGTACAACGGTCAAGAAGCCGTTTCCACTGGTGTTATTCAAGCAATGCGGCCGGGTGAAGATTTCGTTTGCAGTACCTACCGCGACCACGTTCACGCTTTGAGCGCGGGAGTACCAGCAAAAGAAGTCATGGCAGAGCTGTTTGGCAAAGCCACAGGTTGCAGCAAAGGGCGTGGTGGTTCGATGCACATGTTTTCTGCCGAACATCGCTTGCTAGGCGGCTATGCGTTTGTGGCAGAGGGAATTCCTGTGGCAGCCGGAGCCGCTTTTCAAAGCAAATACCGCCGCGAGGTGCTAAAAGACGAAAGTGCCGACCAAGTGACAGCTTGCTTTTTTGGTGACGGTGCAGCAAATAACGGTCAGTTTTTCGAGACGTTAAACATGGCCGCTCTCTGGAAACTGCCGATTCTTTTTGTGGTAGAAAATAATAAGTGGGCAATTGGTATGGCTCACGATCGCGCAACTTCCCAACCAGAGATTTACAAAAAAGCCAGCGTATTTAACATGGCGGGTGTGGAAGTAGATGGCATGGACGTTTTGGCTGTCCATGCTGTTGCCCAAGAAGCCGTAGCCCGTGCCCGTGCTGGAGAAGGCCCGACATTAATTGAGGCGCTGACCTACCGTTTCCGGGGTCACTCCTTAGCAGACCCCGACGAACTACGTAGCAAAGCCGAGAAAGAATTTTGGTTTGCCCGCGACCCAATTAAGAAATTGGCAGCTCATTTACTAGAGCAAAACCTGGCGAGTGAGGAAGAACTCAAAGGCATCGACCGTAAAATTCAAGAACTAATCGACGAAGCAGTAAAATTCGCCGAAAGTAGCCCTGAACCAGACCCCAGCGAATTGTATCGTTTCGTTTTTGCAGAAGACGAGTAATTTATGGGGAGTTAGGAGTGAGGAGTGAGGAGTGAGGAGTGAGGAGTTATGAATTTTTAACTCTTAACTACAGGAAGCGTCATTGTTTTGATTTCCTGAGCGAATTATGAGTTATGAATTTTTAACAGCAAACTCCTAACAGCAAACTGCTAACAGCAAACTCCTAACAGCAAACTCTTAACTCCTAACTCTTAACTCCAAACTATCCCTGAACTTTGGACTAAAACTTGTGTTTACCATTGCAGTTCAACAGCAACAGTACAAAACCTACATCCTTTCAGATGAAGCCGCTGGTTCTCAACTGGAAGTTGTCCCAGAACGCGGTGGTATTATTACCCGTTGGCGGATACAGGGGCAAGAAATTTTTTATCTGGACACCGAACGCTTTGCTAACCCTGATTTGAGTGTCAGAGGCGGAAATCCGATTTTGTTTCCTATCTGTGGCAATTTACCAGATAACGTTTACACCCACGACGGGAAACAGTACACTCTCAAACAACATGGCTTTGCCCGTGATTTACCTTGGCAAGTCACTGACCAAGTAACTGAAGATAAAGTTAGCCTCACCCTCGTCCTGAATAGCAACGAGCAAACACGGGCTGTTTATCCTTTTGACTTTCAGGTAACTTTCACTTACAAACTCCAAGGTAATACCCTAGAAATTCACCAGCAGTATCAAAATCTTTCATCCGCACCATTGCCGTTTTCTTCAGGATTTCACCCCTATTTTCTGACCCATGATAAAAATGGGCTAGAGTTTGAAATTCCCTCTCAACAGTATCAAGACCAGAGAACCAAAGAAATTCACCCCTTCAACGGCAATTTTGACTTCAACCAGGATGAAATTGATGTTGCCTTCAAGCAGCTAACTAGTAAATCAGCAAGTGTGACGGACAATAACCGTAAGCTAAAGCTGACTCTAGATTATGGCGATGAATATCCCATTTTGGTATTTTGGACGCTCAAAGGCAAAGACTTCTACTGTCTAGAACCGTGGAGCGCTCCTCGCAACTCCTTAAACACTGGCGAATATCTAACTGTATTAGACCCAGGCGGTAGCTACACAGCATCTGTACGCATAAGCGCAAATTTTTTCTAAACCCCTTTACAAATCTACAGATGTCTATGCTATGATGACAAAGTTGCGAAATGAACGAAAGGGTCGCTAACTCAACGGTAGAGTACTCGGCTTTTAACCGATTAGTTCCGGGTTCGAATCCCGGGCGACCCATAAAACAGAATTCAGAATTAGGACAGTCTATCGTATAGCTGCTAGAGCTAGATATTATGTTTCATTAAATTGAAATCTGGTGTAGATCTTGGGTTGAGTGTTGCTAAGAGATATGCCGCTCAATCCAATCTCGGTCGAATATCAATTGGTAAATACGGTTTTGGACTTTGAGAGAACCTTGTTGTTTAATAATTAGCCCTGATAGGAGCAATTCTTTTTCTTCTGGACTATCAACGGAAAGTATTTCTCCTTGGTGTAAAATTTGCTGATAAAGCTCTAGGAGTTTGTTAACTTGTAAATTGCTATTGAGAATGCGATCGCGAATCGTTCTTAAATGCTCTGGCTCATCCTGCGATTCCCAGTTTTCTATTACATTTGTCTGTACCAAATGTTCTATCCATTCGGCTTCAGTATTTGCTGGAATCACAGTTGAAGAGTTATGAATGAGCTTACAGAGCTTTTGAGTGAGGAAAGGCTGTCCGTTAGTCCAGTGTAGTACTTCTCTGATGACTTTGCGAATGGCGATCGCGTCGCTCACTTTCTCTTTTAAACCTTCACCTAAAGGATAAACTTCATCTTCTTTAAAACCTTCTAGTTGAATTGATTGACCAATATTAAACGGTGTTCGCTTGTGGTCTGAAATTAAATCTGAGGGAGTTGCTACGCCAAAGAAAGCAAAAGTTAAACGTCGATATTCTAGGTTGATACTACGCTGGTTATAACAGAAGCGTACCAAAGCAAAAAAGTCATTCACAGAAAAATTTAAGCCTAAGACACTATCAATTTCATCGACAAAGATATAAATTTTTTCACTCTGAACTTGTTTAAGTAAAATATTTTCAATAAATTGGCTCAATTTTTGGGTGGGTGACAAATCTTTGTACTCATTCCACCAAATTGGCAGATTTATTTTGTCTAACAAATCAAAATTCTGCCATAATTCCACTGCTAACCCCAAATACCATTGAGTAGGGGTAATGTTGTCACTACCAATACGGGTTAAATCAATTGCCGTACAACTAAATCCTTCTTGCTGGAGATGGTGCATCATGCGTACCATCAAGCTTGATTTACCCATCTGCCTTGCATTTAGTATGTAACAGAAATTACTATGCCTGAGTGCTTGATAAAAGTGGCGGTCAGCAGAACGCACAACATAGGTGGGAGCATCCATTGGCAAACTACCCCCAATTTGATAATCATAACTTGAGAGTTGTTCTGAACTTTTAAGTAGGTCGTTTTCAAATTTCAGTTTTTCTTGAGTAATTTTCAGTTCTTCTAGCGTTTTTAATAACTCTTGATTTCGTTCTTCAACTTTTTGTTCTAAAGTGCGGTTGTAGTCTTCTAATTGTTCGTATAAACGGGAATTTTCAATAGAAATGGCAGCTTGAGCAGAAAGGATTTTTAAAATCTCAATGCGCTCTGGAGTAAATGCATGTGTGATTAAATTATTTTCTAAATATAGAATACCGCTTAATTTACCTTGATGAAGTAGAGGAATGCAAAGAATCGATTTAGGTTGTACAACAGTAACATAAGGATCGCTAATAAATTGTCCCTCATGTTCTGCATCATCTAAAACCACATTTTCATGGCTATGGGCAACATAGTTAACAATAGTAATCGAAACAAGAGGCAATTGTTGAGCCATATCTACAGAATCTATTGGGAGCGATCGCAAAATGGTAACATTATCATCATCCATTGCCCCTTCAGCCTCAATGACCCAATTTCCTTCCTTCTCAAGAATCAGAAAGCCTCTCTGAGCGCCTGCATTCTCAATGCTGATTTTCATCAGCTTCTGCAACAACTTTTCTAAAACGATTTCACTAGCTAGAGCTTGGGATGCTTTAAGAACCGTTGTTATGTCTAGGACTTTCCCATCACTACCCGTTGTCGAGATATTTGTGCTGATACCCTTAGCTTCTGTTCTACTAGTTACTCCTACCCGTAGCTGTGCATATTCAGCTTCTAAATCTTTAACTTTGGCTTTTGCTCCCCAACTGATATAACAATAATGTGCATTTTTTAGATAAAAATTCCCAATTTCCTCTCTGCCAATAGAAAGATAGAATTCTGCTGCATGTTCATAAGCTAGGGCTTCTTCATGGATAAATTCATATTGTTTAGCACCTTGAATAGCTTTTTCATAAAGTTCTTCTGCTTGCCAAATTTTTCCTAAAGCTCGTGCTTTTTCAGCTTCTATTAAATCATATTTATTTTGAAAATTATCAGGACAATGTTTAGCCCATATTTTCATATTTTTTTGATTTATTTCTATTTGTTTAAGTAATTGTTTTCGTTGCCTCACATCACGATTTGTATAACAAGCAAGCAAAGCAAGCGAATAGTAGAAATTATGCTGCGGCTCAGGTAAATATCCAGCACAAGATTTGAGATTTTTTTCGGCTTGAATACCATGATCGAGAGCTTTTTCATAATTTTTAAAGAAAAAATATGAAATTGTTTTGGCTAAATGAAAAATAAATATTAGCCAATCATTATTACTTTGTTCCCAACTTTTTAAATATTCTTCCTCTTCTTTTTTCGATTTGCCAAGAATTAGAAAATGATTATCAGTATTACAATCCAATAAATTAATTGTAATGCTTTTACATATTTGAATATAAAAAATTGAATATGTTTGTTGGATTGTTTGAATTAATTTCTCATATTTTGTATAAGCGCATAAAACATCTTCTAGAGTATTACCTTTAAAAAAGTTTATTAAGCAATAACTGATAGATGCATAAGAAGCAAACTCATTATTTCCTGTGTTTATTCCTTTTTGAAATCCTTCCAACAACTTATCGTCTGCAACTATATTTCTGATGGATTCTTTCCAGTGCCATATAAATCCGTAATACACATGCATAACTAAAGCTTCTGATTTGGAAAAATTAAGCTGCTTTAGGAACTTTAGAGAAAGCTTGCCAAACTTATATCCCGAATCAAAATCCCTCATGACACCGACAAGAATCATTCCATAAAGGATATATATATTAACAGAACTAGATGAATTTCCATATTTTATACAAAGATTGAGTTGAATTAATACAATCAGGATATATAAAGAAAAATTAATTAGTACGGTAGAAGGTACAATCTGTTGAAATATAGATATGGCAGCAATTTTATATTGATCGCTCATTGGTTCAAGATTAAACAAATCCTCAATTTCTCTCTCCTTTAAAAATAATTCTAAAAATGTTAATTCTTGGCTAATTGATTTTTCTATTTCGCTCATTTCACTGGGTAAATCTATTCCTAGTTCTGTCAATGCCTCAATAGCATTATCTATCGCTTTTTGTTGTTGAAATTGAGCGAAATAAGCCCTAATTTTTACTTGATATACCTTTATTTTATCTAGAGTGTCTTTACAGAAACGCAAAACAGTTGCAGATAACTCCTCAATTTGTTCAAATTTTGTGTTTAAGTAAATAACTTCTAAGCTTTCTACATGAAGTTCCAACGTCAATTGATATTCATCCTGCCAACTATTTTCTGATAACAAAGCTAGCCCAGCTTCTAAATATCTCAAAGCTGGTTCATAGGCTATTGACGCTTTTGCTTTTTTGCCGACATTAAGATTTAGTTTAGCTAATTGAGTTTTTTCTAATTGGTCAGAAATTAATTCAGCACCTTCATTGAGTTGATTGACGATTTCAAACAAATTTTCCTCTATCTCATTTTCTTTAGTATTCTTGAGTAATAGGCGACCTACTTGTAAATGTAGTTGTTTTTTTTCTGATTCTCTAATTAGTGAATAGGCTGCTTGTTGAACTCGGTCATGTAAAAATTTATAGGGAATAAAAGTATGAGATAATTCCTTCTGGCTACAAAGTAGAGGATCTTTGTAGTTACTATTTAATGGTAAAACTAAACCTTGTTCTAGTGCTGCTTGAAGTTCCTTAGCTGTTGCTGGTTGAGATTTTTTATTGACGACAGAAAGAACTTCTAAATTAAATTGGTTGCCGATACAAGCTGCTAACTTAAGAACCTTTTGAGTTTTTTTATCTAATTTTTCAATTTTTTTCGTCATCAAATCAATTACATTATCTGCGATCTGAATTCCTTTGATTTGCTCTATATTCCACTGCCAACGGACTAAATTAGCATCAAATAATAACAGCTTTTCTTGGTACAAAGATTGGAGCAATTGGGTTAAAAAGAAGGGGTTTCCCTGGGTTTTAGTATTTAATAGTTCTGCTAAATAAATTGACTCTTCCGTTGAGCAACTTAGAGTATCAGCGATAAGTTGGTTAATCTGATTAATTCCCAATGGTTGAAGCATAATTTGATCAACTTTTGTCCCTGCCTTTTGAATTTGCTCTAAAGTCTGTATCAAAGGATGAGTAGGACTTACCTCGTTATCACGATAAGCTCCTATCATCAATAGATATTGGCTATTGGGATCGCTTATTAATAACTCAATTAACTTCAGAGATGGTAAATCTGCCCACTGTAAATCATCCATAAAAATAACTAGAGGGTGTTCTTTTTTGCTGAAAATGCTAATAAATTTTTGAAAGAAGAAGTTAAACCTATTTTGAGCCTCAGTAGCTCCTAGTTCCTCTACTGGTGGCTGTTTACCAATGATCTTTTCTACTTCTGGAATTACATCAATGATAACCTGGCCATTAGGCCCCAAGGCTTCTAAAATTGCCTGTTTCCAAATTTGTAGTGCTATTTCCGGTTCACCTAGTAGTTGGCGGATTAAGTTTTGAAAAGCTAGGCTGAAGCCAGCATAAGGAATATCCCGTTTCAATTGGTCAAATTTGCCGCTGATAAAGTATCCTTGCTGGCGGAATATGGCTTTCTGAATTTCATTAACTAAGGCAGACTTGCCAATACCCGAATAACCAGAAACCAAAATTATCTCAGTAGTTTCTTGGCTAACTCGCTCAAAAGTGGTCAATAATTGCTCAACTTCCTGTTCTCGTCCATAAAGTTTTTGAGGAATTTGAAACTTGCTGGAAATATCCTGATGTCCGAGAGGAAACGAAGAAATTTGACCTTGAGTTTGTAATTGATAAAGACAGTTTTCCAAATCGATTTTTAGTCCCCATGCGCTTTGGTATCGCTCCTCTGGACTTTTGGCTAACAACTTCATCACAATATTAGATACTAGCAAAGGAATGGACGAAATTACCTTATGAGGTGGCTGAGGTTGTTGCGCGATATGACAATGGAGTAATTCCATTGGGTCAGTAGTTTCAAAAGGTAACTTATTTGTCAGCAGCTCATAGAATGTGATACCTAAAGAATAAAAATCACTGCGATAATCTATCCCCCGATTCATCCTACCGGTTTGCTCTGGAGCAATATAAGCTAAAGTTCCTTCTAATTGATTGGGATTACGAATTGTCTGATTTTCTTGGGACAAACAAGTGGAAATACCAAAATCGATGATTTTGAGTTGTCCGGTTTCTCGGTTATAAACGATATTCGAGGGGTTAATATCTTTATGGATAATATTGGTTGTATGAATATATTCCAAGCTTTCACTTGTCTTAATAGCAATTTTGAGAAATTCTTCAAGAGTAAACTGATGCTCAGTCATTAATAATTTTAATGATTTGCCGCCAAAGTCCTCCAAAAACATCATCAAACTATTCTGATATCGCTGCAAGCTATAGGCTTTAATTACTCCATCTGCATTGAGAGAGCGAGTAATTTCATATTCTTGCTTATATCTGGTGAGTTCTGAAGGTGTGGGATAATTTTCTTTAAGTATTTTCAGAATAATGGGTTGATTATTAGGCTGGAGTATAGCTTGATAGACTAGGGAATTATCACTCTCATATATTTGTTGAATAATTTCGTAATTTGTCATAATCTTTATCTATAAATAGATATTGAAACTATATAATTTAAGTATGTTAACTAGATTTTTGGTAAATGTCAGTTACCAAAGTAGTCGTCAGCTGAGTACCATTTTTAGAGTACCTATCAACAACCTGTGATTTCCACATTTCACAGTTTTTGCAAGCTGAACGATTAGCTAACTGATTAAGAATTAAATCACTTCTGAGCCGATTAAATAAATTTCCCTGCCAAATTTCTTGCAGAGTTTGTTGATTGTAATTTCCCAAACTTTGAATATCCTTGTCAAAGCCCAGCCTAAATAAGGTTTCAATGCAATAATATATTCTGCCATCAGGCAAAACAGCCATTTCTATAAACGGAAATAGACAAGTCCATCGCCCTTGAGCTTTTTTAATATAGTATTGAAGTGAATTTTGAACAGCGTTGTTAGTATCTTCAAGACGCATATTCGTCTCCTGATATTGAGCTAGATTTATAATCACCACACCATCAGCTTTGGCTAACCAACGTTCTTTAAATTGTTCCTCTTCTTCAAGGACGACATTCTGATTTCTGACAAAGGATGTCCTGACTTCACATAGAATTCCCAATTGAGCGCGGAGTCGGAGAAAATTGATAACGTTCGATTCAACTAGCTTGAGGTCGGCGCCCCGAACTTTCCAGTAAGTATCTGGTTCAGCAGCATCAATGCTAATATCAATACTGGTTATACCAGCTTGCAATAAAGCTTTAGCTCGACTTTCATCTAGCAATTGACCATTAGTTGTTATGTGAACTCTGGGAACCCCTTGTTGCCGACAAAGCTTGATGAAATCTATGAGGTTGGGATGAAGTAACGGCTCTTCAACATTACCAATTATGAGCGGAATTTCCTTTTCTCCACATTCTCTCGCTAGCTGCTCCATCATTTTCCAGGACATTGCCTTATTACCTGTGAAGAAGTCTGTTGTATGATTTGGCTTCAACAAAGGACTATGGTAGGGGCACATGAGACATTTGAGATTACAGGTATTCCCGATAATTGCCCTAACATACAAAGGTTTTACTGCTATCCCATAATAGTCTGCAAAGTAATGTTGCTGTTCATCAATATCGGTCTGTGAAATAAGCGTGATGGGTATTGATTCAGAAAAATTTTCTTGAGATTTACTATTAAATTCTGCCAATAAGTGTGTTGAAAAATTAGCTAATTGTTGTGGATATAAATAGGCTAGAGTGGGATATGGAGGTAAACCTATTTCTGAAGCTACAGGTAGATTAGGCCTAAAAGCAAGTATCCTATTTACCGATTTCACTGCTGCAAAAATTCTATCAAGACTTTTCGGGTGCAAGGGAATTCCATGAGGAGGAATTTCAAGAATCATATCTGGCATTAACCAGTGATTTTTGATGGGGGTGGGTAAAAGATTTTGAGTATCTTTGACGATCATATAGGAATCCGGTTTGATTTGTGAATTGACTTGCGTAGCTAGAGAGTGGGCAATAGGGAGTAGGGAGTAAAGAAAAACCCTGTTTAACTGGTACTGAATTTTTGGCGTTGCTGAGTAGAAATATGAATTGGGATCGCGCTTTAGGCGCAGAGTCGCTCCAGAGTAAGAGTTAAGAATAGTTGATTTTTTAATTTCATATTCAAATTCAGCAATGCCGAATTTTTTTCACGGAATCAGATAGGAGTCCTATATTAAAAAGTAACAAAGATAAGTAAATGAAGTACACGGGTAGGGGCGCCAAGCTTAGCGCCCCTACTATGATCTGTACCTCACCAACTTGCAATCTGCTTTATGCTGTAAGTACTAGAGAAAAACTTACCGATTTCAATTAAGAACAGGTTGTAGGGATATAAGGATTATCTGCAAAACTTTTCTTTTTATCTCTGTTTTTAATCCACTGCTCTAACTCGTATTCAGTCACAGTTGTTTCTCCTATGCATGGACGTGGAGGATATGGAATGTTATAGGCTATTATCCCAGGATCGTTTGGCGTAGGATCGCAAAGTTTACCATCAAAAGAATTAACATTAATCTGAAATGAATAACAATCGCATTCATCATCACTGAACATAGGAAAAAGCAGATCTTTATTATCAGAACTGCTATCTTCAAAAAAAACAGCATATAGTAATTTAGCTTCTGGGTCAGAGTTTTTAGGATCGGCTTTCAATAACTTCTCCAACTTTCCCCCAGGATGATCTAAGTCATCTGTTGGATTTATAAAATACTCTTTTAACTTGTTTGCAATGTCTTTTTTAGGGTTATCAATAGCATCAGCCCATCGCCATATATAAGCAATAATTTGAGAAACTTGTTTGGACTGTTTAAAGAGACGATACAAAAAGTGGTGTGGAGTAATGTGTTCATGTTTTTCTCCTGATTGCTGGGATACCGTATCATGTACTTTCCCAGATTTTACAAATAAATCTTTTGTTCCAAACATAATTTTTGTCCTGTGTTGAAAAACTAAAGGTTACAACTCTAGATAACTGTTGGCAATGAAACAATCAACTTTTATTTTTTGAAGTTTTGTTAAATTCTGCTAAAAGTTGAAATGCGATCGCTCTTTTGTATCGAAATAGAATCAAGGTGTCAGTCGTGAAAGTCGTTTTGATTCCAAAAATTGGATAATTTATTTTTTGGAGTTACTTTATATCCTGTTAAGCCAAACTATAAAAATTGTGAGGATTATCCCAAACAATTTTTTGTACTATTTTTTGAGATAATTGTGCTTCAAGCTCTAGAACTGTTTTCACAATGTTGGGTTGATGATCCATGTGAGGATAATCTGAGCCGAAGATTAAATTATCAGCGCCAATGTATTCGATAATTTGAGGTAAGTAAGGTTCAGTAGGTGCGATCGCAATAAAGCACTGACGCTGAAAATATTCTGAGGGCTTCATTTTGACATTATCTTTAACCTCCCAATATAAGTTTTCGTACTCTTCATCTAGTCGCCATAGCCAGTAAGGCAACCAACCACAACCAGACTCTAAAAAACCTACTTTCAAGCGGGGATGACGCTCTAAAACACCCCCTTCAATGAGGGCTAAAAGTGCCATCATTTGTTCCATCGGATGAGAGCAGGCATGGAGAGCAAAACGAGTATTAAACCGCTCTAATCCTGTGGTTGGTAAGCGACTATGAGTTCCTTCATGAATTCCCACTGCTATTCCCATTTCTTCGCATTCTTTCCAAAATGCCTCATAAGCAGGGTGACTCAATATTCTTCCTTTAACTGGGTTGGGGCGCAAGAACACAGCCTTCCAACCCAACTCAGCTATGTGATGTAATTCTCTCACCATCTCTTCAGGTGCATGAAAATTAATTGCTCCTACACCTTTTAACTTATCTGGAGCATAACTACAAAATTCTTCATGTAACCAAGTGTTATAAGCACGAGTAAAAGCTCCCGCTACTTCCGATGCCATATCGTCAATTGCCCAAAGCCATAAACCATAAGTTGGATAAATAAATGCGATATCAACTCCCATCTGTACCATTGCTTGAATGTGAGATTCAGCATCGTAACGCTTGAAATAAGCATTGGGGTGAGCCTCCATCATTTGCTTATTTCCTTGGTGACGAACTTGCTGTGAAATCTTCTGAACAATCTCTTCTCCTTGAATTTTCATATCTGCGGACGGAGCAAAGTGCTGAAATTTTGGTTCTAAATATTTAGTCCACAAAGATGGAGGTTCAATAACATGGGAATCAGCATCAATAATTTGATATCCATTAAGCATAGAAAAACCTATTAACTCAAGGAATTTTAGATTTTCAGTTTTGGATTAAATAATTTAAGATTATCAACTTAGCATAATATTAAATGCCGAGTAGCAAATATAAAATTTTATGTTGGATACAATCGAAATTTTCTGAAGCGAGAATCAATACTTAAGAAAGTGTAAATGCTCCGCCAAAAAGCATGATTTAAATCTAATATATAAAACTTGGAATTGAATAGACTATAGTAGGGGCGCACAGCTGTGCGCCCTTACAATGATTTAATTTTGTAAGGGTGTATTCCATTGAATTGAAAACCGCTATATATTCACATCCACATCGGAAAAGGATTCAGTTGATTTTCTGTTAACGGCTCTTTCAACCATCCCATTTTCACAGGAACGTCATACAATCTTCCCGAACCTAAACGCTTCCACATGTGGCGCATTCCTGGAATTATCACTTTAGCTACTCTCAACCCAACATCGGGACGAGTCTGATCTAAAACAAGCATTTCTAAACCATTTTTTTCAACGATTTGTTGACAGAGTTTGATATCTTCTAGCAAATCATCACTGGCGATTTGGGGATAATCTGTGTAGATTTTGGCAGCGGTTTTGTTATCGGGAATGAGGTAAGGTTGATTGGCTAAAGTTGCGGTTTTCCACCAATCTATTGCTAGGCGATCGCCAGATGTAGGATATTGAGTACTACCATCATCTTTTGTAGATAAAAGATTAGGTAAAATTTGATTAACTTCAGTCAAAGCTCGACTCAGAGCAATTTTGGCATCAAAATGAGTTCCATAGCCTAATATAATATCTTCTACTTCTCGATTAATTCTCCGAGTAATGGCAGCAAAAGTAGGAATATTAAAATCGGTAGTTATATCCAACACCCACAGTTCTCGCTCAATGCTTTGGTAATACTGTTTGAGGGTGAGAAAATACGGTTCATTGAAACTCTCTAAATTCACCTGGGGTTTTTGCAGGCGGTTATACCACCACAAAGCCACACAATCCCGTTCTACTAATTCCATAAACCCTTGCAGAATAGCTTCTTCAAGAGTATTACCAGCCGCACATCCATTGGAATCTGCCCAACAATCAGGTTCTTCAGATAAAGGATACCCATAATAACAATAAGCTGTTGGTAAATATTTAAATTCTTCATAAGTTAATGACCAAACTGGCGTCCAATCAATTTCTCTTTCTACATCAAAAGGTTTTGGAACTTTTTGGAACCAGCCTTGACATTCAATATTCCATTGTTCTCGATTTTCGTATTGTTGTTGGCTGAAGTTCATACAAGCATTGGGATGAATCGCTTTTTGCAGTTGTTCAAAACTGGCTTTTTTTCTGATTTCATATCCCTGAAAAACTCCAGAATATCGTTCAATGGCTTCACAAAAACCACTTGCTTGAGCTTGGATATCAGTTCTACCTTTTCCGGAACTTCTACCTCCAATATTTTGGCGTAGGCTATTTAGGTCGTCAAAAATACTCAGAAAGTGATGTTTGGCAACATAGGTATGGGTTAATGAATTTCCTGGTATTTTGTTCAATTCGCGAACAACACCTGTAATCGGACTAATCAGATGTTGATATTTTCTTAGGGTTTCTTGAGGCGAATAAGCACGGTGTCCTCCATCTGCAATAAATGTTTTTTTGCGGCGTTCTAAAATAATGGGTAAGGGTTTGCTTATCAACCCATTAGCCATTTCTCCACAGGTAGGACATTGAGGACGCTTAACGAATACATGATCTTGGGTTTTTAAAGTGAGAGTATCATAGGTAACTATAGTTTCTGCTAAACGGTTATTTTCTCTTTGAATAATCCATTTGAATACTTCTGTGGCTGCTATTCCTAAGGCGGTTTGTACTGTAGATGCTAAAAACCCTAAGGGAAAAGATAAGGAAGTAGAAATATGTTTATGTCTTTGAATAAATGCTTGAACTGGTCTATTATCTCGTAAGCGATGTGCTAGACATTCCCAACAAGCAGTTTTTTTACCGTTAAATATAGGCCCTATCCATAGCATTGTTCCCAACGGGTTGACTAGCATCCAAGGAGATTGCGATTGTAAAGCTTGTTGATTAAACTCATCTAAATTTGGGTGGAGATAGTCGTCAGTTAAGACTATTGTGAAATCTCCTTCGTTGGCTATTTGGATTTCTAGGGATTTCAGAATGGCAATAAAATCTTCGGCGTAAAGGGAACCAAAGGTTTTTACTGCTACCTTAGTCGATCGCAATTTTTGATGAGCTTTGCTAGGACTGATATTCAGATGGTTGCAAAATATAGCAAATTGCGACCGCACTTCATCTTGTTGTTCTACAATATAGCCCTGTCTTTCCATTTGAAATAGAGCAGACTGGGCTTTAATACTAATATCAAGAACATTTTGAAAAAACGAATTATGGTCGGAAAATGATTTTTCGTCTGGCAGTAATTCTAATTGAATGAGTTCGATAATCTCGTCAATATCCCGATGACCATCTATTAAAGATGCTAGTAAATAATAAATGCGATCGCTCAATAAAACTGTATCTCTCTCGGATACTAAAAATACTCGATTTGGTGGAATTTTTTCAACAAAGTAGCAATCCTTAAAAACAGGTTTATTGAACATTTTTTTAGCTTTTAAGTTTAATTATTCTAATAAAATTAACGGAAAATTTACTCCATAGCAGCAACAGCAAAAATTACTTTAACTAATATTAAGTAAATACTACCTGCCTTTTTTCATCAACACAGAGGGTTTGAAAGTATTGCCGATATAGTTGAGAACTAGGTATTGCTTTATTGTTATCTAACTTAATCAGCCCCATACTATTTAACTTGTAAGCAATAATTGGTTCTAATGGTACAGGTTCACTAGAATTGATGGTATTATAAAGAGCGATCGCTAATTCCGGTTGTTCTTGCAACACTGTCAAATGTCGCTGCAAGTAATGAGTATAAATTCCACTGGACGTGGGAGCAGTTTCTAGCAATTGTGCTAAAGATATTTTTTGAGAACTTAAATAATATAATGCAATATGTATTAACGCTGGATGTCCCCCAACTATTGCCATTAATTGCTTTGCTTCCTCACCATCAGACCACTTCAAACCATAACGTTGAGCTAATTCCTGCACCTGGTCTAAATTAAAGTCTGGTAACTGAATTGGCAACCCAATATTAAAAGGAGACTGCTGAAGTTGTAAAGGAACATAAATTTCTGTTGAATGCACCACAACTAAGCGTAGTTTTTGCCAAATTTTACATCTTTTCGCTTCTTCAAACCACGAACGCAACAGGGGAAAAAAATCTTTTGCTACTTCTGGATACTCAAAAATATAGTTGACTTCATCTAATGCTAAAACCAGGGAAGTATTAATTTGATTTAGTACATAGTTTCGTAAATAAAAAGTAGAACTCAGTTTACTACCAAAATCTTTATTCCAATATTCATCTAGTTTTTGCTCCATCTGAAGCTGTTGAGTAATATTGGCACATAGCCACCGCAAAAATAGATTGGCATCACTGATAATTGTCCGATCTACTTGCTCAAGGCTCAAGCTAACTGTACGGTAGCCCATACGTTCTGCATAATCTAAAATCCTCAACGTTAATGAAGTTTTACCCATTTCCCTTGGAGCTTTGATCCGTATTAATGCTCCTAGTTTGGTAATCTCTCCATACACTGATTTCTGAATATTAGGATGTTCAATATAAAACGGAGAGTTAAGAGGAACTGAGCCACTGGGATAACAAGGAAGTGCATCTTCCTGTATACTCAGATCCAATTCTGGATAATTTATTTTAATTGACTTTGTTGCAGGTTTAGTTTGTTCTGTCATGTAAGATTCCACCACGAATCGACAATTTTTTTTGTTAACCCGCCTGCCGAAAATCAAAGACAGTTTGCGATACAATCGGGGAGCAACAACATTGGTAATATAGCCGCAGCTATATCTTTCTTGTTGAGCTATTTCTTCATAGGTTTTGTTTTCACATACACCCTGTAAAACTAGAATTTCTGTGGAAAGGAGAGGGTCTTCTTCGATTTCCACTAGCTTGCGGTTAAGAATATCAAGGATAAAATCTATTGCCATAAAAGTTAAAAGAACATCACTTTACTTTCTGTAAAAGCAAAACTGGGAAACTTAAACCTCTAATATTAGATGCCCGCCAGAAGATTTACCACACTTACCTTTTGTTCCAATTTTGAGTTTTACATACTCAAAATTTACTCTGTAAATTGGAGGTAATAGTGATTGAAAAATAAAAATTTTAGTGTTTATTTGACTTGTGTTAGTATAGAGAAGTTGACAAATTTAATTTGTTGGCTTTTGGATTTTTCCCAGATATTTTTACTAAGCTGAGATCCTCCTAAGTTGGAGATTAGTGATTTTTAAATAGTACCGTTTTTTACTACTTATTATGTTTATTATACTTAAATTAACATATTTTCATTTAAGTATAAACTGATTTAATAAATCTATTTGAAAAACCTCTGATGTATAATTAACAAAACTTTGAATTACTCTGGAAGAATGAAGTTTGTTCTTAACAAAAATTATAAAATTTCAAATCCTCATACTTTCAATATTGCGAAAAATTTTTATTTTTTTAGAGAATAAAATTTATAGATAGGATATGGTTAATACCAAGTTAAATAACATACTTATAATTATGACTGGTATTCAGACACTCTGATGCACAGAGTTTTGAATTACCAGTTATTAAGTGAACTCGATATCACAATAGTCCACTAGGTGTTCTCGTCAGAGATGAAAGAAACTATTTTGTTGATTTAGAAGTAGCTGAGAAAAGGCGATCGCTCAAAATTAACGTGAATTCGATGTACAGGATTTTGACCTCACCCCCGGCCCCTCTCCTTCAAGGAGAGGGGAGCAAAAAGCCTAATTTTTCGTTACTCCTCCCTTTCCTGGTAGGTAGGAGAAGGAGGCTGGGTGGGTTTGTCTTGTCGAATTCACGTAAAATTACAGCAGATTGCAAAGGAGTGAGGTAAAGCCCCTACCCATGTACTTCATTTACCTGAAAAATGCTGTATATCTCGATCAAATAAGTAGAAGGACTCAATTAAACTAAAGTTCGTAGTATGGGCTTGAGCCATTAAAACGTCTGTTAAGAGCGATAAATCGCTTACTACGAACAAAGCTCCTATCTTACATTTAATTATGTCTACCTACTTAGTAATCAGAGTATGTGATTTTGATCGTTGACAAGATGCAACCCAATATTGGATATCAACTACGCACCAGCAGCACCGATAGCGTACCATCCGCTAGTAATTAAACAAACACCTTCTTTCGTCACACCTAATTCGCGACTGGGAGGGTTTCTTCAGAGGTTAAGCAAAAATATATGAAATCTGTATGAGATTTATAGGTTCCATTTTTGGAAACAAACAACTACATTGAAATATAGTTAATCCCTCGTTGGGAAACCTAACTTTTACTGTACTCAACACTTCTTCCGAGACACTCACCATAGTTTCGGTGAGTCTGGTCAATATTGAGGAGAATTATTGTTGAGATTAAATAATATCAGATTAATTTAACCTATGAAAAATAGTTCTAAAAGCCTCCAACAGTTAAATGAGGCCAACTTTAATATGCCCAATGGGTTGATGAGTTGTAACCTCAATGCCGAAAATATCTTAGAAGAAGCCATTGCTACTGGGCAAGCGCCTCAATGTGATATCTACGATGGGCTACGCTTACGTGCAGAATTTTGGCACTTGTGGCAGCAATATCAAGATTATCATTACAGTCGCTGTCTTCAGTGGATGGGAGGCAACGTTAATGATGCCGAAGACTCCCTAAGCCGGGCAATGCTCAAAGCTTGGAAGAAATGGCCAACTTATGGGGGTAAAATCACCAATCCTAAAGCTTGGTTAACCATACTTATCTATAACCTTTGTATGGATATCCATCGCCAACGCAAGAAAACTGAGCAAAGGGTTGAAAGCATTGAGGAAATTGAATTTTCAGATCGTGTAGCGGTTATCTCTAACCTTGAATCTCCAGAATCAGACATATGCCGTCGTGAAATGAGGGTATATCTACACCACACAATCTTTGCATTGCCTCCCAGACTACGCGATCCTTTTATCCTACGCTATTGCCAACAAAAGTCCTACAGACACATTGCTAAACAACTGCTTCTCTCTCAAGAGAATGTTTACAAACGAGTTCAACAGGCACGAACCATTTTGCGAAAGCAGTTGAGCAAGTATTTAGCGGGGGAAGATGACACTTTTTTAAGCCAACAACCGTGCAAATGGGTTATTCCATCCCAAAAAGAGTCGAACTTCGATCGAACAGTGATATCTGAGTGGGAAGCAGCGATGGCTTCGCCCACCGCAGGCATCGCAACCCAAAATATTGTTGATGAAATTAATTATAAAGTAACCGCTATATGTCTAAAAACCTTGCCACACTCTTGGTACAGTTCTCTCAACCCTCTGCGGTGGAGATGAATGCTTACTTACTTTTAGATGAAAAGCCAATTAGACAAGCTCAGAAACTCAAAACATTAAGTAAGTACATGCAGCAGTATCCCCAAGGATGGAAAAAACGACTGGAATTAGCTAAGTTGTTTTATGAAATGGGACGATGGGAACAAGCTATTGAGGAATATCGCCAAGTGATTGAGCGGCAACCCCAATTGCTTGAGGCGCGGCTACAACTGGCAAAAATCTTGCACCTCATGGGACAACAGACAGAGGCAATAGAGGTTTATGAAAATGCATTGCCCTTGTCGCGTAATGAAGCAAGTCGGCAGCATATACGTGGATTGATTGAAGCTTGCAAAGGTAACAACCAACAGGCAATTAAAGCTCTCGAATCTGCCGCTTCTTTAGAACCTGACAAAGTAGTTCACTGGCTGGCTTTGGGACAGGTATATATGGGAATAGAGAATACTGTTGCAGCTTTGCAAGCCTTTGATACAGTCTTATCACTCAACCCAGATGATATTGTTGCTTTGATTCTCAGCTATGACGCCCTGATAGCGATGGGGAACTTTCAGGCAGCTGGGCAAAAATTGAGCAGAGTTACAGAGTTAGCCCCTGATGATTTGCAGGTACTTCAACGACAGTTAGATGAGCGTTGTCGGATGAGATTGGTATTAGGCGAACAAGGCAAGCAGACAAAAAAAGCGATCGGCTCTGCTCTGCAACAAGCGCCAAATGCGGCTGAATTCCACAAATCCCTGGCATATCACCACATTTTCCGAGGAGATTGGGCGCAAGGGGTAGCAGTTTTAGCACAATTTACTGAGAAACACCCCAATAATCCTAGTGGTTGGTATTATTATGGGCGGTGTTTGTCTGATACAGGCGAAAACAAACAAGCGGCCGAGGCGATTTTAAAAGCTTATCACCTATATCCTAATGATTGTGAAATCTATCGAGCATTGTGCGAGATTTTGCCTGCTGCGGGAAGATTAGATGAACTGTATCCCTTGGCAGAAGAAATGCTTCGGCGTTTTCCCGAACGCTGGAGTGCTTGGGCTACGGCAGGGCGAACCCTAGTAGAAAGCTTTAAAGAAATTGAGTGGGGGTGTAGTGTCTCTGCTAGAGTAACGCAACTCCAACCCCAGTTACCTGATGCTTGGTTTTGTCATGGGCGAGTTTTGGCATTAGCCGGAAAACACCGAGAAGCGGTAGAAGCATTAGTGCAAGGATGGCAGTTTATACCAGAAAAAGGAAGTTATCTACAATCTCTACCTGGGCTAGTTTGGCTTGGGGAGAGTTATCGAGTGCAAGGAAATAATGCCGCTAGTCGGCGGTATTGGCAAGAAGCTTGTCTGCAAGCTGAAAAATTGATGGAATTTGACCCAGCTACTGCTCATTACTGGCAAGGCAGAGCCTTAGAGGATTTGGGAGATGAGTTAGGGGCTATCGAGGCTTATCGAAACGCTTTGAGTCAGCAATTGCTTTACCCCGCTCATGGGGAGGTTAAGGAGGCTCTGAAATACTTACAAAGTATGCTGCGAAACGGTTTTCGTGCTTGAAGCTGGTTTGATGGGTTGACTCCAATTTAACAAAAAAGCTTCTAACTCGAAAAATTCAGAAATTGACTTTGGTAATCGTCTTACATACAGAATCAACAAATAGCGCCAAAGGATTTGAAGAATTGAAGTAATTCAATTGACTTCACAAACAGTGAAAGTTTGACTCCAAAAAGGATATGACCGCTGAATCTGACGCAGTTTTTTTAATTACACAAATTAATAGGAGATTATTATGCCACAAAAGGGCGATGAACTGACAAAAGAGCAGGTAAAACAAATAGAAAACCTAGTAGATTATACAAGAAATCCTGATGATGTTGTTATAGAAAAAAATTGGCATCAAGGCCCCGACGGAGGCGGACTGTTTGAAGTTTGGGCATTAAAAAATGGTTATCCAGGTGGCTTTCCTATTTACGCTGGTGTCAAAATTCAAAATAGGAAATACCATGTCTACTGGTTGCCTAATACTAACAAGATGCGGATAGCAGGGCTAGGAGAAAATCCTGTTAATAATTAAATAGACTAGCTAAAAAACGCCTCTAATTCGAGTAACTTAAAATTTGTTCATTCAGTGTGTTAAATAAAGTCACGCAATAGCTTTATCAACTACTCACCATCGGGGCAATTGTTTCAAGGACGGTGACTAAAAAAACGGCGATCGCTTCTTTTTAATTGTAAGAAAAGCGATCGCTTTTTGGTTACCTTGGAGAAAAAGAGACGCGTTCGTTATTGTTTTGATTATTTGCTTACACAAAGGCAATGATTAATTGCCACAGAGCGATCGCACAAAACATACAATCAATTTCCGCAATTCATTAAGATAGGCATATAGCAATCCCAAATACCATTGTTATGGTAAAAACACCTCCACAAAATCAGACAATTCCCTTGTTGGAAAATGGCGACAAACTCACCCGTTGTGAATTTGAGCGGCGCTACAACGCCACGCCTCACTTAAAAAAAGCCGAATTGATTGAGGGAATTGTCTATATCATGCCTGCTGCTTTGCGTTTTAGAAGTCATGGTCAACCACATGGTTGGATTCTCACATGGCTAGGTACTTATGAAGCCGCTACACCTAGTGTATGTTTGGGAGTTGAACCCACAGTGCGCCTAGACTTAGATAACGAACCTCAACCAGATGCCGTTCTCCTCATCAACCCAGAAGCGGGTGGCCAAGTAAAACTGAGCCAAGATGATTATATTGAAGGCGCACCAGAGTTAATTGTTGAAATTGCCGCTAGTAGCGTCGCCATCGACCTCCATGCCAAAAAACAAGCCTATAGGCGCAATGGAGTCAAAGAATACATCGTTTGGCAAGTACTAGATCAAAAATTGAGTTGGTTCTATTTGCAACAGGGTGAATATCTAGAGTTAGCTACTGATAGCAGTGGAATCCTGCGAAGCCGCGTTTTTCCAGGGTTGTGGTTAGCGGTTGCAGAGTTGTTAGCAGGGAATATGCAGTCTGTGTTAACTGTTTTACAAGCAGGCTTGCAATCACCCGAACACGCAGCATTTGTAGAGAAATTAGCAGATTTGGGCTGAAGCGATCGCCTTTGATAAATTATTTGGCATACACGGCTACCAAAGCGTTTAGTTTGGGGGTAGCTGAGTGTACAACACCATAGGCCATATTGATAGTAACTTTAACTTAAACTTTTTCAACATAAGCACACAACACTAGTTATAATTTCCTATAAGTTGAAAAAACTCTTAAGATTTAGCGTGATTATTACGCTTCTCTCACACCGACTAGCTGACAACCACATTAGGAGGACTATCTATGGCGCTTGTACCATTGCGGCTGCTGTTGGATCACGCGGCTGAGAACGGTTACGGCATCCCAGCTTTCAACGTTAACAATTTGGAACAGATTCAGGCGATTCTGAAGGCTGCTGTAGATACAGATAGCCCTGTGATTTTGCAAGCTTCTCGTGGCGCTCGTGCTTACGCTGGAGAAAACTTCCTGCGTCACCTGATTTTGGCAGCCGTAGAAACCTATCCCCAGATTCCCATCGTCATGCACCAAGATCATGGGAATGCGCCTTCCACCTGCTACTCAGCAATAAAGAACAACTTCACCAGCGTAATGATGGATGGTTCTTTGGAAGCTGATGCCAAGACCCCTGCTAGCTACGAATACAACGTCAATGTTACCCGCGAAGTTGTAAATGTAGCCCATTCTCTGGGCGTCAGCGTCGAAGGCGAACTCGGTTGCTTGGGTTCTCTAGAAACTGGTGCTGGTGAAGCTGAAGATGGTCATGGTTTTGAAGGTACACTCGACCACTCACAACTACTAACCGACCCAGATCAAGCCGTTGATTTCGTAGAACAAACCCAAGTAGATGCTTTGGCAGTTGCCATCGGCACCAGCCACGGTGCTTACAAGTTTACCCGCAAGCCGACTGGTGAAATTTTGGCAATCAGCCGCATTGAAGAAATTCACCGCCGTCTGCCTAACACTCACCTAGTAATGCACGGTTCTTCTTCCGTACCTGAAGATTTAATCGCTTTGATTAACGAGTACGGTGGTGCTATTCCTGAAACCTACGGTGTACCTGTAGAAGAAATCCAAAAAGGTATTAAGAGTGGTGTTCGCAAAGTGAACATCGACACCGACAACCGTTTGGCAATCACCGCTGCTGTGCGCGAAGCTTTGGCAAAAGCTCCTAAGGAATTTGACCCCCGTCACTTCCTCAAGCCTTCTATTAAATACATGCAAAAAGTTTGTGCCGAACGCTACGAGCAATTTGGTACAGCCGGTAACGCTAGCAAGATTAAGCAGATTTCTCTGGATGATTTTGCAGCTAAGTATGCCAAGGGCGAACTTAAAGTTGTTAGCAAATCAGCTGCCAAAGTTTAATAAATAAAAGTGATTGGGGATTGGGGACTAGGTACTGGGTAATATAACCGGTTACTAGAATTTTCCTAATTCCTAATTCCTTTTATTTATAAATAGGGGCAAAAGTACTCCTATGCTCCAAGAAAAGTGAGAATTTTAATATTGAGTATAGATAAACTGGGTGACCTTAATGCCACCCAGTTTTTGTTTTATTCATCAGAATTGGCCATTAGGAGTGTTAACTGTTGACTGATGACTGTTGACTGGGGTATGAGGCAGCAGGCAGGAGTTTGAATTCTCCATTTTGAATTTTGAATTTTGTTAGCGCAGCGTTAGCGAGTCCGCGAGCGTCATTTTGAATTGATTTGTCTCCCCATCTCCCCATCCCTCAGTCCCCAGTCCCTAAAATACCCGATGCTGTAAAGATGGCATTTGACGGCGGACTTGTTCGAGCCTAGTTGGTTTGATTTCAGCGATCGCAATTCCTGGTTTTTCCCCAGCATCGGCTAAAATTACTCCCCAAGGGTCGATAATCACGGCGTGTCCGTGGGTTAGGCGACGGCCGTAGTTGTTGCCTGTTTGGGCGGGAGCAATGACGTAAGCAGTATTTTCGATGGCTCTTGCTTGTAATAATACTTGCCAGTGGTCTTTTCCAGTGAAGGCGGTAAAGGCGGCGGGAACAAATAACACATCGGCTCCCTTATCTGCTAAATGACGGTACAGTTCTGGGAAGCGGACATCATAACAAATAGAAAGTCCTAAATTACCGAGTTTTTCTGAAAAATAAACGGGGGGTAGTTGCGTACCAGCAACAACAGTATTCGATTCACGATAGGTGTTGCCGTCGGGCACATCAACATCAAATAAGTGTACTTTGTAGTAGCGGGAAAGTTCTTGGCCGCTTGGGTCAATAAGTAGAGTCGTATTATAAACTTTGCCTGTATTATCTACCGGAAGTGGAAAGCTGCCGCCCAAAATGGTAATTTGAAAGCGCTGAGCCATTTTTTTCAAGAATTTTTCACTTTCAATAGCAATCGTATCCCCTTGGGCAAGTCTGTCTTTTTCTTCTCCCATAAAGGAAAAATTTTCTGGCAAACCGACCAATTCAGCACCTTGACGCACGGCAAGATCTATTAATTCTTCTGCCTGTGCCAAATTTTTTTGCAGATCCGGCACACTGGTTAATTGAATAGCGGCGGCTAAATAAGACTTCATAGATTCAACAACGAATAGTTGATTTATGGGAAATAGATTATCAAAATATATCGCTACTTCAGCATCTGTGGAACTTAATTAGAAATCCATGACTTGTTGCTTTTCTTGAACAAACTTATTATTCCATTGTTTATTTTAATCTTCCTGTAGGTTCTAGCAAACTGAGCAAGATTGCGATTAAGTTGTGAGCAAACCCTTCCTCAAGCTACCTGTTGTGGATATTTCTATTCTGGTTCAGGCAGCGATGTTTGTTATTTAGTTGATTTTGCCTTTGCCAAATCTGATTGACCAATGGATTGGTGCAGAAGGTGGAGTGATTGTGACTCAGCTTTTGGGTTTTCTGTTGGCGGCGCTAACGGTGGAAATTGGTAGTGCAGGGATTAAGGAGTTCTTTTTCAGCTAGAAAAGAAAATTTTTATAACAGCCAACAGGCTTTAAAATCTCTTTGTGTCGAGGTTTTACGATCTGTTTATGTCCTAAACTATGTTTCAACTGCTATACACAGATTAAAACATTCTTAAATAACGTACAAATATAAACAAGCTTGAAAGACTAG
Organism: Nostoc sp. ATCC 43529; assembly: GCA_003326205.1. Lineage (GTDB taxonomy): Bacteria > Cyanobacteriota > Cyanobacteriia > Cyanobacteriales > Nostocaceae > Nostoc. The sequence continues at coordinate 145,489 of LWTK01000038.1, forward strand.
AAATTTAAGCCTTTCAAACTTGTTTGCAAAAATTAACTTAAAGTTACAACAGCATATATAACTCAAGAGGATTTTGTTGCCAATTGAGTTTCAAAGATACTTTTCCAGAGTGGTAGCTAATGTAGTTTTAGGCACGGCGCCGACTACCATATCCACTTTTTGTCCACCCTTAAAAATCATTAATGTGGGAATACTGCGGATGCCGTACTGACTGGCAACATTAGGATTTTCATCCGTGTTGACTTTGACGACTTTGATTTGACCTTTGTACTGTTCGGAGATTTCATCGACAACAGGAGCTACCATACGGCATGGTCCGCACCAGGGTGCCCAAAAGTCAACTAAAACGGGTACATCGCTGTCGAGTACTTCTTGCTTAAAAGTAGAATCCGTAACTTGTGCGGCTGCTGACATGCCTAAAACCTTCGCCAAATATATCTGAGCATTCGTGAAAATTCTACCATAGCAAAAACATCTGCTTCGGAGTAGAGGATGTACATTTGCAAAGAAGCTTTAGAATTTATTCATAAACATAAGGAACCGCCCGAACAGTAGTCCGGGCGGAGTGTGGTGTGAGGAGTGAACGGAAACATGCGTCTCCGCTATTTCTATTGTAGGCGACATATAGAATTTTTCCAGGAATTGTTTAGGGGCCTGGAAAATTTTTTTAAGAATTTGATGTTGCAAATAGGGCATTGGGCATTGGGCATTGGGCATTGGGCATTGAAAGTTAGGAGTTAGGAGTTAAAAGTTAGGAATTTTCTCTTCAGCTCCCCTGCCCCTCTGCCCCTCTACCCCCATGCCCAATGCCCCCTGCCCCATTCCCTAATTTTATTTCCCCATTCCTAATTGCTGAGCTTTTTGGTAAACTTTGCCTTCGGTTAATAGGGAAGGAGCAATTACAACTTCTACCTGTTGCATTTCTTTAATATTTTTCGCTCCTAAGGTGCCCATACTGGTCTTTAAGGCACCTAAAAGATTGTGAGTGCCATCATCTAGTCCTGCTGGACCAACGAGTATTTGCTCTAGGCTGCCAGTGGTGGCAACGCGAATGCGGGTGCCACGAGGTAAGACTGGGCTGGGAGTTGCCATACCCCAATGATAACCCCGTCCTGGGGCTTCGGCGGCTCTGGCAAAGGGGGAACCAATCATCACACCATCAGCACCACAGGCGATACATTTGCAAATGTCGCCACCGGTGATTAAACCACCATCAGCGATGACGGGGATATAATTACCAGTTTCCTTGAAATAATCATCTCGTGCCGCAGCACAATCAGCGATCGCAGTTGCTTGTGGCACACCCACACCCAACACCCCACGAGATGTACAAGCAGCACCAGGGCCAATTCCCACTAGTACCCCAGCTGCCCCAGCTTTTAACAAATTCAAAGTGACTTCGTAAGTTACGCAATTCCCCAACACCACGGGAATAGGCATTGAACGACAAAATTCTGCTAAATCAAGTGGCACTAAAGACTCTGGTGACAAATGTGCAGTGGAAACCACCGTAGCCTGCACAAAAAATAAATCTGCCCCGGCTTTTGCCACTGCTTCACCATATTTGCTGGCTCCTGCTGGAGTCGCACTCACCGCCGCAATGCCGCCTTGTTCTTTAATTTCCTGAATACGTTTTTCTATTAATTCCGGTTTTATTGGTTCGGCATAGAGTTCTTGCATCAGGGCAACAAATTCATCTTTCCCCACGGAGGCAATCCGATCTAATATTGGGTCTGGGTCAGCATAGCGAGTTTGAATCCCCTCTAAGTTGAGGACACCTAATGCTCCTAACTGCGACAAACGCACAGCCATGCGAACATCTACTACGCCATCCATTGCACTGGCAATTATCGGGATTTCTCGCTCAATATTGCCAATACGCCATCTAGTATCCGCCAAACTGGGGTCTAGTGTTCTGTTACCCGGGACTAGAGCAATTTCATCTATTCCGTAAGCTCTGCGAGCTGTTTTTCCCCGCCCAAGTTGAATTTCCACGCTTTAAATTTTCTCAAATCTGTTTAAGCTAGGGTATCAAATTGTGGGTGGAATTGGGGCGTTTTTTTTCTCGAACTATATAGCTAACTTCTAACCGTTGTCATTAGTCTTTAGACGCGATTAACCCAAGTCTTTCCAAGAGTTAAGAATTATTCTCCTTGTCCTGTTGTCTTCTTCCCATGCCCAATGCCCAATACCCACTAACAGGATTTAGCACTAATTCCAAAATCTAAAATTGCTGTTATTTACTGTTTAGTTTTAGCTGCATCGACACCAGTGTAACCAGTTGCTAACCAAAGTATGGCTCTAGCACCATCTCTAATAGATTTTTCAATAGATTCAGGAGGATTTTCTGAGGGAACTGGCACCGGTTTTAAATAAATACCCCGGCTACCTAAAATAATTTCGCCGATGACGCAAGCCCGACGCATATGAAAGTCTGAAGTAATCAAATAAACACTCTTAATCCCACGAGCTTGCAAATCATCTACCAAAGTTGTAAAATTAGTAACTGTATCAACTGCTTCATAGTCCAAGTGTAAGCGTTTAGGATCGACACCAGCTTTGGTAAATACCCGTTGTGTGTACTTTGCTGGACTACCCCCTGTAATCCAGATTGGTATATTTGGATGCTTACGGACAAATTCTGCCGTAAACTTCTCTCGTTCTAAACGTCTCGTTGAACCACCCAACACTACAACGGCTTGCGGCTGCACAAATTGGTTTTGTACTTCTTTGTATCCCCACCACATCACTAGCGGTAGGGCAAAAGCCATAAATTTCAAAGATTTACCTGTAAAGAGTAGCTTATTCAAGGCTCGATAACTTAATTTACTTAGTCGAAAATTTTCTTTAACTAAAAAACAAAAATAGTAGAATGGCAACCTCCCCAAATAATCCGCCCAAGGTTGAATTTGGGCTAATTTTGTGTTGCAGAGCGCTTAATCGCGCTTTGCTGCGAGATCTTCCTCTAATTGATGGATTATCGTAACCTTTATCTGCCGATCCATCAAAGGGTTGTAACCACTTTATATATCGATACGCTTGGGTTAAAGGCTAATTCTACAAAATTGTGGGTTTACCAGACGCGACGCCAGTCGCTACAACGGGGGGAACCCCCGCAACGCGCTGGCTCATAAATCGGCGTCTATACAAGATATACACAGCATATTGCAGCAGGGGTGAGGTACAAATAATCATAGGGGCGCATAGCCATGCGCCCCTAAGAATGTACTTCATTTATCTAAAATATGCTGTATCTCTTTCCCAGTTCCTTTATGCAACGATCGATTTAGACATTTACTGGCTGTTTATTAGCCTCTGATGCGTAATAAGTGTTGCGATCGCTAATTTCTAACTGCGTCACTGATTCTTGACCTGTAATTAATCTAGCTCCACGATTACGGGTGAAATAATTCCACGCCCACTGAATCATTACTACTAATTTGTTGTCAAATTCAATTAAGAAATAAATGTGAATTAATAGCCAAAATGCCCACGCAAAGAAGCCTTTGAGCTTGAGAAAACCTAAATCCACCACAGCCGAATTTTGCCCAATCATCGCTAAACTACCGCGATCGACATAAGTAAAGGCTGGCAAAGTTTGACCTACAAGCCGTTTTTGAATTAGTTCTGCGACGTACTCTCCTTCTTGCTTGGCTACAGGCGCAACACCGGGTAGTGGCTTGCCATTTTGGTGGGAAAAATTCGCCAAGTCGCCAATTACAAAAATATTCGGATATCCTTTAATACTCAAGTCAGGTTCGACGATAACACGTCCAGCGCGATCGCATTCGGCACCTGTGCGTTCTGTTAGCACTTTTCCCATTGCCGAAGCTTTCACACCTGCTGCCCATAATACGGTTTTTGAGGCAATCTCTTTGACTTCATCCCCTTGTTTGAGGGTGACAATATCATTTTCAATATTGGTTACTAATGTTTTTGTTTGGACAACCACTCCCAAGCGCGTCAGAGATGCTTCCGCTTCTTGTGATAACTCTGGTGCAAATGGTGGCAGAATTCGATCCAGTCCTTCTAAGAGCAAAATCTGAGCTTCTGAGGTGTCGATGTTGCGGAAATCTTCTTTGAGAGTTTGATTTGCCAGCTCGGCGATCGCTCCCGCTAATTCTACACCAGTAGGGCCACCACCAACAATCACAAAAGTTAACCAGGCACGGCGTTTTACAGGGTCGATTTCTTTTTCCGCTGCTTCAAATGCCATAAAAATCCGCCGACGCATTTCTATAGCATCTTCTACAGTTTTCAAGCCAGGGGCGAATTCTTCCCAATTGTCTTTGCCAAAATAGGAATGCTTTGCACCAGTGGCAACAATCAATGTGTCGTAAGGTATTGCTTCGTTACCCACAATTACTTTTTGTGCTTCTGGATCGATATTATTCACCTCTCCCAAAAGTACTTTTGTATTCTTGCTCTTACTGAGTACAGAACGCAAAGGCGAGGAAATATCAGCGGGAGATAAAGCGCCTGTAGCGACTTGGTACAGGAGGGGTTGAAATAGATGAAAGTTACGTTTATCGATTAAAGTAACATTTACCGCTGTCTTAGCGAGTGTTTTTGCTGCATAAAGTCCACCAAAACCACCGCCAACAATGACAACTTCATGTATTGGGCTATTGTCAAGTGAGCTTACCATAAGAAATATTTCTTTGAGTGACGACTGCTGTAACTATTCTTAACAAATTTATCTCAAACTTGTCATCATAAATTTGTATTTTTTTTTACATTTATAATAATAGGGACTGGGGACTGGGGATTAGGGACTAGGGATTGGGAAAGAAATATTTTGATTAGTAAAGTAACTTTTATCTCCTAAAGATACTGAAAATATTTATTGTGTAGATTTATCGGCGATTGATAACGTATTTATGCAAATTTAAAAATCAAGGGACAGAGGACTAGAAAAAACTTTCTCACTCTTCATTCCCCAGTCCCCAGTCCCCAGTCCCCAGTCCCCAGTCCCCAGTCCGTAGTTTTTCACTACACAATTTGAGGTACAATCAAAAGCCTGCCAATTTAATGATGCTTGCTGACAGGAGATGCTTCTATGGCCCGGATGTATTATGACGAAGATGCCAATTTAGACCTTTTGAGCGGAAAAACTATTGCTATCATCGGCTATGGTTCCCAAGGTCATGCCCACGCTCTCAACTTAAAAGATAGTGGCTTAAATGTAATTGTGGGACTATATCCGGGCAGTAAGTCAGTGGCGAAAGCCGAAGCAGCCGGGTTAACTGTGAAAAATGTTGCCGATGCGGCTAATGCTGCTGACTTCATTATGATTTTGTTACCTGATGAAGTCCAAAAAACGATTTACAAAAACGAGATTGAACCGAATTTAGAAGAAGGGAATGTGTTAGCCTTTGCCCACGGTTTCAATATTCATTTTGGGCAAGTTGTACCGCCAGCGAACGTAGATGTGGTGATGGTGGCACCAAAAGGGCCGGGGCATTTGGTACGGCGGACTTATGAGAATGGGGAAGGCGTACCAGCGCTGTTTGCAGTTTATCAAGATGCTAGCGGTCAGGCACGCGATCGCGCAATGGCTTACGCAAAAGGTATCGGTGGTTCTCGTGCGGGTATTCTCGAAACTACTTTCCGTGAAGAAACTGAAACTGATTTATTTGGCGAACAAGCAGTATTGTGCGGTGGTTTGAGTGCATTAATTAAAGCGGGATTTGAAACTTTGGTAGAAGCTGGTTATCAACCAGAATTGGCTTATTTTGAATGTCTCCATGAAGTCAAGTTGATTGTTGACTTGGTTGTGGAAGGCGGTTTAGCGAAAATGCGCGACAGCATTTCTAATACCGCTGAATACGGCGATTATACCCGCGGGCCGCGGGTTGTCACCGAACAAACCAAAGCCGAAATGCAGAAAATTCTCAGCGAAATTCAATCTGGGCAATTTGCACGGGAATTTGTTCTAGAAAACCAATCTGGTAAACCAGGATTTACCGCCTTGCGTCGCAAAGAAGCCGAACATAAAATTGAAGAAGTTGGTAAAGATTTACGTGCTATGTTTAGCTGGTTGAAAAAAGCCTAATCTGAATGTAGAGACGTTGCAATGCAACGTCTCTCTCTATAATGATTTGAAAATTACCTACAGATGTGATTTAATGCATAGCACAGATGCATTCCCAAACATTATTTTATTTTGGTTTTGAGATAATCTGCAATGTAGTTTCCATAGCGATCGCGCAACATTTGCTCCCTGAATTTGAATCCTAATGTTTTCCCTCTACAGTATGGAGATTTGCACAAGCACTCCAAGACAGCAATTGATTCATATTCAGTGGTTTCGTAGTCCCAGGTAATTTCTTCACCTGCTTCGATATCGCACAAAGCAACGAAGTCATATCCCCCAAACTGATTGTTCTTGACACCAGTATTTGCATAGCAAGAATGGTTAATGACTACAGCAGGCTCATCTAAGTTGACATGCAAATTAAAATCCATCTGAAATGAATAAATTGTTCGTTGGGAAACTTCTTCAATTGGAATACCCACCACGACGGTTTCCCCTTTGACAAATTTCTTTCTAGCAAATACTCCTCGTCCTTTTGCTGTTTCCTGAATAGTCACATGAGAATTGAGCTTTGCAGCTGAAATAGACTCTATTGTACTCATAGATAAAGAATCACTGGATTTAAATTTCTTACGACTTTCAAGTTTCAAACTTGGTTGAATTAAATTTCACTTTCGACGTAAAAGTCTGTTAACTGCTGTGTACCTCGACTTTTGCTTCCGCCTCAATCTTTTCAGGACTTTGACTGAGAACTAGAGCAACTAAGACAAGAATCGCGCCAATTAAACCGCGTATTCCCAAATGCTCTCCAAGTAGCCAAAACGAGAAAATTGTGGCGAACAATGGCTCAAGTGTATAAAGTAAAGCCGTTTCTTCCGCTGAAACCCATTGTTGTGCTAATGTTTGAAGCCAGATGACAGCAGCCGTCGCCAACACCCCTAAGTACAGAATCACTCCCCAGTGCTGCTGAATGACCTCAAATTGGTGAATAATTTGCGTGTTATTCCAAAGTAACCCTAACGCCGCAATGAACAAAAGTTGAACACTGGTAAGTGTCAAGGTGGAGTGACGGGGCGCAACTCGGTCTAGGAAAATGATGTAACCTGCATAGATAAAAGCATCAACGAACATCAACACATCGCCAATTCCTAGTTCTCCTCCTTCCCAAAACATCACACCAATACCAATCACAGCTACTCCAGCAGCTAGAAAAGCTTTCAACGGTACGCGCTGACCACTCAGCCATGCGAGCAACGGGACTATGAGTGCGTTCAAACTGCCGATGAATGCAGCCCGGTTTGCTGGTATAGTCTTTAGTGCAATTGTTTCTATAGCTAAGAACAAGAACAGGAAAAGCCCCAGTACTGTACCATCACGAAATAAAACTGCGTTAAAATTACGTAAATTTACTGCTAAAACCGCAGCTGCTATGAAAAAACGTGTAGCAATTAATGTACTTGGTGAAAGGCTGCTAACGATGTCTTTAATCAGTGGAAAAGTTGTAGCACTAATTACATTAACAAGGATAAGCAGCATTAATCCTTTAAAACGCAACGTATTTTCAATTTGCATCAAACCATTTGATTAAATAATATTTCCATAAATCCATTTTCAGTTGGGGAAGTTGTAGTAATGTGACTTTCACAATTTCATGTTTTTTCGATGTTGCAACTAAAATTAATTCCATCCAAATTTTATCATTTGTTATGCAATATTTAAGATTTGTAACTAAAAAATTTTATAGTCACAAAAATTCTGTCAGCGAGAAAGTAAGTCCGCACAATAAAACCAAACTATGTAAAGAAAAATAATAAAGCTAAAACCCTTGCCTATTGCTAACTTGCTTATTGTCTATTAATTTATTTCAACTACAAATTTTAATGCCGACTTAACTGAGGTAGCAGTAAAATAATTCTAAATGCCAGTAGACCGTAGACCGAAAAGTTTTGCGTTAACATACTCCTAACATTGAAAAATCAAGTATAAGCACAGTTAATAAATATATTTAGTTTAAATAACTAAATTTTACTGGGAGATAACTTTGTTTTCTAACCGATATCTGATAGAAATTATCCTCCGCACCGGAGAACATTTAATATTAGTTGTAATTGCAATGGTGGTGGCGGTATCCATTGGCATTCCTTTAGGTATTTTCATTACTCGCCAACCGAAACTCGCCCAACCTATTATCGGTGTAAGTAACGCCATTCAAACTATTCCCAGTTTAGCTATCTTTGGCTTTTTGATTTGGGTACCATTTCTGGGAGGAATCGGCAAAATTCCTGCTATTGTTGCCTTAATTCTTTATGCTTTGCTCCCGGTAATTCGCAACACTTATATCGGTATTAATGGTGTTGAGCCGGCAATTCGAGAGGCGGGAAGAGGGATGGGAATGACAGACCGCCAATTACTATTTCAAGTAGAAATTCCCTTAGCTTTAGGTGTGATTTTGGCAGGAGTTAGGGTTGCAACAGTTATTTCTGTGGGAATTGCTACCATTGCGTCTGCAATTGGCGGTGGTGGGTTGGGGGTGTTTATTTTTCGAGGGATTGCTACCCTGAATAATCAGTTAATTTTAGCTGGAGCGATACCGGCCACTTTGATTGCGTTAAGTGCGGATTTTACCTTGGGATGGTTAGAAAAAAATCTGACACAGCAAAGAGAAAAAAGTTTTAGTTTTAATCGTCAAACTGCCGTTTATTTGGCTATATTAGCGTTACTTATTGGAGGGTTAATTGGCTTTACCTATTGGCTGACACCACCAACAATTATTATTGGTTCCAAAAATTTCACTGAACAAGTTATTTTAGGAGAATTACTGGCTCAACAAATTGAATCCCATACTAAATTAAGGGTTGATAGACGCTTAAATTTAGGTGGAACTTTTATCTGTCATGAAGCCGTAAAAGCAGGTCAAATTGCTGGATATGTAGAATATACTGGAACGAGTTTTACATCTATTTTAAAACAAAAACCTATTAATAATCCGCAAATAGTCTATCAAAAAGTTAAACAAGATTACGATCAGAAATTTCAATTAGAAGTCATGCAGCCTTTGGGAGTGAACAGTACCTACGCCATGATTATTCGAGGTGAAGATGCTAAACGTTTGCAAATCAAAACTCTTTCTCAAGCAGCTAAATATACTCCTCAATGGCGAGCAGGATTTGGGTATGAATTTATCGCACGAGAAGATGGCTACCCAGGTTTAGCTAAGACTTATGGCTTCAAGTTTAGTAATCCTCCTCAACAAATGGAGTTAGGATTAATGTATAAATCCTTAGCAGAAAAAAAAGTAGATATAATCGCAGCAAATTCTACTGATGCCTTGATTCCTGTTCTCAAGTTAGTCATTTTGGAAGATGACAAGCGATATTTTCCTCCCTATGAAGCTATCCCCGTGTTCAATCAAGCAACACTGAAAAAATATCCAGAACTAAGAGTAGCTGTTAGTCAACTAGCTGGTTTAATTTCAACTGAAGAAATCCAAAAGATGAATTATCAAGTGGATAATCAATCTGTTCCTGTTGAGCAAGTTGTTAGTGATTGGCTGAAGTCTAAAAAACTGATAAATGAAATGGGAACGTAAGACTTATATTTTATTTTTTAGACTAAAATGGAAATGACAGTTACAATTTAAGATTAATAGTCAAAAAAAGTTAAATGGCTAGGGATCGCTTTCACAATGGAGTTAGAAATGCTCTAGAGAAAGAAGGGTGGACAATTACAGCTGACCCTTATCAAGTAAGCGTTGGAGATGTAGATTTTGAAATCGACCTAGCAGCTGAAATGTTAGCTGCTGAACGAGCAGGGGAAAAAATTGCTGTAGAAATCAAAAGCTTTATTGGAGGGTCAAATGTTTCAGAATTTCATACAGCTCTAGGACAGTTTCTTAACTATAAATTTGCTCTTGAAGAATTTGATCCGCAAAGAAAACTTTATCTGGCTGTTCCGGACTCAATTTATCAATCGTTTTTTCAACGTCGTTTTACACAATCAGTAATCAAGAGAATTAAAATTAATCTAGTTATTTATGATGAAAAAGAGGAGAAAATTGTTCAATGGCAGTAGAACAATATCGTCAAATCATCCAGAATTTAATTTTAGAGCGATCGCAGAGTCAATTTTACCCAGAGGAAATTGAGACTCAAGCCATTTTGGATACTGAGCGCGACCACTACCTTCTATTACATACTGGTTGGCGCAATAATCATCGGACACATGGATGTAGTATCCACCTTGATATCAAAGACGGGAAAATCTGGATACAGCATGATGGTACTGAAGTCGGCATTGCTACACTACTGTTGGAACGAGGTATACCCAAAGAAGATATAGTATTAGCATTTCACTCCCCTTATATGCGCCAATTTACTGAATTTGCTACCCATTAATGTTATTAATCGCTCATAGTTTTTCCTGAATCTGCTCGAATACCCAATTGGGAATGGCATGTTCTTTTTCGTAAACATAGTTATATTTTTGTTCTATTTTTTGCCAATCAATTGTAGTGTCTGATAAAATTTCTTGAGCAAATATATCCAAGGCTTTACCTGATAGGTTTTTCTCAAAACATTTTTTCATCATCAAACGACTTTCATCAATTTCGCCAATACATTCAAAAGGCGTATGCTGCGACAAGCCAAGCATTTCTCGATAAATAGGTAGTAAATCTGCATCATCAAATAGATTTGCTTGAAAAACTGCATCCACAATATCCTGTTTGAAAAAAGCCATTAAGCCTAACCAAACATAGGCGCATTTCGGGCATTTTTTACACCAAGGCTTTTGAATATTACAGGAATGGATTTTTGGTAGAACTTCGGGATATTTACTAAAGTTTTGAAAGATTCGATAGTCGTAGATGGGTTGTAAGAGACTGAAATATTTAAAGTTAGATAAGAGATTTTCTCGAATAAATATGTCTAAAATTTGTTCAGCCTCAAAACCTTTACCCCATTGATGGTTAACTTCTCTACCTAAATCTTCCCAAAACAAATTTCCAGTATTTGCACTTTTCTCATGAGCAAGAGATAAGTAATTGTATCCGCCATCGAGCATGAGAAATAAGGATTCAAAGATAGAAACTGGAGTTTCGGGTGCAGTTATTCCTGAATTTTTGGGAAAATATAATTGCAGAAAGGAATAGTCAATAAAATCATCGTAAATCGAGATTTTATAATTTTTAACTGGATGAACGTGTTGTAGGACTTTACTAATTAAGTTATGCTGAATATCAGCTTTACCATAAACACTATGGGAATATTGCATTGAGGCAAAAGCAATACCTGATTCTTCTAAGATTTTCATGGCGAGAATACTATCTTTGCCTCCGCCACAACCAGCGAGGATGGTAGAATTATCTCCTAATATAGGAACAGGATTACTTGCTGCTAAACTAGGCTGTGAATAGATAATTTCTGGTTGCTGATAATCGGTAATTTGATTTTCATACCAATGTTGAGCAAATACGCCTTGGTATATTTTGGTAAATAACTCTAAAACTGGCTTTGCTAAATGTTCAGCAATTCTAGAAATATCATAGTATTTAGGGAATAACGAACATAATTTCATGCCTTCAAATAAGGCAATATGAGCAGCAATACATTCGATTAATTGTTGAGAATATTTTTCCTGAAGTGCGGAAAAAGATATATCGTGATAAAAAACTTTGGTGGAAAATTTAAATTTATCTGCACTGTATATTATGTCTAAATGATGTTCGTGAATTAGCAACTCATCTATTTTAATAACTTCTATTTTCATTAGTTTTGTAAACCCCTGTTAATAAGTAGCGATCGCTCCTACTAAAATTAAATCAGTAAAGGCGATCGCTGCTCCAATCTTTCTAAATTTTGCCAGCCGAAATTCTACTCTATTTCGTCTTGAATGTCATCAATCACCTTTAAAATTGATTCGCGAATTATTCCTTCCAAAACATCAATAAACGAACCTTCAGCCGTTTCAGTTGTCCAAGGATTTTGGACTACAGTCCGAATAACAGTAATTGGTTCATCTGGTTCGCCAGTGACGCCTAAACGCTGCTTGTAGTGTTCAATAAAATAAGAACCATAAGCTTCGGCGGTGAAATCTGTGGTACTAACAATCATGGGATAATTGTTAATATCATCTCCCTCATCAATACTGAGGTTTTCATAATACCGTTTATTGAGCAGGTTCGCATTCTTTAAGCTAGTATTGAGCTTACCATCAATTTTGAAATTGAAAGCATAGATCAAGATGTTTAAATCAGGCCCTAATTCTTCAAGTGCGGCCATAGCTTCTTCATCTTGCTTAATGTCTTCATTCGTTCTCCCATCCACTCTTTCTCGAATGAATTTAATTTTGTCTGCTTCTGTATCTCCCGGAATAGAATCTGGAATTAACGTTAGAGGAACAATAGTAAACGGATCTTCCTCTTTAGCCATACACAACAGTCGAGCGTAGAGTTTATCACCCGTGAACAGAGCCTCACCCAAAATCCTACCATACCCATCTTTGGTGGGTCGAATGATGCGATGGCTCAAATATACCGCCGCCGGAGCCGCACCTGGTTTAGATCCCTCAATTCCATAAATCCCAATGGTTGGTTCTGCTTCTCCATGAAAAACGTAGGGAGCAACGAAGGTAACTAAGTTCCGCATCGCTGAGTTACGATAACACAACGCTCCTGCTGGATAGGGAATGTAACCTGATTTATGGGGATCGACGGTAATGGAGTCAGCTTGGGAAAGCGCTGCGAATTGTTCCTCTACATAAGCACTCAAAGGACAAATTGAGAGGTCTGCATCTTTGGGAGAGGGTAAATAATAATCTGCGTCAGTACGTAATAAAGTAGCGAAATATCCTCCCCAAGCAGCATCAGCATGAACGGTGAATTGCAATCCTTTTTGGTTGAATTCCTCTCGTAGTTCTAGAATTTTTTTGAGAGGATCGACCGCGCTTTCTTCAGTAGTTCCGATAACTGCAACGACGGTATAAACAGGAATTTTGTTGTCTAGGCAATATTGTAAATCTTCTCGGAGACTATAACCTTTGAGTCCATCTTGTATTGGTTCAGCTTTAGGAGCTTTAAGAGGATCGATTCTCATTCTGCCGTGTTCATCTACTTCCACATCAACCATGTGGGAAGCTCCGATTCCTAAAATGGCGGCTGCTTTGGGGAATGAGTAATGTTTAGTTCCTGGTACAAAAAAGACGGGAGATGCAACTTCTTGCAAATAACGCTTGGAAAATTCTTGTATGCCTAAATCTTGCAATGAATACTTGGATAAGGCAGCAGATAATATGGTTGAGGCTTTACTTTCATCAACGCCTTGACTAACTAATTGCTTGGTAATTTGCGTCGATAAAGCTAGGATATCGTCAACTTTGAGGTTTAAAAGTTGCCAAGTATCGAGCTTGATTAATTGTTGCTCTGTCCAAGTTTGAGAAGTTGGTGAATAGGCGTTTATCTTAATTTGTTCTGCTATCTTCACCAAGTTTTCATCGTGTAACAAGGCTTCTTTGATGGAAATCGGATAGAATTTCAGATTTCTCGCTGACCAAATAGCTTCAATGTTTGCAACCGTTCCCCCGCAAGTGATGTGTCCCCACGCTCGCAATTCATCAGTTTCATTTTCCTGTGGTGGAACGTAGTACCCTAACATTCGGCAAAGATCGTCACCTACCTGAATTTCTAATTTTGTGGTGACTGTGGAAGCTTCAAAAGCCACATTATTAGCGTTGTACAACATTCCCGCAAAGTAGCCAATCACCGAAGGAATGGTTGAATCCCAACCCATGTGTCCTTGATAGCGCATACTGAAAAAGGGAACGGATTTTTTCAGTTCGTCTAACAAGTGGTCATAACCATCTTCAATGAGATGAACCGCTCGTTGATAGTCTGGCGATTGCTTGATTTCTTCTGTAATATGGCAAGGATCGTCAGGAAAATAACTATTTCTCCACTGAGCCTGAGAATCGATGGCTTTTGATATCAAGCCTTTGAGGAGTTCGAGGTTTTCTGCTTTGGGCCCTAAAAACCATGCTTCTACCGATCTTGAGCCAGTTGTCTGTAAACTTAGGTTGTCTGGTTTTTTCAAAGACTCTTGAATACGGTGTGTTGCTTTTTCAAAGGCTTTGCTGGAAGTTTCTCTCGGAGTTGTTATCAAAATTTTCTCCTTGTAAAATCAAACAGATTCAGTTTGAACAAGTTGTTTATCAAAAAATTCCAAAACCAGCAGTGCGCCAATGTCTAATAACAAGGTCGCTTGGGGTTTATGTATCACTGCCAGTATGGTTGATATGATGTTAATACAACTGTGAAAACCTCTACTCAGACTTTAATAATCTTAATAATCATTTACAAGTAGCGTCTGTTATTTTTGGGCTTAAAACTTTTCAAACATCCTCTTAGCTCATTGCTGAAAAGCAATATACCCGACTTAAAAAAATCGGGTATTTGTCATAGGCTACAGTGGGTAGCACAGTTAGTTCTTTCTAATTTTGTATTGCCATTACCACCACATTGTTCCGGGACTACCTTTAAATGGGCCGACGATATCAGCAGTAATCCATCCCCCATAAAAATCACCAGGTTGAGGTGTTACTAGCTCATCATTGACATAGCAAGCATCCATTAAATTGGCAATAAAACCATAGTATTTTTCAATGGAAACAAAATCAGGGGTGGGGTCAAAATATCGCCAAGCTGCATATTTTAAATACTTCTCACCAACTTTGACATCATAATATTCATATCGACCTTTCCATTCACACAAGCCTTTTTTAGGCGTTTCGATTAGATGTTCTAGTTTAATGTCTTCAGGGGGAAAGTAATAGGTAGGAGGATGGCTTGTTTCTAAGACTCTTTTACCTTTGTTAGTTTCGGCCAAAACAATACCATTACAAATTACCCGCAGATGTTTGTTAGTATCTTCTAAAATAGCTGGGCGCGGATAATCCCAGACTGATTCTTGACCGGGTTGTGGGGGAATAGGATTTGGTTTCATCATAAATATCTTGTACTATTTTTAATCAGAATGATGATAGGCTTTTGAGTTTCATCTCAAATCAGAAAACTATTTTTCTACTTAGGGACTTGCAACGAAAAAAATATTCCATAGTAGGGGCGTACAGCTGTCATTGGTGTCAACTTAAGCTCAAAGCTATATCAGACAGGCGTTTTGCACATCCCTCACGCCCTCATCCCCTAACCCCTTCTCCCACAGGAGAAGGGGAATTAAATCTCTGGCTCCCCTCTCACGAACGGGAGAGGGGTTGGGGGTGAGGGCAAAACCTTATCACAAAGCGAGTTTCACGTTAAGTTGACACCAATGTACAGCTGTGCGCCTCTACAAATGTACAAATAATTTGGGATAATTTATTTTCTGGAAGTCCCTGAGTTGTAATATTGACAATGGAAAATTCTAGATTTGAGTGATGGACTATCTTGAAACTACAAATTTTTAGCAATATGGCGATCGCCTCGGTGACTGTAAGCGATCGCCATATTTAATATATAGGAATCCTATTTGATTGTTGAACAAAATTCCGTACACTTTAATCTTTTATAACCCTCTTGCCTACGCGGATTCCTATATTCAGTCCTAGTTACTTTGACTACCAGCAGACATCTTTGTCAGTCCTCCATGATAGTTAATCAATTTAGACTCTGCTTTACCAATTCTAGTTAAACGAAACTGCCAATCAGAAATATCTTCGTAGCTGAGGTGGTGGGTGTCACAACTCGGTGTCCATAAGCCGCCAACAATGGACGGATCGTCAAAGCGCAACAGTCCTGATTTGCGGATGTTTTCCCCTTGCGGCGTTCCTGGTATGGGAGAAATGGCATAGGAGGCGACTTGAAATTCCAGATCTGGATTAATTTCTCTGAGTTGTTGATGCAATTCTGAGACTGCTTCTTCAAGGCGGAGTAAACTTTCGTGGGTGTCATCGGGAAAGCCAATAATTAGACCATAGACAATCACGGGAAGACCCACTCTGACGATCGCTTGCATCATCTCACAATGCTGTTGCCAGGGGAGAAGCTTGCTATAGGATTGTGTACCAAAAACCGGACGTTCAGCGGGAATGTAACCTAAAAAGCCGCCAACTTTGCCATCCCATCCCCAAAGTGCCTCTATGAGTTCTTCGTCGGGTGTGAGGTCTGTATGGTCGTAGTTGCGTCCCCTTCCCAAGGTTGCTTTCCTCAGTTCCAAACCATTAGGCCACAAAAGCGGCATTCCCATCTCTCTTGCGCCTTTGGTAATTTCCAAAACCTCTTCTCGCCCTCCTGGAAACAAAACCCGACCGAGAAATTGATCGGAACCCATGACTGTACAACTTGCTCCTGCTTCCTTCTGACGAGCAATCCAATTCAGGGTCGTTTGGGGTGACATACGACGATAGCCTGATGTGTAAGTTGGAGTCTGGCAAAAGTCACATTTGCGATCGCATCCTATGTCAGGATATACAGAGCCTATAGGTACGAGTTCTTGTATAAAAGGTTCTTCTGAGTATTCTGTACCTAAACATTGCTTGGCTACTTCCACTGATGGTAAAGCCCACTCATCTGGACTCATGGCTTTAGTGCGGGTTGGATGATAACTACCATCAGCCAAGATGACGCCGGTGAGCTTTTCTCGTGGAGTTTTGCCGAGTACATGGTCAAAAATCGGCCAATTGGCTGCACCCGATTTATCTATGACTATGGCTGTTGCGCCTGCGTCGAGGTAATGACGGGGTTCAGCAATAGCATCGGAACCACCAACCACCACTGGCTTGCCTTTACTGGCAAGATGAGCGATGGTCATACAAGTCACTTGGCGTTCTTGGGTGTAGTTTACTGTTACCCCCCAAGCATCGTAAGCTTCAGGGTCAAGATCGAAAATTCTCTGCCCAACATAAGCTTTGGTCAGATTCATGCCTTTCCAAGTGACTTCTCCGAAGGGTTCTCGACAATCGCCATCTTTGAGGTTTACCAATCGAGCATCAAAACCGCCCGCTTGCAGATCGGATATTAAAACCTGCTTGCTGAGCAAAGTGTTGCGTCTGTATAAGGCAGTCCAATTATTTCCGTCTGGATCGTATAACCCTAAGGCGGGCACTTCTACAAGTCCAATTGTCGGAACTTTTTTTGCTAGTAATGTCATAACTATATTCTGTTAAGATTTGACATTTTCTCAGAATTCAGAACTCCAGAGGAGGCAGTGTATTCAGCGGATGAATCAACTGTCACTCAGAAGTATGAATTGTTTTCAAAACAAAAATGCTGTTCGCAGCAGTCCAACCCAAATTGTATCGTTTGCTGAGTTATGTTCGGGATTTGTAATCATTAAAAAACCCGGAGTCATCAAAATTTTATCAGTTATTGGGTAGCGATAAGATAATTCCAAATGTAATGAAGTATCTTGATCGCGCCGTTCGATAATATCATTGTTGGTCACTTTCGGAGGCATCCCAAAGACAAAACTTAATTGACTGCCTAACTTACCCAAATCTGTTAATGATGCGGTAACAGCCCAACTCCAGATATCTGCATCAGCACCTCTAGAACCATTGAAATTACTCACAGTAGGTGAACCTTCAGCTATAGCGTTAAAGTAGCTAGTCCAACCACCTAAAGTTAATTTATCGGTCAATTTGTATGTAAATTGCAAACCGAAAGCGTTGGAGGAAGTTGGTGTATTTCCGCCAAATGGTAATTGAGCAAATTGACTACCTTTACTCCCAGTTATATTGATAGTTGCACCAGGTTCCGGAGCATAGTAGTGACCGTAGGTAAAAGCAATCCCGATTTTATTTGATGGAGTATAGGTTACTTGAGTTAAAGCAGTATATTGACCATTAAATAATCCCTGATCGAGAGCGTTAGCAGAACTACTTAAATAACTAATACCTGCGGCTATTGTGTCTGTGAATTGATAGTAAGCTACAGCGCCACCACCAAAAGCAAAGGAGTAGATAGGACTTTCTGCACCAAAGGTGGAAATTGAACTAACAGGATTCAGAGCCGGAAAAATGCGAGTGGGAAAGTCTGCTACTGGAGCAATAGCTATAATGCCGCGATCGCCTATGGGAAATTCATAAAATAGCGAGCTTAATACGACATTATTACCAGTGTTGACTGAACCTGTCAAACTAGTCATACTGGTGCCAGTGACATCACTGCCAAAACCATTAATATTCCCTGCTAAAAGTTGGGTTCGTAATCTATCTTTACCTGTAAAACTGGTATCAAAAGTCAAATTTGCTAGTGCTGAGAAGGTAGTATTTGCATTTAATTGTTCTGTTGAGTTACTACCAGGAGGAGCTGCTTTGTTGTCACCAAAACCACTAACTACATTCAAGACTACTGCACCCCTGAAAACTGTAGTGGTGCTAAACTGACGCTGTTCGATTAATGCTGTTTTTTGTTCTAATTTGTCTATTTTGGCATTAATATTTTGCAGTTCTTTAGTAAATTCTTCTTGCAATCTTTGGAAAGTCGCCAAGTCTTCTTGACTAGCAAATTTATTGTTTAAACTGGAAATTGAGCGCGTAACTTTTAGCAAACAATTGTCTAGGACGGCGGCAAATTCATAACGGTTCATCGCCCGATTACCATTAAAATTCCCCTCACCATCACCACTAATACATTGGTATTTTTCTACTAAGTTACGCAGCGCTTCATAAGCCCAATGTTCGGGGTTTACATCTTGTAATTGATTGACATTGACGATTTCATCTAATTCCGGAGGAGCATTACTATATAGTTGTTCGCTTTGGGCTACTGGAATTTCTGCATTTTCAGGTTTGGAATCAGAATTGACTAAGGTTAATTGGTTTTCAGATGCTGGTTGAAAATCCTTGGTATTATTTAAATACTCTTGTTTAAGCAAATTTGAATTTAAAGGTATTTGCGCTAATACTGGCAATGATGTTAGTAAATTACCACTGAGAATTACTGAACTAAGAGTAACGGACAAATCCAATTTTTTCATTATTTTTCTCTGAATCATCCTCACACAAAAAATGCTCTAAATAAGAGATTTATCAAACAGAATTCAGTAGTCAGAATGGGCTAAACGCCCCGCTACCGCTAACAGCAATGTTTTCTGACAAATTTTAAATTGTATCAATTCAGAATTCTATATTCTGAATTCTTCCCTTTAAAAAGGGCGGAGTTTCACTTCATTCTTGACAGCTTCAATTAATTTGGGACTAACATCCTCAGGAACTGTGGTATATCCCAAATCCTCATTAAAACTTTGTCCTTTAGTCAAAATCCATGTCAGCAAATTTTGAGTTTTTTGCAGAATATCTTGGTTGGGATACTCTTTATGCACCAACAGCCAAGTTAAACTTACTAAGGGATAGCCATTTTTTGGATCTTGGATATCTTCTGTTGTAAAATCCTCTTGAAATTTGATATTTGCTAAGGCTTTTTTAGTTTGTTCTAAAGTTGGTTTGATATAACTACCAGCTTGATTTTCAATACTGGCGATGGCTAGTTTGTTACCCAGAGCAACGTTTGTTTGCACATAGCCAATGGCACCATCGATTCTTCGTACTTCTCCGGCGATTTCACTATCTTGACTCAGAGCAGCAAATACCTTAAATCCCCAATCTGGTTTTCTACTAGCTAGGATTTTACCCCCGGTAATTTTCTGCAAATATTTTGTGAGAATAAAGCTAGTACCGGAATTTTCCGAGTTAACTACAACTTGGATTCTTTTATTAGGAAACCGGGAATTAATTTGTTGCCAGTTGCTAATTTGACCTGTGAATATTTTTGCTAATTGATCGCGAGATAACTTGACATCACTACTCACTTCTTTGAGGTGATAAACAATAGCTACTGCACCTCCAGCTATTGGCACCGTTAACAACCCATCTTCCATTTGATTAATTTCAATGGGGGTGGGAATTAAAGTAGTAGCGCCAAAGTCTACAGAGTTTTTCATAAATAGCCGAATACCACCACCACTGCCAACGGCGCTATATTTAAATTTTTCACGTGTTTCTTTTTCGTATTCTTGGCTGTAGCGTTCTATCAGAGGTTGGGCAAAAGAATCACCAGCACCTCTAAGTAATTGAGCAGAAGCAGCATTCGTGGTGAAATTAATTGTTGTGGCAGCTACTAATGTGGCAGTAAAAATTTGTTGATACTTACTGGTTTTCAACTTTTTCACGAGTATTTTTTTTCAAAAAAAGCATCAATTTTAGAATTTAGATTGGAAAATCTCCAAATCTAAATTCTCAAACACATCCTCTAACTCAGATTAAGTTTTTTGCGGTAAATCATCACTTTATTGCCATCAGGAGCAACTTCTAACCAAAAATCCTGAATGACAAATTGATAATAAAATTCTCCCAGACGGGTACTGCGCCAAATGCTGACTAATTGGTCATTTGGTGCCCATCGTTTGAAAGATTTCACAGCAATTTCCGGAACTCCACTAGCGTCTATTTGCTCGTCAACTTGTGTAATAGTGCCATTGGGAGTAACTTGTGCTTCAACTTGAAAGCCTTGTTGATTTTTTCCCCTGAGTATATATATTAATGAACCGTCTGACTTCATTTCAATTCGGGCTTGGTTGAATTCAGCATTGGTCACTGTTTTGGCAGCAGACATAGCCGGTGCTGGTATTTCTTCTAGAGAAATTTTTCGTACTATTCCCCCTAAATTTTGGGCTAGTAATATGTTTTGTTTCTCAGTTAAAGATTGAGCCTGAGCATTACAGGGATAAATGGAGGATGTAAAAAACGCTATGCCTGTAACTATTAGTATTCTGCACAAATTATTTGTGTAAAACATCATGTTGGTGTTAATGCTTGATATTTTGAACAATTCTAAAACCGGCGTGTTGATAAAAATTGGGACGGAACCAATTGCGATAATATTTTAAAGCTTCTGTACCGTTAGTTATCCAACAACCTCCTAACATCATATAATGTTTGGTATCAAAAAATATAGCAGAATTATCTTCGTAGAGATAATGAGGTTTATATCCGGAAAGAGGATTTAAATTATCGCTCAACCATTCCCAAACATTGCCTCGCAAATCGTACAATCCAGAGTGACTTTTGGCTGTTTCTAATATTCCCACTGGACTAGGTGAGCCAAATTTTAAATTGAGATTGTAATTTTCTATATCTTCTGATAAGCTGTTGCCGTAAGTTGCTAAATGATATTCTGATTCACTCATTAAGCGAGTATTTTCACCTTGCCAACGACAATAAGCCATTGCTTCATAGTGATTGACTTCCACTGGCCAATCTAAGGGCAATTCAATTTCATCAAACATGGCTCGATATTTATAATTGCCCTTTTGTGGTAGCCAAAATTTGGGATATTTGATGTTATTTTGAGTTTTCCAATGCCAGGATTCTTCATCCCAATATTCTGGGTTTTCGTAACCACCAACCTTGATAAAATAAATAAATTCGGCATTGGTAATTAGATATTTACTGGCGAAAAATGATTGAACTTCAACAGTGCGATCGCCATAATCAATATCCCATCCATAAGTCTGATCGTCTAAGGCTTTGCCAAGTTTTACTACCCCACCAGGAACTTCGATCATTTCATTCCCAGGAGTGTAACCATTAAAAGCAGCATATTTCCAGTTTTGGGGGCGCTTCACTCTGTCAATTGGTAGTTGGCGAATTAACATCGAAGAAGTTTCAATGTGAATTCGCTGGTGTTCAATTGCCATCATTAACGCCCAAAGGGGATGATGGGGATGAATTGGCAGAGTAATTGGGGTGGTTTTAATTACTTGGGAAATGATAGAATATGCTTGGTTTCGATATTCCCAAGTTTGGGAAACTGAAGGCCAATTCAAATGAGCGATCGCTGCATTCAATTCCTCTGGTTTTTCTGGATCGACTCCAATTTCAAACAAAATTTCATAGTCTGGATTCAGGCGTTTTTCTAATAATCCCACGCGAATTAATTTATTGATGTAGAAAACAGCCGAATGTCCCAGATAAAAAATCAGAGGATTTCTCAAAGGATCGGGATTGATATAAAATGTATCTTCCCCAACCAGACTTTGCATGAGAGTATCTTCTAATTGCCAAGCATTCTCAAAGTAATCGAGAATGTCTTGAGAACTACAACTATCAAGTTTTAAAGGTTTAGCTGATTGCAGACTATTCATGCGCTTAGAAAATTTTAGATTTGCTACTTGGGATCGATCCACGGATAAACCCGCTTGCTCTATCCTATTAAGGAATTATTGGTCAGTTAATTGATTGTTTTTCAATTATTCGTGCCTTGTAAATTATTTTTTAATTTTTCTGGATTCGTTTCTAATCTCACATAGAGGAAGTCAATTTCTTCCTGTTCCAGTAATTCTAATATTGCTAGATTTAAGTTTTTCTCAGCGTCAAAGTAGAGATTTTCATCATTTACAAATGCCATAATCTCAATGACACGGGCATTTTCTTGAATTTTTGCGAACCGCACTGTACATGATGGAGAAAAGCCGGGAATAGATTTTGGCATTTCCTGAATTGCAGCACAAATTCTAGCTGTTTGCTTAGCTGAAATTCCATCGATTTTAAGAATTAAATTAATCCCCCACTTTAATTCTTTGCCAGGATTTTGTGACCAATTTTCCACAATTCCAGTAATCATTCTAGAATTGGGCATTTTCATAATAGAACCCCACTTAACTACATGTAGGGTTGTGGTTCTAAATCCAATATTTAATATCTGCACAAAGCCATCTACTCCTGATACTCCCACCCAGTCGCCTTCTCGATAAATCTTATCTGAGTAGATAATCAATGTACAAAACCAGTCATAAACAATGTCTTTAAGGAGCAAACCTAAAGTGATACCAGCACCACCTAATAACCCAACCAATGCAGCTGCTGATTGTCCTAAAAATATTTCACTGAGTTTAATTGCCAGGACAATAATTGCTGCTGATTGAAAAACCTTCGGCATTAAGGGTCGCAGTAACTCATCAAGTTCAGTCTCGGTGTGTAGAATCAAATTAGCAATTATCTGCCCAAAGATAGAAGAACCCCGGTACACAACATAGGCGATAATAAACACTACACTGAAGTTGAGGGTTTTTCCTATTGCTTCATTTAACTGAGGTTCTAAGTTATCTGCTAAGATAATTTTTGATAACCAGATTCCGCCAATAAAAATTAGCCAGCCTAAGGAAGGTTTGAGAACTACAACTAATTCATCATCAAGTGTACTTTTAGTTTTGCTAGTAAAACGCTCAATGCTTTTAATGACGACAGCAATAAACAACCTTCTCAATACCTGTGTCAGCGTTAATATAACGATGACGGCTACAATTTTACTGACGGGTATGCCAGAATAATTGAGATTTTTTAGTGTGTTCCAAACTGCTTCCATAGATTGACCCAAGATTAACTAAAAGGTGGTTGAGTATTTGATAAACAACAATTCAACACAGAAGTTCGAGTCAAGACTGGCGAGAAGCTGTCCTTCTGGTATGTACAGTAGGAACCATCAAGTCGTCACCTTTAGCTTTATTGGTAGAGTATTTACCAATTTTCAGTTCTGATATCATGTCTGACTAATTACCCATAATCAAAACCTCTCCGTATCCTCGTTTCAAAGCGTCAGTCCTAACTATGGGTGTTTAACTGCATATGATACAACTGCTTTTTCAGAGGAGCCAGTTTCTGAAGTCTGTGTTGAAATTAAACTTTGAAAATGCAAGATCTTAAGCTTGACAAAGAATTAATCCAAACCACTGCTTGGGATCTGTCCAAGTTTTCAAGGTTTTGAGTTTGTGTCTCTCCAATTGTTTTCGCATATTTGCTAAATCAAACTTGCGCGAAATTTCCGTGAGAATACTTTCTCCATTTTTAAAGGAGACTTCTAAATTTAGCGCTTCTAGAGATACCCGATGACTCTTTTGGCAATGCAGATACATCTCAATTTGAGCATCAGTTTGGTTATAAATAGCTTGATGAGTAAATAAACTGAGGTTAAAATTGCCTTGAAAACGCCAATTTAAATGTGACAGTATATTCAAGTTAAAAGCAGCCGTTATTCCCTGACTGTCGTTATAAGCTGGCTCTAAAATTTCCTTGGGTTTTTGTAAATCAATCCCCAACAAAAAGTAATCGCCTGTTTGTAAAGTTTGAGAAATTTGTCTTAAAAAATT
Organism: Nostoc sp. ATCC 43529; assembly: GCA_003326205.1. Lineage (GTDB taxonomy): Bacteria > Cyanobacteriota > Cyanobacteriia > Cyanobacteriales > Nostocaceae > Nostoc. Next base: position 169,657 of record LWTK01000038.1, read on the forward strand.
ATCACATTCTTGTGGGTTAAAATTCCCCAGAGAACTGCCCAAGAAAAAAATCATCCGTGATGCGGCAAAAGTTGATTCTAGTTTTGCTAAGGCTTGTTCGTAGGTTCCTATTAAACCCTCAATAAAAAATTCTGGATATTTTTGTTGTAGCTTTAGTACGCTCGATTGAAGAATTCCTCGACTAACATCGATGGGTATATATCTACAGTAACTGGCAATTTTTTGGTAAGCATTTAACAAAAATATAGTTTTTGTGGAACTGCCACTGCCTAATTCTACAAGTTCACAAGTACCTGTCATTTGAGCAATTTCATCAGCATATTGCTGCAAAATCAATGCTTCTGTTCGTGTTGGATAATATTCTGGTAATTCACATATTTCTTCAAATAATTCTGAACCGCGATCGTCGTAAAAATATTTTGGGGGTATGCTTTTCGGGGTTTGAGTTAATCCTTGAATGACATCTAGTCCCTCGTTAGATAGAGCTTGATAATGGTCATTCAAAATTTTTAGAGATTTTGTTAACATTATCTGAATGTGCTGATTTCCTGATTTAATTCTTCAATATTACAGATTTAAAATTTAATAGCAAGCATGATTTTAAAAGAAATTCATAACTTCTTCTTATATACTAAAAGTCAATCGGAATAGTGTAGTATTATTTTGCTGAAATAATTCAGTCATCAGCTAATAGTCCTCTTTCTTGGCTCTGTATTAGAGAATAATTTCATCCTTTGCAAGTATTAATTTTAAGGGAAACAGGCTATTTAACCATAATTTTATAAAATAAAGTCGCAAAAATTTTGTTTCAAAATCGACTTCTATTTTTCTTTACTCAGAGTAATTAAATAATGGAAAGTGAGTGGGTGAGAATAAACAAAACTATATTATGAAAGGTAAACCATTTTCCAAACTTTGCTGATGAAATATAGCAAATTACAAATGATAATTATTAGAAGTTAGGTTTATTTGTGCCTTTTACTTAGAGTTAAGTTAATTTAAAAAAATTGTACTTTCTTTGGCGATCGCCAAACCAAACTACTTTTGTGCTTTGGATATATGGCAGGAGGCAGGAGGCAGGAGGCAGGAGGCAGGAGGCAGAAGGTAAAACTATTGCTATTTCTAGCATTCACGCTTGTCATTATGTCCTAACCTATGTGACTACGGCTATATAGCTAAGTTGTGTTGAATTACAAGTATTATAAGACTACAAAAATTTTCTCAAGTAGGTAGGCTTTTTTAGTTAGTAGTCAGCGATTCATCGCTATTCCTGACTACAAACTTTAAATTCACTTACGCCTAGCTACTTAGTGTCTGCAATAAATTCTGTGTAATTAATTTAGAGAAGCATACGGCGATGCCTTCACAGTAGGCATCGCGGATTTTAGATTTTATCGATCTAAAATCCCAAATCGATTTTAACGATTTAGCGCCGCAGCTTCCCTTGCTGCTGCTGCTTGATCTGGGTGGATACCCAAGCGTGTGAGATTAATCCGGCCTTTGTTATCAATTTCGCGCACTTTGATAATCACTTCATCGCCCACAGCGACTTCATCCTCAACTTTGCCAACGCGGTAGTCAGCTAGTTGAGAAATATGAATCATGCCTTCTTTTCCAGGCAAAAATTCCACAAATGCACCTATTGGTATAATCCGAGTTACGCGCCCTACGTAGACATCCCCTTCGTGCAGCTTGCGGGTCATGCCTTGAATAATACTACGTGCTTTCTTTGCTTTGCCCTCGTCTACAGCAGAAATTGTTACTGTGCCATCGTCTTCGATGTCAATTTTTGCACCAGTCTCTTCAGTAATTCCCTTAATAGTCTTGCCTCCGGGGCCAATGACTAGACCAATCATGTCTGAATCAATCTTGATTGTTAACAGACGTGGGGCATAGGGTGAAGTTTCGGTGCGCGGTTGACTAATGCAAGCGAGCATTTTTTCTAGAATGTGCAACCGGGCTGATTTAGCTTGGTCGATGGCTTGGGCAATAATGTCTAAAGACAAACCAGAGATTTTCATATCCATTTGCAAGGCGGTAATCCCGGTATCCGTCCCAGCAACTTTAAAGTCCATGTCGCCCAAAAAGTCTTCAATGCCTTGAATGTCAGTCAGGACACGGACTTCATCTCCTTCTTTAATCAAACCCATTGCCGCACCACTGACGGGTTTGATAATTGGCACGCCAGCATCCATTAAGGCCAGGGTGGAACCGCACACAGAACCCATTGAGGTGGAACCGTTGGAAGAAAGAACTTCCGATACGACGCGAATCACGTAGGGAAATTGTTCTTTCGGTGGTAGCACAGGCAACAGCGATCGCTCTGCTAAGGCACCGTGACCGATTTCACGTCTTCCTGGCGCACGTAAGGGTTTGGTTTCCCCGACTGAGAACGGCGGGAAGTTGTAATGGTGGATGTAGCGTTTGGATTGGTCTATTTGCAAATCGTCATTGAGATTTTGGGCATCTCCTGGTGTACCAAGGGTACAGGCAGATAGTACCTGGGTTAAACCCCGATTAAATAAACCGCTACCGTGGACTCGCTTTGGCAAAAGGTCAACTTGACAAGAAACCGGACGGACTTCATCGAGTTTGCGACCATCAACGCGGACGTTATCTTCGACAATTTGACGGCGCATGAAGTATTTAGTAATGTCTTTAAATGTATTACCAAGTGCCTTAGAGTTTGCAGTTGCGGCAACTTTGATTGGGTCTTCCTCTGGCAGTTCGGCGATCGCAGTTTCAATTTTTTCCTTGACGACATCTAAAGCGGCATCACGTTCGGTTTTACCCAACTCAAATTGAGACAGAATTTTTTTAATTTCGTCGTTGGCGCGATCGCGGATATAATTTTCCAGCGTCGCGTCTACTTCTGGTGGTGCTTCTTGCACTAGTTGTAAACCGAGTTCTGCGACTAAATCTTCCTGGGCTTTGATTAAATCCCGTACCGCTTCATAACCAAAGTCAATTGCCTCGATAATATCTCGCTCTGGCAATTGATTGGCTCCCGCCTCGACCATAATCACACCATGCGGTGAACCTGCTACTATCAGATCCAAATCTCCGGCTTCAATTTCTGCATAGGTAGGATTAATGATAAAATCATCTCCCACTAAGCCAACCCGCACGGCTGCCATTGGCCCGTTAAAAGGAATCTGAGCAATGAGGGTAGCAATTGAAGCACCTGTAACTGCTAGCACATCGGGTGGCACTAACTCGTCCATCGACAGTGTTAAAGCCACAATTTGCAGGTCGTCACGTAACCATGAAGGAAACAAAGGACGCAGAGGACGATCTATCAGACGGCTGGTAAGAATTGTTTTTTCTGGTGGGCGACCTTCGCGCCGCATAATTCCGCCGGGAATTCTACCAGCGGCATATAGCCTTTCTTCGTAATCTACTGTGAGGGGAAGAAAATCAATGCCTTCTCTGGCTTGCGATCGCGTAGCTGTCACCAAAACAGCTGTATCCCCTGATTCTATCAAAACCGACCCACCAGCTTGGGGAGCTAGTAGGCCTACTTTCAGTCGAATATCCCGTCCATCGAAGGATATTGACTTATCAACTTCAGCCATTCAGTTTTTTTTCCTTCTCTTTCGCTATTCTCTTTCTGTGGCAATCCTAACATTTATGCACTATGGCTGACTTCTGGTACATACAAAGTTAACTGTTGACAGTTGACGCTTAAGACTCATTAGTCAACAGTTAAGGACATCGATTGGCATCTTTCAAGGCAAAGTGCGATACAACATCAGTGCGTCTACCACTTGCTCATTTTCTAGCTTGGCAGCACCGGGAATCCGCCCAATAATCTCAAATCCTAAAGACTGCCACAGTCTAATTGAAGCTATATTAGTTTCAAAGACTAAATTGAACATTACTGCCTCGTAGCCCAAGTCTGCTGCGATCTTGAGCATCGACTCTCCCATGAACCGCCCTATACCCTGACCCCGCAACCTGTCTTGTACAATAAAACCAGCATTGCAAATATGGCTACACCGACCAGGAAAGTTTGGCTTTAAATAAAATGCTCCCAATATTTCTTTTGGTTTTTGTGTATCATCTACATCTGATGCCCTGACAACAAAGGCATCTTTGCTTAACCAGTAACTGGAAAATTCTGCTTGGGATAGAGGTTGCTTTTGAGGATAAGTTTTACCTTCAACAATTACACTATTTAATAATGCTCTTACAGCCTCCTCTTCTTGAGGATACATATAATCTATTTCGTATTTTATACCAAGTCTTAAAACTTTAACAATCGGAAAATCCATTATTAATAATGTCTCAATTTATTGATAAATTACCAACATATAATTGTATTACAATATATAAATAATTGATAATAAATGTACTGAAGTAGCAAATAAAATCCTGGTAATTGGAATTATTTAATTTTACGAGATTTGAGTAGTTAAAAATGGCGATTTTACACGGTAATTGGTTACTAAAAAATCAAAATGGTAGTTTATTTATTTGGGGAGAAACTTGGCGATCGCCGCGAGTAAATTTGGCGTCGAGTGAATCTGAAGAAATAGCATTACATCCATTGGCAATGACATCGGTTGAGTTAAGCGAGTGGTTGCGTTCCCAAAACATGCCAATTACCAACTTCATCCAGCAACCCCAAGGTGTAGCTACAACTAATCGGACACGCAAAGCAACTAGTACTATTGAGATTGCTTTACCAACCCACTCCCAAATCATTGCCCTACCAACTTACATACCAGAAAACACTGGTAAAGAAACAGCAGGAATTTACCCCGTTCATTCTGCTAGTTTCGAGTTAGAAGCAGACTCACCACAATATTTACAACCCTGGCGAGTTGAAGGTTTTTGTCTCACCCCCGCCCAAGCAGTAAAATTTCTTGCTGCTGTTCCCCTAAATGCAACTAAAGGTGAAGATGCCTTTTTGAGCGGAGATTTACGCTTTTGGTCGCAGGTTGCCCGTTGGAGTCTTGATTTAATTGCTAGGAGTAAGTTTTTACCAACTATCAAACGGCAATCTGATGGTTCTACACTTGCTAAGTGGCAAGTACTCCTGGACAGTGCTGTAGACGGTAGCCGCCTAGAAAAATTTTCTGCCAAGATGCCCTTGGTTTGTCGCACCTATCAGGAGGGGATGGGGATTGGGGACTGGGAACTGGGGACTGGGGAGGAGTTTTCCCAATCCCTAATCCCTAATCACCAGTCCCTACTTTATGTAGACTTTCCTACAGAACCTCAAGAATTGTTGTTGGGATTTCTCAATAGTACGATAGATGCCCAAATACGAGAGATGGTGGGTTTCCAATCGGTGATGGAAGGCAAGGCGATTGTGTCTTTACCAGCTGCGGTGCGAGAGTGGTTGCCAGCTTTAACTAGTGCATCTGGTACAGTCAATGCAGAAGCCATTGAAGTGGAACGACTAGAAGCGGCACTCAAAGCCTGGACTATGCCGCTACAATATCAGCTAACTCTGAAAACTCTGTTTCGTACTTGTTTTCAACTGCGTTCTCCAGAGTCTGGCGAAACAGATTGGACATTGGCGTATTTTCTACAAGCGGCCGACAATCCAGAGTTTTTGGTGGATGCGGCAACAATTTGGCACAATCCAGTTGAGCGATTGGTGTATGAAAATCGCACAATTGACCAACCCCAAGAAACATTTTTGCGGGGTTTGGGATTAGCTTCCCGATTGTATCCAGTCCTTGCACCTAGTTTAGAAACAGAATATCCCCAATCTTTTCGTGTTAACCCCATCCAAGCATACGAGTTTATCAAGTCCGTGGCTTGGAGGTTTGAAGACAGCGGTTTGGGAGTAATTTTACCTCCCAGTTTGACGAACCGTGAAGGATGGGCAAACCGTTTGGGTTTGAAAATTACTGCCGAAACTCCAAAGACAAAACAAGGACGTTTGGGGTTGCAGAGTTTGTTGAATTTCCAATGGCAATTGGCAATTGGCGGACAGAACATTTCCAAAGCTGAATTTGATAAACTTGTGGCTTTAAATAGCCCCTTGGTAGAAATTAATGGCGAGTGGGTGGAATTGCGACCCCAAGACATCAAGACAGCCCAAACCTTTTTCGCTTCCCGCAAAGACCAAATGGCGCTGTCTTTGGAAGATGCTTTGCGTTTGAGTACAGGGGATACCCAGGTAATTGAAAAATTACCAGTGGTTAGCTTTGAAGCGTCTGGCGCATTACAAGAGTTGATTGGGGCGCTAACCAATAATCAAGCCATTGAACCTTTGCCCGCACCAGCCAGCTTTCAAGGACAGTTGCGACCTTATCAAGAACGCGGTGCTGGTTGGCTAGCCTTCTTGGAACGTTGGGGTTTGGGTGCCTGTCTGGCGGATGATATGGGACTTGGCAAAACCATTGAGTTCATTGCTTTTCTTCTACATCTCAAAGAACAAGATGCACTAGAAAATCCAACTCTCCTAGTTGGCCCAACTTCGGTTTTAGGTAACTGGGAAAGGGAAGTTAAGAAATTTGCACCAAGTCTGAAAGTTTTGCAATATCACGGTGATAAACGTCCTAAAGGAAAGGCGTTTATAGAAGCAGTTAAAAAGCACGATATAGTCATCACTAGTTACTCGTTGATTCATCGTGATATTAAATCATTAGAGACTGTTAATTGGCAGATAATTGTTTTAGATGAAGCCCAAAATGTGAAAAATTCCGAGGCGAAGCAATCAAAAGCAGTGCGGCAATTAGCAGCGACGTTTCGGATTGCATTGACGGGGACGCCAGTAGAAAATAGGCTGCAAGAATTGTGGTCTATTTTGGATTTTCTCAATCCTGGATATTTAGGCAATCGGCAATTTTTTCAGCGGCGATTTGCCATGCCAATTGAAAAGTATGGAGATACGGCTTCTTTGAGTCAATTACGTTCGTTGGTTCAGCCATTTATACTGCGGCGATTAAAAAGCGATCGCGAAATTATTCAAGACTTGCCAGAGAAGCAAGAAATGACAGTATTTTGTGGTTTGACTGCCGACCAAGCCGCACTTTATCAACAAGTAGTAGAAGCATCTTTAGCAGGAATTGAATCTGCTGAAGGTTTGCAACGTCGAGGCATGATTTTGGCTTTACTAATCAAACTCAAACAAATCTGCAATCACCCAGCACAATATTTAAAACAAACCACATTAGGACAACATCATTCAGCGAAACTGCTGCGGCTAGAAGAAATGTTAGAAGAACTTTTAGCAGAAGAGGATCGCGCTTTAATCTTCACCCAATTTGCTGAGTGGGGTAAGTTACTTAAACCTCATTTAGAAAAACAACTAGGACGAGAAATATTCTTTTTATATGGCAGCACCAATAAAAAACAACGCGAGGAAATGATCGACCGTTTCCAACACGATCCGCAAGGGCCGCCGATTATGATTCTTTCTCTAAAAGCAGGTGGTGTAGGATTGAATTTAACGCGAGCAAATCACGTATTCCATTTTGATAGATGGTGGAATCCAGCCGTAGAAAATCAAGCTACAGACCGAGTATTTCGCATTGGTCAAACCCGCAATGTGCAAGTACATAAATTTGTTTGTACTGGCACTTTAGAAGAGAAAATTCACGACATGATTGAAAGTAAAAAACAACTAGCCGAACAAGTGGTAGGTGCAGGCGAAGAATGGTTGACTGAACTAGATACAGACCAACTTCGTAACTTACTAATTCTTGACCGCAATGCAGTCATTGACGAGGATGAAGGATGAAATTTAATGCAGACGAGTTATAGCGGTTTTCAATTCAATGGAATACACCCTTACAAAATTAAATCATTGTAGGGGCGCACAGCTCTGGCGCCCCTACCCGTGTACTTGATTTACCTAAAAAACGCTGTAAGAAAGTCAAGAAACAATTTCAACAGTACTTCCTGATTTAGGATATTTGCATTTCTTTCAGAATTTATTACTTAATTTGAAAAGGTAAAATCATGACTAATTATACTCTTCAAGCTAGTCGAGAATGGTGGTCGCAGCAATGGCTAGATTTACTAGATTCTTATCGCTTTAAAAAGCGTTTGGAACGTGCTAGAAACTATGCACGCCAAGGAAATGTTTTAAGTATTGAGTTTCAAGGTGCAAAAGTATTAGCTAGGGTACAAGGTAGTGAAGTGGAACCTTATCAAGTTTCCCTTTCCCTTGAACCTTTTAGCGATGAACAATGGGGTTATATCATTGAAACTATGTCCCAAAAAGCAATTTTCGCTGCCAAATTGTTGGCGGGGGAAATGCCGCAAAATATAGCAGAAGTTTTCACAGCTAACGGTCTTTCGTTATTTCCTTTTACCCTTTCTGATGTCCATAGTAAATGCTCTTGTCCAGATAAAGCAAATCCCTGTAAACATATTGGTGCGATATACTATCAATTAGGCGATCGCTTTAGTGAAGACCCTTTTGTACTCTTTCAATTACGCGGACGCACCAAGGAGCAAATCCTCAGCGATTTACGACAGCTACGTAGTGGCAAGATAGAAGCCATAACCTCACAAACGCCTGATGTTCAACAATCAATTGCTCACAACAAATACTCGGTAAAAATAGACTCTTTCTGGCAATACAATGAACCACTAGAGTCATCTTTAGTAGTAATTGCACCTTCAGCTAGCGAGACAATATTAGATGTATTAGGAGCAATTCCTCTAGCAAAGGAAGAGGAAAATGTAGTAAATTTAACTTCCACTGATGTAGTCATGAAGTATTTGAACACAGTTTACACAGATGTCAGCCAGAAAGCTGTTTTAGCAGCGATGAATGTAGGAGGAAGCTAAGTTAATTTTAGATTTTGGATTTTAGATTACTTTATAAATGATCTCTTAATCGAAAAATCTTTTATTGTCCAAACTCAAGCCTAGCCTGTTCTACCAAATCACCTGTCACAACCTCTTGCTGAGCTTGACGAGCCAATGCCTCAATTCGAGCTTTCGCTTGAGGACGCACAAAAAAGGGAATATTTTGCAACTTTTCTTTTGCTTCAGCTGTCCAGCGCAAAGTGTCGATAAAATTTGATTCGCTCATAGTGTTAATTATTTCTGTAAACTATACAATTTTGGATTGAGAATTTTTTTTACTAAAGGGTTTTGTTAACCTGGTTGCTTTATTCATTTTTTAAATTAGTATTACTAATGTATTACTAAATCGGTCAAGTTAATTAAACAGGACTTACGCAATATGTGACTGAAAACCTTATTCAAGCGTAGCGGTAATTCATGTAGACGCACAGCGGCTACTCTGCGAGAACGCTAAGAGCGAACCCGCAGGGTATTACCGCTACTTTCGTTATCTTTTGCGTAAGTCCTGTTAAATATAAAACAATAGTAGGGTGCGTTGTCGCAAAGCGCAACACACCTTAATTGATATAGTTTATTGCAGTACCGTTATTTAGATCTACGTCTTACATTTTTTAGGTTGAGCTACTTAATATCTGCTATTTTTTATAAAAAAAACTCTTGCTTTTACGCAAGAGTCTGTAAGCTAATTGATTGTCAGTGATGAAAAAACTTTGTAACCTAGTCGAGGAAGTCCATCGACATTACTGGTTCATTTTCACGGTCAATACCTTTTTCAAAACCACCAGCAGCTGCACGAGCGCGACCAGCGTGCCACAAGTGACCAACTAGGAAGAAGAATCCTAGTACGAAGTGTGAACATGCCAACCAAGCACGAGGAGACACGTAGTTGAAGGAGTTGATTTCGGTAGCCACACCACCCACAGAGTTCAAAGAACCCAGAGGAGCATGGGTCATATATTCAGCAGCGCGACGAGCTTGCCAAGGCTGAATATCATTCTTGATTTTGTCAAGGTCAAGACCGTTGGGGCCACGCAGAGGCTCCAACCAAGGACCACGGAAATCCCAGAAGCGCATGGTTTCACCACCGAAGATGATTTCACCAGTTGGAGAGCGCATTAGGTATTTACCCAAACCTGTGGGACCTTGGGCAGAACCGACGTTAGCACCTAAGCGTTGGTCACGAATCAAGAAGGTCATAGCTTGAGCTTGAGAAGCTTCAGGACCGGTAGGACCAAAGAATTCGCTGGGGTAAACGGTGTTGTTGTACCAAACCATGACAGAGGCAATGAAGCCCATCATGGAGAGCGCACCTAAGCTGTAGGATAGGTATGCTTCACCAGACCAAATGAAAGCGCGACGCGCCCAACCAAAAGGCTTGGTGAGAATGTGGAAAATACCACCAGAAATACAGATAAAAGCAATCCAAATATGACCGCCAATAACATCTTCCAAGTTATCGACGCTCACAATCCAGCCTTCGCCACCGAAGGGAGATTTGATCAGATAACCAAAGATAACTGCTGGATTGAGTGTTGGGTTAGTAATGATCCGAACATCACCACCACCTGGCGCCCAGGTATCATAGATACCACCAAAGAACATTGCCTTCAGCACCAACAACAGCGCACCGCTTCCCAAAATAATTAGGTGGAAACCGATGATGTTGGTCATCTTGTTCTTGTCTTTCCAGTCGTAACCAAAGAATGAGGAGTATTCTTCTAAGGTTTCTGGACCGCGAACGGCGTGATAGATACCGCCAAAGCCAAGGACTGCTGAGGAAATTAGGTGCAGTACACCAACAACGAAGTAGGGGAAGGTATCGATAACTTCACCGCCAGCACCAACACCCCAGCCCAAAGTGGCAAGGTGAGGCAGCAGGATCAACCCCTGCTCGTACATGGGCTTTTCAGGAATGAAGTGAGCGACTTCAAACAAAGTCATTGCTCCAGCCCAGAATACAATCAAACCAGCGTGAGCAACGTGAGCGCCCAGTAGTTTGCCAGAAAGGTTGATTAAACGAGCGTTACCAGACCACCAGGCAAAGCCGGTAGATTCTTGGTCGCGTCCAGCACCGCCTAAAATATTTGGTCTATTAGAGAGCGTTACCACGTGGTAATACCTCCTCAGGGAATACAAATTGTTCGTGGATCTGATCTTGAGGAGCCATCCAAGCACGGATACCCTCGTTAAGCAAAATATTTTTGGTATAGAAAGTTTCAAACTCTGGGTCTTCCGCCGCCCGCAATTCTTGGGAGACGAAATCATAAGCCCGCAGGTTGAGTGCCAAACCAACAATACCAACCGCTGCCATCCACAAGCCTGTGACTGGCACAAACAACATAAAGAAGTGCAGCCAGCGCTTGTTGGAGAAGGCAATACCGAAAATCTGTGACCAGAAACGGTTTGCGGTCACCATTGA
>LWTK01000039.1 GCA_003326205.1 Nostoc sp. ATCC 43529
GTCCACGTTTGCGCCCTTTGAGATTAGTTGGAGATAAGGGTTACACGGGTAGGAGAATACGTAATTACTTACGCCGCCGTGGTATCCGCCTCACTATTCCACGACTTTCAAACGAACCACGACGTGGCCCTTTTAATCGTGAAATCTACCGTCAACGCAACGTTGTTGAACGTGCTATCAATCGACTCAAGCAGTTTCGCCGCATCGCTACCAGATATGAAAAACTTGCAGCCAATTATACAGCCATGATTACGATCGCCTCCATTTTTTTGTGGTTATAGTTTGAAAACACGCCCTAGACTATGCAAAATAGTTCGATCGTATACTATGAGCAAAATTCCCATCCTCCAACCAAATCAGTCATACACTTTCAGAAGCTATTTTGAGATGTCATTCGAGCCAGAAGACATACTGGCTGAATTTGGTTATTCTTTAAAACGTTCTTCACTGAATCTACAAAAGTCGAACATTGAATTAGACAGACTTATAAATCTCAAATCTAGAATTGAGGAGAGTTTGCCATATATTAGTTTGACTAGTGAAGCAGCCCGCAGGGAGTTACTAATCGCACCAATTTTACTAGATGTTATTCACTACACCCGCGCTCAACTTAGAATTGAATATCCTTTAATTGTTACAGAACAATTAAAGGGTTCCCTTGACTATTATTTGCACGCAGAGCAGAAACTCTTAGTTGTAGAAGCCAAAAACGCCGATCTGGCGAGAGGTTTTACTCAGCTTGCTGTAGAATTGATTGCTATTGATGCGTGGACTGGCTCTCAAGAGGCAAATTTACAGGGGGCTGTTTCTACAGGGGATATTTGGCAATTTGGGTTATTGAGTCGAGAAGATAAACAAATAACTCAAGACCTGAATTTATATCGCGTTCCTGCTGATATAGAAGAGTTGTTGCGTATTTTGGTGGCGATACTAAGTTGCTGAGAGACATGGCAATATCTTCTTAAAATAGGGATAGGGTGTAGAGATGTCGAAAAAGCGTAAATTACTGGAGAAAGTCCTATCTGGTTCGAGAAATATTCAATTTCATGAACTGGTAACTTTGGTTGAGGCGTTTGGGTTTTTTCTATCACGGATTAATGGTAGTCACCACATTTTTACTCATCCAAATATTAATGAGCTTGTGAACCTGCAAAATCGAAATGGCAAAGCTATTCCTTATCAAGTACGTCAATTTTTGACTTTGATTGAAGAATATGCACTTACTTTGGAGGATGAAGAATGAAAAACTATCATATTAATATCTTCTACAGTGAAGAAGATGATGGCTATATTGCTGATATTCCTGATTTGAAATACTGTTCAGCATTTGGTTTAACAGAAGAAGAAGCACTTCATGAAGTTTTGCAAGCAAAAGCTGCATGGTTAGATGCTGCCAAAATAGAAGGTAAACCAATTCCTGAGCCGAGATATCGTCCTGCGATTTACCAGATAGTTTTATGATTAATGGATGTGGTATGATCGCATCATTTTATACATCCAGAAAACCAAACTTTACGTATCCCTTATTTCATCAAACTCATTCCCGATGACGCAAATTTTGAGCTATAACTAGATCGAATGAAGGAGTGTGAGGGGTAGAGAGTAAATTAATACTGGCATATTCGATGGCGCTAGGCACACAAGAGTAGTTGATGTTATTCTTTCTTAATTTATTATCTAATTGGTCAATGCATAATATTTCTATCTGCTAAAGTGGTTCTAAAACTACAAATAAAATGACTTCTTTATTATTTGCGATTTTGTTGATAATTAACGTAGGTGTTGGATGTTATTTGACTCTAGCTAATCCTCTAAAAGTCTCAGAGCAAACATCAACTAAACTTACTTTTATTATTCGACCAAAAGTATTTTTAGGCGTGGGAATATTTTTTAGTCAATTATTTGTTCTATTTTTATTTGCGACTATTGTATTTACACCTATTACAAAACTTGTCTGCAATCGTTATCCAAACAATATATCTACTTCAAATGTTGGTTTGAGTGCAGGACAAAATACTTTAACAGTAATGTGTAAGTTAACAGAAAATTATTGGTTTGGTCAACAAAAAAGTGAAGTGCTAGTTTCTGAGTTACTAGAGGCTAAATTGGAAAAAGAGATGCAAACCGATAGTCAAGTTAAGCCTAGATACTCATATAAAATTTTACTATTAACTGATAAAGATAGCTTTCCTTTTACAGATAGAACATACCCAAAATTTAAATTTGAAGAATTACAATCAATAGTATTAAAAATTAATATTTTTTTAAAAAAACCTAGAGAAAACAATTTAGGGGTTATACTTGATGACGCTTTTATGGGTTACATTGTTGTCAGGTTTACTGTATTCTGTGGAATATTAGCGTTGCTAGTAGCGTCACCAGGTTTATTTATCACTTGTAATTTTGATAAAGAAACAAATACTGTAAAGCTTAGTCGTTACAGGTGGTTTGGAACGTTAGGAAAAACAGTTTTTCAATATTCTTTGAACGAAATTACTGATGTTAAGCTTGAAAGGATTGATACTAGTATAGATGAATGCTTTTTTCGGGTTGTTTTAATACTATAGGATTCATATTTGATTTCTGAAAAACCAAATTGGCTTAGAAGCCCGCCATACAATGGTTTGTTTCTCAGTATACTTAGTAAAATTCAAGTACGATTACTATAGAATCGGTTGATAATCTACCATTAACGCCCAACTATACTTCAAGTTATATAAATGGAGATTCTATAGTTAGAGTAACTAAAGATTTTCTGGAACTAAGATCTAAAGATAGTGGTATATAAAACCGTGGGATTGGTAGATTGAGAAAAAAATGCGATCGCTATTGTTTTTCAATCAGTCAACTTCTTAAAATTCTTCACCATCAACTTCATCAGATGTTAGCAGTGCTTGTGAGGTATGACGTACATAAAGCACATAAACAGTGTCTTCACGAATTGTGAACAAAATACGGTAGATATTTTTTGAATTACCATACAAAAGTTGACGCACTTCCTCAGAAAATACCTCATGTTCCAGAGCCAAGGCACAGCGACGAGGTTTTTCTTGAAGAGATGCAATAGTATCCATCAACTCCCTAAACCACCGATCTGCATAGGTTGGGTTGTACTCTCTTAGCCACAGGTATGCTGCTTCAATTTGAGCATCTGCTGTCTTAGTTGTCCTAACTTGAAATGCCATATTTCTGCTGCATTTCTTGTTTAAATTCTTCAATAGGTCTTGTCTTACCTGCGTCTACATCTTCTAGTCCCTTTCTGATTCCCGCAATTGTTTCCAACTGTTCCAAAAGCTCTAAAAGTTTTTGATAAGATTCAGCATCTTGAACAACTAGTTCTGCTTTGCCATTCACGGTTAACACTACGGGTTGTCCAGTTTCCTTCATTTGCTGAATAAATTCAGAAGTATTGCGCTTGAAGCTTGAAAGGGAATGAATATCTCGAATGATGTTTAGCATGACTTTAATTATGCATTTAATTTGCATTAAATTTAATGCTAACAAATCTAAATAGTAATATTCGACACATTAAGCTTGTTAACATCAGCCATCCTGAGCTTGCTCATTGGAAGAATCAATCATGGGATCGCTTGCTCTATTGTTCACAATTTGTTACAAAAGTACAAAGAACTTCTAGAGACTAAAAACCACATGTTCGGCGGACTTACTGGTCTACAAAATCCTAAGGGCACAGATTGGGGAGAGCAGATGCTCAACACGGTCGCTAGCCAAACGATTCGCCACTTGTTTACCCAAAGCGAGTCAGTAGAAGTCTTTGTGCGCTGCTATCCCTCCAGTAAACTGTTGCAAGGCAGCATTGATAGCTTCAAAATGAGCGGTCGTGGCTTAGTAATCCGCAGGGATTTTGCGGTGGAGGAGATGTCATTTGAAACTGATGCGGTGGCTATTGACTTTGGCTCGGTTTTAAGCGGCAAACTCACTCTCAAGCAACCTACTCAGGCAGTGGCTCAAGTAATTCTATCAGAAGCGGGCATCAACCAAGCCTTCAATGCCGAATTAGTGAAAAAGCGCCTGCTTAACCTCTCTGTACCATCATTGACGGCATTATCTGGCGGCAAACCAGTTTCGTTTACGGAAGTCAGGGTACAGCTATTGCCTGAAAATCAGTTGCAGCTTGAAGCCAAAGCGGATTTAAATAATGGCGAACTTGTGCCTTTAAGCATGACTTTAACCATAGGCATTGAAAGGCGGCGGCGAGTTTCCTTTAAAGATCCGAAAATTGAGCTTGACCAAGTGCCAGAAGCACAACGGGAAATTTCCAAAACCTTGAGCGTAGCACTGGTAGAAATTTTAGATAATATGGTCGATTTAGATCGATTTGACCTTGATGGAGTAAAGATGCGACTCAACCGATTAGAAACTGAAGGTCAAAAGTTAATTTTCAGTGGCTATGCTGAGATTGAGCGAATTCCACGTAACACTTAATTTCATTATTTACACTCAAAAAGCCAAAATTTTTATAGCAGAATTCAGAAATCAAGAGTCAGAATTCAGAATTAAAAGCGGTTAGGCTCTGAGCTTAGATCTATAAAGTTTGAAATCTACTATATATGAAAAAATCTTCAAGATTTTGATTTATTCAGGACTTACGCAAAGCGGTCAGGGAGTCGCAATCTTGGCGGTTCCCGTCGATTGCGAACTCCCGAACCCGAAGGGCTTGCCGCAGGCTACCACTCCAGGCGCAGAGAAGCGAGTGCGTTGGGCGGGTTAAGAGACTTGTTCGCGAAGCGTCTCGTAGAGAAGCAACTGGCGCGTCACGAAGAAATGAGAGTTTGAGAGATATTTTGCGTAAGTTCTAAGTAAGTAGACATAATTAAATGTAAGATTAGAGCTTTGTTCGTAGTCAGCGATTTATCGCTCTTAACAGACGTTTTAAGGACTAAAGTCCATACTACGAACTTTAGTTTAATTGAGTCCTTCTACTTATTATTTCTATCTTTCTACTTATTATTTCTATCTTTCTACGCTCGTAGTTGTAGAAATAAACCGAAAAAATCATAGGATCACAACAATGTTGTGACCCTACCTAATTAAAAAAGCTAGAAATTTGAAATTCAATTTTGTGAATTCAGAATTTTGAATTTTGAATTCTGACTGTTACCAAAATCATCTATCTACCAACACCTACATATTGGAATCCAGCCCGCACCATTGCTTCAGGATCGAGGAAGTTACGACCATCAATAATCACGGGGTGAGCCATCAATTTTGCCATCTTCAGGTAGTCGAGAGTGCTAAACTGTTTCCATTCTGTGACGAGTACCAAAGCATCGCAACCGTCAGCTAGTCTTTCTGCATCGGTTTCTACTAACACACCAGAAAGACCATGACGCATACCTGTTTGGGAAACAATGGGGTCGTAGGCTTTGACTTTAGCTCCCAGTCGGTTAAGTTGTTCAATTAAGTTGAGCGCTGGAGCATCCCGCATATCATCGGTATCAGGCTTAAAGGTCAGACCGAGTAGCCCAACGGTTTTACCTTTGAGGATTTTCAGGACTTGTTGGAGTTTTTCTAGAGCAATTAAACGTTGGCGTTCGTTGACGTTGACTGCGGCTTTGAGCAATTCAGCTTCATAGCCATAGTCGTCAGCGGTATGAATGAGGGCGGAGACATCTTTGGGGAAGCAAGAACCACCCCAACCAATACCAGCTTGTAAAAATTTGTTACCAATGCGGGAGTCTAGACCAATACCTTTAGCTACTTGGGTAACATCAGCACCAACGCGATCGCAAATGTTAGCGACTTCATTAATAAAACTAATTTTAGTGGCCAAAAAGGCATTAGCAGCGTATTTAATCATTTCTGCTGAACTAAGGTCTGTTGCCAGAATTGGTACTGGGGGTAAAGATGGATCGGCTGCGTATTTGCGTTCTACAATTGGGGCATACAGTTGTTCCATTAAAGCTACTGCTCTGGGGCTGTTGCCTCCTAGTACAATGCGATCGGGGTTGAAGGTGTCGTAAACTGCTGAACCTTCACGCAAAAATTCTGGATTGCTGACTACATCAAACTCGGCGACAAACTCAGGTAATTTCTCTTCAGATACTCCACCTGCGGCTACCAAACTTTTTTGGCGTTCAGCGATACCATCTAGAACAATCATCCGCACCCAGTCACCTGAACCAATGGGTACTGTTGATTTATTCACAATCACTTTATAACCATTATTGAGGTTTGCCCCAATACCACGGGCTACGGCTTCAACGTAGCGAGTATCACTCTCACCAGTTGGTAAAGGTGGTGTTCCTACGGCAATAAACAGAATTTCTCCGTGGGCGACTCCAGCAGCGAGGTCACTTGTGAAATGAATTTTCTCCGTTTGAATGGCAGACTGCATGATTTCTGAGAGTCCCGGTTCAAAAATCGGAGACTGACCAGATTTCATTAATTTGACTTTTTCTTCGTTGTTGTCTACGCAAATGACATCATGCCCAATATGAGCTAAGCAAGCACCTGTAACTAAACCGACGTAACCAGTACCAATTACGCAAACACGCATTTTTAACTCCTCGCTTGATTGAGCGTTAGTTTAAAAAAAGAAATAGTCAATATGACACTTATACACCGAGAGGAAACACAGCCACTAAAGTACCGGCTACCAAATAAGATGAGCTTGCACGAAAGTTGAGAGCAGGGCTAAGCACTGCTCAACAGGCTGAATTTTTGGCATCGCTGTTCATGCGATCGCGGAAATCTTCTATTGTTAGTTTTAACCCCTCTTGCAAAGGAATGGTAGGTTCCCAATTTAACCAAGTTTTGGCCTTTGTAATATCGGGTTGGCGACGCCGGGGATCGTCCGAAGGTAGTGGCTCAAATTTAATCTGTGCATCTGGGTTAATCATATTTTGCACAGCTTCTGCCAATTGTAAAATTGTATACTCACCAGGATTACCCAGATTTACTGGCCCGATGTAATCGCCATTCATCAGGCGAATAAATCCTTCCACCAAATCGGAAACGTAGCAGAAACTCCGGGTTTGCGAACCATCACCGTAAACCGTCAAAGGAGTACCACGCAGGGCTTGAACTATGAAGTTACTCACTACGCGACCATCATTTTCTAACATTCTCGGCCCGTATGTATTGAATATCCGAGCAACTCGAATATCAACTTTATTTTGCCTGTAGTAATCAAATGCCAGAGTTTCAGCGATTCTTTTGCCTTCGTCGTAGCAAGAACGTATACCAATGGGATTAACGCTACCCCTGTATTCTTCGGTTTGGGGATGAACTTCTGGATCTCCGTAGACTTCGCTAGTTGAAGCTAAGAAAAACCTAGCTTTCACGCGCTTGGCCAGCCCCAACATATTCAGTGTTCCCATCACGTTAGTTTTAACGGTTTTGACTGGGTTGTATTGATAATGTACTGGAGAAGCAGGACAAGCTAAATGATAAATTTGATCCACTTCTAATCGAATTGGCTCAGTAATATCGTGGCGGATTAATTCAAAATACGGATGGTCTAACCATTTAAGAATGTTACGTTTATGACCTGTGTAAAAATTATCCAAGCATATTATTTCATGCCCTTCGTTCATTAGTCGGTCGATGAGATGGGAACCAATAAACCCAGCACCGCCCGTCACCAAAATTCTCATAGTTTCCCAGTTACTTACAAATATTTTCAGTAGCTATTGCACTTATATTTTAGGTTACCCAGCTTGGGGACAAAAATACAGAACTAAGAATGAACAACGCTTAATCAAAAACTGTTTAAGGTTGTACTTTTGTTATGTTTTTACCTGCTTTGTTAACAATTTAACTAGCAAAATAACAAACATTGTCTAAGATCTGTCAGCTTTTTACCTAAAGTTCATCAAATCTTCAACAATATAAAATGTTTTTACTGTAAGCATTAGAGCCGATTCATTTTTTGTGAATATTTTTTATGCAATGCCTTGGGCAGGCTACGCAATGGCAGTTCCAGCTCTCGATACATATCATACAGCAGATGTAATGCTATTAGATGTATTAGAAATAACTACATTTGTTTGAGTCCGTTGTGGTTCTCCGAGCATGACAATGGAACAGGTGAGTTGTCTGGCTAACTCAGTTGTGACATCGCTAATGGCTAACCCTCCGGGACTAGTGCGATTGCGTATGAAAGGTAAAACAACTAAATCGTATAACCGCGCTGCTTGCAAAATTGCTTGAGCTACATTTTCATGAGCGATAATTTGAATTTCTGGGGCATTGGGCAGAGCCAATTTAGATACTAAGAGTGAGAGGTGCGATCGCCTCCAAGCAATTTTACTAGAACTAGTGCGGCGATCGCACACATTCAGTACAGTAACGTGACTTTGATTTGCTTGTGCCAACATCTGAGCAAATTGTACGGGCTGCAATATCGGTGCCGTTAAATTTTCTATTGGCACTAGGATACGCTGAATTTTTTTTGGTGATTCCACTAAACGCGTTACTGCAACAGGACAATGGGCTGCCCAAAGCACGCCATCAACAACATTTCCAAATAATAATGCTCGCAAGCCAGTACGTTTACCCCAACCCATAACAATTAAACTAGCTTTTTGTTCGCGGGCAGCTCTGCTAATTCCTTGAGCAAAAGCATCATCAATTCGTAGCACTGGTTCTGCGGCTACACCTAATACTCGACTTTGGGCGGTGGCTTTTGTCAATAAGCGTTCGCTGCGTTCTAGAGAAGCTTCTAACTGGGGTGCATCCATGTGAGCAGCAGCATTAGCGATCGCTAGCGGTACAATTTTACCCTTTGACTGACGCGCTAGTAACGCCGCCATTTCAATCAAGTACTGCTGCGTCTGAGGATTATAGACAGGTACGACTATACTCAAAGCACCGTCTGTTTCTGGTGCATCGCCATCGGTTAGATCTGTTGGTGGCGCATCTACGGTTGGGGAGGAGGTCAAACCAACGGCTATTCGACTAGTGATGAAGGGCCCCAAGGTTGAGGTCACGACCATTAAAATAATAATGCTGTGTAATATTTCTGATGAAAGTAATCCAGCCCGATATCCTACTAACGTTGCGGCTAAAGTTGTACTAACCTGGGGAATTGATAGCGACCACATTGTTAGTATTTCTTGCCAGTTATAGCGGTAAACCAGTTTTGTCAATAAAGCTGCGAGCAATTTACTGGCAATCAAACAAACTATAATTAACAGCGTTGACTTGAGGGCATTCAGGTTATTTAGATAGGTAGGTAAATCGATTAATAAACCAAGGTCAACAAAGAAAATCGGAATGAATAATACACTGCCAATAAATACCACCTTTTCTTTGACAGGGCCTTCACCTACAGCTTCATTTACTGCCAAACCCACTAAAAAAGCACCAACAATTTTGTCAACATTTATCAATTGAGCGCCCACAGCAGCAAGAAACACAGAAAGCAACACAAACAAAAATTTGTTTCCTTCATCGTCTCCTGAACGGCGAAAAAACTCTTTACCTGCCCAATCAAATCCTACAACAACAGCAACAGAGTAAATCGTTAACCAACCCGACAAGGTGAGTAATTGAGCTAAGCTGAATACCTGATTGCGACCGACAGCTACACACACGCCCAATATTAATATTGCGGCAATATCTGTAAAAATAGTGGCTCCAATGGTGACAGTAACCGCTTCATTATTTACTACTCCCAAACGAGTGATTATGGGATATGCCAAAAGGGTGTAGGAAGCGAATAAAGAGCCTATTAAAATTGAAGTAGTCCAGCTATAGCCTAAAATCAGACCTACTAAGGTTCCCATAAGTAGCGGCACACTGAAAGTCAAGCAAGCAAATCCAAAGGCACGACTTTTCCTTTTGCGGAACTTTTCTAGATCGACTTCTAGTCCGGCGACAAATAGCAAGTATATTAACCCAATATCTGATAGTAGGTTAATCATCGGTGAGTTGGATTGAAATAGATGCCAGCCCGAAGGGCCAAGTACTAGTCCAGAGAAAACCAAACCCACTAATCCTGGTAATCTTAGCCGCTCAAACATAATAGGTATAACTAAGATGACCACGAGCAAAATAGCAAAGGAAACAATTGGTTCCTTGCTAAGAACTTGGGAAGTTGGTTCCAGAGCAAGAACTTGTGATATGAGTTCCATAGGTAGGAATTGATGAGGCTATGGTAAAACTGCGATCGCTTTGAAGACGATCGCTCGATAGATATAAATGGATGTAGGAGCCGCCTGACGAAAAATCAAAAATCTTAACTTACACTAAACTAGACAATTGTCTAAGAACTAACTACCTACGGGTGGATTTGGCTCAAAATGAACCGCAAGCGATCGTAGTCGTCTTTAAGTAACACGCTCAGATTTCGTCCAGCTTTAATTAGCCATTCTCGGTCAGCTTTACGTAACTGATACACATCTCGAATGGCAGCTGCGGTCAAGGCATCCACTGGTGCACCATTGATACAAAGGAGTGTCCGCAAAAAATCTAGTTCTTCAGTAAATTTAACGATCGCTTCAGCTTCGCACCGATAAACAGCTTGATGAATTTGCGGGGGACGGGGTGGTAGATACTGATATACTCTTCGGTTATAACTTGGATTTTGTGAAGATAGTTCAAATCCAACGATGGCAGATCGAAATTCTGTTCTGAGCATGGCAAATATCTGGGGTTGTTCTTCACGTAAGTCTTGCAATGACAGCCCCAAAGCTCTAGCTCGGTGTACGGAATCTATGGGCATGGTTGTGGCATGGTATACCACAGCGTAAACGAGATTGCCAGATTCTTCATCCACAGCACAAACCCAACTACCAAAAGGCGGCATAGAGGGAAAGCTTAAATCTTCCGGTTCCAAACACTGTGCCAAAAATTCGGTAGTACTAGTCTCAATCACCTCCGCAAAGTGATTGGGATGGCGATCGCTTCTGTCAAACTGTGGTAATGGGAGGCGCATAATTGTCAAGAGTCATTAGTCATTAGTCATTTGTCCTTGCCAAATGACCAAGGACAAATGACTAAGGACAAATTACTAGTCTATTTTCCTTTTTTACGTCCGGCTGTGGTCTCTACGAGTTCTAATTCCTTCAGACGGAAGGTAATTAATTTATCCCAGTTACCACCTTCAAACAATACGGCTACCTTGCCATCACTCACTCGTTGCACGAGTCCTTCAGAGCGATAGTAGGTATCTGCGGGATTCTTGACGCGAACAGTTGCTCCAGGCAGAATCATCTCTTTAGCCTCACTTGTTTCCTGTTAATAGCTTAATACTTGTTAATAGTCATTGGTCATTGGTCATTGGTCATTGGTCATTGGTCATTGGTCATTGGTCATTGGTCATTGGTTTTCGTTAACTAACAAATGACAAATGACAACTGACAAAGGACAAATGACAAATGACAAATGACGAATCAATAATACTTCTGGCGTTGGCGAAAATTTGCTACCGATTCTACTATTCCTAAGGAAATGAAGTTAGTCAGCATGGCAGAACGTCCATAACTCATCCAAGGTAAGGGAATTCCTGCTACAGGCGCTAAGCCGACAGTCATACCAACGTTGACAATTAACTGAAACACAATCATGGACAAAACGCCAATAGCCAACAACGAACCGAAATTGTCTGTGGCGGTTTGAGCAACATGTAGTAAGCGGAAGCAAATTAAGCAAAAAACAAACAGTACTACCAAACAACCAACAAAACCGAATTCTTCGCCGACTGCTGAGAAAATAAAGTCTGTATGCTGTTCTGGGACGAAATTTAGTTGCGTCATTGGCCCTTTGAATAGACCCCATCCCCAAATTTCACCGGCACCAATGGCAATGCGAGATTGAATCAAGTGATACCCAGCACCAAGGGGATCGTGATCTGGATCCATGAATACAGTAAGTCGGTCTTTTTGATAGGGTTTCAAAATATGATTCCAGGCAAAAACTCCTAATTCGCCACCGAGTATATTGAGGCTCCAGGCACCGATAGCACCCAAACTAAATCGACGCCAGGGCAGAGTTCGCCAACCGATAATAGCCATAGCAATTGACCAAACTATCCCTAAAGGGCCAAAAGATAGCTCTTTAAATAAAACTATCGGTTGTGCTAAAGGCCAAGATGTACTGAACAAAATGGCAGCAATCACAGGAGAAATCATCAGAATTAGCCAGCCTGGGTTAGCATTTGCCCAGTAGAGCATTCCCAAGACGATCGCCCCAAATACCATTGATGTTGCTAAATCAGGCTGTAAAAATACTAATGCCCAAGGTATAGCGCTGATTGCCAGTACGCGGAGAACACTTTCGAGTTTAGAAGCGGTGCGCTTGTGTAACAAGGCTGCTAAGGTAATAATCATGCCAACTTTGGCAAATTCTGAGGGTTGCACATTAAAGCCAGCGATACTAATCCATCGCTGTGCCCCTTTAGCGCTAGTACCGGCAATCATTACGGCGATTAAGCTGAAATTCGTAAGTGCGTAGGTTACCCAGTGGTACTGTATCAAGATTTCGTAACGGATACGAGCTAAAAATAGTGCTATCAGTGCACCGATACCTGCCACCAACCAGTGCCACCACCAGTCAGTTACTGGCTGCTTGAGTTCCGTACTGAGAATCATGATGCCGCCAAAAATACTGGCAGCAACTGGTAAAAAAAATAATAACCAATCTACATATTGCCAAGGCTTAACCCAAGACTTCCAGCGAACTTTGGGGAGCGATCGTTTTAATAACATTGTGTCAGTTTAAACTTTAGGTTTAATTGTTGGTATTGGGGATTGGGTACTGGGTATTGGGAAAATTCTTTCCCAGTCCCCAATACCCAGTCCCTAGTATTCCCGGCTCTAGCCCAAGAAACAGATAGAATTAGAATTTATTATGTCAAAGCTGCAACTGATACTTTACCAGCGATGTTGAGGGCGATCGCTTTTAGTGCTTTTGCTGAAGCTGAATCTGGGTCAGCAACAACTATTGGCACACCATTATCGCCGCCAACTCGCGTGGAAATTTCTAGTGGTACACAGCCCAAAAGTGGCACTTCCAATTCAGCAGCGGTTTTGGAACCACCACCGGAACCAAAAATGTCATACTGCTTATCTGGCATATCTGATGGGATAAAATAACTCATATTTTCCACGATTCCTAATACCGGGACGTTCATCTGCTGGAACATCCGCAATCCCTTACGAGAATCTAACAGAGCGACATTTTGCGGTGTGGTGACAATTACTGCCCCTGCCATCGGTACTGCTTGGGTTAAAGTTAACTGAGCATCTCCGGTTCCTGGAGGCATATCTACAATCAAATAGTCCAATTCTCCCCATTGCACTTGATAGAGAAACTGGCGAATTACACCATTTAACATTGGGCCGCGCCAAATCACTGGTTGATCTCGGTCAATCAAAAAGCCCATTGAAACCAATTTGACGCCGTGATTAAAAGCAGGTTCGAGGATTTCACCTTTTTCAGTAGAACGCACAGCAATTTCGGCATCCGCCAAGCCCAACATTGTCGGGTCATTGGGCCCGTAAATATCGGCGTCTAGTAAGCCGACTTTTGCTCCTGTTTGGGCTAAGGCCACTGCCACATTCACCGCCACAGTACTTTTACCAACGCCACCTTTGCCGCTGGAAACAGCAATGATATTTTTGACTCCAGAAATACCAGTGCGGTCTGGCAAACTTTTTTGTTGCGGGGTTTCTGCTGTTACTTCTACGCTTACATCTGTAACGCCTGGTAGTTTTTTAACAGCTTTTTGGCAATCTTCAACGATAAATTCACGTAAAGGACAGGCGGGAGTAGTTAACACTAAAGTGAAACTAACTTTACCACCATCAATTTTGACATTGCGAATCATATTCAGTTCTACCAGACTTTTGCGAAGTTCTGGGTCTTGCACTGGTCGCAATACTTCTAAGACAGAGCGGGAATCAAGCACATCGTACATAAAAAATTCAAAATTCCAAATTTACCGAAGTTCTGATTTAAGTAAGGCAGAAGCTCCTGACTTCTGTTGAAACAGATGAAATATAATCCTAGTCAGCATCTTAGCTATTAACTGGATGCAAATAAAAGCAAGAGCAGATTGGTATTTTCGCGATCGCTGCCGTAATAAAACTTAGGAAACTGGATTATTACCTAATAGAATCTTAACGTTATTGGGTATAGGGAATGGCGCATAGGGCATGGGGAGATGGGGGGCAGGGGAAAAGGTTAAAGGTTAAAGGGAAAAGGAATAAATTTAATCTTTCCCCTTTTCCCCTTACCCCTTTCCCTTTCCCCATACCCTGTTTGGCCAATGCCCAATGCCTAAAAATCAAAACAACTGTCATTAATAGATTTTTTATTACCTGATACTGCTGGTAATGCCGCTTTTTCTACTGCTTCGACTAAAGAACGTGCAACGCGGTCTGCGTAAGGACGAGATAAAGACCAAATTAAAGGTGACAACCAACCACGTAGTGTTACAGAATAAGATAAACAAGTCCCACAAACTGTTGATTCTACTTGGTAGGTGACCCGTTCTTCTATTCCAGGAATTGCCAGGACTCGGATACTTAGCATTTCTCTGTGATTGACACATTCGACAAAAATCCGGATGGGAATTGGCGAAAAGCGCGTTACAGCTTGAAAAATTAATCCTGGTTTGGGTACTAATCCGTAGGGTACGTTAGTACTTTTAAGTAGTGGATGCCAGGAAACATCTGTTAAGTCAACCACTTTTTGCCACAGTTCATCTACAGAAGCAGAACTAATCTCTCGATACGTCCGCACCAGAGAAGCGCAAAACCGACGACGTTTGCGGTGGATGAATTTGGATAACCAACCCTGCATTTTCCTAATCCTCCTCCTCGCTAGACACTTTCTGGTAACTCTGGTATTTTAGGCAACTAAGCTTAACCCCTAGACAAAAACTTTCTTAAAATTGCTCTGGGCATAGCAGTGGTATGTTCAGTGCAGATGCCAACCGCCAACATCGTAAATAAATATGGCGCAGAAGTTTTGAGTAGACGAGCCAAACCCTTGATAGCTCAAGGTTAAGACTAAATTTTAGTATTGATACCAGAATATTCCAATTAAAAATTTCAAAAAAAACTCAATCAATATACAAGCCTATACGCATTTGAGGGAAAATAACTCTAGTGATGCCCATCAATTCTATAAAATGCTTGACCGATAAGAAAAAAGCAGGTTGGGCAAATAGAGCTTGATTGTTGGCGTGGTTTTCCCCAAATTTTAAGATGAGAAATTTGTGGCTTTCTGGAAATTGTAATTTAGGTTCGGGAATCTATGTTGACCAACTCGCAAACACCAACTGTAGCAGCAGAATCATCCAAGTTTTTGCCACCAGCTGACGCTAAGGAAAGAGTCAGTCAGTTTATGAAACAGCTGCAAGACGAGATTACGCAAGCTTTGACAGAAGTGGATGGTGTGGGTAAGTTTCATGAAGATAGTTGGGAACGCCCAGAAGGAGGTGGAGGGCGATCGCGCGTCCTACGGGATGGTGCAATATTTGAACAAGGTGGTGTCAATTTTTCTGAAGTTTGGGGTTCCCATTTACCGCCCTCAATCTTAGCTCAACGTCCTGAAGGCGCAGGACACGGCTTTTATGCCACTGGCACTTCAATGGTGTTACACCCCCGCAATCCCTACGTCCCTACAGTTCACCTAAACTATCGCTACTTTGAAGCTGGGCCTGTGTGGTGGTTTGGCGGCGGTCTGGACTTGACTCCCTACTATCCTTTTGCTGAAGATGTAACACATTTACATAAAACTTTAAAACAAGCTTGTGACCAACACCACCCAGAATATTATCCAGTGTTTAAACGTTGGTGTGACGAATATTTCTACCTCAAGCATCGCGGTGAAACAAGGGGTGTAGGCGGTCTATTTTTTGATTACCAAGATGGTCGGGGTACTTTATATCGCGGCCCCGATCCCAACGGGCCAGCAGCTACTTATAGCAATAAGGTGGGAGAACCAGCACCACGTAATTGGGAAGATTTGTTTGCCTTTGTACAAGACTGTGGCAGAGCATTTTTACCAGCCTATGTGCCAATTGTAGAACGGCGACATGGGATTGAGTATGGCGATCGCCAACGCAATTTCCAACTCTATCGCCGGGGACGATATGTGGAATTTAACTTGGTTTACGACCGAGGCACCATTTTTGGCCTGCAAACCAACGGACGCACCGAATCAATTCTCATGTCCCTACCACCTCTGGTGCGTTGGGAATACGGCTATCAGCCAGAACCCAATTCCCCCGAAGCCGAGTTGTATGAAACCTTCCTAAAACCTCAAGATTGGATCAATTGGAAATAGTCGGGAGAGTGGGGACTAGGGGCTGGGGACTGGGAAAGAGTTTTCCCAACCCAATGCCCAATGCCCCATGCCCAATGCCCCATTTCAAATTGCTACTCAGCACTGTTTTGGTGAGTTAAACTACTAAAGATAAGCACTTAGCATAAAAAAGTGACATTTTTAGCTGTAGCTTGCTAATCTCAAGTGGCAGCATTATAACGGTTCTGTAGCTAGTCAATTTAAAAGGAATCCCACGGGGAGGGTTTGAGTGATTCATATAGACCAAAAAAGTTATACAACCCAAGACGGAAATACCGTGATTGTCTTGACACCAGCAGGTCGCCTAGACATCACCACTGCTTGGCAATTTCGCTTAAAGTTACAGGAGTGTATTTCTAAACTCAGTCGCCATGTAGTTGTCAATCTGGGTCAGGTCAATTTTATTGATAGTTCTGGTCTTACATCTCTGGTAGCTGGAATGCGTGATGCAGATAAAGTTAAGGGTAGTTTCCGCATCTGTAATGTACATCCAGAAGCCAAACTCGTGTTTGAAGTGACGATGATGGATACTGTGTTTGAAATTTTTGAAACTGAAGAGGAAGCTTTAGAAGGTGTACCTCGTAGTATCGCGAGCTAAGAAAAGAGTTAGGAGTAGAGACGCGATTAATCGCGTCTGTACAAGAGCGAGGAGTTTATTGGAAATTCATAACTCATAACTCATAACTCGATGTTACTCAATACTGATTTCGCTTTGTGTAGCGATAAGGCCCCATAACAGCTCCCCAAGTTGCTTGTCGAGTTTCTGGGTTGATTCCTTTGTCATAGGTGTAAAGTTCTGCTTGTGTGGCTTCAAAGCCCAAGGAAACTTCGACGGTATTTCCAAGATAAGTAAAAGTGCAACGAGTTTCCGGTAATGGGGTAGCGGTAAACTTATAGCGATCGCCAGCTAGCTTTTCGTAATTAACTGTGAGAATACAACCTGGAAGTAAATCTAATTGATCCGGTGAGAGTGTATTTAGTAGAGCAGAATTATCACCCGCGCCTTTTAATGCTTCTGGATTTTTAAGCATATAATATTGCACTTTCAAAGGCGTATAAGAATCACTTCCCTGAGACAACCGCATAATTCGTTGGCGGTAGGGTCGATCTAGGTTAATGATATTAGCCTGTTCGGCAAATAGGGTGATGCTATCTTCTGGGAATAGATTAACTGGTCTTTGCCACAGGCGCAGGTGGACATACCAAACTGGTTCTGCTATGGCTTGTTCCCGATTATCAAATTCACCAGCTAGGTACTCACCTAAAGCAATTAACTGTGGCGAGAAGTTCATAAATGAGATCGATGAATTTTTAAAGGTGATTATTTTTGGTTACTTCTTTAGGCCAGAGTTGCTAGCCTCTGTGGTTACCAAGTTACAATCTAATTTTGATTTGTCTCTATTGTAAATGAAACTGTCAGTAGACCTAAAATTTTTGGCGATCGCTGGATCGGATTGAAAAATTGGTAGTCTACAATTAGCACAAAGTTAAGAGCGTCACTTTGCGGCGCTTTTAACTTTGTAAAATGGTAACTGTTCTGAATTTTAACTAAATTCAGACTAGTTTGATTCTGAATTTTCAATTCTTCTTTTTAATTTTTTGTGCTAATACATCAGCAAATATTGATACACTTTAAAATGCTTTATGTTTGCGTTTCATACACAATCCCATTACACCAGCAACAGCTATGCTTACAACGCCAAGAGGTTCAGGAACAGAAGTCGCAGCTTGCTCAAAAACAATTTCCGAAATGCTGTAAAACTCTGGAAAATTACCACTTGTCTGGAAATTAGAGAAGGTTACTTTATCAGTTACAACGTTAGCAAATATTGAATTTGAAAAGTCAATCAGTTCATTAACTTTGCCATTAATATTATTAGGAGGTATTCCTTCTGGCTCAAATCCTATAGTAGAAAAAGTCTGAGTTATTCCGTTGATTGTTATATCTACAGTGTCAATGTTGCCAGGAATACCATTGGGAGTGGGGCCAAATGAAAATAGCTTGATGTTTGCAATTGTTGATTCCTGATTAAGGAAAGTAGCGATCGTCGGTTTGTCTGACTTAAAAAAAAGATGAGTGTTATTAATATCAGTTCCTATAATATTATCATTTAGCGTTCCAGAGCCATCAGAGTAATTATAGGTTCCATTACTGTTAATGTTAATTGTTCCATTATACTCATGCTGCCAACTACCAAAGCCTGAGAGTTGTGTATTAGTTATATCGTAGGAAGAAATTCCTACAGTAGCTGCATTTGCTAATTCTGTGAAAATACTTCCGATAGCTAAAACAGAAAGAACTTTAAAGGTAGCAATTGCTATTTTTTTCATATTTTTCGTTATGATTATTTTCGCTAGGTGGTATTTATTAAAATACTATTTTGTGAGATCTATTTTGATATCATAAGAAAATATTAATTATACAGATAAAAATAAAATACTTAGTAATCTTTAGCGATCAGATAAATTCAGTAAACGGAAAAATCAATGAAAGTTGACGAAATCACCAGGATTTGAACTGTAGTTTTAGTGACTAAGGATCGCCTATGGAGAGCGATCGCTTTATTCGTCTAGTTAGAACAAAGGTACTTGAAAAGCAGATTAGAAGCTGATTTTGACAGATTGGATTTCCAAGGTCAAATCAAGTACTGGCAAGCTTTCTGGAAAATTTTTCGGTCTACAAGACTGTCAGTAACCAAAACCTCAACTTGGCAAAGTAGCCTTTAAGCGGGAAAATAAGAATACGTCGCCCTTCCTTAAGATTTTCTTTGTGAATAACGTCCGTACTGTCTCTGATACAAAGCGAACTTTCTACAATTTGCATACCCGTCCGATCAACACTATTTATCGTCGGGTGGTAGAAGAGTTGATGGTAGAAATGCATCTACTGTCAGTAAATATTGATTTTAGCTACAATCCAATTTATGCCTTGGGTGTCGTCACTACTTTTGACCGCTTCATGGAAGGCTATCAACCAGAACGGGATCGAGAATCTATTTTTAACGCCTTATGTCAGGCTATAGAACAAGACCCGCAACGCTATCGACAGGATGCCGAAAGATTGCGATCTGTAGCTAAAGGTTTGCCAGTTCAAGATTTAATTGCGTGGCTGAGTCAAACGAGTAACTTAGATCGAGATGCTGACTTGCAAGCACAATTGCAAGCGATCGCCAACAATCCTAACTTTAAATACAACCGTTTGTTTGCAATTGGTGTATTTTCTTTATTGGAATTGGCAGATGCTGAACTAGTCAAAGACGAAAAACGACTCACTGAAGCACTCAAAGCGATCGCTGCTGGTTTACACCTGTCTGATGACAAATTTAGCAAGGATTTGGAACTATACCGTTCTAACCTAGACAAAATGGCGCAAGCGCTAGTAGTGATGGCAGATATGCTCTCAGCCGATCGCAAAAAACGCGAACAACGCAAACAACAATCAACTACTCAAGTTGCTCCTCCAACTTCCAATGAATAGTTATGAGTTAAAAATAGTTAGGAGTTAGGAGTTAGGAGTTAAAAGTTGTCAATAACTCCTAACTCCTAACTCATAACTCCTAACTCTAATTTTTAATTTTATACACCCAATATTTTGTAGATTAAGCTGTTAATTAAAGTCAGCGCAAATGCTCCAATAACAGCACTCCAAACACCATAGCGTAAACGAAAGCCTTCGACTAACCAAGCCGCAATACTAAAACAAACTACAGCAATCATAAATGTGAAAATGCTGGATAGCAAGTCTAATGTGAGTAAATTTGGTACTGCGAAGACGAGGCTTAAAATCGGTCTGACTATTGCAGTCACAATACCGAGTACTGCTGCCGACAAGAAGGCTTTACCTGGAGTATCAATTTCAACTCCCAAAGGCAATTTACTAATTATCAACAAGCTGATAGCTGTTACTATCCAAACAATTAAAAGCGTCACAATATTCATGCCACAACCCCTGAAACGTGAATGGCAATTGGTGATAAGCTACTCAACCTACCTATGGAAAAATCTTTCAAACTCAACCAATTATTTGTAAATTAACAGAATTTTTTTCTCTAGACGAATTTTATTCTGGATATCTTTAGGTTTGACAAAAAGCTTCAGGAGATTGGGAACTGGGGACTGGGGAGATGGGGAAGTGTGGGGAGTGTGGGGAGAGAGGGGGGAAAGATTTTTTCCCTATCCTCCCACACTTCCTGCTTGCCCCATGCCCCATAACTATTTCACCTATTTGGAGCAGATTGGCTTTGTCCTGGTGCTACAGGTGCTGGGGGTGCTGGTGGGTTGGAAATATCAGGATTAATCGGACTGATGTTTTGTCCGGGCGCGGAGGGAAATCTGGGGGCAAGATTGCCTTCAGGGTTGATGCCTGGAACTGGTGCTTCACCAGGATTAATTGGAAAAGAAGGTACAGAAGGCTGGTTGAGTGAGTTTGTTGGTGGTTGAGATGGGCCAGGAATAATTCCTAAAGAAACGCGATCGCCCCCTACTTGCCGCAGTAAATCTAATGTTTCAATCACATCATTATAAGTTGCTGTGCGGGAAGCATTCAGCACCACAACGCCATTGGGATTTGCTTCGAGATACAGTTTTAATCTTTGTGCCAAATCTTCACGTTTTACAGGCTGTTTTTCTATGTAAGTGTTGCCAACAGCATCGATAGTTACAATCTGACTGCCACTTTGTGACGTTATCCCAGATACAGATTTGGCGCTGGCTTTAGGCAAATCAACATTTATTGCCTGTTGGCGTGTAAATTGCAGTGCCGCTAACAAAAAAAACGTCAGAATACAAAAAACAACATCAATTAAAGGAATGATTTGAATTTGGGCTTCTTCGATTGGAGTATGTAGATTAACTTTCATTTTCTCAATTTAATCGCCTGGTTTAGGGGTTGAATTTTTGACTCTTACTAAGGTAGGATTGGCGGCTCAGGAGGTTCAGAAAACCTATTTTTCCCTTGTTTGCGGGGTGATGTGAAATTGTCTTGTGCAATTGGTGATGTAGTATTACTAAAATCAGGCGGAGACTGGCGGTAGAGTAATTCCAACTCATTCCCTGCCCGGCGAAAAACTTTGACTTGGTTAACTACAAAACTTTGGAATAGGCGATAGAATACCAAACTAATGATGGCAACTATTAGCCCTGCTGCTGTACTAATTAACGATTCACCAATACCAGTAGTCACCCCAGCAGTAGATTCAGTTCCCAAATCGCCAATCCGAATTGCCCGCAAAGACTGGATTAAACCCAAAACCGTACCCAATAATCCTAATAGTGGTGCGAGGGCGATTACGGCTTCTAAAAGTTTTTCGCCCCGCCGCATTCCAGCTAATTCATCTTCGGCTGTGGACTCCAAGGCTAGACGAAAGGTTTCCGCATCGCTTTTCCCTAAGTGTAAGGGTGAATATAGAAAACGCCCCACAGGCTGATGGTTTGCTTGTCTTGCAATATCAGCAGCGACTTGCCAATCATCATGGGCAGCATCTAGGACGCGATCGACTATTTGCTTTTCTTGAGTTAAGATTCGCAGCCAGAACCACAAACGCTCGAAAATTACACTCAAAGACAAAATCGACAGAACCAGCAAAGGCCACATCGCTGGCCCGCCCTTGTAAAACAAATCTAAAATATCCACTGTTTAAATTTCCTCCCTCCAAAACTAAAGCAACTATCCCCAAGCATTATTAATTTTAGAGATTAATGGGCATAGGGCATAGGGCATGGGGCATAGGGAAGGGGAAAAGGAGAAAGATTAAATTTATTCCTTTTCCCTTTAACCTTTAACCTTTTCCCCTGCCTCCCCACTCCCCTTTAGATTTGTAGCGTCTTCCAGACTAATTGGGGCGGTTATTCCCACCGGGAATTTAAAAGATAATTTGTCAAAATTAAAGATAACTGGAGGTTCAAAATATGAAATTTTCAATTCAATCAGTTTATACCTGGTATCGTGACTTGCTTCGTAACCCTAAATATCGCTGGTGGGTAATTTTAGGAACATTAGTTTATTTGGCCAGCCCAATTGATTTTCTTCCAGACGTTTTCCCGATCGTTGGGCAGATTGATGATGTCTTCCTTTTGACCTTGCTAGTAAGTGAAGTGTCTGGGTTAGTGATTGAAGGCTGGAAAGCTCGTAAAGGCGATGTAAATACCGAAGCATCGAATACCACTGAGGGTACTACCTCCACTGCAAGCACCATTGATGTCGATGCTGTTTCTGTCAAGTAGTTTTAACAATAAAATAAAGTTTAATAAACCCCCTGCTTTTGGCGTCTGAAGTGGGGGATATTTTTTTATCAAATAACTAAAGTACTGCCGAATGTCTTGTGCGATCGCAAGTCAAGTAAAAACCAGGAAGCCATCGCTAAAAATTTACAAAAATTTTAATAAAACCTATATGGTATTACCTGTATTATGGCTAATAACCTAGATTTTGAGGCTTTTTCGTAAAAATCACACAAATATAAAAATTACATAGGAAGAAATAATTAAAAATTTGATTTTGTCACTATTAACAAGGAAGTTCTAACGACAAACCGCATAGTCTCTATGTGACCTACTGGAGGTAGTCGTTAACAGCGTCAAACGACGAAATTTCTGGATACACACAATGGTCAATTGGAGAACTAGGGCGTGAAAAACTTGAATGACTTATTCCCAATCTCAGGTTGTGACGATCTCCAAAGAATTGGAGATGTAATTTTTGTTCACGGATTAATGGGGCATTACCGAGAGACTTGGCATCCTAAAGGCAAGCGTGATGATAATGATTTCTGGCCAGCTTGGTTGGGTAGGGATTTGCCAAATGTTGGTATTTGGTCGCTGGGGTACGAGGCGGAACCTTTTGCTTGGAAAGGAAATACAATGCCATTGGTGGATCGAGCTACCAATTCTTTGGCGCTTTTAGATACGTATGATATTGGCGATCGCCCTTTGATTTTCATTACTCATAGCATGGGTGGACTTTTAGTCAAGCAAATGCTTCGCCATGCCAATGATTTCGGGACTGCAAGATGGAAAGCGATCGTTGAGCAGACGAAAGGAATTGTTTTTCTCTCCACTCCTCATTCGGGTTCCGATCTTGCTAATTGGATTAAATATATAGGCGATTTTCTGATAACCACAGTCAGCGTTGATGAACTCAAAGCTCACGATTCCCGTTTACGCGAGCTAAATCTTTTATATCGAAATCACCAACACCTGAGCAAAATTCCAATGGAAGTTTACTACGAAAAGTATCAGACCAAGGGAATTTTAGTTGTGAATGAAACCACTGCCGACCCTACCATTCAAGGTGTAATTCCAATACCAATGGAAGAAAATCATATTTCAATTTGTAGACCCGAATCGGATAAAAAACCCATCTATAAACGCGTGAAGAAATTTATTAATGAAAACTTAAATACGCCATTAAAACAGATTCAATTAAATCCTAAAGATCCAAAAGTTGAAAAAATACATATCAAGCAACAGAGCAATTGTACTAACTTTAAAGGTTCAGTCAATATCGGAGGAGACTTTGTTGTTGGACAGCAAAACAAGTTTATTGAGTGAAACTTCCCACCGTTTGCAAAAATGCCACAAATAAACCACTTGTAGAGACGCGATTCATCGCGTCTTCACTCTGATTTAACAACCAGACGTGGGAGAAAGTTGAGTAAATGAGTGATGAAATCGATCCAAATCCCTCGTCAAATGAGGAAGGTAACGATAAATCTCAAGAACCTGCCGAACAATCACAGCCAGCATCTGAACCTCAAAGTACAGAGCAATCAAAAACCAGTGATAATTTAGAAGACATCATCAAGAATTTAGCAGGTAAAGAAAGCGCCGAAAGTATTGAATTTTTGCGTTCCCTAGCTGCTGCAAATGTCTACATTAATTTTCACAGTGGCGGTGTTTACTTTGAAGATGAAGTTAAAATTAGAGGTGATTTTGTCACAGGTCATCAAACAAAATCAACTAAACGTACTTCTGTCAAGAAGATAGCAGGACAAGTATTAATTACTAATATTGAAAAAGTACGTAGTGTATACGTTGAAACTAAAAATTATCATTATGCCCAAAGTATTTTAGATGATAAACATATCTTAATTCTGCGGGGGGATGCCAACTTTGGCAAACAAACTACTGCGATTCATTTGCTTTCCTTACAAGAAACTGAGCAAATTTTTGAAATTGACCCAGCTATAGAAGACCTGAGCTTATTTGAATGTGAAGCAAAGCAAGTATATTTAATTGATTCGTTAGCTGCTGATAGTGCAGCAAAGCTTAATAGTTATGTACTCAATGGTTTAAGACAAAAATTCAAGGAGCAGCAGAGCTATCTTGTCATCACTTTAGATAGTCGCGTACCAATTTCAGAAGAAACTTTAGCAGATTATATCCTCAATTGGAGCCAGCTACCATCTAGCGATCGCTTGTTAGAAAAACATCTCAAATGGTATCTTCAACAACCAGAGTTACTTGATAGCAGTTATGCCATGATACAGTCTGTATCTGTGCGTGAGCTACTAGATAACAACAAACTGCTACCTGCTGAAATTGATACTTTAGCCTCACTCTTAGTCAAGGTAATTAATCAGGATCTCAAACTTGAAGACGCATTGGCCAGTTTTCATGTGAGTGCCTATAAACAAATCAAAAACTGGTTTGAGTCCGAAGAACAAGACTTAAGTCAACGTATCTTGATGATTAGTTTGGCAGTTCTGAGTGGTAGTAGCTATCAAGCAGTGAAGAATGCCAGTCAGCGCCTACAATTGCTGATTACAAATGAGTCAGAACCAGAATCTATTTCCGCAGCAGTATTTAATCAAACACGCACTCAAGTACTCAAAAAAGTTTTTGCTCACTTAGTTCAAGGATACGAAATAACGCACTTTGGCCGCAGTCCTGTAGAAATAGTCGAGTTTGACAATCCGATATTTCAACCTGCTGTTCTCTCTTATGTTTGGCATGAGTATGACTACATACGCGAACCGTTATTAGTTTGGTTGCACGAACTTGGTTCTCACCGTGATGCAGAAGTGCGAACCAGAGCCGCAGCAGCAATTGGTGAACTGAGCAAGTATGCTTTTAGAGATGTTTTGAATAAGATATTAGGGCTTTGGGCAAATTCTTCAGACAAGAGTTTACAAAAATTGGCAGCACTAGCATTGAGTGTTCCGATATTTGATAGCAATCTTGCCCCACAGGTATTAGGATTGCTGCATTCATGGAGTACCTTAGAAAACAATTTCAATTTGCGTTGGACTGCAACAGCAGCGTATTGCGGTTATGTGGGACTGCGTTTTCCAGAAATAGCATTGCGGGATTTATTTGCGATCGCTCGCACAATATTTACGCCTTATATTCAAAAAATAAGTTCCAATCCAGAAGTAGAACTAGATGATTTTTTTGCGATCGCTTCTTCTGAAGAACTATTTTTATTTTCCGCAGTTGTCGAAGGTGTAGCAAGTTTATTTGCAACTGGTAAGTTTGTCAAAACTCAATATTTTACTGTCCTGAATGCTCTGGAAGAATGGACATCACAAACCAAAACAATCATATCTAAACTATTAACTCTACTTGGTTTACTGATATTTTGGCGACTGATGCGCGAAGATAAAATTCCCGCAGGTTTGAATAACAATCATGTGCCGACATTACTTTGGTTAGCAAAAGAAAGCCAGGTATATGAAGACCTGATCGTCTGCCTATTAGGACGTGCTTTGAACTTCAAACAAAAACGCATACCTGTATTAAATGAAATTTACGAATGGCTGAAAATCGCTGACTATGACCATCGCATGAAGCGAGTAATTGGACGAATAATCTATACATTAGTAACTCAAGGGACTGAGCGCGTACGCAAACGAATTCTTGACAAACTTAATCAATGGGCTTTAAGAGAACCAGACAATACAGCTAGTGAAATTTTATCAATTATTAAAAAGCATTCAAAAATCTACTAACTGAGGTAATCCATTCATGAACACATACAATCCTATCTTGAAGGAAGAAGAAGTTTCGCGTTGGCGCATTTTACAGCCACGGCCAATTCCAGACCCAAAA
The DNA here is from genome assembly GCA_003326205.1 of Nostoc sp. ATCC 43529. GTDB lineage: Bacteria > Cyanobacteriota > Cyanobacteriia > Cyanobacteriales > Nostocaceae > Nostoc. The sequence goes on from LWTK01000039.1 coordinate 26,329, forward strand.
ACTGCATTAGTTTTGTCTGCTGAGGGTCAACCTTTATTGGTCATTAAAGAAGGTGAAAAAGGGCCTACTAGTGGCGAAATGCTATGGGGTAAATATAATCTTGTTTACACGATAGATACTAGCAAACATCCGCTACGTTTTATGTGCAGCCTTCCGTGTAAAACTGATGCTTTCGACTTTCAAGCTGATGTCAATTTCACTTGTAAAGTCAGCGACCCATTAATGATAGTACGAGACAACATTACTGATGTCAGCAAAGTACTACAACCGCTAATTGAGGAGATGATGCGAACTATTAGTCGTAAACATGAGGTTGAAGAGAGTGGTGCAGCGGAGCGAGAAATTAGCGACTGCATAAAAAAAGCAGAATATAAAGTGGGTTTGTCTATCGAGCAATTTACTGTATCATTATTTCTAGAACGAGAAGCCCGCGATCGCATCCGCGAGAAAAAGCGATTACAGGAAGAAATCCAGCTAGAAAAAGCTAGACAAGATTTAGAAAAGCAAAAAGCACAAAGAGAAATTGACAACGCTAAACAAAAAGAATTACTTGAGTTAGAGCGAATTCGGCAACGTAATCAGTTCCAGCGCGAAGAACAAAAAACACAAATTCAAGGAGAACTTGAACTGCAAAAACTCAAACAAGATTTGGAATTTGATAAAACCCAGTTTGAAATCATCCAAGCTAGGCAAAAAGAACAACTAGAACTAGAGTTACGAAGACAACGTGAAAAATTTGAACTTGAAAGTATGGAACTTAAAATGAGATTCTATGCTCCAATACTTCAAGGTGGAAATTTTCAGTTACTTGCACTTCAATTAGTACAAAGTCCTCAAGATATAAAAGTTATTCTGCAAACCCTCAACCAACAAAAACAAAGTGAAAGAGACCACCAACTTAAAATGCTAAAAATGTTGCTGGATGAAGACGCACTTGAAGGTTCTCAAATCAATGAAGTTGGTAAAAGTCTTTTGCGGCAATTAGTCGGATTAACTGAACAATCGACGGCTGTTCTAGAAAGTAGTTCGGTAGATACTCCAGAAGTACAAGAAGCTTTACCAGAGGCAGAAAGCACTAATAACGATAACTCTGTAGTTGATATGCCTGAAGAGTTTCGACGTGATGATTAGTTTGTTTATCTCATGCACAGCAACACATAGAGATTATGATTGAGCTTGTTGATAGCATAATTCGAGCTTTCTGGGAAATACTTTTACTGATACCAATGCCGTGGCGGGCAGTAATTATTTTAATAGTTTTATTGCCCGTTTTCTCCTGGCTTTTTTGGCGAGTAATTCCTTGGTTACTTGCTAAAGTATCGCAAATAGTTTTTGTATTTGCAGAATTATTGGCAAATATTTTACTTTTCCTTGAGTATTTATTCACTAAATCTATCCGCAAACGGGGGTATAAACCGCCAGATTCGATCTACATTTTTGATGATTGCTTCAGCAAGTTAGTTAGTTTTTGCCAACTTGTTAGTAAACAACTAGATCAGATTTTTCATAATTCGTTAAAGAGACGATGGATTCCGCACAAAACCTGGCTAATTCTCACAGGGATTATTATTTCATTCACATGGTATGCACGTCCTGTTTTTGGAGAAACTAGTGTTGGTAAATTTATTGACGGTGGCATAACGTGGTGGTACTCGTTTGAAGGCTGGGTAATCAATAAGAAATGGGCAACTTCTATTTTGAAGTTATCACCACAAAAAACTGTAATCGGTTACGTTAACACGATTAATAATCAAAAGTATCAATCGGCTTGGAACTTGACTTCTAATAACTTCCAAAATAATAAAAACCTGAATAAAAATGGTTATAATGACTATAAAAAATGGTGGAGTACAGTTAAAAAAATAGAGGTAAAAAGTGTTAAACCTTTATTTAAGACTCCCGATTATGTTTTATTAGATACTAAGCTAAAATTGGTTATGAGAAATGGTCGCAGAGACTCTTATTCTCTGAAATTAGGGTTAGTCTGGGATGTTAAAAGTGATAAATGGCTAATTGATAGTTCACAGTGATTAGAAACTTTTAAACGCAAAGAGACGCAAAGGAAAACGCAGAGATTCGCAGAGTAAGAGGACGTTAAAGTTGAATCATTCTCTGCGATACTTTGTGCTTACCTCTGCGCCCCTTTGCGTTTAAAAATCTTTCACAAATTCCGTTAAATATCGGAAAGCCTTCAAAATATAACTAGCACAATCTGTAGGTGAGGTGTTGTAAAACGATCGCCACGCACTAGCCTTATCTTGATCGTAGCGATCGCGTTTATCTGGATGATGTTCTAACCATGCCAATCTCACTGCATGACCGATTAACACATCTAATACTATATATTCTTCGATTTGCAGCTTGGGATTATTAGCGGCGATCGCTGCTAATTCTATTAATGCTTCAATATTAACTTGGCGGTATTCTGGAGCTTCAATTTTATTTAGCAGATGCTCGACTAATAAAGCAAAATTCCTTTCTCCCGCTGTCATTTCTGACAACATTACCTCGCTATCTAAACGATTGCGACGCTCTAATTTATCGCCAATTACCAAACCTTTGCAATGTTGCATTATTAGCCAAACTTGCTTAAAAAAGTCTTTTGGTACTCGCCCCGTTGTCCCCTCGCTTTGGCGAAATCGCCGCCAACCACCTGAAGGAATTTGGATTTCTTCTGAAATTGCTGGTGACACCACCCAATCAATATCGCTTTCTTTTTGCTTGACGTGTAATGATTCTTGCTGACGTAACAAGTTACTCATGCCAGTATATCCAGTTAATACTTGACGCAAGCGCATTTTCACTTCAAAGGGTGCAAGTTGCATTAAGTGATCGTATGCTTCATCTTGAGTGACATGTAATTCCTGCGCTAGTTCGCTGGTAATCAATAAGATGAGATAGCCGACTCTCAGCGTCAGTAGTCCCTGAAATAGTTCGGGTTCCGATTTGATTAGGACTCCTAGATAGATTAAAATTTCTTGGGTAAGGACGCGATCGCGGATATCTTCACGACAAAAATGACTAATCTTATCAGCAATCTCATCGTGAGACATGGGTACGGTAATTAAGGAAGCTTCACTGTAAGCCCTACCCACAGCAATTTGCTTACCTTGCACCAAAATACTCGTCACCGCATCTGATAAGCTGATATCAACCATTTGGCGCAACCCCGCAGCCCGACGAACCACCGCCCAAATGCCTAAATCTCCAGCTTTGGTGTAAACTTCATCTAATAAATCAGCTACGGTAACAGTATGTCCAGGGCCGCCATATCCTGTATCAAATTCGATTCCTTGCAAACGAGTCAAAGTTTGTAATAACTCAATTTGCTCGTAAAGATTTTCTGATGAGCGCAAATAAGAAAGTAATGATCCTAAGTTGGTTTCACACTCCATCTGAAATTCTTGGGTATGCCCTAACCGCCAGTTTTTTTCAGGATGATAAGCCAGATAATAGCAACGCAGTCCGGCATTTTTCACTGGCGATAGAGAAAATTCCGCATCTTCGAGAAAATCAATTCTTTGGATTCCAGCTGTTAGCATTAACTGATTTAGCCGCCCTAATTTCACTCGCACACCGTTACAAATTCCATCTTTGAGTTCTTGCATCAATTCTAGTAATGCCTCAGAACCGATTTCTAACATGGTATGGGTTAACATTAAAGTCAAGGTAGGACGCCCTAAATCGCTCCAATATTTTTGAATGTAAGCTAGTTCGCTTCTGATTTGATCTAGCAAAAAATGGTAATCGAGGGTTAAGTAAAACTGCTGGGAATCTAGAAATGATGGCAAAAATACAATTGTTTGATTGCGAATCCGAAATATTCTCGATGTTGTTAAACTCCGTAACCGCCGCACTGGACGCCCGGTTAAACCAAGTTTGTTGTTACGTCCAATTTGAGTATAAATATCTGAAAGTTCCCCAGCTTTTCTGACCTGGATTGGTTCTATTTGGGTGGGTGTTTGGGCTTCAATTCCATGAACTTCTAGTTTACCTTGTAAATCTTCATCTTCTGCTAGTAAGGCAATTTGTACCAATACTTCACGCTGTTTGCCAACGCACAAATGTCTCCCTAATGGGTCAATATCACCAACTGCTATTAGTCCTTCACTCAACATTTGACCGAGAAAATATAAACTTTGCGCCCACACTAAAGGAATATTTTCATTGGGTAAACGTGGTTGAGTTTGGGGTGCTGATTTTTCTGATTCTATGTTTTCCGAAGGAACATAATAAAGTTCTGGAAGCAAATATAATCCATTTTGTTCTATAAGTAATGTTGATAAAAGTTCTTGGTATTTTGTAACTTGTTCTTGGTTGCCACAAAACAATCCATCTAAAACTAAATAAGTAAAAAATAACGGCCATTCACATTCAATATGCTCGAATTGCTTGAGTTCCCAAGGTTCGTAGTGCAAGCGTTGGCTGTCTTCTAAAACGGTTTGGTGTCCATCGCGTAGAAAACGTTTGCAGCCATATTTACCTGCAAGTTTGTTGATAATATCGTTTAAAGTGCGTTCGCGAAGTTGTAAGTCTTCCACTGCAAAGGCAGGATAACTAATAATACTCAACAGCGCCGCGTCAATTTCTTTGGAACCAGATTCTCTCGGTAATAACGATTCTAGAGTAATTCGTGCGCGGGCAATTTCATCTGGTAGCACATGAATTACTGATGCTTGACTACCACGCACACCAAACAAATCCAGTCCATTCATCGCTTCTAAAGCTGCTTTTGCCATGCCTACGGAACTGGCATTTAACTCAGCATTACCATGATTAATTTTATTACCGCGTTCCCAAATACCATAGTCTGGTGTGCGATAAGCTCGTCCAATGTAGTAAACCAAATTTTGAACGAAATTAACTTCATCAATCGTATAAATAATTTGCAATCCCGTAGCGGTCATTTGCGCCAACATCAGTAAAAATAAAGATGTGGCATCAAGTTGTAAATGCCCCCATTCATCATCACCAACAACGATGTCGCCTGTGCTGGTATTGTATTTTGCGTGCAGCCCATCCAGTAGCGATTGAGTATGTTTAAATTTCTCTACTTTATGAGCTTGTCGCATCATTGCAAACAGTAACCCGCGCATCAGCTTGATGACACTATGTTCTAGTTCATAATTGTGTCCTTCATGGTCATCAATCTTGCGGTATGCAAGTGCTAAACCCCAAACTGCTAAAATACTATAAACATTGTCTCGCACCCAGGCATCAGTATAATCGCCGTGGGCTGTAATTGCTGTACTCGCAGGTAATAAACCTGTGATTGGATTTTGACGAGCGAGGACGATCCTCTTTATTTGTTGGTAGTAATACTCTAGGCGAGTTAGCAATTCGGTAGATGTTTTCATAATTTTGTTGAGAGGAGCCTGCAAAGTTCGATCCTGTGGCTGTGAAGCGAACGACCTAAACCTAATTGGAATAAGTTTTGTAATGGTTGATGGGAAACAGCCCAGGGTGGTGTGAGTTTCTTATTATCTCGCGTTAACAGGTCTCTAGATACTGAATTTTAGTGAAGTCGGACTCAAATACAACATTTGTTCAAATCTTCATCAATACTTAGACAATTTTATACCGCTCTTTAAGTTATTTTTGATAACTTGAAAATAGGCAATCTAGCCAGAAACATATTGGGGAAATAATTAGGTACAAAAACCTATATAAAAGGAGATTAATTATGTCTCTGCGTTACAACGAAAATCATGCTCAGTTAGTGAAAGTGGTTTACTCTCAAGTGAAAGTTAATGGCAAAATTGAATTAGTACCACTAGAGCTATACGCTGATGGTTCACTTAAGCGTTCTATTGGGTAAGTAAAAGTTAGGAATCTCTATTATCAACTAAAGCAAACTCTAGTTTTTTATTTTGTAGTAAACCTCTGTCCAAGCCTCTCCCATACAAATGGAGAGGCTTTGAATTTTGTGGCAAAAAGTTAAAACCCTTTAGGGCAGGCAATAGGGAATAGGAGAATCCCGATAATTAAAATCAGGGAATTTTAAAAACAACATATTAAAACATCGTGGTAAGCCAGCCTAGTTTAAATTATTAACTTTCTCCATAATTCAAATTAGCAGCAAGGAACCCAATTATTCAGGCAGTTTATTTTTGCTATTGCCTATTGCCTTAAAAAACTTGGCAACATACATCGCCTATACAAAGATACAGTTGTTATACGCTTCTATTCATCTGAATTATCTATATTCAGCAAAACTAAATATTTTAGCTGTATGAAGTTTACCTGTAAATATATTGATTAGCTTGACACAAATGCTAACAGTAGTAAAATCTACTTTAAGTTACGCGAAAATTACCTGAAAATCAAGGCTTGAAGTTGGTTACTGGTGAAGAACGTCACAAATTCTCGATAATATTACCCAGTATCTACCGGAGATGGCGATTCCGGGTTAGGATGATGACTAGCGATGCCCTGATTGGATATCGATATTGAATTATTGAGATTTTATGGGCCAAAGTCCCCAAGATGGCAGTATCAACCTCCTCTGATCTGGTGAGGCAATCTCCCAGCGCGGGGGAGATATTAGGAGGTATTATCATGCTCACACAGGAACTTCGGGATGCACTGATTGATGCTACCGATTTAAATCAGTTGAAATGGGATTTAAATCGGTTACAACCAGTGGATGTAGGGGAATACATTGAACAATTGCCGGAAAAACAACGAGCGATCGCATTTCGTTTACTCAACAAAAATCAAGCAATTGATGTATTTGAATATCTGCCAACAGAGGTACAGGAAGAACTAATTAATTCCCTACATGATGTACAAGTAGCACAGCTTGTAGAAGCGATGAGTCCTGATGAACGAGCAGAATTATTTGATGAATTACCTGCTGGAGTAATCAAACGGCTGTTAAAGGAATTGAGTCCAGAACAAAGGCAAGCCACAGCAACAATTCTCGGTTATCCAGAGGGCACCGCTGGGCGAGTCATGACCACCGAATATGTCCGGTTACGAGAAGGATTAACTGTAGGTGAAGCCTTAAGCAAAATCCGTCGTCAAGACGAAGACAAAGAATCGATTTACTACGCTTACGTCACAGACGACAACCGGACACTGGTGAGAGTGGTTTCACTGCGCCAGTTATTGTTTACCTTTCCCGATGTTTATATCAGAGATATTGCCAGCGATCGCGTCATTAAGGTGAGAACCGAAACTTCCCAAGAAGAAGTCGCCCAAATCATGAAGCGCTATGACTTAATCGCCATTCCCGTAGTCGATAGGGAAGACCGATTGGTGGGGATTGTCACCATCGATGATGTGATCGATATTTTGGAAGAGGAAGCCACAGAAGATATTCAAAAACTCGCAGGTGTCAGTGGTGATGAAGCTGCTTTGTCTTCTCCTTTACTCACCATCCGCAACCGCTTGCCCTGGCTGTTGGGCATCATGGCCTTGTATATTGGTGCTGCAAGCGCCATCGCTCCTTTTCAGTCCGTAATTTCCGCAGTGCCAGTTCTGGCAGTGATCATGCCGATTTTTTCTAATACCGGCGGTACCGTCGGAATCCAAGCATTAACCGTGACAATCCGGGGCTTGGGAGTGGGAGAGGTGACACCCAAAGACACTGTGAAAATTCTTCGCAAGGAAATCTTCGCTGGTTTAGGTACAGCCCTAGCTTTAGCCACAACAATGATTTTGCTTTCCTTGATTTGGGCGCGACCCCAAGAACGATGGGTGGCTTTCATTGCTGGCATGGTCATGGCAACAAATACAATAGTAGCCGTGACCCTTGGTACTTTACTGCCAATGGCTTTGAAACGTTTGAAGCTCGACCCTGCCTTGGTTAGCGGCCCATTAGTGACTACAATGCTAGATACAATTGGCTTTTTAACATTCCTGAGCCTAATTTCTCTAGCTTTAAACGTTTTTCACTTACCAACATGAAGGGATTAAAAAGTGCTGAGTGAGGAGTTAGGAGTTAGGAGTTAGGAGTTAAGAGTTAAGAGTTAAGAGTTAAGAGTTAAGAGTTATTCTCCCTCATCCCCCTCATCTCCCCCACTCCCCAAATATGCCTACAACAACCTGGAATCGTCACCACGTTCTTTCCCTCGCTGACTTCACAGCGGCTGAATACAATACCGTTTTGCAAACTGCGGCTTCTTTTCAGGAGGTGCTATCGCGGCGGACGAAGAAAGTACCAACGTTGCAGGGACAGGTGGTGGCAAATTTATTTTTTGAACCCTCTACCCGCACCCGTAGTAGTTTTGAACTTGCTGCTAAACGCTTGAGTGCGGATACATTGAACTTCGCCGCAGCCACGTCTTCTATGACTAAGGGAGAAACTATTCTCGACACGGCGAAGACTTATTTGGCTATGGGTACTGATATTATGGTAGTCCGGCATAAGGAGGCGGGAGTACCAAATGCGATCGCTCAAGAAATGGATCGTTTAGGTGTCCGAGTTAGTGTGCTGAATGCTGGTGATGGTCAACACGAACATCCTTCCCAAGCACTGCTAGACTTATTTACCATCTGTAGTTTAATTGACCCGAATCATCCGCGGCTGGAACTTTTAAAGGGTAAAAAGATTGCGATCGTTGGGGATATTTTGCATTCTCGTGTGGCGCGATCGAATATCTGGAGTTTCATCGCCAGCGGCGCCGAACTACACCTGGCAGCACCGCCCACACTTTTACCCAAGTTATTCGCCGAGTACATCTTGGAAGAGTCAGGGGAAGAGGACGCGGGGACGCGGGGACACAGAGACGCGGAGAATGAAGAGGACGCGGGGACAAAGGAATATAAAAATGTGGTCAATAAAAATGAAAATCTCTCCGCGTCCCCGCGTCCCCCACTCTCCGCGTCTTCTTCCCGACTATTCCTTCATTGGCAGCTAGAACCAGCTTTACAGGACGCCGATTTTGTGATGACTTTGCGCTTGCAAAAGGAACGGATGACTGCTCATTTATTACCAAGTTTGCGAGAATATCATCAGCTGTTTGGCATTACAAGCACAAAGCTGCAACTTTGTAAACCTAATGTTAAAGTTTTGCATCCAGGCCCAGTAAATCGTGGTGTAGAAATCAGTTCTGAGTTAATGGATGACCCAGAATTTAGTCTCATTCAATCGCAAGTTACCAGCGGTGTTGCCGTTCGGATGGCATTGCTGTATTTATTAGGTAGTGGTAAAGCTTAATAACAAGATAAACTCAAGCTAAATCCTGGCAATACATTTTCACCAGATAATTCTGTAGGCAGATTTCGCAATTCTACATTCTGTCCTTGGCGGTAAATTTCTACTTGCTGCTGTTGGGGATTAATTAACCATGCCAATTTCACCCCTGCATCCACATATTCTTCCATTTTCTGGCGCAGCGTTTCTAAATTATCTGTTGCTGACCTTAATTCAATAACAAAATCCGGTGCAATGGGGGGAAATTTACGTCTTTGTTCGGGAGTGAGTGCTTGCCAACGTTCTCGTTGCACCCAAGCAGCATCAGGGGAACGGTCTGCTCCATTAGGTAATTTAAATATGGTAGAGGAACTAAAAGTATAACCGAGGTCAGTTTGCCGATTCCAAATGCCCAAATCAATTATTAAGTCGGCTTCACGGTTACCACTTTATCCTCCAACGGGTGGTATAATTATCAATTCTCCTTTAGCCGTTCGCTCAAATTGTAACTCGCGGTTATTTTGACATAACTGGTAGAACTGTTCGTCTGTGAGGTGAACTCTGTCTAGCTTTAATGTCAATGGACTGGTAACCATAAAGTTAATTTCAATAGTGGCGACGATAATACCATTTTGCAGAAATTCGCGCTGTCGAGATCCCCTAATTTCTCACGAATTATTTAGGATTACGTATGCCTAAAGTTGTTGGTAACAATCTTTTGATTTTAATACCATAGGATTATTTTAGGGCAAAATACATAATCTCAGAGATATTATCTCTTCTGCCGATCGCATGAAGACGTGACTCTAGAATTTTGAGACACTTTAACCATAGAAGTCAAGAATTTCATGGCTTTTAGAAGTGTCGGAGGTAATAAATATGAAACCAATATTTTTGACGGCAGCAGCTTTACTCACTACGCTATCTTTTGCTGCTCCTATTCCCGTCAAAGCCGAAAACTCCGCCCCTGTCCGGCGTTTGCTGGAAACTAGAGAATGTTTTGGATGTAATTTAACAGGAGCAAATCTCAAAGGCGCTCATCTAATAGGTGTTGACTTGAGAAACGCCAATTTGAAAGGTGCTAACTTAGAAGGTGCAAACTTAGAAGGTGCTGATTTAACTGGTGCTAATTTGAGTTCTGCTAATCTCACAGATGCCTTTGTTAGCGGTACTAGTCTCAATAATGCTAATCTCACCAATGTTGATTTTACTAATGCCCACTTATATAATGCCGAGGTCGATGGGGCTATTTTAGCTAATATCGATTTAACTGGTGCTGATGTGTTTAATACTGCTATTAGTGTTGGTGGTGAATATTAATCAATTTTGGATTTTGGATTGAGTTTGTGTATAAACTCAGGTATTTATCAAACAAGTTTAGATTTCAGATTTTGCGAAATAGACCTTTTTTAATTTTGGATTTTGAATCTTACTAAATCCAAAATCCAAAATTTAAAATCTAAAATTTATTCACCAGTAATCGCTAGTTCATTCACCCAAATTCTTGGACAAACTCCCCCTGGTGTTAACTCCACCTCTTTTTCTATATAGATAATTGACTTCAAAAGTTCCAAGAAATCGCCAGCTACCGTTGCTGATTCAATACTCGTTTTGACACCTTTGTTTACTAACCAACCATCAAACGGCAAAGAAAACGAACCTTGCAAGGATTTTACCCCTGCATGGAGGGCGCGTAAATCATCAATCAGAATCACGTTTTCCGCAGTTTCTAAGCTAAATTCTTCCTCAGGTGTTGCTGTTGTAAAAACGTGATAAAAATTCGGACTAACGCTAACTTTTGCCCCAATACTCGCGTTACCTGTAGGTTGAGCATTTAACCTTTTGGCAGTGCCGGCACTATGGAGAAAGCTTTTTAAAATGCCATTTTCAATCAGCGAAATTTGACGAGTTGGAGTACCTTCACCATCAAAACTTTCTGCACCTATGTTAGCTGGATGTAGCGCATCGTCATAAACTGAAAGCAGAGGGGAAGCAATTTGCTTACCTAAATCGTCAGGAGTAGATAAGCTTTGTTTATCCAAAATATTTTGGGCATTGAACAAGTTAGAAAAAGCGCCCAACAAACTTAAAAAAGCTTCGGCTGAGAAAACTACTCGATATTTTCCACTTTGAATTTTTTCATAATTCAAGTGGCTGATAGTTTTGTCTGCGGTTTCTTTGATGCAACCATTTATGTCTAGATTCTCTAAACCGTGGTTGATTCTAAAAGCACCTGCACTCCGAGGTTTTTTTCCTTCTTCTTCTGTTTTGCTGTAAAGATAAATTGATGCGAACGAGTGAGATTCAGTTCTGAGGGCACCGTCACTATTGAGATAAAATCTATCAATATCTCTTTGGGCTAAGCTATTATACGGTACACCTTTAATCGCTGGATGGGCTGCTAGTAAGTCTTTTTCGGCTAGCAATAGTTTTTCTATCAGTTCAGCTACGGGTGCTTGGGGTGTTTTATTTTCAGGTTTGTTGGCAATAGGAATAGTAGCTTCGGGACTAAAATCAGGGACATTTTCTTTAACACCAAAAAAACTGGCTTCGTAAGCAGTTTTCAAAGCTAATTCTAATCCTTTGGGATCTACATCTGTGGTGCTGGTGACGCCCATTGTATTATCTTCATTCCAAACACGAACCGTAACACCAGAGCGATTTGAAGCTTTGACTTGTTTTGGCTCTCCTTGGTCTACTTGCACGCTAGTATCATCTACTGTTGAGCCATAAATGTCAAATTTTTTGATGCCAAGTCTATCAGCATTTTCCTTGGCGTGATTTGCGATTTCATTGATATTCGGCATGACCAATTGTTAGATTTTGGATTTTGGATTTGCAGAGATTTAATTTTGAATATTAGATTTTGAATTTTAGATTTTGAATTTTAGATTTTAAAATCTTGCACATAAAACTCTCATATTTTGGGCGGGCAAGATGCCCACCCCACAAGAGATGTAGAGTTTAATATTATGCAAATTTAGATGTAGCTTTGGTTGGTTGAAAATCCAAAATCAAAATCTAAAATCCAAAATTATTATCTTCCGCCTACAGTAATAGAATCAACTTTGATGTGTGGTTGTCCGACTGTGGTGTAAATACTGCCGCTGACGGAACCACAAAAACCTGGGGCAATTTCTAAATCTTGGGAACACATGGAAATTTTATTCATAATTTCCGTGGCTTCACCAATCAAAATTGCTCCTTTTAATGGCTTGGTAATTTTGCCATTTTCAATCAAATAAGCTTCATCGACACCAAAGTTAAATTGACCTGTGGCACCAACGCTACCGCCACCCATTTTTTTACAGTAAATGCCTTTATCAATGGAGGCAAATATATCTTCAATGGTGTAGTCGCCAGAATCAATATAAGTATTACGCATCCGGCTAGCGGCGGCAAAGGTGTAGTTTTGGCGGCGTCCGCTTCCTGTTCTGGGGTGTCCGGTGAGTGTGGAACCTGTTCTATCTGCTAAGAAGTTTTTGAGAACGCCTTTTTCAATTAATAGGGTTCTTTGGGCGGGCATACCTTCATCATCCATATCAATTGTTCCGAAGGCATTGTCAGAACGTCCTTCATCCCAAGCTGTTAAACTTTCGTGGGCAATTTTTTCGCCTTTTTTGTTAGCAAAGGGAGAGGTATTGCGTTCAATTTGAGTGGTTTCTAGGAGGTGTCCGCAAGCTTCGTGGAAAATTACGCCGCCAAAATGATTGGCCATAATGATGGGGTAAGTCCCTGATTCCACGTAATCTGCATAGAGCATTTTGCCAGCAGATTCTGATATTTTTTCGGCAGCTTGTTGATAGTCCCAGGTTCTTAAGAAGTTGGCATCGCTAGTGTTACCGGCGCGATCGCCAATTGAGGTACGATTAGCACCATCGGCACACAACAGGTTAAAGCCTACTGATTGGGTGAGGCGAATGTCACGGGCAAAAGTACCGTCACTGGCGGCGACTAAAACTTCTTGCCAATCTCGAAAATAACTAGCACGGCGCGATTGCACGTGGTTGGCTTTTTGCTTCAAGTAAGCAGTACCATCAAGGAGAACTTCTCCCATTTCGCGGATGGAACTACACGCTGGAAGCCATGCATCTTTGCCTCTTTTGGTGGCGTAATCTCTAAGTAATTCGAGGTTGATTTCTGGGATAAACGAACTAGGTGCGGGTAGGTGTAATCCTAAAATCGAAAGACCTTTTTCTAAGGCTGCTTTCAAACCCGAAAAGGAAAGGTCATTAGTGCTAACGTAGCAGTCGGCTTTACCGCGAAAGACTCTGACTCCGGCGCCTGTTGACAAACTCGGTGAAATGCTGGTGATGGCGTCGTCTTCTGCAAGAGAACTAATGTAATTGCGACGTTCTAAGAAGAATTCGATGAAGTCAGCACCGGCGGCGCGTCCTAGTCCCAGGAGGGTAGCCAGTGGGGCTTCCCAGGTTTCATCGAAACGCTCTGGGGTGGAAGAATATTGTAAAGTGGGAAGTTGATTCGAGAGAAGTAGCGTACTTGTAAGCATGGGTAGCCTCGTCTGCTGGCGGAATTCAGAGATTTGACTGAAAAATCCTGGTGTGTTCAGTCTAACAAATGAGTGAAAGCCACAGTTGGCAGTGAGGCAGTGTGGATTTCCCTCCTAAGCTGTTCCGCATTTAACTTGCATAATTAGGGCGGGCAAGATGCCCACCCCACAAGAGTTTGCTTTAATCCGATTATGTAATTTAGATGTTTTTAAGCTTATTACAACAATTTTGAGCTAACTAAACCATAAAGGGGCGCACGGTGTACGCCCCTAGAAGAGATTGTGGTTCAAATAAATGAGATGCCTTATATGTATTTAGTCTGCACTTTTGTTAATCAAAAGTACCACAGAATGCTAACAGGTATGGGGTGATAATTGCGAATTAGGAATTAATATAACTCCTACAAAATATGTAATTTTATTTGCTGATAAGGTTAATTCGATCCACACTCTCTTTGTCAGATTTATTTACGATTTGCGATTTTCAAGGGAATTCGTACTGTTTCTCGACCGTCGAAGGTTCGATCAAAATTGGGAGTTGGTCTTGTGGATGATATATTTTTAAACAAAACCTTTAGTGTGCGAACAATAGTTTTAAGAACTTTCATTTTGCTAGCAGTTGGCTTTTGATCGTATCTCAAAACCATTGGAATTTCTACAATTCTAGGTTTGAATACTTTAGCTTTGAGCAGTAAATCTATCATGCAAGCAAATCCACTTTCTGTGAAGAGATTGTCGCCATAATAGGCATCAAGTTTGCTGAGCAAAGTCCGGTTATACAGTCTATAACCACAAGTGTAGTCTCTAACACCTGGGACGCGGGCTGCAATTCTAAATAGCCAACTTGCTCCGTAGCTCATGAACTCTCTAAATTTTGATAAGCCAATGACTTTTGAGCCTTTGCGATATCTAGATGCGATCGCAATATCATAACCACCAGCGATGGTAGTATCATACATTTTGATTAACAGTTCTGGTGGCTGAGTATCATCGCAGTCCATTGCAGCTAAAAAATCACCTTCTTGAGAAATTTCTAAGAAAGTTGTGAAGCCTGTTTTGATTGCTTCACCTAAACCACCATTTTTGGCATGTTGTACCAATTTCAGCGATACACCAAGGGATTGAGATTCTTGTATGGCGGTTTCAGCAGTGCGATCGCTACTGCCATCATCAACTAAAATCAGCTGGATGTCCATCTTAGAGATTTCTTGCAATGCCTGAAATCTTTTGAACAATGGGGGAATTGATTCTTGTTCGTTGTATGCGGGTAAAAGAACAAAAAGAGTCATAAATAAATACCTCGTGTGATTTTGAAAATACCAGTACTCAAATTTCAATAATTTAGTAGTGTTGATTTTTTGAGGAATTCATCAACGTGTCTGACCACTGCGTTGTTATTAACGCTATCATTCACGAATTGTGATGTATTTACAACAAAAAAATCAGCGTTTTCAGTACTCACTTTGGGAACAAGACTTGAATAGTTTAAAACTTGTAGTGGCTGTACTTTAATTGCTCTGTTTATGTGTGCTGCCACAATGTCATCTTGTTTGAGTTCTGGGAACATCAAACGTATTCCTTGGAAAAATAGTTGGCGCAATTCATCATCTGGCTGTTTTAACAAAGGGTCGGTAGAAAGGATATATTTTGGTAGGAATGTCATGTGATATCCCGCCGTTTCTTCCAAAGAAACTAGGTTACTCATGCCGATAACTCCAGTAAACGGAATATTTCTATCGGCAATATTTACTACGTAATAAGGAATTAAAGCTTTACGAGTAATAAGTGTCATGCAAACTACACCCAGGTACTCTACTGTTTCACGAGTTTGGGAAACTTTCACTAGGTCGTTTGCAACAACTTGTTGCAGGACATTAACTGGGCCGGTAAATATTACCTTATCAAAATGTTCTTTTTTACCTTGAGATTCTACCCAAATTCCACCTTCTTGAGCAGGTGCAATATACTCCACCGCAGTACTTGTGCGAACCTGACCTCCAGACGCCTTAATTAATTCTTCTAAACGGTCTATTACAGTTTTATAACCGCCAGAAACATAACCAAGCTGTTCTTTACTTAATGAAGAATCCCGCGCCGAAAATAATCTTCTGATGTAAGCCCAAATAAAAACAGCTGAGATTCGCTTATAGTTTTCTCCTAATTTTGATAGAAGTAACGGTTTCCAAAGCTTTTCGTATGTATTTCTACCACCCAGTTTTAATAGCCAATATTCAACTAAAATCTTTTCTAAACGCTGCCAATTATTGATACGCGAACCATATAAAAGAGTAAAAGCTAATCTAATTTTTCCAATCAGTCCAAACAAAGGAAAACGTAAAAATTCTATAGCATTACTGATAGAATAAAACTTTTTATTGTCATAAAACCCTGTTAAACTACGATGCCAACGTAGTTTATCTCCAAGACCAATATCTCTTATAAAATTTATTAAATGAGTATCAGAAGGTAGAATAACGTGATAAAAGCGATCCCAGGTAAATAAACCGTAATCATGATAGGTGGTAAGCCCACCAAGCTGGTTGCTGTTATCAAAAACAGTTACTATATTTCCTTGATTTGAAAGACGTTGGGCTAATACTAATCCAGTTATTCCTCCGCCAATGATGCCTATTTTCATAAACTTAAATCTTTCTAGGGAATATTGTTCAAATTTATCTTTCGACTTTGTTAAAGGTGATAGCTGATTGAGCTATTAATGTACAACAAGTATTACACCAGTGATAATAATAGAAATTCCTAGCCACTGGCTCAATACAACCTTTTCTTTAAGAAGATAGTAAGAAGCGATTGGTATTAGTGCATACATTAATCCCAGAACTGGAAATGCTTGGCTCAGAGGAACTGTCCGCAATACATACAGCCACAATAAAGTCATGAATCCATAGCAAATAAACCAAATTGCAAAATAAGGAGAGAATATGAGATTGCGGATGGATGCACTTCCTTCTTTGTTAGAGTTAGTGATGTAAAGCCCGTACTTTAGCGATACATTGGCCACTGTTCCAAACAAAACCACAAGCATTAAATTTAGCCAGTTGATGATGTCCATTTTTTAATACTTTTTGTTTTAAGTAACTATAAAATTATTGCGGCTTTTTTATGGGGATAACCACTAAAAGAACACCAGCAAAAATAGTGAGAACTCCTAATATTCGAGTTAGTGTAATTACTTCATTAAAAAAATAAGACGAACCTAAAAGTATGCCGACATAGTTTAAGCTAGTTACTGGATAAGCAATGCTCAGTTTTACTGTTCGTAAAGCTAATATCCAAGTTACTATTGCTAAACAATAAACAGTCACAGATAATGCCAAGTGTTGAAGAAATTCCCAATTCAATAGCCCTTGATGACTATTGCTCATGGTATGCTTCATCAGTAATTGCCCAGAAATACTAAATAAAACACTAACCAGTAAGATGATATAGGAAGTTATTTGAAAGCGAGACATTTGTAATATAGATTTCATAATTAGGTTTACCTCAATGGTAATAATAAGTATGAACTTAAAAATTTTGGATTCCGGTCACACCTTCTCAACAATTTGACCTCTGACTTCAGTAATATAGACAATAAAATTTAGAGGGTTACATTGAAGGGACTAAGATCGAAATGACCATTGAAGCTCATGTCCTAAAAGTTTAAAACTAAGTAATATTGACTTTGGATATTAGGGTAGTTGCTGTCTCATGCGAGCTTCCCATCTTTTCGCAGCCACCGAGTTATATTTCAGGACTATTATTTAGACAAAGACCATATAGTATATACGTACACCCAAGGTTAATAACCTTGCGAAAAATTCACCTTAGATAAAGTTTACCAATGCGCGATCGCTAAGTTTGAAGAGATACTCTTTCTTAACCTTTAAGCCAGTAAACATGGATTGCGAAAATTTTTATCAATCCATTCATTAAGTTTCATCAGTTGTATATATCTTCCTGTAGAAATCTGGTTGAATACACTACTGCAATTATCAACCTATTAACTTTATATTTCAGAACTTACTTAAATTAATAATTTCTTTCTATTTGCTAATGGATAGTTTATTAATTTTTTGCTCATGTATATAAAGTATATTTAAACTCACAGACATAATTATGAGCTAGGCTGGAAACTAAGTCGCTGAATTTTGTTTACTTGGTCTATTTGGACATCGGAATACAAGAATTAGCAAAATTTCTTAGACTCTAGGGGAAACTCTTGAAATACATGAATTGCTTTATAGCTCTATCGAAACTTTACTCAATGTCCAAACTGAAGCTCTGATGAGAGTAAGGGTTAATCTAAACTAAGGTCGCTCAAATAATCGTAGTTCATAGCAGTTGAATTGTGTTCTAGTGTTTTTACATACAAGTATTACGTTTTATTGATTTTTGTTGATTTTTATCGATTACATGTAGTTTTGACTAGAGTTGTTTCTCAAAAGTTATTACTACATGTAATTACTTACTAGAATACCACGAGAAATCTATGTTGCAAATTTATCGTCGCACTTCATGAAAAATTTACTTGATGAAAATCTACTTAAACAAAAACTTCATAAAATAGACACTCTCTTCTACATAATTTTTTACTTGCGAAATTGTGTATACTTATTGCTTTTTGGCTGCTGAACTTCTAAAACAGGCAATTCTACATCAAAAATTTACTTTACTAAAATCCATCTAAACGAAAACTTTATACACTAGACTAGCTTGAAAAAGGTATTAGTAGAGTACGGGGAGGAAACCTTTTTCATTGTTGGTTGTGGGTTTTTACCGTCAGTAGTTTCCTGGAAATAAGTTATATTACACGTTGCATTGCAAGGAAGAGAAATTTTTATTTTTCTTGGTGAGTGCAGATTGCAGAGTCTGTTGTATCAATTATTCATTGTCTGAGGTTAAGCTGCCAAGGAGAAAGCGAAAAAAGACTTTTACAAGAAACCTAGTTGTAATTCACCTATTTGCTATCTAAATTTTTATTTCGTCAAAGCTGTACATTTGTAAAGCACTTTTTCGACAATCAATTTGTAGAAGTTGGAATTTATCTTCAATTCTAAACAAATTAGAAAGCTTAAATTTGACTTTGCTAGAGTAGAATTTCAACTTATACAGCAGCCGAAGTGATGCTTAAAGATAAAACTAAAATATACTGCTTTCAAGTGGGAAACACAGAGAAAAAATAATAAATTGAATCGCTTTTTCTCTAACTATAGTGATTTACTAATTTGGATGTTTGAGTTCCAACTTGGATGATAGTTACTTTAGATACAAAGTTAGCAAGACAACCCTAATTTTGATTTGAGCTTCAAAGTTTATTTTATACTCTAACTTATTGTAACTTAAGTCTGAAAAAATTGTCATGCCTTACCTTCCATCAGGTTAATATGATGGAGAATAAAATTGAGCTACTTTGTTAGAAAATTTTATATTTAAAAAGTAAGTTAAAACCGATCAAAACCATGGCCGCAGAGAAACAAGCCCTTGTTCAGGGCTTTGTTTGACTAACTGTGTGGATAATTGGCAGCATTTTAAAGTTGAGAAAAATTTAATTATTCTTGGTTGAGATCATTTAGTTTCTCTAGGTGCTTTTTGTGTAAATTGAGTCTGTTTTGAGTCATTTTGTTGCAAAAGCTTGTTAGTAATCATGAAGACAATGATTAACAATCCAAACTGAATCTGCCAGGGTGCTAATACTAAACTCAAAATCAGGCTAATAGCTGCAAAAACACCTGCGAGATATGCAACTTCATCAGTACTCTTTTTAAATAGGTAGCCAGTAGCTAAAGCAGTACACAGTGGTATCAGGAAAAACAAACCCATTGCCAATCACCTATGGACTAAAAAATGTGGTGTTTATAAAAAATTGAAATGGTTTTTGGAATTGTGGTTAATATTACATCCAAGAAGGTTTTAGCCACAACAGTCTATCGATATAAATCTTAGCAAAAGTCAAGATTACGCAATCTCTTATTTTACACCTAGTAGGGCGATAAAAAGTCCCACGCTGACGTTATCCTGGTTCAGGAAATGAGGGAAAGGAATTATCCGGTAAATTAGCTTAAAACTTTGGGCTGGTTTCGGGAAAAAGATTTAGCATATTAGCTTTAGGAGTAGGATTTTCAACTGTAAAACTCGATGCTGAACATTCCTCAATTACTAGCAACTGAATTAGACCTCAAACCCCATCAGGTGCAAAACGCCCTAGAACTTTTGGCGGAAGGTGCAACGATTCCGTTTATTGCGCGTTACCGTAAAGAACGCACTAATGAAATGAATGAAGTGCAACTTCGCGAACTGTCTGATAGATATACTTATTTAACAGAACTTGAAGAACGTAAGTCTGTCATTTTAAATGCGATCGCCGAACAAGGTAAACTTACAGACGAACTTAAAGCGAAGATCGCATCTTGTTTACAAAAAACAGAACTTGAAGATTTATACTTACCGTATCGACCAAAGCGACGCACCCGCGCCACCATCGCCAGGGAAAAAGGACTCGAACCCCTAGCGGAGTTTATCAAGTCTTTAAATGTCAAAAATGCTATCAGTGCTTCTCTGGAAGAAGCAGCAGCTAAGTATATTTCCGAAGCCAAGGGAGTAAAAACAGCAGAAGAAGCACTCAAAGGTGCTGCTGACATCTTAGCGGAAGAAGTCGCTGAAAAAGCTGAATTACGCGCACATATCCGCGATTATTTTCTGGAAGATGGGGTGTTTGTCTCCCGCATCAAAAATGATTATCCCGAAGGTACAACCAAATTTGAGATGTACCGAAACTATCAAATCAAGGTAAAAAATATTGCACCTCACAATATGCTGGCGTTGTGTCGCGGTGAAGCAGAGAAAGTATTAAGCTTTGAAATTGCTTTCGACGAAGATACGGTACTTTATTATCTGGAATCCCAAGAAATTAAAACTAAAGTCCGAACAATTCGAGATTTTTATCAAGCAATGTTGAAGGATGCATTCAACCGTTTAATGAAAGTCTCTCTTATGGGAGAGGTGATTTCTGAGAAAAAAACCTACGCAGACATGGAATCAATCAAGACATTTGAAGCAAATCTGCGGGAGTTGTTGTTGTCTGCACCAGCCGGAATGAAACCAACCCTAGCCATAGATCCTGGATTTAGAACTGGGTGTAAAGTTGTAGTTTTGGACGAAACGGGGAAATTTTTGGCATACCAAGCTGTATTTCCTCACCAAGCGGCTGAACAAAGACTTAAAGCTGCACAAACCATCAAAAATCTGCTTGAAAAGTACAAAATTGAATTAATCGCCATTGGTAACGGTACAGCATCCCGTGAAACAGAGGAGTTTGTTTCGGAAGTCTTACAAAGTATGGAACGCAAACCAGTTAAGGTGATTGTGAACGAGTCTGGTGCATCTATATATTCTGCGAGTAAAGTGGCGTTGGAAGAATTTCCCGATTTAGATGTTACCGTGCGTGGGGCAATTAGTATCGGCCGGCGTTTGCAAGATCCTTTGGCGGAATTGGTGAAAATCGATCCGAAATCCATTGGTGTGGGACAATACCAGCACGATGTCGATCAAAAGTTGTTGAAAAAGAAATTGGATGAAACTGTAGAAAGCTGCGTTAACTACGTAGGTGTAGACTTAAATACCGCCTCCAAAGAACTGCTAACTTCCGTCTCAGGAATTACCGCAGCAGTGGCTAATAATATTGTTGCTCATCGCAACCAAAACGGAGCCTTTAAAAATCGCCGCCAACTGTTGAAAGTTCCGAAATTGGGTCCAAAAGCCTTTGAACAAGCAGCGGGTTTTCTGCGAATTCGCGGTGGTGACAACCCATTGGATAATACAGCAGTGCATCCAGAGAGTTATGCTGTAGTAGAGGCGATCGCATCCGATTTAAATGTGCCATTAAATCAGGTGACGCAAATTGCCGAAAAACTCAAAAAAACCAACCTGAAAAAATACGTAACCGATACCGTCGGAGAACCCACACTGCGCGATATCCTCAGCGAACTCGAAAAACCAGGGAGAGATCCCCGTGCTGAGTTTAAGTATGCCACCTTCAAAGAAGGAATTAAGGAAATTAGCGACTTAAAGGAAGGAATGGAACTAGAGGGAATGATTACCAATGTCGCCAACTTCGGTGCCTTTGTTGATATCGGCGTACATCAAGATGGTTTGGTGCATATTTCCCAACTTGCGGATAGGTTCGTAGACGATCCCAAGAAAATTGTGAAGGTGGGACAAGTTGTGAAAGTGCGAGTACTAGAAGTCAACGAAAAATTAAAACGAATTAGTTTGTCGATGAAAGCAGTTAAGCAATAATTAGAAACAGCAAATGGCAGTTTATCAAGTCCGACTCATCAATCCTAGTCTGGGATTAGATTGCACCATTCAAGTACCAGACGATCAATATATTTTAGATATTGCAGAAGACGCTCATATCCGCTTACCATCTGGGTGCAAGCAAGGCGAATGTTCTGCGTGTATCGCCAAACTTATCGGCGGTGAAGTCGATCAAAGCGAGCAAAAATTTCTGCGTCCAAGTGAAATACAGGCTGGTTATGTTGTTACTTGTGTAACTTATCCGTTGTCGGATTGTACTTTAGAAACCCATCAAGAACAAGTTTTATATAAATCAGCCCTTTACTATAAACCTGAGTCTGGAAAATCTGAGCGATCGCGACCTTCTAGTATTAAATAAATATTAAATTTTAGGTTATTAAGAAATGTAACATTAATTGAAAAACGTTACATAGTAGGGACTTACATCTGTACGTCCCTACTATAGTTTTTAATGTTCGACCTAAGGATAGAAGCAAATTCTATCTTTCAAGAGAGGTTAGAATCTAGTGCCTAGTTAAAGATGAAATAAGAAGTTTCAAAGAAAAAATCTTTATTAGGTAAAAACAATGTTGACACCATTTTTAACTGCCCTAGCCACAGCTTTAAGCTTATTAATTGTTGATTTAATTGTTCCAGATGTTGACATTGCTAATTTTCCCGCAGCTTTAATTGCCGCTTTCGTAATCGGTTTAATTAACGGTTCGCTTAAGCCGATTCTTTCTACACTTTCTTTGCCACTCAACTTTTTAACATTTGGAGGATTTTCTCTCATCATCAACGGTTTTTGCTTCTGGTTAGCAGCCGCTTTAGTTCCTGGGTTCTCAGTTCACGGACTTATCGGTTTTATCCTGGGGCCTGTAATTCTATCTTTTGCTAACACCTTGATTAACAACTACTTTGTTGAAAGAAACCTTTTAACCAGTGGTGGTAATGTGAAAAGCCAAGGTGAATTACCTTCTAGATAAACATCAACAGGAGTAGAAACGCTAATTTACTTACGTCTCTACTCCAAACAAACAAAATCTCCGAATTAAGATAACTCATTAGATGGATTTTCTAATTCGGTCTCTTTCAGAGAATGTAATTAAACAAATTTACACACTTGTAACAACATCATGAAATTAGTTCGTTATCTTCTAGGTTTGTTAGTGCCTCCTTTAGGCGTTTTCTTGACAGTTGGAGTTGGCCCAACATTGATTATCAACATTTTACTCACACTTCTCGGTTGGCTTCCTGGTAGTATTCATGCAGTTTGGGTTATTGCCAAGTTTGATGAACAAATGAGCCGGGAAGGACGTATTTACTAATACGTAACAAGATTAATTTTATTAATCTGAAGTAGGGTGCGTTAGGCTAAAGCCTAACGCACCATTTTATTTTAAGAATAATACGAATAGATTGGTAAAATAATGTTTTTGAATGTGCAACAATTGTGGATTCTAGATTGACCTCATAACTGTTTCTTGCACGTTATACCAATTCTGTATGAAGATGCGCTAAACCAGAAGTACAAGAAAGAAAAACGTAGACGCGGAGCGGCTTGCCGCAGGCTACCGCAAAGGACGCATTCGCGCAGCGTCTCGTCAGAGAAGAACACAAAGAAAGAAGTTAAAAGGGTTTGGCGCAGCCTCACAAAGAAATGGTATTAGCAAATTTTAGATTTTAGTAAATTAAGAGGTGCGTTAGCCTTTGGCGTAACGCACCCTACAAAAAAGGAGTTAATAGATGAATGCTAAATTTGTCTATTTGTGGATAGTTTCCCGTTCTTTATCAGCAGGTTCCTTATCTTTGAACAAATCAGCCGCAGTTAACAGTAACTCTCTCAAAGTTTGTTTAATTTGGTACTCTTTTCTAGCTAAAGATGTACCTGCTTCACCTAGCTTGTCTTCTAACTGCGATCGCTTTTGTCCTACCTGTGTAGCAAGAGTTTCAGCTTGGGGACGAGCTTGATTATACCAGTGTTTAGCCTCGTTGAGATAATCTTGAACTTCCATAGAACGTCCGCCATAGCGTGCAGCCATATTAGCTCGAACAATGGCTAGCTGGGCTTGCAGTTGCGCGTAACGTTTCTTCAACAATCCCATTTCTTCACTATCTTTAATGGCATTGATAGCAGAATCAATTGCAGTTTTAGTACTAGCAGGTTTTTCCTTATTTGTCTCTTCAATTTCTGCCAAAATTACATCAACTTCTTGCTGGAGTTGTTCTTCTTCCCCATCTAGTTGAGCTTGGAGGCGCTTGATATCTGCTTGAGTTTTAACAATATTTTCGTGTCTTTGACTATTAATTCCTTCTAAAGCTCCTTCAATGGAAGCTGTCACTTCATCTTTGAGTTCGCTACCTTTTTCTTGGAAGTTTTCAATTACAGCAGAAACCGCATCTTTAACAAGACTACGAATTTCACTAGAACCTTGTTTAAACTCAGAAGCTACTTGAGAAACTGCGGATTTGACAATTTCTCGAATTCTTTCAGTTCTTAATTGTCCGGTTTCTTTAGCTTGTTGTAAGTCTGTTTGAATTTGTTGTTTGATATTGTTAGGCATTTTCAACTCTGGAGATTTTACTAATTGGGATAAAAATTTATAGACATGGCTCTACATACCGATTATGGCGTAGGCTTATGGGGCTAGGCACTTCCTTTAGATAGAAAGTCATAAACCTAAAGAAATGTTACCTATTTGTGAGATGATAAATACTTACTGGTAGTAATTGAGAATAAAATATGTGGCGAGTAAATATTAGTTGTTCTGGTGATGCTTGGAAAGTATATGGTACTGAATTTAAGGCGATCGCCGAAAAATATCAAGGTGAATTAATTGGTTCCAAAAAAATGCCAGATGGCACCCGCATTATGTCATACAAAATCGAAGATGTTAGTGATGCCGAAGCTTTTCAGGAAGATTGTACACAATTTACTGGATTCACATCTGACTTTGAATCTCTGTAATATTTTTTCTGAAACTTATTTTTATAACCAGTATTTCAAAATCCGGAGAAGCTGAGTGAAAAAATGCATAACGGTGGTATTAGTAACTTTTCTATTATTAATAAGTACTTTGACATTCCCAGCTAATGCAGCAGATACCCTTAACGGTGAACAAATATTTAGCATTCATTGTGCTGGTTGTCATATTAATGGTGGTAACATAGTCAGGCGAGGTAAAAACCTCAAAAAGCAAGCGCTCAAGAAATATGGCATGGATTCAATAGAGGCAGTTATATCGATAGTTACTAATGGTAAAAGTAATATGTCAGCCTACAAAGACCGCCTGAATGAACAGCAAATTCAAGATGTTGCTGCTTATGTTCTTGAACAAGCTGAAAAAGGCTGGCGTTAAAAAAAAGTTAGGAGTTAAGAGTTAAAAGTTAGGAGTTAAAAGTTAAGAGTTGGGAGTTAAAAGTTAAGAGTTAAGAGTTAGGAGTTAAGAGTGATTATCTCTAACAGTCCTAAATCATTCATAATAAAGTAGAAAAGTTAAAAAGGCTGTAAAAATCCTTGCCAACTCACTAACCATTAACTCCTAACTCCTAACTCCTCACCCCTAACTCCTTACCCCTAACTCCTTTGAAAATGAACTTACCCGCAGCTAGTCGTCTCCAATTCACCCCTGATTTAAACATTTGCCGCATATTAAATGGTATGTGGCAAGTCTCTGGCGCACACGGGCGCATTAATCCCCAAGCTGCCATTGATAGTATGTTCAAATATTTAGATGCAGGCTTCACAACTTGGGATTTAGCAGATCATTACGGCCCGGCAGAAGATTTTATTGGTGAGTTTCGCTGTCAACTCGTTGATAGCCGTGGCAAAGATGCTTTATCGCAAATCCAAGCGTTTACAAAATGGGTGCCTCGTCCAGGAAAAATGACGAAAAAATTCGTCGAGGAAAATATTGATATTTCCCTGAGAAGGATGAATGTGCAATCATTAGATTTAATGCAATTCCATTGGTGGGAATATCGAGATAAAAATTATCTAGATGCCCTCAAATATATGGCAGAACTACAAACTGAGGGCAAAATTAAGCATTTAGCTTTGACTAATTTTGACACGGAACACTTAAAAATTATTACCGAAGCAGGCATTAAAATTGTTTCTAACCAAGTACAATTTTCACTCGTCGATCGCCGTCCCGAAGTCAAGATGATTGAATTTTGTCAACAGCATGATATCAAACTTTTTACCTACGGTACAGTTTGCGGCGGTTTGTTATCAGAAAAGTATTTGGGTAAACCAGAACCACGAGGATTTGATTTAGCTACCGCTAGCTTGAAAAAATACAAAAATATGATTGATGCTTGGGGTGGTTGGCAATTATTTCAAGAGTTGCTTGCTATCCTCAAAGAAATTGCCAATAAACATGGGGTAAGCATTGCTAATGTCGCAGTGCGTTACATTTTAGATCAACCAGCTGTGGGAGGTGTCATAGTTGGTGCAAGACTTGGGGTATCCGAACATCTAGAAGATAACGCCAAAGTCTTTAGTTTTAGTTTAGATGCTGAGGATGGCGATCGCATTAACGCTGTCTCTCGGCAATCACGCGATTTGTATCAGCTAATCGGCGATTGTGGTGATGAATATCGGCGATGATATAGCAATTCTATTTTAGATTTTAAATTTTGGATTTTGGATTGAAGATTCAAAATCCAAAATTTAAATAGCTTTGAAGCCTCTGAATTCATTCTATGACAGCTATTTTCCCAGATGTGGAAAAATTCAAATATATCGACCCGCTATAAGTAGAAACTTACTTAGTTGGGCATGGTTGGCAGGAACAGCAACGTCAGGGTGATAAAGCTAGCAGATCAGTCTAATACCTCGATTGTACCAAGCTAACTAGTAAATTACCTCGGTTGTTCCAAGCTTCATGGAAATCAGGCTTAATTTTTAGTGCCTCTTCGTAAGATGCGATCGCTGCTTCATAACGTCCTAAATTGCCTAGCGCGATGCCTCGATTGTACCAAGCTTGATAATAATCAGGTTTAATTTTCAGTGCTTCATCATAGGATGCGATCGCTATTTCATTTTCATTAAGACTAATTAATAACTTTCCCAGTTCACATAATAAACTTGGCTTTCGACTTGCTGTCTGGAATTTTTCTGTCAGCATATCTTTTATTTCCAGAAGCTTCTCGATTTTTTTCTCATGACTAAGTTTTAAATATTCTTCATAACCTGCTTTATCCAGGAGACGAGATGATTCTTCATCTACTACTTCTCGTGTTGTAGGTAATTCAAACACTCCAGAACGCCAATCAAAAAAATCTGGGGCGCGATGAATAAAATAGTTTATCGAAAATGAACGCAAAAGAAAAACAAAGCTAATTGGAAAATCATCTCTAAACCGTTCTCGCTGTTGATTTAAATGATTTAAAATATGCGGGACACTCGTTAAATTGCTAAATTGTCCTTCAGTAATTTCACCAAAAGTTCTTTGTTCATATTTATATAAAGAATATTGCAGACCTTTAATCAATAAAATATCAATTTGCTTATCTTTAATAAACTGTGCCACTCGTTCATACAAATTATCAATTGCCTCAACCAAGCGTAAAACTGCAATCTTCTTGTGCGGAATTTCCTGAGGAAGTTTGACAATCAAATTGTCTGCTTCCAGAGGTGTACATTGGACAAAAAATAAACCAAATCCTGATTTTCGCTTCAGTGCGCGAACCAAATCTTGATAAGCTTCTTCTGGTTCTGGGGGTAAATCATCATCCCATTCACGTAAATTTGAGTTCATGCAAGTTTCGCTACAGCTTCTTTAAATTCTGGAATTCCTTGAATCAATGGATGAATATCATACCAACGCTGCATCTCTCCATCATCATCCAAATAGCGGTATTCTAAAAGACAGCGGTTATACATCAAACTCTTATACAAGTCATCATTAATAATCCGTTTAGAACAAGACACTTCTGCTAACAGAGGCCATTGATGATTTTCCACAGCGCGGCGAAAAGTATCTCTCGCTTGAGTAATTGCTCGTCGCACCGCCTTTTCTGAAACAGGTAATTCTTCAGTGCGTCCAATAGCATCTTGAGTTAACAATAGCAAATTTCTCACATGACCTCCACTCATTAAACAAAGTCTGTCTAAGGTTTGGGGACTGTCAAAAATTTCCGTTTCTAGTGATAGTTCTGGTGCAATTTGCCGGACTCTTTTGTTAATTACTTCTTTAACTTTCTTAAGTCCTGGCTGATAAACTTCTCCTTTGAGAGTGTTTACCATAATCATCGGCAAAATTTGGGGGTCACCGTAGATATCCCTCAAATCTGTTGCCCTTGTAGAATAAACCATTGAAATGGGAACAGTGTAAATCAAATGGCAATCTAAAGCTTGGAGTTGTTCACTGCGGTCTAAAAAAACTTCTTCATGGTTAGTGCGTTCTTTGTCTTTAACTAATACCATCCGGTCTAAGTTATCGACAATTACCGCCAGTTTATTGTAGCCATTAGGTAAGTGCTGTTTTGCATCCACCAGAAACTCATTTAACACCTGAATTAAAGTTACGGTATAAGGATCGATTTTTTGGCGAATCTTCTGGCGTAATTCCGGAACAGCTCTTAAATTTGCAGTTAATTTAGCAAACTGAGCAATTTGAGCTTCTACTCCTAGACTGTCAAATTCTATAGGAGTCTGTGCTAAATCTTTTAAATCTTCCCAACGACTTTTTAACCAGTTGAGTATAGGACGAGGACTAGCAATTTCTTTTAAATCTTTAAGCAAACGGCGGGTACAGGCGAGGAGAATATCTGTATATTGGGCATCTTCAGAATCGATATCTTCTTCATCAGCCGCAAAATATACAACATAAAATTTGCGATTTTCTAAATATTTCTTTAACCTAAGTAATTCTGTAGACTTACCTGCACCCCGATGACCAGAATACAATTGACAAGTATTTGTATTTGACAATTGCATCCGATTTCCCAACTCTTGCAAAATATCGGCATCTCCTCGCACATCTTGACAATCTACATATTTTGGATCGCCTGCGGGTAAAGGTTCAAAGGGATTAAAAGCATTGTAGAGTTTTGCGAGTAAGTCTTGATTATTAAGCATAGGTAAAAAATATTGCTATATCGCTCATAATAAATGAGATTATATAGCAATTTTACTTAATTTTTGAAAATTCCTATTGTTCAGATATCCGACTTATTTAATAAATCGAGGAATCAATTTTCAGGAATAATTTAGTGCAGATAATTGGTGTTGGAAGACGCGATAAATCGCGTCTGTACAAGAGGGGTTTGGTTTGATGCGATCGCTAAACTGTATTCCGAATTATTTTAATCAGTTTGTGTGTTGTTTTCGATGGAGGTTGGTGTTAGAGGTGTTTCTAAGGAAATCTGATTTGGTGTACCAGTTATTACTTGATTATTGCCACGCACTAGCTGATTGATTTGACCGATTATTTCACCTAATTTACCTTCATCAAGTAAGGTATTTATTAGCGAAAGCCCGCTAGTAGATAGGAGCAATTTATTAATATCTTGACTGCCGTTGCTGCCATTTGCGCCAGGGAATGAGTAAATGCGGGTATCTCCTAAAACTCCCGGTTGCGGTGCTAAGGCTGTGACAATTTCTGGTAGTTTATCCGCTAATTCTGGCCAAATAGTTGTAATAATTTTGGCGGTGAGATTGGCGTTACTAATAGAATTTTCGGCGGCGATTTTGGCTCGAATACCTTCGGCTTCTGCTAAAACTTGGTCGCGGTTTGCTGCTGCTAAGGTGCGAATTGCTTCTGCTTCTAATTCTGCTGCTTGTTGGGCAATTTCGGCTTGACGGCGGCGGCGGAAAGCATCAATTTCGACAACGTTACGATCGCCAATACTCTTTTCTTGCGCTTCTCGTTCCGCAGCGATAATCGATAGCTGTTTGTTGCGTTCGGCTTTTTCCACTTCCCCGGCGGTTTTAACTGATTCTTCCGCTTTGGCTTGTTGTGCTTGTGCCACAAAGCTTTCACGTTTTTTATTCGCAATGGCGATCGCCACATCTTCTTGAGCCAATTTTGCCAGTCGTTCTGACTCAACTATCTGCACTTGTGCTTGTAGTTTTCCTGATTCTACAGTTTGTTGGCGTGTAATCTCTGCGAGTTCAGATTCCTGTTTTTGCAATGCTTGTACTACCTTTAGCTGTTTATTGCGTTCTTCCAGAGCAATATCAGCTTCAATTTGACTTTGTTGCACCGATAGTTTTTTGCGAATTTCTTCTTCTTCAACTGATTTTTCCTGCAAAATTTTAGTCCGCCGCACTGTTGCAGCTTCCCTGTCTTTGGATTCTTGAATTTCCCGTTCTCGCTGGGCTTTTAGTGCTTCTACTTGTAATTTTTGCTCTAGTTTCGCACTTTCTTGTTCTTGGGCAATTTGGAGCGATCGCTTTTGGGCATCGAGTTCTTTTTGCTCAATTGTTACTTGTGCTGCTAACTCAACTTCGCGTTTTTGTTGAATCGAACGCTGAATAATTTCGGTGCGTAAACGCACACCTTGAGCATCAAAAAAGTTATCTGGATCGTAGGTAACACTTTCTAATATTTCGGAGATAGCAATGTTATTTAAAGTTAAGCCGACTTTTTTCAAATCTGTTCCTACCAAGTTCAGCACTTCTTGAGCAAACCCCAATTTATCAGAATCAATTTCTGCTAAATCTTTGGTTTTAGCTGCCGCCCTAATTGCGTCATCTGCTCTTTTTTCTAAAGCGTTTTTTATATCTTCTGGAGTAATTTTTGTTCCATTTTGAGATAGTCTAGCGGCTGCTGTCAAAACATCTTCTTCAGAGGCATTAATACATACATAAAAAGTCACTCGGATATCTGCTCTTAAGTAATCTTTAGTCCGCACCGCAAGTTTACCAGTGCGTTCTACATCAATAGAAATTTCTCGCAGAGGTACTCGTGTCAGCTGATGGAATCCGGGTAAAACAATACAACCCCCATAGAGAATCACCGCTTTCTTTTTAATAAAAAGACCCCCAGTCCTCACGAAAGCTTCGTTGTTGGGTGTGACTACATAAACCCGCGTATAAGCAAACAAGCTGAGTAATAGTAATAAAACTAAGCCAGCAATTACCACTGGAAATACTAATCCACCATTGACTTGAGCAAAATTAGGCATAACTTTTACTGGAAGTGTTTGGTCAATTAATGTTATTTGTTTTTGTTGTTGTAATTTAATCTCTGGAACTTCAGCTATTTCGACACTCGGTAAAGACTGGATAAAAGTTAACCAAAAAAGCATTTTTTTACCTCTTAAGAAATTGAATCTCTACGAGACGAATTATTTAACCAGTGTTCTTCGTCGGGACTATCTTTAGCAATAACTACGTAAATTTGCGCCTTATGTTCAATAATTAAAACTCTTTCTCCACGTTCTGGTGCAATAGTTCCCCAGTCTGGGAGAACAGCACTAACTGTTAAAAGATTGCGTTTTCTATCAAGCACATCTACTTGTCCAATTTTGCCCTGATTTTCTGTTGGGATATAAGCAGATGTTACAATTCCAACGCAACCTATTAAGCGATCGCTACTCACATCTTCACCAAACTCTGCAAATATTTTTCCAATTGGTCGCGCGATTAATCCTCCTAATAATAAGCTAAAAATTAACGAAACAAATAATATAATGTTCCCAATAAAACCACCAATATTACTATTGGAAACTCCACCAAACCAAACATTCAACATCCACCCCAAAACGCCCCACAAACTCAAATCTGTAGCCAGTAACAATATCAATGGAGCTTTCCCAATCCCAGCCCATCCCAGAAATTGCCCAAAGCCCAATTCACTATTGCTATCTGCGTCTACATCTGCATCTACATCCACATCTGCATCAATATCAAAATCTTCACCTCCCCCGCCGGAAATTATCATAAAAAAGAACAGCAAAACCCCCATTCCGAGAAAAATCCAATAGGGCAAGTTGTTTAGACTAAACAGCATAATATTTCGTTAATGATATGTGCTGGTAGTTTGGTAAAATGTAATACTCTGAAACTTGGCTAGCAAAAGCCGCGACCTCAGAAAAAAGCCAATAAAGATGTACGAATAGGTGGCTTTAAGACTCCTGCTTTAAAAATTCCTGAAATCTGAATTTTGATTCACTACTTTATTATACTACATTAATAATACACGGATTCCATATACATTTTATGAATAGTTACTTATAAAAAAGAGAGCTAAAATTATTTATTTGCTAAAATAATACAAATCTTAAGATTTTTCAAAAATTAGCAACGCAAATTCAAAAAATATAAAGATAATTTAATTACCCAAAAATATTTATTTTTTTAATATCTGTTATGTATACTCCAGTGAAATACTCCAAGTATCATGCTCTCGGAAATGATTATTTAGTTATTTCTCCTCAAGATTTGGCATTTGAATTAACCCCAAAAAGAATTGAGCGAATTTGCCATCGCAACTTTGGAATTGGCTCAGACGGCATTCTGTTTGGCCCCTTACCATCCAACAATGCCAAATTTGGATTGCGGATTTTTAATCCAGATGGCAGTGAGGCAGAGAAAAGTGGCAACGGGTTGAGAATATTTTCCCGCTATTTGTGGGATAACCAGTTTGTTCGAGAAGAAGAATTTGATATTGACACCCTTGGCGGACGAGTCATAGCGCGAGTTGCCCAGTCAGGTAAAAGTGTTCAAGTAGAAATGGGTCGTGTAAGCTTCCAAAGTGAAAAGATTCCGGTGACAGGACACTCCAGAGAAGTTCTCAAAGAAAGTATTACCGTTGGCGACCAAACTTTTAGCTTTTGTGCAGCCACTATTGGAAATCCCCACTGCGTTATCCACTTACCCGAAGTCACACCCGAAATAGCCAAGCTGTATGGTTCTTTACTAGAAGTTCATCCTTACTTTCCCAACCGTACCAACGTTCAGTTTATGAAAGTTAAAGACCGGCAAAATATTCAAATTGAGATTTGGGAAAGAGGAGCAGGTTACACCTTAGCATCTGGCAGTAGTAGCAGTGCAGCTGCGGCTGTTGCCCACAAATTGAACTTGTGTGATTCAGAGATCGTAGTTCACATGCCAGGAGGACAAATTGCGATCGCCATTAGCGAAGATTTTACAATCACAATGACCGGCGCCGTCACCAAAGTAGCTGACGGCCTCATGTCGTCCGAAGTCTTCGAGTATTAAATATCGGGTATGGGGCATGGGGCATGGGGCATTAGGCATTAGTTAATCTCCGCGTCCCCGCATCTCCCCATCTCCCCAGTCCCAGTCCCCCATTTCACTGCGTCGGCAGTTTTGGATGTGTAGTCGAATACTTTGCCACTATGCTAGAAATTTCAGGGTTGTAAAGTCTGAGATAATTCCAGTAATTGCCGAATACTTGACGCACATAATTTTTGGTTTCATCAAAGGGAATGTCTTCCACAAACTCATCTGGATCTTGTGTTGTCATAGTTTGCAGCCATTTGGAGACATTGCCAGGCCCAGCATTATAACTAGCGATCGCTAGCAAGGAATTATTATTATATTGCTCATGGGTATGATCCAAATACCATGTACCCAGCATGATGTTTTCGTTGGGATTTTCTAAGTTTATTGTTTTGCTATTCAACTTGATTTGTGGGGCAATCCATTGAGCTGTACTCGGTAATACCTGCATTAAGCCAGTAGCATTTGCCACAGATTTAATTTTTGGTTGAAACCTGGACTCTTGACGAATTAAGGCAGTAACTAACAGAGGATTGAGTTGACGCTCAGTAGACCACTTCTCAATCTCTCGCAGATAGGGAAATGGATAACGCGCTTGCCAGTAGGAGATTTGTTTGCTTAGAGTTTGATATTCGGCAAGTTCAGCTGGTATTTCCCGGTCTTCTAATTTAGAAATCTTGTCAATTCCTATGAGATTTTCTCCCCTTGCTAGCTGCATCAACCCTTCAGTAAATTGCTCTGCTACTGTTGGCTGAGTTTTGTTCTGAAATTCTGTTTGCCACTGTAACCAAGCATCGCGGTCTTGACCCAACAGATACAATTCTTTGAAAGTTTCAGAACCCGCAGGCGGTAATGAACGTTGGGGTGCGACGACTTCCGGGTTCATTGAGCGCACGTTGTCAAAGTTGCCCACATTCAACCCCAACATCGTCGCCGATCGCCATGCATAGTAAGAGTAGGGAAACTGGCTAACCACATATTCATAAGCAGTTTGAGACTCTTGCTGTTTTCCTAGTGAAGCTGCCCATTTACCTACCCAAAAGCCTGCTCTCGGAGCCAAAATACTGTTGGGGTTGTTGCTAACAATTGGTTCTGCCCATTGCCATGCACCAATGTAATCTTTGTTGTTGGCTTTATCTTGGGCGATTTTCCAGCGATACTCTGCTGCTTCGTCAGAATTACCGTACTTACCTAAGAGTAATTGCCAAGCTGAGCTAGCTGACTTTTGATCTTTGAGTGCTTGGAAAGTTTTAGCTTTTTGTACCAGTGCAGTACTAGCTTGATCGGGGAATTTACTAATTACTTGGTCAAGATAAGGTAAGCCATCTTTGGGAGTTTTTGCCATTTCTGCTAATCGCAGCAGTGCAGTCCCAGTTTCTTTAGCTTGGGGAAATTGCTGTACCAGTTGTTTATAGATGGCGATCGCTTTTTCTCTATCTTTCCCCCCTACTTGTAACCCCCGTGCGGTGCGGTAGAGGTTGCGGGCTGTTTTGGGTGCTTTGGCATAAGCATTCCCGGCTTTGAGAAATTGATTATTTTCCCAATAGGCTGTACCAATGAGTTCCCAATCTTCCGGTTTGAGGGTAGGTTGTTTAACTAACCCATCCAAAACCCCGACTATCCCTGGTTGGTCATAGGCGTACTTTGCCAAAATCAACTGTAATTTTGGCTGATTGGGATTTTCTTGTAAGCGTTTGCGGATAATTTCCCAAGTCAAGGGGTTAGAAGGAAATTGAGCGATCGCAATTTCCTGTTGCTTTGGTTGGGCAATTAAATACAACGCTTTAACTGCGGCTGCTTCTTTGGGATATTCTTTGAGCACTTTTCGCCTGAGATCCGAAGCTTTGCCGTCCTCACCCAGCATATCCTCTGCCTGAGCTTGTTTGAGTAAAATGTAAGGCGCGAGAATGGGATAGTCTTTCTCTAATCCTTCCAACAAAGCCAGGGCTTTTTTACCTTGGGTTCTTTCAATGTAATCGCTCGCCAAAAGATAACGAGCGCGATTGCGGTCTGGGGAAGCGGATTGCCCTGCAATGGCAGCTAGTTTTCCCGCCCGTTCTGGCAGAGATTGTGATATCAGTGGAAAGACCGCTGATTGGGCAACGCTAGCCTCAGATGTTTGCTCTATCTGATTGTTACCCAATTTGAGCCATTGCCCCAAAGATTTGCCAATCTCAGGTGCTGATACCATTGCCCCAGCTGAAAAGGCAAACAGCGCCCCAGCCGCAATTATGGAAATTTGCTTTTTCTGTAGTTTCTTCAGCATGAATACCCGCTGAAAAGTTCCAATGAATTTCTTGAAACTCTAGCACTCTTAACCATCAGTGGTACCAATTTTTAATTTGAGATTTTTAATTTTATGTAGAAAAATATTAATTTTCAATCTTACGGTTGACAGTGTTGGTTTGGTAGCATACATTAAACACTATTACATCTATCCTAAGGATAAATGTAACAATTTTTCTCATATCCGAATAATAATTGAATACATATAATAACGTAACCCCAAGAAATAAAAACAACCACTTGAAGTTGTTGACGGGTGAATTTTGACTGCTGACTGTAAACAATAGCACATTTTTTATTGGGAAATCCTAATAATAAATAAATTGTTTATTGCCTGCCTTCCTAACTAAAATAGCATTGATATAGCAATCGTAAATAAATTGCAAAATTGCTCACGAAGGTAGGGAAAAGGAAACTTTTATCCAATATTGGATTGTGGAATAAATAGAAAAATAGCTCAAAGTTAATAGCATTTTCGATTTTAAATTGAGGGCGATCGCATTTCCAAACCATCACAAGTGTAAGTGCGATCGCCCTTTAATTTAAAGTAGTGCGTTGTTCTGAAGGTGAAAAGCTGTTCGCAGTCCTTTAAATTAGAGATAATATTTTTATTATCAGTAATCCTTTATCATTTATGACTCAAGCCATACCCAAGCAAGTAACCTTTGAGGAATTCGCCGATTGGCTACCCGAAAATTCAGGGGTACGCTACGAACTACATAACGGAGATATTGTTGAGATGGTACAACCAGTAGGGGAACACGAAGGAGTAAAGGGTTTTTTAGCAAGAAAAGTAACAGTTGAGTTTGACCGATTAGACCTCCCCTACTTCATGCCTAACCAAGTTATCGTTAGACCACCAGAAAAAGATTCTGGTTACTTCCCAGATGTCTTGGTGCTAAACCGTGCAAATCTGGCAAACGAAAAATTATGGCAAAAACAATCTATTGTTAGCCTGGGTGCATCGATACCTTTGGTAATTGAGATTGTATCAACCAATTGGCGGGACGATTACTATTTAAAATACGCTGATTACGAGGAAATGGGTATCCCCGAATACTGGATTGTTGATTATGCTGCGTTAGGTGGACGTAATTTTATCGGTAACCCCAAGCAACCGACAATCTCCGTTTGTAATTTGGTTGATGGAGAATATCAGATAAGTAGGTTTCGAGAAAGCGATGCCTGCGGCGGTAAACAACGCATCGTCTCCCAAACTTTTCCTGAATTAAATCTCACCCCAAACCAGATTTTTCAAGCTGGTCTGGTTTAGGGTTTATCGTTTTGCTAATTCTGGTGTCCGTCCCTTCAAACCGATCATCAACTTCAGCATAAACACTTTTAACATAGGTACTCGCTGCAATAACCATAAACCTAAGCGCCGAACCAACACCACAGGCAAGAAATTATTAGAAAACATCCGATCTAACAAATCGGTGAAACCCAAAATCGTCAGGTTTTCCAACTTGCGCCAGCGTTCATAACGTTTGAGAATTTGAATTTCCCCAATATCTTTACCTGCTTTGTGCGCTGCTTGGATTACTTGCGCCAAAGCTGCTGCATCCCGAATACCCAAATTTAAACCTTGTCCGCCGACGGGATGACAGTTGTGTGCAGCGTCACCAATTAATGCTAGTCGGGGAAGAACATAGCGATCGCTTTGCATGAGTTGTACTTGAAACACGAAGCGATCGCCTAGTAGTTCCAATTTACCCATCTGATTGCCATAGCGACGGGTTAATTCTCTTAAAAATTGCTCATCATCTAAAGCACACAAAGCTTTTGCTTCTTCGTGAGGTGCTGTCCACACAATTCGGCAACGGTTCCCTGGTAAAGGTAAAATCGCAAAGGGGCCGCTAGACCAAAATCTTTCGTAAGCAGTGTTATTGTGGGGTTTTTCGGGTTTGACAAATGCAACGATGCAAGACTGCCAATATTTCCAGCCAGAGGTTTTGATACCAGCAGCTTGACGAATGGGCGATCGCGATCCATCTGCGGCTACGAGTAATTTACTCTTGATAGTTCGGAGTTCGCCAGCAACTTTAATATCTATGCCTACAGCATCCGGTTGGTACTGCGTGTTTACCACCTCAGCCGGACACAGATAAGTCACATTTGCACAATCTCGAACAAACTCCTGTAAAGGTTCCAATATTGCTTGGTGTTCCGCCACATAACCCAACTCTGGCGTACCTATATCGTCTGTGACAAATTCCACCACACCGGGATAATCGGCATCAGAAAGACGAACTTGGCAATATTTGGCGATTTGGGGCAACATTTTGTCCCAAACTCCAATTCCTTGGTAAATTAGGGACGAAAGCATGTGAATTGCATAGGCTTGACCCTTAGCTACTGCTGCTGATGCCACTTTTGCCTCAATCAGCAGCACACTCAAGCCAGAATCTTTTAAGGCGGAGGCGAGAGTTAACCCAACAATTCCACCGCCTACAATTACCAAATCATATTCGTATCCCCGCTTGTCTGATGGTGTTTGGGGAGAGTAAAGAGTTTGATTAAGCTCTGCTAGCGCCATTGTGAAGATAAATTACAGCATCTTAACTCTTATTTTGACGCGATCGCGGCTTTTTGAGCAAGAGTAGAGGAACAGTATGGCAGGCAATAGGCTTAAAAGTCTGTTTGTGTCAGGGTTGTACTATCAGAGTTACACAGAGTTTTTTCAAAAATCAAATCATAGTCCTATAGTTTTTTTGTGCTTTCAGTAAGTAAGTAGGCGAGAATAAATGAAACTAGGTTAAGTCATGTAAAAAATATTGAAATTAGTTTGTAGTGAGGGCTTCAGCCCTCATTTGAGGACTAAAATCCTCACTACAAAGCTTTAATTATTTACGCCGACTTACTTATTCCTTGAGAATTAGCTTCAAAATGCCGCTAGAGAATTAGACAAATTCCCTCAGTTAGATATATACCAATTGATGAGTTAATTGTTAACTTGAGACAAACAACTATTAAAAGTCAAAAAAATGAATAAGACACTACTAAGTATTTTAACGTTTGGATTGTTACTTTTATTTATTGTTTCTCCCTTTGCTGGCCTTGCTAGCTTAATGTTTATCTTGTTAGTTGCAGCATTTTTATCTTTAGCAGGGAATGTGTTCCAAGCAATTATTGGTGGCGATACAAATCCTAATAAATCTTGAAGAAGAATTCAGAAATCAGAATTCAGGAGCCAGAATGTAACTCTATGGCGATTCAGACCCGCCACTCGCACTCCAATTCAAGCAAGAGAACTCTGACGACTGACGCATGTATTCTGTTTGATAAAATTAAAACAGAATTCCTAATTCATAATTCAGAGATATTTTTATTAAGAAATGCTGAGATTCATCAATTCTTCTGCTACTTCAAAGTTAGCTGTGACATTTTGAACATCATCTAAGCCTTCTAGAGTGTCAATTAATTTGAAAAGCGATCGCGCTTGTTCGGGATCTGTAACTTCTACACTATTACTAGGAACCCAGCGCAATTCAGCATCAGTTACCTTAAAGCCTTTATCCTTGAGTGTCTGACTGAGGGTTTCTAAATTTACGATTTCAGTAAATACCTCAGACATCTCATCTTCAGTCATTTCATAAGACTCGGCACCACCTTCTAGGGATGCTTCTAAAAGCTGTTCCTCGTTAATTACACCCTGGACGATACAAACGCCTTTTTGGTCAAACATCCAACTAACGCAACCTGTTTCACCCAGATTCCCGCCATTTTTACTAAAAGCTGCACGCAAATCAGCGGCTGTGCGATTGCGATTATCTGTTAGCGCTTCAATCAAAATCGCTACACCACCGGGGCCGTAACCTTCGTAGCGAATCGCTTCAAAATTAGCACTGTCTGTACCAAAAGTGCCTGCACCTTTAGCGATCGCCCGTTCAATATTATCATTAGGAATACTTGCTGCTTTTGCCTTGTCGATCGCTGTGCGAAGTTGAAAATTCAGCGCTGGATCTGGTACGCCACTTCTAGCCGCAACAATAATCGCCCTAGATAGCTGAGTGAAGGTTTTTCCCTTTTTTGCATCTACTACTGCCTTCTGGCGCTTAATATTTGCCCATTTACTATGTCCTGCCATAACCTTAAATTATCAAAACTCTACCAAAGATTAGAATATAGTTGTAAATTTTCTAGACAAATATGACATCGCCTAAAAAACTTATGAACCCGGAGTAATCCGAGATGGAGGAACTACAACCCCCTGTATCCCCTCCGAAAAGCCATTGGGGACTACCTTTCTAATTATGTTACCGCTGGCATTACAATCAGCATTAATTAAAAAACCATTTTTGGCACGAAACAAACCCCGCTTCACTCTTTTACCCAAATAAACCGTATGTTTCTCAATTGGTTCCAAATCGATAAAAGAACATTTGGAAGTATACCTAGCTTTTGCCCAGATGCAAAGGTAGATTTGCTAGAAGAGACTGAGGACTGGGGAACTAGGGACTGGGGAATGGGGACAAGAAAATAAATATTTAGGAATAGTTTCTCAGTAGCTAATACCGAATACCTAATGCCTAATTTCATAAACATCATGCAAAATTATTTTTCGCCTCCTTGGCATCCCAAGCGAAAAAGAAAGAAACTGCCTAACTACTT
Organism: Nostoc sp. ATCC 43529; assembly: GCA_003326205.1. Classification (GTDB taxonomy): domain Bacteria; phylum Cyanobacteriota; class Cyanobacteriia; order Cyanobacteriales; family Nostocaceae; genus Nostoc. The sequence continues at coordinate 66,370 of LWTK01000039.1, forward strand.
GAGGAAGTTGCTGCTGATATTATTGGTGGGCATAGTAGCTATAGGTGGATGTCAAGCTATTCTACCTGGTGTTAAACAAGATAATGTAATTCATTTAACTTTGTGGCAGGGGGTAAATCCGCCGCCAAATCGGGATGTACTGCAAAAGTTGGTGGACAAATTCAATCAATCTCACCCAGATATTCAAGTAGAATCGCTTTACGTCGGACAACAGGATCAGCAAACGCCTAAGATTTTGGCAGCAGTTGTAGGAAATGCACCTCCTGATTTGTTGTGGTATAATCCGACGATCGCCGGTCAATTGGTGGAACTTGGGGCGCTTTTACCTTTGGATGAAATGCTAGAAAAATCTCCAATTAAAGCCGAAATTGACCCCAATTTGTATGCATCAATGAAATATAACGGCAAAATTTGGTCTGTGCCGTTTGCGACGAATAATGTTGGTATTTTTTATCGCCCAAGTTTGTTTAAGGAAGCGGGAATTACCGAATTACCCCGCACTTGGGAGGAGTTTGAGCAAGTTGCCAAGAAATTGACTCGCGATACCAATGGCGATGGGCGAACAGACCGATATGGTATGTTTCTGCCTTTGGGGAAAGGGGAATTTACAGTATTCACTTGGCTACCGTTTATGTGGAGTAGCGGTGGCGAGTTAGTGAGTGGTGATTCACAGAATGCCGCAGCTGTAGATTTGAAAGATAATCAAGGGGCGATCGCAGCTTTGCAATTCTGGCGTGATTTAATTACCGAAGGTTCTGCTATTTTATCTGGCCCGGAACGCGGTTATGAGACAGATGACTTGCTCAGTGGTAAAGTCGCAATGCAATTAAATGGCCCTTGGAACCTGGGGCAATTTCAAACCACTGGCGTTGATTTTGATGTTTTTCCCATTCCTGTTGGTGAAAAACCTGCTACTGTGATTGGTGGTGAGAATCTCTTCTTTTTCAAAACTACACCAGAACGCGAAAAAGCAGCTTTTAAGTTTGTCGAGTATACTTTGAGTGAAGAATTCCAGACAGAATTAGCCTTGGGAACTGGCTATTTACCAGTGAATTTGAAGTCTCGTGAAAATCCAAAATACCAGGAATTTGTGAATAAAATTCCCCAAGTGAAAGTATTTTTAGAGCAAGCAAAATATGGGCGATCGCGTCCGATTTTTCCTGGTTACAATCGAATTTCCGACAGCTTAGGAAGGGCAATTGAATCTGTATTGTTAGGTAAATCTTCACCCACAAAAGCACTCGAAGAAACCCAACAACGTTTAGATTTGATTTTTGAATAATTAACCCTAAAATTAATTATCAATTATTACAGCCTTCGATAAAATCGATGACTTGGTGTAAAGATCCTGGTTTAGTTACAATCAGTACAGTTGAATCAGGTTCCAGTACTGTACTGCCATTAGGAATCATCAAATTTTCGTGGGGATGAGGTTGATAGCCAATAATTAGCGAACCAGTGGGAAACCTTGAATCCTGAGCAATTTCAGCAACGCTACGACCAACAACATAGCAATTATTTGGGATAGAAAGTTTTAACACCTCAATCTGTCCTTGCTCAAAATGCATCATCGATTCTACTCGTGGATACTCGATGGCATTTACCATTGTTGAAACTGATAATTCAACAGTACTGATGATATGGTTTGCTCCAGCCAGACGGAGGGGTTCAGCAAAATCGGGGTGACGCATCCGACTTAAAATATGAGGAACGCCATAATGTTTAGCAAGAGTTACCATTGCCAAGTTTAAGGCATCGCTGCGTAGCACAGCAGCCAAAGAACTGGCTTTGCGAATCCCAGCTTCTAACAATACTTCTGTACTCACAGCACTTCCTTCAAAAGCCATTGCCCCAACTTGTTCGCGCGCGTAGCGACAAGCGGTAGGATCGATATCAATAACCGCAACAGTATGCCCCAACTCTACAAGTTTCTGCGCTAAACTTAGCCCCACTAAACCTGCTCCACCAATTAATACGTACATGAATATTCCTAATAGTCTTTGAGTTTTTAGTTTAGTGTAGCTTATTACTGCATTTCACGTTATGTGGAAAAGCTAACGATTGACCTAACTCCCTAACCCCCTTCCCTAAGAGGGAAGGGGGAAAATTTAAAGTCTCTCTCCTTTTAGGAGAGAGATTTAGAGAGAGGTTTTCCAGATACCGTGAAAAGTCAGATTACTGCATGGGTTAGAGTAGTGCTTTACTTACAAAGAATGTGTGCGGTTAATTAAAAGCCTCAAGCCAGTGATTGATTATGGTCGGGGTCGTAAGATTACAATACTGGATGCCAAGAAATTAGATGCGATCGCTTCTAGTGCAATAGTTCAGATTTCACATTTTACACCAAAAGGAGTAGCATCAGGATAATAGGTAATGATGGCTTTTTCTTCTCTGACAAAAACAGTAGAAAATGATTTCCCTGTTTCGCGATCGCGTACATTATAAATACACGCTCCTTCATTGTTTCCTTGAAGTTTAAATATTTTGGTGGTATCTAAAAGTATTTCTTCAGCATTGCTGAGATAGCCATAACCTTTAATGACATCTCTGACTGTACGATTGTCCTGTTTAATTACTATACCCATAGTATAAATGACCCCAGGAACAACTTCTTCTCGCCCTTGATTGTACGGTAGCCGTCCTCCTATACCCTGATTTTGTAGCTGTAAATACCTGCCGTAAAAATGTAAGCCACCAATATCATTTGCGTTATATATTTCGCCACAAAATATATGTTCAAACCCCCGGCGCTTGAACCAAATATTAGTTAAATCTTCCAGAAATTGTGCTTTATTTCTACGTCCCGGACGTAGTTCACCACCGCTAGCTTGCTCAACTTTCTGCAATACATCTGGATAAAAAGATAACAATTGTTTAAAACTATTAGCACTCACTCGTGTACCAATAGAACCACAAACTTTTAATACAGCTTGGTCAAAAGAATTTAGCTGCGGTGGCGGTGGTGTGATATCTATTTTTTTTCCTGCGGGAAAACCAACAGGAACAGGGTTATCTACATTATCAAAAAATGGCAGAAGTTTAGTATTTTCCTGTGCCTGTGCGTTTACTAGATTTTGCAAGTAAAAGGGCGAGAACACTAGCAAAATAGCAAGCAATTTCACCATCTGCTTTAACCTAGTGGTTACAGAATTTGGCTGCATAGGTTTTAGTTTAATTACTTGGATAATAGTGCCATGCCAAGTTTAATTCGATGGTTAGCTTCCTTGATAAAAAACCCGGTTTTTTTAATAAACCGGGTTGATATAGTATTTAGCAAGTGTGTCAATCTACAATAATGATGGAATTCAGGAGTCAGAAGCTCAAAAAATCAAACTCTGAGTTTATCTTTTTTCCTCGGTAATCATACAACACTGATATAAATTCTGACTTCTGAATTCTGAATTCTGAAATAATGATTAAGTTGCCCGATCGATTTTTCGCACTTCTTCATCAGATAGTTTCACATTGATAGCTTTTGCTGAGTCTTCAATGCTGGAAATCTTGCTAGCCCCAGGAATTGGTAAAATAGCAGGTGACTTGGAACACAACCACGCTAGAACGATATTGTACACTGACACGCCTTTTTCTTTAGCCAACTGAGCGATCGCGGGAATATCTTCTAAGTTTTGATGACGACGCCTACCACCAAAAGGACTCCAGGGTAAAAAAGTCAATCCTTGCTGTTCGCAATACTCCAACACGCCGTCAATTTCTGGCTGTCGTTCCCAAGGGCTGTATTGGTTCTGTACTGAGACAATATCCACCACATCCTGCGCCCGCTTAATTTGTTCAACGGAAAAGTTAGAAACTCCCACAAACCGAATCAAACCTGCTTCTACCGCTTCTTTGACTGGTGCTAGAGATTCTTCGATGGTGTAATTATTATCCGGGGAATGGTATTGCCAAACATCGATGGGTTTAGCGCCGCCCAAAGCCTCAAAGCTGACTTTAATTGTTTGGCGCAAGTGTTCTGGGTTACCGTTGCGTGTCCAATTACCATCGGGACGCATTAAGCCGCCCTTAGTTGCGACGATTACCTGGCTGCTATCACCTTTATAACTAGCAAGTGCTTTGTGAATTAGCTGTTCGTTGTGATGCTTATCTGATTCATCTTTGCAGTAAGAGTCAGCAGTGTCAATAAATGTAATACCCAGGTCTAAAGCACGATGAATCACTTGGATTGATTCCGATTCTGGAGGGCGATTATAGATTGACATCGGCATACCACCCAAACCGATCGCACTCACAAAGATTCCAGTTTTTCCTAACTGTTTGGTTTCCATGCTTTTAGTCATAGTTTTCTGACCTAATTATGAAGCACTTAGTCAAAAATTTTTTAGCGATAAGAGCAACTTCCCTACCTTCAAGTCTTTGAGCTGATTAATATAACCGCCTCAATTACAAATACCCATTTTGTCAGTTTGTCTATTTAGGCTATGTTTGGTAAATAAAATAAGTAGCCTACATAATTGGCTAGTTATTCCACACTTGACATAAAGCATTGTGAGTGCCAAACGTCTGCCAGAAACCATTGCCCATGTCAAAATTACCCGCCAATCCTGGCAACACGGCTTCCTTGAGGGTGAAGTGAGTGCAGGTGAGTTTGAGTGGCATTTCCAGTGGCATTTTCGCAGGGGAGAACTTGCCGTCAAGCCCTCCCAAGGTCGCGCCTTAATCAAAGAACCCCTCGGTCGATTTTTGGAGAAACAAGATTATCAACTAGAGCCTGGAGGAGACTATGCTTTTACTATTCGGGCGGAAATTTAGGAGTTAGGAGTTAAAAGTTAGGAGTTAAAAGTTAGGAGTTAGGAGTTGGGAGTTAGGAGTTAGGAGTTGGGAGTTGGGAGTTATAGTTATGAAGATATAAATTCCTAACTCTTCACTCCTCACTCCTAACTTCTCACTCCTCACTTCTGACTCCTGATTCAGTGAGGCGATTTAAGTATCTTTCGATTAACAGGATGGCAACGATATCATCTATTGGTCTTGGAGGCTGCCGCATACCGTGTGGTAATAGTTTTATTAGTCCTTTGGGCGGATACATTTGCCAATAGCGATCGCGTGCTTCTAAGGTTGTATAACGCTCATCTACTAAAATGATATTCAGCGGTTCTGGTAATTCTTGATACAGTTGCTGTTTCCACTGGTTGGCTGTTGTTTGGTTGCCCATCACCATCAAGGAGATGGGGAATTTTTGACGTAGTATTTCAATGGTGGCGATCGCCTCTTTTGCCGACACGACTTGATGATAATATAATTGCCGATCCAGTCCCATTACTGCTAAACCACACTTATCTCGACCTGGATCGAAACCCAAGATCGCTGGCTGTGTCGCTAAAAATTCACGGAAAGTCACGTCGCTTCGCTCCGAATTCAAAATTCAAAATTCAAAATTAATGACCCTTTGAAGGAGGCAGGAGGCAGGAGGCAGGAACCAGGAGGCTTTTATGTTCCGTTCAGATCGGAGTAGCACCCCCCTGAACGGGCAACCACCAAATTGAAAATTTGGTGGGGGTCTTAAAACCTTTGCCTGATTGGTCGCGGGCTGTTGCACAGGGCAGTTTTCCTCCTGTCTCCTGCCCTCTGCCTCCTGCCTTCGCTGATAAATACTGTCTTGGAAACTTATGATGCCTATGGCAAGCTGCCCTCCTAGAGTCTACGGCGTAAGCCGCCACTGGTGACTTTCCGCGCTCATCTCCCACTAATTGTATTCTGAATTCTGACTTCTGTTAGCGCAGCGGGGCGTAACCCATTCTGACTCCTGAGTTGTTGTTTAAGTACTAAAAATAATTTGTCCGTTGACTACTGCTACTAATTTCACCCTCAAGGGGCCAGATGTATAAGTATCTTCTGCGGCGATCGCTTTGATTTCCAATGGTTGATTGTACTGCCTTAATTGGGCGACAAAACGCACAAAAGTGCCATCTAATTGTACATTTTCCACAATTCCGGCGTTACGGGCACGAAATTGGGAAGCAGAAATTAGTATTTCCAATCGCTGCTGCAACTGATAGGATGTCATGTTTTTGGGATCAGCAGTAGTTGTGGCTAACTGGGCGCCTCCAGAAAAAACCAGTTCATTCCTAGCAATGTCAGCAAAAAATTCTATTTGCTTTTCTCCTCTAACGTAATTACCGGCTGAGAAAATTCGCACCACGTATTCTCGACCATCCTCAATTTGCTTGCTCAATTGCTCGACTCTTTCCTGAGTCACGCGCACAAGCTCTACATTTGGAGAATTTGCACCAGGTTCACTTAATTCCAAGTTGGCGTTACGATTGGCTTGCTGTAAAAGTTGTACCACCGCCTGACGAGCCGCGGCAGCTTGGGTAACGCGAATTACAGCAGCGGCGAGAACTTGACCGCGAACTAAAGCCAGCTTACCCAAACGCAGGTCTTGATAGGACTGATAATATTTTTCCAGCCTTGCAACTTCCTGTTCTAGTTCTTGCTGTTGTGCTTCCAATTCTTTGAGGCGAGATTCCCGTTTGGCAATCACTTGTTCTCTAGCTGTAATTTCTAAATTACGCTTTTGAATCAGTTGGTCGAGTTGGGCAATTTTGCGATCGCGTGCTTCTATGGCTTCTTGGCGGTTGGCAAGTTCGCGATCGCGTTTTTCAATAGCTGTTTTGGCTTCGTCAATCGCTTTTTTCGCCTCAGCATACAGTCGTTGACGTTCTGTCTTTAGTAGTTCAACTGCTGCCTGTAGTTCCTTTCGCTGATTGTAAACGCTTTGCAGTTCGGCTATGGCTTTTTGGTACTGACTGACAACTCGATCTAACTGTCCTTGAGTGCGCTGGAGTTGAGTTTGGGTTTGGGCTTGCTGCTCAATGGTGCGGTTGAGTTGGGCTTGGGTTTCCCTTTGCTTGGCATTGGCCGCCTGCAAGGATTGGTTAATTGCTTGCAACTCTTGTTGTGCCTTTGCTTGGGCGATTCTTGCTTGATTTAACTCGCTCTCTACCTGACTTTTCTGGGTTTCTGCGGTTTTTAGCTGTTCCCGCTTTTGCCTGAGGTCTGTTTGAATATCCTCTAACTCAAAGACTCCCTGCCGCAATTTATCATCGGCAGCGAATAAAATTCCTAAGGTTGATGCTGAAATCAAACCCCCAGTAAAAATCGTCACTAGTACTGCGGTATTTTTCGGACGAAGGTTAAAGAGTGAGAGGCGGGCTTTGCCAACTCGTGTGCCGATGCGATCGCCCACGGTTGCAATTACGCCTCCCAGAATTAAAATTGCTGCGATGAGGATGTATCCGGTGGTCATGTTTAGCTACCGAAATCCTTCCAGATACAGCCTACTACTTTTGACCATTGTCTGTGGAGAAGTGGAGGTTGGCAATAGCTGAAATTAGTCAATTTTAGATTTTCCTTTAGCTATTAGTGCGATCTTGAAAAACACGACACGTACCAACTCCGCTAACTCCAATTGTTTTTATCCTACCTACTAAAAGGGGTTTTAAACCCCATCCCATCTTGGTTGCTTGTTTTGTGTTGGGTTAGCAGTCGCCTTGACAAAACAAAATTGCGAATTGCTTATGTGAACTGCCGACTTAATGTAACGGGTTTATGCACAGTAATCTTCTTCTTGTGGATAGAAATCATCTTTTTCTCACGCAAATCCCCTAGTAGCCTTGTAACTGTAACACGAGTCGAACCAATTGCCTCAGCGATCGCTTGATGAGACAATTTCAAATCAATTGTGATCCCATCAGCACAAGGAACTCCAAAATCGCGACAAAGAATTAATAAAAAACTCACCAACCTGGAACCCATATCTCGGTGAGCAAGAGTTTCAATCATCATCTCTGTCTGTAAAATTCGCGAAGACAGACCCCGCAGCATTAACATTGATAATTCTGGATTTTCCTTGAGTGCTTGCTCAACTTGTTCGATTGGTGCCGACAGTAATTCCACAGGGGTAAATGCAACCGCATGGTAAAACCTATCCGATTTATTTCCTGTCAGCAATGACAATACACCAAAAACACTATTTTCTCGCAGCAGTGCTACCGTTATTTCCTCTCCTGCCTCGTACACCCTGGAAAGTTTAACAGCACCTTTTAAAAGAAAATAAACTCGTTCGGCAGGATCGCCAGGAAAAAAGATCGTTTTATTGCGTTCAAACGTTTCCACAACTGGCGGAAACGCCCCGGTCGCCATCTGACGAAAAACATTTGCTAGGGCTTTATCTTGTGTCACGATCATCTCCCTTCCCCTACCCAATGCCGGAAAAACAAAAACTAATTACCTAAGAATACACCCGAAAATTCAATAAAGCACCGTCAACCTTTCTGTACTTTCCTATACTCCAACTAATTGCTTCTTAACTCTTTGTTTATAATGATACATAATTGTCGATCTCTTAGGCTATAAAATGTTGATAAACTGTTCCAAGTAGTTGTATTAAAAAGCTTTTTTGAAGAACAAATAAAGATAACTTGAGAATATCTTTAGAAAGAATCAAGAATTTGCTCACAGCAAACACCCTTACCAATATTCATTTTTGCAAATCCTCTGTAAAACAAAGACAAAACGTGCCTCAGATTCTAGTATGCTCCTAATGATCGATCGCATTAACAATTCCTATGCTGAATCTGACTGGAAAAAATGCTTTGGTTACAGGTATTGCCAATAACCGCTCCATCGCCTGGGGCATTGCCCAACAACTACACAAAGCAGGAGCAAATCTGGGAATTACCTATCTGCCGGATGAACGCGGCAAAATGGAGACAAAAGTTGCTGAATTAGTCCAACCCCTCAACCCCAGCTTATTTCTTCCCTGTAATGTCCAAAACGACGAACAAATTCAATCTACCTTTGAGACAGTACGCGAAAAGTGGGGAAAGCTAGACATCCTAATTCATTGTCTTGCCTTTGCCAACAAAGAGGATTTGACGGGAGATTTTAGCCAAACTTCTCGTTCTGGTTTCAAAACTGCTTTAGAGATTAGTACTTACTCGCTGGTGCAATTAAGCGGTGCTGCTAAACCTTTGATGACAGAAGGAGGTAGTATCGTCACCCTGACATATTTAGGCGGTGTTAGGGCAGTTCCTAACTATAACGTTATGGGAGTTGCCAAAGCGGGCTTAGAAATGAGCGTGCGTTACCTGGCTGCTGAACTAGGGCCGCAAAATATCCGCGTTAATGCCATCTCCGCAGGCCCTATCCGCACTTTGGCATCTTCAGCGGTAGGTGGAATATTAGATATGATTCATCATGTAGAGCAAGTAGCTCCCCTACGACGGACTGTCACTCAGCTCGAAGTGGGCAACACTGCGGCTTTTTTATGTAGTGATTTGTCCACCGGCATCACCGGACAAGTTCTGTATGTAGATGCAGGATATGAAATTATGGGAATGTGACGCGATAAAGTTATGAGTTATGAGTTATGAGTTATAAATTCTTAACTCCTAACTCCTCACTCCTAACTTCTAATCTCTTCCCTATGCAAACAACCAATCGCCAAGTCAATTCAAACTACGACCAGTTAATTCAAACCCCTCGAATTGCTACTGTTCATCGCACCACAGGGGAAACTGATGTCCAAGTTACCATCAACCTTGATGGAACAGGAAAATGTACCGCAGCAACAGGCATTCCGTTTTTGGATCATATGTTGCATCAAATAGCCTCACACGGCTTGATTGACTTAGATATTCAAGCTAAGGGAGACTGGGAAATCGATGACCACCATACCAACGAAGATGTAGGTATTACCTTAGGACAAGCTTTTAACCAAGCATTAGGCGATAGGAAAGGCATTGTCCGCTTTGGTAATTTCCTTGCACCCTTAGATGAAGCTTTAGTTCAGGTAGTGCTGGACTTTTCAGGACGCCCTCACCTGAGCTACGGTTTACAAATTCCTACCCAGCGTGTAGGAACTTATGACACCCAGCTGGTGCGCGAATTCTTTGTGGCATTGGCGAACCACAGCCAAATGACACTACACATTCGGCAACTGGATGGCATTAATTCTCATCACATTATTGAGGCGACATTTAAGGCCTTTGCAAGGGCAACACGCCTAGCAGTAGAAATCGACCCTCGCCGTGCTGGCTTGATTCCTAGTTCTAAAGGCGTCTTGTAAGAGGCTCCAGGGATAAGTTTATCGCAGGAAACCTAACGCAGGAAGGGGGGCACAGGGGCAGGGAAGCAGAGGAAGAATAATAACTCCTCACTTTTGACTCAGCAAGGGCTAAACACCCCAATACCGCTAATAGCAATCACTCTGTTTGGGATAATTATCAGACTAAGTGGTGATTATTATCACCCTGTTGGGTAACTTGTAATAGATACCAAGCTGCTAATTATTGATTGAACCGAGATGAAGTTTGTTGCAGATGACCCTGATTCTCAATTGAATACGACAAACACTTTGCCAGTAGTCGTAACTTCTGAGTTGCGAAAAGTTTATCGTACTGGTTTTTGGCTAAATCAAAAAGTCGTATCCTTAAAAAGCTGTTCTTTAAAAGTTTATCAAGGCGAAACCTTTGGGCTGCTAGGGCCAAACGGCGCTGGTAAAACTACCCTTTTAAAACTATTGCTGGGGATTATTCGTCCGACTGGTGGACAGGGACTATTGTTAGGTAAGCCAATCGGCGATCGCCATGTTAAGCAATACATCGGCTATTTACCTGAAAATCCTTATTTGTATGATTATCTGACCGGCTGGGAGTTTTTGCAGTTAGCAGCTGGGCTATTCCAAATTCCTGAGGGCGTACAACGCCGACGCATTCCCCAACTACTAGAATTAGTCGGTTTATCCCAAGCCGATGCCCGCAAAAAGCTACTGCGCCGCTACTCCAAAGGAATGTTACAGCGTGTTGGTATGGCACAGGCCTTAATTAACGAGCCAGAATTGGTTTTTCTCGATGAACCAATGTCTGGTCTCGATCCGGTGGGACGCTACCAAATGCGGGAAATTATTCTAGCTTTAAAAGCTGCTGGCAAGACGATTTTTTTTAACAGCCATATTCTCAGTGAAGTAGAACAGATTTGCGATCGCATTGCCATACTCGCTCAAGGTGAATTAATTTGCTCTGGTTCCCTCAATGAACTTTTGGGTGGAAACAACACATATCACGTCAAAGGTCAAGGTGGTGACTGGGAAATTCTCAAAAAATGGCTACCTGCTTTGAGATTTGAACCTGATGGTTCCTGGCAAGGTACACTACATGATGACTACTATGATTTTCTGGCTAGTCTTCATCTTATGGAAGGTAAAATTATTGCCATGAACTTGTCCCGTCAGTCGTTAGAAGAGTTTTTTATTCAACAAATCCAAACAAAAAATAATTCACTCAACTAATCTGATTGCTAAATAATTCTCTGCTTGAAAACTCCATAGTGACGATTTTAATTTTGACAATAAATATTACTCGTTACATATTTTCAATCTCAACTTCAGTGTCATTAAATTAACTTATTAGTGAAAATTTATTAGTAATTGCCTCATTGAAAAGCAGACAAATTATTGTATAAACTCCCTTGCTTTACCTAAGTCTGTGATTTTGGGATAATTGTCATATTCAAACACGGTTAACTTTAAATTAACTTTATTGAAAATTCAAATTCAATAAACAAATTTTCTCCGGAAAATGACACTTTTCAAGGAAAATAAGAGTGTTGGGGAACTTGCATACTTAGGTATAGTCAAAATAAAAATGTTTAGACAGTACTTTATTAATCGTAATTTCAGAATCTCAGGGAAATATGCTTAACATGAATTTGTTGAAATCGTTTACTCAACCAGTTGTGGGTGCGGCTTTATTAACTGCTGTTAATGTTGCCGTACCCTTTGCTAGCCTAGCTCAGGGACAACCAGCACCATCAACTACACAAATACCAAATACACAAACACAACTAGATACTAATTATTTATTGGGAGGCGGCGATCGCATCCGTGTAAATGTATTTGAAGTACCTGAATATACGGGTGAATACCAAGTTCCTCCAGGAGGAGCAATCAACTTACCTTTAATTGGTAGCGTTCCAGTTCTTGGACTAACAACTGAACAGGCTGCTGATGAAATTGCTAGAAGATATGCTCGCTTCCTCAAACGTCCTTTAATTTCAGTGAATTTATTATCACCTCGTCCGATTAATGTTTTTGTTGCCGGAGAGGTAACACGTCCAGGAGCTTATACTTTGAGCTTGAGTGGAGGCGCCGGAGACAATCCAGGCGTACAATACCCCACTGTATTAGCTGCACTGACAACAGCCCAAGGAGTTACACTAGCAGCCGATGTAACTCAAGTTCAATTACGACGTAAATTCGGACGTGCTTCAGAACAAGTCGTTACTCTCAACTTGAAAGAGCTTATCCAAACAGGCACATTATCACAAGACATAACCTTGCGGGATGGAGACACCATAGTTGTGCCAACTGCAAATAACTTTAACATTGCAGAATCCCGGAATATATTTGCAGCTAACTTTGCTGCCAGCCAAACCACACCCCGCACAGTAACAATTATTGGTGAAGTTAATCGTCCCGGTACTTATCTAGTTACGCCAGGTAGCCTAAACGATCAGGGAGGTACAACTCCTAACAGTGGTACTGCTACTCCCACTGGTCTACCAAATGTAACACGAGTAATTCAACTAGCAGGTGGAATTACAGCACAGGCAGATATTCGTAATCTTAAGCTACGCCGACTGACAAGAACTGGCTCAGAACAAGCTATAGATATTAATCTTTGGCAACTGTTACAGAGTGGTGATGCCAACCAAGACATTATCGTGCAAGACGGAGATACGATTGTTATTCCAACAGCAACTGAGATCAACCCAGCAGAAGCTACTCAACTAGCCACCACTACTTTGTCTCCTGCACGCATTCAAGTTGGTGTGGTTGGGGAAGTCAAAAGGCCGGGATTAACAGATATTCAACCAAATAGCTCTTTAAACCAAGCTATACTTGCTGCTGGCGGATTCAACGATGCCAGAGCTAACGACGATGCTGTTGATTTGATTCGTCTCAATCCTAATGGTTCGGTCACTAAACGTGTAGTAAAAGTCGATTTCTCCGCCGGGATTAACGAGCAAACTAATCCCATACTCCGCAATAATGATGTCGTAGTAGTCGGCCGCTCCGGCGGAGCAAAAGTCGGTGATACCACAGGTCTTGTCGCTGGGCCTCTAGGTGTTATCTTCAGTATTTTGAGGGTATTCGGGCTTTAGTTTCAAATTCAGATTTCAATTGGGGGCGTCGATCAACTTTTCCTGTCCCCATAATCCTATTACCATCACATCTAAATTAAGTAAGCCTTACGGGTATTACTGAGAATTTTCAATCTGCATTAATAGGCTTTTTGAAGATTTATTGTAATTAGCTGAAATTCCTATGAGAATAAGAATCTTTTAGAAGCAGAGACGACTAATGGTTCTCTCTGCCTTGTTTTTAGTGATATGATGATTCTCATTATTATAAGTATTATTTAAGTAAATTAACCGATTGATGAGAGATACACTATATTAACTACAGATCCCGCATATACACAGTAGAATGATGTCGAATTACGAATGACACCATTTGTACTGATGCTTAGTGTTAATTAAAATGGTAATTCTGCATACTGATGGTTTATTATCAGTATTTTTACTACAGATTTGCCAGTTTTTGAAACACAATCTCAAAAAGCATTTAAATAATATTTACGCGGAAATTCGCAGGTGCAAACCTAAAAAACCGTGTATAAACTTACAAATGGCAGTTATACGGCTGTATCGAATACTGAGTTACTTACTAAGGCTAGAGTTAGTAACCATTGACAGTTCAGTTTTTGCAACATAACCTTTTTTTCCTATGATGATTCATGGTTTGAGTTTTCTCAGTTTGAGTGCATCTGTTGTACTTCCCTGGGCATTAACAGGTATGGTTCAAGGGCAGAATATAACAGAGTCTTTAGTTAAAGATGTTCCTCAATCATCCACTGTTCAAGAAAATAAACTACCCAACCGCAAGCTAATAAGTGCTATTGCGGCTGCTTCGACAACATATTATGTTAGTGGTAACGGCAACGACAAAAATAGCGGACTCACTCCCTCATCGCCGTTCAGAACTCCTCAAAGGGCGGCAAACCTTACCAAACCTGGTGATACAGTACTCTTGATGAACGGAGTATACAGTAATTCAAATCCATCAGGCTCAGTATTAGTGATTACACGTTCTGGTTCGCCAAATGCATGGATTACATATAAAGCGTACCCTGGACATTCGCCGAAAATTGACCACAATGGATGGCATGGAATTTGGATTAAAGATGGAGCTTCGTATATCGAGGTAAACGGGATAGAAGTTGAAGGAAACAATAGTAATATAAGTCTCAGCTATGCTCTGAGCCAAAAGTATAACACCGGAAACCCAAAAACTAGTGGAAGTTGCATCACTGTAGACGGCCGAGGAAAAGGTCGCCCTCATCATATCCGTATTCTCAACAGCAAGGTACATGACTGTGGAGCGGGAGGCATTACAGGACTTGAAGTCGACTATGTTACAGTGAGCAATAACGAAGTATACAATAATGCCTGGTATTCACCCTTTGGCTGTAGTGGCATTTCGTTCCTTAAGAATTGGAACTATGACAATAACCAGAGCAGCTATAGAATGATCGTGACCAACAATAAGGTCTACAGAAATAGAATGTACGTACCCTGGATTTTTAACGGGAAGATTCAAGACGGGAACGGAATAATTCATGACCGTGGAAGAAATGATGAGGTGGGATCAAAATTACCTCCGTATCAAGGCCGTATTTTGATTGCTAACAACGTTGTCTATGAGAATGGTGGTGGCGGTATTCATGCATTCAGAACTGACAATATGGATGTGATCAATAACACTTCATATATGAATAACCAGACTCCACAAATTTCAAGCGGACAAATCTCGATGAATGATACCAGGAATGTCAAAGTTTTGAATAACATCCTCTATTCTCAAAGTGGCAAGCCGATAAACTCAAGCAACAGAAAAAATATCAACGTTACTTTCAACTACAACCTTTATAACAATAACGGTTCTGGTGCAGGAGGTAAGGGTCCTAACGATATCATCGCAGATCCACAGTTTGTTAATGCTGGCGGCAAGGATTTTAGAGTGAAATCGACGAGTCCAGCAATCAATAGTGGCATTAAGTTTAATTTTTTGACAACCGATATTCTCGGCAATCCCCGTATAAAAGGTTCAGCAACCGATAGAGGCGCATACGAAATTCAATAGTGCTAAATTAAGTAGTACTAAATAGCTTACTAACAGGTTGTATGACAAAATTCTGATTTTTACAGAATTTTGCCATACAATCTATTTTTGTAATTTATAATTCGCTGATTTTTTGAAAACTGAGAACAGACTTTATTGAGATGACTCGCCAAATTGATTTTTTGGGTTTACATAGTTGCAGAGTTTACCAGGGTTTAAACCTATAAATTTATAGGATGAATTAGCTCAAAAATTCATTACACTCACTTACTGCTAACTGAAGCCGACCTTGTATAGAAACTAAAAAAAATATTACAGGTTGGGCACACCAACCAAGTTAAAGCGTGCTATTTTAGGTTGCGATCGCTGTAATTCTTGACAGTATAGTTTTATGAAAAAATATTATACCATTAAAGCTTAATCAAAAGCGGAGCAAGGAAAGCTCCGCTTTGGTTTATCAGCCTTTCGCTTTAATTAAGGTTTGATTGCTGTAACAAAAGTTGGTACAACCAACATAAACTAGTATGGAGCTTTTATTTTTTTGCAAGTCCCTTAAACTCTTTTGTTAACTCTCTTGGTTGAAAATATTCGTGTTCGTGATACAAATAAGTACTAGATTCATTTTTATCAATGATTCCATTGACAACTAAACCTAATACATTATAGTTGGATCTTTCTAATATCTCTTGAGCTGCATTAGCACTGTTAGAATCAATCACCCCAGGTCGAGATACTAACAAAATCCCATCAGTCATTTGACTTAAAGTTAGAGCATCAGCAGCTAAAAGAAGCGGCGGAGCATCAATAATTACAAAATCATAATTAGATTGAGATGAAACGTTGTCAATTAATGATGCCATGCGTTTTGAGTCAAGCAAAGCAAGTGGGTTGGGAGGTCTAACTCCAGCAGTTAAGACATCAAGGTTATCCATTACTTTGGATACAGCTGTGTTAAATTCAGCTTGACCTACAAGAACCTCGCTTAAACCAACTACATTGGTTAGTTGCCACAGATGGTGCTGAGAAGGAACTCGCATATCTGCATCAATTAGTAAAACTTTACGTCCTAGCTGAGCGATCGCTGCTGCCAAATTCGCTGAAACTGTAGACTTTCCTTCTTTAGGAACTGCGCTAGTTACTACGATTGTTTTAAGTACTTTATCTGAACTCAAGAATTTTAGATTTGCTTGAATCATCCGATACATTTCACTTGTTAACGAGTGAGGCATATCTCGGACAGCAACCTTTTGAGTTATTGATTCTGCACTTGAAAAACGAGAGCGAACTTTTTTCACAGACAAAGGAATAATTCCCAGTAAGGTATATCTAAATACATCTCTAACTTCCTTAAGTGTTTTCAGAGATCTATCTCTCATACCTAAGAGTAGAACAGTTGTTGTAGCCAAAAACAAACCGAACATTACTCCTAAGAGTAAAACAAGAAATTTTTTGCCTGCTACTGGGTCAGTGGGCATTAAAGCCTGAGCAATAATCCGCGAACTAGCTGTATTCGTATTCTCAACTAATTGTAATTCTTGAACCTTTTTCAATAAAGTTTGATATGTTGATTCTGCAACTTCAAGTTTCCGCTCTAACTCCCGCTGATTTTGTATTAATTGGGGTATAACTTGCACGCGCTTTTGGTAATTAGAGCGAGAATTATACAAAGAAGCGAGTCTTTGGCTTAAGCCATAACGTTGCACTTCTGATTGCAGAAAATCTTGGATCAGGTTTTGTCTGAGTTCTCCAATTTGCAATAAATTCTGAGGAACTTGTGCGTTGTTACCAATAGTTTGGGAAATTTGCTGCTGTAGTAAAGCTCTTAAGTTAGCTTTTTTTGCTTCTAGATTAATTATTGCTGGGTTATCATCTTGGAAACGGCTACGCTCACTCGCTAACTGTCGGTCGATATCTTGAAGTTGTGTCAAGATTCCCTGTACACCTGGGGACTGACTGAGGGCACTGACAGCGATCGCATTTTGGGAACTCAAATTTACTTTCTGTCGCAGTTCATTAGTTTGAGCGTTGACTTCATCTAATTGAGCCTGAACAGTATTAATCTCGTTGTTTAAATTTCCAATAATCCCGACGGCTGACTTTGTTTCTTCTGTTAGATCTGCAATGCGGTTCTTCTGCTTGAATATACGCAGTTCTCGCTCTGCTTTATCAACAGCCTCTTGAGTTTTTGGAAGCTGCCTAGCAATAAATTGACGAGTTGATGCTGCCTCTGAGCGATTTGTGAGAATATCGTTTTCTACATAAACATTCATCACTGTGTTGACTACTGCCGCAGCTTCTTCTGGGTTAAGGCTGGAATAAGTAATTCTCAATACATCTGTTCCGCCGATAATTTTTAATACCAGCGATTTTTGTAAAGCTTTTACTGTTAAGGGTTGACCTTCTTTATCTTTGAGCTGTAACTTATCTATGGTCTTCTGCAATAAAGGAGGAGAGGAAATAACTTCTATCTGGGTGTTTATGGGATTTTGAGATGCTATCAGGGATTTGAGGTCTCCTGTAGATCCTCCTTCTGTGGTTGTTGGCAAAAGATTAGATCCTACTACTTTAAAAGAAGGAATTCTGAACAATAGTTTCCCTTCTGCTTCATAGGACGGCTTCATAAATCTTGTAGCTACTGCACTGAGCATGACTGTAGCTATAAAAATTGTGGCTGCAGGTATCCACCACCGTTTCAACATCAATAAGTAACGATTGAGGTCTAAATCAATAGTTTCTCTAGATTCCATAAATTTTTATGACATAAATCTTCAAAAGTACAGGTTTTGAGCGATAAACTAAAGATATTATGGCTTGGAGCAAGCACAAGCAACTATAATTACACAGTACTTGTACTCTAAAACCTTACGCATAACACACAGTATAGACTATATAAGTTACAAATTGAGTCTATATTCTGGCATGATTGCGCTACATTCGTCAGAAACAACCTTGGTAACTTGTAGCTTTTAGCGGATTTCAGCGTTTCTTAGCGATTTTACGCACCATGAGTATTAAGTATTTAGCTGTTACTCGACTGAATGAGTAATGATTGCGGAATTTTCAGGTGGTAATTAGTGAGTTTGAAAAATTTTATCATATGCTTCTAAAAGTTTTGGAACTTGATATTGCCACTCAAGGATCTCCTCCATTCTGCGTCGCCCTTCGGCTCCGATTTTTTCTCTACGCTCAGGGGAATCTAGAAGCTCTAGAATTTTTTCAGCAAATTCCACCTCATCATTCGGCTTGGCATAGAGAGATGCTTCTTGTGCAGAACGTCTTCCCTCTCGCAAATCAAACTGGACAATTGCTTTACCCATAGCCATGTATTCAAGAATTTTATTCATAGTGCAGTTTTCGTTATAGGCAGATGTAGGAGACGGTTCCACACACACATCGCAACTGGAGAGACGCTCTAAAAGTTCCTCACCTTGTTTAAATCCTGTGAATTCTACAAAATCAGTTACTTCCAGTTCTTTAGATAAAGCTTTGAGCTTTTCTGCCGCAGGACCACTGCCGATAAGCATAAAGTGAATATCTTGGCGATTTTTTTTCCGAACAATGTAATTTACCATTCTCAGGAGATAATCGATTCCCTCTGGTTCCCCCATAACACCCATGTAACCTACCAGATAGTCTCTACCTACACGGTAATTGGGATTTGGAGACATTCGGCGAAAACGGGAAAGGTCTGGTGCACTACGAACTACAAAGACCTTTTCTGGTTTCTTTTTACCACGAGTAATAGCTACCTCTCGATGCGACTCGTTGGTTGAAATTACGATGTCTGCTGTTGCATATGTCAAGCGTTCAGCCAACCGTAATCCATGATAAAAGATGTCACGACGTTGATACTTAGCTTCATACATCTCAGGGCTGAGGTCATGATGATCAAAAATAATGCGTACACCATGAAATAATTTAAACCACCCTGCTACTAAAAAAAGCAAATCCGGTGGATTACAAATATGGATGACATCAAAACCACGCTCTCGCCACACCCGTTGAGCTAGGCGGAATTGCCAGTTAATCGCCCAGCTATATTCTCGAAGATACCCAACAACGGAACTTTCTTCTGGTGGTAGAGGATGACGATAGATATGAATCTGCTCAATAACTTCATAGTCTTTGTCAAAGCCATTTCCTGTGGGTGAAATCACGGCAACTTCATATCCTGCTTTTTGCAAAGTAGTCGCTTCCATCCACACCCGTCGGTCAAAGGGAACTGGCAGATTTTCAACGATAATTAGGACTCTTTTTGCTGATGCCATAATAATTTCAATTCTTAATTATTTGACTAAAACATTTATCAATCGTAGGATCTGTTTTTTCTAGTCACAAACAGGTTTCATTCAATCATTGAATTGTGTATTTTATTTCCATACTTTGTTTGCTTGAAATTATTAATTTTTTAGACTTACTTTAACATCGGAATTTAATATCGAATAATATAAATCAAGGAAAGAAATCCAATGATTTTTAATATCAAGAGAAAAAACGCTTTTTCTAGCCTTGACTCCCAGAGAAAACCTCAAAGTTTCATTTTCAATCAAAGATTTCAAAGAATTTGATAATTGCTGAGGATTACCTGGATTAACAATTACTCCATTTTCTAAATCGGTAACTATTTCAGGTATACCCCCTACTGGTGTAACTATAACTGGCAACTCCCAAGCCATTGCTTCCAGCATTGCTAATGGGAGACCTTCATTATAAGATGGCAGCACAAAAATATCTGCCTGAATTAGGAGAATATCCCGCTCATCTGAGCCTATCCAGCCAGGTAATTTTATGTAATCTTCTAGATTTAAAGTTTTAACTAAATCGCGTGCTTGTTCTAGGTCTCCATCTCCCGCCATAATCAGACTCAATTTACAGCGATGTTCGTTAGGCAAAAGAGAAATGGCTTCGATCAAGTCAAATGCTCCTTTGCGTTGGCCAATTCTTCCTAAAAAGAGTAAATTAACTTTGTCAGAGACTGAACGGTGTGGAACTTCAACAGGAATTTTTACTGGATTATAGAAAACTACAACTTGTTCTGGCTTTAGACCAAGATTTTCTATATAGAAGCTTTTCCAACTTTCAGATAATACAATTAACCTTTGACACTTTCCAAATATCCAACTTAGCAGTTGCTGTATAGATTTTGGTAACCCAGTGTAGAATAGATGGAATTGACTACCATGAGCATGTATTATTATTGGTTTGCGAAATATCCAAGCTAAAACTATCATAATTGCTTGTCGCAAAATACTGCCACGCTGTGAAATTTGAAGTTGAACAATATCAACTTTTTGCTTGAGCAATATCCAGAGAAATTTCCATATAGCTTTAAAAAACACGGTGATTTTTTTTGCTACAGTTCCTTCTTCATGAGTAATGATATGACATATTTTTACTTCAGAAGGAGCATATTTCAAAAAAAGCTTCTCGTACCCAGAAATACCACCCTGCTGAAGTAAGCTAGGTCCTAACATAATAATTTTGATCGGATTAGTTTCACTCATCATTTTTAGATTAAATTTTACAAAATTTTATTATTAATTATCATTGAGTTGTTAAATTTTTAATTGTCCAGTATGTGTATCTATTGTATTTTTATAACTTCGTTTTAAAGGAAGAGATACTTGACTTGACAGGATGGCTGATACGTAAAGTGTCCATTCAATGGAATTTTGCTCTATTAATATAGTTTCAGTAAAGTTGGAAAAAGCAACAAAGGTTAAATAAATTAATAACCATACGTTATTTTCAAATATTTTATTTAAACGTATTAGATATATGGCTCTGAAAAAACTACTTAAGAATCCCGCTAGAAAAACTAAAACTCCTACTAAACCTACGGCTAACCACAGATCCAAAAATCCATTGTGAGCAGTAGGAGCAGGCCATCCTATTGACTCTTGTACATAAGCCGCACCAGAAGTATCAGCCCCAAACCAGAATGCTCCATAGCCATATCCAAGCAACGGTTTTCTCTCAATCATCTCCAACACAGCAGGCCATATCTCTGAACGTCCAGTTAGCGTGGTGTCCTTACCTACGCTTCCCAAAATTTGCTCTGCGTATGTTACGAACAAGGCGTAAAAAACCATACTTATAGTGCCTATAAATGTCAACGTAGGTATTAATGTTGTATATCTAAAGCGTAAAATTCTGTGATATACGAGGAAAGCCCCTGTAACTATGAGTAAATTCCCTAAAGATGTTGTTGAGCTTGAGAATAACACAAGTATTCCAGAAGCTATATAGCCAAGCCATGAAACCCAGCGATTTTGCCGAGTAGTCATGGCAAGGAAGAAAAATATTGCTCCACTGAGTGCAAATCTTCTACCAAGGATATTCTTCTGTGAATATATTCCTCTCCAAGCAGTTGCGTGGTCATCCGATCCAAGACCATATTGTGGCATCAAAAAAACAATTAGGAAACACGCCACTGCTGAGATACCAAGCATATAAGTACACAATTTCAGTTGTTCTTTCAACGTATAGCGTGAAGCTAGATAAACTCCAAAAAATGTTGTTCCTATGAGACCAAAAACCCTACGTGTAGTTGTATCTGGATCTAAAGACCAAAAACCAGAAATTGCACAAACTACAATTAAAACCCAAAGAAGCCGATTTTTGCTAATAACATAGATAACTTTCTTCCAGCGTAGAACAATTAATAAAAAAGCTACCGCGTATGTGAAAGTGTAAAGCAATCTAAATATGGTTCTATCACCTTCTTGTAAGGTGAAGCCATCAGTCAGGAATGGATCTAAAGGAGTTCCTGAATAAATTATTAAGCAAATAACTGTAAGTAGTTGTTCGGCAGAGAGTAAAAGTTTTCTCATTGTTTGTAGTATCGTTCGTCATGGACACAGACAAGAGATTAAGCCGTTTGCCAGTGTGTGGTTATGAGCAGTGTGTGGTTATGAGTTTTAGGTAATTTTAGCAAATACTTTGTTCCTGAGATTTATAATTAATGGCTTTTCGAGATAAGTATGAATCAAGCATCCCATAGTTACTGCGATGACGACAGTTAAAAACGCAATTATATTGAAATTAACAACTGTGTATAATACTTCACTCTTCCTGAATAATGCATCCAGAATTTTACTGACATTGTTTAAGAAAAAACCATGTGTTAAATATATAGAATAAGAGGCATCTCCCAGATAAATTAAAATTAATGGTATATTTACGTTACTCGACATTTCTAAATAGACAGAGCCAATAATCAGAAGGGTAAAGGGAATACCATAACTTATTAATGAGGGAATACCTGATACATTATATTCTCCATATTTTGTATTGATAATTGATAATACTAATAGAAAAAGAGAAGCGTAAATTAGGGAATTTTTAAACTTAAATTTTGATTGAGAGATAGTATATGCAGCTAAACAACCAAAAACAAACTCTAGATTATGTTCGTCAAATATAAACATGAGCGGAAAATTGTTGCCAATTGGTAAAAGATTGAAGAGATTGAGAAGTACACCAACCATCCAAGCAACAATTATGGCTCTGCAAATCTTTGTGTTGAACAAAATTAATGCGGCAACCAGGCAGTAAAAGAAAATTTCATAACTTAGCGTCCAACTGACACCAATAAATTTAGTGTTGAGGATCTCACTATCTTGGGGTACTAATAAAAAAGCTTTTAAAATTTCACCTGCACTTGTTTGGTAAATTGTATCTTTATAATTGGCGAACGTAGAAGCTAGAACTTTGCTAGCTAAAACAATCCAATATAATGGATATATGCGAATAAATCGTTTAATAATGAAAGATTTTAATTTATGTGGTTTACCTAAATCATATTGATGAATATAAAATATAATAAATCCACTTAGGACGAAAAAAAAATCAACGCCTATCCAACCGAAATGAAATATTTGCAATAAAGTATTCTGGCCAAATTCGCGATAGAGTATGGTAGCGCCATGAGATAAGACTACGAGGAGAGCAGCAATACCACGGTATACTTGTAGCAAATTCAATTTTTTGTTCATAGCATTATGCAGGGTAGATTTGAAAAATTAAATTTACTTTTATGGCTTTTGATAAACATAAAAGTATTTGACTAATCTTAGAGTATTGCTGACAGCCATTTGGAGGCACAGGTTATATTAGTTGCCAGTTGATGACGCTGATAAAGCGGTTTAACTGACAACACATCCTTTTGATACCTCAGTATATCAGGCAACTAACTCACTTCAGGGTGAAATTTCCTTAAAGACAGCTGGTTGTGTTTTGGAATTTTTTTTGAAAACAGAGCGAATTCGTTGCCTGATTTCTTCAGGAATCAACCACATTGTTAAGTACAAGCATATATCTATTGGCCTGGGCTTACCCCAGCGTATAAGTTCCCATAATAAAGGGAAAAAAGCTTTCCAATCACTTGCTGATGACGCAAAATGGCTAACAATTGTTGCAATAAAACCTGAATAAGCTTTTGGTGTTACTAAATTACGGGTTGAACGAATCCAATCCAAAGAATATTTCCAATCATTGACGTTACTCAAACGTTTGATTCCCATTTCTGAATGCCAGATTGCCATCGCTTCAGGTACAAATTCTATTTGTACATTTTCCATTGCACTCACCCGAAGCAACCACTCCCAATCCTCGTGTCTTGGAAATTTTTCTTCCAAGGGCATTTTTTCCATTAACTCTTTTTTGACAAAAAGAGTAGAGGTTTGTATGCACCCTTCACCTTTAAAAAAAGAGTTCCGAACAAAAAGATATTCGCTTAAAGGTTCAGAGGCTTGAGGTAACCTTGTTGGCCAAATAAAGTCACCTTTTGGAGTCCGAGAAATCAAACGGCTGGTGACAACTGGAAACTCATAATTGGAACTATTCGCTAGTTCTAATTGACGTTCTAATTTTTGTGGTAGCCATTGGTCGTCATCATCTAAAAATGCTATCCAAGTACCTTTAGCTTCCCTCACCCCAGTGTTTCTAGCACCTGATGGCCCAATATTTTTTGGTAATTCTATAACTCTCAATCTGGGATCGCTTATCTGAGATAGTGCATCGACTGTTTGCCCATCTGGACCATCTACTATCACAATCACTTCGATGGATTGTAGTGTCTGACTTAAGGCACTTTTAGCACCTCTGACAACAATTTGTGGTCTATTACGTGTAGGAATAACTACGCTGACTATTGGTTGGTTACTTTGGTTTGACATTGGCATCTTTTGAGTTGTTGTTTCAGGTTGAAGATTTTCCGTATTTATTGAATTTGATGCTTTAATTTTTTGCTAGTTACTTAGGAAATCAAATAGGCGATAAATCGATCATCTTTTTAGAAGCTTTCCCCAAGCGACATGAATTTTATTTAAAGCATGAATACTCAAAAAACTCACAAACAATATATAAAACCAAGTAGCGATCGCTATAGTTAATAAAAAGTTCAAATAAATTTTTTCTAAGAGTATAAATACTACTGCCATTAAGATACTAATTATCAGAGGAGTTCGGATAATTCGCCATAAATTCAATGGAAATACAAGAGTATAAGTGAAATAAAGATACTGGCTAAAACCAATAAAACTCATTAACAAAGCCATTATTGCTGCACCCAGTAAGTTATATTGCGAGACTAATATCAGACCTAGCAAACTTCCTAATACAGTATTGATAGCTACTTGACGCAAATTCACAATCTCAAAACCATTTGCTACAAGCAAAAAAGATAATGACTGATTGAAGGGAAGAAAAATTAACGATATGGCAATAATACTAAGAGCTAAACTTCCTTGAGCAAAGCTAGGGTTATATATAAAAGTTAGTAATTGTTGACCAACAAACAGCAAACCTACACATAAAGGTAATGCAATAGTTAATAAGATTTCAATACATTTTTCTATAATGTTTCGCTGTTTGTCGCGCCCTTCATTGACTGCCTTTGATAATCCCGGAAACATTGCTATACCTATACTATTTGAAACAATCAAAAATGGTTGGAATAATTGTATGATTCCACCATAAACACCAATTACAAACTCGCTTCCCGATAATGAAAGAATCAAAATTTGAATTCTGGCATTGACTACAGCTAGCCCTTCAATTGCAAAAAATGTCCGAGCATTTTTTATTGTTTTCCAGACAAAATCTTTATCAATTTGCCATTTGGTTTTGACAAGTTTAGTGATTAAAATCCATTCAATACCCAGAATTACTGATTCGGAAATAACTAAAATCCCTGCTAAGTAATCAACTCCGTAACCCTTTTGCATTGCCCAGAGCATGATGAATAAACGTAGTACATACACTGGAACTGTCGCTAGGGCAATTAAGTGCATCTTTTCTTTCGCTTGAAAAATTGCCTCAGTAATATTGGAAAGCGAAAACGGAATGATTGTTAAACCCATTATGTAGCAAGCAGTAGAAGTTTCAGAAGTATAAGGTAATAAAAATACTATGATTACCAAAACTACATAACTAAGGCAACTGAAAACTAACTGTAACCAGGTTCCACTTATTAAATACAGTGAGGTTTTTTCTGGTTCACGGGCTATTTCTCTGGTAAATAAAGTCTTTAAACCCTGCGAGGCAATGTTTACAAATATAAAGTAATAGGTAAATGCTAGTAGATATTGCCCTAAGACCTCAGCCCCTAGTATGCGAGCGATAGAGGCTGTTAACACAAAGGCTGTGATGCTTTGCGCTAAACGATTAACTACCATTGAAAGGGAATTACTTATTAGTTTACGGTTTTTTACCATATAGTAATCAGCTTAATTTTTATCATTTTTGCTCCACTGATTTTTTATGTAACAGTTACTTAATTTAAATCAAATTCAGAACTGTAAAAACCGTAAATTTATGTAGGATAATTTCTCGATATTAGAAAGCATAAGTGAAAATATGTTTTCTCAGATACTTTAAGGCTATTAGACATACCAAGCATTTAAATTAACTTTTCTGCGCTCCATTTTTGAAGAAAATTTTTACTTGGCACAAAGTGATATGTCAGTTTTGCTTTCTTAAAGTAACTGAGACAGAAACTATTCAAATAGTTTTAGGGTGAAGAAAGAGTATGCTTCGTTGAGTTTTTATAATGATTTTGGCAATTAATAAATTCATCTAAACTCAACTACAGCAACTCATTTCCTTTTAGTATGCACCTTCTTTTTTCAAAACCACCATAACTGTTTTGAGCAAAATTTCAAAGTCTAGACTAAGCGACCAATTTTCTATGTAGCTCATATCCAGAGCAATAACCTGTTCAAAATCTAAAATATTTGAACGACCTGAAACTTGCCAAAGACCTGTAACACCAGGTAAAACTTCATGTCGAATAAAATGATGTTCAGAAAACTTATCTACATCTCTAGTAGGTAAAGGACGAGGCCCTACTATACTCATTTCCCCAAGGATCACATTAAAAAGTTGGGGTAATTCGTCTAAACTGTAACGGCGGAGAAATTTTCCAACACGAGTAACGCGAGGATCGTCTTTTATTTTAAAAATAATCCCATCTTTTGTCTCATTTAAAGCTTCCAGTTCCTTCTGCAATTTCTCTGCATCAGATCTCATGGTTCTAAACTTCCATACTTTGAACTGTTTTCCATGTAGACCTATGCGAGTTTGCTTGTAAAATACTGTGCCAGGAGAATCCAACTTTATAGCTATAGCTATAGCCATGTAGATAGGGAATGTTAACATTACAAACAAAGCGGCAAAACAAAAATCACAAATACGCTTTATCCAGAAGTCTTTACCTGTGATTATCGGACAATCTAAACTCAGACAAGGCATTCCTCCTATCTTGTTGAATTCTACGTTTCTATAAATTGGTTTTAATTCCATCGGTATAATGTGTACTTGTATACCTGATGCTTGAAATAACCAACACAAAAACATTCTATTCTTCAAAGCATCCCAAGATATAAAGACTTCTGTAACACCTAGCTGATTGAGTTGATTCAAAGTTTGTTGGCGTTGATATCTGTCTAAGGCATTAGCATTTGCTGTTCCAGACACAATGTAATGCTTCTCTTTTTTGATGAAACTAGCTATTTGCTCGTGGTCTTGAGGATCTGAGATAATGAACACAGAAGAACGGACTATTTTCTTTTGCTTACGGAGATATTCCAGAACTAGATTTACACTATATCTACCAGTACAAACAAAAAATGTACTGAACAACCAAGACAATAGTATTAATCTCGAACTTGTAATATCTACAATTGGCTGATATATCAAACAAACAAATAGTATTAATCCATGAGCAAAAGTCAGTGATTTAATAATATTCAGATAGTCATACCGTTTTTGACCCTCTCGGTAAATACCTTCCAAAGCTAGCGATCCTATTTGAATGCCAATGGTTATGAATATCGGCAAATAATTGGTTGAACTGCCCCAAGTAAAACCATAAAAAGATTGGTATCCAGCTAAAATCCAAGCTAAGGATAAAAGAGTGCAATCTACTAAAAATAATGTTGTTAGTCTCAGCCACCACGAACCTTTGCGTACTCTCACAATTGAAGATGCACGTAGATCCAAAGGCATCTCACTCAATTTGTTTGTTGCGATACTTTGATTACTCATAGTTAGTAACACTTGGTGTCGTTAAAGTTGGATGGAAATATATGCAAGTGGAGTATGTCACATGTCTTGAAACAAATCTGACCTTATTAGTTGAATATTTATTCACTTTTTCGAAGTAAAGTTATTTTCTTTAGCAAAAATATATTCGAGTGTCTCAGTGCGAACACTACCCAAACTTTCAGCATTTTTTACAACGTAGCATCTCGAAACTTTGGGCTTTGATGTAAAGGTAAGGATTTTGTCTTAATTAAACTATAGTTCAATCGGTTCCTGACATTAATAATTGGGTATGCCAGGTTGGGATATCAGAGTTTGTAATGTGCGTAATACGCTAACTAAGCGGTCAAAGCTCCGTCATAGATATGGGCTTTCAAGAAAAATTATACCCCTTACAAAGTTAATGTAGTATGTTTAGCTAGATTACTTCAGTTTTGGTTCAAGGCTTTTTTCTTGCTTACGCATAATTACTGATTAATAAAACATACAGACATAACATATAACGAAATGCATCAAAATTGTTGATTTTTGTTACAAAAGTTTACATTTCTTTGAACTTTGGCTACATTTGTATCAAATCTTGAAAATTTGAAGAGACAATAGATCGCAAATTCAGTAAAAACCGAGCATTGCCTCAATTAAGAAATCGCTCTTCTGGAGTGAGCATTCTGTTGGACGGAGTTTTACAAACAAGATGTGAGTTTTACAAAACCAATAAAATTGTTCCGCAAATCTCGAACACTAAAAATGAGTTTTAATAAATTGAAGCACTATTAAGTACTTCTTAGACGTATAAGGCATATCTGTATCATAAGCATTTTTTCTCCTTTAAAGAGTCAATTATTTGGGCTATTATTTGGATTCAAATTAGATTCACAACTAATGTAGTTTTCTATGTCAGAAACTACGGGCTTACGCAATTAACTGCGTATGTAAAAATTCTACTGAATTTCCGTAATTATTGCAGCTACTCATACTAAGGCTTTACAGTAATTTTACATAGTAAGAAACACAATGAAGATTCGGTAATAATTATTTTTTAGTTCAGCCAGTCAATATAAAAAGGGATAAAAAGAGATAAAGTAATTTCACTATGATATTTGCTAAATTATGTCACTAAAAACAGCAATTCATTTTTAAACTAAAATTTAAACGTTTATTTCTATTTGGCCATATAGCTTTTTTATTTTATAATGAAAAATTAATCTTATATATTTTAATAAAGACAATCTTTGCAAAAAATATCGAATTATGATTCAGGGTAAAAGGTCGTATTTAAACTCTCTTTAAAACTCAGAGATATGTTGTATTACAAAAGCTTGAGAAATTTATTTTACTTTATTTACAGCTTTTTCCTGATTTGAAAAATCTAACAATGTATAAAAAATATACAAATGATTAAATAATATAAATATATCCTAATTTTTTAAAAAAATACGAACTTTGGCTTTAGCAAAAGCACAAATGTAAGCAGATTTAGTAAATTGTTGATATATAGAAAATGCAGATAGACAGTCATAGTTGGGAAGATAAAGAAAATATTCCGTTAGATAACTTAACTAAGATTTTGAGTACTGAAGTTATACAGGAATGGAGTGATACCCAAACAATTGCTGGTAATCTGTGTATCCATCAAATGTTTGAGATGCAGGTAGAGCGATCGCCCCAAGCAATTGCTGTAGTATTTGAAAACACGCAACTTACATATCAGCAGTTAAACCAACGAGCAAATCAACTGGCACACTATCTGCGTACATTAGGTGTTGGTCCAGAAGTACTTGTGGGTATTTGTTTAGAGCGCTCCTTGGAGATGATTATAGGGCTGTTGGGAATTCTCAAAGCTGGAGGCGCTTATGTGCCTTTAGATCCGTCATATCCAAAAGAACGCTTAGCTTTCATCTTGGAAGATACACAAACACCAGTGTTGTTAACCCAAGAAAAATTGG
This sequence comes from Nostoc sp. ATCC 43529, assembly GCA_003326205.1. Taxonomy (GTDB): domain Bacteria; phylum Cyanobacteriota; class Cyanobacteriia; order Cyanobacteriales; family Nostocaceae; genus Nostoc. The sequence goes on from LWTK01000039.1 coordinate 96,064, forward strand.
TTGAGAACCTACCACCGCATCAGGCGGAAGTAATTTGTCTAGACTTGCTTTTGCAAGAAAACACTCAAAATAACCAAGAAAATCCTGTAAATCAGACAACGCTTGATAATTTAATTTACGTAATTTACACATCTGGTTCTACAGGACAGCCCAAGGGTGTAATGATTCCTCACCGTGGAATCTGCAATCAATTGCACTGGCGGCAGACAACGTTTAGATTAACTGACGCAGACAAAGTTTTACTGACCATTTCTTTTAGCTTTGACCCCTCAGTGTGGCAGATATTCTGGCCGTTGTGCTTTGGGGGGCAATTAATTATACCTCGTCCTGGTGCACATCAAGACGCTGCCTATCTTGTAAAAGCGCTCGCCCAGGAGCAAATCACTGTCCTAGCCTTGGTACCTTCAATATTGCGTGTTTTATTGGAAGAAAAGGGAATTGAGAATTGCCGACTTCTGAGGCACGTTACCTGCGGTGGTGAAGCTTTACCTGTAGAACTCATAGACCGGTTCTTTGCCCAATTGAATTTGGACAATGTTTTACACAATTGTTACGGCCCCACAGAAGCTTCCATTGATACCACATTCTGGACTAGCCAGCGGGGAAGTAATTACACCATTGCTCCCATTGGTCGCCCCATTACCAATGCACAGATTTACATCCTCGATGAAAATTTACAGCCTGTGCCTGTTGGTGAGTCAGGTGAACTGTATATTGGCGGTATTGGTCTGGCGCGGGGTTATCTTAATCGTCCAGAACTGACGAAAGAAAAATTTATTATCGATCCCTTTAGCTCTCAAGAAGGGGCACGCCTTTACAGAACAGGAGACTTGGCACGTTACAACAGCGATGGTAATGTCGAGTTTGTTGGTCGCATTGACCACCAAGTGAAAATACGCGGTTTCCGGATTGAATTGGGAGAAATTGAAGCTGTACTCAGTCAACATCCAGCGCTGACGCAGACTTTAGTTATAGCTAGAGAAGATATTCCTGGCGATAAGCGGCTGGTGGCATATATGGTTGCTAACCCAGGGAAAATTCCTACTCAGGTTGAAATACGCCAGTTTTTGCAAGGTCGCCTACCTGAATACATGGTGCCTGCCTACTTCGTATTTTTAGATACCCTGCCATTAAACCCCAATGGGAAAATAGACCGCCGCGCTTTACCTGCACCTGATATATCCGACCTTTACCTTTCAAGTAACTTTGTCCCACCCCAGAATCCCACAGAAGAAGTCTTAGCTAGTATTTGGGCAAAAGTTCTGCGTTTGGAACAAGTAGGCATCCACAATAACTTTTTTGAATTGGGAGGCCATTCACTGCTGGCTACTCAAGTGATGTCTAGAGTTCGCCAAGCCTTCGGGATAGAAATACCATTGCAAGTTTTGTTTGAAAATCCCACGATCGCTAATTTAGCCGAAGCCATTGCTCAAAACCAAATTCCAGAAAATAATCCCCAAAATCAGGCTATTGGGCAAATAAGCAACCGAGAAGCAGCGCCCTTATCCTTTGCCCAGCAGCGAGTCTGGTTCTTGGAGCAATTGGAACCCAACAGCCGTGCATATATTATTTCAGATGCACAGCGCTTAACGGGTGAGTTAAATGTAGATGTATTGCAACAGGCGCTAGATGCGATCGTTGTTCATCATGAAGCACTGCGAACAAACTTTATTAAATCACCCGATGGTAGCCCCATACAAGTAATTAGTGCGCCCCGGTCTATCGAACTGAAGGTAATTAAAGTCACACAAGAGCAAGCGCAATATCTCCTCACTCAAGAAGCGCAACCCCCCTTCAACCTCGAATCTGATTTGATGCTGCGGGCTAGCTTGCTGCAAATAGACGAACACGAGCAGATACTTCTGTTAGTCATGCACCACATTGCCTCAGATGGTTGGTCAATGGGTATTCTCTGGCAGCAGTTAGCAGCCCTTTATGAAGCTTTTTTACATGGTAAGCCTTCTCCCTTAGCAAAATTACCCATTCAATATGCCGATTTTGCTGCTTGGCAGCATCAATGGTTGTCGGGTGAAGTTCTTTCCAACCAAATAAACTACTGGAAAAGCCAGTTAGCAGGCGCTAATACTGTACTGGAATTGCCCACTGACCGACCGCGACCACCAGTGCAAACTTACCAGGGGGCGGCTCAGTCATTAATGCTACCCCAAAGCTTGAGTGCGTCACTCACAGAACTGTCGCGTCAGGAAGGTGTCACCTTATTTATGACCTTGCTGGCGGCCTTTGGCACAATATTGCATCGCTACACTGGGCAAGAAGATATTCTCATTGGTTCTCCCATTGCTGGACGTAACCGTTCTGAAGTTGAAGGGTTAATTGGATTTTTTATTAACACTGTGGTTTTACGGACTGATTTTTCTGGCGACCCCAGTTTTCGTTCAGTGCTGAGTCGAGTCCGCCAGATGGCCTTAGGCGCTTATGCCCATCAAGATATGCCCTTCGAGAAACTGGTGGAAGAACTGCAACCAGAAAGGGATACCAGCCGCAACCCACTGTTTCAAGTGTGGTTTAATATGCTCAACTTGAGGGATATCCAACTGGAAATACCTGGGGTGGCTGTACAACCAATCCCGATGCTAGAAACAGGTTCCAAGTTTGACTTGACTTTATATGTTACAGAACAAAATCAGGGAATCAAGCTTGATTTAGTTTACAATACCGATTTGTTTACCCCAGAGCGGATGATGGAAATGCTGCATCAGTTCCATCATTTATTGAATCAAATTGTTGCTGCTCCAGAAAATCAGATTAGTTTGTATTCTCTTGTCACACCACAAGCGCGATTTTTGCTGCCAGAACCAACAGCAGTGTTGCCTGAACCAGAGTACGAACTGGTAACAACAATGTTTACCTCTTGGGTGAACTCTGTCCCAGAACATTCCGCACTTCGTCAAGGATCTCGGACTTGGAACTATGGGCAATTGGGGAAAATAGCTCAAGGTTTAGCTGAGGCTTTATTATCCCAAGGACTCCAGCGAGGAGATGTGGTGGCGGTGTTTGGCACGCGCAGCTTTGGACTGATTGCAAGTATGATGGCTGTGCTTTTAAGCGGCGGTGTGCTGTTAACACTCGATCGCAAACTGCCTAGCCAACGCCACCAGCTAATGCTACAAGAAGCTAAAGCTAAATACATATTATATATAGATAATCAGACCCAAGAAGATAGGGGCATAGCTGAATCTTTAATTAGTATCTGTGTAAACCCAGATACAGGAGAAATTCTAAATTCACCCCAGGGCAGCACTCAAACCGCAAACTTGCCCCAAATCGCTGGTGACGATGCAGCTTATATTTTCTTTACTTCCGGCACCACTGGCGTACCTAAGGGCGTGCTGGGGTGTCACAAAGGAATGGCGCATTTTCTCAACTGGCAGCGGCAGACATTTAAAATTGCTCAGCAAGACCGCGTTGCCCAATTGACGGGTCTTTCCTTTGATGTCGTCCTCAGAGATATTTTCTTACCTTTAACTAGTGGTGCAACTTTATGTTTGCCAGAGGAAGGCGATAACTTAGAACCGACTAAAATTTTGCGTTACTTAGAAGCCGAGCAAATTTCCGTATTGCACACAGTTCCTTCTCTGGCACAATCTTGGTTAGTAAATGTACCATCAGGAGTTTTTCTACGTAACTTACGCTGCTTATTTTTTGCTGGGGAACCTCTTAAGGAAACACTTGTACTTCGGTGGCGCGATGCTTTCCCAGAATCAGGGAAAATTGTCAATCTCTACGGGCCAACGGAAACAACCTTGGCCAAGTGTTATTACCAAGTACCTGTTGAGTGTATGCCAGGAGTACAGCCAGTGGGATCGCCATTGCCAGAAACCCAAGCACTAGTTTTTACACCAAATCATCAACCGTGCGGCATTGGCGAACCGGGCGAAATAGTTATCCGTACTCCATTTCGGAGTTTAGGTTACATCAATGCCCAGCAAGAAAACCGTTCTCGGTTTGTCAAAAATCCCTTTGGAAACGACGAACAAGATTGGCTGTATTATACAGGCGATCGCGGTTGCTATCGTCCAGATGGTTCTTTAGAAATCCTCGGTCGCAAAGATCATCAAGTCAAAATCCGTGGCATACGCATTGAGCCAGCAGAAATTGAGACGGTGTTAGCCCAACACCCAGATGTACTCCAAACTGTAGTAATTGCCCGTGAAGATGTTCCAGGAGATCTACGTTTAGTAGCTTACATTATCCTAAATCAGGATTCGGTAACTACAGTTAGTGAAATTCGGCGCTTCCTTTCGACAAAGCTACCACAGTACATGCTACCTTCAGCTTTCGTCTTGCTGGAGGCCATGCCCCTAACTCCCAACGGCAAGGTAAACCGCCGCGCCTTACCTGCACCTGACTTATCAAGACAAGAACCAGAAGGAACTTTTGTTGCTCCCCGCAATGAAGTGGAACGCCAGCTAACAGAAATTTGGGAACAACTTTTAGGCGTACAGCCAATTGGCATTCAAGATAACTTCTTTGAATTAGGAGGGCATTCTCTACTGGCAGTAAAATTATTTTGGCAAATTGAAGAGACATTTAATAAAAATCTGCCGCTTGCCATTCTTTTCCAGTCAAGTACTGTAGAGACTTTAGCCAAAATCATCTGCGAAGAAGAAGATTTAGCAATAAATAAGACTTCAGTAAAAAACAAATCAACAGCTACTTGGTCATCTCTAGTAGAAATTCAAGCCAATGGTTCCAAACCGCCTTTTTTCTGCGTTCACGGACTTGGCGGAGAAGTCTTGTGTTTCCGTGAATTGGCACAACATTTGGGTTCCGAACAACCATTTTACGGACTACAACCACAGGGGCTAGATGGAAAACATCCTTTCCATACCCGCATTGAAGATATGGCCGCACACTACATTCAAGAAATTAAGACCTTCCAACCTCATGGCCCTTATTTTCTCGGAGGTTACTCTTTTGGCGGTGCAGTGGCTTTCGAGATGGCTCGACAACTCCAGGAAAAAGGTGAAGAAATTGGTATTCTAATTATCATTGATAGTTGTCGTCCTGGTTATAGCTGGCGATCGCCATTTTTCAAACGAATTTTCTTGCATTTAAATAATATCCTTCAGCAAGGAGCCGGCTACCTTTGGCAAAAAATTCTCAAATGGAGTTATTGGAATAAATCTCGTCTCAAAAATACATATAAGCGTTACTTGGAAGCAAAACTTGATTTACCTGCAACTGACAAACACTTAAAAAGTATAGACGTTAATACTCAAGCTATTAGTCAATATACTTATCCAAGTTACCCTGGTCGAGCTATCCTCTTGCGGACTGAAGACCGGAACCGAGGTGAAGGTATAGGCATACAATACGATCCTCAATTTGGTTGGGGTGACCCAGTTGCCGGTGGATTAGATGTACATTATATTCCCGGTTCTCACCTTTCTCTACTGCGCGAACCCGACGTACAGGTATTAGCTGAAATATTGAGAAATTGTTTAATGCAAGCTCAGGCTCCAAAAAATTAAAACATAAGTTCAGAATTCAGAATACAATCAGAAAGACATAAATCTTAATTAGGTGCGTTAGGCTTTAGCCTGATGCACCATTACTTTTATATAATCAGCGTAATTTAGCAATAAAGTTGATCCCATCTTTCAAAATATTGGGATATTTATCGAGAAAATTCTGAACTTTTTGCTTTTGGTTGTTATCGACAAACAAATTATAGCTTTCTACAAAATTAAAACTTCCTACTAAATATTTAGCTCCTAATTTAGCTCTAGGGAGCATATATTCTTCAGTGACATCACTATGGTTAATTAACCATCCTTTTCGATGTGATAAATAAAGTAATGTTGGGTCACTAGCAGTAGTAGCAATTATCAGTGATGCAGGTTCAGTATTTTGTTTTACTTGCTGTGCCAATTGAAAAACAGCCGATTTTTCTGTTCTTTCTTTGAACATATAATCAACAGTATAAATGACAGAGCCAGCAGCGACAGTTAAACATAAGCACACTAATATAGCTTTCTTGTAATTAAATTGCCCAGCAGCTTGTTCCAAGTAGTAACTACAAGCTTTACCCATCAATACTACTCCTGGAAGCATAAATTGAAGTTGATAATATTCATGAACTAAACTGGTAGTTGGTACTAAAACCCAAGTTAATATTACTGAAATTAACCAAATATCTAATACATATTCTTGTCTAGTTTTTCTAGGAATCAATAAACCTAATAAAAATATGGGAAAGCCAAAAATAGCAAAATGCCTGACAACAGTTCTAAAGAATAATTCTGTCCAAAAACGCGAGGTAAGTACAATATTATAGTTATATCTATTGGTTGAACCTGACCAAAAACCAAAAGTATTCCCATACTCCAAAAATATTTGATGAGCGTGGTAATACCAGATAGCTACAGATATTAATATCAAAATGCTATAAATCCACAGAGATAGTTGAGAAAAAACTCTGATACCATATTTAGTCCATGCTAAATAAAAAAGCGGTATTCCTAAATATATTATTGGTAAAACTTTGATTAAACAAGCTAAGGCGACAAAACTACCCGATAAAATTAAATCTTGGTGTTTTTCAGACTCCAGCCAATTAATAAAATAATAGACGCCGATAACAGAACACATCAACAGCATGGACTCTGGTTGAAATGTCCTACTATAATAGACGTTCAAAGGTAAAATGACAAAAAATAAACAAGACCAAGATGCAGCTTTTTTATCTAAAATTTTGACAATTAACTGATATAAGAAATATAGAGCTACTAAAAAACAAATAACTGATAAAAATCTTCCCCAAAACTCTGCAACTCCAAAAACTCTGTAAATAAGCGCAACGATAAATGAATAAATTGGAAACTCAGTTTCACAATAACCAGGAGAATTACCTCCCCAGTCAATTTGAGGATAAAATAAGTTAAAACCATTCTCATAAAAATTTCTAGCTATTGCTGCTGTATCTGACTGACGCCAGGAATGAATACCGATAATTGGCGAATTAATGTTGTAGATTCTGATAGCTATAGCTAAGGTAATTAAGAAAATTAGAGGTGAGTTTTGGGAATTATTTTTAATGGTATTATTGTACATAGACATGAAAAAAGTTAATGCAAAAATGCTTGAGGCAGAGAAAACAGAGAAATATCAAGTTTTTAAGTTTGGAAAAGCGGTATTAGATATTCAAGAATCAGGGGTAACGACTAAAGAAAGAGCTAGTTGGTAAAGTTGACGCCGCGAAAGAGAAGTTACTTTTGCTAATTGACGGCTAGCTTGCGATCGCGATATTCCTTGACTGATTAATTGTTTCAATTCAGCTTTTAATTCCTCTTCTGTTAATTGGGGTTGACTAGGTGGAACTCCTGCAACAACTAGAGTATATTCTCCTTGGGGTTGTCGTTGGTTGTAGTGGGCGATGGCTTCGGCAATTGTTCCTCGCCAAAATTCCTCATACAATTTAGTTAACTCCCGTCCGAGTACGATTTGGCGATCGCTTCCCAAAATTTCTGCTAAGTCTTGTAAAGTATCTTGCAATCGGTGAGGCGATTCGTAGATAATTAATGTGCGAGATTCTGTTTGTAAAAATTCTAAATGTTCTCGTCGCTGTTGACTTTTTGCTGGCAAAAACCCTTCAAAGACAAACCGATCCGTAGGTAGTCCGGCTGCACTCAAAGCCGTAATTGCTGCACTCGCCCCAGGAATAGGAACTACGGAAATACCAGCTTCAATACAAGCCTCGATCAACTCATATCCAGGATCGGAAATTCCCGGCATTCCAGCATCACTGACTAGAGCGATCGCTTTATCATTCGCCAAATATTGTAATAATTCTGGAATGCGACTGGTACGATTATGCTCGTGGTAACTTACTTGGGGTGTCTTAATTTCAAAATGTTGTAGCAATTTGCCTGTGTGGCGCGTGTCCTCGGCAGCAATAATATCCACAGTTTGCAAAATTCGCACAGCCCGAAAAGTCATATCTTCTAAGTTGCCAATTGGTGTGCCAACGACGTAAAGTGTTCTTGGTTTGGGATCTGTTTGCATAAGTAAAAAGTTAAAAGTTATGAGTTAGGAGTTATGAGTTAGGAGTTATGACAAATAATTCATACACTACTATGAAGACTCATAAAAAAATGACTGTTGACTGATGATTAATGACTAATAACTAATGAATAATGGGTTATTTGTAGGTTTAGTAACCTTGGATTTAATTTACCTCGCTGACTCTTTGCCTCAGAATAATCAAAAGATAGTTGCTATTGACTATACTGTGGCAGCAGGTGGCCCAGCTACAAACGCGGCTGTAACTTTTAGCTATTTAGGTAATCAGGCTACAGTTTTGGGTGTGGTAGGTTCTCACCCAACGGGGCAGCTAATTCTAGCTGATTTGGCAAATTATCAAGTGGCGATCGCCGATCTTGAGCCTACCATCGATTTAGCACCACCAATCTCTTCAATTATTGTTACCCAAGCCACAGGGCAAAGAGCTGTAGTTTCCATCAATGCTGTGAAAACTCAAGCCAGTAGCGCATCCATCCCAGCAAATATTTTAGAAAATGTTGCCATAGTACTAATTGACGGACATCAGATGGCTGTTAGTTACTTAATAGCCCAAATGGCAAAAGCCCAGAATATTCCAGTAATCATCGATGGTGGTAGCTGGAAACCTGGATTTGAGCAAATTCTACCATTTGTAGATTACGCCATCTGTTCGGCTAATTTTCATCCACCTAACTGCGAGACTTCAGAAGAGGCTTTTGCTTATTTAAGCAAATTTAATATTCCTCATATCGCCATTACCCACGGAGAACAACCAATTCAATACTTGAGTTGCAATAAAACTGGTATTGTAGATGTGCCCCAAATTAAAGCCGTTGATACCTTAGGAGCTGGAGATATTTTTCACGGTGGCTTGTGTCACTACATTTTAAAAGAAAGTTTTACCAATGCACTGGCACTAGCAGCAAATATCGCTGCTAATTCCTGCGAATTTTTTGGTACCCGACGCTGGATGGATTTTATCTAGGGGCGTGCAGGTGTGCCCCCTGATTGAGGTTATATATTTTTAAGTTAGATTGGGCTAGATTAATGAAAGACTTACAAGAAATATTAGCGATCGCTCGTCAGATAGGTTGGGAAGCCGCAGATATACTGCGATCGTATTATCACGGCACCGCTCAAGATCCTAATTTAGCAGTAGAATACAAACAAAACGAACCTGTTACCGTTGCCGATGTAGCTGTCAGCCAATATATTCTCGAAAAGCTACAAGCAAGTCTGGGTAATGAAGATTTTATTTATATCAGCGAAGAAAGCTATCAATCCCTTAGTAAGTCTCCACAACCTTCTACCCCTTGGGTATGGATTATAGATCCTTTAGATGGTACACGCGACTTTATCGAAAAAACTGGGGAATATGCCATTCACATTGCTTTAGTCAAAGAAACACGTCCAGTGTTAGCAGTGGTGGTAGTCCCAGAAGCGCAAAAATTATATTATGCTACAAAGGGAGGCGGTAGCTTTGTAGAAACCCGTGATGGCTCTGTTCCTTTACAAGTCTCGTCACGTAAACCAATTGAGGATTTAACCTTAGTCGTGAGTCGTTCTCACCGCAACCAACGTTTAGATTATTTACTGCAAAACTTACCCTGCCAAAATCAAAAAGCTGTTGGCAGTGTCGGATGTAAAATCGCCACAATTGTAGAAAAACAGGCAGAAATTTACATTTCTCTGTCTGGCAAATCTGCCCCCAAAGATTGGGATATTGCAGCCCCAGAACTGATTTTGACAGAAGCCGGAGGTCAATTTACTCACTTCGATGGTACACCCTTGCAATACAACACCGGTGATATCAATCAATGGGGAGGTTTGCTAGCTAGTAACGGTGAATATCACGAGGTGCTGTGTAAAGAAGCAGAAAGGATTTTAGCCCAGTTCACCGAGAGCTAAAATTACTTGGGACATTGCTTTTAACACACTCATTTATGGTATAATAAACAGCACTGGTAAATAATCGTTAACAATTAGTAGTAGATATCTAACATTTGCAAAACACTAACTTTCTGGGCGATCGCTGGTTAATACTGATTTGCTTTTGAAATAAAAACTCTCATAGCAAAAACAACAAAAGCGTGTCCTTGGAAGGGTTGGAACCCCGTCCTGAAAGTTTTGTTTGGAAATCAAATTGAGTGTGAGTCCATATTCAAAGGCTGTGCTACACTTATCCATATAAGGATTATGTTCGGTTGAGTAACTCGTTTTGATTTCTAAAAGCGTCTCTCCGAATTTAACTCTCCACACTCCCTAAATTCGGAGACTCTTATGTCAATTTACATTGGTAACCTGTCCTATCAGGTTACGGAAGATGATCTCAGGCGGGCATTTGCAGAATACGGAACAGTAGCCCGTGTTCAATTACCTACAGACAGAGAAACAGGCAAGCCGCGTGGGTTCGCTTTTGTGGAAATGCAAACAGATGCAGAAGAACAAGCTGCCATTGAAGCACTTGATGGTGCTGAATGGATGGGACGTGATTTGAGAGTAAATAAAGCTAAACCCCGTGAGGAAAGAAGCAATTCCCCTCGTGGTAGCTGGGGTGGCGGCAATGCTCGCCGCAACAGAAACTATTAAGTTGATTCTTAAAAATCTCACATCTAGAGTCTCCAGCAGATAAAGCCAAAGGCTCGACTCTGCTGGAATATTTGCTTTTGTATCTAGTTTTTAATTATTCATCCACATTCAGGAGGAATGAGAATGACACAAGTAGTTTTAGGAGAGAATGAAGGTATTGAATCAGCTCTACGAAGATTTAAGCGGGAAGTTTCTAAAGCAGGAATTTTCCAAGATATGAGAAAAAAACGTCACTTTGAGACTCCAATAGAAAAAGAGAAGCGTAAAGCAATTGCTAGACATAAGCAACGTCGTAAACAAAATTCTCGTTTTAGATAAGAATTTCCAGTCATTTTGCCCTTAATTTTGACATTTAGTCAACATCTCTTCATCGTGGCGATACCTGTTTGGAAAATAGGGACTGGGAAAGAAATATTTTCATGCCTTTGTTGCGTGATTGAGTGTATGAGCATCTAACTTAAAAATAGCTACTAGGGAGTAGGGGTTTAGCAATGCTAAACCCTTATCATTTTTAGAGATCGAGAGATTTTATATAGGATAGGACTGACGCAAAAACCCTCTCAAACTCTCATTCTTCTATGAACTCTGTGTCCTCTGTGGTATCCTGCGGGAAGCCGCTCCGCGTCTACGTTTTCCGTTACCTATGCGTAAGTCCTGTAGGAGTTATATTTGATTTTTGAAAAATCTAAAGTATATGTAGTTAATGTCAATTGATACTCTGATTCAGCAACGCCCAAAAATCAAATATGAATCCCACAGTTGACTGTTATTTTTTAAGGTTAACTGTCAACCATCAACCGTCAACAGTTAACACGAAAATACCTGCTGTGTTAAATCCGCGAAAGTTCACTTCCCATTGCATTACCAGCTAAATATGCGGTTGTCCAAGCACTTTGAAAGTTAAAGCCCCCAGTTACACCATCAATATCTAAAATTTCTCCAGCAAAATAAAGCCCAGAAACTAACTTACTTTCCATTGTTTTAAAGTTTACTTCTTGGAGGTTGACACCGCCACAAGTAACAAATTCTTCTTTAAAAACTCCTTTGCCACTAATTAAATATTGCCCCTGAGTGAGTTCTTGTACCAACAGATTTAACGTTTTATTGGATATTCCTGCCCAACGATCTTCTGTAGTAATACCTGCACGGGCAATGATATATTGCCAAAGACGATGCGGCAGGTCAACACCACGATGCAATGCGATCGCTTTTTTTGCCCATTCATTCTTCACCGCTAAAATTTGTTGTCGCACTTGTTCTTGTTGCAAATGAGGCAACCAATCAATTAATAATGTTGCTTGATAGCGGTTATCGTGTAGAACTCTTGCACCCCAGGCAGAAAGCTTTAAAACAGCAGGGCCACTCAAACCCCAATGAGTAATCAGTAATGGCCCAGTTTGTTGTAATTGAGACTTTCCACCTACAGATAACCGCAATTGTACGGTGTCAACACTAATTCCTGCTAACTCCCTCAGCTTTGGATCGAGAATATTGAAGGTAAATAAAGAGGGAACGGGTGATTCAATTTTATGTCCTAACTCCCTAGCAATTTTATAACCCATCAAGCTACTACCGGTAGCAAGAAGTAAGCGATCGCATTTTATTGTTTCTCCCGACTTCAACAGGATATCAAACCCTTGGTCTTTAGAAGCGCGTTTTACGGAACTTACGGGTGTACCGATGCGAAGTTTGACTCCAGATGTCGCCGCCGCTTTAATCAAACATTCTACAATTGTTTCTGAAGTGTTGGTAACAGGAAACATCCGACCATCGGCTTCGGTTTTTAAATACACTCCCTGTTTAGCAAACCAAGCTACTGTATCTTGAGCTTGAAACCTAGTAAAAGCGCCCCGTAAGGCTTTCGCGCCTCTGGGGTAATTTTGCACTAATTCCCCAGGATCGAAGCAAGCGTGAGTGACGTTACAGCGTCCGCCACCAGAAATTAGGACTTTCGCTAGGGGTTGGCGACTAGCTTCGATTAGAGTAACTTGGGCATCAGGGTTAACTTTAGCACAAGCGATCGCGCCAAAAAAACCCGCTGCCCCACCGCCAATAACTACAATTTGTAACGATAGCAATTTCAAAAATATCTCTTTTCAGGCATCTACTCTCTAGGCTAGCTGTTATAGGAGGGAACAGGGAACAGGTTTGAAAGTCTATTGGTGTCAGGTTTTACCATCAGTTTATGTCCTAAAGCTGGCAGTTACTATATCTTCACTCTTCATAAGGTTCAAAGTCTGATTTTTGAGCGCCGCAAGTCGGACACACCCAATCATCTGGGATACTTTCAAAGTCTGTTCCTGGTGCTATACCGCCGTCTTCATCACCTGCTTCTGGATCGTAAATATAACCACAAACAGTACATATATACTTTTGCATTTTCCACTCTCCTAAAAAATTATTGGCATTGCTTGACTATTAAATACTTTGGGTACGCAGTGACAATAGGCAGGCCACAATTCTTAAACGGCATTGGATATCTACTAAATTATTTAATTTAATCAAAGGGCGGCTCGTGAGGGATAGTGACTGTTGATACAAATTCAGTTGATTTACCGCTTCTAATCGCATCAAAAGTGCCTTTGATAGTACCAGCAATGGGAACAGCTACAAGTGTCCCTAACAATCCAGCAATCTCATACCCCATTAAAATAGCAACAAAAATCCAGATGGGATTGAGTCCGATAAAATTGCCGAATAATCTGGGAGCTAATAGATTATCTTTAACCTGCTGCATGAGGATTGCTACCAGAGCAACTTGAACTGCTAACCACCAATCTTGCAACAATACCAAAATTGTCACTAGACCGATGCCTAGAGATGCTCCAATAAAGGGAATAAGTTCTGAGATCCCGATTAGTATGGCAAACAGCAGAGCAAAAGGTACTTTCATGATTAAGAAAATTGGCGTTAGGACTACTACCATGAATAGTCCCAACAACAGCTGGCCCAAGAAGAAGTTTTGGAAATTTAGCCGCAAGGATGCGGTAAGGGGATCTCCGATATTAGAAGGCAAAAGATTCACCAGACCATACCAGACGCGATCGCCATACAAAAGCATATAAAACGCCAGCACCACTATTAGCACTATGTTAAATAATCCTGACAGTAGCGTTCCTGCAAATCCCACTGCACCAGAAGCTAGCTGTTGTACCAAATTCTGAATGTTGACGTTGATTTGATTGCTCACAACTCTTAAGTCAATTGGCAAACGTCGTTGCTTGGCGATGGCCTCAAACTGCTGTAGGTTTGCTTGGCTAGCAGTTAACCAATCAGGAATCTTATTTAATAATTGGATTGTTTGGTCAATGACTATTGGTACTAGCGTTACGCCGAGGATCGCCAAAACGGTTAAAGTTGCAAGCAGAACAATAATCACCGCCTGAGTGCGAGTAATTCGAGCGCGTTCAAAGAATTTAACCGGGTAATTGAGTAAAAAAGCCAAAATTGCTGCAATGCTCAAAATGCTAATTGGATGTTGGAAATAGCGAAAAAGCACAGATAGCAACCAGACATTCAAAGCGATCAGCGGACCGCTCAGGCCATAGATTAACAGCTGTTTAAGGGAGGCAGAACGGCGCATCTGAGGCAATCTGTTTTTAGGACTCCTTGAGATAAATTGTAAAACTGGCGCTGGTGTCGATCGCGATCGTAGATATTTTTAACAAAGACATCTATTAGCCTATCTAATAGCAAGGAAGCAAATTACAATGGACAAAACCGTAGCTGACCTTCGTAAAGACTATACTTTGGAAGGTTTGAACGAACTCGAAGTTGACCTCAATCCTTTTATTCAGTTTAAAAAGTGGTTCGACCAGGCAGTATCAGCCCAACTTCCCGAACCAAATGCCATGACAATTGCTACCTCTACACCAGATGGTAAGCCTTCAGCCAGAATGGTACTACTTAAAAATTTTGACGAACGCGGCTTTACTTTTTTCACTAACTATAACAGTCACAAAGCACAAGAACTGGCAGAAAATCCCCAAGCAGCTTTAGTTTTCTGGTGGGCGGAACTGGAACGTCAAGTGCGGATTTGTGGTTATGTAGAGAAAGTTTCTGAAGCTGAGTCCGACCAATACTTTCACAGTCGTCCTGTGAACAGTCGCTTAGGTGCGTGGGTATCTAATCAAAGCGAAGTCTTAGAAAGCCGAGAAGTTCTTGAGCGACGCATGGATGAGTTTAAGAGTCAATATGAAAATCAAGAGATCCCTCGTCCGCCTCATTGGGGAGGCTTGCGAGTGATCCCCACAGAAATTGAATTTTGGCAAGGGCGTCCTAGTCGTCTACACGATCGCTTACTCTATAGCCATTTAGATAATGGCAGTTGGAAGATTCAGCGTTTATCACCATAAAGAAGACGCGGGGACTAGGAACTGGGTATTAGGAAATTTTCCTAGTCCCTATTCCTTAGCCCCCCGTTTAACTTAATAACTCCAAAAATTAACGCACATTCCATCTGTTTTCTGGACAATATACAGCCTATTTCAGGTAAATGAAGTACACGGGTAGGGGCGCATAGCTATCATTGGTGTCAAGTTAAGCCCAAAGCTATATCCGACAGGCCTTTTGCAAATCCGTCACGCCCTCATCCCCTAACCCCTTCTCCCACAGGAGAAGGGGAATTTAATTTCTGGCTCCCCTCTCCCTTTGGGAGAGGGGCTGGGGGTGAGGGCAAAACCTTGTCACAAAGCGGGTTTCACGTTAAGTTGACACCAATGCATAGCTATGCGCCCCTACGATTATCTGTACCTCACTGCTTTGCAATGTGCTGTATATTCTTTTTTCAGAAAATTTTTATCAGTAAAAAGCCGATGAAAAATGCATCGGCTAAAATGATAATTTTGGATATATCAATACTCTACTGTTGTTGAGTCGCTGGTGCTTTAGGAGAAAACTGAATCCTGGGATCTGGCATAAAATTGTATCTTAAGTACAATCCTCCCCAGACAAACAGGATAATTAAAAATGCACCAATACCAAGCGGACTGGGAAGCCAAAAAACAGCTTCAATGTGATTTAGTTCACCAGTCTGAAGTTTCCACAGCAGTTGATTGCCATTCTTTTCTGGCTCAATTGCAGCTTCAGTTTGTGGAAGATTTTTTGCTCCCCAAGGAGTCTTGAGGGCAAATTCTAAATCAAGAATCGAACCAGCATTAGCTAGGACATTTCCTTTGTTAGAAATTAGAGACAGCGATCGCAAATCCAAATCATAAATCAATCGATTTTTTACTAACAGTAAAAAATTGTTCTGCTCCAAAATCACGTTTGATTCAATTTTTGGTAGTTCTGAGTCAGATCCATTTTGCACAGGCTCAGAAGGTTGATTAGCACGCGAGTTAAAAAATTGGTTGAATTTTTCTTGCAATTCCACACCACTGCTAAAAGGAATTGTCACAATAATTTCTTCTTGAGAAATTCGCTGTGCTTTTCCCTCAAGTTTTTTGGCGCGGCGCTCTATGCTATTTAACCATTCGTATACATAATCGCCACTAAAACTTGTTAGCTGATCTCCTAATTTTATATGTTGTACTAGTTCACCACTATTTGAGTTATTAAAGTTAAGTCCCACATCATACTTAACACAACCAGATAGTAGCAGGGATGTGAACAGCACTAGCCACAAAATAGGATTTTGGATTGGAAAAACATGTTTGATTCGATTTCGACCAATTTGTGGCAGCATAAATTTCATTTTCGCCAATACAAAACGAAATGGCCTAATTAACCACAAGAAAATTCTTCCTAAAGTTGAAGAATACATAACTACAAATCTCCCCAAAAGTCAATTTTTTTAACCAATCTTGACTTTTACCTTAACGGCAGGCAATCCTGACTTTTCACGGTATCTGGAAAACCTCTCTCTAAATCTCTCTCCTTGTAGGAGAGAGACTTTGAATTTTCCCCCTTCCCTTCAAGGGAAGGGGGCTAGGGGGTTAGGTCAATCGTTAGCTTTTCCACATAACGTGAAAAGTCCGCAGGCAATCTAGTGTTAGAGGTTTTCACGCCAGTTTTTATAACTTTGGAAAAGTTGCCAACAGACAGGCTCTGTTGGAGAAGCTGCTCATAAGCTTTCCCAATTGTATGCGGACTGTAGAAATAACTTCTAAGAACATTTAAAAATTATCAGAATTTGACGCTTTTAGGATCTAAATTCTAGTCAACTCAGCTTTGCTAGCCTCTAGCTGATTAAACAAGAGTTGGAAAAGTTAGCCAATTGTCAAATTGATATTGTATCTACTGGTATAATTAAATTCTGCAATTTATGTTTCAACACTAGAAATAAAAATTAACAAAATTTGAATTAATTTACACCAGAAACATTCAACCAAACCAAATACAAAATAGTTAAACCAATTGCAATTAAGGCTACCCAGATAAAGCGATTATCTTTGGTATTGACTTGACTAAGGTCAACGAATTCTCGCTCAGTCAGTTTAGGCTTCTGTTGTTGAGGAGATTTAGGAGACTTAGCAGGTACAGTAATTTTGAGTTCATTATCAGGTAGTGCGCCCAAATCAGGAATTTGAGTCATCCACTCGCTGGGTCTTTTGAGCTTTGGTGCTTTCAAGATGTAAAGCATCCGCCGCGCTTGTTTGCTAGTTTCAAAATGTGGGTGGCGTTTGAGTCTTTCGCAAAGAGCGATCGCATCATCTGTGCGTCCAGCGGCTTCATAAGCAGTCACCAGACTAATTTCGACTTCACCCCCAAGACGAGAATTGCGAGCTAATAAGGCGCTGGCCTTTTCTAAATTTTCTACAGCTTCGCGGTATTGCCCATTTTCAGAGGCAATTTTTCCAGTCTGGTAGAGGTTTTTAGCAATTTCTATACTTTCTGCACTCACGTTCTGCTCACAAATTACCACTATTTTAATTTTGCCAATGTCAGCAATCTTTTTAAAATCTTTTCACAGGCTGATAACTTCAAAGTAGATAAACTTCTAAAATTTAAAATAAGTAGCTATGGCTCATTTTCTCGTTAAAAAGTCCGGTATCAAATACAAGTTATCAAAGATATGGTGAAAATCAAGCATTCACAATTCTATTTGCTAGGAGCAGGCATATCTCTGGCAGTGATGAGTGCTGCCATCGCTCCAGCATCTGCCGAGATAATTATAATTGACAGTGGCTCTGGAATTAGGCAATCGCCTGCTGTTGGTTCCTTCATTTATGGTAGTCCTATTCCCACACCAATGCCTGTAAACCCAGCAACAGGATTAACACCACAACGCATTGATTACTACAACAATTATTCCTATCCTGTCATCAGGCAGAGGGTGAGAAATTCTACCTTGATTAATCCAACTTTGGTGAATCCGACAATTCGTAATTCAACACTAGTCAATCCGGTGATTATCAATAACTCATGGCGTCGTACACCATTTAGCGGCGGGCGATCGCGGGTTATTATTACTTATCCTCGCTAGAGTGGGGAGACAAGGGAGAATAATTCTTAACTCTTGTCTCTACTCCTGACTTTCTGGTCAACAGTCTACAATCCTATGAGGTAAACTGCGAACCAAGAATCATTGTCCCGATCCCAACATCAGTAAATATTTCTAATAGTAGGGCGTGGGGAATGCGACCATCAATGATGTGTGCAGCACGAACTCCTTGAGCAAGCGATCGCACGCAACAATTAACTTTCGGAATCATACCACCGCTAACGATACCAGCAGTAATCAATTCGCGAGCTTCGCGAATATCTACTTTAGGAATTAAGGTAGATGGCTCTTTGTAATCTTTTAAAATACCTCTAGTATCGGTTAATAAAATTAGCTTTTCTGCTCCTAGTGCTGCGGCAATTTCTCCAGCCACAGTATCAGCATTAATGTTATAGGCTTGTCCTGTCTCATCTGCTGCGACGCTAGATACTACTGGAATATAACCATTACTAGCGAGAGTTTCTAAAATTTTGATATTTACATTGCTGACTTCCCCCACAAAACCAATGCCTTCTTGACCTTGGGGACGAGCTGTAATCAGATTACCATCTTTGCCGCAAAGTCCTACAGCCAAACCCCCAGCCTGATTAATTAGCGCCACAATTTCTTTATTGACTCGACCGACTAAAACCATTTCCACCACATCCATCGTGGGGGAATCGGTAACCCGTAAACCATTCTTAAATTGCGGTTCGATTCCTAATTTATCTAACCAACTATTAATTTCTGGCCCGCCACCGTGGACTAGAATTGGGCGCAAGCCAACACAAGATAAGAATACAATGTCACGGATGACTTGATCTTTAAGCGTGCTATCTTTCATTGCCGCGCCACCATATTTAACAACAACAGTACGGCCAGTGAACTGTTGAATGTAAGGTAGTGCTTCGCTTAGCACCTGCACGCGAGTGGCTTCAGCTTGCCTGATGTACTCAGTATCATTAACCGTCATGAGGAGCCGCCATTGAAAATTAAAACCTATTTCAGTCAGTGTAGAAGACTTTGGAACCTGTAACAATAAGGTATTGGGGATTGGGCATGGGGCATTGTGAGTGCTGTTAGCAGGAGTAGGGCGTTTAGCCCGTCAGAAATTAGGCATAACCCCTAAAATTGAAATCATCATAATAGCGGATTCAAAAACCGCGAAATAAAAATGACGAGACTGCTAATTCAAACCCAAAGCGCACCCTTAACAGTCGATTTTCCCTCGCTTGTGCAAATGACAAATGAGCAGTTCTACGAATTTTGCCAAGCTAATCGAGATCTGCGAATTGAGCGTACTGCTAGTGGAGAAGTTGTTATCATGCCACCAGCTTTTTGAGATACTGGCAATCGTAATTTTAATATTGCTACACAGCTAGGGTACTGGACAGAAGAAGATGGCACTGGCATTGGCTTCGACTCCAGTTCAGGTTTTACATTGCCCAACGGTGCTACTCGTTCCCCGGATGCATCTTGGATTAAATTGGAGCGCTGGAATGCTTTAACAGAAGCACAAAAAGCTTCTTTTGCGCCAATTTGCCCTGACTTTGTAATTGAACTACGTTCTTTTAGCGTAGGCGTAGCCCGTCGTAGACATCGCCTCAAAGAATTACAAGAAAAAATGCAGGAGTACATTGACAATGGTGCATCATTAGGATGGTTGATCGATCGCCAGAATCGAAAGGTTTATATTTACCGTCCCGATGGACAACCTGAAATTTTGGATAATCCTGAAATGATTAATGGCAATCCAGAATTACCAGGATTTGTGTTAAAAATGACCAAAATTTGGTAAAAATAGGGCGATCGCTGTGTTTCTAATTAATTATGAGAAACTTCTGTTTTAAGAACGCTAGGAATTGCCTCAAGTATCCGCGTGGCAATTTCTTCAGGTGTTTCTCGTTCTTCTACGGTGATTTGGAGATCGGCTTGGGAATACAGTCTTTGGCGTTGTTCGAGGAGCGATCGCAACTTTTCTTGAGGATCGACATCTTGCAGCAGTGGCCTTGTGGTATCCTCCGCTAAACGGCTGTAAATTAGTTCCACTGGCGCATCTAACCACACTATCAAACCGTGGTGTAAGTAACTCCAGTTTTCTCGCCGCAATACAATGCCGCCACCAGTTGCGATCGTTAACTTTGTAAAAGCACAAACCTGTGACAGGACATCGCTTTCCAACTGGCGAAATACTGCTTCTCCTTCTTGAGCGAATATCTGATTGATGGATTTGCCTGCTGCTTGAGCAATAACATCATCGGTATCTACAAACCCATAACCCAGCTGCTTTGCTAGTAAGCGCCCTACTGTCGTCTTACCAACGCCCATCATACCAATTAAGTACAGGTTGACTCCTTGTAAAAAACTGCCCACCAGTTGCTTTGCTCCAATTGTCAGTTATCTTAGCTGCTTCGTCAGACTCAGATAAAGCCTGACAAGAGTTTAATTTTAGTACTGAATTGAGATTTTAGAGAATTAGACTGACAAGCGATCGGCATTTCACAACAGCAAAGCTATTGCACTGTCGCTAGTCACAAAAGTGTAGACGCGTAGCAGGTTGTCGTCAGACATCGCTAATCAACTGATACTTACGATATAATTTATCCTTATATGAGCGTTTTTTACATAACATGTCTCAAATACCAGTAATCTCAGAACATATTGAAATTACTCCAGGGGTGTGTGGAGGTAAACCGCGCATTGCTGGACACCGGATTAGAGTGCAAGATATTGTTATTTGGCACGAACAGATGGGGCTTTCCCCTGACGAAATCGTTTATCATTATCCGAGTATCACTTTAGCTGATGTCTATGCTGCTCTAGCTTATTACCACGATCGTAGAGATGAAATTAGGCAAGAAATTTCAGAAGCAGAAGCTTTTGTTAAAGAAGTACAGTCCCCAACTCCTTCAATTCTGCAAGAGAAATTAAAGAATCGAAATGACGCAAAAAATTCGATTCCACCTAGATGAGAATGTTAGTAATGCTATAGCAGAAGGCTTACGTCGCCGCGGTATTGATGTTACGACTACATCAGAAGCAGGACTTATAGGTGCATCAGATGGAGAACAGCTTTATTTTGCAGAGTCTCAGAATCGGGTAATTTTCACCCACGATGATAATTTTGTAGTACTTCATCAAAATGGTTTGATTATGCACGCAGGAATTACTTACTGCGCTCAGAACCGCCACTCAATTGGGGAAATATTGAGGAGGCTAACTTTAATCTGGGAAGTTCTTGAGCCAGAAGAAATGAGATATCAACTTGAATTTATCTGAAAGGTTTGATTGTTTTGCTCAAATGTAAGTAGAAGGCAGCTTTGCTGGAGGCAGGAGGCAAAAGCCAGTTTTTATCGGGGTTTTAAATTTTTGTCTTTTACATTTAATTATGTCTACCTACTTAAGAGTGCGATCGCACTCCTAATATCATGACATAGATAGGGGTAAGGATTTGAGAAGTTAGACTTTTCCAAAGTTAAAGAGGATCGAGCCTTAACCAAATGAGAATGCCAACAAAAGCACACATTAACCAAAATATATTGTTTGAGTTATGCTACTCCACTAAATCATCTGTGTAGCCATACAATAATCTTCCCTAAGACAGATGTAGTTTTACAAATCATCTATATTTGGTCTTTTTTGTCAAAGTATAAGTCTTAGCTTCTATAAATTCATCTTCTATTTGAATAAAATCAACTGCCATTATTACTGTTATTTATGTATTGAAAATAACAAAAAAAAGAAATTAACAATTATTCAGTATAGATAAATAATCAATAATCTCACGAATTTAGTAACTTTGGTGAGGTGGCTTAACAAATTTTGTTGAGCTATATTTACGTTTAACGGAAATTTACGATAACTTCTTTGAAACTTTATCGAAACAATTTCTGTCTATTCAATTAATGCGTATTTTCTCTTTGGCGGGCGAATTTCAGTAGATAAAATACTGTGTTTTAATCAGCACAAAGTACTTTATTTAATAATTCAATTATGGCAAGACATGAACAATTAATAATTAATAACAAAGGTGTAAATAATGACTTATTACTCGTGATTAGCCGAAAAATATTTGCAAAGTGGAAGTTTCGACATAAAAACTACTGCATATTTCATTTGAATAAGCCTGAATTAATAAATAGTAGGATGAATGAGGCGTCAACTATGGCTCGAATTCGTGACGTTGTACAAGAAGCTTTAGCAACTGGCTATTTGACAGTCGAAGCTGAAGATCAACTCCGACAACTGTTGACTACCCGTTATGACTTGGAAGATTTTAATGCTTTCATGACTTTGCAGGAAGCTGCCATGACTGGTAAAGTCAAGCAAGAATCCAGAGAGCGGTGTGGTATCAAGTAGAGGCGTAGGTTAATACTTCTCATCGCCGGGGGCGTTCATCGTCATCTTCAGAATCATCTTCAAAAAATCCCCAATCATCATCATCATCTGCTTGGTTTGTAGTTGGCGGTTGATAAGGGGGAATAATCACTCGATAATCGGCATCGTAAATTGATTCAGTTTTTCCCGCAGCAGTATTTTTCGGCTCACGGTAGCTGTAGGAGTAAACTGAACCAGACCCAGAACTGCTTTTAGGTTGTGATTGACGTTCGTAAGTTTTAGATTCTCTAGGCTGTTGAGCTTGAGGATTGGGAGTAGACGCTTCTTCTGGCTTTTCATCAAAGTCCCAATCATCCCCGCTACTATTTGTCTCCCAATCATCAAACACATCGTTGGTAGGTTCTTCTTTTTTACTAGCTGGTGGAGGACTGGGACGACTATATGTAGGTTCTTCTCTACGATTTGCCTTTGCACGAGTTGAAGTTGCTGTGGGTCTATCAGGAGTTTGGCGTTGTCCTGGGGTAAAGTAATTGGATAATTTAAACAAGGTCGCAATAAATATAGATGTAAAAGCACCAGTGACTGTACTGAAGACAACCCACATCGCTAGCGGTAATGGTTGAGTCCGCAGACCTAAAAATACCAGCGATAGGGGAGGTGACCAATTCTGAACTAACAACAGCGTTAGTCCTCCCAGTACGGCCACCAATAGAATTAAGCGAATTACAGCCATAACAAAGGCAAAGGTAAAAGGCAAAAGTAAAAAGTAACTCTATCTTTCTTGTACAACAATTAAAGCAGAAAGCCCAGCAGTAGCAAGGTGACTGTGGCTGTTACCTGGGAGGGAACAGGATAAAGAATACACACAGAACTAAAAAATGCAATGCTTAAGCCGACGATATTGGCTTATAATCACTCAGTATTCAGCACTGGCTCAACGCCCCGCTATCGCTAACAGGACTCAGGATGCCCTCTGGTCGGACGCACGATCGCATTACTCTCTATGCTCTGCCGTTCGTGGCGGGTGTAACTTTCTGGCAAACTCGCAGTAGCAATGCAACTTTGTTGGTTGCGGGTGGGTTTCTGTTCGGTGGATTGATGTTTGGCCCGGATTTAGATATTTATTCTGTGCAGTACCAACGCTGGGGTTTCTTGCGTTGGATATGGTTACCTTATCAAAAAAGTCTCCGCCATCGCTCTTTTTTATCCCACGGGCCGATTATTGGTACAACGCTACGGGTGCTTTATCTGGGATGTTTGCTAGGTGTTTTGGCAATTTTTGTTTTGGCAATTGCCCAAAAAGTGGGGAATTTTAGTTTTACCTGGCAAGATTTGGGGAAAACTGTCGGGCGATCGCTCCTAAATTACAATACTGAATATGTCGCCCTTTTCTTGGGTTTAGAACTCGGTGCCATGAGTCATTCTCTCAGCGATTGGGGTGGTTCGGCATACAAGCGGTTTAAAAAACAGGGGATTCGTGGGTTGCTTCCCAGTGGCAAAATTAAAAAGCGTCAAGTTACAAGTCGCACTAAGCGTCAGTCTAAACCTAGAAATACTAAAAGCCGCCCTTAATCAGTTTTACAATCTAATTGCAAGCATGAAAATTTAAACCGCATATTTAAATATTTATGTCAACAATAATTCTGATAATTTAACTTATGGAATCAAATCAAAACCATAGTGATACTTTGGCAGCCTTAGAAGAGTTAATAGAGATAGTAGCAAAATTGCGATCGCCTGATGGTGGTTGCCCGTGGGATTTGGCGCAAACTTCCGAAACGCTGACACCTTATGTAATCGAAGAAGCTTATGAAGTGGTGGACGCGATTAAAAATGGCGATAAAGAAGCGATCGCCGAAGAGTTGGGCGATTTATTATTACAAGTAGTATTGCAAGCCCAAATTGCCAGCGAATCTGGGCAATTTTCCCTCAAACAAATCACTCAAGGCATTTCCCAAAAATTAATTCGCCGCCACCCCCATGTGTTTGGTGATGTGTCAGTGCAAAGTGTGGATGAGGTGCGGCAAAACTGGGAACAAATCAAAGCTGCGGAAAAAGGCGAATCTTCTCCAGAAACTCAAAAACTCAGTGCGAAACTCAGTCGTTATGGACGTACCCTTCCCCCATTAACTGCGGCGATGAAGATTTCCCAAAAAGCCGCTGCTGTGGGGTTTGAATGGGAAAACATTGATGGAGTCTGGGACAAATTCCATGAAGAGTTGGCGGAATTTCAACAGGCTTTAGCAGAGGAAACACCAGCACGGCAACAAGCAGAATTAGGTGATTTACTATTTGCAGTAATTCAGCTTGCGCGTTGGCATAACCTTGACCCCAGCGCTGCTTTGCAAGGTACAAATCAGCGATTTGTCCAGCGTTTAGAAAAAATGGAGGCAGTTGTTGACCGCCCACTGAGCGATTACAGTTTGGATGAGTTAGAAAAATTGTGGCAACAGGCAAAAATTCGACTTGCTCAAGAAGGGAGTTGAGAATAGGGCATTGGGCATGGGGCATGGGGCATGGGGCAATACGTTTCAGATAAGACTAAAACTTTTATCCTCCAAACAATGTAGAGACGTTGCATTGCAACGTCTCTACAGGTCTATGGTTTTACTTCGAGGCTTAAAGGTCTAACATTAAGGCTTAAAGGTCTAACATTAAGGCTTAAAAGTCTAACATTAAGGCTTAAAGGTCTAACATTAAGGCTTAAAAGTCTAACATTAAGGCTTAAAGGTCTAACATTAAGGCTTAAAGGTCTAACATTAAGGCTTAAAAGTCTAACATTAAGGCTTAAAGGTCTAACATTAAGGCTTAGAGGTTCAACATTAAGGCTTAAAGGTCTAACATTAAGGCTTAAAGGTTCAACATTAAGGCTTAAAGCCAAAAACTTCAGCCTCAAAGCCTCAACTGTCGCCTTCAAACTCCTACTGCCTATTCTCCATGCCCAATGCCCCATGCCCCATGCCCTTCCTCAAGACTCTTTGGCATCAAACCACTTATCATACAAAGATTGATAAGTGCCATTTTCTTTGAGATTCAGCAAAGCTCTATTAATTGGTTTGCGGTAAGGGCTGTCATTGGGTAAAACAATACCGTAACTCTCTTCACGCAAAATACTGCCAACAACCTGTACCTTGCCTTTGCCTTCATTGGCAGCATAAAACAGAAGTACAGGTGCATCAAATACCACAGCATCAGCTTTTTTAGTCATAAGAGCCTTGTAAGCTTCCTCAATTTTAGGAACTTGTAGAACTGAAATATGATGTTCTCGCAAGTATGCGGCGGCTGTGCTACCCGCAGTTGTGGCGACTATCTTACCAGGCAAATCGTCGATACTCTTGATATCGCCTTGGAGTTGCTGCACTGTTAATGATGTGGTAGCGCTGGCTGTAAAGTAGGCAGCGAAAAGCACTCCGATGAACATCCAAACAATACCTACTAAGCGTCCTAATACTCCCTTGGGCATTTCATCAGCTTGGGTTGCTAATGTGGCAGCTGCCCACCAACAAGCTTTAAAAATGCCAGGGAAGTATGATTGGGGAACCATTCCTTCTTTATGATTGCGCTCAGATAACCAAATAATGTGGGCTGCTACGGCAATTAGTAATAGGGCAATACCTATAACCTGCAAGAGGCTAGCGGAAAAAAATAATTGTAAAATATTGGCGAAGCCAGTGTTGTTGTTTTCTGCATTTCTGACCAGAATTTGTAGCCCACCAGCCAAAATTGGTAATGAAAAGTCAAAATACTGCTGGCGTTCGGCTGTAATAGAAATAGCTGCAATTCCCAGTTTGGCTTTGTTTTCCTGAATGGCAGCAAGCAGTTCCGACACAGTGGGATATTGGATAAATTTAGACTCTACACCCATTTTGTTCGCGATGCTACGCCAGAGGTCGATACTGAATCCCGATAGCCGATCTTTGTCTTCTTTATCTTGTATGACAAAGGGTGGTATGGCTCGTGTAGCTACTAATAACGTTTGTTGGGGTTGTGGTTGTTGGGTGAATCCTGGGGATGCGATTAATAAAAATGCCAGAATTGTACCTACTAATCCTATGCAGGCATACAGTACTAAGGAACGTCTGGTTTGGTTTTTGCGGTTATGTTGCTGAAAATAGGCAATCCGGCTTTTCCTCCCAGCCATCAGTTGGCGAAATCTAGTGGCGATCGCATTTATCATCAGAGTTATCTAGGGGTTATGTGCTATGTCGTATTTATCATGCCCACCCCATATTAAAAGTTGCGTTATGGCAATTGGTAATTCGTAATTCGTAATTAAGAAAGCCAGATATGGTCTTTTTTTGACTGTTAACTGTGAACAGTCAACAGTCAACACTAAAGCTAAACTCCAGTCAAACTAGAGTTTAATGGTAACTGTCTTAACTTCGGTGTATTGCTGCAAGCCATATTCGCCTAGCTCTCGACCAATACCCGATTGCTTGAATCCACCGAAGGGGGCAGCAGCATCGAATACGTCGTAGCAGTTTACCCAAACTGTGCCAGCACGAACATTGTTAGCGATCGCATGTGCTTTGGTGATATCCTGAGTCCACACAGCAGCGGCAAGTCCGTACATTGTGGTATTTGCCCGTTTAATTACTTCGTCGATATCTTTGAATTTGATGATGCTCATCACTGGGCCAAAGATTTCCTCTTGGGCAATCTTCATTTCATCGCGGACATCGGCAAAGACTGTGGGGGCGATAAAGAAACCCTTGTCACCAACTTGATTGCCACCGCATAGCATTTGGGCACCTTCCCGCATCCCAGATTCGATATAGCTCATGACTTTATCGAATTGTTCTTTGTCTACTTGCGGCCCTTGTTCTGTTTTGGTGTCAAAGGGATTACCAACAATGCGTTCTCTTGCTCTTTCTACACTTTTAGCAACAAATTCGTCGTAGCATTTTTCTTCCACGAATACCCGCGAACCAGCACAGCAGCATTGTCCTTGATTAAAGAATAATGCTTCGTGGGAGCCTGCGATCGCTGCGTCCATGTCAGCATCGGCAAACACAATGTTGGGACTCTTACCACCAAGTTCCAAAGTAACCCGTTTGAGGTTGCTTTTAGCAGCCGCTTCCATAATTAAATGCCCGACTTCAGTGGAACCAGTAAATGCCACTTTGTCAACATCCATGTGACGGGAAATTGCTGCCCCGGCGGTTGGCCCGTATCCTGATAAAATGTTGACCACACCAGGCGGAAAACCAGCCTCTACAATCAACTCACCCACCCGCAAGGCTGACAAAGGTGTTTGTTCTGCGGTTTTCATTACTACAGTGTTACCAGTTGCCAAAGCAGGTGCTAGCTTCCAAGCCTGCATTAGCAGTGGGAAATTCCACGGGATAATCTGACCAACCACACCCACGGGTTCGTGGCGAGTGTAGCAGAAGTAAGGGCCGTTAATTGGAATGGTTTTACCTTGAACTTTGTCAGCCCAGCCTGCATAGTAGCGGTAACAAGCAATGACTAATCCCAAGTCACCCAAAGAATCTTGTAGAGGCTTACCGTTGTCGAGAGTTTCTAGCCGCGCCAACTCATCAATATTTTGTTCAATTAAGTCAGCTAGCTTGTAAAGTAACTCGCCGCGACGGGTGGCAGAAATTTTTGGCCATTCTCCAGAAGTAAAAGCGGTACGGGCTGCTTGTACTGCTTTATCTACATCTGGGGCGTCTGCTTCTGAGACTTCGCAGATTACCTCACCTGTAGCTGGATTGATTGTTGCAAATCGGCGATCGCTGATACTACTTACCCATTCATTATTAATCAGCAGTTGGGTTGGGCCAACTTTGACCTGTTGTCCTGGTACTGTTGCTGTAACCATCAGGCCTCCTTAAGCTTTGGAAAAATTTGCTTAAATCTATTTCTTATGTTTGTTGCTATACAGCTATTCTCTAATTTATTTTATAAAGTCTTTATTTTTGCTTTACAATATTATTTACATTTAAATGTTATACACGTATCTGAAAATTAAAATTTCAGATGACAAATAATAGAAAAAATTCTTGGAATAAAGATTTTTCTATCGTTCTGCTGTGTTCTATCAATGGCTAGTTTTAGTTGTTTATTATTTTTCAGCAATGACAAACTTAACTTAATTGAGAATTTATTGGGGGAATACGCTAGATGCCCGACCCTATTTTATTGGATGCTAACTCCTTGAGTCTGTTGCCTAACGATCCTATTGCCAATTCTCATAGTGTTATTTCTCTTGGCACATCAGATCTAGCGTTGTTATCTATTTCGGCAACAAGACAAGCTGAACTATCTCTAAGTTACGGGTTTGATGTTGATCCCATCGAACCACTGACTACCTTGACTTTTCCAGCCACCTCAGATGAAACAGACCAAACAATAGCCGGAATTGATTCTTTAACTGGACTTGCGAAAGACTATGTTAGTCCTTCTAATATTAGTAGTTTGAGTACAGAATCTGTTTCTTCCTCTAATACTTCCGAAATGTATGCTACTGCTGCCAGCAGTTTTACAAATGAGCGCTGGGCAACTGCACAAGGCGAATTTTGGAATGAACAAAAATGGTTAACAGGTGACTTCAATGGAGACGGTCGAGATGATTTCGCAAAAGTTTTTAATGACGCAGGCCGAGCCGATATTGATGTTTATCTCTCCAGTGGTAGTAACTTTACAAATGAGCGCTGGGCAACTCAACAAGGTGGATTTTGGAATAATCAAAAATGGCTAGTTGGTGATTTTAATGGCGATGGACGAGATGATTTAGCAAAAGTTTTTAATGAGAACAATCAAGCCAATATTGATGTTCATCTCTCCAGTGGTAGTAACTTTACAATTGGACGTTGGGCAACTCGACAAGGCGGATTTTGGAATAGCCAAAAATGGCTAGTTGGTGATTTTAATGGCGATGGACTAGATGATTTTGCCAATGTCTTCAATGACGCTAATCAAGCTAGTATTGATGTTCATCTCTCCAACGGCAACAGCTTGACAATTGGGCGCTGGGCAACTCAACAAGGTGGATTTTGGGACGATCAAAAATGGTTAGCTGGTGATTACAATGGCGATGGACGAGATGATTTAGCTAATGTTTTTAATGATGCTAATCAAGCTAGTATTGATGTTCATATCTCCAGCGGTGACAGCTTCACAAATCAGCGATGGGCAACTGCACAAGGTGGATTTTGGAACGAGCAAAAATGGCTATCAGGCGACTTTAATGGTGATGGGCAAGAAGACTTAGCTAATGTTTTTAATGATACTAATCTAGCCAGTATTGATGCTCATCTCTCTAACGGTAGCAACTTCACATATCAGCGATGGGCAACTGCACAAGGTGGATTTTGGAACGAGCAAAAATGGCTAGCGGGTGACTTCAATGGCAATGGGAAAGATGATTTAGCCAATGTCTTCAATGAAGCCAACCAAGCTAGTATTGATGTTCATCTCGCCAACAATTTACCAAGTTATAGCTCTATCAATGGTTATGGTTTAGTCAACGCTTCTGCTGCCGTCGCTCAAGCTATTGGTCAACCTACCTTTTCAGGTATTCCCGATTTAGGTGGTAATAACTGGGGGGCAGATTTAATTAAAGCTCCGGAAGTTTGGACAAAAGGCTATACAGGTCAAGGAGTAGTTGTTGCGGTATTAGATTCTGGCGTTGACCATAATCATTCAGATTTAAGTTCAAACATCTGGACAAATAGCGGAGAAATCCCTGACAACGGTATTGATGATGATGCCAATGGATACATTGATGATTTCTACGGCTGGAACTTTATTTATAACAATAACAATACCTTAGACGTTTATGGTCACGGTACTCATGTGGCTGGTACGATCGCAGCAGCGAACAATGATTTTGGAGTTACAGGCATTGCCCATAACGCCAAAATTATGCCTGTGAAAGTGTTGGGTGATGATAACAAAGGCACTTATTCTGCTATTACCCAAGGAGTTTATTACGCCGTCAACAACGGGGCGAGAGTAATAAACATGAGTTTAGCTGGAACCGTTCCTGACACTGGCTTAGAAGCAGCCATTCAATACGCCGCCAGTAAAGGTGTAATTGTAGTTATGGCAGCAGCAAATTCAGCAGGTTCAACTCCTTTATACCCTGCTTACTATGCTACAAACTGGGGTTTAGCCGTTGGAGCAGTTGACAGCAATAAGAACCTAGCTGATTTCTCTAACCGAGCCGGAATTGATTCCAATATGGCTTATGTGACTGCACCAGGAGTTAACGTTTACTCCACGCTACCAAATCAAACCTACGGCTTTTATAATGGCACTTCTATGGCCACTCCTCATGTAGCAGGACTAGCAGCCTTAATCCTCAGTGCCAATGGGAGTTTGACCGCCAGCCAAGTGCGGCAAATTATCACTCAGACAGCGGTTAACGTTTAGGGGATGGGGAGACAAATCAATTCAAAATTCAAAATTCAAAATTCACGCATTAAAGAACTTCTGCCTCCTACCTCCTGCCTCCTGCCTCCTACCTCCTACCTCCTGCCTCCTGCCTCCTACCTCCTACCTCCTGCCTCCTACCTCCTGCCTCCTACCTCCTGCCTCCTGCCTCCTACCTCCTGCCTTCTGCCTCCTGCCTCCTGCCTCCTGCCTCCTCCCTTCTGCCTCCTGCCTCCTACCTCCTGCCTTCTGCCTCCTGCCTCCTGCCTCCTGCCTCCTCTTTTCCAATCCCCAATCCCCATTGTTGATACGATGAGGAAGTTGAAGGTTTTTTTGTGATATGACTACTTTTCAAGTTGGGTCTTCCCTCATTACGATCGCAGGACAAACTCGGCAAGCTGCAAGTAAGCTGGCGATTCTCTCGACTGAGGACAAAAATCAAGCAATTGAAGCGATCGCCCAGGCTTTAGAATTAGCTAAAGACGAAATTCTTGCAGCGAATATTGCTGATTGTGAAGCTGCTAGTGCGGCTGGAATTGCAAAACCACTTTATAAGCGCTTGCAGTTAGATGAACATAAATTAAGAGATGCGATCGCTGGGGTACGAGATGTTGGTAAGCTAGCCGATCCTGTCGGTAAAGTGCAGATTCACCGCGAACTCGACACTGGTTTAATTCTCAAGCGCATTACCTGTCCTTTGGGTGTTTTGGGGATTATTTTTGAAGCGCGTCCAGAAGCAGCAATTCAAATTGTCTCTTTGGCAATTAAATCTGGCAACGGCGTTATCCTCAAAGGTGGAAAGGAAGCTGTACGCTCTTGTGAAGCGATAGTTAAGGCAATTAAACAAGGATTATCCCATACTGCTGTTAACCCTGATGCGGTACAGTTGCTGACAACCAGAGAAGAAACTCTCGAACTTTTAAAGTTAGATAAATATGTAGATTTAATTATTCCCAGAGGTTCTAATTCTTTTGTCAGATTTGTCCAGGAAAATACACGCATTCCTGTACTAGGTCACGCCGATGGAATTTGTCATTTATATATAGATAAAGCTGCTGATATTTCTCTTGCCGTTCCCATTACAGTAGATGCTAAAGCTCAATATCCTGCTGTTTGTAATGCTATCGAAACTTTGCTAGTTCACTCGTCAATTGCTCAAGAATTTTTACCCAAAGTTGCTGAGGCTTTAGCAGAACGGCATGTAGAATTAAGGGGCGATGAACGTACTTTAGAAATTTTACCGAATATCGAAACTGCGACAGAAGTTGACTGGGAAACAGAATACAGCGATTTTATTTTGTCAATTAAAATTGTAGACTCTATTGAAGATGCGATCGCTCATATTAACGAATATGGTTCCCGTCACACAGATGCAATTATCTCTGAAGATTCTGCCGCTGTGGAAACTTTCTTTGGACTGGTGAATTCAGCCAATATATTTCACAATTGTTCTACCCGTTTTGCTGATGGTTTTCGCTATGGTTTCGGTGCAGAAGTTGGAATTAGTACTCAACAAATGCCTCCCCGCGGCCCTGTTGGCTTAGAAGGATTAGTGACATATAAATATCAAATGACTGGTAATGGTCATATTG
Source organism: Nostoc sp. ATCC 43529 (assembly GCA_003326205.1). Taxonomy (GTDB): domain Bacteria; phylum Cyanobacteriota; class Cyanobacteriia; order Cyanobacteriales; family Nostocaceae; genus Nostoc. The sequence goes on from LWTK01000039.1 coordinate 128,410, forward strand.
TTGCTAACTACACTGGCGCCAATGCAAAACCCTTTACTCATCGGGATTTAGTATAAACTGTATGATCTCTAGCACTCAACACTCTGAAATTAAAAAGTGATTTCTAGCAGTTGAAGCATAATTTCAGACATCAACCAATCGTAAAACCCAGACAATAATAGACTTTTAAACCTGTTGCCTATTGCCTATTGCCTGTTGCCTGCCATAACTTTAAACTAATGCTTTTAATAAAGCCTGAAGTTTAAGTTGTACTTCTGCAAATTCTTTGTCAGGATCGGAGCCAGCAACAATACCAGCACCAGCATACAACCTGGCGCGATCGCCATCAATTAATGCTGAGCGAATTCCTACAATAAACTCGCAATTCCCATTAGCATCTATCCAACCCAGAGGTGCAGCATACAAACCCCTTTCAAAGCTTTCATAACGACGAATTTCCGCACAAGCAACATCTCGTGCTGCACCAGCAACCGCTGGTGTAGGATGCAATTGAGCGACAATTTTTAACGGGTGGATGTTAGCAGGAACTACAGCACTGATTGGTGTCCATAAATGCTGGATGTTGGATAATTGTCGCAAACGAGGTGCTAATATTTGGGGTAACAAACCTAAATGGCATAGGCGTTGAGTTATAAAATTAAGCACCAGCGAATGTTCGTGCCTTTCTTTTTCACTATTGAGTAAGCGATTAGCTTTAGCTGCATCTTCAGCAGGAGTTTTACCTCGTGGCGCAGAACCAGCCAATGCATCAGTGATTAACTGCTGATTATGAATACTAATTAAGCGTTCGGGACTTGCGCCAATAAAGTTTTGTCCTTTGCCATTACTTGTAGAAAAAATATAACAATTAGGATGTATTTGCCTGAGATTATTTAATGATTTAACTAAGTCAAAATGATTGCTGGATTTTACATCTAGTATATCTGCTAAGACAATCTTACTTAAATGGCTAGACTGGATTTTTTCTAAAACAGAAGCTACTGAATATTTAAATAACTCTGCATTTGCGAGAGATTTTTGGTAAAATTTTGTGGAAAAATCAATATCTGGAGAATAATCTTCTAAAGATTGGAGAAATTCAATTTTTGTTTGTAAGGTGTGCAATATTTTTTGAATATTGACATCAGCATTTATCGTTAAATTTGTTACTAATATACAACGCTGGTTTTTCACAGCTACTTGCCAACGGGGCAGAAAAATGGTAGCAGATGGAAATGGATAATCGGCTTGGGAATTTTGGTCGAAAAAGCTGAAATAACAAAAAAAATGAGGACCAGAAAAAGGTAAGTTAGAGTTACCAAAATTAATTATATTTTTTAGGCAAGATTTGATAAAATACTCAGCTTTAGTAAAACGGTCTTTACCATCAACTTGTAACTTTTCTACAGAATCAATTGCAGCGATCGCTTCTCCTTTGCCTTTATCCTCAAAGTAAAAATTTATTTCATTTGCTTGTGTAAATCGATCCAATACAAGTAAAGGGTCAACTAAATCGATCTCTTGGGAGATACTGACAATTTGCGTAGAATTATTTTTGATGCACTTTTTTTGCACTGCTAAGAGAAATTGAAATAAATCTTTGTGCTGTACAAACAAGTTGCTACGACATGGTGAAACTGTCATGGATCTTATCGATAGTAAATTTTTTTTAAGTTAACTTCCTAAAGTGTAATTAATCGTGGTCGTATTTTTACAGGTAACATATTAAGTTGCCATTTCACCAGCGTAAGATTTGCCTTATTAGTGGTGTTCTTAGAACCTGAGAAGCAAGTTGTAGCCTAGACTGCAACTTCAGTATCGGAGTCTGGAATAGAACCCCATGACCAAAAGGTAAAAATTGTGCATCCAAGAGTTAGAAGTCAGAATTTATAAGCAATCTAGTATGATTGGTATATTCATTCATGAAATATTATCGTGAATCGGAGAATTCTGACACGAAAAATATTTTGTGTAAGTGACATTCTGGGAATTTAATTAATTGCGACTGATGACTACCAAGCAGATTTTATATCCCAATACTAAGTTATGGATGGCAGCTATTAAACCGCCAATGTACAGCGTTGCCATCATGCCGATTTGGGTAGGAACAGCAGTAGCTTATGCTGAAACAAAAATTTTCAATGGGGCAATATTTTCTACTTTTGTAGCTGCGGCAATTTTAATTCTTGCCTGGGAAAATATCAGTAATGATGTTTTTGATTCCGAAACAGGTATCGATAAAAACAAACACCATTCTCTGGTAAATTTAACTGGTAATAAAAAATTAATATTCTGGTTAGGGAATTTGTGTTTAGGTTTGGGGTTGCTGGGGATAGTAGCGATCGCTTTTTGGCAACAAGACCTAACTGTTATCGGTATAATTTTGCTGTGCTGTGGTTTGGGCTATATGTACCAAGGCCCTCCCTTTCGCTTAGGATATCAGGGTTTAGGCGAAATTCTTTGCTTTTTTGCCTTTGGCCCCTTAGGAGTGGAGGCAGCATATTACAGCCAAACTCAAACTTGGTCAATGACGAGTTTAGCAGCCTCAGTTATTGTTGGCATTGCCACAACCTTGATTTTATTTTGCTCGCACTTTCACCAAGTTAAGGATGACATAGCCGCAGGCAAGCGATCGCCCATCGTTCGCCTCGGAACCGAAAAAGGTGCCCAACTGCTATTTTGGTTCACTAGCAGCATTTATCCCCTGACTTTAGTGTTTGTGCTATCGGGAATTTTTCCAGCCTGGACATTGCTAAGTTGGTTGAGTTTACCCTTCGCCGTCAAATTATGCCGCCACGTCCAAGAAAATCATCATCAACCAGACAAAGTTAGTAACTGTAAATTCATCGCCGTCGCCGTGCATTTTTGGAGTTGCTTGCTTTTAGGCTTAGGATTTGTGCTTTAGTTATTGAGCATTGGGCATAGGGCAAATGACTAATGACTAATGACTAATGACTAATCAAGATAGTGATTTACAGATTTGAATTTCGTCCTTATCGGCGAAGATTTGTGCGATCGCTGACCACGAATCATGGTAAATGGGATATTCGAGATGGGATTATTCTCCGTCTTACCGACGAATCAGGAACAGTTGGCTGGGGAGAAATCGCGCCAATTAGCTGGTTTGGTTCAGAAACCATAGAACAAGCATTAGATTTTTGTCGCCAACTCCCAGCAGAAATCACAGACGAAACGATTTTCTCCATCCCAGATGAGTTACCCGCTTGTCAATTTGGCTTCGAGTCAGCGCGGGAGATGTGTAAAGAGGACGCGGAGAGTGAGAGACGCGGGGACGCCGAGAATGAAATTCATGAATTCCCCGTGTCCCCGTGTCCCCGCGTCTCCGTGTCCTCCTACAGTGCCTTACTCCCTGCTGGGGAAGCAGCTTTAACTCAATGGCAAAGTTTATGGCAGCAGGGATATCGCACATTTAAATGGAAAATTGGTGTAGATGCGATCGCTAATGAACTTAAAATTTTTGAGTCATTGATACAGACTTTACCAGCTTCTAGCAAATTGCGATTAGATGCGAACGGTGGACTCAGCTATGAAGAAGCTAACTTATGGCTGTGGACTTGTGACAATATCCAGGCAAATCGAGAACTAAACCCACAAATTGAATTTATAGAACAACCGCTACCCGTTGAAGAATTTCAAGGAATGTTGGAATTGAGTATATGTTATGGAACAGCGATTGCTTTAGATGAATCAGTCGCCACACTCAGACAACTCATTGCTTGTTATGAACAAGGTTGGCGAGGAATTTTTGTCATTAAACCTGGGATAATTGGATCGCCATCTCGGCTGAGAAAATTTTGTCAACAACATAAAATTGATGTTGTATTTTCATCAGTATTTGAAACTGCGATCGCAAGACAAGCAGCACTCCAACTAGCAGTAGAATTATCCCAAAATAACAGGGCAGTTGGTTTTGGCATCGACCACTTTTTTGAACAAGAAGATACCTGGCTTCAAAGTCTATGGAAAAACCGTTAGACTATCTTAATAACTTAAGCGAAAATAATTGGTTGATTGGTTACGAAAGCCATCAATTTAACCAAATAGCTCAAGAATTATATTTAGAAATAACACAGTTATCAGCGTCAAAAACACCGCCCAAAATTATCTTAGCCGAACGCGAACCATTACGATTTCTAGCAAGTTTTCTTGCCGCTTGTGCAGCTAACTGCCCAGTTTTTCTCTGTAACCCCGACTGGGGAACCCAAGAATGGCAACAAGTCCTTGATTTAGTCCAGCCAGATATTATTTGGGGAATAGCGCATGGGGCATGGGGTATGGGGAATAAGAATAATGCCTTATGCCCTATGCCCAATGCCCAATCCCCACTCATCATGATTCCCACAGGTGGTTCATCAGGACAAATTAAATTTGCCATCCATACTTGGGAAACTCTCATTGCATCTGTCAGAGGATTTACACAATACTTTCAGCGAAACCAAATCAATTCTTTTTGTGTATTGCCGCTATATCACGTCAGCGGTTTAATGCAATTTTTACGTTCATTCACCACTGGAGGCAAGCTAGCTATCCTGCCATTCAAAACCCTAGAATCTGGCCAAACATTGAATATTAAACAATCAGAGTTTTTCATATCTTTAGTACCAACTCAATTACAAAGACTCCTACAAAATCCTGAATTAACACAATCGCTAACCCAATTTAACACCGTTCTTTTAGGAGGTGCACCCGCATGGGAAGAACTATTAGAAAAAGCGAAATTTCATCGTATTCGGTTAGCACTAACATACGGCATGACAGAAACCGCCTCTCAAATTGCCACCCTAAAACCAGACGATTTCTTAAATGGTAAAATCAGCAGCGGTCAAATTCTTCCCCATGCCCAAGTAATTATTCGTAATCAGCAAGGTGAAATTTTAAATTGCAATCAAATAGGAAATATCACTATTAAAGCTCAATCTTTAGCACTTGGTTATTATCCTATAATCCAAGCAAACCAGGATAATTTCCAAGTAGACGATTTAGGATTTTTCGACGACCAAGGATATTTAAATATTGTCGGACGTAGCAGCGAAAAAATTATTACAGGCGGAGAAAATATTTACCCAGCGGAAATTGAATCAGCCATACGAGAAACTCAACTCGTTACTGATATTTGTGTTATAGGTATTCCAGATCAACACTGGGGACAAGCCTTAACAGCAATTTATATTCCCAAAAAATCAAATATCTGCGGCTTAAAAATCCAAACCCTACTCAAAGACAAACTTAGCAAATTTAAAATCCCGAAATATTGGATTCCCCAGCAAAACTTACCCCGTAACTCCCAAGGTAAAATTAACCGCCAACAGTTACAAAAAATAGCAATAGAATACCTACAAAATCCTCTCAAATAACCTCTCTTGCCCTTCTTCTCTCCGCGCCCTCAGCGCCTCTGCGGTTCGTTTCCAACCACTGAGTTATCTCATCAGGTAATTCCTGCTTAACTCTACTACTCACATCAATACAAACATGCCGAGTAATAGCCTTAGCAACTACCACCTCACCCACAGTAATTTCATAATTAATTTCAAACTTATCAACACCTAGTTTTTGGGGAATTAAGCTAATTAACAACTTATCCCCTACAAACATAGGACGTAAAAAATCTACACTAGCGTGAACGATAGGGAAAGCCACAGATGGGTTATTAAAAAAATCTTTGAGATTAATACTTGATGCTTCTAGAGATTCTTCATACGCTTCATGACAGATACCCAGAACATTGGCAAAATAAACTACCCCAGCAGCATCAGTATCTTGAAAGCGAACCCTGCGGTTATAAGTAAAAGCCATGTTTGATAATTTGATATTCAAAAAGAAAAATAGTAGGCAATAAGCCTGCTTTGTTAAATTGGCGATCGCTTCTATATTAACCGCAACTATGGAACCTGAAAATCATTAAATGAGGAGAAATTATAAGACGAAGTACTTAAAGCTTTCACCAGCTTACTATCGAGAGTTAGCAAAGTAGCACCTACCTGCTGTGAAAGCACAACATAAGAACCATCATAAGCAGAGATTTTATAAGTCAAGACAATACTAACTGCATCCGCCATCAAATCAGCCGTCGAGACAACACGCAAGGGAAAGCCTTTGAGAGTTGCTAAATCCTTTGGTACATCAGCAACAGCATAAAGTCCGGCGCGGACATACTTCCAAATAATGTTGCCACATTCAATGTAAAACAGATTCGGGTACAAAAATTTCTGTCTGGGGATAGGCAAGGTGAGCAAACAGTTGATTAACTTTCGGCGTTAGCGGATCGTCAGGTATAAATTGTTTAATAGCTACACTGGCATCTACAACGCATCTGAGAGGAGTAGTCATCTGTCTCGGTCTTCTCGGATTAATGCAGTACTATCAGGCCATTCCACATCAGTCCGACGACTCTCACGGCGAAGGCGCATTTCCTCTAAAAGTTTTGGGACATTTTTTTGCCTTTCCTCTTCCGTGGGTTAAATAATACTTTAGTTTTAGTCTTCTAAAAAATCATTAACATGGTTTTCAATCCATGTCATACAGTCTCTAAAGTGACCCATCTTATCTTGTGTCATCTGTTTTGCATGGGCATCAGCTCTATATTTGTTTATAGCGTCCATTTTTGAATTAAATTCTTCTTGTTTACGTGAAAAAATGTGTTCAAAAGTTGACCATTCTTTTTTAATTATATTTTTCAATATTTCAAAAAATATATTTACCTTATCAGGATCGAACAAATCTTTATAAGCTAGATGATTATACTTTTTTTGTTCCTCTTTACTAAAATAAAGTAGTAATTTCTCTCTTGCTTGATTCTCTCCGTATTTCGCCTTTAACTGAGTACGCACTATTTTCCTTAACTTCGGTTCTAAAGCATTTCTTCTTTGAGATATTTCATTTAACATATCTTCATTGCTTGTGTTAACCTTTTTATATTTATTTTTTTGTATTAAATATTGTTTTACCGCATCTATTTTAAAATCGTATTCATCTCTAGTCTGGCTGATTATTCCATAACCTTTTAAATGATTAGTATATTCTGGTGACTCACTAGCATATTGATTAAAAAATTTAAGATCGCCAATCGCTAAATATTCTAGTAAATCGTACTCATCAACATAAAATTCAGTTAATACGTTAACCATCATTTCAATGTATTTAGGAGCATGATTTTTATCAAATTCATTTTTAGCCTTATCATAAGTAATTCTATCTACTGTAAATGGGAGGTGTTGATTGTTTAGCTTATGGATTAAACTACATACTTGTCTGATTAAAAATGGATGTCCACCATAATCTTCTGTTAATTTTGAATAAATTATCTCCTCAAACTGCAATCCCATAATTCTTCCAAGTTTTCTAACCATATCTCTGGTTTGTGGGACATCAAATCTTGGTAAGTATTCAATTGGTATTGAGTGAAATATAGGGTTATCTTTACCAAGAATACTTGACTGTTCTATACACATTGGGTTAGTTCCTACGATTAAATAGGAAAAAACATTATTTAATTTTTGGAAATTAGCTCTTAGAGTTTGCCAGAAAAATATAAAGTCCAAATTTTTTTCCCAGTGTATAACACTAGAAACATTAAAAGTTATACGCTCGATTTCATCAAATATGATTAAAATACTTTTTTGTTGTAAAATATTATATATTCGACAAATTTCTTCAGCAAAAATTTGAGAAGCATTTTCTTGTGTATATTGATCTTCTGTTTGCAATTTTAAATTTAATTCATATTTTTTATTTATTTGGACAATTATATAATGTAAGCATTTATTCCATCTCCTTTGTTGAAAACTAGTATCATCGCAACTAATCAAAATTGACTTTGCACCTATTTTATCTAGTGCCCTTTGAATACCAAAAATTACAGAAGTTTTTCCTGTTTTCCGTAACCCAAATAATCCTGAATTCTCATTTGAAAAATGCCTGTTTACTATTTTATTAATAATATCGCTTCTGCCAAAAAAATATAAATCTTTTTTTAATGGTGATTGAAAATCAAATAAGTCCCTTCTATAAAAATTGTTTCTAAATTTATTTCTTAAAAAATAAGAATCATTAAGACTATTTAGAATTTCACTATAAGATATTGGAACTATAATTTGAGATTCTTGAGATTCTTTTAAAATATTTCTGATTTTTTCTTCTATTTTATCATCTTTACTTAACATAACACTACATATTTTGTCTATTCTTAAATCTTGAAGCTTATCTGAAACAGCATCAATCGCATCAATCGATCTAGGCTGAAAAGATTCATAATCACTAAAAATAATGATTAATTCTCTTTCAAAATTAAAAAGCTCCTGATAGTTTCTAGGTGCTTTAATCAAGGCATACTTATATTCACTTCTGTCTCCAATTTTTAAACCATCGAGCCTACTTACAAACCATTCATTACCAAATTTATGAAGAATTTTTTGTTCTTCGTGGCTTAATATGTATAATTTTCGTTGCACTTGCTCGTGTAAACCAGGTTTTACTTGTTCTTGCATACTTCAATTTGTTACCTTTTTTTACAAATTTGAAAATTTTTTATCTGCCTAAGCTTTGTTCATGGCGGCTTGGGAGCAAGGGGCAAATTAAATTATATTGTATAAATTATAAATATCACTATTACGTAAAAGTGCTTTTTATTGCTTAAGATCCTAAGTGTATGGTTGAGCTTAAGCATCTTACACTTCTATCAGCTTTATAGACTTAGAATCGTAGAAGACTGTTTTTGATGAAGAAGCTTGATGTTTAACAGCCAAATAGGCTGAAAGCCAACTTGTCAGTTGGATCGAACAAAGTGACATTCAACATTACTCATTTTCAGAATTTAATTTGCTGTGAACCATGTATCACAGCTAGTACTTCAATTTGTTCGGGTTTAATATAATAAATAATTCTATAGGAACCTTCAATCACTTCTCGAATTTGCTCAGTTTCAAACTCTGATACAATTCGACCCGACAAAGGAAAATTTGCAATCTGTTCAGAACGTCTAGTTATACGGTCAACTATCCTCGCTGCATATTGTGGAGAAGTTTGGGCAATATAACTATAAATTGCGGAGAGATTTTCCACCGCTGTTTCTGTCCAGTAAACTTTCACTCTGGTAGTCCAAACTTTTTCCGCACTTCTTGTACAGAAATCACATTACCAGCTTTGCTATCTGCCAGTCCAGCTTCAACAGTTTGCCGAACATAAATTTGGTACATCAAATCATCCCATGTGGAATTTTCTGGCAATCTGTCGATTAATTTATGGGCTTCTTCTTTAATGTTGAGATTTTTCATTAGTTGCTAACCAAATATTTTTTGCATCCATTTGAATATATTGTAGATGCAAAAATCTAGTTAGATTTTATAACAACATTTATCCAACGGAGAAGGGGAGATTCGAACTCCCGGAACCTTTCGGTTCATCCGATTTCAAGTCGGACGCAATCGACCACTCTGCCACCTCTCCAAATAAACTGCCGAGCTAGTGGCTACCCGCATTTGTCGGTTAGCACCAAAGCTGACAGATCATACTATATCTTATCACTATGCAGGTTGCACTACTGAATGCGATCGCTCGTACAAAATTTCCTCTGACACCACCTGAAAATCATTCCCCACCCACACTAAGGAGGCTTGGGTAACCACACCCGCCTCTAAAGAAACCAAGGAAAAATTACGCAGCTTCTCGCCGTCATTTTCCACTATCCTGGGCACAGTAGCCGCATTCAAGTAAATTGTTCCCTCTGGACTTCTAAAAACAGGTTTTCGCAGTTCTTTCTTGGTGTGCCGTAAAGTTCGGTGCATGTGACCAAATGTCACCAAAGGAATGGTCTTACCAGCAGTAACAGCCTGAGAAATCGCCTCAGCCAAATCTGGATCGCCAAAGTCGCCACCAATAGGATGCCAGTCTTTGCCGCAGGGATCTTCTGGCCGATCGCCTAATCCACTAGGCCCGTTATGACCCAGAAAAATAATCGTCTCGTAGGCAGCGCTTTTAACCGCTTTGACGATGCGATCGCCAGATTCTTCCAAATCTGTCACTCCATAACGTTCACGACAGATGTCCGCAAATTTCCACTCCGGACCACCCCAAGTAAACGGACGACCCCCCACTACAGTTAATTCCCAAGCCGGAAAATCTAATTTACCGTAACCGACATGGGCAGGGCCTAATAAATCGAGTTGTTCCTGTACCCAATCCTCCTTGGAACGGTCGTAGGGACACTTTTTGCGTCCCCATTCCGTAGCTGTGAACCAGGCATCGTGGTTGCCCATGACTGCTGCTTTGGGAATGTCAACAGAAGCGATCGCTTTTACCACTTCCACCGACTCGTTACCAAAATCCCCAACAAACAGCACTAAATCAACACCCAAATGCTTGAGTGCAATGCCATCTTCTACTTCCCATTGGTCGTGAACATCTCCAACTACAGCAATTTTGAGGGTTATCGAATGAGTTTTCTGACTGGTCATGCCACTTTCCTTGCCGTCTATCTCCAGGATATGAAACTCAGCCGAATTTGGACATTATCTCTATAAAATCAACACCCCACTATTTTTGGTAAAAACTACTATAATTAATTTAACAAGACTACAAATTGCAACTAAGAGCAACCCTTAACTGTGTTTACCACTGCACTAGCTCAACGAGAAAAAACCCAACCGGGTGAACTACCATTAGATTTGTTTGGCGCCATTGAGAGTCTCAAAAAAGAACTTAACGCGGTGATTCTGGCGCATTATTATCAAGAGCCGGATATTCAAGATATTGCAGACTTTATTGGCGATTCCTTACAGCTGGCGAAAGCAGCACAAAATACCAGTGCAGATGTAATTGTCTTTGCTGGCGTTCACTTTATGGCAGAAACAGCAAAGATACTTAATCCCGATAAATTAGTACTTTTACCAGATTTGAATGCTGGTTGCTCTTTAGCAGATAGTTGTCCGCCAAAGGAATTTGCCGCTTTTAAAGCAGCACATCCAGATCACCTAGTAGTGTCTTACATCAACTGCTCTGCTGAGATTAAGGCAATGAGCGATATCATCTGTACTAGTTCCAATGCTGTCAAGATTGTAGAGCAAATACCCAAAGACCAGCCGATTATTTTTGCCCCAGATCGAAATTTGGGGCGCTACGTCATGGAACAAACTGGACGCGACTTGGTGCTATGGCAAGGTAGCTGTGTCGTCCATGAGACCTTTTCCGAAAAGAAAATTGTCGAGTTAAAGATTGCCCACCCACAAGCAGAGGCGATCGCCCACCCAGAATGTGAAACTAGTGTATTGCGCCACGCCAGCTTTATTGGTTCCACAGCAGCCTTACTCAAACATTGTCAAAACAGTTCCTCCCAGGAATTTATCGTGGCAACGGAGCCGGGAATCATTCACCAAATGCAAAAACTAGCTCCCCAAAAGCGCTTCATTCCCGCGCCGCCGATGAATAACTGCGCTTGTAACGAATGTCCCTTTATGCGCTTAAACACCTTAGAAAAGCTCTACTGGGCAATGAAAAATCGCACTCCCGAAATTACCATGTCCGAAGATATCCGCCTTGCTGCACTCCGACCAATGCAACGAATGTTGGAGATGAGTGCTTAGTTAGAACAAGTTTTTACAAATTGTAGAGGCGTGGTTTGATTGCGTCTCTACCAAAAATTTCTTTTTTATAAACACTTGCAATTACTAAAAACCAGTGCTATGATGTTAAATCGTGAGACAAATGGGTCGGTGTCCGAGTGGTTAATGGAGACGGACTGTAAATCCGTTGGCTAGCGCCTACGCTGGTTCAAATCCAGCCCGGCCCACCTCTCACGAATTCATAAGTTACAATAGCTGGGTAAAAGTAAAAATCTCCAGGATTGTAGCTAAGAAAATTTATATTTCGCCCGTGTGGCTCAGTGGTAGAGCACACCCTTGGTAAGGGTGAGGTCACGAGTTCAATCCTCGTCACGGGCTTATCAAAAATGATTCAAAAACCAACTATGTGTGCAAGTTGCATAGATTGGCTGACATTTAGTTTATAGGTGAGGGTTATCAAGAAAGGCAGAGGCCAGGAGGCAAAAGGCAGAAGGAAATTCTGATTCCTGACCTCTGCCACGACCGTAGGAAGTAAGGGTTTAAGACAAGAACACCAAATTTCAAGAAAAGTTGCCCTTGTTTAGGAGGGGTCTGAATCCCCTTCTAAACAAAACCTTCTGCCCTCTGCCCTCTGCCTTCTCCCTTCTTCAATTTAGCCCTGTTCTTCTTCTATGATTTTTTTACATACTGTAGAAGAGTTTGCGTACATTGGGTCAAAATCAACAGTATTCAGTGTGTATTCCCTATCGTAGTTTGCCAGACAATCATTAACAGATCTGGATAATTGGATAATTGCTAACTTGCTCAATCAGAAGACATATCTCCGATAACGGCACAAGTTCTGATTTTTAGTCTTGCTTTTTAATCTTCCTGACAATGCTGTCAGAGAAAATGTATTGAGTAAGCCAATTTAGATAAAAAATTCATAGATTTGTATAATTTAATATCTATCTAAAGGTATATCTTTTATTTTTAATTAGTAGCCGATGTCTAATAAAAAACTCCATAAATGAAAGCGTATTAAGTAGAAGCTAATTGTTTCAAACAAAGTAATTCAATAAACACAGACGATCTAGAACTATATAGTGCGTAGATAGTATAAGATATATTTAATACTTAATAAAGAAATAAAATTTCAGAGGATAAACTCACAAGTTTGTCGTCCTGATTTGGGATGAGTTAGCGATTCAATGATTCTTAACCTTTGATTGGATCAAAGATAGATCCAGAGATTCGTCTAATTCGATACAATTTATAGGCAACAGAGAGCCAAGGAGAACAAGGTGGTCTTATTAAAAGGCTTTGAGATTGAGATGTATACTGGCACGCCTCAAGGTGAAATCGTTGGTCTCTCCGACAAAATTGTTGCAGCTTTGGATGGATTTGTTCGGGAGCCAGATAGCCGTAACGTGGAATATACAACCCAGCCATCGGCTAGTTACGAGAATTTATTGTGTGCCCTACTCCATCCCAGACGGACGTTGCGAAACTACCTCAATCGCTTGGGTAATTACACCCTCATACCAGGAAGTACTCTGTCTTTAGGTGGGAGCGATCGCTTTATGCGTTCCGATCCAGCCAACCCCTATCATGACTACATAGAGCAAACTTACGGCACAAAAGTAGTTACCGCTAGCGTACATATCAATATCGGCATTAGCGACCCAGAAATATTAATGCGAGCGTGTAGGGTGATTCGTTTAGAAGCACCTTTATTTTTAGCCCTGAGTGCCTCATCTCCATTTTTGGATGGCAAAGCTACAGGCTATCACTCCACCCGTTGGGGTCTATTCCCGCAAACCCCTAAACATGTGCCGTTGTTTGCCAGCCACGCCCATCATATTCAGTGGGTGGAAAATCAACTTGCTGCTGGGACAATGCAAAATGTCAGACATTTATGGGCATCAGTGCGACCAAATGGCGATCGCCGTCCCTACGATCTAAATCGGCTAGAACTGCGAATTTGTGATTTAGTTACAGATCCCATTGCCTTACTAGCGATTACCGCCTTATTAGAAGCGCGTCTGTTACAAATAATTGAAAATCCTAGTATTGACCCCCTAACTCAAAGTACTTTTTCTCCTGAACAACTCGTCATTTTGACTGCTGACAATGAAACTGCCGCGGCGGCCACTAGTCTTGATGCTCAGCTAACCCATTGGCAAGATGGCAGAAGCATCACAGCTAGGGATTGGATTACCCAAATTTACAAAGATGTTTGGGCGATCGCCAAACAACAAGGCTTTAGCTGTTTCCTTTCACCTTTGCACAAAATTCTCCGCGAAGGCAATGAAGCTCAACAGTGGTTGCAGCTACACGGAGTCGGTTTTGACAGCCAGCGCGTTATTACCCAGGCTATTACTACCACCCAGGAACGGGAAATTGAACTCGAAGACAAATTGTGTTCGTCCCTGCTGGCGTAGCTAAAGGCTCTAGAAATTCAAGACTTGGGAGATGGAGAGACAAACACAGAAGTTGGAGCGTAGGCTTCCAACCTAGAGGCTTTGCGGTGAAGCAACGCGGTGAGGCATCCCCCATCTTGGCTGTTTCCGTCGTAGACGCGAAGCGGTTTACCGCAAGGGTGGCTGGCGAACCCGAAGGGTCTTGGGGATTTTCCCCATGAGCTAATGCTGAAACTGAAGGGCTTGCCGCAGGCATCCAAACTTCTTTTCAGGGAGACGCGCAAGGAACGGAGGACAAGGAGAATAACTCCTAACTCTTGTAAAGACCTGATTAATCGCGTCTCTACTTCTAACTCAACACTTAACATTCCCAATCCCCGATGCCCAATCAACAGCTGCCTTCAAACAAATGGTAGATTTTTGTGCAGACAGTACTCAGTAGAAAAAACACAAGCAACCACTTAACTTTACATAAAATTTAATATTTACTGATTTCAGCCAATATGCTCTCAGGTAGTATTCTGAGAGGGTTTGCGGTTCGTTTTAAAAATCTAATCGATGGGGAATGCTTGATTATTATTAACAAAACCTATGAATAACCTCTGCCTTTTGGTAGGTTTTACATTGATGATAGATTATTTTATACAATACGTAAATTATACGGACAATGCCTCAGGTAGTTTTAGTTAACCCCCAAATTCCTCCTAATACAGGTAATATTGCACGTACTTGTGCGGCTACGGGTACGGAGTTACATTTAGTCGGGCCTTTGGGATTTGAAATTAGCGATCGCTACCTCAAAAGAGCTGGCTTGGATTACTGGCCTTATGTCAAGCTGCACTATCACGAATCGTTAGAAGCCTTTAAAACAGTACACCAAGAGCGTGGAGGTAGATTGTTGGGTTATAGTGTCGCCGGAAGTATTAATTATGTCAGTTTTCAGTTTCAAGCCGATGATTGGTTGCTATTTGGCAGTGAAACCACTGGTTTGCCACCAGAAGTTTTGTCACATTGTGATGCTACTCTGTATATCCCGATGAGTCAGCCTGGAGTTCGGAGCTTGAATCTGTCGGTCAGTGTGGCCATCGGTTTGTTTGAAAGCCGGCGTCAATTAGGCTATTTACAATAGTTGTTTAGCTAATTTATTATTAAGTATATGTACTTAAATATTTTCCGAAAACCAATCAGATGAGTGATTTGTGGCGGCGACTATTTTGCTGCTTACGTCAGCATAACCGTTAAAAAATATACCAAAAATTGTGTTTTTGAATAAAATGTAGTGGAAGATACTTACAAGAGGAGTAGGCTTATTATAAGAAATTTGTATATAAAATTCGGGATAAAGCCAAATTTGAATGATAGATTTTGATGAATTTGCAGCATTCCATATTGGGGAACAAATGCCCTAAAAGCCAGTCACAAAGCGCATTTGAGCTATTTTAGTTTGAATGTACCCAAGAATGCTCCCCAAAACAAGCCGCTAGTTAATACGGTTGTTTTTTAGGGAATAATCAACGTAAAGTCTCGTGTTGGGAAGACGGATTGTGTAGAAATATCTTGAAAAGATCTACAGCAGGGGGCATCGCTTTTCCAGAGGTCGCAGCAATTTAATTTTCGGCAGCGACTATGGACTTGACAAAACTCAACTATTTGCCAAGTCCCCGCGATTGACGCAAGACAGCCGCGGAAAACCGGAAAAAAGAAAACGTCCTAAATGGTGTGAGGAGTGGTTCGGACAAGTAAACGCAGCAATTTTTAAGTTTTGCTAACACATGTGAACTTGTCTAAATCAGAGAAGCAGGTTAATCTTGCGTAAGCATCTCTGGTGAATGTGATCTCGATCCATAGTTCGTTGCGATCTAGATCATTGACTAGATATCCAGCTGAAAAATCGAGGTCAGTTAAGCGCTAGTGATCATAGGAGGTCGTCTTTGAAACGAGCATTGAAAAAAAGAGTGAAAGCTGTGTTGAAAAATAACCCCAGCAGCGATGATGCCCCGGTAGAACAGCTAAATTTAATTAATCCAAAAGTTAACCGCCGGGTGCGGACAAAAGCCGCCATGATTGGCTTGGCAATCTCTATGGGAGCAACCAGCCTTTTGGTGACTCGACAAAGCGATCAAGCCCAAGCAGCGGTGCCTGTAGGCAGCCAAAAGGCAACCTCAACCATTCCTGCTGTTCGTGATACTGAGGTTAAATTCGCCTCCACCAAGCTGGAATCCCAAGCAATCTCATTACCGAGCGTGCCGGAAAATCCTGTTGTCGTGGAACCAACAGCAGTCTCACAGTTGCCTGGGCTTGAAGCTAAATGGCAAGTTGCGGCCAGTGGAACGTCTTTGCAAGTTCCTGCATCAGAAACCTTTTCCCAAGCAAAAGCACCAGTTGATAAAAATCTCACTGGCTCAAAATTCCAAGTGCCACAGGGGTCGAACAATACCCTAGCTGAGACTACTTTTCCAACAGTCAACAAGCTAGCGAACCCCATTGCTGAAGATGTTGTTAGTACTACAAATGTATTACCAACCGTACCACAAACAGTGGCAACATCTGGGACGGCCAGCAGTGAAATAAATGCACAACTTAAGGCACAACAAGAGTTTGCGCTGAATCGATTACAAGAAAAATCAAACCGTTTAAGAAAGAGTCTGGCACAATTGCGGTCTGGGGAGACCGAAAATTTATCACAAACTGGTATTGGGAATACTGTTGTTGAGAAAACTGTGTTAGCGCAGTCAGAGACTTCTGGCGATGCTAACCAAGCCAAGCTGATATCGAGGCTAAAACAGAAGACACAAGAGGAAATTGCATCAACTACACCAACAACCTTGATTGCGTCCTCCACCAGAACAGCCTACGAAGTTAAGCCTGGAGATACCCTAGCGGCGATCGCCAGCAGATACAATACATCTGTATCAGAACTAGTTAAGGTAAATAACCTCAATAATCCCAATCAACTGCAAATCAGTCAAAAACTGATTATTCCAACTGCTCAAGTTGAGATAGCTGTAGCGACTAAACCCAGTTTTGTAGAGCCGGCTAATACTCCCAAACTTACTTCCTCTGTGACTATTGGTAGTGCTAACTCATATCTACCCAGTTCACCATCGCAAATTATTGCTGACAACAGTAGCGTTACCGTCCCTACACCGGTAACTGCGGACAACCAAATTCAGACAAATAGCGCGATGGACTTGCAAAAAGATCCAATCGCTCCTAAAGCTTATGGCGTGGGTGGTGAAACCCCAATACCAAGAGCCTTTGTTGAAATCCAGCAGCCTGAAAAACCAACAAATAGGGTAGCAAGCGGTAACAACAACAATAATGACCGTCTACGGGGCTTACAAGCAGAAATCCAGAGGTTACAGCAGAAATATCGCGCTCAACAGTCTGGCAACTTAGCAGTGCCAACGGCAGCCACTGAAAGCAACACTGCTGCGACATTCACTCCTGTTTCTACCCCCAGTAATTTCCCTGTACCTAACACCGTGTCTCGACCGAATAACGTAGCGATACCAATTCCGGTTCCGACACCTACCAGAGCTAACTACGCTCAACCAATTAAGCCCCAATTCCGTGCCACCATACCCGCTAACGAGCCAATAAATCCAGAGTTCTTACCAAGTCTAGGAGCTGCTGGTCAGTGGACTCCTCCTCGCAATCCATCTGCTACCAGAGTTGCAACGCCTCCTAGACGAGTAAACGCCTCGGATTCCTTAGGTAAACTGCGCGGAACCACAGTTACTCCACAGGCGATACCGCCTTTGGCAGCAGTGGATCAATATTTACCCAGAGTGATTGACGAAACAACACCCCCTCCATCTACTTCATCCGTAGCTTACCAATGGCCAGCAAAGGGTACTCTCACCTCTGGCTATGGCTGGCGTTGGGGAAGAATGCACAAAGGAATTGATATTGCTAATTCTACCGGCACACCCGTTTTCTCTTCCGCGGAAGGGGTCGTAGCAAAAGCTGGCTGGAACAATGGCGGTTACGGTAACCTCGTTGAAATCCGCCATCCTGATGGCAGCACGACTCGCTACGCTCACAACAGCAAGATTCTGGTGCAAGCTGGTCAGCAGGTGAGTCAGGGAGAGACAATTGCTTTAATGGGCAGTACTGGTCACAGCACAGGGCCACACACCCATTTTGAGATTCATGCAGCAGGCAAGGGTGCTGTTAACCCAATAGCTATGTTACCAACAGCACGTCTGTAATTGTTGGCTATCTGTAACTAAATCATTGCCTTGTTAATTGAGGGAGATAAACTCCCTCTTTTGCTTTTTATTCAAAAATTATTATAGTATTATTGTACTATAAAACTAAAATTTAACTGACTACGGTTGGCTTGTAATCATAAACCCATTTGTGAAAATCATCATTGAGCGTCATCTGCCGTTGTGGGGTCTGGCTAGGAGATGTAAATGTGTCGTCATAGTAGCGCATCTCGCCCATAGCGCTACGAGCTTGAATGATTTTTGTGCGTTCGATGCGAGACTGTTCGTATTTGGTGAGGGCTTCTTCCAGAGTGGCTGAATGTGAAAAACACTGTGCCAGTTCGTATGCATCTTCAAAAGTCGTATTGGCTCCTTGTCCCATAGCTGGTGCCATCGGATGGGCGGCATCACCTAAGAGAGTGACTCTGCCTTGACTCCATTGGGTTAATGGTGGCCGATCGCAAATCGGCCCTTCCCAGATTTGCTCGGCTGGTGTCGCTTCCACCACCGCCCGAAAGGATTCGTCCCAATCAGCTAATTCCTGGAGAATGCGAGATTTAATCTCATCGGCATTTTGAGAAAGAGAGTAATCAGGTGAAAACTTGCGAGTAATCCAACTGGTATAACCACCTCCCACATTGAGAATGTACATGAACTGTTTATTGCCTTTGACGAAAACGAGTTCATAGTCATTAAATAACTCGTGGTAATATTTGATGACGGCACGCCAACACATACTACCAATATAGTTAGGCTTACCCTCTCCAAACAAAGTTTCTCTAATTACAGAGTTGACGCCATCAGCACCAATTAAAAAATCTGCATCTACTGTTTTTTGAGCATCAAAATGAATTTTCACACCTTTCTCATGTTGGTCAAAGCCGATGCAACGATGATTGAGGTGAATGATATTAGATGGCAATCTCGATGCCAGAACTTGCTGTAAACGATACCACCAAAGAGTCAATAATGGTTGTCCATATTGCTCTAAATATTTAGTTTGACTAGTCCGGATTGTTTCTCCTTTGATATTCTTTAAAACCGTGTGGTTAACTTGGCATCCTGAGCTTTTGAGGGTTCCGACTATTCCTGGTGCGATCGCATCTAGAGAATTCAAGCCATTAGGAGCCAATCCTAATCCGGTTCCAGCCGGACGAAATTCTTGTGCTTTTTCGTACACTTGAACGTCAATACCTTGGCTTTGAAGTGCTATGGCAGTAGCCAAACCGCCCGGCCCAGCACCAACGATCGCAACTTTTTCTACTATCGGCTTTGATAATTTCTGAGTTAGATTTTTGTTCATCATAAAAGTCAGAATTAAGAATTTTTAATATCCCCACCGATAAATCCGCTTGTTCTGCAACCTCGCACTTGAAGCAGACCCATAGTCGTTATTGTTACTATTAAGTACTTTTTTAG
Source organism: Nostoc sp. ATCC 43529 (assembly GCA_003326205.1). Lineage (GTDB taxonomy): Bacteria > Cyanobacteriota > Cyanobacteriia > Cyanobacteriales > Nostocaceae > Nostoc. The sequence continues at coordinate 147,997 of LWTK01000039.1, forward strand.
TCAATCTTCCTGAAGAATCAACCCTGATTTGGCGTTTGAATGAGTTGTCAACAGTACTGCCATTGTCGTAGTAACAAAAACTGCTTTTAAATAGGATTTTTATTAAAAAACATTACCTCGGTTTTGGCAATCAATTTCGGTAAATTGACCTTAATTGCTCAAAAAACCTAATATCAGGTACAAAACTTGCTGTATTATTTTTGTATTCAAAAATGATCGCCAACAGGAGTTTGCATGAAATTTAAATCAGCTTCCATATATATTGGTATAAGCTTTCTGAGTTTTTCAATCAGTTCATTGCCGCGTGTTGTAAATCCACCCCAAGTCCTAGCCCAAGAAGTTAGTTCTTCATGCCCTCTGCCAGCTGATATTGCTATTACTTTCCTGAATTCAGAATGTAAGGAGGTCAAACTAGAGCAACCCCAAACTTTTTATCGCTACTATAGTAGCAGTGACAACAAATATGGCAGGTATTTAACAACTGACAAATATAAAACAAATGTAGAAGTAATCAAAAATCTAGCTCTCAATCAACAATGGGGCAATCAAGCCACTCAAATACTAACAGTAACTTTGCCAGCAGGAACCTTAACATATCAAGGCATTGTCGGTCCTCAAACTCCTAAAGAATGCTATCCAGGCGGTGGTCAACAAACATTCATTAAAGATTCCAAAGATCCGAATATCAAGTGGTCTGACGCAGGAAATATCGTTGCAGAAAAGTTTAGCTGTCCGTAAAATTTATGGAAACCAAGACAGAACAATTTATCAAGCTAATTGATCGAGCTTCTGAAATTAGCGAACAGATGCTTAAAGACAAGAAATCTGAGTCTTCTCCACGTTTAAACAACGTCATAAATGCCTTACAATCTATTAAAAGTAAGGCACTCAATGGTCAACTCGAACCATCAGGAGGAGTCTCAACTCTTGGTCTAGCTCGTGAAGTGGCGGATTGGATTGAACCGTTAGATTCGCCATTATTAAAAGCTGTAGGTGGTATAGAGGAATATTACCAAAAACACCTCTAAATTCACGATGTAGCTTATTTAATCGAACATTACCGTTAACGAAAAAGTGCTGAGTACTGAGCAAGAATTCTCATTGGTAACTCAGCATTCTTTTGTTGAGAGTAATTATGTAAATTATGTAATTATTAGCATCTGCACGAAATATGGAAGAAAATTCGTTAGCAGCAATTACTTTAAACTCTCGTACCCAAGAATTCAGAATATTGAGTTCACAAGAAGTAGAATTCTCTCTGAATATCAATAATTTGTCCTACTCACTCAAGCTAGAACCCCACGTGACTTTACTCGATGCACTACGGGAAAAGCTGGGTTTAATGGGTACGAAAAAAGCTTGCGATCGCGGTGAATGTGGTGCGTGTACCGTATTAGTTAATAATCGACGAATTAACTCCTGCATGACATTGGCAGTAATGCATATCCATAATGCAATTACTACTATTGAGGGATTAGCAGAAGATGGCAAACTCCATCCTCTACAAACAGCTTTTATCACTCATGATGCTTTTCAATGTGGATATTGCACATCGGGTCAAATTGTTTCTGCCGTAGGGATGATATTAGAAGAAATACCAAAATCCGAAGCAGAAATTCGAGAAAAAATGAGTGGAAACCTTTGCCGCTGTGGTGCGTATCCGAATATTATTGCAGCGATTCAGGATGTCTTAGAGGGAATGGAAGATGCAGCCATTTAGTTATGCTAAAGTTTTTTCCCAAGCAGCAGCGATCGCCACAATTCAACAAGACAAAACTGCGGAATTTATTGCTGGTGGTACTGATTTATTGGGATTGATCAAAGATGGGGTAAAAGTAGCGAATACATTAATTGATATTAACAGTTTACCGCTAGGAGATATTGAATTTCAAACTCATGGAATTCGCATTGGTGCAATTTCTAGATTAAGTGATGTAGCTTTTCACCCACAAATTCAAGAGTGTTATCCAGTAATTACCCAAGCTTTGCTACAAAGTGCTTCGCCACAATTGCGAAATATGGCAACTGTGGGCGGAAATTTACTGCAACGAGTTCGTTGCACCTACTTTCGTGACCCAGTTTTTCCTTGTAATAAACGCACTCCAGGTAGAGGTTGTGCGGCAATTACAGGTTATAATCGGATGCACGCTATCTTTGGGACTAGCGAACATTGCATCGCCGTTCATCCCTCAGACTTAGCTGTGGCTTTAACAGTATTAGATGCAGTGATTTGCATTCAAAGCTCAGAAAAAATACGACGAATTTCAATTCATGATTTTTATCTTTTACCAGGTGAGACACCGCAAACCGAAAATCTATTACAACCTGGAGAATTAATTGTTGCTATTGAGATTCCAGATTTTGCATATAAATCTTATTATTTAAAAGTTAGAGATCGGGCTAGTTATGAATTTGCTCTCGTTTCCGTAGCTATTGCCTTAGAAATAGAACAAAAGATTATCAAATCTGCACGTATCGCTTTTGGAGGGGTAGCGCCTAAACCTTGGCGTGTATGGGAAGTTGAGGAATTTCTCAAAGGAAAAGTAATCAACACAGCTACATTCATAGCCGCAGGCGAACTTGCAATTAGAGAAGCAAAACCGCAAACACACAATGAATTCAAAATTGAATTAGTCAAACGCGTTTTAATTCGCGGGCTTTCAACATCTTGTAGGGGTTGAACTCTACACAGCAGTTGTATGATATCTTCCACTAAAACGCAAGATTCGTCTGGCTTATTTACTCAACTGTCGCAAACCGAAACCAATAGAGAGGTGGAGGTTGGAGCGCAAAAATAAGTCGTAACTAGAATTATAATAGTGATATTGGTCACAATATAAGTGCGATCAATATCACTAATTGGCAATGATTTAGGTTGTAATATTTGTCTCATCGTATATATGCTAAAAAGCTAGCTCATAAATTGATACTAGCCTTAAGAAGTTGTTATCCCTCAAGTAGCCGATCGAGAAGTTGAGACTATGTTTGAGTAGTGATGGCTATTACCTGTTAAGCCCTGAATTATCTCGGTAAGTGAATTTGAGGGCTTGATTATAGATAAGTTTATTTGAGTGCTGTTAAGTATTAGCAAATTGTTGCGTGAAAAAATATAAGCTTATTTTCACAGCAGCAAAAATTGTTAATTAGAGTTACGCGACTTCTAATTTATTGATTTCAGTAACTATTAAGTTTATGAAAGTAAAAGCTTTGTATTAGCCTTAAGAAGAATTTTAAATATTTATTAGAAAATAGCTATTAATAAAGATTATTTATCATGCTAAAAAACATTAAAAAAAATTTTTCATTGCAATATAACATTTGTTATGAAAACTATATAGGGCTAACTAAAAACCGTCGTTGGTTGTTGATGCGTAAAGTTGGTAGATTCCCTTTAGGAAGACTTGTAAAAGATTTTTTGCCTCATAGAAACGAATATTTTTCTCAAGCAGTCGTCAACAAAAGTTCCACTCTATTTCCAGGTATTGATATTGATTTGGTAGTTAATAACCTGAAGGAAAATGGATTTTATTTGGGTCTTAAGCTTCCAAAAGAAATAGTTACTCAAATCGCTGATTTTGCTCATTTTCATGCTTGTTATGGTGATTACAAACCTCATTTAGGCTTCTTTTATAATCAGAAGGGAGCAGCAGAAAAACATTATGGTCAAATATTTAAACTAGCTGCCTATTTTAATACAGCTTTGCTTTGTCCTGCAATTAAAAAGTTGCAAAACGATCCTACATTATTGGCAATAGCTGGTAAGTATTTAGAGTGTAACCCTGTACATCTATCTAATCAATTATGGTGGAGTTTTGCTGGGGAATCAACAAGATTTGAAAAGATGAAAACATTTCAAATGTTTCACTACGATCTTGATGATTATCGCTTTTTAAAATTTTTCTTCTATTTAACCGATGTTGATGCATTAGGTGGACCACACGTTTGCGTTAGAGGCAGCCACAAGCAGAAAAAACTTTCACATTTATTATTACCTAAATGTGAAACGGATGAAGAGATTATTAGGTATTATCAACAAAAATCACTAGTAACCATTTATGGCAAAGCAGGGTTTGGCTTTGCTGAAGATACTTTTTGTTTCCACAAAGGCACAACTCCCATTGCTCAAGACCGCCTGATGTTACAAGTAGAGTTTGGTACAATAGATTACAATATGCAGCATGATATAAGAGATCCATTAACTTTGCAAACTATGATTAATTCCCAACAATAATTTCTTATACTAATTTTATGAGGTAGCGCTTTATTGTGAGTTTGCCGATGAGCCAGTACCATCGCAAATGATACAAAAAAAGAGAATGCTCGGTAAATTAGTAACTATTAAGTCCAAGTTTGCAGAGAATTGACATAATAAATTTATGCATATATATGGATTTAAATTTTAAAGTTTAATTTGCCACAATTTTATGCAAACCTCTACTAAATTTAATTTTCCAGCAAAGGAAAAGCAACGGTATGAGTAAAATTGTTGGTAAACCACTAGATCGTGTTGATGGTAGATTTAAAGTAACGGGAGAAGCAGCATATACAGCTGATGTGCCCATAGAGAATTTGACTTATGGCGTAATTTTTGAAAGTACGATCGCCAATGGCAAAGTTATCGAAATAGACACAGCAAAAGCCTTAGCATCGCCTGGTGTCATAGATATCGTTACTTACGAGCAAACACCATCGTTAATTAAAATACCCTTCTTTTCTCCTCCAAAAACTCAACCAACCGAGAAAAATGACAATATTTATTACAATGGTCAACACCTGGGGATTGTAGTTGCTCAAACTTTAGAACAAGCCCAAACTGCCGCAGCTTTAATTAAAGTTATCTACGAAGAAGCAGTGCCAACAATCACATTGGCACAGGCAGAGATATTTGAACCAGAAACAGTAAATTTTGGCATCATGCCAGGTAAAATCACTAGAGGGAATATAGAATCTGGAAAAGCACAAGCAGATATTCTCGTGCAAGAAGTTTATTCCACACCAATGGAACATCATAATCCCCTAGAACCCTCTGCAAGTATAGCGATGTGGGAGGGGGATAATTTGACATTATATGAAACCACCCAAGGCATTTCTGCAACCCAAAGAGCCATCGCCTCTGTTTTGGATATTCCCCAAGAAAATGTCCGCGTCATCTCCAAATACTTAGGCGGGGGATTTGGTTGTAAAGCACTTTTAAGATCTCATACTATTCTCTGTGCCATCGCCGCCAAACGAGTCAACCGACCGGTGAAAGTTGCCTTAGAGCGATCGCAAATGTATACTAGCTGCGGTTACCGTTCCCAAACTCAACAACACCTAACGCTAGGTGCAACCAAGGAAGGTAAGCTAACAGTCATTACTCACACAGGCACATCCTTAACATCCCAATTTGATGACTTTGTAGAACCCGTTGGCGCAGCTACAACGATGATGTACGCTTGTGAAAATTTAGAAGTGAAATATCGTTTGGGACGCATCAACGCCGGTACACCAACCTTTATGCGGGGGCCGGGAGAAGCAACAGGAATGTTTGCCCTAGAGTCGGCAATGGATGAACTAGCATCTGCCTTAAATATCGACCCCATTGAACTCAGGCTGAGAAATCATGCAGATATCGATCCCCATACAGGATTACCTTGGTCGAGTAAATCCCTCAAACAATGTTATCAAAAAGGTGCAGAGATTTTTGGCTGGTCACAACGCAACCCAGTTCCTCGTTCCATGCGAGAAAGTGATTTTTTGATTGGTTGGGGAATGGCGAGTGCGACATTTCCCAGCAATTCTGGTTCAGCATCAGTGAAAGTCGAAATTTTTGCTACTGGAGAAGTAAAACTACAAACTGGTACTCAAGACATTGGTACTGGGACATATACAGTAATGAGTCAGGTAGCTGCTGAGGTATTAGGCTTACCAGTGCAGTTTCAACTAGGTGATAGCAATTACCCGAAAGCGCCTATTACAGGCAATTCAATTACAGTCGGCAGCGTTTCGCCGGCAGTACATAAAGCAGCGATCGCCGCACGGGATAGAATGATTGAAATGGCGATCGTAGATTCAAATTCCCCCCTGTATGGATCTCAAGCAGAAGATATTACAGTTGAGTCAGGGCAAATATTTTTAAGACAAAACCCATCCCAGCGAGACAGCTACACCGATATTCTGCGCCGTCAGGGATTACAAAGTTTAGAAGTCACAGAACAAACCTCACCCAACCCAGAGAGTAAAAACTATGCCAAACACTCTTTTGGTGCCATGTTTGTAGAAGTCGCAGTTGATGAACTTTTGGGAGAAATTAAAATTAGACGTTGCGTAGGCGTTTATAGTGTAGGGCGAATTCTCAACTTCAAGACAGCACGCAGTCAAGTTGTCGGTGGTATTACTTGGGGAATTGGCATGGCATTAATGGAGAAAACCATAATGGATGCTAACCAAGGCAGAATAGTTAGTGCCAATCTTTCAGACTACTTGATTCCCGTTCATGCAGATATTCCAAATATGGAAGTGCAATTTATTGAAGAACAAGATGCTTATGTGAATGCACTCGGAACCAAAAGTTTGGGAGAACTTCCCATTGTTGGCGTAGCCGCAGCCATATCGAATGCAGTTTATCATGCCACAGGTAAACGGATTCGTGACCTGCCAATTACACCAGACAAGTTGTTGTGAATACCTCAAAACAAGCCTACGCCTGATGCAATACTTGTCGGGTTTTGGGGAAAAGGGGAAGGGGAAAGAGGAAAGAAAAAACCTTTAACCTTTTCCCCAAATCCAATTCCTAGTTAAAAATCCACAAAGTGAGCAGTATTGACGCCTGATGAGACTGCGCTCATGCTGATTACTCAATCTGGGGATGTGCGCGTTCTGCTCGATTAAGCTAAAACCTCAGTTTTTAGTAGCGCTTTGCGTAATGCAGTTATCCCTTCTTCTGCCTCTACCAACCTGCTGAGAGCAAGCGCAATATCATCTTCAACTTTTAACAATTTAGCTGCTTTTTTAACAGCTTTTTGCTCTTCAACTGAATAATTATCATCGGCGCGAGCCATTTGAATTGCATGATATAGCAACGTCCTTGATTTCGACCAATTAGAAACATCAACCGTAATCTTGCTTAGCAAATCTTCTAAATTAGCATTTTTGTATTCAAATGTTTTGTATTTCTCTATTGCTTCTTCAGGAGCGCCAACTACACGCTGATGATTTAGTAACCAGTTAAATTCAGCTTCTGAAACCTCTCCATCGGCTCCAGCAATAGCAAGCAGGGCATATCCATAGTTCAAGTATGCTTCAAGGGGAGCTGAGGAAATTCCTAAGTTCTTTTTCATGAATTCTGAAGCAGGCACTACTTGTTTGATATCGCTCATAAATTACCTCTTTTTTATTTAGGGGTTGTGGCAATACGGTTCGGTTAAAGGGGAAAGGGCAAAGGGGAAAGGTTTCAAATACATCCTTTACCCTTTACCCCTTAACCTTTTCCCAGACCACAAGGGAAGTTCATACTGCTTATCCGAACCGTATTGGGGGTTGTGGCTCCTGAATTCTGCTGCAAGATTTCAGCGTTGACAACAAGTAATTTGTTGTTCAGTTATCACCTGAAAAGTATGTTTTCAGGCTATTTCAGGAGCTAAAAATTAATGTCTTCGTTAATATTTCAGATTTTTAATGAGAGTTCAAGGACAGTTAAGACAGTTAAGAAAGTTAAGGAGACATTTAACAAAGACTTAATATTTTAGTGACCTGCTAATATCATGTTAGCTTTCACTGAAATTTTTGTTTTTTGAACTTCCAACTTCACACCCCGAATCGAATAATCCAAAAACTCCATTGGATGACAATACTTGTCGGTTAAGGGGAAAAGGGGAAGGGGAAAGGGGAAAGAAAAAACCTTTAACCTTTACCCTTTAACCTTTTCCCCAAACCCAATGCCGAGTTAAAAATCGTTAACCGAGCAGTATTGCATTGGATGAATAACTGAAATCTTCTTATCTTGGAACTGCAAATACTTAGTAAAAAGACGTTGCTAATTTTATGTATGAAAACGATTGTGCATGATATTAAAATCTTTGTAGAGACGTGGCAATTGCAACGTCTCTACATTTGGATTCATACCGCAATTCAGCAACGCCTATAAAAACTTCGGTATCTTTATTGTGAATTTAGAGTCAAGAAAATACAGGGTCAATGAGCGTTAATAAATAATGTGGTTTTAACTACGTTATTGAGTTGAATTAGTAAGATAAACTTGGCTCATCAATACTATCAAAGTACTGAGATTTATTCAGTAACAAAAAAGGATAACTATGAACAAAGAAGTCGCCAAAGTAGTCTTATGGGAAGAAAATCAAAAAGATTTTGTCAAAAAGTTCTATGATTTACAATTTGTTCCCAGAATAGGAGAGGAAGTTTACCTCAAAAAAGAGAAATGGAGAGTAACTAGAGTTGAACATGATTTAGAAGTAAATGAAGTTAATATCTACATAGAATTAATCAAAAAAGTGAAGCAGGATAAATCATCCAATTCATAGATAAAGTTGACAAGAGACGCAATAAATCGCAGTCTTTACGAAAGATTTATTCTTGTATAGACAGTGATTTATCGCGTCTTTGCTAGAATTTTTCATCCCGAAACTTTAACTACCCTACGAGAAATCTATATTTATTTTTCAAACTTCCAACTTCACACCCCGAATTGAATAATCCAACAACTCCATAGGGTGAATAACTGAAATATGCTTACCTTGCAACTGCAAATGCTTAGTAATTTGCAAAGTACAACCCGGATTAGCAGAAGCAATTAACTCAGCACCGGTATTCAATAAATTCTCTACTTTTTGCTGACCCAATTCTTCAGAAACTTCTGGTTGCAACATATTATAAACACCAGCGCTGCCACAACACAAAGCAGCATCTAGAGGTTCTTTCAACTTAACTCCTGGAATTTGCCGCAATAACTGACGCGGTTGGACGCTAATCTTTTGACCGTGCAATAAATGGCAGGCATCTTGATAAACTAAATTCAAAGTCTTATCAGTCAATGGTGATAGCTTGGTTGTTAATCCAACAGTTGCCAAAAACTCTTGAGCATCTTTCACCTTAGCTGCAAAATCCTTAGCTTTTTCGCGATATTCTGGGTCATCTTCTAATATATGACCGTATTCTTTTAAAGTATGGCCGCAACCAGCAGCATTGATAATTACAAAATCTACATCAGTCTTGGCAAAACTATCAATCATTTGCCTTGCCAAAGCCTTTGCTTGTTCTGTTTGTCCTTGATGTTCGGGAAGTGCTGCACAACAGCCTTGAGATTTGGGAATCACAACTTCACAACCATTCGCCGTTAAAACCCGCACCGTTGCTTCATTCACTGGAGAAAAAAACAACCGTTGTACACATCCCAAAATTACCCCAACACGGTAGCGCTTTTCACCTTTAGCAGGAATCACACTAGGCAAATTATCTTGAAAAGATTTGAGAGTAATTGTTGGCAGAATAGATTCCATTGCTGCCAAACGAGGAGATATTTTATTGAGTAAACCCGTAGTTCTAACTAACTTCGCAAAACCCAACTTTTGATAAACCAACAACGGAACTAATAAAACTCGTAAAAGATTAGGATAAGGAAACAGAGAAAATATTAACTGCCGAAATAATTTATCTGGCAAACTGCGGGGATAATTGCGTTCAACTTGGTGACGAGTTGCAGAAATTAACTTGTCGTACTGTACGCCAGAAGGACAAGTACTCACACAAGCAAGACATCCCAAACATGAATCAAAATGTTCTACCGTTGCCGTATTAAGAGCAATCTTATCCTCATTAATTGCATCCATTAAATAGATGCGTCCTCTAGGAGAATCCATCTCCTTTCCTAACACCCGATAACTCGGACAAGTCGAGAGACAAAATCCACAATGCACACAACTATCAATCAACTTCGGTTCAGGTGGATGATTCCCATCAAACCCCTGCAAATCTTTCAAAGTAGCCTTTTTATTAACAGAATTTTCTGAAACTTGCATAATTAATTCTTTTCCCCTCTTCCTTTGCGTCCTTGGCGTCCTTGGCGGTTCGTTTTCTTCCAACTAAATCCCCCCCACAAACCGACCAGGACTTAAAATATTCTTACTATCAAACTGCTCTTTAATACGGCGCATCAATGCCAAACCATTCCCCGTATAACCCCAAACATCTACTTGTTCTTTAACCGCCGCTGGTGCTTCCAGAATTGTTAAAAAACCACTATGAGCTTGAGTGCGTAGGCGCATTTCCAAAACCCGATCTTTATCCTCTAATTCTAACAAACCCAAACCACTACTAATATGAATTAAACCAAACTCCACTTCAGACAAAATCGCGATCGCAGCAGTAGGCAGTACTCCTATTTTGCAGGTAATTACAGATTCTTGAATTCGAGAATGTATTCGTTTTTGCAATCTTTTCCATAGATTAGCTTCATCACCATCTATAAAAATTGCCCCATCTAAACCCAATTTTTGCCCTAGTTCCAAAACTCGATTTGACTGTTCCTTAACACTCTCACTAATACTTTGAAACCGAGCAATTAATCCCAGTCCTTTACCTAAACCTAAACCAGATACCAGTTTAGTTGATAGCAAATCAGCCTGGACTGGTGTTAACCCCGAACCCCGTAGAATATCAGCCGCTTGAGATACAGCCTCAGCTTGGCCAGTTAGTACCACTGTTGCTGATGCCTCTTGTAACGGGTACAGCCGAAAAGTTACTTGACTAATAACTCCTAATGTGCCGTAAGACCCAGTAAACAACTTCATTAAATCGTATCCGGCAACATTTTTGACTACTCTTCCCCCAGCTTTAGCGATTTGCCCATCAGCACGCACAAAAGTAATACCTAGTAATTGGTCGCGCACACTACCATAGCGTTGTCGGAGAGAACCTGTATCACCTGTGGCGACAATACCGCCAATAGTTGCTAACTCTGGGGTTGTGGGATCGAGGGCGAGAAATTGCCGCGAGTTTGCCAAAAGTGCTTGTAAATCGGAAAATTTCATCCCAGCTTCTACAGTCACAGTCAAATCACCCACAGCATGTTCAATCAGTTGGTTGATGCGTTCTGTGCTGACTACAATATCAATACCTTTGGCTAAACCACCCCAAGAAAGTTTACTACCACTGCCACAGGGAAGAACGCGCCAGTTATTTGTATAAGCTGTGGCGAGGACTGCGGCTAGCTGTTCTTGGGTGCGGGGATAGACAATACAACTGGGAAAGTTTCCAGAAGCTATAGCCTGTTGAATACGTTTTTGCTGATTTACTTCGACATTTTCCCAAAGGCAAACAGCATTTTCTTCGCCGACGATAGATGCAAGTTCAGAAGCGCACATGGCTTGCGGCTTGTCGTTAGACATCGCGTTCATTGAGTTTATTTTTTTACGCCCTACATCTAATTTACTGGTTAACCTGACCAAAAAAGCGTATTGCCATTAATATGACGTGAGTCTCCAACGAAGGCGCACCTACGGGAAGGGCAAAAGAAACAAAGCCAAGCCAGGGGTATGAATAAGCTTCAGCTAGTGCGATGGAAGCTACAACTACTTTGGCTTGTTTTAAACCAGAAGTATTCACGCGATCGATATTTGATCTAATAAAAATTAGGCGTTGCTGAGTAGAAATATGAATTAGTCTCACGCAAAGGCGCAAAGGTACAAAGAAAAAGAAAGGTAAGTAGAAGGCAGAAGGAAGAAGGAAAAAAGCTTCTTCTATCTAGTTTCTGGAGATTGGCATTTTACATTTAATTATGTCTCAATACGGTTCACTTAAGGCTAAAACTCTTGGTAAAATTCAATTTTTTTTACGAACTGCAAAGGACGCAAAGGACGCAAAGAGAAGAAAGAAATGCTTAACTGAACTGTATTGAATTATGTCTACCTACTTAATTTTGGCATTTTATACTCTGATTCAGCAACGCCAAAAATTAGAAATTACAGCGTTATTAATTCAATAAAAAACAGGTATAACTGTAGTTTGTTTATTTAAATATCGCTAGAAAAATGGAACTTTTGATAATAAACTATGTTTCTATTCTTAACTTTTTCAGAAAGGTAGCAGATGGGTATAAATTACCCCACTGCTACGAAAAACGGAGGTATAAACTTGATTATTTAATTGGCGTGAACCAATTCTTGAGGCGCTGCTGCATCATATTCTACAGCTTTCACAAATTCTTTGAGAACGTCTTTGAGCCTTTGGTCAATTTCTTCTTCTAACACGACGCTATTATCGGGTTGTCGTTGAACTTGTTTGTCTACTGCATAAACAGTAGCTAAAATATGCCGCGCTCCTAGTTCAGATAAAACAGGTTTGAGAGCATATTCTATTGCTAATAAATGAGCGATCGTCCCACCAAGAGCAATTGGTAATACAGGTTTACCTGTTAATGATTTTTGTGGCAGCAAATCTAGGAATGTTTTGAGTACTCCTGTATAAGCAGCTTTATAAATTGGCGTGGCAATAATCACACCATTTGCATTTGCAAGTAAAGCTTTTGGTTCTTCTAAAGCAGGACTGTCATATCGTCCAAAAACTAAATCTTCAGCGGGCAAATCCCTAGCTGAAATAATGTCTACATGCAAACCTTGTTCTTGTAAAAGCTTAGCAGTGTATTCAACAACACCGTAAGTTCTAGAAGGATGAGTCGGACTACCTGCGATCGCCAAAATCTTTGTCATTTAATTAAACTCCTGATTTATTAATGGGCATGGGGCATTGGGCATTGATTGGGAAAGGGGTAAGGGGAAAAGGGGAAAGATTAAATTTATTCCTTTTCCCTTTAACCTTTAACCTTTTCCCCTGCCCCCATCTCCCCAGTCCCCAATACCCTAAACTTTACTAGGATATGGATGTAGCTTTGTCTTTATGCTGCCCAGGAAAATCTTCATTTGCCACGATCTCACCAAATGGACTCAAGACATTTTGCTTCTCTACTGCGGGGAGATTCGTTAAAGGCAAATGGGGAAATAAAAGTTCTGCAACTCGATAAGCTTCTTCTAGGTGGGGATAGCCAGAAAGAATAAAGGATTCAATACCCAAATCGGCGTATTCCAATATCCTAGCGGCTACGGTTTGCGGATCGCCGACTAAGGCTGTTCCGGCACCACCCCGTACTAAGCCAACTCCTGCCCACAGATTTGGACTAATTTCTAATGCTTCTCGACTACCGTGGTGTAGTTGAGTCATCCGCCGTTGTCCTTCTGAGTCCATCCGCGCATAAGCTTTTTGAGCTTTAGCGATCGCTTCGTCATCTACATATTTAATTAATTGATTCGCCGCATCCCAAGCTTCACTCTCGGTTTCCCGCACAATTACATGTAGGCGAATACCAAACCGTAATGTCCGGCCTTGTGCTTGGGCAAGTCTTTTCACTGATGCAATCTTCTCGGCTACTTGGGCTGGTGGTTCGCCCCAAGTTAAATAAACATCTACGTGCTTGGCAGCAATTCTTTGGGCAATGGGAGAAGATCCACCAAACCATAAGGGTGGATATGGCTTTTGCACTGGTGGAAACAACAGTTTGCCATCTTGAATTTTGAGATACTCTCCCTCAAGGTTGGCTTGTTCGCCACTAGCGATCGCTCGCCATACTGTCAAAAATTCATCTGTCAATTCATAACGGCGATCGTGATCCAAATGCAAGCCATCTCCCGCTAACTCTACGGGATCGCCGCCTGTAACTACATTAATCAGCAACCGTCCACTAGAAAGGCGATCGAATGTCGCCGCCATTCGCGCCGCTATTCCAGGTGACACTAAGCCAGGGCGAATTGCCACCAAAAAACGCATCTGCCGCGTCAGTGATACCAACGTTGACGCTACAATCCAAGCATCTTCGCAAGAGCGACCCGTTGGCAACAAAGCTCCCGTATAGCCAAGGTCATCCACCGCTTGGGCAATCTGCCGCAGATAGGCAAAGCTCACTGCCCTTCCGCCTGTAGCAGTTGCAAGATAGCGTCCGTCTCCGTGGGTTGGGATGAACCATAGTAGCTGCATGAATTCTATCCTTTTAAACTACGGCAATTTGGTAGAAATACCGTACTTTATTTACAGCTTTACAGTATCACATATTCAACTTTACGAAGCAAGAAGTTTTTTAAGAAATACAGGGCACTGGGCATTGGGCAGAAGAGGCGGAGGGGCAGAGGGGCACAGGAGAAAGAACTTGTACAAAAACTCTCCTCTGCTCCCCTGCTCCCCTGCTCCTCTGCTCCCCATCTCCTCATCTCCCCCTGCCTCAAGAGCCTCTACCTCTCGGAGGAATCGAGGAATTACAGCTTTCGGTGTATTATTTTGCTTATTGCTAACCTTTTGTTAAATTATTCTTAATGTCCGATAAACCTATTGATTTATTGTAGTTAAGTTTTTATCTCTACACCTGGGTAATTATCCAGTCAACTAGCAATAGGCGTCTAATTCCGTTCTGTCTCCAGGAGAAATAAGATAATGGGGCCGATGTTTATTACCGCCAATGATTGGCCACATATAGCGTTGAGACTGTCTTTGGCGCTGCTGGTTGGTTGCATGATTGGATTTAACCGTCAGCAAGGAGGTAGACCAGCAGGGATGAGAACTTTTATGCTAGTGAGTATGGGAGCTGCACTATTCGTGATGATTCCTTTGCAAGCTGAGGGTGATAGCCCCTATGCTGCTACCAACGCACTGAGTCGGACAATACAGGGTGTAGCTACGGGAGTAGGATTTCTCGGAGCTGGATTAATTTTACAAGAGTCTCCCAGAAAATCTGCAACACCAAAAGTACGCGGGTTAACTACAGCTGCTTGTGTCTGGACAGCAGCAGGATTAGGCGCTGCTATTGGCTGCGGTCTGTGGCAAATGGGATTATTAGGAGGGTTGCTGACTCTGGTCACCCTAAGTGGTGTGAAGCGGCTCAATCGCTCATTTATGTTTCTGACCGGTCAAGATAAACCCGGCAGTACTCAGGATTTAACAAGTTCTGATGATGAAAATGATGATTGAAGAGGAATTCAGAATTTATTGGATTTTGATTTAAAGTGTTAAATCAAGCCAAGTGGATCGGATTTCCGCCCAGTATTTTATTGAAAAATAATTTGTTGTTTCTCATCTAATCTTAATCAGATTATCAGGGCTAATTCAGAGCAATCGCTAATTCTGATAATTAAAGCAGGGAATACCGTACTGAAGCTGATTGGCCAGTGAGCCAGGAAATGGAAAATAATAGATATATGGACAAGCGGTATTTTTTACAGGCTAGTGCAGTAATAGTTGGCACAGCCTTGTTATCAAGGTATATCAAATGGGGGTCAGAAGAAATGACAACTTCTAACAGTAGATTTGAAATTAGCAAACCTGAAGAAGAGTGGCGTCAGATTTTAACGCCAGAACAGTTTCGCGTATTGCGTAAACACGGGACTGAACGCGCTCACACTAGCCCTCTCGATAAACAATACGATGAAGGCACCTATTATTGTGCTGCGTGCGAACAACCATTGTTTACATCTGAGACTAAATTTAACAGCGGTACTGGCTGGCCTAGCTTTTATAAACCAATTGAAGGTGCGATCGCTACTACTGTAGATAGGTCGTTGTTTATGACTAGAACTGAAGTACATTGTAGTCGCTGTGGTGGTCATCTAGGTCATGTTTTTGACGACGGCCCCGCACCCACAGGCCAGCGCTACTGCATGAACGGTGTTTCGCTGAAGTTTGTTCCCGCATAAATCGGGAGATGGGGAGATGGGGAGATGGGGAAGCAGGGGAAGCAGGGGAGAATAATAACTCCTAACTCCTCACTCCTAACTCCTCACTCCTCACTCCTAACTCAACTAACGTTTTTTCACAGACAGAATTAAGCGAACTGAGCGATCGCGTGATAAATAAGTATGAAGCCAAGTAAATAATACTAATAAGCGACTGCGGTAGCCAGGAAGATATACCAAATGAACTCCTAGCCACATCAGCCAAGCCAAGCAGCCTGTAATGGCAAATGTGCCAATTTCTGCCACACCTGAATAGCAGCCAATAATCACTAATATTCCTTTGTGGAAATAGCTAAAAGGTTGTGGTGATTTACCTCGAAATTGCAGCTGAATATTTCGAGCTACAGCCACGCCTTGTTGAAGTGCCTCTGATGCAAATCCAGCTAATGGTTTACCGTTCTTTTCCAGATATGCCAGATCCCCAATGGCATAAACATTAGGTTGTTCTAGCAATTGCAGGGTGGGATGAACAATTAACTTTCCCTTATTTGCTAAAGACAGATCCTCTGATACCGTGGGATAATTTGCCTCTAACCCCGCAGTCCAAATGACGGTTGCAGTTGGAATTACCTCATCGTTTTGCAGATGTACAGATTCCAAAGTCACTCTAGTAACTTTTGTTCGTACATAAACCTCTACTCCTAGTTGATGTAATCGTTTATGAGTGTAAGCTCCTAACTTTTTTGGCAGTTCGGCCAATAAGCGATCGCCAGATTGCAGGAGAATCAATCTTACTTCTGGGAAAAGTGTGGGATAGTCTCGACGCAAATGGCCTCTAAGCATTTCCGCGAAAGCACCCGCCAACTCAACACCGGTTGCTCCACCGCCGACAATGGTAAACGTTAGCAGTTGTTGGCGTCGTGATGAATCAGATTCTTGAATAGCTCGCTCAAAACAAAACAAAATCTGATTGCGGATAGCTATTGCTTCTTCTAACGTTCTCATGGAGAAAGCGTATTCTGAAGCTCCGGGAACTCCCAAAAACTGGGTTCTACTTCCAGTTGCTAACACAAGAAAGTCATAGCTAATTAAACAAGTATCTGTTTCAATATTTCGTTTTGAAAAATCAATTTGCTTAACCTCAGCCATTAAAAACTGAATTTTAGCTTTATTCCGTAAGAAAGAGAATCGCCGTAAAATTGCCCGAATTGGGTAAGCAATGTACTCAGGTTCTAATTCACCTGTGGCAACCTGATACAACAATGGTACAAAGGTGTGATAGTTGTTGCGATCGATTAATAATACATCTACACCAGAATCAGCTAAAGATTTTGCAGCTTGCAACCCACCGAATCCAGCGCCAACAACGACAACGCGGCAACTGTTCATCCTTCCCCTCTTCATTTACGTAGCTAGTCAGTCAAATTGCTAACTACCAGTATATTGATAACAGTTCGGTGTCGCATCTGCCACTGATTGTAAACTTCCGCATTCCCTTAAAAAAAGGAACTTCTCATAACACCCAATAATAGTTAAAAAAATGTATAAATTTTTGCTGGAACGATGCCTAATGCGAAGGCATGGTTCCAGCTATTTATAATGTTGCTACAAGTTCCTTTAAGCGATCGCGTCCATCGCGGAACACAGGCCAACCATCCCCCACCAACACTGCTTCTACCTGGCTGAGTTCTGCTAACCTCCGCACAGAAGCAATAGCCTGCTCTCGATTCAGTAGCTTGTCATCAGGTAATATTGTCAAACTGCCTGCCTTGCGTGCCCTTACTAAATCCCCTGTAATCAACGTTGTTTCCTCCAGTAATAGAGCCAGTTCACCGGGCGTTTTAGAACCTTGGAGTTCAATCACCTTTAGTCCAGGTACAAATTCTTCACCATCAGACAGCCAGCGATCGCAGTGTATGGGAAAACTGTCTTTTTCTGCCACAGGGCCGGCTATCTTCGCATAAGTTTGATCGGCAATTTCTTTACTTGCCCTGACATGTTCGGAATTTGTCAACACAATCCAACCCACACCACCGAGGGATTGCAAATGGTTCCAATCATGGTTAGATAGCGCTACTGGGTCAATCAAGATGTTGCCATCTGGGCGAATCCAGGCAATCCCATTGAAATCAATATTTCTTGCCGGATTGAAACTAGACCAGCTATAGAGATCGGGACGGTGCAAAGATTTCATGATGATTCTGGATTAGTACCTTCAATAATTGACTATTAATCTCAATAATTCAGTATATAGGGGACTGGGGACTGGGGATTGGGCATTGGGCATGGAGAGTGCTGAGTTAGGAGTTAGGAGTTAGGAATTAAGAGTTATTTTTCCCATTTCCCCATTTCCCCAGTCACTAGTCCCCAGTCCCGGCTCCTTCCTCTAAATTGGGAATTTGAGTATACTACGATAAATCTATCGATATTATGGTTTTATTCGGGTTTACACAAATTATCGTATAAGAGGCAAAGGGGTGAGTGAGATGCAGCGCCAAAAAATATCAGCGAAGGCAAACCAGTTTACAGAGTCGGTGATTCGAGAAATGACAAGGGTGGCACTGCAATATGGTGCGGTGAATTTAGCGCAGGGATTTCCTGATTTTCCTTGTCCTGAGGAGTTGAAGCAGGCAGCTTATGAAGCAATAGAGGGCGATGTTAACCAATATGCTATCACTTGGGGCGATCGCCGATTTCGGGAAGCGATCGCCAAAAAAGTTCGCTGGTATCTCGGCTTAGATATCAACCCCGAAACTCAAATCACTGTTACTTGTGGTTCCACAGAAGCAATGGCAGCTGTGATGCTGGCCACAGTCGATCCTGGCGACGAAGTAATTGTATTTGAGCCTTATTATGAAAACTATGGCCCCGATGCGATTCTAGCTGGCGCTACACCCCGCTATGTGACGCTGCATCCTCCACATTGGACATTTGATGAAACACAGTTGCGTCAAGCTTTTAACGCCAATACCAAAGCCATTATTATTAATACACCCCACAACCCCACCGGCAAAGTCTTCACCCGTGAAGAACTCACCCTAATTGCCGAACTTTGTCAAAAGTGGGATGTACTGGCCTTTACTGACGAAATCTATGAACACATTCTCTACGATGGCGCTCAACATATCGCCTTAGCAACCCTTCCCGGAATGGAAGAACGCACAGTTACCATTAACGGACTATCCAAAACCTACAGCGTCACTGGATGGCGAGTCGGCTATATTCTAGCAAACCCAGAATTAACAGCAGCCATTCGCAAAGTCCATGATTTTTTAACAGTAGGTGCCCCTGCACCATTGCAACGAGCCGGAGTTGCCGCCATGCAACTACCGCCATCCTACTATCAAGAATTAGCCAAACTCTATCAACAGAAGCGAGACAACATTTTACAAATTCTAGATCGAGTTGGTATTCCCTACTTCCTTCCCAAAGGAGCGTATTATGTTCTTGCAGATATTTCCAAATTCGGCTACAAAACCGACGTTGAATTCACTTACCATTTAATTAAAGATATTGGTGTTGCTGTAGTTCCTGGTTCCAGCTTTTTTAACCAACCTGAAAAAGGACATTCATCAATCAGATTCTGCTTTAGCAAAAGACCTGAGACATTGCAAGCAGCAAGCGATAGATTACTCAAACTACAACAAACTCTACAAACAACATCCTAAGATGATTTTCTTATCTTTGCGGCCTTTGCGTCCTTTGCGGTTCGTTTTCACATCTAAATGTATCCAATATTAAATAATTGGAACACTTTTTTTGTAATAGTGATTAATAACCATAGCAACATATTTGAATTGTGAAATTAATTATTTTAACCTGAATTCGGGATAAGCTCAAACCATGATTCTCTCGTTAGCTGAAACTCCTATTCTTTCGTATAACTAGCCGCAAAATCGTCTTAACCCGAACTGAGGTTATTTTAACAAACCGCAAAGTACGCAAAAATAATCAAAACAGCATTTTATAACTCTTTTATACCTGCTATTATGACTACTTACGAAAATATATTGGAAGCAATTGGTAGAACTCCATTAGTCAAACTTAACAAGATTACCGAAGATATTCACTCAACTATTTATGCCAAAGTAGAATATCTTAATCCTGGCGGCAGCACCAAAGATAGAATTGCCTTAACCATGATTGAAGCCGCAGAAAAAACAGGTCAACTCCAACCTGGCGGTACTATTATTGAAGCCACCGCAGGCAATACTGGCGTAGGACTAGCTTTAATTGCAGCAGTGAAAAAATATCGCTGCATATTCGTCATGCCTGATAAAATGAGTCAGGATAAAATTAATTTGCTCAAAGCTTATGGTGCAGAAGTTGTTGTTACTCCCACATCTGTACCGCCTGACTCACCAGAGAGTTATAACGGTGTAGCGGAAAGACTTGCCAAAGAAATACCCAAAGCTTATAGACCAAATCAATTTGAAAACCCAAATAATCCTTTAGCACATTATTTAACTACAGGCCCAGAAATCTGGTCAGATAGTAATGGTAAAATTGATGTGTTTGTTGCCGGAATGGGAACAGGTGGTACAATTTCCGGAGTTGCCAAATATCTGAAAGAACAAAATCCAAATATCGTAATTGTTGGAGCAGATCCGGAAGGTTCAATTCTTTCAGGTGACACACCCAAATCTTACAAAGTTGAAGGAATTGGCGAAGACTTTATTCCCAAAACTTTTAATCGTCAAATAGTAGATGAAATGGTTCGTGTTAGCGATAAGGAATCATTTAATATGGCTCGTCGTTTAGCACGGGAAGAAGGCTTATTAGTAGGAGGTTCGTGTGGTACAGCAGTAGCCGCAGCATTAAAATACGCAGCTAGATTAACAGAGCCAAAGCATATTGTAGTTCTATTACCAGATACGGGAAGAAATTATATTAATAAAATTTACTCAGATGCCTGGATGCAGGAAAATGGATTTTGGGAAGGTACAGCAGTCAGAAGTACTCAAGTTGGAGAAATTTTGGCTCAAAAAACAGATTTTCCTTCGCTAGTTGCTGTTAGTCCCCGTGATACCTTGAGCCAAGCCACAAACTATCTGCAAAAGTTAAATATTTCTCAGCTACCAGTGATTGATAATAATCATGTAGTAGGAAGTCTCAATGAAGCTTCTTTAATGAAATTTCTTCACGACGGTATTAACTTTTCTAATCAGGAAGTTTCGGCAGTGATGGGTAAACCACTACCAATTCTTGATGAAGAAGTTGATGTTTCCGAAGCTTATCGACTGCTTTTGTCAGGAACCACAGGTATTATTATTAAGCGCGGTGATGTACCTATTGGATTAATTACCAGAGCAGATTTAATTAGATATTGGATTAGTCAAACCGAGAATTCAGAATTTAGAATTCAGAATTCAGAATTCAGAATTCAGTAGAGACAATTAGCTGGAGTTTCAGACCGCCTCCTATCTGCATGTTTTTTCAAGCATTACAGTGAACTAGCCATACAGAATTTCTTGTGAATTCTGAGTTTTTTCTTTATAAAGGTAAAATCATGGAATTTGAAACTAAAGCAATTCATGAAGGTCAACAATCAGACCCCCAAACAGGTGCAGTGATTGTCCCTATTTATTTGACTTCCACCTATGAACAAGAAGCCATAGGTCAGCACAAGGGATATGAATATTCCCGCACAGGAAACCCTACGCGCACTGCTTTAGAAGAAGCTTTAGCTTCTATCGAAAATGGTAAATTTGGTTTAGCATTTGCCTCTGGCTTGGCTGCAACTACTACTGTATTAAGTCTGCTCAAAAGTGGCGACCATATTGTTGCTGGCGATGACTTATATGGTGGTACTTATCGTTTGTTAGAAAAGGTTGTCAAAAATTGGGGCGTGACAACTACTTATGTAGATATTGATAATATTGCTGATTTTGAATCTGCAATTTTACCAAATACTAAGTTAATTTGGATTGAAACTCCTACCAATCCTTTGTTAAAAATTATTGATATTGCAGTCTTAGCGAATATTGCTCGCAAACACAATCTGATTTTAGTAGTTGATAATACCTTTGCTAGTCCTTATTTTCAAAGACCGTTAGATTTAGGTGCTGATATTGTAGTTCACAGCACTACTAAATATTTAGGGGGACATAGCGATATTATTGGTGGTGCAGTTATCACATCTAATGAGCAACTATACACTGAACTGAAGTTTTATCAAAATGCGATCGGAGCTATTCCCAGTCCTTTTGATAGTTGGTTAGTGCTGCGAGGAATTAAAACTCTAGCTGTGAGAATGCGAGAACATGAAAAAAATGCTTTATTTTTGGCTAATTTTTTAGAAAAGCATCCTAATGTTGAGCGAATTTATTATCCAGGGTTACCTAGCCACGAACAACACCAACTAGCAAAAGAGCAAATGTCTGGCTTTGGGGGGATGATTAGTTTGGAATTAAAAGGCGGTTTTGCTGAGGTTGAAAAATTTGCTTCTCGACTCAAGTTGTTTTTGCTGGCTGAAAGTTTGGGAGGAGTTGAGTCACTACTTTGTTATCCCACGAAAATGACCCACGGTTCTTTACCAGAAACAGAACGACTTAAGCGGGGAATAAAGGATAATTTAGTCCGTCTTTCAGTAGGAATTGAGCATCAACAAGATTTACAAGCTGATTTAGAAAATGCTCTTTCTTGAAATTAGGAAGTAGGCAGTGCAGAGTGGATGTGGGAGTAAAGCATTCTGCGCTTTACTCCTATTATTGTGTATGCACGGGTCAAGAGATTTTCACGCTGTGGTTGTGTAACTTTGAAGTATGTCTAGTTTCAAGGTAATATAACTTAATATTTTTTCAATTAATATAAGTTAATAAATATTTTTTGAGGCATTTGTTAAAAAAAATGACATTATTTTCTCTTGAATATTTAGCTCTCACTTTTGATCCCCAACATAAAATTGATTTGGCCGATAAACTCCACTTAAAAATGGGAGTATCCAAGCCTTAATATGTCTGAATCTTTGCAAAAACAACACTAAATAACTGGGGAATTAATCTAAATTTCCGGTAATTATATCGGGATAGTAGGCTTATAAATTCTGACGAAAAAGCCCCATTGACTGCTAAAAAAGATGG
Source organism: Nostoc sp. ATCC 43529 (assembly GCA_003326205.1). GTDB lineage: Bacteria > Cyanobacteriota > Cyanobacteriia > Cyanobacteriales > Nostocaceae > Nostoc. The sequence continues at coordinate 170,783 of LWTK01000039.1, forward strand.
GGCTACTGTTATAAGTAGTCCTAACAAGGACGTTGTTAATGCATCAATAAATCAAGAGGTATTTCCTATGATGATGATGATGACTGAAACCATGACTTCAGAAATGCAAGCTTGTATCGATGCTTGTATGAACTGTCACAAAATGTGCATGGAAACCATGACTCACTGCATGAGCAAAGGTGGTATGCACATGGATAAAAGCATGATGAGCATGATGAGCATGATGCGTGATTGCGCTGAAATGTGCATGATGTGTATGAACATGATGATGGGCGGTTCTGAGTTCATGGAACGCACTTGTATGCTGTGTGCAGAAATGTGCGATCGCTGCGCTATGGCCTGTGAAATGATGAGCGACGATGCCAAAATGATGGAATGTGCTGCTGCTTGCCGCAAATGTGCAGAATCTTGCAGATCTATGCACATGATGACCGCATAATTCTCCCACTTCGCAGAAGTTTGTCTGCAACCTAATATTCAAGCGCTCAGGCTCTTTGGGTCTGGGCGCTTGAAGTAAAAACCAATTCAGAATTCAGAATCCAGAATTTAAATAGGCTTCAAAAATCACAGTAAATTACAGTTAAACCTGGTTTGTAAAATCAGGCATAACTTGAAAATCGTCATAATGTCTCAACACTTGCAGCAATTCTTTCTCTGTTGTGGCGATGAACTCCAAAGGTACGCGTATCATTGGATTGAGTTTTGAGCCAATGAATGCTGCGCGAATATCAGTATGTAAGCCAATTATCAACTTGTTTGGATGCTCAAGTTTTTTGTGGGTATACGCAACTCCAAGTTCTACACAAGCTCCTTCGTCAGGTACGCGCCCATCTAATACAAATAAAAATACATCAGACTCCATAATCTTTGTCGTATCAAGTTGGAACATTACCAATCTACGTTCCTCTTTTGTCATTTTGTCGTAAGGTGGCTTATGCCGTTCTGCACCATCACGCTGTGGTAAAAAGACTTGATAACCGAGCGATTCGAGTTTTTCAGTGAGGTACTGGTTAAAGTGTAATTCAGCTTGTGAAAACAGAGGTGCAGCAAAGTAAATGAGCATAAGAGCCTAACTTAAGCAGGGATTTTCAGGTAAATAGACCAACGCTTTAAGTCATTTAATCATTTTTGTTAGCTGAACTCTTGTGTCAACCTTGTATACACTTTTCTTAGCATCCAGTCTTTTACTACTTCACCAAAATCTTTGAAATCTATAATTTTGGTAAAAATATCTTGATTTAAATCCATTCGCTCAATCAGCTTTGTCAGAAATACGTCCTCAAAACCATATTTAAAGTTCTGAATTGAGTTACTTTTAGCTTGTTGTGATAATGTTTTATCCTGAACTAATGCTTCTTCAATTTGGCTGAAAAAATATTTGTCTGCTTCAGTAAAATCAGTTCTAAATCTTTTGTTGAGAATATCAATAATTTCTGAAAGTTTAGCCTGTTCTTCTTTATCTCTTGGTATGCCAGCTTCAGTTATGGGTTGTAAACACGATTCTATACTTTTTTCCAAGACTATTTGGCCTTCTCGGATTTTTTGTAATCGATAATATTCTAGTGCAACTTCGTCAGTAAGTTTAAAAGCTTCGTTTTGGCTAAGTTTTGGTAATTTGGTTTGCAAAAGACGAGCAAAAGCATAGAATTTTTCTAGCTCTGCATCTACAAATGGCATAATCTGTGACAAGAATGCATATAACCGGATAAACGCGGTTAGACTATTTTTAAACTCATCTTGCTGTTCTTCACTTAAACCCTTAAAACGGTCTACAGCAGGATCAATAAAAGAGTGAAGTCTACCTTGATCTCGCTTATTTAACTTATCCTGAGATTTAAAAAATATCTTAGCAAAAGCATCTACCTCACTAAGCCAGATAATCTGGTAGCCATCTAACCTATTTTTTAAATCATACAGTCTGTTAGGATCTGTGGTTGCTATTAGTGTCGTTTGTTCGTAATAAGGTTGAAAAGCATCAATAATTTGCTGCTCATCATTAGCAAAATCTAAAACAAAAGTGTCTTCCTTGCCGGGACAAGTGCGATTCAAACGAGAGAGGGTTTGTACAGCTTTGACACCAGAAAGTTTTTTATCTACATACATGGTGTGCAATAATGGCTGATCGAAACCAGTTTGATATTGTCTGCTACAATTAAAAGTTGATATTCAACCGTTTCAAATTTTTCGGGTAATTCTTTTTCACCAAAGCCGTTGATATCAGATTCAGCGTACTCGATATAAGTTTCTCTATCAGTAAAAGCAGTAAAAGCTACTAATGCTTTGATATCTGCATAGCCTTGTTTTTGTAAATAGTTGTCGAATTCTTCTTTATACCTGATTACATGGGGTCGAGAAGCTGTAACCACCATTGCCTTAGCCTTACCACCAATTTTATGCATCACACATTGGCGAAAATGCTCGATAATAACTTCAGTTTTTTGAGCTAAGTTGTGTGGATGGAGTGATAAAAATTTAGCGATCGCTTGACTCGTTTTCTTTTTACTAATGTTAGGATCGTCTGCGATCGCCTTACTGATTTTGAAGTAAGTTCTATAGGTTGTGTAATTTTGCAACACATCCATAATGAAACCTTCTTCAATTGCTTGCCGCATCGAATATAGATGAAAAGGTTCTGGTTGACCTTGGGCATTTATCTGACCAAAGTCTTCTAAGGTTTTTGGCTTGGGTGTGGCTGTGAAAGCAAAGAAGCTCAAATTTGCTTGTTTACCACGGGCACGCATAGATTTGCGGATGTTATCTTCAATATCATCCTCTTCGTCAACCAAGCTTTCTTGCTTGGCTGAAAGACTTAAATCGTTGATAGAAAGTACTTCTTTCATTTTCTTAGACGCTTCGCCACTTTGAGAACTGTGGGCTTCGTCCACAATTAGGGCGTAATTGCGTTTAGGAAGTTCGCCAATCTTATTTTTTTCTAAGATTTCCCGAATTTTATCTAAGACAAAAGGAAATTTTTGTAAGGTAGTAATGATGATGTTAGTGCCAGAAACCAACGCCTCAGCTAGTTGTGCAGAGTTTTTATCAATTTTTTGCACGACTCCTTGCTTATGCTCAAACTGGTAAATCGTGTCTTGGAGTTGCTGGTCTAGTACTCTTCTATCAGTGATGACGATGACTAAATCGAAAACTCGCTCATCTTGGTCATTGTATAGGCTAGCAAGTTGATAAGCTAACCAGGCAATAGAATTACTTTTGCCACTACCAGCAGAATGCTGAATTAGGTAGTCATGTCCTGGGCCTTTAACTCTTGCATCTGCGGTCAGTTTGCGAACTACATCTAATTGGTGAAACCGAGGAAAGATCAGACTTTCTTTTTTGACTGTTTTGCCATCAAGTTTAATAATTTCTTGTTCTAGGTGCAAAAAACGACCTATGATATCTAGCCAACTGTCTTTTGCCCAGATTTCTTCCCAAAGGTAAGCGGTTTTGTAACCCTTTGGGTTGGGTGGGTTGCCTGCACCTTTGTTGTAGCCTTTGTTAAAAGGCAGAAAACGGGTGTTACTACCATCAATGCGGGTAGTCATCCAGATTTCATCGGGATCTACGGCAAAATGCACCAAAGCACGCCGCTTGAATTGAAATAATAAATCTCGGTTATCCCGGTCTTGCACGTACTGGCGCTTGGCTTTGTCTACATTTTGTCCAGTGAACTGGTTTTTTAGTTCTACTGTGGCGACTGGTAAACCATTAATACTCAGCAGTAAATCTAGGCAGTTTTCATGGTTTGGACTGTAGCGCACCTGACGAGTCACAGTGAGGATGTTTTGCTTGTAAAGTGCTAAAGTATCGGGGTTTAGACTGCTAGCAGGTTTGAAGAATGCCAGTTTGAAGCGTACACCGTACTCAATGATGCCATAGCGCAGCACGTCTAACATCCCGCGATTCTCCAATTCTTGGCACAGCCGTTGGATGAATTTAAGTTCTACTTCAGCAGCATGAATGTCTGTCAGGTTTTGCCATGCTTCTGGCTGAGAGGTCTGAATAAATCGCAGCAGGATGACCTTATCAAGTGCTAGTTCTTGACTAAAGCTGTTAGCATTGCCTTCTTCATAGCCACCATTACTCACTAAAGCGTGAATAATTGCATTTTCAAAAGCTTTTTCAGTTGTGTGAACAGTTGCAATCATGGTTGTGCCTCAGTCTGTTCAATCATTTTCACAGCAGTTAAGAATTGCTCATAAGCAACCTGACGGAGAATTTCGTGTAATTTGCCGCGTTGGAATTCATTTAAGTCTAACTTTAAATTGTCTGCTTCGTTGTAGCAAACATTGATAAAACTGATTTCATCGTTATGTAAAAATTTTGCTACGTCTGGTTTTTTATCAGGCAGATTGTTTATGAGTTCGCAAGTGTCGGGGTCAAAATACTGATGCACTAAATTTTGAATGCCAACAATGGGGCGACCTTGATAGTGGGGTTTGCCATTACTAGATTGCCACACAACACCAAAAACTTTGCAATTTCCAGAGCGATAGACTTTGCCGATTTGTGGTGCGCCTCTGATACCCGATGAGGGGCGTGAGGTGTCCCGAATTTTATTGATGAGCTGTTTCAATGGTTGCATATCTAGCTTGATATCCTTCATACCGACCTCCTCGTAAAGCTCTAAAATCAAATCGTCCCTTTCAAGATCGCCGATGAAGCAGACAGGTTCAGAATCATCTAAGAAGCAACGTTCGGCTGTAAATACTTCTTGTTTTAGATCGTAGAATAGCCGCCACACATAAAATTCACTAGTTTGCCAGCGCCAACCGCCAAATATAAATTGAGCTTCACTTCTGGCATAGTCGTAGTCTGGGCGACTCAGTTCACTGAGGTCAATGGCTTGAGCGAGGTCGGTGAACAGGGATTTTGTGTGGTTGAGGATGTCTAATAAATCGGTTTGGGGATTTTTCAGGGCGGGAGAAGTGTTAATTGTTTGAATTAGATTGAGAATCATCGGGTATGCGCGGTTGGTTTCGCCTGCAAAACAGATGAAACAATCTCTTCGGGGCAATTCTCTAATCTCCTCTTCTAAATCCTTAATCTCCTGCTCAATCTTCTCCAAAGGTCGCGGCGGCACATATTCATAAAAATGCCGTGTAAACGGTATCTCATATCCAATCCTCGTCTTACTCTCATCTACCCACGCATCAGGTATATGGGGCAAAACTTCCCGCTTCATATACTCGTTAATATCATCCTTCAACGGTACATTTTCATAATCTTTCAAATCTGTATCCGGTTCTGGATTACCATCTTTATCAGTACAAATATCAGCAGTTTCATCCCGTTCAGCTAAAGCATTCATAATCGCTTTTTTCAAGGGTGCTGCAACTTTTACATCAGCTGCTTTGAGCGCATCTGTCAAATATCTTTCAAACTCATCTCGATTTTTATAGACACTATCCGCCCTCAAAGTACGCAATACTTCTTTAATTGATTCCTGTAACTGCTTCCCTTCCTCAATCTCTCGTAAAGCTATCCCACCCCGTTTTTTAGATTCAGCTAAATTCACAAATGCAGTTTCATTTTCTAGCTTGGCTATACGTTCATCACTCACATGAAAATTGAGCCTGAGCGGACGTTCTACCGTAATCCGCCAATAGCCAAAGTCTTCGTTATCGAAAATCTTACTAACAATGACATCCTGTTCTTTGCCATCCACCTCAAGTTTGCGTTTAGCATTGTGTTGAAACTCGCCATAAATACGGGTTATTTCTTCAATTTGGTTGGGCTTACCATCTTCACCATTGCCAATTTCATTAGGGAGCATCCCAATTTTGCAAGAAGAGAGTGAGAGTGAAAATATATTCGCGATGAATACTCGCGAATAAAGGGGGGCTATACTTCCACAGCCTAATTCGAGAGAATTAAGGATGGAAAGAAATCTTCAAGAAGCCGAAGCCAATGACACCAGAAGACAAAAAACTTTTAGATACTCACGTAAAAGAAATTGCTAAGATTTTGTATAAAAACACGCCATCGTCAAAAATTGAAACTTTTGAAGGTATAGAAACAGCTGTTCGTGACCAAATTCTGGAACACGTCAGTCCGAAAATCGCC